>NZ_WQFL01000001.1:0-1225438 GCF_013034175.1 Ruegeria sp. HKCCA5463
GTGTCAACAGGTATCGGAGTAACGATGTTCTGATGATCTGGCTGGGGTGGTAGGATTCGAACCTACGATACACGGTACCAAAAACCGCTGCCTTACCACTTGGCTACACCCCAACGGTGAGCGGCTGTCTACGATTGTTGTTGGCAGGGATCAAGAGCGTTTTGTCAAAAAAACTCACGTTGAACAGATTTTTTTCAGGGCGGTCATTTGGTGTCGATCAACACGGCTCCGGTCCGGTTTCCATCCTGCACCATTGCATGCGCAGACGCGCATTCCTCAAGTGCAAAGACCTTTTGAACAGGGCAGGTCAAAGCGCCATCCGTCAAGGCCTTGTGAAGGGTCTTCACGGCATTGGTACGAAGATCCGGAGGAAGAAGATAAATCAAAATGGTCTCAAGCGTCATGGCTTTGAACATCATCGGTCCGAACGGAAACACGGGGGTCATGTCTTGGGCAGAGCCATAGGCGTTGATGCGACCGTTCTCGGCGATGACCGTGGCGTTTGTTTGAATATTCCGGCCGAATTCGACGTCGATGATTCGGCCGATTGTCTTTCCTTCATTTGTATCGAGAATTTCGGTGGAAAGATCCTCGCTGGCGTAATCAATCACGATATCTGCGCCGGCTTCCCGGACCCGGTCAAAGTTGCGAGGGCTGGCCGTCGCGATCACGCGCGCGCCTGCCCATTTGGCAAGCTGAACGGCCAGAAAGCCGACGGTGCCCGCGCCACCGTGTATCAAGATCGTTTGCCCATCGGGACGGCCGCCTGAAAACACCGCGTGGCAGGCGGTAAGACCGGGAATGCCCAGAATCGCGCCGGTCCGCAACGACACCGCATCCGGCAGAGCCACGGCCTGGGCATCGGGAAGGGTGATGTGGCTGGCGGCGGTGCCGAAAGGGCGTTGCCATTGCCCGTTCCAGATCCACACGCGCTGACCGATCCGAGATGCGGAAACTCCGTCGCCAACGGCCGAGATCACGCCAGAGCCGTCACTGTGCGGGATGATCAGGGGGAATGGGGGTTCTGCCACGCCCGGTCTGGTCCCGGCGCGGGCTTTGACGTCGGAAGGATTCACTCCGGAAAAGGACAGCTCTACCGTGACCTCGCCCGGACCCGGCGGGACCGGAGGGAGGTCCTGTATCCGCAGGACATCGGCGGGGTCTCCGAAGGTGGAATATGTAACTGCGCGCATGATCGCCTCCGTTTTGGTCGAGTTTCACAGCATATCGGCGGGAAACTCAAACACCTTGTTGCGTGTCCGCAAAGCAGGGGAAGGTCGGCCCTGTGGTTATTCGCGAATCTCGGACGGGTCGACCCCCCAAAGGTTCGACTTCAAGGTCCAACCCCGATACCCGCCGGCGGTGATCCGGCACCAGTCCAGCGAACAGGTTCCCAGTCGGGCCACAACCCCGGATTCGAAATGCGCATTCACGGGGGAGGTCGGATCGGGTCGGGCATAGACAGGCAGCATTTCAGATTCAATCAGTACTGTCCGAACACCCGACAACAGGGCGTAGTGAACCCAGCCTCCAGCGCCGTCGCGGTCCTGAACCCGTCGCCAGTTGCCGTATTCGGCAGTGACTTGAAGCGGCATTCCGCGTCGTTTGAACACCCAGTCGATTCGATGTGTCAAAGAAGGTCCGCGTCGCACGTTACCTTCTGCTGCTTTCATCGAGACATAACGGGGCAGGGGGAGGTTGGTGACGGATCCTCGTTTCACGTCGGCATGAGCAGCCCATGCACCTAACATGATCAGAAATACGGATAGTGCCGCCAGACAGCGGCAATTTACCGGTCGAATACCACTCACTGACTGCCTGCTCTTATGCCTGTTGATCCGGTTCCGAAAAAAGGTCGACTCAGTGCCAAAGGGGTTCTTGTGCCCCGCCTTATCCTGCGCCACGATGCCATGGCGCGCGTCCGTTTGCAAAGCAGTGGGAGGGCCGAGGTGCCAAGAGAACGTTTGAGTGTTGTCGTTACGCGACGGTTGCCCGAAGCGGTCGAAACACGTTTGAGCGAGTTGTTTGATGTGCGCTTGCGCGACGATGACACTCCGATGACGCGCGAAGAACTGGTGGCCGCAGTGCAGGACACCGATGTCCTGGTGCCTACGGTAACGGATGCGATTGATGGCGGTCTGCTGGGGCAGGCGGGCGAAAGGCTTAAGCTCATCGCCAATTACGGTGCCGGTGTCGACAATATTGACGTGTCCACCGCGCGCCAGCGTGGGATTCTGGTGTCGAACACGCCTGGGGTTCTGACCGATGACACCGCCGATATGACCATGGCCCTGATTCTGGCGGTTACCCGACGCATTCCCGAAGGACTGAGCGTGATGCAGCAGGGAGATTGGTCCGGCTGGGCGCCCACCGCTTTTCTGGGAGGCCGTATCGGAGGTCGTCGTCTGGGCATTCTGGGCATGGGCCGGATCGGGCAGGCGGTGGCGCGGCGTGCGAACGCGTTTGGAATGCAGGTCCATTATCACAACCGTCGCAGGCTGCGCCCCGAGACCGAGCAGGAGCTGGAGGCAACATATTGGGAAAGCCTCGATCAGATGGTCGCGCGGATGGATGTGATCTCGGTCAATTGCCCCTCAACGCCGTCGACCTTCCATCTGATGAACGCACGTCGTCTGAAACTGATGAAACCTTCGGCAGTGATCGTCAACACGTCACGTGGTGAAGTCGTGGACGAAAACGCCCTGACCCGGATGATCCGCGCAGGTGAAATTGCGGGGGCGGGGCTGGATGTCTACGAACAGGGCACTGACGTGAACCCGCGCCTGCGGCAGCTGCCCAATGTGGTTCTGTTGCCTCATATGGGATCAGCCACGCTCGAGGGCCGGGTGGAGATGGGCGAGAAGGTCATCATCAACATCAAGACCTTCGAAGACGGCCACCGCCCGCCGGATCAGGTTGTGCCAGCGATGCTGTAGCGCTCTGGAAAGGAGCAGGAATGGACGTCTATGAAGGAGGGTGCCGTTGTGGAAATCTGCGCATCTGGGCTTCGGGTCGCCCATTGCGGGTCGGAATCTGTCACTGTCTGGACTGCCGCAAGCATCATGGCGCAGTGTTCTATGCGGCGGCCGTTTTCCCGGAAGACAGAATAGAGGTTTCCGGCGAAGCGCGTGGTTATGCTGACAGGTTCTTTTGCCCCGTCTGCGGCTCTCCGGTCTTTGCGCGCAGCGGAACCGAAGTGGAGGTGCATCTTGGATGCCTTGATGTGCCAGATCAGTTGACGCCAACATATGAAAGCTGGGTCACCCGGCGTGAAGCGTGGTTGCCCGAGTTCCGCGGTATGACCCACTATGATCAGGATCGATTGGTAGGCGACGCAAAGCCTTAACGCGTGCTGCGGACGTCGGCCATGTGTTGATGGCGTGCAGCTTGGACTTGTTCAGAGCGTGTTCGGCGCGCAATTTTGATAGTCAGGGATGTATTGGAGGATTTGATCAGATGAGACGTGTTTCAGTTCTACTGTTTTCTGCATTTTGTTTTGCAGCTCCGGGGTTCGCTCAGGAAGCGACCGATGCCGTTGCACCCGAAACGGCGACGGAAGGGCAGGTACAGGCCATGACCGACGAGGTCATCTCGGCGCTTGAGGCCAAACTGGATGGCGTTCCGGTCACGTCCCAGAACTGGATGGTTGCCGCGGCCAACCCGCTGGCGGTGGAGGCCGGCGCCAGAGTATTGCGCGCAGGTGGGTCTGCCGCAGACGCCATGGTTGCGGTGCAGGTCGTGCTGGGCCTGGTCGAACCGCAATCCTCGGGCTTGGGCGGCGGTGCGTTTCTGGTCTGGTACGATGCAGCGACCGGTCGGATGACAACTCTGGACGGGCGAGAAACGGCGCCGCTGGCGGCCACACCGACCCTGTTTCAGGACGAAAACGGTGAGCCGCTGAAATTCTTCGATGCGGTTGTCGGTGGGCTGTCCGTGGGGACGCCGGGCACACCTGCCTTGCTGGAAGAGGCACATCGCCGCTGGGGGCGTTCCTCGTGGCCCGGATTGTTTGCCGATGGAATCCGGTTGGCGGATGAAGGGTTCCTGGTGTCCCCACGTCTGGCCAGCCTTGTTGAAAACGATGCCGAGCGCCTGTCACGCTTCCCGGAAACCGCTGAATATTTCCTGCCGGGGGGCGCACCGCTGCAACAGGGGCAGCGCCTGATGAACCCAGCTTATGCCGAAACTCTGCGTGTGCTGGCCCGCGATGGGGCGGCCGGTTTCTATGGCGGTGAGATTGCAGCGGATATCGTGCGCACGGTTCGCAACGCTCCGGGCAATCCCGGTGTTCTGTCGGGTGCGGATCTTGCGCTGTATCAGGTGATCGAGCGCGAGCCGGTTTGCGCGGAATACCGGGCCTATGAAGTCTGCGGCATGGGCCCGCCGTCGTCGGGTGCGCTGACCGTGGGGCAAATTCTGGGGATGCTGAACAGTTATGATCTGGCGGCTATGGGGCCGGAAAGCGCCGAGGCCTGGCGGTTGATCGGAGACGCTTCGCGCCTCGCCTTTGCGGACCGCGGCCGGTACATGGCCGACAGCGATTTCGTGCCCATGCCGACCAAAGGGCTGGTTGATCCGGCCTACCTGTCGCAACGAACGGAATTGCTGAACAACGAAGGCGCGTTGGCAGATGTCGGGCCCGGTCAGCCGGAATTCGACCACGCGCTGAACTGGGCGGATGATGTGTCGCTGGAGCTGCCTTCGACCTCGCATATCTCGATTGTAGACAGCTATGGCAACGTGCTGTCGATGACCACGACCATCGAAAACGGCTTTGGCTCACGCCTGATGACGAACGGGTTCCTTCTGAACAACGAACTGACGGATTTTTCGTTCAAGACCCACAGCGATGGTGTGCCGATCGCCAACCGGCTGGAGCCCGGAAAACGCCCGCGTTCGTCCATGAGCCCGACCATCGTGATGCAGGATGACGCGCCGGTTCTGGCGATTGGCTCGCCGGGTGGCAGTCGGATCATCGGCTATGTGGCCAAATCGATTATCGCATGGGCCGACTGGGGTATGGATGTGCAGCAAGCCGTGTCGCTGCCGCATCTTGTCAATCGTTTCGGGACATATGATGTCGAGGCCGGCACATCTGCCGAAGGCTTTTCCGACGGGCTGACCCAGTTTGGGTTTGAGGTAAACCCGCGTGACCTGACATCTGGCCTTCACGCCATCGAAATCGGCGACGGGCTGAGCGGTGGTGCCGACCCCCGTCGCGAGGGTATTGCGCTGGGCGAATAGGGCCTTGGTATTTGTGGGGATTGCCCGCACGTTGCGGGCCCTTTAGTCATGAACAGAAGGGCCCGCGACGTGCCGGGGACAGGGGAGGATGACGATGATGCAGGCGACCGCTTTGCCTCGGAATGAAACAGGTATCGAAACCGTCATAGGCGTTCTGAAACAACGTTTTGGCGACAGGTTGCAAACGGGTGCCGCGATTCGTGAACAGCACGGGCACACCACCACCTGGATCGAGAACCAGAGCCCGGATGCTGTGGTTTTCCCGCATACTACGCAGGACGTGTCGGAAATTGTCAAAACCTGTGCCGCGCACCGGGTGCCGGTGATTCCCTTTGGCACGGGAACGTCGCTGGAAGGGCATGTGAATGCGCCAGCAGGGGGGATCTCGGTCGATCTGATGCAGATGGACAAGGTGCTGGCTGTCCACGCCGAAGATCTGGATTGTGTCGTGCAGCCCGGCGTCACGCGCGAGGCGCTGAATACTCATTTGCGGGATCAGGGTTTGTTCTTTCCGATTGACCCGGGGGCGAATGCATCTCTGGGCGGTATGGCCGCGACCCGCGCGTCGGGCACCAATGCGGTGCGATACGGAACGATGCGGGACAACGTTCTCAGCCTCGAAGCGGTCATGCCGGACGGCCAGATCATCCGTACCGGTCACCGGGCCAAGAAGTCATCGGCCGGGTATGATCTGGCACGCCTTCTGATTGGGGCGGAAGGCACGTTGGGTATCATCACCGAGCTGACTCTGCGCTTGCAGGGCATCCCCGAAGCGATCAGTTCGGCCAGGTGTTCCTTTCCTTCGGTCGATGCCGCGTGCCGCGCGGTGATGATGACCATTCAGTATGGCATTCCGGTTGCCCGAATAGAGTTGCTGGATGAAATGTCGGTTCAGGCGGCAAACGCCTATTCCGGGCTGAGTCTTCCGGAAACGCCGTTGCTGCTGCTTGAATTCCATGGCTCTGAAAGCGGTGCGGCGGAACAGGCTGAAACCTTTGGTCAGATCGCCGAGGAGTTCGGCGGTACGGATTTTGCTGCGACCTCGACCACCGAAGAACGGAACAAGCTTTGGCAGGCGCGCCATGATATGTATTGGGCGTGTCTGCAACTGCGCCCCGGCGCGCGTGGTATTTCAACGGATGTCTGCGTGCCGATCTCGCGCCTGGCGGAATGTGTGACCGGCACTCAGCAGAAGGCAGCTGATCTTGGCTTGCTCGCGCCAATTGTGGGGCATGTGGGGGATGGGAACTTTCACACGCTTATTTTGATCGACATGCAGAACACCGAAGAAGTTGCCAAAGCCGAAGAGTTTGTCGGATGGTTGAACGACCTGGCAATTTCAATGGAAGGCACCTGTACAGGTGAACACGGAATCGGTCAGGGCAAACGGCCATACCTTATCAAGGAACTGGGCGCCGCCACGCAGTATATGGCTGCAATCAAGGCTGCATTGGACCCCGAGAACATCATGAATCCCGGCAAGGTTTTGGCGGGCCAATCCTAGCGGTTTTCGCGTTCTGGCCCGCATTGCGCCTTCAAATCGTCCACATGTTCTGGTCTCACCGACTCGGTTAGGAACAGGTGGTCGAGATGAGCGCAAAATATCTGGCAGGGTTTGCAGCGATCTGCGGGGTCGCCATTGTTGGGCTGGATTATTATCAGCAGGCCAAGGCATCCGAGAACGGGCTGGGCTTCAAAGGTTATGTTGCCTCGGTATCCGCGCGTGTCGGGATTTCGGAACGTCGGCTTGAAGCAGATGCCCAACCTTCACAGTCCGAGGACCCCGCGGCGAAGACACCGTCAGAGGAAGTTCGGAAACTTGTCTGCACCACGATCGGGACAAGCAAGCGCTGTCGCTCCAGCGGTTGAGATCACGGGTTTCATGTCCGATCTGCGACCGCATTCGATGATCGGGTCGTTTTTTTCATATCACTGGTCGGATGAATGTCGCGCGATCCCCCTCAAGTGCGCCATATGGTGTCAACTGATTTCAAGGGGAGACGCCCGGTTATGAAAACCCAAGTCAAAGCACTGGTTGTTGGCGGCGGCGCCGTTGGGACCTCGATTGCCTATCATCTGGCCAAAGCAGGCTGGGACGATGTGATGTTGATCGAACGGGACGAGCTGACGTCCGGGTCCACCTGGCACGCGGCTGGTCTGCTGCCATTGTTCAACATGTCCTATGCGACAACGCACATCCACAAGTACTCGGTCGACTTCTACAAGACGCTGGAAGAAGAAACCGGGCTGAACGCGGGCTTTGCCGTCGTCGGCAACCTGCGCATGGCACAGACGCAGGAGCGCATGGACGAGTACATGCTCTACGCCTCTACCGCCGAAACCTGTGATGTTGCCTATGAGTGGCTGACCCCCGAGCAGATCAAGGAACGCTGGCCGCTGATCGAGACATCGGATCTGAAGGGCGCGATCTACCATACCGAAGACGGGTATATTAACCCGGCAGATGTGACGCAGGCGATGGCCAAGGGGGCCCGTCAGCGTGGCGTCGAGATCGTGCGCAAGATGCAGGCGGATGCCTTCCACTGGAACGGCACCCATTGGGAAGTCACCTGCACCAAGATGGTGGAAAAAGGCGGCAACCTTGTCGAAAGCGACGAAAAGGTTGTGATCACTGCCGAACATGTTGTCACTGCATCGGGCAACCACGCACAGCGCACCGCCAAGATGCTGGGCATCAAGATGCCGGCGATCCCGGTCGAACACACTTTCATCGTCATGGACAAGGACCCAGAGTTGGTCAAATGGCGCGAAGCAGGTAACCCGGAACACCCCGTCGTGCGCGACGCCGACAACGAATCCTATGCCCGTGAAGAACGCGGCGGCTGGATCCTGGGTATCTATGAACATGGCGCCCCCGCCCGGTTTGAGCACGGTGTGCCGGACAGCTTCCGCGCGGATCTGTTCCCGCTGGATCTGGATCGGATCGCGGATCAGTACATGGCCATGGCCGAGCGCGTGCCGTCCTGTGCCGAGTCCGGCCTGAAAGACGATTTCAACGGCCCGATCTGTTATACGCCTGACGGCAATCCGCTGGTCGGCCCTGCGCCGGGCCTGCGCAACATGTGGCTGGCCGAAGGTTTCAGCTTTGGCATCACCGCGGCAGGCGGCACCGGCTACTATCTGGCGCAGATGATGGTCGATGGCGAAGCCGAGATCGATATGGCCTCGCTGGACCCCAAACGCTATTCCAGCAACTGGATGACCACCGAGTTCGCGGCCCGCAAGAACGAAGAGTGCTATGAGCACGTCTACATCTTGCACCACCCGGACGAAGAGCGTGAAGCCTGCCGCCCGCTGCGGACCGTTCCCGCATACGACCGGCAGAAAGCACGCGGTGCCCAGTTCGGCTGGGTCAACGGCTGGGAACGTCCGAACTATTTCGGCCCTGTCGATGCGCCCGAGAACTTCGACAAGGAAAGCCGGTCGTTCCGTCGTGGCGGCTGGTGGCAATATGCCGTCGAAGAAGCCAAGGCGATCCGCGAAGGCGTTGGCCTAATCGACGCATCGGCCTTCACCAAGCATGTCGTCAAAGGCCCCGGTGCCACCCAGTTCCTGGATTGGTTCACCTGCAACAAGCTGCCCAAGGTCGGTCGCATCAACCTGACCTATGCGCTGACCTCGCACGGCACCACCCGTACCGAATACACCATCGTCCGCAATGGCGAGAACAACTATTACCTCGTCTCTGCCGGAGCCTGGACCGAGTACGACGCCGACTATCTGCGCAAGGCGGCCGAGGACAAGATGGAGGAGTTCGGATATGTCGAAATCCAGGACGTGACCACGCAATGGGGCGTCTTCGCCATCGCCGGACCCAAGTCGCGTGACGTTCTGAAAGAGGTCATCAAGGACGCCGATCCGGAAACCGCCCTGTCGAACAAGCGCTTCCCGTGGCTGTCGGCGCGTCAGATCGAACTGGGCATGTGCCCTGTCAACGCGATCCGCGTGGCCTATACCGGTGAGCTGGGCTGGGAACTGCACCACCCAATCGAAATGCAGAACTACCTGTTCGACCTGTTGGAAAAGGCTGGCGAGAAACACGGCATGAAACTGGTCGGCGCGCGCGCTCAGAACTGGTTGCGGCAGGAAAAGTCATATCGCGCCTTTGGCACCGAACTGGGCCGTGACGCGACCCCGCTGGAGGCCGACCTGCCACGTTTTGTCGACCTGTCGAAAGACTTTTACGGCAAGGCCAAGCTGGAAGAGACCGGTGTGCGCGTGAAGTGCTGTACCCTGTTGATCGACGGGCCGGAGGATGCCGACCCATGGGGCCGCGAGGCATTGTACACACCGGAAGGTGAACGCGTGGGTCGATTGACCTCGGGCGGGTATTCCGTGGCCTTCGAGAAATCTATCGGCATGGGCTATGTGAAGCCCGAGCTGGCGGTCGAAGGCACAAAGCTGAAGGTCAAGATGCAGGACAAGCTGTGGGATGCGGTCGTGACCTGCGACAGCCCCTACGACCCGAAAAACGAAACCATCCGCAAGGACGGTTGATCCAAGAAAGGCCCCGAAAACCTTCGGGGCCTTTTCTTTTTTGTCATCCAGACAGTTCGTCGAAGCATTCCAGCGCCTTGGCCGCGTACATCATGGCTGGGCCGCCGCCCATCTGAATCGCCATGGCCAACACGTCGGACACTTCTTCCCGTGTCGCACCGGCCTTGATCAAAGCTTCGGTGTGCAGGGTGATGCAGGGTTCGCATCGCAGGGTGACTGACATGCCCAACGCAATGAATTCCTTGGTCTTGTAGTCGAGCGTCCCGCCCTCTTTGACGGCTTTGCCAAGCGCTCCGAATGCGCGTGTCGTATCGGGAATGGATCCGTTCAGGTTTCGCAAACTCTTACGTGTTGCCGAGAGTTTTTCTTGCCATGCCATTGCTGAGTGCCCTTCTTCATATCTAGAAACCGGAATATGAATTGGGACGCGGTTGTTTGACTTTGATCTCGATCAGACTTCAGGGCGTTCGGCAATGAACGCAAGATTGTTGGCAGGCATTTCGACCGAGGCCAACGCGAGCAGGCCGACGTTTTCGAACAGGTTCAGAATGTCCACGTCGTTTTTGTAGCCGATTTCCGGGTCTTGCTGGATCAAAGCCTTATGAAAGCGGACATCCCCGTCACTGATGAGTTGGCCCGAACGTTTGAACGGGCCGTACAAGATGAACAGCCCCTTTGGTGACAGGGATTGTGCGACTTCCGAAATGATGGTTTTGGTTTCCTGCCAACTGATCAAGTGAATCAAGTTTATCAGAACGATCAGATCCTGGCCGTAAAACCGCCTGTGCCAGCCTGATGTCGCTGCATCCAGTTCTGCGACCGGCGCGACATTTGGTAGGTTGCGGGTATAGGCATCGATACTCACGCGCCGCTCAAGGTCAACTTCCGAAGGCTGCCAGGTCAGCCCGGGAAGCACTTCGGCAAAGACCCTGATATGCTGACCAGTCCCGCTTGCGATTTCCAATGCCTGGCCCTGGGACGGCCCCCATTCTTGCAACACTGCACACAGGGCGTCGGTGTTCCGGGATGCTGCCGGGGCCACCAGCTTGCCATCTACAGACGCATTGGCGACGCTTGCAGAAGAGGGGAGGCTGCGTTTGATCATCGTTCCAGCCTGTCAGGGGTCAACATGCCTACTATGTCAGGTTCCAGTTCGGGTGTGTTTCCGACAACAAGGTCGCACAGCAGTTGCGAGGCCGCCGGTGAGGTTTGAAAACCATACCCGCCCTGACCGCCACACCAGACAAACGAAGGATCCAGCGGGTCGCGCCCAATCACCAAGGTCCCGTCCGGGGCAAAACTGCGCAAGCCCGCCCAATTTGTTTCAACCCTTGTGACAGGTTCGGTCATCAACTCCTCATACCGTGCCAGACCCTCTGCCAGCACCATATCATCGGCATAAGCATCCTGTGGCGGAACCGGATCGGCTTCGGATGGTGAGACCAGCAGCTTGCCCGCATCCGGTTTGGCGTACCATGTTTCGCCGGCGCCCAGCATCATCGGCCAGACAGAAACGTCATGCCCTCCGGGGGCGGGAAGACGCGCCATTGACCGACGGCGAGGTGTGATACCGATACCGGGCAGCCCTGCAAGCTGTGCAACCTCATCCACCCAGGCCCCGGCTGCGTTGATCAGAGTGCGGGCTTCAATGATCTCACCGGCCTCAACCACCCAGTGTTTTTCTTTTCGAATGCCGGTGACTTTGCTTTTCGTCGAAACCGTTCCCCCGTTTTGCCTGACGGTCCGGGCGAAATCGTGCAACAGGCGATCCGTATCGATGTCAAAGGCCGCTTCGCTGATGGCTGCAAACCCGACCTTGCCCGGGTTCAGAATCGGAACGCGCGATATCGCCTGTTCCATCGGTATTTTCACCATGTTCAGATCGGCGCAATCGGCTTCGAACATGTCGGGCTGGTCAATTGCTCCGACAAGCATCAATCCGCGCGGGGTCAGGTAACCGCCATTCTGCGTATGAAGAAAGGCAGCCCCCGCTTTGTTCAGTGCGACGACCGAAGGCGGTCCATAGCTTTCTTCGAACAAGGCCGCTGACCGGCCCGACGCGTGATAGCCCAGGGCGTCTTCCGCTTCCAGAACCATCACGTTTCCGTGTTGCGACAGGCGCGCACCGGCGCTCAGCCCGGCGATGCCGCCTCCGATTATCAGGAAATCAATCATGACTTGCGATCCATCCTGAGCAGAGACGCTACAGGTTCCTTGAGTTTCATGCTGGTGCCAAAGCTCCTCGTTCGCCACGCGTTTGGGTTCCCGGACTATAAGCAGCCTTGAAATTGTGCTTCAACCCGGTCAAAGAAGTATCAAATTATACAGGAGGGTAAGGTGACCGCAGCAGACCTTCATCCAATGGCCACAGGGCATATTCCAGGATATGTTGTCGCAGCTGACGGAAGCGATTACCTTTTCTCCGCCATGGTCGTTTTTTTCGTCGTTCTGGTGGTGCTGATCGGTGTCGGATACCTGACGCTGCATTCGGTTCCCGAAAAAATGGCCCACGAAAACAATCACCCGCAATTTCAGTTGGTGGGCATTCTGGCACTGCTGGCGCTGTTTACACATAATGGGCTTTTCTGGGTTGCTGCTATATTGGTCGCAGGGTTCCAGTTCCCGGATTTTGCCACCCCGCTTCGAAACATTGCCGATGCCATTCGTTCTTTGGGTCGGTCACCTGTTCCGGAACCAGTGCCTGAAACAACGGTGCCGGCTGCGCCAGAACCTGGACCCAGCGATCCGCAGGAGCAATCCACATGATCGAGACCATGCTCTGCGCCCTGATAACGGTGCTGCCCGACTATCTGTTCCGCCGTTTTGTACAGGGCAAGCGGATCGGTCACGAGATTACCTTGTTCACCATGTGGTACGAACTGCGCTGGGGTTTGACCACCTGTGCCATTCTGGCGCTGACCGTGATCACCACGCTGTTTTACTTTCATCCGGCCAGCAAAACCGCGGCATCCTATTTCCGGACGGTGACCATTCTGCCGCAATTGGGCGGTCGTGTTTCCGAGGTTTTCGTCAAGAACAACGAACTGTTAACCGCGGGTCAACCGATTTTCCGGATCGAGGATTTCAGCCAGACTGCCCAAGTTCAGGCGGCAAATGCGCAGATTGCACAGGTGCAGGCCTCGCTTAAGGTTGCGGAAACCGATTTGGCCGAGGCGGAAGCTGGAATTGCAGGTGCCAAGGCTGCGCTTGCGCAGTCTCTGGAGGATCTTGAACGCAACACGACCTTGCGAGATGAAGGTTCAAGCGCCGTAAGGCTGGCCGAGATTGAGAGGCTGGAAAACCTTGTCGCCGAGCGAGAGGCCCAGGTTCTTGCAGCGGAATCCAAACGTGCCGCGGTTGAGCAGCAGATTGAAGAACTGATCCCCGCGCAGCTGGCAAGTGCCATTGCGCAACTGGATGCTGCGCAGACCGAATTGGACAAAACCGTAATCATAGCGGGCGTCACGGGGCGGGTCGAACAGTTCGGCCTTCAGGTCGGTGATTACGTAAGCCCGCTGTTGCGCCCTGCTGGTGTTCTAGTGCCATCGCACACCGGACATGACCGCTTTCAGGCCGCTTTCAGCCAGCTGTCTGCCCAGGTGATCAAGCCGGGCATGATTGGTGAATTGGGCTGCATGACCAAGCCATTCACCGTGATACCCACCGTGGTGGTCGAAGTGCAGGATGTCATCCCGTCGGGCCAGATCCGCCCATCGGACGAATTGCGGGACGTGCAGACCAACAATAATCCGGGCTCGATTCTGGTTTATATGGAGCCGCTGTACAAAGGTATGGCCGATGACATTCCACCGGGCAGCAATTGTCTGGCCAATGTCTACACAGACAATCACGAGCGGTTGGAGCACGAAGATCTGGGCTTTTGGGAGGCGGCCTTCCTGCACGTGGTCGACACGATCGGCGTGGTGCATGCAGCGGGCCTGCGCCTGCGTTTGATCCTGATGCCGGTGAACACTCTGGTTTTGACCGGGCATTGATCTGATCTTGGCAATCCGAACGCGAAGGGCCCGGCAGGTTTCTCCGGGCCCTTTGGTTTCTTACAGCGCTGCTTTGAACAGCTGAGTCAGGTTGTCTTTCGTCAACTCAATCGGATTTCCACCGCATGAAGGATCGATGATCGCGCCTTCGACAAGCTCTGGGATTGAAACTTCGGTCACACCTAGGTCGGACAGAGTGCGGGGGATGCCAAGGCTGTCGTTGAAATCCTGCACGAAGGCGCAAAAACCATCGAAGCCACCGTCGATGCCCAGATATGCCGCGGCTTGCTGGAACCGGTCTGCAATGGCGGGGGCGTTGAAGTTCAGCACGGCGGGCATGCAGACCGCGTTTGTGGTGCCGTGATGGGTGTTGAATACCGCGCCAATTGGATGGCTCATCGCGTGGATCGCGCCAAGACCCTTCTGGAAAGCCGTTGCACCCATGGCAGCGGCGCTCATCATCTGGGCGCGGGCCTCGATATCGGTGCCGTCAGCATAAGCGCGCGGCAAGTACTCCTTCACCAGCCGCATCCCTTCCAGCGCGATGCCCTGGCTCATCGGGTGATAATGCGGGCTCGAGAAGGCTTCGACGCAATGCGCAAAGGCGTCCAGGCCTGTTCCTGCCGTGATGAACCTGGGCATTCCGACGGTCAGCTCCGGGTCGCAAATCACCACGGTCGGCAGAACCTTGGGATGAAAGATGATCTTCTTGGCATGGGTCTCGGAATTGGTGATGACGCTCGCGCGGCCCACTTCCGATCCTGTCCCTGCGGTGGTCGGAACGGCAATGATTGGCGCGATAACGTCGGCATCGGCTCGTGTCCACCAGTCGCCGATATCCTCGAAATCCCAAACCGGGCGCGTCTGACCGGCCATGAAGGCGACCATCTTGCCCAGATCCAGCCCCGAGCCGCCGCCAAAGGCGATCACCCCATCATGGCCACCTGCGTTATAGGCCGCAACTCCGGCTTCAAGGTTCTTCTCATTGGGGTTGGGGTCCACATCGCTGAACAGGCCGCGTCCCAGTCCGGCGGCTTCCATGATGTCCAGTGTCGAGCCGGTGATGGGCAGATCGGCCAGCCCCTTGTCCGTGACCAGCAATGGTTTCTTCATTCCGGCGGCGGCGCAGGCTTCGGGCAATTCCCTGATGCGCCCGGCTCCGAATTTGATGGCGGTCGGATAGGACCAGTTTCCAACAAGTGTCATGTCAGGTTTCCTTTGCAAAATAAGGCCTGCTTCGGCGAGGGGGTGGGTCCGAAGCAGGCCGTCGTCCTTAGCCCGTTACCTTTTTGAGGTGGTAGGATTTGGGACGTGTCAGGTTGTGATATCCGATGACGGACAGACCGCCGCCGCGCCCGGTATTCTTGCAGCCCGTCCAGCACAGGCCGGGGTCCAGATAATCGGCGCGGTTCATGAACACGGTCCCCGTTTCGATCCGTTCACCCACCCGCGCCGCACGATCCACATCGCGGGTCCACAGGCTGGCAGTCAGGCCAAACTCACTGTCATTCATCAATGCGATGGCCTCCTCGTCCGAGGACACTTTCATGATGCCCACCACGGGCCCAAAGCTTTCGTCCCGCATCACGCGCATGTCATGAGTGACATTGGTCAGGATTTGCGGTGTCAGGTACGCGCCACCGTCGTCTTCAGCGAAGGTGTCGATATGCGCAACCGCACCGGCTGCAACCGCCTCGGCGATCTGGGCTCGCACCTCATCGGCAAACCGCACATTGGCCATCGGGCCAATCGTCGTCTCGGCATCCAGCGGGTTGCCCAGCTTGTAACCCTTCACGATGTCCACCGCCTTGGCGACAAAGTCATCATAAAGGCTCTCGTGAACATAGATCCGCTCGATTCCGCAACAACACTGGCCCGAATTGAACATCGCACCGTCAATCAGCGTGTCGACCGCGGCATTCAGGTCGGCGTCGTCCATGACATAGCCGGGATCCTTGCCGCCCAGCTCGGTGCCGACGCCGGTAAACGTGCCCGCCGCGGCACGTTCCATCGCCTGACCGCCGCCGACTGATCCGGTGAAGTTCACGAAATCAAATGCATTACCCGCGATCAGGTCGTTGGTCACGTCATGGCTCAGGAACACATTCTGGAATACGTCCTCGGGCACACCTGCCGACTGGAACGCCTTTGCCATGCGCTCGCCCACCAGCAACGTCTGTGTCGCGTGTTTCAGGACGACCGTGTTGCCCGCGATAAGCGCCGGTGCGACCGTGTTGATCGCCGTCATGTAGGGATAGTTCCAGGGCGCCACCACAAAGACCACCCCATGAGGAATGCGCTTGATGTAGCGTTTGAACGTTTCGTCTTCGCCGACGGCGATATCTGCCAGGGACGTCTCGGCAATCTCCGCCATATGGCTGGCACGTTCGTTGAATCCACCGAACTCGCCGCCATAACGCACTGGGCGACCCATCATATGGGCCAGTTCCGGCACGATCTCATCGTTCATGGCGCCAACGGCGGCCACACCCGCCATCACAAGATCGATCCGCTCCTGCAACGGATGAGCTGCCCATTCCGCCTGAGCAGCCCGAGCACGCGCCGCGGCCCCGAACGCGGCTTCTCGCGACAACACTTCACGTTCGGCATAAACCGATCCATCGATCGGCGAGACACATTTCAACATCTGCCCCATTTTCACTCCATTTCCGAAAGAAACAGGATCCCTGCTTCATCTGGCCCAAAATATCCCGGGGGTCTGGGGGCAGAGCCCCCAGCGCGTCCCGACCTTACGCCCGCTCGAATCCGCGGGCGATTTCCCAATCCGTGACCACGCGTTCGAACTCCTCGATCTCGACCTCTGCGGCACGGGTATAGTGGTCGACGACGTCATCTCCCATGGCCGCGCGCAACATGACCGATCCGTGCAACGCATCTCGCGCGGCGCGAAGGTTGCCCGGGATCATCGCAGTCTCACCTTGGTAAACGTCGCCTTTGGTCGGCGGTTGCAGATCCAGCCCTTCCTCGATGCCCGCGATCCCTGCCGCCAGCATGCCGGCCATCGCCAGATAGGGGTTCATATCTGAGCCCGGAATTCGGCACTCGACGCGTACGGCCTTGGTACCGTCACCGCACAGGCGGAACCCGGCGGTGCGGTTGTCCACGGACCAGATGATCCGCGTTGGCGCGAAGGTGCCTTTCATGAAGCGTTTATAACTGTTGATGTAAGGTGCCATGAAATAGGTGTAATCAGGGGCATATTTCAGCAGCCCAGCCATATAGCTTTTCATCAGCGCCGACATGCCCAGATCGTCCCCGGCGTCATAGAAGGCAGGCTGTCCATCCGCCCATAGTGACTGGTGCACATGGGACGAGCTACCAACTTTCTCGTGGTGCCATTTCGGCAGGAACGTCGCTGCGTGACCATGTTGCCACGCGATCTCTTTCACAGCGTTCTTGGCGATCGAATGATACTCGGCTGTTTCCATCGCGGGTGCGTATTTGATGTTCAGCTCTTCCTGCCCGGTCTCGGCCTCACCTTTGGAGTTCTCAACCGGAATGCCCGCATCCCACAGATGGTTGCGGATCGGACGCATCACATGCTCTTCCTTGGTGGTCTGAAGGATATGATAGTCTTCGTTATAGCCCGAGATCGGCTCCAGATCCCGGAATCCTTCCTTGCGGATCTGGTCAAAGCTTTTCTCGAACAGGAAAAACTCAAGCTCGGTCGCCGTCATGGCGTCATAGCCCATGGCTTTCAAACGGCTGACCTGCTTTTTCAGGATTGAACGCGGCGCGTGCGGCACTTCCTCGTGCGTGTGATGATCCAGCACGTCACACATCACCATCACCGTGCCTTCAAGCCACGGCACCGGGCGCAGGGTGCTGAGGTCCGGTTTCATGACATAATCGCCATAGCCCCGTTCCCAACTGGTCGAGGCATAACCATCGGGTGTCGCCATCTCCAGATCGGTGGCCAGCAGGTAGTTGCAGCAATGGGTCTCTTCCCACGCGCCTGCCACGAAATGGCCCGCGTGAAAACGCTTGCCCATCAACCGGCCCTGCATGTCCACCATGCAGACCAGAACCGTATCAACCGAACCTTCGGATACCTGCGTTTTCAGTTGTTCGAACGTGAGCATGTGCCACCTTTGTCTTTGCCGAAATCCTTCATCGGCCATTCGTTCAATCAAACCCGCCCCCATGCAAGGGGCGGGTCGCTTGGCCAAGTCTTAGCCGTAGCGGTAGGGCCGTCCAGCCTTGAGCATGTCGGCGTTGTACTGTTTGAAGATTTCAACAACCTTCGCCTTGGTTTCGGATTCGGCTGCGATCTCGTCCCAGAAGGCAACGGCCGCGGCTTCGACGGTTGCCCATTCTTCGTCCGGAATCGAGGTCAGCTGCATCTTGTCTCCGTTGACGCGCAGGCTGGCTTCGCCGCCCCAGTACCACCATTGACGATAATAGTGGGACTGATCGGTGCAGACGCGGAACAGGGTCTGCAAATCTTCGGGCAGCTCGTTCCAGCGATCCATGTTGGCAAAGAACGAACCGGCCCAGGCACCCGAGATGTTGTTGGTCAGGAAGTAGTTGGTTACATCCGCCCAGCCGACGGTGTAGTCTTCGGTGATGCCGGACCACGCGATACCGTCCAGTTCTCCGGTTTGAACCGCGACTTCGATGTCTTCCCAGGGCAGGGTGACCGGCACAACGCCGAACTGAGACAGGAAGCGGCCCGCGGTCGGGAAGGTAAACACACGTTTGCCCTGAAGGTCCGCCAGGCTGTTGATCGGGTCCTTCGTTGCAAAGTGGCACGGGTCCCAGGCGCCGGCCGAGATGTGCTTGACGCCGACTTTCGAGTATTCCTCGTCCCAGATCTCGTTCAGCCCGTACTGGTTGAACAGAACCGGCACGTCCAGCGAATAGCGCGAGGCAAAGGGGAAATAGCCGCCGAACACGGTGACCTCGGTGGGCGACGCCATCGAGTCATCATCCGACTGCACGGCATCAATTGTGCCGCGCTGCATGGCACGGAACAGCTCGCCCGTCGGAACCAGCTGGTCGGCATAGAACAGCTCGATCTGCATCCGGTCGCCGGCGATCGTGTTGAACATCTTGATGGCCGGGTCGATCACGTGTTCGGCCAGCGCCGGGCCGGCGTAGGTCTGCATCCGCCATCTGATGGTCGATTGCGCCAGTGCAGGCGTCGCCAGAGCAGCGGCGGGAGCGGCCGCAGCACCTTTCAGAAATGTACGTCTGTTCGTCATTCTCTCTCTCCGTTGGTCAGTTTCGATTGTGCAGGGATTGCCCGCGAAGCCCCGGTTTGATCCGGGATCATTTGTTGTAGATGTATTCAGGCAGCCACAGTGCGATCTGCGGGAATGTCATGATGATCGCCAGCGCCAGTGTCATCACCATCACGAAGGGCAGGATCGAACCGTAAATGTCGCGCAGCGATATCTCTGGCGGCGCCATCGCGCGCATCAGGAACAGGTTGTAGCCGAAGGGCGGCGTCATATAGGCGATCTGGGTGGTGATCGTGTACAGAACCCCATACCAGATCAGGTCGAACCCCAATGCACCCACGAGCGGCACGTACAAAGGCGCGACGATCACCAGCATGGCCGTATCGTCCAGAAACGTGCCCATCAGAATAAAGCTGAGCTGCATCAAGATCAGGATCACCCAAGGGTTGAGGCCCAGCCGCTCGGTAAACAGGTTCTCGATTGCCCGAACGGCGCCCAAGCCGTCGAAAACAGCGCCAAAGGCAAGCGCAGCCAGGATGATCCACATGAACATACAGGTGATGCCCAGCGTCGACCGTACAGACGTCTCGAAAACCTCACGTGTCATACGGCCCTTGAGGATGGCCGCGGCGAACGCCGTCAACGCACCGATGGCCGAGCTTTCGACCAGCGAGGTCCAGCCGTTGACGAAGGGCACCATCATCGCGGCAAAAATGCCCAAGGGCAGCAGGCCCGCGCGCAACAGGCGCAGTTTCTCTGTCATGGGCACGTCGCGCTCCTCGGCTGACAAGGCGGGCCCCAAGGCCGGGTTGATGCGGCAGCGGATCACGATGTAAAGGATGAACATGGCGGCCATCATCAAGCCCGGCAGCAATCCAGCCAACCAAAGTTGGCCAACCGGCTGGCGCGCGATCATCGCGTAAAGAACCAGCACGACGGAGGGTGGCACAAGGATACCCAGTGACGATCCGGCTTGTATCACCCCGGTCACCATTTTCTTGTCATAGCCACGTTTCAGCAGTTCCGGCAGCGCAATGGTCGCGCCGATGGCCATGCCCGCGACACTCAGCCCGTTCATGGCCGAAATCAGCACCATAAGACCGATCGTGCCGATTGCGAGCCCACCGTTCAGGCCGCCCATCCAAACGTGGAACATCTTGTACAGATCGTCTGCAATTTTGGATTCGGCCAGAACATAGCCCATGAAGATGAACATCGGCAGGGTCAGCAGCGGATACCATTTCATCAGCTTCATGGCGGCCGAAAAGCCAATGTCATAGCCGCCGCGATCCCCCCACAGAAACAGGGCGGCCATCACGGCGACAAAACCAATCGCGCCAAAAACGCGCTGCCCGGTCAGCAGCATCAGCATCATGGTCGAAAACATCAGGATGGCGATCAATTCGTACGACATCAGATCACCTCGCGCGGGATGTCATCGCCCCTGAGGCGCAGAATATCTTTGAACAGTTCCGAGATCGCCTGAAGCAACATCAGGAACAGGCCCACGACCATGATGACCTTGATTGGCCACAGGTATGGACGCCACGCGGTCGGGCTGCGTTCGCCATACTGCAGCGAATAGCTAAGCGAGTCGTATCCGCCGTAGATCATCACGCCCAGGTAGATGATCAGGAAAAGGACGGTGATCGCATCCGTCCACGCGCGACGACGGTCGGACCATTCGCCGTACAGAAGGTCCATGCGGACGTTGGATCCCATCTGGATCGAATAGGGTCCGCCCAGAATGTAGTAGGCGACCATTGCGAACTGGGCCATTTCCAGGGTCCACAGCGATGGCAGGAAAAAGGTTTTTGAAATCGAGGACCAGAGCAGGATGCCCATCATGACGAAGATGCCGTACATGACGAAGCGTCCGACCCAGCGGTTCGTGCGGTCAATGACCGCCACATATCCCCGCATGAAATTCATCCCGATACCTCTGCTCTCATGGTTTCGCCTCTGCGTGCGATAAGTCTTGGATGACCGATTGCAGAATTGGCGTAAGCAATCCCGCAATGCGGTTCACGCCGTCTGCTGTGTCGATCAGATCGTTTCGAACCTCGATCATGACATTTGGAAGCCCGCGCCGGACCGCGTGTTCGCGCAACGTGTGCGTGACGCCATCCGTCGCCGAGTAAGGTTCGTTCAAAGCCACGCGCAATCCCGAGCTTTCCGCGTGGCTCAGCATCAGCTGCGCGGCGCGGTCGTCTTCGTCATGAAGAATCCCCAGCTCTACCGTTCGGGGGGTTCCCTTGTAGACGGGCGTGAAGCTGTGGATCGTGATGACAACCGGAGGTTCAGGCCGTTCGTCCAAAGTGGATGAAACCAGCGTTTTGAAAGGTTCATACACGTCGCGTACCCGCTGGGCGCGCTGAGCATCTGTCAGGTTCATGTTGCCGGGAATGGAAAACACTTCGCTGACCTGCGGCATGGCATCTTCGCGTTCGGGCGGGCGGTTGCAGTCATAAACAAGGCGACTGACGCGCGAGTGGACCAGCGGCGCATCCAAAGCGCCCATCAGCTCCACCGACAGGTCCAGCGCGCCGATGTCCCAGGCCGCGTGAGAGCTGGCCGCCGCCTCATCCAGCCCCAGTCCATCCAGCGCGGCCGGAATAAACCGGCTTGCATGTTCGCATATCAGCACGGCAGGCGCGCGACCGTGCGCATTGAGCACGCGGGCTGCCGGGGCTTCGGTCGGCAAAAGCAATGATGACTCGGTCTCGTGACACATAGGTAGCATTTGTTACAGCAACTTCTCACCTGTCAAGAAAATTTCTGTAGACAAAATTTCAAACGAACATATTCTGTAACAAATTCAAGAAACGAGGGCGCCGATGGCCACCGTTGCCAAACTTGTCAAACAGAGGATTCAGGATGAGCTGGACGATCTGACACGGTCTGAACGTCAATTGGCCTCGGTCCTGTTGCAGGATTATCCGATGGCCGGTTTGCAATCGATCACCAAGCTGGCCGCTGCGGCGCAGGTTTCGACCCCGACCGTTATTCGCATGGCGCGCAAGCTTGGGTTTGACGGGTTCCCCGACTTGCAGGATGCGCTGCGCGAAGAGGTTGCGGCGCAGATCAAAAAGCCGATCTCGAAACGGGACGCCTGGGTTGTGGATGATGAGGCAGAACATCCGACGACGCGTTTTGCCCAGGCCGTATGGACCAACATGCGCCACACGCTGGAACGTCTGGACAAAGAGATGTTCGATGCCGTCGCGCGTCTTTTGGCCGAGACAGAGCGTCATCTTTACGTCGTAGGTGGTCGCATCACGCGGTCAAATGCGGATTATCTGTTCAATCACATGCAGATCATCCGGCCCAACGTGACGATGCTGGGCAATTCGGCGAATGTCTGGCCGCAATACCTTCTGGATATGGATGAATCATCCGTTCTGGTGATCTTCGACATCCGCCGTTACGAGGCGCATCTGGAGAAGCTGGCACAGGTTGCCTCGGGCCGCGGCGTCACCGTTGTTCTGTTTACGGACCAATGGGGTTCGCCGATCGGAAAGACCGCCAATTATTCCTTCCACGCATTGGTCGAGGCGCCCTCCAGTTGGGATTCGACCATTGCCTTGCAGTTGATCTCGGAAACGCTGATTGCCGAAGTGCAGGAGGCACGTTGGGAAGAAAGCAAGGAGCGGATCGAAGAACTGGAGCGGTTCTTTTCCTCGACCCGGATATTTCGCAATCAGGACTGACGGGCCGAGCAGTGTCGGAAAAATTGCGCCACTAAATTTGCCACTTCCGGCTTGACGATCCCGAAAGCATGACTTAACCAGCGCAAACCATTTGCGGGTATAGCTTAATGGTAAAGCCCCTGCCTTCCAAGCAGGCTATGTCGGTTCGATTCCGTCTACCCGCTCCATGCCTTCCTTGAAATTCTGCGTCAAATGGCCCTTTCGACCTGCCGATTGCGGTTGTGATGCTTGACCATACCTGCCGCTACCTCCAAGAAAGCGGTCACTCAGTACGGTTCAGGATACAAGGGCCAGACATGGCAAGACAAGCCGCCAGCAAGCCAACGCATACCGCCGCGCCCGGAGCCTCCGAGGAACGCGCCCGTTCAAAGAAGATTGGGGTTCTGGCCTCGCTTTGGCCGTTCATGAAACCTTACAAATTCCTGATGATCGGCGCGACGCTGGCGTTGATTCTGACGGCCAGCATGACCCTCACGCTGCCATTGGCGGTGCGGCGCGTGGTCGACAATTTCCGAATTCAGGATGGAGAGCTTCTGGATTGGTATTTTCTGGCCGCGCTGGTCATCGCTGCCGTTCTGGCCGTGGGTACCGGTATTCGGTATGCGCTTGTGACCCGTCTGGGCGAACGGGTGGTAGCCGATATCCGCAAGGCGGTGTTTGATCGCGTCATCGGTATGAGCCCGGAATTCTATGAGCGAATCATGACCGGTGAGGTGCTAAGCCGGATCACCACTGACACGACGCTGATCCAATCTGTTCTCGGCTCGTCCGTGTCTATTGCCCTGCGAAACATACTGATGTTCGTCGGTGGGCTGGTTCTGATGCTGCTGACATCCGCCAAGCTGACCGGGCTGGTATTGTTGCTGATCCCGGTGGTCATCGTGCCGATCCTTGTACTTGGTCGCCGTCTGCGCGTGATCAGCCGCGAGAATCAGGACTGGATCGCGGCCTCGTCCGGCAACGCGGGTGAGGCATTGGGTGCGGTACAGACCGTTCAGGCATTTTCCCATGAACAGGCCAGCCGCCAGCAATTCAGTGAGATGACCGAGACATCCTACAGCGTCTCGCTGCGCCGCATACAGACCCGCGCGGTGCTGACGGTGATCGTGATCTTCCTGGTTTTCTCGGGTATCGTGGGCGTTCTGTGGATGGGTGCCAATGACGTGCGAAATGGCGTGATGACCGAAGGCGTTCTGATCCAGTTCGTCATCTATTCGATCATTATGGCGGGTTCGGTCGCGGCCCTGTCCGAAATCTGGAGCGAACTTCAGCGTGCCGCGGGGGCCACCGAACGTCTGGTCGAGCTGCTGCATGCAGAAGATACCGTGACCGACCCTGCCAATCCCAAAGCGCTTCCCAAGAACATTCAGGGCGAAATCCGGTTTGAAGATGTCAGCTTCCGCTATCCCGCGCGACCCGATACGGTTGCACTGGATCATCTGTCACTTCTGGTGAAACCCGGCGAGACGGTCGCATTCGTCGGGCCATCGGGGGCGGGAAAAACAACCGTGATCCAACTGATCCAGCGGTTCTATGATCCGAACTCGGGCCGCGTGACGCTGGACGGTCTTAATCTGCGCGACATCAACCGGTCGGACTTCCGCCGCCACATGGCTCTGGTGCCTCAGGATCCCGTGATCTTTGCTGCATCCGCGCGGGAAAACATCCGCTTTGGTCGTCTGGACGCCTCGGATGCAGAAGTCGAGGCCGCCGCCCGGGCCGCTGCCGCGCATGATTTTATTACGGCCTTGCCCCAAGGATATGACAGCTTTGTCGGCGAACGCGGTGTCATGCTGTCTGGCGGGCAGAAGCAGCGTATTGCCATTGCCCGCGCAATCCTGCGCGACGCGCCGGTTCTGCTGCTGGACGAGGCGACTTCGGCGCTGGATGCGGAAAGCGAACGCGCAGTGCAGGGCGCGGTGGACAAGATGCGTGCCGGCCGCACGACCCTGATCGTCGCGCACAGATTGGCGACTGTTAAGAAAGCCGACCGCATCGTCGTGCTAGAGGAAGGCCGCATCGTGGCACAAGGCCGCCACGAGGATCTGGTGTCTCAGGACGGGCTGTATGCACGCCTTGCCCGGTTGCAGTTCACCGATGGTGTCGCCGCAGAATAAGAGTGACGCTCCGGCACTTGCGAATTCGCCGTAGCGTCATTCTACATTTTACTCCCCCTGAAGGCTAAGGCCTCGCTTGCGCGAGGTTCGTTTTGCTTCCATCTTGGTTGCGAACAACAAGCCCGCGCAAAACGCGGGAGAATAATACGGGAGGAACCACATGGCCTTTGTGGGTTTGGAAGACAAGAAGCGCATGGAACAGGAAATGCCGTGGGAGGATCGGGATTTGCCCGTCACCTTCCATCAGCTTTTGTCGCGCACCGCAGGGAAGTTCCCCAACCACAATGCCATGAGCTTCCAACTGTTCTCGGGCCCGAAGGACAAGGCCGAGACCCTGACCTGGTCGCAACTTCTGGGTCAGGTCAACCAGGCAGCAAACCTGTTCCGCTCGCTGGGTGTGGGTGAAAAAGACGTGGTCGCCTATGTGCTGCCCAACTGCAACGAAACACTGGTCACGATGATGGGCGGCGCGGTTGCGGGGATCGTGAACCCGATCAACCCCTTGCTTGAACCGGAACAGATTGCCGCGATCCTGCGCGAGACCGGCGCCAAGGTCGTGGTGACGCTGAAATCTTTCCCGAAAACAGATGTCGCGCAGAAGGTCGAAGAGGCGGTGCGCCACGCACCCAAGGTCAATACCATTCTGGAAATCGATCTGAACCGGTATCTGACCCCGCCCAAATCATGGCTGGTGCCGTTTCTGCGCCCCAAGATGGGCGACAAGGAAAAGCTTGCCCATGCGGATTACAAGAACTTCCACACGGAACTGGCCAAGCAACCGACGACGCTGACGTTTGAAGACAGCAAGGAAGATCGTGTCGCCTGTTATTTCCATACCGGCGGTACCACGGGTATGCCGAAGGTGGCGCAGCACAAGTATTCCGGCCTGATCTACAACGGCTGGTTGGGGAACACGCTTCTGTTTGACGAAAACGACGTCATCATGTGCCCGCTGCCCATGTTCCACGTTTTTGCGGTGCATGTGATTGTGATGGCGGCCGTATCATCCGGTGCCCATGTGGTTTTCCCGACGCCACAGGGATATCGCGGCGACGGGGTGTTCGACAATTTCTGGAAGCTGATCGAGCGTTGGAAGGTGAGCTTCATCATCACCGTGCCAACCGCGATTTCAGCCAAGATGCAGCGCCCAGTCGATGCCGATATCTCAAGCGTAAAAACGGCCTTCTCGGGCTCGGCCCCGCTGCCGGTGGAACTGTTCCGCCGCTTTGAAGAAGCGACTGGCGTCACCATTGTCGAAGGGTACGGTCTGACAGAGGCCACATGTCTGGTTTCGTGCAACCCGGTGGATGGTGAGAAAAAGATCGGATCGATCGGTATTCCGTTCCCCTATACAGACGTCAAGATCTTGCAGGATGGGCCAGACGGACCGACCGAGTGCGAAACTGATCAAATCGGTGAGATCTGCATCTCGAACCCGGGTGTCTATGCGGGCAATACCTATACCGAGGCCGACAAAAACGTTAACCTGTATCACTTCGACAAGTACCTGCGCACGGGCGATCTGGGGCGCTTCGACGAAGATGGATATCTATGGATCACTGGTCGCGCCAAGGACCTGATCATTCGTGGCGGTCACAACATCGACCCTGCCGAGATCGAAGAGGCTTTGCTGGGTCACGAGGCCGTTGCTTTTGCCGGTGCCATCGGCCAGCCGGATGCGCATTCCGGTGAAGTTCCCTGCGCCTTTGTCGAACTGGTCGAGGGTGCGTCTGTCACCGAAAAAGAGCTGATGGATTACTGCAAGGTTCACGTGCATGAACGCGCGGCGCAACCCAAGCACATGACCATTCTGGATGAACTGCCCAAAACGGCCGTTGGCAAGGTGTTCAAGCCTGAACTTCGGAAACAGGCCATCACTCGTATCTACAACGGCGCCCTCGAGGATGCCGGTTTGGCGGCGCGGGTGGTTTCCGTCATTGATGACAAGAAACGCGGCCTCGTTGCGCAGCTTGACGCGAACGGATCTTCGGAAGACGATGTCGCAAAAGTGCTGGGCGTATACACCCGGCCATGGGAGTGGTCTGAATAAGCCGGAGGGACAATGGACTATGAACGCCTGATCGACGAAGAAACCTGGGCGTTCATACGTCGCACGGCTGAAAGCTATCCCGATGACGCGGTCGAGCTGTCGATCGAGGATCAGCGCCGTGTCTATGACACCATGTGTCAGGACTTTCGCCAACCACGCCCGGCTGGCGTGGAAACTCAGGACCGGGCGGCCGATGGTGTTCCGGTTCGAATTTACTCTGCCGGGCAACCAACCCGAACCGTCATCTATTTTCATGGTGGCGGTTTCGTTGTTGGTGGTCTGGAAAGTCACGACGATGTTTGCGCTGAATTATGCGCCCAAACCGGGTACCGGGTCGTTGCCGTCGATTACCGGCTGTGCCCTGAACATGTGCACCCGGCACAGTTTGACGACTGTTGGAGCGCTGCGAACTGGGCCGCAAACGAATTCGGAGACCCTTTGATTTTGGCCGGCGACAGCGCCGGTGGAAATCTGGCTGCTGCCGTATCCCACTACGCGCGCGGGCGTTTGGACGGGATCCTGGGGCAGGTGCTGATCTATCCGGGCCTCGGAGGGGACCGCAGTCAGGGGTCCTACCAGGAACATGCCCAGGCCCCCTTGCTGACGTTGGATGAAATCAGGTTCTATGAAACCGTCCGATGCGCGGGCGATCCGCCCCAGGGCGATCCGACCTATGCGCCATTGCAGGACAGTGACTATTCAAACCTGCCACCGACCGTGGTTGTAACGGCTGATTGCGATCCGCTGCGTGACGACGGGCAAATTTATTGCAGTCGGATCAATGCGGCGGGCGGGCAGGCCCACTGGATCAATGAATTCGGTCTTGTGCACGGATATCTGCGCGCACGAACTTCGGTGAAACGTGCGGCCGACAGTTTTGAGCGTATCTCGGTTGCGATAGAAGCGCTGGGGCAGGGGATCTGGTCCTACGACTGATGCAGTGAATTGAAGGCTCTGGTCCTTTTGGGGCCTGTATGCCGAAAACCGGCTGGCTGTGGTAAGCTCACTCAAATTTTCCGAGGAGATCTTACCTAATGGCCGACCCCTTTCAGAACGTCGATGCCGCAGGGCCTGAATTCATCAAGCTGTTTGCGGATTCGATGGACCAGCGGCAAGCGGACCCGACGATGGAGCGGATCGTGGCCGCGTATCTGGGTCATCTGAACGTCACGGATGCATCGACGGTTGTCGAGGTCGGCGCCGGTGCAGGCGCCGTCACACGTCGCATCGCATCACACTGCCGCCCGGCGAAGGTCATAGGTTTCGAGCCTTCAAAAGGATTTGTCTCGGAAGCCAGCACGCGGGCCAAGGAATATTCGAACCTGACTTTCAAGGTTGCCGACGGTGCCGCGCTTCCGCTGGAGGATGATGCCGTCGATGCGGTTATCATGCACACGGTGCTCACGCATGTAGAAGACCCCAAATCGTTGGTTGCCGAGGCCTTCAGAGTGCTGAAACCCGATGGGATCTTGATCGTCTGTGACGCTGATTTCTCAAAAGCGACCTTCAGTGCCTTTCCAAATGATCCACTGGATATATGCGCAAAGGAGTTTGTGCGCGAGTTTGTGACCGATCCTTTTATCGTCGCAAAACTCAGGTCATTGATTTCCGATGCCGGACTTTCCGTGCAACATTTTGACGTGCAGAGCAGAGTTGTCTCGACAGCCGAGCAGATGTTGCCTTGGGTCGCCCTGACCACCAAGCAAATGTACGAGCGGGGTGATATCGGAAAAGAACTGGCAGAAGGGCTTGTGGCCGAGCACGAAAGACGTGCTCGAAACGGGTCTCTTTATGGATATCAGGTGTTTGCGACAGTGGTAGCTGCGAAGGCCGCATAAGCGGCCCCGAAGCTGCGTGCGCATTACCGCAGAAACGGTTCGGCCTTCATTGTCTCAGCAATGGGGGCGCCCATTCGGCTCAGGATGGTCGGGGCCAATTGCAACTGGCTTATGACGGTTTCGGAGTCCGGCCCTTCGGCGTCGCCGAAATAATACAGCGCCGTTTCCTGTTGCAGCGGGCCGCGCCCGCCGTGGTGCCCACGCTCGTCCTGGCCGTGATCCGCGGTGACGATCACTTCATATCCCAACTGGCGCCAGCGGGGGATGAAAGGGGCCAGCATCTCGTCGGCGACAAAGCAAGCGTGATCCATTTCTTCACAATCGTGGAAGAAACGGTGGCCCATACTGTCCAGCGTGCAGGTGTGCAGAATGCCATAGTCCAGCCCGAAACGAAGGCACAGATTGGTCAGAGTGGCATACAGGTCGACATCGGATGGCGTCATCTGATTGGCTTTGCCATAGCCCGTCATGCTGTGAAAACGGCCATGGTTGATCGTCGCGCTTTCGGGTTCGTCATATTCGATGTCGCGGACGTAGTCGAAGGGATGACGGTTGAAGAACTGCGACCAATAACTGTGTGTCACCGCCCCGGTCACCCCACCGGCTTCACGCACCTGGCTGAATACGTCCTTGTGGCTCAGCCGGAAGACATTTCCATTTCCGGTACAGCCATGCTCTTGCGGCGTCACGCCCGTGTGGATCGACGCATAGCAACTGGCCGATGTCGAAGGCAGCACCGCGCGCAGTTTCCAAAGCCGTGCTTCTCCGCTGTCGACCCAGCCTTCGAGATTGCCGAACAGGCGACGAAAGTTGCGATAGGGGACACCGTCCAGAATGATGAGAAGTAGCTTGCGGTCCATGTCGAGGCCCTTTGAGAGACATTGCGTTCCGGCGACCCTAAGAGATTTGACGTCCTCGGGCTGCCACTTTGCGCCCCCAATAGCAAAATCCCGACACCTGTCTTCACACAAGGTGCCGGGATTTCAAACCTTCATCGAAATTTCACGAACCGGATCAGTTGCCGGCGCTTTCCATCTTGCGATGGGCGACAACCTCTTCCAGCCAGCCCAGATGCATTTCAGGCACCGAACTGAGCAGCAGGTCGGTATAATCGTCGAAGGGCGGGCTCAGCACCTGGCTCTTCGAGCCATAACGGGCCACGCGACCCTGATACATCACCGCGATGCTGTCGCTGATCGCGCGGACCGTCGCCAGATCATGGGTGATGAACAGATAGGCCACATCTTCGATCTTTTGCAGGTCCAGCAGCAGCTTGAGGATCCCGTCTGCCACCAGCGGATCCAGAGCCGAAGTGACCTCGTCACAGATGATCATCTTGGGCTTGGCTGCCAGTGACCGGGCGATACAGACACGCTGTTTCTGACCTCCGGACAGTTCCGCAGGATAGCGGTCGATGAACTTTTCGCCCAACTCAATCTCATCCAACAGCTCGATGATCCGCTTGCGCTTTTCAACGCCACGCATGTTGAAATAGAACTCCAACGGGCGGCCGATGATGGTGCCGACGGTCTGGCGTGGGTTCATTGCCACGTCCGCCATCTGATAGATCATCTGCAACTCGCGCAGATCCTCGCGAGAACGCCCCGCAAGGTCCGGCGACAGCGTGCGACCGGCAAAACGGATCTCGCCATCGCGCGGCGGCAACAGGCCGGTGATCACCCGGGCCAGCGTGGATTTGCCCGAACCGGATTCGCCCACGACCGCCAGCGTCTGCCCCGGATGAAGCTCGACATTGACGTTATGCAGCACGTCGAAGTTCAGCCCCTTGTAGCGCGCGGTGATCCCGTCAACGGTAAGCAGCGGTTCAGGTGTGGGCTGCTTTTCTTCGTGCTCGATCGAACGCACCGAGACCAAAGCCTGAGTATATTCTTCCTGCGGGTTGTTGATGATCTGATCGGTGCTGCCGTATTCGACTGTGTCACCCATCCGCAAAACCATGATATCGTCGCTGACCTGCGCAACAACCGCCAGGTCATGCGTGATGTACAAAGCGGCAACGCCGGTATCGCGTATGGCATCCTTGATCGCCATAAGAACATCGATCTGGGTGGTAACATCCAGCGCCGTGGTCGGTTCGTCGAACACCACCAGATCGGGTTCAGGACACAGTGCCAATGCGGTCATGCAACGCTGCAACTGACCGCCCGAAACCTGGTGCGGATAACGGTTGCCGATGTTGTCAGGGTCAGGCAAGCCCAGCTTTGCGAACAGCTCACGCGCGCGGGCCTCGGCCTCTTTGCGCGAAAACTTCTTGTGCTCGACAGCCGCTTCGACAACCTGATCCATGATCTTCTTGGCCGGGTTGAACGACGCGGCGGCAGATTGCGAGACATAGGCAACCTCACCCCCGCGCAGATTCCGAATATCGCCATGCGATGATTTCAGGATGTCGCGCCCGTTGACCCAGACTTCGCCGCCGGTGATTTCAACGCCACCCCGGCCATAGGCCATCGAGGCAAGACCGATGGTGGATTTCCCAGCGCCGGACTCACCGATCAGACCCAATACCTTGCCGCGCTCGAGGTCAAAGCTAACCCCGTGCACGATTTCGATGTCATGGGGTTTCTCACCCGGTGGGTAAACGGTCGCACCGATCTTGAGGTCACGGACCTTGAGAAGGGTATCACTCATCCCCGACCTCCTTTCAGCGATGTAGTACGGTTGAGGATCCAGTCAGCCACAAGGTTGACCGAGATTGCGAGCGTCGCGATGGCCACCGCGGGGTACAGGGCCGCGCCGATGCCATACACGATGCCGTCCTTGTTTTCCTTCACGATGCCACCCCAGTCGGCCAGCGGCGGTTGAACGCCGAGACCCAGGAAGGACAGGGTAGAGATGAACAGCACCATGAAAATGAACCGCAGGCCGAACTCGGCCACCAGCGGTGACAATGCGTTCGGCAGGATTTCCCGGAAGATGATCCATGTCCGCCCCTCACCACGCAATTTGGCGGCTTCGACATAGTCCATCACGTTGATATCCACGGCGACGGAGCGCGAAAGGCGATAAGGGCGTGTCGCATCCAAAAGCCCCATGACAAGGATCAGGATCGGAACAGTGACCGGAACGATGGCCAGAATGACCAGCGCAAGGATCAGCGTAGGGATCGACATGATCAGATCGACCGTCCGGCTGAGGGCCTGATCCGCCCAACCGCCCAGAACGGCGGCCAGAAGACCAAGCGATGTACCGGTCAAGAAGCTGAGCAATGTCGCTGCGGCGGCAATGAAGATCGTCGTGCGACCGCCATAGATCATGCGGGTCAGCAGGTCGCGGCCGATATTGTCGGTGCCCAGCAGGTGCTCGGCGCTGGCCGGTTCCCATACATCGCCGACCACTTCCGCCATCCCGTAAGGCGCGATCAACGGGGCAGCAATGGCCACGAAGAAATAGGCGCCGGTGAATATGAGGCCAATCAGAGCCGAAATAGGGATGTTTTTCATTTCGGATGCCTCAGTCTTGGGTTGGCGAGGATCGAGACGATATCCGCGACCATGTTCAGGCCGATGTAAACAGCCGCGAACACCACGCCGCAGGCCAGAACAACCGGCACGTCACGCTTGGTCACGGCGTCCACAAGGTACTGCCCCATGCCGGGATAGACGAACACGACTTCGACCACGACGACGCCGACAACGAGGTAGGCGAGGTTCAGCATGACAACGTTCACGATGGGCGAAATTGCGTTGGGAAAGGCATGCCGCGCGATGACCTGAAACGTGCTCAGGCCCTTGAGTTCGGCGGTTTCGATGTAAGCTGATTGCATGAGGTTCAGAATTGCAGCGCGGGTCATCCGCATCATCTGCGCCAGGACCACCAGTGTCAGAACGAAGGCAGGCAGCGCAATCGCGTTCAGCTTTTGCCAGAACGACATCGAGTCGTTGATCATCGCCAGCGAGGAAAACCATCCCAGTTTGACCGAGATGTAGTAGATCACGACGTAGCCGATCAGGAACTCGGGGATAGAAACCGTTGTCAGCGTGACGGCGGAAATCAGTTTGTCGGGCCAGCGATTGCGGTACCGGACGGCCAGTAGCCCCAGGAAAATCGCAAGCGGGACGGATACGATTGCCGCGACACAAGCCAGGAACAACGTATTCCCGAGGCGTTTTCCGATGCTCTCGGCAATATCAAGCTTGTTGGTCAGCGATTGGCCAAGGTCGCCCTGAACGATGCCGCCCAGCCATTCAAAATAACGGGTCAGGGCCGGGCGATCCAGGCCCATTTCTTCGCGAAGGTTGGCCAAGGCCTCGGGGGTTGCGGACTGCCCCAGGACGGCTTGCGCGGCGTCTCCGGGAAGAGCTTCGGTCAGGCCAAAAATCAAGGCCGAAGCGCCGAACAGCAATAGAATTCCCAGCGCGAGGCGCTGGGAAACCAGTTTTATGATAGGATGCATTATCCGATGCCTGTATCAGACGAACCACAATTGACGCGAAACTTGGCCATTCATCAACTCAAGCCCCGGGTTCGATTCCCATCCATCCAACAGGTTGCTCATGCCCTCGACACTGTCGTTAAACATCGGGCAAATCAAGCCGCCATCATCCCTGATCATCATACCCATCTGCGAGTACAGCTCCTTGCGTTTTGCGGGATCCAATTCAGCACGAGCCGCAAACAAGAGATCATCAAAAGCTGGAACCTTGAAGCGCGTATCGTTCCAGTCTGAGCTGGAAAGGTAGGTCGTGGCATACATCTGATCCTGGACAGGACGTCCACTCCAATATGATGCGCAGAACGGCTGAACGTTCCAGATTTCATTCCAATAGCCGTCACCGGGTTCACGCTTGATATCAAGGGTAATACCAGCTTGGGCGGCTGTTTGCTGGAATAGAGCTGCCGCATCCACCGCCCCTGGGAACGCGACGTCGGATGTCCGAAGAACGATGGGCGATCCGTCATGTCCCGACTTCTTGTAGTGTTCTGCCGCCTTTTCAAGGTCGAACTCGCGTTGAGGAATTGTTTCGTCAAACAGAGGATAGGCTGCGTTAATCGGCATATCGTTCCCGACCGAACCATATCCACGCAGAATCTTATCTACCATTTCCTCGCGATTGATTGCGTATTTCAGCGCCATCCTCAGATCGTGATTGTCAAAAGGTGCAGTATCCACATGCATAACAAAGACATAGTGGCCACGTCCGGGCGTGGAATGGACCGTCAGGTTTGGGGCCCGGCCGAGAAGATCGGCGACTTTTGGTTCTACTCGGTTGATCAGTTGAACCTGTCCTGATTGTAGTGCTGCGGTACGCGCAGTTGCGTCATTGATTACGATATTTTCGACGCTGTCAAAATGACCGTCATCATTCCAATAGTTCGCAAACTTTGTAAACAAGTGACGCACACCGGGTTCGTCTACTTCCACCTTGTATGGTCCGGTTCCGATACCTGCTCCGGGATTGTCCATGCCGCCATCGGGCTGGATGATCAGGTGGTAGTCGGCCATCAGGTACGGAAGGTCAGCGTTTGGCTCGGACAGAGTAACCTGGAAATTGTCGCCATCGGCTTTCATCGACTCGATGCCCTTCATGATACCAAGGGCACCAGACTTTGAGTCTTCGTTCGAGTGGCGCTGCATTGTCTTCAGCACGTCCTCGCTGGTCATGGTTTTGCCGTTGTGGAATTCGACACCCTGACGCAGTTTGAAGGTCCAAACCTTGGCATCCGCGCTGCCTTCGACGCTTTCGGCTAATCTGGGTTCGATTGTTCCGTCGGCAGCAACTTCGACCAAGCCGTCGCCAAAGTGGCGCCCGTTCATGTATGGAACCGAACTTGCATAAGTCGCGGGATCCAAAGAGTTTGTTGACTCACCCCCTTGCAAGCCCAGCTTCAGGTCACCGCCTTTTTTCGGGCCTGCTGCGCGTGCTGCGTCTGCGAACATCGTGCTGGCCACCGCCGCCGAAACACCCAAGGCCGCGGCTTTCCCCATGAATTCGCGGCGAGTCATCTTCCCGGCTGTGACCTGACCGGCCATATGCGTTATTTGTTCATTCATTGAGTGTTCTCCCTATTGAGTGGTTCCAGCCCCTTGGGGGACTTTTTGTTGACGCATGAGTCAACGTTGGCTTATTTCCGCGAACCGGGCAAGGTTATTTCTCCTAAATGCCGAAGGCCGAAGCCTTCGCTTTGTTGTCCGGTGTGCGGCAATTGCTGAGTGGGTGTTCAGGTACATTCTGCATTTTCGGGTAGTTTCTGGTCGATTGCGGGCCAAAGCGGCATGAGAAGCGTCAATTCATCCACGTATCGCGACAACCAGATCCATGACATTGGTGCCGGTTGGCCCGGTTGTCAGCAGGCCTTGGACTTTTTCCAGGAAAGACCCGCTATCGGCGTCTTGAAGGGCGCGTTCGGCGCCCTCACCCCAGGTTGCTCCGGTTATGATTCCACCCGCCGCATTTGTCGGGCCATCCGTGCCGTCGGTGCCGCCCACGATCACCGCAAGATCCGTCTGCCCCGCGATCTCTTTTGCCAAGGCAAGCGCAAGGGCCTGATTTCTACCACCACGTCCCGGGTAATCAGGCAAGACCACGGTCGGTTCTCCGCCAAAGATCATCACGCCTTTTTCCATTCCACGCAGCATGGGCCCAAGACGCGCCGCGACCTGCAAATAGTCGTCGTGCAGGGCCTCATCATTGGTCCAAATCCTCAGCCCCATTGTTTCCGCTGCTTTGGCGGCGGCATTGCGGGCATGCGCGTTCGAAGCGACGATCCGGTTGCTGGCGGCAAAGGAATGCTTGTCGGGCAATGCTCCGATCCCGGAACCGATGACGTTCAGATCGTCTCCGGGCACATCCGAAATCGCCAGAACCGTGGCGCGGTCTCCGGCGAAATGGGATAGCAGGCCGCCGCCCTTGATACGTGACAGCTTGCGCCGCTCGGCATTCATTGCGCGGATATCCAGCCCTTTGGACAGCAGTTCGCGGTTCAACGCCTCGAGATCCGCCAGCGATGTTCCGGGAAGCAGGTCCTCGGCCAGGGATGACGCGCCACCCGAGACCAGCAGCAGAACATGTGATCCGGGCCCCATCTGTTCCATGGCCAGGCGCAGTGCCCGTCCGCCCGCGAGGCTGCGGTCGTCCGGAACGGGGTGTGACGCCTCGATCACCTCGACCCCGGCCGGCAGGTCGTGGCCATGCCCGTCTTTGGTGACCACAAGCGTGGGGATGGCGCCGAAATGCTCCAGCGCAGCCCGCGCCATGGCTGCGGCGGGTTTGCCCACGGCCAGAATACGGTCTGGTTTCGGGACATCAGGCAAGGCGGCCAGGGTGGCCTTATACCCGCCGACGGCATCAACACCGGCCTGCCACAACCTGACAGCTTGCTTTTCAATATCCATCAATTCTCCACCCAGATCGTGACCGGCCCGTCATTTACAAGCTCAACCGCCATGTCCGCGCCGAACTGCCCGGTTTCCACCGCGATACCCTGCGCGGCAAGGTGCTCTGCGAAGACCTTGTACAATTGCTCTCCCAACTCGGGCGGGGCTGCGTTTGAAAATCCGGGGCGATTGCCGCTGGAGGTGTCCGCCGCCAGTGTGAACTGGCTGACCACCAAAGCAGAGCCTTCAACATCCAGAAGCGAGCGGTTCATCTTGCCGGCGTCATCCTTGAAAATCCGCAGTTTCGCGGTTTTTTCGGCCAGTTTTTCTGCCTGTGCCTTGCTGTCGCCCTGCATGGCGCAGACAAGAATCATGAGCCCGGGGCCAGTTTTGCCGATGACGGTGCCTTCGACCGACACTTTGGCCTGTGTCACCCTTTGCAGCAATGCGCGCACTTGGTTCCTCCCCCCGAAACGTTGACCCTGCCTGAGCGACGGTTTAGCCGCGCCAGTCCACAAAGTCACCCAATGCCGCGCGTTCCGTACGGAAGCTGTTTGCAGGATGATCCATATCCGAATAGCCAAAGGAAATTGCGCACAGGATCAACCGGTCATCGGGGATCTGAAAATACTGATGCAAAAAAGGGCTGTACGCCGCCAATGCCGCTTGCGGGATGGTTGCCACGCCCAATGCCTGAGCGGCGAGCGCAAAAGCCGTGACAAAGCCGCCGCAATCCATTGCACCATAAGGTCCCAGCTCTGCCGGGCTTGAGATGATGGCACAATGTGGTGCGCCAAAAAGGGCGAAGTTCTGCATCATTTGCTGCGCCGATCCTTTACGGTCCCCCCGTTCTACGCCAACCGCGTTGTAGAGCGCCCAGCCGCACGTCCGGCGGCGGTGTTGATACACGCCGGAGTAGGAAACGGGAAAAGGAAGATCGGGGGCCGGCGTGCCGTTCCTGGCTTCGTTTGACATCGCGTCGCGGAACCTGTCGGTTTCGTCTTTGCTGGTAATGACCAATTGCCAAGGTTGCGCATTGCACCAGCTTGGCACCCGCGACGCGCTGGCCACGATCTGTTCGATGTCACCACGTGGCACCGGGTCGGGCCGAAAGGCGCGGCAGGAATGGCGCGCGGTCAGAAGCGTGTTCAGGTCGGCCAGGGTCACGTCGTCTTCTCCTCCGGGGCAGCCGGCGGCAGGATGGGTGAGAAGCCGGGGATGTTCAAGGGGTTCCGCCGCAGAGTTTTCGGCTAGAGCCCCTGAAGGTCATTGCTGTCCGGTCGCCATCAGGTATCCGATGCCTGCGGCAACCAGCAGGCCAAGCACAACGGCGATCGTGATCTTGATTGCCGACCAGGGGCGTTCTCCCTGAACCCGGCCGGTCCGGCCGTTCACCACGAAACGATACGTCTGACCGCGATACTTGTACGCCGCCAACCAGATCGGCAGCAGGATATGTTTGAACGTGACATCGCGCACATCGGTGTCCACTGCATGGATGCGTTGCCTGTCGCCCCCAATATCAAAACGCACGTCCCGCTCGATCACGCGGGCCATATATGCGCGTGCTTCGGCATATCCATCTTTCAGCTCGACCGTATAGGCCTCGGCCCGAAAACCGGCGAGGTACTCTGGCTGGTAAGGTTCCAGAGCCGGGAGATCCCAAGGCTCCAGAGCATCCGTGTAAGCCTTGGGCAGGGACTTTGAGGCCAACACCAACACGTCGTCAAAAAACCGCGCCACCCGGCCGGACTTGGGCGTCCAGCGGACCTTGGGCACCTGTTGTTGTACCCGTTTGCCATCCCGCATGACGGTGCGGGTTTCATAGTAGACTATGCCGCGCTCTCCGCGATAGGCCGACTTCGTATCGGCGTCGAAGGTCCAGTAGGGCACATAGATGCCCTGCATCCTGCGACCCTTGCGGGCATAATCTTTCAACCCGTTCGGCGCGAACCACAACCTTCCCAGCCAGTTGCTCATGGCCTTGTGGGCGGCGCGTTCGTCCAGCGCAAAGGGCAGAACGCCTTTCGGTTTGATATGCCGGTTCACCCCGGTGTCCGTCACGACCGGGGTGGCGCAGAACGGGCATTCCGCAGCATGGGTGTCGGGATCAAATTCAACCTGCGCTGCACAGTTCGGGCAGGACAGAACCCGCGTCTCTTCGATTTCGCTGTCGGGCAGGCGGTCGGCGATGGCAGCGTCGAAATCCAGCTCGCGCAGGCTGGCGCCGCCCCAGGGGCCGGCACCGATCGGTTCGGAATGGCCGCAATGGTCACAGGTCAGAGTGCCGGATAGCGGGTCGAATCGATAATCCGCGCCGCACTGGTCACACGGGAAACGATGTTCCGCGAAATCAGGCAATGGGGTAGGGGTATCCGTCATGATACGCTCAGTCTTTGAGAGGGAAGTAGAGATAGTCCGCGCGGTCTTCCTCGGGCAGGACATGCGGCAGCATCGCGGCCTCGCAGGCCCCAATCGTCTTGAAGTTTTTACGCCCCTCAGCCAATGTCAGGCCGTGATTGGCCGCCGAAGGCTCGCGCAGGTTCGTGTCATATCGGATGTTCTCATCCTCCCAGAAACATATCGGGCAGATCAGGTACTTTCCACGTTCCGAAAGGGTGACATAGTCGCAGCAGGGGCAGACGAAATGCGGTTCGGGCCGCGTTCTGCGCCTGCCCTTTTTCGAACGCTTTCCAAGGCCGGCCATGCGGTGCCCTCATGCGCCGGGCGGGGGCGGCGGCAGGATCGTGAACAGCTGCGCCAGTTCCTGCACCTCACCCGCCTTCTTCCAGCCGTCCTGACCGGGCGTCCACACGTAGGTGTCGCGTGTGATCTCGCCCTCACTGGCCATGCGACCCATCTTGGCCTTCGAGAACGGGCCGCTGGTCTGTCCGTCCACCGCGATATGCCACACATGCTCCACCGGCGGCGGAGGCGGCGGGGCCACATGCGCGGATGGTTGCGGGGCAGCGGGCGCGGGCGCGCCCCACGGGCCTGACGACTGACCCGCTGCCATGTTCGACATCTGGTTCGCCATCGCCATGCCCATTCCCATACCAAGGCCAGCGCCCATGCCGCCGCCACCGCTTGGGTTGCTGGCTGCCGCCGTCATCGCCTCGGCCGCGGAATACTGGGTGAACTTGCCCAAATCCCCCGCCAGCCCCATCGAGGTGCGCTTGTCCAGCGCCGCCTCGACCGCCGGCGGCAGTGAGATGTTTTCGATGTAGAATTCCGGCATTTCCAGCCCATAACCGTCGAGCACGGGCGAGACCTCGGCCGCGATCAGCTTGCCCAGATCGGCGGTGTTTGCAGCCATGTCCAGAACCGGGATGCCCGAGCCCGCGATCACCCGGCTGAATTCCTGCACGATGATGTTGCGGATTTGAAAGCTGATCTCGTCCATCGTGAATTCACCGTCGGTGCCCACGATCTCGACCAGAAATTTGGCCGGGTCCTTCACCCGGATCGTGTAGGTGCCATAGGCGCGGATCCGGGTGGGGCCGAATTCGGGATCGCGCAGCATTATCGGGTTCTTGGTGCCCCATTTCAGATCGTTGAACCGGGTCGTGTTGACGAAATAGATCTCGGACTTGAACGGCGACTGGAACCCGTGATCCCAATGTTGCAGCGTCGTCATGATCGGCATGTTGTTGGTTTCAAGCATGTAGAGGCCCGGCGTGAACACGTCGGCCTGCTGGCCTTCGTGCACGAATACGGCCGCCTGGCCCTCGCGCACGGTCAGCTTGGCGCCATACTTGATCTCGTGGCCCTCACGTTCGAACCGCCAGACCATCGTGTCACGGGTGTCGTCCACCCAATGAATGACATCAATGAATTCTCCGGTCAGAAAATCGAATATTCCCATTTGGGTTCTCCTGTCCTTGGGGTCAGAGCGACTGCCCCATCAATTCATGTGCGATAATTCGTACGATGGGCCGCGCTTCATCAACGCCTACGCCGGGCTGCAACCGTGGGTCATACAACATCGTCAGCAGCTTTTCGTCGTGACTGGTCAGCAAGGCAAATTCGTCATCATCGTTGAAAATCGAAGGTCGCGCTGCCGGGCTGTCATTGGACAAACCAAGACCCTGAGCAATTTCTTCGTGAATGCAGCTTTGGCGACCCAGATCCGTCAGTTCGGCCCGAATGAGGGACACGGCACGTACGTACCTGTGTGGTGATGAAGTCGTTGCCGATGCAAACACCAGACAGTCGAAATTAGCACGTGGATTGGCCACCAGATTCAGCGAGTCCTGACTGATATTCGGGATCAGCTGTTTCAGGCGGGACACGACATAGGCGCTGTCATCCTTGCCTGCAAAAAAGACATGGAAATTGGCGTTGCGGGAGACAACGGAAACCGGATGATCGGTCAATCTGGCCAGTCGGGTTGCAAAGGACCGCACCTGATCTGCATCTTTCTGCCGTGCAGAGGGAAGCACGGAGGGCCCGAACTCGGTCTGTATGCGGACAGAGCCGGACCATCGGCTGAGTTGCCCGTCCGTCTGACGCGAGCCAACCGCGACGCTTCGTGTCGGATACTCGCTGTAGAACGCAATCGCTTCGAAATTTCGCGCCAGATCGTCGGCATCATAGGGAGTGTCCGGGCCACCCCCATCGGTGCGCAAAAGCCCCCGCACCAGCAAATCCCGTTCAACCCGCTGATAAAAACGCGCCAGATCCTGACTTGCGGCCGACGGCGGCACATAGGCATTGGCTGCCACGGGGGCGGGTGTCGGGCGAGGTTGCGGAACAACGGATGACGTCAGGGTCTCATCGCAATTGGCCAGAGCCAAAAGCGATACCATCCCCAAGGTCCCTTTCAAGTAAACCAAGGCCCGCACGCCGATCCAGCCCTTAGCCGGGAACCGCCGTACCGGCATTGTCGCCGGTTCCGTCGCGGCGCGCTTTGGCGGCCGCCAAAGTGTCGCGCAGTTCCTTTTCCATCTTCTGCAACTCAGCTTCGGCTGCGGCGCGTTTGGCCTTGCCTTCGTCCGCAATGGCAAGGCTTTCGTTGATGGTGCCAATCAGGTCGGCATTGGCCTGCTTGACCGCTTCGATGTCGAACACGCCACGCTCCATCTCTTGGCGGATCATCTTGTTCGATTCGCGCAGGTTGGCTGCATTCGAAGTCAAAAGCTCGTTCGTCAGATCGTTGGCATCCCGCACCGCGGCGGCGGCTTCGGCGCTGCGTTGTATCGTAACCGCCTGGGCCAGCTGTGTTTCCCACAGCGGGACCGTGTTCACCAGCGTCGAGTTGATCTTGGTGACCAGCGATTTGTCGTTTTCTTGAACCAAACGGATCGACGGCAGCGACTGCATCGTGACCTGTCGTGTCAGTTTCAGGTCATGAACCCGGCGTTCTAGGTCGTCACGCGCCGCACGGATGTCACGCAGTTCCTGTGCCTTCATCACTTGCTGGTCTTCCGGAGCGGCCTGAACTTCGGCTTCCTTTTCAGGGATGTCGTGGCTGTCCAGCTCGGTCAGCTTCTCTTCGCCCGCAGCGATGTACAGCGCCAGTTCGTCATAAAAGCCCAAGGTCTTCTCATAAAGCAGATCCAGAGATTTGATATCCTTGAGCAGCGTATGCTCATGCCCCAGAAGATCGTCGGTAATGCGATCGATCTGGCCTTGAACCTCTTCGTATTGCGCTGTGAATTTTGCAAACGGTGCAGCCCTGCCCAACAGTTTCTCCCACCAGCTGCGCTCGCGCCGCACGTCAAGTTCACTGACCGAGAAACCGCGGATTGTGGTCACGATATTACGCAGGCTGTCTCCGGCCGGGCCGACATCCTTGTTGCGCACATCCGCAAGCATGGCCTGGCTGATTTCCTGCAGCTCGGCCTGAGCGGACGAGCCAAACGCGACAATCGAATTGGTGTTGTCCATGTCGATTTCATTCATCCGCTTGCGAATTTCGGCGCTGACGGGTTCGTCGGCTTCCTCCAACGACACGACTTCGGCTTGCGGTTCGGGTAGGGCAACTGCGGTGACTTCCTGTACCAGAGTCTCGGCCTGAACTGCCTTGTTCTTGATCTCATCGGACATGGGTATGTTCCTCGCTCAAATATGGCCGGTCAGTCCAGCCGGACGCCTTCGCGCTGCAATCTTTCACGCAACACGCCGATTTCGACCGTCAGATCACTGCGGTCATCCAATAGCATTTTCCGCGTACGCGCGGCAAAATTCTGTTCCAGATCGTCCAGAAGGGCGGAATAGTCGGCCAGTGCCTGCGCGTCGCGGGTGCGCGCATAGACATCAGCAAATTTGACAGTCGCATCACGCGCGCCCTGTAGATACACAGTCAGATATTTTCTTGCGCCGGCCAGATCGCGGGGGTCTTCCTCGACCGTGCGGAACAGGTCACGTGCGGTGTCCTGAAATCGCTCGACTCGGGCTTCGACACGTCGATCGCCCGCGCGTTTTATGGCATCCGTCATTTCCGACAAGTGTTTCTCGGCATCATCGACCACGCGCGCCACTCGGTCTTGCTGAAAGGTGTCGACCCCCTCCATGCCCTTGTTCTTCATCGGATCAAGCCCGAATGAGACAGAATGCAGAGCGGTCGCTGCGACACCAAACAGCACGGGGGCTAACAGGCTGACCTGCGCTGCCGCTTCAGCGTCCAGAAACTCGGACCTGTAAGACGCAAGGCCAGCACCAAGACCGGTGAGAACACTGGCAAATATCTTCCGCGGAAAAGCAGGGCGTCGGGCGGTTTTGCGGGCATTGTACGCGGCTTCGGCTCTCAGACCTTCTCGCAGCAAGAATGCGGCCGCCGTCAGAAAACCAGCGGCGACCAGCCCCAGCGTCATACCAATCGCGCCGTCGTTCAAGGACAGAAACACCAAAGGAATGGCGGGTAGAAACAGAATATTCGCACGTGCGCCAGCGGGCTCGACCCGTGCGCCGTCAAACTGACCCCTCGGCAGTGGGGTGTTTTCCGATTCATCCCCCTGTGGGCTGTATTTGCCGCCAAACCGCTTTGCCATGGCTTACAGACCTCCGAGCAAACCAGTGCAGACGCCAAACAACAGCACCAACAGCACAGCGTAGGCCAGTTTTTGCACTCCGCTTCCGGACATCACGCCCCCCAAATAGCAGCTTTCACTGAAAATTTAGGGTATGCGCGGGCTTAGCGCTAGGGGGAAGGTTGCCGAACCCACATCACTTACGGGGATTCTTGCCGACCAGAGGCCGTTTTCTTTTGGGCCGTGACGGGCGTTTGGGCGGGTTGCCGGGCTTGTCTTCGGCGTCCAGACCCAGCTGGTCCCGCATCACCCTGCGACGGACTTCTTCGACCTCGCCCTGTTTCAACGTCCCAAGCTGGAAGGGGCCGTAGGACACCCGCAACAGACGATTCACGGTAAAACCGATATCTTCCATCGCGCGGCGGATTTCGCGGTTCTTGCCTTCGCGCAAACCGATCGTCAGCCAGGCATTTGCGCCCTGCTGGCGATCCAATGAGACGGTCATTGGCTGGAACCGTTCTCCCTCGATTACCAGCCCCTTGCGCAGCGGTTCGAAATCTTCGTCCTTCGGGCGACCGTTCACCCGTACGCGGTACTTCCGCAACCAGCCGGTCGAGGGCAGTTCCAGCTTGCGCTTGATGCCGCCATCGTTGGTCAACAGCAGCAATCCTTCGGAATTCAGATCCAACCGACCGACGCTCATTACCCGTGGCATGTCGTCGGGCAGCTTGTCGAATATTGTCTCTCGTCCTTTTTCGTCGCGGGTCGTCGTCACCAACCCGGCGGGTTTGTGATACAGCCACAGACGCGACGGTTCCGGTTCCGAGACCGGCCTGCCGTCGACTGCGATCTTGTCTTTCGCGGTCACGTTCAGGGCGGGGCTGTCGATGGTCTTGCCATTCACTGCCACTCGGCCCGCTTCTATCATGCGTTCAGCCTCGCGCCGGGACGCTACGCCAGCGCGGGCCAGGACTTTGGCGATCCGATCGCCGGGGGGTGGGGTCGTGTTCATGTCAGGGCCATACCGCATCCCGGGCGCTTGCGAAAGGCGGGTTTCTGCGGCAGTCAGGGGGCATGGTATTCAAATCGCATATGCAACAGGCCCTGGCCGAGGCGCGCGCAGCCGCTGACCGCGGCGAGGTGCCCGTGGGGGCCGTTGTCGTCGGACCGGACGGAGCGGTCGTGGCCGTGGCCGGAAACCGGACGCGCGAGTTGAATGACCCCACGGCCCATGCGGAAATCATGGCCTTGCGTGCAGCCTGTGCGCTGGCGGGCTCTGAACGGCTGCCGGATCATGATCTCTACGTCACGTTGGAGCCTTGCGCGATGTGCGCCGCGGCCTTGGCGGCCGCGCGCATCCGGCGGATCTATTACGGTGCGGCAGACCCCAAATCCGGGGGCGTGGCGCATGGCGCGCGCGTGTTTTCGCATGCACAGGCGCATCACGTGCCCGAAGTCTATGACGGGATTGCAGGCGAAGAGGCTGCCGCGCTTTTGAAGGCCTTCTTCGAAGCGCGCCGCCAGGACAAGCCGTGCTGACGCGCTGCGCTGTCGTCAGACGGTGATGGCTTTCATAACCTCAGGTTCGATCACGTCGACCCCGGGCAACCCGTCGATCAATGCCTGTGCGGATTGTTCCAGAATGGGGAACGTCTTGTAGTGACATGGGATGACCGTCTTGAAGTCAAAGAACCGTTTCGCGGCATAGGCGGCGGCTTTCATATCCATAGTGAAATGCCCGCCGGCCGAAAGGATGCCGATATCGGGCTTGTAGTAATCCCCCATCCATTCCATGTCGGCCATGATGTCGGTATCGCCCGAGACGTAGAGCATACGCCCCTCGGCCGCGATCATGAAGCCGACTTCACTGCCGCCGGTGCGCAGACCGTCCGGTGTTGAAAAAGTCGAGCTGTGAGAGGCCGGTACCATTGTCACCATGACGCCGTTCAGGTCAACGGTGCCGCCTTTGTTGAAACCAATGGTCTCGATTCCTTCCGCTTCGCTCCAGTATCCCATCAGGTCATACTGTCCGACAACGGGGATTTTCAGGTGCTTTGCCAGGGGAAGTACATCGGCCACGTGGTCAAAATGCGTGTGGGTCAAAAGAATGTGGGTCGCCCCTTCCAGCACGGCATCATGCCGATCTTCGGGCAAGACCGGGTTGCCGGTCAGCCACGGGTCGATCAACAGAACCTGCCCCTGCGTTTCAATGCGAAAACTGCCATGGCCCAGCCAGATAATGTTCATTCCGGTTTTCCTCCCATAAGGTCTCTTGGCAGCAGCCTAGCATCGGCTATGTAAAATTCCATGGACTGGATTCGAGAAATTGATGGCTATTGCGAACGCGTGTCGGCGGACTATTGGGCCGAGCCGATCAATGCGATCACGAACGCTGCTTTTCTGATTGCCGCATGGATCATGTGGCGGCGCGTGCGCGATCAGGACATGCCGCTGGCCAAGGGTCTGGTCGTGATTTTGGCCATGATCGGGATCGGAAGCTATCTGTTTCACACCCATGCCCGGGTTTGGGCGGCTTTGGCGGATGTGGCGCCGATCCTGCTGTTCATATTGGTCTATATATATGCGGTGAACCGCGACATCTGTCGCATGTCGTCTGGATTGGCGATCTGCGGTACGCTTCTGTTTCTTCCCTATGCGGCGGCCGTTGCGCCCCTGTTCCAGCTTGTGCCGGGGATTGGTGGGTCGGCGGCTTATGCGCCGGTCCCTTTGTTGATCCTGATCTATGCGTTCCTGCTGCGGGGCCAAGACATGATCTTGGCCAAAGGGATGACAATCGGGGCCTTGATCCTGATTCTGTCGATCACGTTCCGGGCGCTGGATTTGCCAATTTGCAGGCAATGGCCAATGGGGACGCATTTCATGTGGCATATCCTGAATGCCATCATGCTGGGATGGATGATCGAGGTGTATCGCGCAGCTCTTGTCAGGGGCCGTTTCGATAAAGGCCCGGCGCCTTGAGGCGCGGGAGGATCGCTTGTGTCCTCCGAGCCTCGTGACAAGTAGGTCAACGAAACCGCCCTGGTCCGCTCCTAGTTCTGAAAGGCTGCGGCCAGATGGTCGGGCAGATCAAATTCGTTCAACACCCGAGCGCGGCCTTCGGGCGACATCTTGCGGGCTGTTTTTTCAACGATGCTCTGGATTTTCTCGGCCGAGTGTTTTGCGGCAAAGGGCTGGAAATACCATTTCAGAAACACAAAGCAGATCACGTCTTCCAACGCCTGCACTTCCGCGTCCCGCTTGATGCCCTGTTTGCGCAACATGCGCCCTGCGGCCTCGACCTGTTGTGAATCGTAACCTTCGCGGGTCATCAACCCCATGACCACGTCGGCATGGTGTTCGCCCTGCGCCTTGCGCCATGACAGATATCCAACCCGGCCTTCGGGATATTCACTGCGGGCAAGTTTCCAACGTTCCACATGCTGCCCGCGCGCGGCGATTTGAAGGGCGTCGGAAGCGTCCGGAAACAGGCGGCCCAGCTCGGCACTCATGCGTTCGCCATACAACAGTGCCGCGGGGCGGCCATCGTCTTGGTTGGGGTCATTTGCATTGGCTGCGTCGATTGCGTCCAGAACCGCTTGTTTTTGCGCGCTCATCATCTGCTCCACTGGCTTGCCTGAACTACGAAACCTCGGCGCAGTTCTGTTCTGTATTCGACGTTATGCTAACGGCTTGCCCTGGGATGTGCATCCTCGAAAATGAAAAACGGCCGGGTCAGAGAGGGGATATCTGACCCGGCTAGGACCTGCGCGTTATTTGGCAGGTTTAACCTGATCCTGCGTGACCGGTTCCGCGATAGGGGACGGGAAGGTCAACGTGCGTGTCAGGTTGCTTGTGTCGATACCCAAAGCCATGGCCGGTGCGGCCAAAATCGTGGCGGACAAGACTGCGGCTGTTATCAGGGGTTTCATGTTTTTTCTCCGGTTTGCGTTATGTCGCATAAATAAAATGAACAGTACAGTTTAGTTTTCAAGATCGATAATGAACTATTCGGTTTACTTTTTTGCATACCAGTCATTCAGTTTTGAATGGCCTCAGAAGAGGGGGGAGTTCCAAACTCGGACCTGCCCAAGGCACCCCGGTCTTGCGACTGCCGCTACAGACGGGTAAACGCCCCCTAACGTAGATGAGGGAAGCCGATGTCGATTGACCAAAGCACCGCCGCCAAAGTGGCCAAACTGGCCCGGATCAAGGTCGAGGATGACGCGCTGCCGGCGCTGGCATCCGAGTTCAACACCATCCTTGGGTTCATCGAACAGCTGAACGAAGTGGATGTGGAAGGTGTCGAGCCGATGGTTTCGGTTACACCCATGCGCCTCAAGCGTCGTCAGGACGAAGTCACCGATGGCAATCAGCAGAACAAGATTCTGGCCAACGCCCCCGACGCCCGCGAAGGGTTCTTCGCAGTCCCCAAAGTGGTGGAGTAAGACATGAGCGATCTGAACAAATTGGGCCTGGCCGAGGCCCGCGACGCGTTGCGAGCCGGCGACGTCACCTCTGTTGAGCTGACAGAAGCCTGCTTGAAAGCCATTGATGAAGCAGATGCGCTGAACGCATTCGTCCACAAGACGCCCGAGATCGCGATGGAGCGCGCCAAGGCCGCGGATGAACGGATCAAGGGTGGGGACGCTCCGTCAATGTGTGGCCTGCCGATCGGCATCAAGGACCTGTTCTGCACCAAGGGCGTGCCGTCGCAAGCCGCGTCGGGCATTCTTGAAGGCTTCAAGCCGGAATACGAATCCACCGTGTCACAGCAACTGGCCGACGCAGGCGCGGTGATGCTGGGCAAGCTGAACATGGACGAATTCGCCATGGGCTCGTCCAACGAAACATCGGTCTATGGCAACGCGGTCAGCCCGTGGCGTCGTGGCAACGATGATGCGCAGCTGACGCCGGGCGGTTCGTCGGGCGGATCTGCGGCCGCCGTTGCTGCCGATCTGTGCCTTGCAGCAACGGGTACCGATACCGGCGGTTCCATCCGGCAGCCCGCGGCTTTAGTCGGGATCACCGGCATCAAGCCGACCTATGGTCGTTGCTCGCGCTGGGGCATTGTGGCGTTTGCGTCCTCGCTGGATCAGGCCGGTCCGATGACCAAGAATGTCCGCGACGCCGCGATCATGCTGGAAACCATGTGCGGCCATGACGCCAAGGATTCGACCAGTGCGGATCTGGCCGTTCCGAATTTCGAAGCGATGCTGACTGGCGACATCAAGGGCAAGAAGATCGGTATCCCCAAGGAATACCGCATGGACGGCATGCCCGCCGAGATCGAAAAGCTCTGGGCCGATGGTGCCGCGATGCTGAAGGATGCGGGGGCCGAGATCGTCGATATCTCGCTGCCGCACACCAAGTATGCGCTGCCTGCCTACTATGTGATCGCCCCGGCCGAGGCGTCCTCGAACCTCGCCCGCTATGACGGTGTCCGCTATGGGCATCGTGCACAGTTGGCGCAGGGGGATGGCATCACCGAGATGTACGAAAAGACCCGCGCCGAGGGCTTTGGCCACGAAGTGCAGCGCCGGGTCATGGTCGGCACCTATGTTCTGTCGGCTGGTTTCTACGACGCCTATTACAATCGTGCCCGCAAGGTGCGCACGCTGATCAAGAAAGACTTCGAAGACGTGTTCGCGGCCGGTGTCGACGCCATACTGACCCCGGCAACCCCATCGGCGGCCTTCGGTCTGGGCGAAATGACCGAAGCAGATCCTGTTCAAATGTATTTGAACGATGTCTTCACCGTGACCGTGAACCTGGCCGGACTGCCCGGTATCTCGGTCCCCGCAGGGCTGGACACACAAGGTCTTCCGCTGGGATTGCAGCTGATCGGGCGTCCCTGGGAAGAAGGCGACCTGCTCAATACCGCCTATGCGCTGGAAAACGCGGCCGGTTTTGTGGCCAAGCCCGGGAAATGGTGGTAAGCCTCGGGCAACTGAAGCACTAGACACGGAGCCAAACAATGCGCGTTTTGCTTTTGGTCCCCGCTCTTGCACTGGCAGCTGCGTGCACGGATGTCGCGCCGCTGACCAGTACGGGTTTCAACACGCCTGAATACCAGGCGCAGCGCGAGGCTCAATTGGCAGGTCAGGGCGTGGCCGGCAACCCTCTGCTGGCCCCGGTCGAAGTTTCACAACAACCGCTGGGCGCCCCGGGTACGGCGCCTGTTGCCACGGGTGAAAACGCGGATATCGCCAACCAGGCCGCGGCGGCATTGGCCAGCACATCTGGCCAAAACTCAGCCGCGGTTACGGCGGTTCCCGTGGCGAACACTGGCGCGATTTCGGATGAACAGGATTTTGCCGCCGTGTCCGAACGCCGTAGCATCGAATCCGACGCCGCCCGGATCGAGCAGAACCGCCAGACGTATGAACTCGTGGCCCCGACGGCAGTGCCCGAGCGCACGGCGAGCGGCCAGACAAACATTGTGCAATACGCGCTGAGCACGTCCAATCCGGTAGGTGTGCAACTTTACAGCCGGTCCGGTTTCAACCTTCAGGCCAAGGCTCAGAGGAACTGCGCGCAATTCCCATCCCCTGATCAGGCTCAGATCGAGTTTCTGTCCAATGGCGGCCCCCAGCGCGACCGCAAAGGTCTGGACCCGGATGGGGATGGCTATGCGTGTGGCTGGGACCCGAGCCCGTTCCGCAGTGCCGTCAGCAACTGACCCCCTGAACCCGATCTGGCATCCGTCACCCAATTTTGGTGAGCGCCGAGATGGTCTGACACCATCCTTGATCGTGATCCATTACACGGCGATGGACAGCGCGCAGGCGGCTTTGGATCGTCTGTGCGACCCAAAGGCCGAGGTCTCGGCCCATTACCTGATCGGCAATGATGGCACGCTGTGGCAGATGGTGCGCGAAGAAGACCGGGCTTGGCACGCGGGTGCCGGAGAATGGCACGGTCAGACCGACATCAACTCTCGTTCCATAGGCATCGAGCTGGACAACGCCGGCAAGCATCCGTTCCCCGAACCCCAGATGCATCGGCTGGAACAGCTGTTGCGCCAGATAATGCACCGTTGGGCCATCTTGCCAAACGGTGTTATCGGCCATTCGGACATGGCGCCTGGGCGCAAATTTGACCCCGGTCCGCGATTTGACTGGTTGCGGCTCGAGCGCAACTTGCTGGCCACGCCCCGCGGATATGCCGCTGGTCCGCAAACTGCATCAAAGGGCCAGTTCCGAAATCTGGCTCAGGCTGCCGGTTTCAGCGCTGATGTAGACGATGATACGCTGTTGCATGCCGTCCGCCTTCGATACCGCCCATGGGGCAGGGGGCCTTTGCAGCAAGCCGACCTTGCACCGTTGATCCCGCACTCCTGATCCGCCCTTCATCTGGCTGAAAATATCCCGGGGTTGAATTGGCCGCAGGCCAAGAAGGGGCTGGCCCCTTCTCTGAACCATCCACCCTTGACGCCGCCGACCGCAGAGCCTACCCAACCCACGCGCGGAGGGCCGGATGGCCGCTGGGGTCGCAAGGCCCGAGAGGAAAGTCCGGACTCCACAAGACAACGGTGCCGGGTAACGCCCGGGCGGGGCAACCCGACGGAAAGCGCCACAGAAATCAGACCGCCCGGAACTTTGGTTCAGGGTAAGGGTGAAACGGTGGGGTAAGAGCCCACCGCGCCCCTGGCAACAGGGGCGGCACGGCAAGCCCCACCGGGAGCAATGCCAAATAGGGTCCCCGCGCGGGCCGGTCGGCGCAAGCCGATACCGCCGCTAAGCGCGTCTTGGCCGAGAGGGACCGGGTTGGCAGCTTGAGCCGCGCAGCAATGCACGGCCTAGAGGAATGGTCATCGAAGGGGGCAACCCCGGAACAAGATCCGGCTTACAGGCCCTCCGCGCGTATCCTCCTATCCTCCGGGCGGCGTGTAGGAACCGGTCAGCGCCGCCGCTTTCTCTGTTATCGACGTGAACTCGTCTGCGGTCCAGGCGCGAACGGTTTCGATGTTCGTCACTGCACCCGACGCGGCGACAGCCATGCCAACGGCCACGGCGTCTGTCCCATCTGGGGCTTCGCTGATCACAACCACGTCGTTGCTGCCGGTTGTCATGTAGAAGGACAGCAGCCTGCCGCCTACTTTTTCCAGCAGAGCTTTCACCGGACCGGTGCGGTTCTCGGGCTTTTGCAACATGCCTTTGACACCGGCTTGCGAGTAAGATGCGTAAGTAATGAAAATGGGCATGGATACCTCCTGTTACATCAAATCGTTTTTGGGTCTTCAAGTCAGCCGACCCCGGGCCGTCGAAAATCAGGTGCCAGAAAACAACGGCGCCGTGATGAACCAGAGGCCCGCACCGATCAGCGCAGAACCTGTCACCGGCACAAGCCACCGGGCCCCGGGCAGGAGTTTTTCCAGCGCGACATAGGCGGCAATTCCGACAATCCAGTAGAGGTTCATGATCCCTCCGACGAAAAGCAGCAGCATCAGTGCCCAGCAGCATCCCAGACAATACGTGCCGTGCAGGATACCGGTTCGGAATGCACCGAGTGTTCCGGGCCGGTTGTGATTGGCCAGGAAACGTGCGGGGCTCTGACAGTGGCGCAGGCATGCGTTTTTCAAAGCTGAAAACTGATAGGCGCCAGCCGCCAGCAGAACGCTGCCTGCGAAGACACCCGAACTGATCGTCATCATCGGCCCGTCGGACAACCCGATTTGTTCCAACCCCCATTGCAATGCGGTTGCAATCAGGCTGAACGCCCCCCAGGCCACCAGATAGCCGGATAAAAACCACAGGCTGAACGCAACCGTCCGGTGCTTTTCAGGCCCTGTCCGCTTGACCGCGATGAACAGAAGAACGGCAGGCGCAGCGCTTGGGGTCATCATGGCGATCATCATGACCCACCACATCAGAAAAATCAGCAAGGCATAGCTTGCGCTCCACGCTGCTGCCGGGCCCATTTGCATGGGATCTCCGACAGGGCCGGCCATCCGGGTCATCTCGACCGCGGACATGTTCATCCCGACGCCAGCTATCGTGTACCAGGTTGCACCGAGGATGATCAGAAGAACGCTTCCCAGAACAATCGCGCTGTCCTGTCTCAGCAACCACTCAACCGTCCCGCCCCGGGGCGATGCGTTCTGCTTGGTCATGGGTGTTCTCTGCTTATGCGCCCAAGACGCCATGGCCCGAGATGTTCAGATGCGCCAGATGAGCATGGGTTGCGTCAAAGGTCAGCCGGATCTGACCACCCGTTGTAGTCGCACTGCCCGATGCCGCCTCGGCGTGGCGGTATTCAAAGCCGTTCGGCAACTGTATCGACGCGCGGTGAGGTGCGCCCGATACGATATGAGGGATCGGATTGACCTCAACATCGAAAACTCCGGCAACCTTGGCGTATCCGCTGCGCTCGTCACGGTTCCAGTCCAGTTCAATCGGAACAAACAGCGTTTCATGTTTCAAAGGCGCCATGGCGCTGAAGACATACCAGAACGTGGCCATTTCATCCGTATCCTGACCGGTCATGATCGCTTGCAACGCGGCACGCTGTTCAGCTGTTGCGCTTTCATCAATGATCAGCTGCATCTGACCGTTACCTTCATGAATTGGTCCCGGCCAATAATAGACACCTGCCGCCCGAAGACCGCCCAGATCAGTGTCACCGTAGTGACCGCTTTGAATGTCAAAGACCACAACCGCCTCGCAATTGCCGTGTGACGGAAGTACGCTGAACTGACACGGGCAACCAAAGTTGCAATTGCAATTGGCCAGTTCTTCGGCCTGAATAGCCCATTCTGTCATGATAGCCCCCCAAGAAAAGTCGCATAAAACAACTCTGCTCGTTGCGGGTTGAACCCATTCACGCTGCCTCGGCCTTCGAGCCTGAATTCGGCTTCTTGGATGGGCGAACCTATCACGAATCCGTGATATGTACAAACAAGACCGCAAATTACATGCCATCTTTGAGCTTTATCATGTGCCGGGCTATGGGCCGGTCGCGTTCAGGTTGAGCACGGTATTCGGGATTGCATTCGGCTGTTAGACTTTCGGAACCAATTTGAAGATATGGGAGGTTGATTATGAGCTTTATGAAAACACTGGCGTCCGTAGCCATTGGTTTTGCTGCGGCCAAGGGTATGGAAAAATATCAGAAGATGGGCGGCATGGCTAGGCTGCAAGACATGATGCAAGGCGCCGGCGGTGGTTTTGGCGCGGATCAGCTGGGCAAAATGGCAGAACAATTTGGCCTGCCCGGTGGCGCGTCAGGCTTGCAGGACATGATGAGCAAGATGGGGGTTGGCGGCAGCACAGCCGGAGCCGCTGGTTTGGGTGGGTTGTTGAACGCCATGCAAGGGGCCGCCAAAACTGCCAATCAACACACAGGTGACATGATGGAAACCGTGTTCGGCGGCACGCCCGCGGGTGCAGCGATGGAAGAGCAGGCAAAACTCATGCTGCGCGCAATGATTCAGGCTGCCAAGGCAGATGGTGAACTGGACGAACAGGAAAAGGAAATCATCCTGGGTGAATTGGGCGATGATGTCAGCGAGGAAGAGCGCGCATTCGTGCAAGAGCAGCTGAACGCACCGATTGACGTCATGGGATTGGCGGCTGATTCTGGTGCGCCGCTCAAGACGCAGATCTATGCAACTTCCCTGGCTGCGATCCGTCTGGACAACGCGCGCGAGGCATCTTACCTGCGGCAATTGTCCACCGCTCTGGGTCTTTCCGACGCGGAAAGAGACCAGATTCACACGTATATGGGCGCGCCAACCCTGCCTAGTTGAACCTGCACCAGATTCCTGTGCCTGTATGATCCGATTGGCCTTGACATAGGCGGTGCAGCGCGTAAAAGCGCACGCTCATAGGAATTCAACCGAAAGGCCCCTGCCTTTTCGGACGCAGGAGATAACCATGGCGAAGCCGACGACAATCAAGATCCGTCTGAACTCGACCGCGGGCACGGGCCACTTCTATGTGACCAAGAAGAACGCGCGCACCATGACTGAGAAAATGACCATTCGTAAATACGACCCGGTCGTTCGCAAGCATGTCGAGTACAAGGAAGGCAAGATCAAGTAATCTGCCATTCCATATGGAAATTCCGGAAAAGGGCTCTGTTGCACAGAGCCCTTTTTCAGTTCCGGTTTCCTGATTTCAGCGGATGGCAAGCTGCGGCAGTCCGTTGCAGTGGCGCATCAGCGTTTGGGACAATCGCATCCCCTGCGGCTTGCTTTTTATGGGAACCTGCAAGTACGCTTCAGCAAACCGCCACAAAATGTTGACCGCCATGAAAAAAATCTTGTTATCCACAATTGCCGTTCTGACCCTAGCGGCCTGTGAAGACCCGTTTAACCGCGAAGGTGTCGGGTTTACTGGAATCGATGGCGAACCGCGCACGATTTCGGACGTACCCGGTGCCGTCGCCTTTCTGCCAGACGCGACCAACGTTCCGGCAGAGCTGGCGGAACTGCGGACAGTCACGCTTTTGAGTGATGAGGTTGAGCCGTCCAAGGTGGCTTCGGTTGCAATAGACAATGGCGGGCAGACGCCAAACACTGCTGTTCAACTGCAAGGAAGCGACACAAACTTGTTCCTCAGCACTGTCAGTGTCAACGGCACCATATTTGGTGTGCTGCGCACGAGTTCGAACAGTGTGAAGGTCGACAATTCGATCGGTGTAGGCTTTGCGGAAGAAACAGAGCGTTTTACCGGCTGTCTGCCAGCTGGCGGTGTATTCCGCAAAGGAACCTCCGAGAAAAGTTCCGGCTTCGCCATACCGCTGAACTGTAGCTGATCCCGATTACGTTCCAGTATCTCAAAGCCCCGCCTCGACGGCGGGGTTTTTCATTTCCGGGCAAAAGAAATCCGTCGCGCAAAAGAAAAGGGCCGGTCGTGGACCGGCCCTGAACCAATTCGGTTGTCGGCAAGGCTTATTCTTGCTGACCCATGAACATCAGCAGGAACTGGAACATGTTCAGGAACGAAATATACAGGCTCAGCGCGCCGTCGAAGGCGGCTTTGTCCAGCCATTCCTGATCGCCATGTGCAGCGTGGGCGACGTAAGTGTTCTTGATGTCCTGCGTATAGAACGCGGTCAGACCGGCAAAGATCAGGATGCCAATGGCCGAGATGGCCAGCATCATTACGCCGGATTGCAGGAACAGGTTGATGATCATCGCAACCAGCAGACCGATCACGCCCATCATCAGGAAAGTGCCCATTCCGCTGAGGTTCCGCTTTGTGGTGTAGCCATAAAGGCTGAGGCCAGCAAAGGCGATCGACGTCACCAGGAAGGTCTGGGTAATCGAGTAGGGCGTGAAGACCAAAAAGATCGAGCTCATCGAGATGCCCATCACGGCGGCAAAGACGAAGAAGCCAAGCTGAACTGTCGCGGCTGAGCCACGGCGCATCAGGGCACCCCATCCAAACAAGATGAAGGCCAGCGGAGCGAACATGACCACCCATTTCAGCGGCGACAGGAACAGCGCGCCGCCCAAGCTCGTCAGATAGCGGTCAGCGCCGATCTGTGCAACCGCGTTGCTTGGATCGCTGGTTACTGCCAGACCGGCAATAGCCCATGCCGCCAGTGCCGTGATCAGCATGCCGACGGACATGGTGCCGTAGACTTTGTTCATGTGGGCGCGCAGGCCCTGATCAATCTCGGCGGCGCGCGCGCCGGATGCCGTCCGGATCGTGTCGAATTGTGCCATCAAAGGGTCTCCCTAGTCGTCAAGTTAGAGCGCCCCGGCAGAGCGGGGCGGTTTTCCATCTAAATATCGGCAACAAGGGGCTGTGTTTCAAGAGATTCCGAGCGAAAACCGACTAAAACACGCAACAAAAATGCCAACAGGCGACTCAAGGTCGCCCATCGCCATAAAAATATGAGAGTCACATTCACCTTTTCCAGAATTGAGGTGCGTCCCAGAAAAAGCGTTTTGCTTCTGCGGATGCTTCCTCGCGGGTGACTCCGATGTCGTCCAGCACGGCAGCATCCAGTTGTGCCAGATTTCGCCGCTGTCTGGACAGTTCGAACGCTTGAGAGATCAGGGACACCAGGGAACGTTTGGCCGGTTTGCAGGGATTATGGATTGCGAGTTGCGTCATAGCTTGTCCTTTCTGTATTCTCGATGGTTTTGCTGGCTGTTATCAATTTCCTTGATTGATATGGGTGAGTGTGACACATTTTAAAAACGAATATTTTTGATGGAACGCATAAGGAATCGTGAAGATGCGAAATCTGGACATTACAACCCTGCGATCCTTTGTGGCGGTGGCGGATCAGGGCGGTGTAACCCGCGCCGCCGGATTTCTGCACCTGACGCAGTCTGCGGTGTCCATGCAGCTGAAGCGGCTGGAGGAGCTGCTGGGCCTGGAGTTGCTGGACCGAAGCGGCAGGACAATTGCCCTGACCGCATCCGGTGAGCAGCTGCTGGCCTACGCGCGCCGCATGATTGCCCTGAATGACGAGGTAATCTCAAAACTCACCGATCAGGCCTTTGAGGGCGAAGTGGTTCTGGGCGTTCCCCATGACATCGTCTACCCCGCGATTCCCCGGGTCCTGCAACGGTTCAACGCCGATTTTCCCCGCGTCAGGGTGCAGTTGGTGTCGTCCTATTCACTGCAATTGAAAGACATGTACAAGCGGGGCGAATGTGATGTGATCCTGACGACTGAACCGTCTTCGGCCGCTGGCGCAGAGACCATCGCAGAGCTGCCGTTGCGCTGGATCGGCGCGCCGGGCGGGTCCGCATGGCGCAAGCGTCCGTTGCCTCTGGCGCTGGGGCGGCGCTGCTTGTTCAGACCGCAGGTCATATCGGCGCTGGATGCGGCCGGAATACCGTGGGAGCTGTCCGTGGAAACCGAAAACGACCGTACCATAGAAGCCACGGTCAGTGCTGATCTTGCGGTTCACGCAATGCTGGACGGAACCGAGGCCGCACATCTTGAACAGATCGACTCGGGTGGGGCCCTGCCGGATTTACCTGCGCATATGATCAACCTCTACGGTGGCGAGCAGGGCCGGGATGCGGTTGTCGAAGCTCTGGCACAGTTGGTGCGTCAGAACTTCAGATTGCTGGGCGGTACCCAGTTGCGGGCCGTGGTTGGATGATCGCGATCAAGGCGTGATCACGATCTTGCCCGTGGATTTTCGCTCTTTCAGCAACTGCATTGCATGCGCGACATCTTCAAGGGGCAGGACGTGACTGATGTGCGGTTTTATCCTGCCCTCTGAATGCCACTTGAACAGGGTGTCGAAACTGTTGCGCACAGCTTCGGGGCGGAATTTCAGATAGCCGCCGATATACACCCCGATCACGGTCAGGTTTTTGACCAGCAGATGATTGGCCGGAATCTGCGGGATGTCGCCCCCGGCGAAGCCGATGGGCAGCAAACGCCCTTCGGGATTGGTGGCCCTGAATGCCGCCTTGAACACATCCCCGCCGATGACGTCATAGACGACATCCGCGCCACCCAGCGATTTGACCCGCTCGCGCAGGTCTTCGGAAGCATCGATCAGATGATCGGCACCAGCGGCACGGGCAACGGCAAGCTTGTTCTCGCCGCGCGCCTGCGCGATGACCGTGGCGCCCATGAGTTTGCCGATTTCGACGGCCGTCAGGCCGACACCTCCCGCTGCGCCGGTGACCAGAAGGGTTTCACCCGGTTGCAGGCGTGCCCTATGATCCAGGGCCATGTGACTGGTGGCATAAGCGATCTGGATGGCGGCGGCGTCTTCGAATCCGGTGTCGTCCGGCAGCACGATCGCACGATCCGCGTCGAATACACCGTACTCGGCCAACCCACCCTGACCGGAATAGACTGCGATCCGGTCGCCTGGGCCGAGTGTTGAAACGCCGGGCCCGACTGTATCCACGATACCGGCGATCTCCATGCCCAGGGTGAATGGGGCAGGTGGCGTGTCCTGATACGCCCCCGTCTGCATCAGCAGATCGGCGAAATTCAGGCCGCAAGCTTTTATCGCGACCCGCACCTGGCCTTCGCCCGGCTCGGGTATTTTCACGTCACAAAGCTGGGCAGACGCCCCGTCGGATGGAATGCAATAGGCCCGCATATTGTTCCTCAAGAGTTTCCGACATAGGCGCGTGTGCCGTCAGAAAAGTCAATCCGTTTGCTGCGCGGGCGCAAAAGGCCCCCGATTTTGAAGGAGGATTCAGTTGCAGGAATACGGTTCTGTAAAGGCTTTGGGTAATACAACCACAAATCCCTGTCACGGGCATTCGACTCAACCAGCTTGAAAAAAATCTCAAAACCGGCATTATAAACAATCAGTGCTGTAAACGGGGGGCGGTACAGTCCGTATTAGGGAGCGGTTAAGGGGAGCTCTCTAAAACTGCGATATCGGACGTCGCAAAATCCCGTGCAGATGTTTGTGTAGTATAGGAGAATACCAATGACTCATCACGTCGATGTCCATGTGGGCAAGCGCGTTCGGCATCGCCGCTGGCTGATTGGGATGACCCAGCAGCAGTTGGCGCAGCAAGTTGGTATCAAGTTTCAGCAAATCCAGAAATATGAGACCGGTGCCAACCGAATCAGCGCATCCCGCCTGTGGGACATCGCCGAGGCGCTGGATGTTCCGGTCAGCTTTTTCTTCGAAGGTCTGGAAGAAGCCCAGAAAGGCGATGCGGATAAGAAATCCGTCCCTGCCGACCTGATGGGTGACAAAGAGGCTTTGGATCTGGTGCGCTCTTACTATGCGATTCCGGAAAACCAGCGTCGCCGCCTGTTCGAGCTGGCGCGGGTTCTCAGCGACGTTGCCTGACTGACTTGACTTTGTCGCGGATTGCTCGCACCTCAGGGTCATGCAACCGACGACACAGAGCGATATCGAAATTGCCGAAGAAATGGCCGAAGCTGCGCGTGAGGCCATACTCCCCTTTTTTCGTCAAACAAATCTGGAAACCACGAACAAGCTGGCCGATGGGTTCGACCCGGTCACAGTGGCGGATCGGGCCGCTGAACAGGCGATGCGGGACGTTCTGGCGCGGCGGCGCCCGGATGACGGTGTGCTGGGCGAAGAGTTCGGCGCGCATACGGGCACCAGTGGCCGCACCTGGGTACTGGATCCCATCGATGGGACCCGTGGGTTTATCAGCGGCACGCCAACCTGGGGTGTTCTGATTGCGCTGAGTGATCAGGACGGGCCTTTTATGGGTGTAATCGATCAGCCGTATATCGGAGAGCGCTTTGTCGGATCGTCTTCCGGTGCTCACATGACCGGTCCGCAGGGCACCAGAAGAATGCAAACGCGCGATACCAGGGCGCTGGATCAGGCGACCTTGTTTACCACGTTCCCCGAGGTTGGAACCCCGAATGACCGCGCAGGGTTTCAGGCGGTGTCCGAGCAGGTGCAGCTGACGCGCTATGGAATGGATTGCTATGCCTATGCGCTTCTGGCTGCCGGTCAGGCGGATTTGGTGATCGAGGCGGGCTTGAACTCCTATGATATTCAAGCGCCGATTGCCGTTATTCAGGCGGCCGGCGGTATCGTGACCGATTGGCAGGGCGGCCCCGCACATCACGGCGGCCGGGCCCTGGCCGCGGCAAACGCTGACCTTCACGCCGCGGCGCTTGAGATACTCCGCCAATTCTGAATTCTGTTGCCCGGCGCATCAAAGGCAACTACACCGGGGATGGCCGGTTCTTGCGCCCGTTTTCCACCGGCCGACGCACTTCTTGCATGAGACGGGCAGATGCAGGAGCGCGAAATGACGGAAATCCTACTCAAGAATGCTGATCTGATCCTGACGATGGACGAGTCCCGGCAGGAATTGTCCAAGGCCGATATTTTGGTCCGCGACGGGCAGATTGCCCAGATCGGGCAGGGACTGGAATCAGAGGGTGAGGAGCATGATGTTTCGGGCTGTCTGGTGACGCCCGGCCTGGTGAATACCCACCACCATCTTTATCAAACCCTGACACGGGCGGTGCCGGGCGGGCAGGATGCGTTGCTGTTTGGTTGGCTGCAAACGCTCTATCCGATCTGGTCGCGTTTCGGGCCGGAGGAAATGTTCACCTCGGCCCAGATCGGTTTGGCCGAACTGGCGCTGTCGGGGTGCACGCTCAGTTCCGATCACCTTTACCTCTATCCCAACGGCGCGCGGCTTGAGGATACGATCGCGGCCGCGTCCGAGTTGGGGATGCGGTTTCATCCGACACGCGGCGCGATGAGCATAGGCGAGAGCGACGGGGGCCTGCCACCGGATCATCTGGTGGAAAAAGAGGCCGCTATTCTGGACGACATGGTACGTGTCGTGGATGCGTTTCACGACCCGTCGGAGGGGTCCATGTGCCGCGTTGGCCTTGCCCCGTGTTCACCGTTTTCCGTCAGCCGGGATCTGATGCGCGATGCGGCGTTGCTGGCGCGGGACAAGGGCGTGATGCTGCATACCCATCTGGCCGAGAATGATGAGGATATCGCCTATTCGCAGGCGCAATTCGGCTGCCGCCCGGGGCAATATGCCGAGGAATTGGGCTGGACCGGCCCGGATGTCTGGCACGCCCATTGCGTCAAGCTGGACGGGGCCGAGATTGATCTGTTCTCGCGCTCGGAAACAGGCGTGGCCCATTGCCCCTGTTCAAATTGCCGCCTCGGATCGGGTATCGCACCGGTGCGGGCGATGCGCGATGCGCGTGTCAAGGTCGGCCTCGGCGCCGATGGATCGGCCAGCAATGACAATGGCAACCTCATGCTTGAGGCGCGCCAGGCCATGTTGCTGCAACGGGTCGCCAATGGTGCAGATGCCATGTCGGCTCGCGAAGCGCTTGAGATCGCGACGCGCGGCGGAGCGGATGTGTTGGGACGTCCCGATTGTGGACGGCTGATGCCCGGAAAACGAGCCGATATTGCGGTGTGGGATACCCGCGGCATCGAAAGCGCGGGCAGTTGGGATCCGGCGGCGCTGCTTCTGGCGGGGCCGATGTCGGTGAAACACCTGTTCGTCGAAGGCCGCCAGATCGTACGTGACGGGCACATAACGACCATCGACCTGCCCCACGTGATCGAACGCCAGAACACGCTTGCCCGGGCGTTGCAGGCCTAAGCCGCCTGCTGTCCGCCGATCCAGACCTCTGCCACGGCGCGATCATCGCCCATCATGATGGATGGGAAGATCGCTTCCCAAACGTCTTCTGCATGGGCCTCGCGCTGGGCGATGGCGGGGGTCGAGGCGAGGTCGATCACGACCAGATCCGCCTCCATCCCCCGGGTTATGTTTCCGATGCAGTCGTCCATGCGCAGGCTTCGGGCCGATCCGACCGTGCCCAACCACAGCAATTGCGCCGGATGCAGGGGACGACCGCGCAATTGGCCGATCTCATAGGCGGCGGCCATGGTGCGCAGCATCGAAAAGCTGGACCCGCCGCCGGTATCCGTGGCCAGACCGATCCGGTGGCCATCATGGATCAGCCCGTTCATGTCAAACAATCCCGATCCGATGAAGGTGTTCGACGTGGGGCAATGGATCAAAGAGGCATCGACCTCGCGCAGCCGATCCCGTTCCCGGTCTTCCAGATGGATGACATGGCCATACAGGCCGTTCTGGCCCAACAGGCCGAATTTCTCGTAGGTATCCAGATAATCCCTTGCATCAGGGAACAGGGATCGAACCCATTCGATTTCATCCGTTTGCTCGCTCAGGTGGGTTTGCATGAGACAATGGGGATGCTCGGCCCAAAGCGCGCCCATGGCCTCGAGCTGTTCCGGGGTTGACGTCGGTGAAAAGCGCGGCGTGATCGCATAGGACAAGCGGTCGACGCGATGCCATTTTTCCAGCAGGGCGGCGGATTGGTCGTAAGCCGTCTGCGCGGTGTCGCGCAGACCTTCGGGCGCGTTCCGGTCCATGCAGGTCTTGCCGGCGACGACACGCTGCCCACGCTGTTGCGCCGCGGTGAAAAAGGCATCCACGCTTTCAGGGTGAATCGTGCAAAAACTGCACATGGTCGTGGTGCCGTGGGCGGTCGTCAGGTCCAGATACCGGTTGGCGATCTCGGTCGCATAGTCGAAATCGCCGAACTTCATCTCTTCCGGGAAGGTGTAGGTGTTCAGCCAGTCGATCAGCCGTTTGCCCCAGCTGGCGATCATCGCCGTCTGTGGATAATGCACATGCGGATCGACGAACCCAGCCATGATCAGGCGCGTTCCGTGATCCTTCGTGACTGCGTCAGGATGGGCTTTTTTCAGCGCATCGGCGGTGCCGACCTCTGCAATTCGCCCGTGTTCGATCACGACCGCTTCGTCCAGCCGGGTCGCCTCGGTCGGCTCTCCGTCGAAGGGTGATCCTGTGAAACTCAGAACACGCCCTTTCAAAAGCGTCTTTTGCGCCATTTTCCCTGTTCTCCACCTGTTTGGAACCGCACACCAGCATAGGCGGACGAAAGAAGTGGGTAAATCGGCGCATTGTCATTGTTTTCCGGTAGCTGCTTCTTCTATTTAGGGGCCAATCGCAAAAAGGGGCAGAGCATGACGACAGGCAGAGACGAAGCCGGACACGATCAGCCCCGGGATGAAGACGCCTATGCGTTGGACCCCAAGGCAGTTGCGGCGATCCTGTACGCGGTGGATATAGACGACCGCGACAAGCTGGTTGAGTTGATGGAGCCGCTGCACTCGGCCGACATTGCAGACCTTCTTGAACAGATCAATCCGTTTGACCGGGCGCGCCTGATCCGCCTGTACGACAAAGAGTTCGACGGCGACATCCTGTCTGAACTGGATGAATCGGTTCGTGAAGAGGTGATCTCGGTTCTGAACCCGGATGTTCTGGCCGAAGCCGTGCGCGAGATGGAAAGCGACGATGTCGTTGACCTGCTGGAAGACCTTGAGGAACCGCAGCAGGAAACCATTCTGGACGCATTGGAGGATTCTGAAAGGATCGCAGCCGAGCAGGCATTGTCCTACCCCGAGAACTCGGCCGGTCGTCTCATGCAGCGGGAAGTCGTCATGGCGCCCGAACATTGGAGCGTTGGGCAAGCCATCGACTTCATGCGCGCCAATGATGATTTGCCCGAACAGTTCTATCACGTCGTTCTGGTCGATCCGCGCCTGAAACCGGTTGCTCAGGTGACGTTGGGCAAGCTCATGGCGGCGCGGCGTGAAGTGCCGCTGATTGATCTGGCAGAAGAAGAGTTTCACATCATCCCCGTCGATCAGGATGAGGAAGACGTGGCTTATGCCTTCAACCAGTATCACCTGATCTCGGCCCCGGTGGTGGATGCGGATGGCCGTTTGGTCGGTGTCATTACCATTGACGACGCGATGGTCGTTCTGGATGAAGAACACGAAGAGGACATCCTGCGTCTTGCCGGCGTAGGCGACGAAAGCTCGTTGTCCGACAGTGTGGCGGCAACCAGCCGGCGAAGGTTGCCCTGGTTGGCTGTGAACCTGTGCACGGCGATCTGTGCCTCTTTGGTGATTTCTCAGTTCGAGGCTGCGATTGATCAACTGGTTGCTCTGGCAATCCTGATGCCCATTGTCGCGTCGATGGGCGGTAACGCGGGCACGCAGTCGCTGACGGTGGCCGTGCGTGCGCTGGCGACGCGCGACCTGACTAATGCAAACGTTATGCGAGTGATCCGACGGGAATTGCTGGTTGGCATGCTCAACGGGCTGTGCTTTGCCATCGTGTTGGGCACCGTCGGGATGCTGTGGTTCGATTCCCCGCTGCTGGGTGTCGTGATCGGGGCGGCCTTGGTCGTGAATATGATCATCGCCGGGTTCGCAGGTACGGTAGTACCTGTCTTGCTGGACCGCTTGGGCATCGACCCTGCGCTGGCATCGGGAACCTTTGTGACAACCACGACGGATGTCATGGGTTTCTTCATATTTCTTGGGCTTGCCAGCGTGGTGCTACTGTGACCGATCTGACCGACATCAAAGCCGCGGCGCGCAAAGCGGCCTTTGCCCGCCGCAAGGCCGCGTTTGATGCGCGCCTGCCGGGTGCAGCCGGGCGCTTGTCCGAGGTTCTGGCAGGCCATCGCGGCGTGCCCCTGTCAGGTTACATGCCGATCCGGACCGAGATCGACCCGGTGCCCGCGATGGCCGAAGCATCGGCTTATGGCCCGGTGGGTGTGCCTGTCATCCAGGCAGCCGGTCAGCCGCTGAAATTCTCTCGCTGGACGCCGGACGGTGTGCTCAAGGATGGCCCGTTCGGTGCAAAAGTGCCCCAGGTGGATGACTATTTCGACCCCGAAATTCTGATCGTTCCGCTGGTCGCCTTCGACGCAAATGGTGGCCGCCTGGGGTATGGCGGCGGGTTTTATGACCGAACGCTGGAAGGCTTGCGCGCCAAACGCCCGACGCTTGCCATCGGTTTTGCATTTGATGCGCAAGAGGCTGCGGACCTGCCGCTCGAGCCAACCGACCAACCGCTGGACATGGTTGTCACGGAAAGCCGCGTGCTGACCTTCTAGCTGCTACTGTTCGAAATGGCTGCGCAAGTAATCCCAAGCATCCACCTCGGTGCCGTCCTTCAGGATGCAGATGCCATAGACACTGCCGTCTTCGTTTTTACGAAGCTGGTAGGTCCCGTCGTTTTCAATGCAAAAGGTCGCGGCGGGGTTGGGCATGGATGTCTTGGTGCCTTCGGCAGCGGCAGCAGTTGCCGCCAAAAGGCAGCCGGTCAGAACAATTGACGGCTTCACGAAGAATTCCTTCTGTATTCAAGAGACGTATCGAAACATTGCCACGGCAGAATTTGATTTCAACCCCCAAGTCTGCCGTTAATTTCACGCTTCCGCCTTGTTATTGCCCAGTACAGCCCCTACGACCCGGATCATGAGGATTCTGTTTCTTGGTGATGTCATGGGGCGCGCGGGCCGCGCGGCCGTTCAGCAGCATTTGCCGCGCCTGCGCGACGAATGGCGGCTGGATTTTGTCGTGGTCAATGGCGAAAACGCGTCGAACGGCATGGGGCTGACCGGAGATCACGCCAGGCTGTTGCTCGACGCCGGAGCGGATTGCCTGACGCTGGGCGATCATGCGTTCGACCAGAAAGACATGCTGCAATTCATCGAGAAGGAACAGCGCATCATACGACCCGTGAACTTCGCCAAAGGCGCGCCGGGGCGGGGTCATCGGCTGTTCACGGCGCCGGGGGGGCGCAAGGTTCTGGTGGTTCAGGTGCTGGGTCAGGTCTTTATGAAACGCCCGTTCGACGATCCATTCTCGGCTATCGAACCTATCCTGAAATCCCATCCCAGAGGCGGGCAGGCGCAGGCGATCATCGTGGACATGCATTGCGAGGCCACGTCCGAGAAGATGGCGATGGGGCACTATTGCGACAAACGTGCAAGCCTTGTGGTGGGAACGCATACCCATGTCCCGACGGCTGATTCCCAGATTCTGCCGGGTGGCACCGCGTATTTGACCGATGCCGGCATGTGCGGAGATTACGATTCGGTCATCGGCATGGACAAGCAGGAGCCCATGCGACGGTTCATCACCGGTATGCCCAAGGCGCGCTTTACTCCTGCAAACGGCGAGGCCACACTGAGCGGCGTGTTCGTGGAAACCGATGATCGTGACGGACAGGCCAAAACCGTGCGTATGGTGCGCGTCGGAGGGCGCCTGGAACAAGCCGGGCCCGAATAGTCATCGTCAGGCTTGCTCTGTCGGGCGCAATGCGTGAAACTGCATGTCATCAGGCGCTTGGGCCCGGGTTCGGACAGAATACCACGAATGAATTTCCTTTCACTGACAGACACAGGAAGCGCGGTTCTGGCGCTGGTCATCGTTGCGGGCATGTTCATCATGTTCCTGCGCGAGGTTTATCCGACCGAGGTCGTGGCCATTGGCGGTGTCTCACTGATGCTTGTAACCGGCATTCTGCCCTATCAAAACGCGCTTGCAGTTCTGTCCAACCCGGCACCCTGGACGATTGCCGCGATGTTCATCATCATGGGTGCTTTGGTGCGGACCGGAGCCTTGGACTCGTTCACCTCGACCGCGCAAAAGCAGGCTCAGGTGAATCCGCGTATCGCCATCGCATTGCTCATGGGGTTTGTCGTGCTGGCCTCGGCGGTGGTTTCGAATACGCCAGTGGTCGTGGTGATGATACCGGTCTTTGTGCAAATCGCCCGCACCCTGAATGTTCCCGCGTCCAAATTGCTGATTCCGCTGAGTTATGCAGCCATTCTGGGCGGCACGCTTACATTGATCGGCACGTCCACCAACCTGCTGGTCGATGGTGTGGCCCGCGCGCAGGGGATGAAACCCTTTACGATTTTCGAAGTCACGCCGCTGGGGATCGCGCTGGTGATCTACGGCATGATCTATTTGCGGTTCATAGCGCCCAAACTGTTGCCCGAGCGGGACAGCATGGCGTCGCTGCTCAGTGATCGGTCCAAGATGAAGTTCTTTACCGAGGCCGTCATTCCGCCGGACAGCAACCTGATCGGGCGCGAAGTGACAGGAGTTCAACTGTTCAAGCGGCCGGGTGTACGCTTGATCGATGTTCTCCGAGGGGATGAATCCCTGCGGCGAAACCTCAAGGGCGTCGAACTGCGGGTCGGCGACCGTGTCGTGTTGCGAACCGAGATGACCGAGTTGTTGAGCTTGCAAAGCAACAAGGAACTCAAGCGCGTGGACCAGGTGTCTGCCGTTGAAACCAAGACGGTTGAGGTGCTGATCACGCCCGGATGCCGTCTGGTGGGGCGGACCCTTGGGATGATGCGGCTTCGGCGTCGTTATGGCGTTTACGTGCTGGCGGTGCACCGTCGCAACCAGAATATCGGCCGTCAGCTGGATGACTTGGTGGTCAGGGTTGGGGATACGCTGCTTTTGGAAGGTGCCCCGGCGGATATCCAGCGGCTGGCGGCGGAAATGGACATGGTGGACGTCACCCAGCCATCGGCTCGTGCCTTCCGTCGAAGCCATGCACCGATTGCGATTGGGGCTCTTGTAGGGATTGTTGCACTTGCCGCGCTGGGCATTGCGCCCATCCTGTTGTTGTCGATTGTGGCCTGCGCCGTGGTTCTGCTGACCCGCTGTATCGATGCGGATGAGGCGTTTTCTTTTGTGGAAGGTCGCCTGTTGGCATTGATCTTCGCGATGCTGGGCATAGGGTCTGCGCTTGACAGCTCGGGCGCGGTTTCTCTGATCGTCGAGGCCGTTGCGCCGGGGCTCAGTGTCTTGCCGCCATTCCTCATTATCTGGGCGATTTACCTGCTGACCTCGGTGCTGACGGAACTGGTTTCCAACAACGCCGTGGCGGTTGTGGTCACCCCGATCGCCATCGGTCTGGCTCAGGCGGTCGGAATAGATCCGCGCCCACTGGTCGTCGCGGTCATGGTGGCGGCTTCGGCATCTTTTGCTACTCCGATCGGATACCAGACGAACATGATGGTCTATGGCCCCGGGGGCTACAGGTTCACCGACTTCATGAGGGTCGGTGTGCCGCTGAACCTGACGGTCGGATTGTTGGCGTCTCTGCTGATCCCGTTGATCTGGCCGTTATGACATCGGCACAGATTTGCCGCTTTATCCGCGGCGTACTTGTAAATGTCGGATGAACAGCAATCTTTTGTAGAAATATTACTTCAAGGGGTACTGCCATGCTGACATTCGGCCGCACCATGTTTCCTGCGGTTGCTTTCGCCACCGTTTTGAGCGGCGCATCGCTTGCCGGAACCGTCGAAGGAACTGCAACCTACCGAGAGCGTATTGCGCTTCCGCCTGACACGACCTTGTTCGTCGAGCTTCAGGATATCTCATTGGCGGATGCGCCGGCCGAAACGCTTGCCGCGCAGAGATATGCCTTAACCGGTGTGCCGGCGCAGTTCGAACTGACCTATGATGACGCATTGATTCAGGACGGGCGCAGATACGCCGTGCGTGCTTCGGTCATGCAGGGGCAAAAGCTGTTGTTCACCACGGATACCGTTTATCCGGTACTGACACATGGGGCCGAGAATTCTGCTGACCTGCTGATGATACAGGTGCAACACCAAGGTGCCGCGATGCTGGAAAACACCGAATGGGTCGCTTCGGGCCTCAATGGTGCGGCTGTCGAGACAGAGAAACGACCTGAACTTGCTTTTGGGCAGGGCGGGGCATTTTCAGGCAGCGGCGGTTGCAACCGGTTCAGTGGCCAGGCCGAGATTTCTGACAATCGGATTGCGTTCCCGGACAATATGGCTGCAACGCTCATGGCTTGCCCACCCCCGCTGGATGAGGTCGAGCGGCAGTTTCTCAAGGCGATGCAAAGTGTCACGACCTTCGCGATGCAAGGCAACGCGCTGGCCTTGCTGGATGCTCAGGGTGAGCCGGTGATCAAAATGATGCGCAAGTAATAGGGCAGGGCTGTCACGCGATGGCCCTCGATCGCCCGGCGTTGCGACCCGAAAAGATGCAGCCGCCCAGGAAGGTTCCCTCAAGCGCGTTGTAACCGTGATAACCACCGCCACCGAATCCGGCGACTTCGCCGGCTGCGAACAGGCCCGGCACAACCTGACCGTCGGCGCCGATCATCTGACTGTCCAGATTGGTCTGCAAACCGCCCAGTGTCTTGCGGGTCAGCACGTGCAGCTTGACTGCGATCAGCGGGCCGTTCTTTGGGTCCAGGAACTTGTGCGGTTTGGCGGTGCGGATCAGCTTGTCGCCGCGATAGTTGCGCGCCGCCAGGATCGCCATCATCTGCGCATCTTTTGAGAACGGATTGTCCACCTGTGAATCCCGTGCTTCGATCTGGGCGCGCAGATGCGCCTCGTCGATCAGACCCCCGCCCAGATGGTTCATGCCGCTCACCAGTTCGGTCAGCGTGTTGGCCACGACGAAATCCTCGCCGTGTTCCTTGAACGCCTCGACCGGTGCAGTTGCCTTGGAACCGGACAGAATGCGCTGACGGATCACCTCTTTCCAGCTGCCCGAGGTGAAATCGGGGTTCTGTTCGGACCCGGACAGAGCGAATTCCTTCTTGATGACCTTTTGGGTCAGAACAAACCAGCTGTATTCGTATCCAGTTTTCAGGATTTCCTTCAACGTTCCCAGCGTATCGAATCCCGGCAGGCAGGGCGGTTCCAGACGGTTTCCCTTGGCGTCGAACCACATTGAACTGGGGCCGGGCAGAATGCGAATGCCATGGGCGGGCCAGATCGGATCCCAGTTGCACACACCTTCGGTGTAATGCCACATACGGTCGCCGTTGATGACATGGCCACCGGCCTTTTCGCTGATGGCGATCATCCGACCATCCACATGGAAGGGCACACCCGCCACCATGTCCTTGGGCGGTTCGCCCAGGCGGTCGCGGGGCCAGTTCTGGCGCACCATCTCGAAATTGCCACCTATCCCGCCCGAGGTGACGATGACCGAGGGTGCATAGACCTCGAACTCGCCGACCTCGTCGCGGTTGGTCTTGCCGCCGCGCGGGGCCGCGTCATCGGCCAAAACCTCGCCCGAGACGCCCTTGGCCTCGCCGTTCTGCATGATGATATGGCTGACCTGATGGCGGAACTTCAGCTGGATCAGACCGGCGCTGACATGGGCGCGGACCCGGCGGATGAAGTGCTCCAGCACGCCGGGTCCGGTGCCCCAGGTGATGTGAAAGCGCGGGACGGAATTGCCATGCCCGTTTGCATAAGACCCGCCACGTTCAGCCCAGCCCACGACCGGAAACCAGCGCAGGCCCATGTCATGCAGCCAGGGGCGCATTTCACCGGCGGCGAACTCGACATAGGCCTCGGCCCATTTGCGGGGCCAGGTGTCTTCTTCGCGGTCAAACTGTGCGCTTCCCATCCAGTCGCGCAACGCCAGATCGTGGCTGTCGCGGATACCCATGCGGCGTTGTTCAGGCGTGTCGACCATGAACAGGCCACCCAGGCTCCAGAAGGCCTGACCGCCCAGAAAACCTTCTGGTTCCTGATCGAGTATTATTACCTTTTTGCCTCGGTCGCCCAGTTCGGCTGCGGCGGCCAATCCGGCCAGACCAGCACCGATTACGATCGCATCAGCAGTGTTGTTTGTCATAACGGTCCTTTCAGCGCCTGCGGAACCAGACGAGAAACGGCAGAACCACGGCGTACATCGTAATGCCATAAACCGCCGAGGGCAGGGCCAGCGGGCTGAACCCGCTTTCGGTATTCGTGATAAGCGCCGCCAGTGTAATGCCCAGCGTGGAGTTTTGAATTCCGGTTTCGATCGAGATCGTCTTGCACTCATTCCAGGACAGGTTTGATATCCGCGCCAGCCCCAACCCGATGAACAGCAGGGCGATATTCAAAGAAACCAAGCCTGCGCCCATGATGCCAAGATTGTCGACGAACAATTGCCAGTTCCCGGCCAGTGCCGCGGCAACGATCAGCACGAACAAAACGGTCGCGAGCGTCGACAATCCCGGCTCTACGCGGTTTGCAAACCCTGTTGCAAAGTTGCGAACTCCGACCCCGATGCCCACGGGAAGCGTTGTTATCAGAAACAATGCAACAGCCAGCCCGGTGATCGAAACCTCGGAGGCTTCGTCGCCCATGAAATGCGCGATCGACCACGCGGCCAGTATTGGCACGGTCACCATCGACAAAAGGCTGATCACGGCGGTCAGGCTGACCGAAAGTGCGACATCGGCTTTGGCGAGCTTGGAGAGGATGTTGCTGGTTACGCCGCCCGGGCAAAAACTGAGCAGCATGAAACCAACCGCGATCTCGGGGGGCAATGCAAAGATTGTGACCGTCACGAAGGCCGCGACTGGCAAGAGAACAATCTGGCTTGCCGCCCCGATGGCAAAGGCGCGTCGCCGGCTCAGGACACGACGGAAGTCTGCCACCTCCAGCCCGATGCCAAGAGACAACATGATAATGGCAAGCGACACCGGCAAGCCGACATTCAAAAGCAAATCCAAGGACAACTCCTCCCAAAGTTGCGTCAGATCAGCCTATGCGAGGGGGCAAGGCGCAGGCAACCGCGCCGTTGGGTCATTCGTATCGTCGGACGAACTGGCGCAGGATCTCGCCCGGCTGCGTGACATCGGCCGAATGGCAGTGGTCGATCAGTTTTTGCGCGTCTTCAGGCGGGAAATAGCCGTGGTTCTTGTAGATATTGATGCGCTGTTCAAAATCCCTGGCGTCTGCTTCGGGGTGGAACTGCGTGGCGTATACGTTCTGCGCCCAACGGATCATCTGGAACGGGCAGGGGTCTGACGCGACAAGGTGAACGCATCCTTTCGGCAGAGCCTGAACCGCTTCCTTGTGGCCAACGAAAGCGTCGAAGGTGGGTTCCAACCCGGCGGTCAACGGATCCCGCTGCCCTTCCGGGGTCAAATGGCACGTGGATGGCCCAACGGGTTCGCCATACCGCGCCTTGCTGACGTCGCCGCCCAGATACGCCGCCAGAATACCAAGGCCATAGCAGCAGCCCATGAACGGGTGATCTTGCGCGATGATCTGCGGCATCAACCCCATGATCGCAGCCTCGATCCGGGCATCCAGCGGGGATTTGGTCGCCGGGTCGTCACTGACGCATCCCGGTCCGCCGCCTACGATGACACCGGCATAGTCCGTGACATCCAACCCTTCTGGCAGGTCGTCGCAATCCAAACGGATGCGATGCGTCTGTTCAGGAGACAACCCGCTCCGGTTCAGGATCGAGGCATATTCGGCATCGGACGCATCTGTTTCGGGGCGCAGTTGCAGGATCAAAAACGGTTTCATACGCAGCCTTTACCCGTCACAGCGGCCAGAATACAAGAATGGCGGGAACAGAAACGGCTATGATCAGCACTTCCAGCGGCAATCCCATGCGCCAGTAATCTCCGAACCGATAGCCGCCGGGCCCTAGAACCAGCGTGTTGTTCTTGTGCCCGATGGGGGTAAGGAACGCAGCCGAAGCCGCAACGGCCACGGTCATCAGGAACGGGTCGGGTGACACCTCGAGCGTGCGTGCCATTTGTATCCCGACAGGCGCGGCGACAATAGCAGTGGCAGTGTTGTTCAACACGTCCGACAAAGTCATCGTGACAACCATCAATACGGTCAGAATGGCCCAGGCGGGCAGACCATCGGTCAGTTGAATCAGGGCGTTTGCGATCAGTTCGGTGCCGCCCGAGGTCTCCAAGGCACTGCCCAGGGGGATCATAGACCCCAGCAGTACGACCACCGGCCATTCGATGTGATTGTAAATGTCGGTGATCGGCATGATCTTGGTCAGCACATAAGCAATCACAACCAGCCCCAAAGCAATGGGAAGGTAGATCAACCCGACACTTGCGGCCAAAACAGCGGCGGCAAACAGACCGATGGCCAGCCATGCCTTGTCGTTTGCAGTAACGTTCAGCCCGCGTCCGGCAAGGGGCAGGCAACCCAGCCATTCCGTAACATCCGCAGCGCGGTCGCGAGGGCAGAGCAGCAGCAGGATATCGCCCGGTTCCACCTCGGTCTTGCGGACCTGTTCGGTGATCCTGCGCCCCTGGCGTGAGATGCCCATCAAAACGGTGCTTTGCCGCCAGGCCAGCCCAAGCCCTTGTGCCGTGCGACCTGTGATGCGCGCGCTTTCCGGCACGACGACTTCGATCACTTCCAGCCCGTCACCCTCGGCCGTCAGCAATTCCTGCCGGCGCGTGTCCGAGAAGTTGAGATTGAGCGCTGCGCGAAACTCGTCCAGCGCCTCGGGTCGGGCTTCCAGAACCAGCGCGTCACCTTCCTGCAAGACGGCGTGCGCCGACCGGCCATAGCGCCGTTTGCCATCCCGGATCAAACCGATGATGGCCACGTCCGATTTCTCGGCCACCTCATAAAGCTCGCTGACCCGTTTGCCGATATGGGCGGATTCCGGGGGGACGGTCAGCTCGGCGATGTATTCGGCCAAGGTTTCCGATGTCTCGGCCTGCGGTCCGCGATTGGGGATCAGGCGCCAGCCCACCACTGCGACAAAGGCAAGACCGGTGATTGCGGCCAGCCCACCGACCGGGGCAAAATCGAACATGTGAAACGGCTCGCCCAGTGTTTCGGCCCGGATCGACGCTATGATGATGTTCGGTGGGGTCCCGATCAGCGTCGCCATCCCCCCCAGAATGGTGGCAAAGCTCAGCGGCATCAGCGACAGGCTCACCGATCGTCCGGCCTTGCGTGCGGTCTGGATGTCCACGGGCATCAGCAGCGCCAGCGCCGCCACGTTGTTCATAAAGGCCGACAGAACCGCGCCGATCCCACCCATCAGGGCGATATGCGCACCTAAGCCCCGCGAGGCATCAACCAGCGTGCGGGTGATCAGGAACACTGCGCCTGATCGGACTAAACCGGCAGAAACCACCAAAACCAGCGCCACGATGATGGTCGCGGGATGGCCGAACCCGGCAAAGGCACCATCCACGGGCACGACGCCCAGCACAACGCCAATCATCAGCGCGGCAAAGGCCACAAGGTCGTATCGAAACCGGCCCCACAGCAGCATTCCGAAGACGGTGATGAAAAGCGCAAAAAGAATGATCTGGTCTGTCGTCATGTCGTCACCATACTAGCCAGTGAAGCCGTCGCAAGCCGCTCTCTTGATCCTGCCCCCTGCAAACGTCTATATGAGCGCCGAACACGCAATCACGATGACGAGGACGCATTATGGCAGGCCACTCAAAATGGGCCAACATCCAGCACCGCAAGGGGCGTCAGGACGCCGCGCGGTCCAAACTGTTTTCCAAACTGTCGAAAGAGATCACCGTTGCCGCCAAGATGGGTGACCCCGATCCCGACAAGAACCCGCGCTTGCGTCTGGCCGTGAAAGAGGCCAAGTCGAACTCGGTTCCCAAGGATGTGATTGACCGTGCGATCAAAAAGTCTACTGCCGGTGAAGGCGACGATTATGAAGAAATCCGCTATGAGGGCTATGGCCCCAACGGTGTGGCCGTGATTGTTGAAACCATGACGGACAACCGCAACCGCACTGCGTCGACCGTGCGTTCGACCTTTTCCAAGAACGGCGGCAATCTGGGCGAGACGGGCTCGGTCGGGTTCATGTTCGAGCGCAAGGGCGAAGTGATTTACCCTGCATCTGCGGGTGACGCAGACACCATTTTCGAAGCCGCCATCGAGGCCGGCGCGGAAGATGTCGAAAGCTCAGAGGATGGCCACATAATCTGGTGTGCGGATACGGATCTGAACGACGTTTCGAACGCGTTGGAAGCTGCGCTGGGTGAATCGGAATCCACCAAATTGGTCTGGAAGCCGACCACCACGACCGAGCTGGGTCTGGAAGACATGCAAAAGCTGATGAAGCTGGTGGATGCGCTGGAAGACGATGACGACGTACAGCGCGTCACGACCAATTTCGAAGCCTCGGATGAGGTGATGGCACAGCTCTGAGCTGTTGCGGATCTTGACGGCGAAACCCGGCTCAACCGTCGGGTTTTTTCGTTTTCGGACAGTTTCGAAGAGTTGTTGGCTGAACCCTTCGAAACGCATAGGCTGGAAAAACCCGGAATTTCCGAGACAACGCCACCGAAAGATCCACGATGGATGCGACTGCTGAAAAGGCCAAGCGAAACGTGCCGGTTCTTGCTGGGCAGAGTATCGTGTCTCAGGTTGCGTGGACTCTGGGCAGCCCATCGGTGGTTTTGCCGTTTCTGGCCGTGTCATTCGAACTGCCGATGTTCGTGGCGGGCGCGCTGGTTTCGGTGCGAATGATTGGCAGCATGATTTCCGATTTCTTTCTGGCGCAATCCGTCGCGGCGAAATCGCAAAAGAAACGCGCAATCGCTCTGACCGAAGCGATCATCGGATCCTGTCTGGTCCTGGCAATGGTGGCCGCCGCGACCGGGGTCGTTCCGTTGATCGCAGTGGTTTTCGTGGCGGTCTTTTTCGTGATCGGTCTTGTGGACGAGGTGCAGAACCTGATGTTCACCGATCTGCTGGGCGATCATGTCCACTCGCGTTCGCGCATGGTCCTGCATTACCTGCAACTTGGGGGCGGAGGCTTGTGTGCCATCGGTCTTGCCATGTTGGTGCATCAGATCACCAAGGAAAACCCACCTTTTTCGCGCCACTCAACCATGATCGGTGTATCGGTTGCGTTTTTCATGCTGTCAGGGCTTTTGATACTGGCCATGACAGAGAATGCCCGCTCGGCGGAGCCGGCAAACAAGACCGGACCCAAAGCAAAGCTGTCGTTCAAGGCCAATGCCCGGGGTATTCTTGGCATGTTCGAATACTCGTGGTTTCGGCGTTACATGGTCATGCGAATGTTGTTGGTGGCTGTTTCGCTCTCTGTCCCATTCTTTGCGCTGATCGCGGCCGAGGCGCATCACAGCTCGGCCAGGGGACTGACCGCGATGATTGTTTCATCTGCTTCAGGCTATCTTGTGTCCGGGCCTTTGTGGCAGGTCGTGAACATGAAGTCTCATCGTGCCGTCATGGTGGTCGGGACACTGATGGTGGCCGCAACCGGCGGTGTTCTTCTGGCATTTCACTACTTGGGTATCGATCACGATGTGCATCTGCACGCGATCGCGCTGTTTGTCGTCACCGTTGCGGTGACCGGGATCAGCAGCGCGCGCAAGCTCTATTTCCTGGACGTCGCACCCAAGGAACAGCGCGTTCAGGGATCAGCGGCGATCAAGTCTTTTACCCGTTTGTTGGCGGTGCTGCTTTCGGCGGCCTTGGCCGCAGTCGCCCATATGCACGAGGTTGTATTGGCCGTCGCGTTCATAGTCGCAGTCAGCCTGGTGGCCTGCGTGACATGCTACCTGACAATGTTGCCGGACCGAAAGGACGCCTCTGGCACACAGGGCTGATGCGGCTCCGCTCAGAAAAAGGAAGAAATCTCGTCCAGGGGCTTTTTCAGCTTTGCAACGGACGGCACGGTCGCGGTTTCCGAGGGATGTCCAACTGCTATGATCATTGTCGGTTTCTCTGAAGCGGGCCGACCCAGCGCATCGGTCAGAAACCGCATCGGGTTCGGGGTATGTGTCAACGTGCTGAGACCGGCGTGATGCAATGCCGCCAGCAGAAAGCCGGTGGCAATGTTCACACTTTCCGGCACGTAGTAATTCTTGTACCGCGTCCCGTCTTCGAATTGCCCCCAGCGTTGGGCAAAGACCACGATCAGCCACGGGGCGACGGTCAGGTGTTCCTTGACCGCGTTTGTCCCGATGGGTTCCAGAGCCTTGATCCATTCATCGCCCGCCCCTCCCGCGTAAAAGCGACGCTCTTCTTCTTCGGCTTCCTCGCGGATGCGAAGTTTCAGCTTGGGGTCCGAAATGGCAGCAAAATGCCAGGGCTGGTGGTTTGCACCTGACGGGGCCGTGCCCGCGGCGCGCAGGCAGGTTTCGATCACATCACGAGCCACCGGGCGCGTGGAGAAGTCCCGAACGGTATGACGCCGCCGCATCTTTTCAAAGAAAGCCGCAGCCGCGTCCTGCATGTCAGCATCACTGATCTCGCATCGGTCGGGCAGGGGAATGGGGTCATAACTGAGGGCGTCGCGCGAGAACATTGGTTCCTCCAATCAAATGAGTCTGACTATTTGCCTTGTGACGGTAGCAAAACCCGTTGCGCAGCATGCTGGACCGCTTGTGTAAGGGGTTTGAGCGCCGGGGCAAGAACCCGCCCGACCTGCCAGCTGAGCGCGATGTCCAGTGGCGCATCGGGCACGATCGGGCTCAGCAGCCCACGTGCCATGGCGTCTTGCACAAGGGCTGCGGGGTTCATGCCCCAGCCAATTCCGGCGACTGCGGCATCAACGAACCCTTGCGAAGATGGCAGGAAGTGGAAAGGCGGTGACAGATGTTTGCCGGTGTGATTTGCGATCCACGCTTTTTGCAGACCGTCCTTCCTGTTGAAGACAAGGCAAGGCGCTTTGCTGAGGGTTTCCTCGGTCACGCCGTTCTTGAACCAGGTGTTGACAAATTTCGGGCTGGCGGTGGGCAGATATCTCAACACGCCCAACTCAATCGCGTCGCAACCGCTCACGGTTTGTCCGCCGACGGTGACGGCGGCGCTGACCTCGCCGCGCCTCAGCCAGTCTGCAGAATGATCCTGATCGTCGATCACAAGGTCGAACAGCATGTCGGGCACCCGCGCCATCGCGTCAATGAACCAGGTGGCCAGAATGTCGGCGGGTACCGCAACGCGAACCCGCGCGGACCCGGGTTCTTGTGCCAGAGTCAATTCCCGAGCCAGCTGCGCTTCCAGCAAACCGACATCTTCGGCGTAACGTGCGATGCGCTGCCCTGCTGGCGTTCCGGTGCAAGGGGTTCCCCGATGGATGAGCGAGGCGCCCACGCGATCCTCCAGCGCTTTTATCCGCTGGGATATCGCCGAAGGGGTTACAGCCAGTTCCGCCGCCGCCGCATCAAAGCTGCCATGGCGCAGAATGGCTGACAAAGCGGCCAATTGGTGAGGGTCCAGCAGCATTAGCAAAACTTAACTGAGGGCAACATCTTTAATTTGATAGATCGTATCGCGGCCATTAGTCAACGCAATGGCAACGCAGGAGGTACCATGCCTACATCCGTGATCGCCGGTTTCGCACTGGGTTTCAGCCTGATCCTCGCCATCGGGGCGCAGAACGCCTTTATTCTGAGGCAGGGCTTGCGCCGCGAGCATGTGTTTTTTCTGTGCCTGACCTGCGCGGTGTCTGATGCCATCCTGATCGGAGCAGGCGTGGCAGGTTTTGGCACTCTGGCACAGGCCGCACCTTGGTTCGAAACCGTGATGCGATACGGTGGGGCGGCATTCCTGACCTGGTATGGCCTGCGCAGTCTCCGGTCGTCCTGGCTGGGTGGTTCGGTGATGGAAATCGGCAATGGCAAGCGAACCAGCCTCAAGGCCGCGCTGCTGACGGTATTTGCGTTCACCTGGCTGAATCCGCATGTATATCTGGATACGGTCGTGCTGATCGGTTCGATCTCGGCCCAATATGACGACCGGCTTGGTTTCGCCCTCGGCGCGATGACATCCAGCTTTGTATTCTTCTTTTCGCTTGGCTATGGGGCAAGCATCCTGTCGCCTGTTTTTGCGCGCCCCAGGGCGTGGCAGGTGCTGGACGCAGGGATTGGCGTGGTCATGTTGGGTATCGCGCTGAAACTTGTTACCATGTGAAGGGTTGTTCCCGGCCGGGTTTCGGTGTTCAACCTTGAACATGACTTCATCCACCGTATCGTCCCGCCCGCTTGCCGGCATGTTCTGGATGTTCGCTGCCGGCTTGTCCTTTGTTGTGATGACCGCGCTGGTGAAGTCGCTGGGCACATCGATGAATTCCATCCAGGCCGCCTTTCTGCGATATGTGCTGGGGTTGGTGTTTCTGTTGCCGGCCATGCGGTCGATCATGGCGACGCATCTGACCCCCCGCCTGCTGACGCTTTTCGGTCTGCGAGGCATCGTGCATGCGGTTGCGGTCATGCTCTGGTTCTTTGCGATGACACAGATCCCACTGGCCGAAGTTACAGCCATGAATTACATGACACCGGTTTACGTCACACTGGGGGCGGCCCTGTTTTTGGGCGAAAAGCTGGCCTTTCGCCGGATTGCTGCGATTCTTGTCGCTCTGATTGGCGTCCTGATCATCCTGCGGCCCGGGTTTCGCGAAGTGTCATCAGGCCATCTGGCCATGCTGGGAACGGCCCTGACCCTTGGGGGGTCGTATTTATTGGCCAAAATTCTGGTGCGTGACGTACCGCCCGCCGTCGTTGTGGCACATCTGTCGATCTGGGTGACCATTGCCTTGATACCCTTTGCGATCGCCGTTTGGACGCAGCCAAGCCTGCGGGATATCGGGGTTCTTTTTCTGGTGGCCAGTTTTGCGACCGCCGGGCACTATTTCATGACCCTGGCGCTTCAGGCGGCGCCGGTGGCCGTCACGCAGCCGGTGACGTTTCTTCAGTTGATATGGGCCACGATCCTGGGCGCCGCGGTTTTCCATGAAAGCGTTGACGTTTGGGTTGTCGCGGGCGGCACGCTGATCCTTGCCGCCGTGAGCTTTATCTCATGGCGCGAATTCGTGTTGAACCGCCGGGACTTGACGCCTCCGAGTATTGCGCCGAAGCTGTAACGACACCGCTTCCTGATTTTTCATTAATTGACGAGTCAATAAAAACCCCCTAGCGTGGTCCCGTGACGCCTGCTCAAGGGGAGAACGATGCCAAAAGTCGGAATGGAGCCAATCCGCCGGGATGCGATTGTACGCGCAACAATCGCTGAGCTGGGCGTGAAGAAATCCCTTGATGTAACAGTCAGTCAGATTGCCAAACGTGCCGGCATGTCCAGCGCGCTTGCGCACCACTATTTCGGCGGCAAGGATCAGATCTTTCTGGCCGCCATGCGCCGGATCCTGTCGGACTTCGGCGAAGAAGCAAGGGGCGAGCTGAAAGCGGCTGCGGCGGACGAAAGGGCGCAGGCGATCGTAAGGGCGTGTTTTGCGCCTTCTTGTTTCACACCCGATGTGATCGCGGCCTGGATGACCTTCTACGTGCTGGCTCAGACCAATGATGATGCCCTGCGCCTGTGGCAGATCTATCAGGCCCGCATCAAATCCAATTTGACCCACGCCCTGCGGCACAAGTTGGCTGACCCGCAAGAGGCGGCTGAGAACATGGTTGCCCTGATTGACGGGCTGTACATCCGCGCCGCACTCAGCGCCCCTGAAGAACCGCAACTGGCCGTGAACCACGCGATGCGTGTGCTCAATACTCTGCTCGAGGCTGAATAATGACAAAACCGAACATTCTGATCCTGATGGTGGATCAGCTAAACGGGACTCTCTTTCCAGACGGTCCCGCTGACTGGCTTCACGCTCCGAACCTGAAGAAACTGGCGGAACGGTCAACCCGATTTGCCAACGCTTACACGGCGTCGCCCTTGTGCGCGCCCGGGCGGGCCAGCTTCATGTCCGGTCAATTGCCGTCGCGCACCGGCGTCTATGACAACGCGGCCGAATTTCGCAGCGATATCCCCACATACGCGCATCACCTGCGCCGCGCGGGCTATTACACCTGTTTGTCGGGCAAGATGCATTTCGTCGGCCCCGATCAGCTGCACGGGTTCGAAGACCGCCTGACCACCGACATCTACCCGGCCGATTTCGGCTGGACCCCGGATTACCGCAAGCCGGGTGAACGCATCGACTGGTGGTATCACAACATGGGGTCCGTCACCGGCGCGGGTGTTGCCGAGATTTCCAACCAGATGGAATACGACGACGAGGTCGCCTATAACGCCAAGGCCAAACTTTATGATCTGGCACGTGGCAAGGATGACCGCCCGTGGTGCGTGACCGTCAGCTTCACGCACCCCCATGACCCATATGTTGCCCGCCGCAAATACTGGGACCTTTACGAAGATTGCGCACATCTGCTGCCCGAGGTCGCCGATCTGGGTTATGACAATCAGGACCCCCACGCCAAGCGCATCTTCGATGCCAATGACTGGCGCAGTTTCGACATCACCCAAGAAGATACCCGCAAGTCGCGTCGCGCCTATTTCGCCAATATTTCCTATCTGGACGACAAGATCGGCGAAATCCTCGAAGTGCTGGAAACCACCCGGCAAGAGGCGATCATCCTGTTCGTTTCGGATCACGGCGACATGCTGGGCGAACGCGGGTTGTGGTTCAAGATGAACTTCTACGAAGGCTCGGCGCGTGTGCCGCTTATGATCGCTTCGCCTGATCTGCCCGCCGGCCGGATAGATGCTCCGGTATCGACAATAGACGTAACGCCGACCCTGGGGGCGCTGGCTGGCGTAGACATGGCCGAGATCGCCCCCTGGACCGATGGCGAAAACCTCGTGCCGTTGGTACTGGGCGAAGAACGAACCACACCGGTAACCATGGAATACGCGGCCGAGGCATCCTACGCGCCGCTGGTCTCGCTGCGATATGGCAAGTGGAAATACAACCGCTGTGCGCTGGACCCTGATCAGTTGTTTGATCTTGAGGCCGACCCGCACGAACTGAACAATCTGGCAGACAGCCCCGAACACGCAGGCACGTTGCAAACACTGCGTGCCAAATCCGAGGCCCGTTGGGATCTGGATCGCTTCGATGCCGAAGTCCGTGCCAGCCAGGCTCGGCGTTGGGTTGTGTACGAAGCGCTGCGGCAGGGCGGATACTACCCGTGGGATTATCAGCCGCTGCAAAAAGCGTCGGAACGCTACATGCGCAATCACATGGATCTGAACATCGTCGAGGAAAGCGCCCGGTTCCCGCGCGGCGAATAACCTCTTCATCTTTTCGAAAATACTCCCGCCGGAGGCATCCAACCTTCTCGGCGGGGCAGGAGTTGTGGAAATGGAAGCAGATTTTGTCATCGTCGGCGCAGGGTCCGCAGGCTGCGCAATGGCATATCGTCTGAGCGAGGCCGGGGCCTCGGTTCTGGTGATCGAACACGGCGGCACCGACATGGGGCCGTTCATTCAGATGCCGGCGGCGCTGAGCTATCCGATGAACATGTCGCGCTATGACTGGGGCTATCAGTCCGAGCCCGAGCCGCACCTGAACAACCGTCGCCTGGCCTGTCCGCGCGGCAAGGTGATCGGCGGGTCGTCCTCGATCAATGGCATGGTCTATGTTCGCGGCCACGCGCGCGATTTCGATACCTGGGCCGAGATGGGGGCTGACGGTTGGTCTTACGCGGATGTTTTGCCTTATTACAAACGGATGGAAACCTGGCACGACGGCGGCCATGGGGGAGATCCGGCATGGCGCGGCACTGACGGTCCGTTGCACGTGTCGCGCGGCCCGCGCGAGAACCCGTTGTTTCAGGCCTTTGTGGACGCCGGTCAGCAGGCCGGTTACGAAGTCACGGGCGACTACAACGGTGAAAAGCAGGAAGGCTTTGGCCCGATGGAGCAGACCGTCTGGAAGGGGCGGCGCTGGTCTGCGGCGAATGCCTATCTGAAACCCGCGCTCAAGCGCGACAATTGCGATATCGTGCGCGGTCTTGCGTCTCGGGTTGTCATGGAAAACGGCCGCGCCACAGGGGTCGAACTGATCCGCGGCGGCAGGAAAGAGGTCATCAAGGCCCGGCGCGAAGTCGTTCTTGCTGCATCGTCGATCAACTCGCCCAAGCTGCTGATGTTGTCCGGTATCGGCCCGGCGGCGCATCTGGCCGAGCATGGGATCGACGTCGTGGCGGATCGCCCGGGGGTTGGTGCCAACCTACAGGACCATCTTGAGCTTTACATCCAACAGGCGTCGCTGCAACCGATCACGCTCTACAAGCACTGGAACCTGTTCAGCAAGGGCCTGATCGGGGCGCAATGGCTGTTTACCAAAACGGGATTGGGCGCATCGAACCAGTTCGAAAGCGCGGCGTTCATCCGGTCGAAACCGGGCGTGGAATACCCCGACATTCAATACCACTTCCTGCCGATAGCGGTGCGCTATGATGGGCAGGCCGCTGCCGAGGGGCACGGGTTCCAGGCGCATGTCGGCCCGATGCGGTCGCCGTCACGCGGGGCGGTCACATTGCGCTCTGCCCAAGCCGCAGACGCGCCGGTGATCAAGTTCAACTACATGAGCCATGAAAAGGATTGGGAGGATTTCCGCACCTGTATCCGGCTGACCCGCGAAATCTTTGGGCAAGCCGCCTTCAAGCCCTTTGCGGGCAAGGAAATTCAGCCCGGTTCCGCTGTCCAAACGGATGAAGATCTGAACGCCTTTATCGCGGAGCATGCGGAAAGCGCCTACCACCCCTGCGGTACGTGCCGGATGGGGCGCGCGGATGACAAGAATGCGGTAGTCGACCCCCAAGGCCGTGTCATCGGCGTGGACGGGTTGCGCGTTGCGGACAGTTCAATCTTTCCGCAGATCACCAACGGCAACCTGAATGCGCCGTCTATCATGGTGGGTGAAAAAGTGTCGGATTCGCTTTTGGGCAAAGGTCCGTTGCCGAAGGCCAATGATCGTCCGTGGATTCACCCAAACTGGGCAACCGCTCAACGTTAACCTTTCCAAACGGCCCCCGGTTGAATGCGCGTGAAATACCGCGCATATCGGGGGCATGTTAAGGATTTGTTTAGCCTTTGTTCTTCTGCTTCCAGGTCTGACCCATGCCGCAGAGCACCTTGCGGGTCGGGTTCACGTAATCGATGCGGACACCTGGAATGTCGGTGGTGTTCGGGTGCGGCTGCACGGTATCGATGCGCCCGAACTGGATCAGACCTGTCAGGATTCCGACAGATCAAGCTGGCCATGCGGGGCGTGGGCCACTCATAAGGTTCAGAAGCAGTTTCAGGGACGGATGACCACTTGTGTCCCGTTGGATCGGGATCGCTACGGTCGCATCGTTGCTCGGTGCAGCGTGGAGCGCGAAGACGTCGCCGCCCGGATTGTAGAGCAGGGCTTGGCCTTTGCGTACCGCAAATATTCGGACACGTATGCAGGTGCCGAACAGGTCGCGAGGATTGAAAACAGGGGATTGCACAAGACACAGATACAGGTGCCTTGGGTCCACAGGGCACGCAAGAAACCGAAATCCTCTGAAACATGCCTAATCAAAGGAAATGTTTCGTCAAAGGGCGAAAGGATCTTTCACGAACCGGGCCAGAGGTACTATGCCAAAACCCGGATCAGTGCAGCCAAGGGCGAGCGATGGTTCTGCTCTGCTGCCGAAGCACGTGCAGCGGGTTGGCGTGCTGCGCGACGCTGAATTCTGAATTTTTCCTGTATGAAATTGATCCGCGTCAAAGTGGGCGGCGCGTCAAGCTTCTACCACTGATATGCAACGACATATGAAGGAGCGAACAGACATGTCCCACACCCCGCATGAACTGGCCGAAGAGTTTCCGGACAAGGTTGAACTGATGAGCCAGCTCAAGCAAACGGACGCGCATTTTGCTCGTCTGGCTGATGAGTATCACGAGGTCAATCGCGTTGTGCATCGGGCCGAAACCAACGTCGAACCCATGGAAGACCTGGCCGAAGTTGATTTGCGCAAGAAACGGGCAGCGCTGAAAGACGAAATCTGGGCGATTTTGTCCAAGGCCTGAACACCAGTGCCGGGGCACTCGCTGTCCCGGCCCGGGTCGGGCTCCCCCGGTTAATTTCTGGCCATACGAAATCAGGTGACTTCGTAAGGCAGGGTGCCGCGCGTATGGGTGTCGATGCTGAGACGGCGTTCCAGCGGCGGGACTGAACGCTGATGGCAGTTTTGCCGCTCGCAGATGCGGCAGGAAATGCCGATGGGCTCGTAAGCGCTGGCGTTGTTTATGTCGAGGTTATCGGCATAGACAAGCGCCGGGGCGTGGCGCACCTCGCACCCCAGCGCAATTGCGTACCGCCTGACCGGTGCGCCGAATGAACCACCTGATTTCGACACATCCCGAGCCAGCGAGATGTAACGCACACCATCCGGCGTTTCTGCCAGTTGCCGAAGGAAGTGTCCCGGCGTTTCAAAGGCCCGATGTACGTTCCAAAGGGGGCAGGCGCCACCGAACCGTGCAAATTGCAGACGCGTGGCCGAGTGCCGTTTCGTGATCGTTCCGGCCTGATCCACGCGGACAAAAAAGAACGGGATACCTTTTGCACCCGGGCGTTGCAGCGTTGACAGTCTATGCGCAACCTGCTCGATCGATGCGCCGAACCGGTTGCTGAGCAGCTCCAGATCGTGGCGATCTTCCTGAGCGGCGGTCAGGAATGCGGAATAGGGCATCAAGGAAGCGCCGGCGAAATAATTGGCAAGGCCGATCTTGGCGATGGACCGCGCCTCTTCGCTTTGGAACTTGGCAAAATCCAGTGTCGCTTCCAGCAGTTTGTCCTGACTGATCAATGCGACCTGCAACAGCAGTTGAAACACTTGCGTTTGCGGGGTCGAGCGGGAGGAAAGGCGCAGGATTTTGCTTTCGGCGTCATAGGTGCGCAAAGGGGCGATGTCAGAGAACATCACTTGAATGCCACGCTCAGTCAGGCTGTTCAAAGCCGCCTGCCGGATACTGCCCGGGTTTTCAGCGCGATTGGCGAACAGCTCTGCCGCCCGGTCCACGGCGTCGATGTAGTTGTCGCAATAATGGAAGAAGTCCCGCACCTCTTCCCAGGGGCTGGCCTGCATTCGGGCGTCTTCTCGCCCCAAGGCTTCGTCCAGTGAGGCGAGGCGTTCATGCGTTTGCCGGTAGGTTTTGTGCAACTCGATAAATGCGCGGGCCAATGCCGGGGCGTTTGATGCCGTCAGGCGTAAATCGGCAAGTGGCGGCAGAATATCCGCAAAAACCGGGTCGGCCAAAGCTTCGCGCATATCCGATACCAGTCGCTCACTGTCGCCGGTGCTGAGCTCGGTGACATCCATGCCGAATTCTTGTGCCAGAGCCAACACAACCGTGGTCGAGATCGGCCGGTTGTTGTTCTCCATCTGGTTCAGATATGGGAGTGAAACACCCAGTTTCGCCGCGAATTCGCGTTGTGTCAGGGCCAGTCGCGTGCGCATTTCACGCAGCTTCGCGCCGGCATAGAGCTTTTGGGTGGCCATGAGGTGCCTTTGCAAGTTTTCTGTTTTGGAAGATTAACTTTGCAAAGTTTTCGGGGCAAGTCGTTACAGCCCCAATTGACGCTCTCGCCGAATGACGGATCCAATTGCGAAAATCGCCAGAACTGCAGAGGTTAGCATCAGCCAGAGCAAGGGCATGGCGCCGGTTTCCCGGGTCAGCAGGGTGCCTGCCAACGCGCTCAGGCCCGCGCCGCCGCCCAGCATGATTGCGCCGCTCAACCCCGAGGCGGTCGCGGCCAGATGCGGACGAACGGACAATGCGCCGGAGGTGGCATTGGGAATGGCCATGCCGTTTCCGACGCCCACAAAGGTCATCAAGCTGAAAAAGCTGAGTGCGGTGCCCAGACCTGTGAGGAACAAGGATGCCGAAAGCGCAACGCCCAAGGCGTTCAGCAGGCTGCCCCACAGCACCATCCGGTTGATGCCAATCTGTACGGAAAAGCGACCGCTCAGAAAGTTGCCAACAAAATAGCCCACTGCGGGGGCGCCGAAAAATATGCCGACCTGTGCCGCGCTTAGTCCGAACAGCTCGGTTCCAATAAAGGGCGCGCCACCGAGATAGGCAAAGAATGTGCCCGAAGACAACGCGCAGGACAGTGAATAGCCCCAGAACCGTGGCGAGGTCAGAAGTTCAGGGTATTCCTTGAACTGCTGAACAAGGGTCTTGCCGCTTTTGGCTGACGTTTCGCCAAAATCCGCGAAGGTCAAGGCAAGCGTCAAGGCGCCCAGGGCGAAAGGCAGCCAGAAATTCGCTTTCCAGCCAAAGCTTTCCTCCAGCAGGCCGCCGATCGCCGGGCCGATCATCGGGACCACGGCCATACCCATTGTCACGTAACCGATCATCGATGCCGCCTGATCCTGATCGTACATATCCCTGACCGCGGCCCGGCTGAGAACCATGCCGACAACCACGACCGCCTGGCACATTCTGAACGCCAGAAAGACTTCAACGTTGGGGGCATAGATGCATCCAAGCGTGGCTAGCAGGAACAAGCCGATCCCCCACAGCAGAACTGGCCTGCGACCTGCTTTGTCTGCGAGCGGACCAATCAGGATTTGCAGAACGGCGTTGACCAGAAGATACAGCGCGATCGATAGCTGCATGACCTTGTAATCGGCGCCAAAATACGCGGCCATGTTCGGCAAGCTCGGCAGAAACAGGTTCATGCTCAGCGCAGACAAGCCCGCGAGCAATACAAGTGTCGCCAATGTGGGTGGTGTGCGGCGAACCGCGCGAGAGCTGAACTGCATGGTTCACATGTATAGTCATGGAATTCTGGATTGCCAGCCATCCAGTTATCTCAACGAGAGACTTTGCAAGTTTACAGTTATCCAGATTGTTGTTGCTGAATATTTGCAAATTTGCCGAAAAGAGCTTTGGATGAGAGGCGCAAAGGGGTAGGGTCCCGGCAAATTTTACAGGGGATAATCGTCATGAAAGACATCCTTTCCGAGTTGGAAAACCGCCGCAACGACGCACGACTGGGCGGCGGGCAGAGGCGGATCGATGCCCAGCATGCGCGCGGAAAGCTGACGGCGCGAGAGCGGATCGAGTTGCTGCTGGATGAGGGCAGCTTTGAAGAATTCGACATGTTCGTCAGTCATCGTTGCACCGAATTCGGAATGGAAAAACAAAAACCTGCGGGTGATGGCGTTGTCACGGGTTGGGGCACCATCAACGGACGCATGGTCTATGTGTTCAGCCAGGACTTTACGGTCTTTGGTGGGTCGCTGTCCGAGACGCATGCCCAGAAAATCTGCAAGATCATGGATATGGCGGTGCAAAACGGTGCACCGATTGTCGGAATCAACGACTCGGGCGGTGCGCGAATCCAGGAAGGTGTGGCATCTCTGGCGGGTTATGCCGAAGTGTTTCAGCGCAACATCACGGCCTCGGGTGTGGTTCCGCAGATCAGTGTAATCATGGGCCCATGCGCCGGCGGTGCGGTTTACAGCCCCGCGATGACTGACTTCATTTTTATGGTCAAAGACACGTCATACATGTTCGTGACGGGCCCCGACGTGGTCAAAACGGTCACCAACGAGGTTGTAACGGCCGAAGAACTGGGTGGTGCCTCGACCCACACCAGGAAATCCTCGGTCGCCGATGCGGCGTTCGAAAACGATGTGGAAGCATTGGCAGAAGTGCGCCGTCTGGTGGATTTCCTGCCGCTCAACAACCGCGAGAAACCTCCGGTGCGTCCGTTCTTTGATGACCCGCACCGGATCGAGGATTCGCTGGACACTCTGGTTCCGGACAATCCGAATACGCCCTATGACATGAAGGAACTCATCACCAAAATAGCCGATGAGGGTGATTTCTACGAAATTCAGGAAGATTTCGCCAAGAATATCATCACCGGCTTTATCCGGCTGGAAGGTCAGACCGTAGGTGTGGTGGCAAACCAGCCGATGGTCTTGGCGGGATGTCTGGACATCGACAGTTCGCGTAAGGCGGCGCGGTTCGTGCGGTTCTGCGACTGTTTCGAAATTCCGATCCTGACGCTTGTCGATGTTCCGGGCTTTCTGCCGGGCACACAGCAGGAATACAGCGGTGTGATCAAGCACGGCGCAAAGCTGCTTTATGCATATGGCGAGGCGACCGTGCCTAAGGTCACGGTGATCACGCGCAAGGCGTATGGCGGTGCCTATGTGGTTATGGCGTCCAAACATCTGCGCGGCGATTTCAACTATGCCTGGCCGACAGCCGAAATCGCGGTGATGGGTGCCAAGGGTGCAACCGAGATTATTCATCGGGCAGATCTGCATGATGCGGAAAAGACCGCACAGCATGTCGCCGATTACGAAGATCGGTTTGCAAACCCCTTTGTCGCCGCCGAACGCGGTTTCGTCGACGAGGTGATCATGCCGCATTCGACCCGCCGGCGCGTGTCCAGAGCCTTTGCCAGTTTGCGCGGCAAACAGCTGAAGAACCCTTGGAAAAAGCACGACAATATTCCGCTTTGACCCATTCGGGGCGGCGTTGTCCGCCCCGGTTGTTGGCACTGGCAGTCCGATTTTTAGCGAAAATGCTCAAAATTGCGGCGGAATTGACAAAAAGCGACAAATAGTTGAATGATCCGACCCGTCAGACATAGAACCGCGCAGGCCAAAAGCACTGCGCGCGCGATCCCGGAAGGAGGAGCCTGCCTTCGGTGGGTCCGGGATCGTGCCATATGTCTGGTGTTGTGTGCGCTCGGCGTTCCTGTTTTTGCCCAGACAGACAGTTCATTGCCGGTGCCGTCCGGTCAGCCGGTGCATCTGAGCGATGTCCTGCTGGACAACAACCCCGGTGAGCTTTGGGTGCGCTTTCGATTTGTCGCCCCGAAGATCGGAGCGTCAGTGGGACGGATCGGCTATGACGTGGCGTCCAAGGATATGGAGCATCTGTGCCAGGTTCTAGCCGTTCCTTATGTGGCTCTGCACGAATTGCAGCCATCCAGAGTTGTCATTTCCCTGTCTGATCGCCCGGTGGAATTTGGCGACACCGCTCCGGACGCGACCCAGTATTTTGAAGCCTACCGGCTGGAGCAGTCCCGGTGTATCTGGGAAGGGCTTTGACCATGAACTTACGCTGTCATGACGTCAAAGCTTCTCAGACCAACGGTGCGGCTTTGGAGGTGCGCAACATGATCCCATCCAAGTTCGGGTTCGAACTATTTTTGTCTGCAAAACAAAGCTGTGGAGTGTCGCCATGCTGAAACATCGCGGGTTTCCGGGGCGTCTTTCAGGCACCGATTTTCAGTTCACTATTCGCCGCGCCAATCCCAAAGGCGTCACACCGCTTACGCGGCGGGAACGGTTCCGGGATCGCAAACCGGCGGACAAACGTGCCGATGCCGCCTTCATGGAGGCCCTTTGGGCGCATTTCGGCGATCAGCCGTTCGAGCGGGGCAATCTGGATGCCGGACGTCTCAGCTGGCTTTTCGGGCGCGAAGTCATCCCGGCGGAAGATCCTTTTGATCCGGCCAGCTATGACGCAATGCTAGTAATCGATGTGGACGCCGCCCGTGCGTCCTTTCCCGACGTAATCGACGGGACAGGCTAATCGTGATCCAAGCCGCCGCATATCAGCCCATCAAGACCGGTTCCGGGATGACCCTGCCCGAAACCGGGCAGGATCCGTGTGCGGCATCAGAAGTTCAACTGAGCGGCCAGCTGAACGCGGTTTCCGTCAAAGGTTCTGCCGGTCGGCGCGTCGTTCCGTTCGCCATAGATGTACTCGGCGCTAAGTGTCAGATCCTCGGTTGCCTTGTAAAATGCGTTGACGTGGATCGTTTCCAGTTCGGTGAACGACAGGGTTCCGGTCGAGGTCGGCAGGTCATAGTCTTCTTTGCCGTATGCAATGCCAACATTCCATTTCGGGCTCAGATCCTGCCGGAATTCGATGGTGTATCCATCCACGTCATTGGCCTGGCCGTTCACGATGGGATCACCAAGGCCGATCAGGTACGGGCCGAGTGCCTCGCCGTTCACGTAGTTGACCTGGAACAGGCCGCCCTGCCATGGGCGAACCGAGCCGGATATCGTGAACCCGGTCTGATCAACTTCGACATTGCCGGATTCCGCCTTGCCATAAAGGCCGGACAAACGTGCGACATAAGTCCCGTCATTGTATTCGGCGGATGCGGTCAAAACCGGATCGTCCGAATTCGAACCGCCGACATTCTCTTCGATCGAAACGGCGAAGGACGTGTTCGTTCCGAAAGAGTTGGTATAGCGAACCTGCGGAACCCGCGCGAAAGGGATACCAACGGGGCCGTTGAATTCCACCGAGGTCGGGTAGGTGTCCAGCGGCATGAAGTTGGTCCAGGTCTGTCCGATCAGCCAGTTGTCACCGATGGTGATATTGGCGTGGCGTACACGCAATTCGGCTGTTCCGCCGGAACCGAACAGATCCAGTTCCAGTTGTCCGCCGATATCGCCGATACCGCTTGGGGTGGTGGTGCGCAGACCGATCCGCGATTGGCGGACGGTGGCACCAAATGTGCCATCGGTCGCGGCCGACGGTTCCCCGATGACATTCACGAACGCCGTGTCGCCCTGATCGAACTCGAAATCGTAGAAGAAGTCGGCCTTTACATATCCGTAAACGTCCAGAACGGTGTTGCCGATGCGGAAGTCACCGTTGGCAGGGCTGGCACTGGCGGACTCCAGCGCCTCGACCCGGGCGCGCAAGGCGTCAAGTTCGGCTTGAGTTTTGGCATCCTGGGCAAAGGCAAGCGTGCTGGTCACACAAAGCGCAGAGGCAGCAAGCAGGAGTGCCTTTTTTCTAGTCTTCGTCATGTGGGTGTTCCTTTGAGTGCGAGTGTGCACACAGACCGTTTCACGAGGTTCAAACCTTGGGAAATCACGAGAATGGGAAGTGAAGATGTTGATTTTTCAAGCAAATGTGTGTTTTTCACTGCGCTGAAACACGACGTCTTGAGCCGCTTGGATAACGCATTGGCGCAAGGCGGTTCTGTATGTCCAACGCTGACCGAGAGTCGTGATGCTGCAACCGCGAAACGCGCGGAAAGCGGCTTGATCTGTCACGAAACTGTGACGGCAAAGCGGCCTCAAACGCCCGAGCAGTATCGAACCGGTATCGGCGCGAAGTTGCGCGGCATTTCCGGGTGTGGGCAGATTCCAGCCGAAATCCCGATTGGAAACAATACTGTGTTTGCCGGCAATATTGTGCTGTGCAAACTGGATAGGCCGTGCGGCTCTACTTTGCCTGCGCCGCACATGCACCTACTATTCCGTACCCCTTCCTTGCGCGGGCAGGCTTGTGTTCCCCACATAGTCCTGTCCGCGTTTTTCTTTTTGCCTGTATCGGACAAAAAAAGGCAAAATCCCGCACAAAAATCGCCTGCGCACCCGTTGATATTGAATAACAGGGCGTGTTTCGCGCATCTGACCCGAAAAGGACCAAGAAACCAAAAAGGGCAGATACAATGCGATTCTCACGCTTCATCCTTGCTGCGGCGACCTGCGCGGGCCTGGCCGCCTGTGGAGACACCACGGGCGAACAGGCAATCCTCGGCGGAGGTGCCGGGGCAGTGGGGGCGGCGGTCCTCAACGCGGACCCGTTGTTTGGCGCAGCCGTCGGTGCGGCGGGCAACGTGCTGTACTGCAAGACACAGAACACCTGTAACTAACGCATATTTTGCGGGGCGCATGTCGTCCCGCCCGTCATCGCGCATCACGCCGTCGTGGGGATTGTTCCCTGCGGCGGCGTTTTGCGTTTCCAGAACACCAAGCCAAAGGACGTTCCATGTTCAATAAGATCCTGATCGCCAACCGGGGCGAGATCGCCTGCCGGGTTATCAAGACCGCCCGCAAGATGGGTATCGGCACCGTCGCCATTTTCTCGGACGCGGACAAGAACGCGCTGCATGTGTCGATGGCGGACGAAGCCATCCATATCGGCCCGCCACCTGCAAACCAGTCTTATATCGTGATCGACAAGGTGATGGACGCCATCCGCCAGAGCGGCGCGCAGGCGGTCCATCCCGGTTACGGTTTCCTGTCCGAAAACGCCAAGTTTGCCGAGGCGCTGGAAGCCGAAGGCGTGGTTTTCGTCGGTCCCCCGAAGGGCGCGATCGAAGCGATGGGCGACAAGATCACCTCGAAGAAAATCGCGCAGGACGCGAATGTGTCGACGGTTCCCGGATATATGGGGCTGATCGAAGACGCCGAAGAGGCGGTCAAAATCTCGAACGAGATCGGCTATCCTGTCATGATCAAGGCCAGCGCCGGCGGCGGCGGCAAGGGCATGCGGATCGCGTGGAATGACGACGAAGCGCGCGAAGGCTTCCAATCGTCAAAGAACGAAGCCGCAAGCTCGTTCGGGGATGATCGGATCTTCATCGAGAAATTTGTGACCCAACCGCGTCACATCGAAATTCAGGTTCTTTGCGACAGTCACGGAAACGGCATCTACCTGGGCGAGCGCGAATGCTCGATCCAGCGCCGGAACCAGAAAGTCGTGGAAGAGGCGCCGTCGCCGTTTCTGGACGAAGCAACACGCAAAGCCATGGGGGAACAGGCCGTGGCCCTGGCCAAGGCCGTGGGCTATTCCAGCGCGGGAACGGTAGAGTTCATCGTCGACGGTGAAAAGAACTTCTATTTCCTGGAAATGAACACGCGTTTGCAGGTGGAACACCCTGTCACCGAACTGATCACCGGCGTTGATCTGGTCGAACAGATGATCCGCGTGGCAGCGGGTGAAAAGCTGTCGATCACGCAGGACGACGTGACACTGACCGGATGGGCGATCGAAAACCGCTTGTACGCCGAGGATCCGTATCGCGGCTTCCTGCCCTCGATTGGCCGTCTGACCCGGTATCGCCCACCTCAGGAGACGGCAGCCGGGCCGATGCTGGCCAACGGCAAATGGCAGGGGGATGCGCCCGAAGGCGATGTTGCCGTTCGAAATGACACCGGCGTCTATGAAGGCGGTGAGATCAGCATGTATTACGACCCGATGATTGCCAAACTGTGTACCTGGGCTCCGACCCGTGATCAGGCGATCGAGGCGATGCGCGTGGCGCTGGACAGTTTCGAGGTTGAGGGCATTGGCCACAACCTGCCGTTCCTGTCCGCCGTGATGGATCATCCGAAATTCATCAGCGGCGATATGACCACGGCCTTCATCGCCGAGGAATACCCCGACGGGTTCGAGGGCGTCGAACTGGCCGAGGCAGACCTGCGCCGGATTGCGGCGTCCTGCGCGGCCATGCATCGCGTCGCTGAAATTCGCCGGACCCGGGTGTCGGGCCGGATGGACAATCACGAACGCAAGGTCGGCACCGATTGGGTCGTCTCCTTCGGGCGCGAGATCCAGTGGCCCGTCAAGGTTGACGCGGATCAGGATGGGGCCACGATCAGGTTTGACGACGGTCAGGAAATGCGGGTGACGGGTGATTGGACTCCGGGCGATCAGCTTGCCGTCATGACGGTCGATGACGCGCCGCTGGTCATGAAGGTGGGCAAGATCTCGGGCGGGTTCCGCATCCGTAACCGCGGCGCGGATCGCAAGGTGCAGATACGCACTCCGCGCCAGGCCGAACTGGCGCGTCTGATGCCTGAAAAACTGCCGCCGGACACTTCGAAAATGCTGCTGTGCCCGATGCCCGGCCTGGTCGTGAAGATCGACGTCGAAGTGGGGCAAGAGGTGCAGGAAGGCCAGGCGCTGTGCACCATCGAGGCGATGAAGATGGAAAACATCCTGCGCGCCGAGAGGAAGGGCACCGTTGCCAAGATCAATGCTGGCCCCGGCGACAGCCTCGCCGTGGACGAAGTGATCATCGAGTTCGAGTGATCATGACCGCGCTTTTGCCATACCTGTCAAAGCCTCTGGCATTCTGTGCCGGGGTCTTTCGGGGTGGCGAAAGCGGTCAGCCGCCTTCGCGCCGATCGCGGATTTCGCGTTCGCGCAGGGGGGTCTTGTCGATGGACCGGCCAATCTCGCGCACGCTCCACGGAGAAGGTTTGCGCAGTTTGACCACGCCGTCCTTGTCGACGAATACCATCTGGAACCCGCGCGGGCGCAGCTGTGACCGGATCGGAGACCGCGCCGATGGGTCGGTATCGGTCAGAACCACCACGTCACGCTCACGCATTGCGGCTTCGCCTTCGAGCAGCATGTCGATCTGTTGCTGGAACCGCGGGTCCGCTGGCGTGTCGGCAAAGACTACGATGGGTCGGTTGACCCAAAGAAACTCGCTGAGTTCGCTGTCACCCACCGGGCGGACAAAACTGTCATCCGTCGTCGCCGTGCCATCCGCCGCCCAGACAGACATCGGGATTAGTGCCAAGAAAACAAAGGCAAGCGTGCGTGTCATGTGGCCTCCTGTTCCTTCGAATATAGCCTCTGTGACACCGATTGCGACCGACGATTTGTACCAAACACTCAAAATGTCGCGCTTGCGTCTGAATGAAACGGCCAAGCGCAAGACCTCAATGCGGAAGCTTTCGACTGCCGCCATCCGAATTGACAAGAGGAAACCGAAATGACCGACACCAAGGATTGGAAAGCGCTGGCCGAGAAAGAGCTGCGCGGACGTCCGCTGGACGACCTGACCAAAGAGACGCTGGAAGGCATTGCGGTCAAACCGCTCTATACGCAGGAAGACACCGCCGGTTTGCCGCATATGGGTTCGCTGCCGGGCTTTGGTCCGTTTACACGCGGTGTGAAGGCCACGATGTATGCGGGCCGTCCGTGGACGATCCGTCAATATGCGGGCTTTTCGACCGCCGAAGAATCCAACGCCTTCTATCGCCGCAACCTGGCGGCGGGCCAGCAGGGCGTTTCGGTCGCCTTCGATCTGGCCACCCACCGCGGCTATGACAGCGACCACCCGCGTGTCGTCGGTGACGTGGGCAAGGCCGGTGTGGCCATCGACAGTGTCGAGGACATGAAAATCCTGTTCGACGGCATTCCGTTGGATCAGGTCTCGGTCTCGATGACCATGAACGGCGCGGTGATCCCGATTCTGGCGAACTTCATCGTGGCAGGAGAGGAACAGGGGCACGACAAATCGGTTCTGTCCGGCACCATTCAGAACGACATTCTGAAGGAATTCATGGTGCGAAACACCTATATCTACCCGCCCGAGCCCTCGATGCGGATCATCTCGGACATCATCGAGTATACCTCGAACGAGATGCCCAAGTTCAACTCGATCTCGATCTCGGGCTATCACATGCAAGAGGCCGGCGCGAACCTGGTGCAGGAGCTGGCTTATACACTGGCCGACGGGCGCGAATATGTCCGTGCAGCGACACAGGCCGGGATGGACGTGGACAAGTTCGCAGGCCGGCTGTCGTTCTTCTTTGCCATCGGCATGAACTTTTTCATGGAGATCGCCAAACTGCGCGCCGCGCGCACGCTGTGGCACCGGGTGATGACCGATTTCGGCGCGAAATCCGAACGGTCAAAAATGCTGCGCACCCACTGCCAGACGTCAGGTGTTTCGTTGCAGGAACAGGATCCTTACAACAACGTGATCCGCACCGCCTATGAGGCGATGAGCGCAGTTCTGGGCGGAACGCAATCGTTGCACACAAATGCGCTGGACGAGGCGATCGCGCTGCCCACCGACTTTTCGGCCCGTATCGCCCGGAACACGCAGCTGGTGTTGCAGGAAGAGACCGGCGTGACCGATGTGGTCGACCCACTGGCGGGGTCCTACTACGTCGAAAGCCTGACCAACGAGCTGATCGAAAAAGCCTGGGCCCTGATGGAAGAGGTCGAGGAAATGGGCGGCATGACCAAGGCCGTGGCCAGTGGTATGCCCAAGCTGCGCATCGAGGAAAGCGCCGCGCGCCGGCAGGCCATGATCGACCGCGGCGAAGAGGTGATCGTCGGGGTCAACAAGTACCGCAAAGAACAGGAAGATCCGATCGACATTCTGGACGTCGACAACGTGGCCGTACGCGAAGCGCAGGTCGCGCGATTGGAACGTATCCGTGCGACCCGTGACGAGGCTGCTTGCCAACAGGCGCTGGACGCTTTGACCAAGGCTGCCCGCGAGGGTGGAAACCTGCTGGCCGCCGCCGTCGAGGCCGCCCGTGCCCGCGCATCCGTAGGAGAGATCAGCATGGCAATGGAAAAGGAATTCGGCCGCCACCGCGCCGAAGTGAAAACCCTGGCCGGCGTTTATGGCGCGGCCTATGAGGGCGACGAAGGCTTTGCCGCGATCCAGAAATCCATCGAGGAATTCGCCGAGGCCGAAGGCCGTCGCCCCCGTCTGCTGGTGGTCAAGATGGGGCAGGACGGTCATGACCGTGGGGCCAAGGTGATTGCCACCGCGTTCGCCGATATCGGGTTTGACGTAGACGTTGGCCCCTTGTTCCAGACCCCGGCCGAGGCCGCGCAGGACGCGGTGGACAATGACGTGCATGTGGTCGGTATTTCCTCGCAGGCGGCAGGGCACAAGACATTGGCCCCGCAACTGGTGGAAGAGCTGAAAAAAGCCGGGGCCGAGGACATCATTGTGATCTGCGGCGGGGTGATCCCGCAGCAGGATTACCAGTTCCTTTATGATCATGGGGTCAAGGCCATCTTTGGCCCGGGCACCAACATTCCCGAGGCCGCTCAGGACATCCTGCGCCTGATCAGCGAAGCGCGCGGCTGACGAAGGTCGGGTTATTCGTCGAAACATCTTGTGATCGCGCCTCTTTGGCGGAAACATACGGCCAGATCCGCAAGGGTCTGGCCGTAAACTTGCAGGAGGTGGCACATGTTACTGGATCATCTGGCCGTCGCGGGTGAAACATTGGAAGACGCATCTGCCCATATCGAACAAGCGCTTGGCGTTGCGCTGCAACCCGGCGGCAAGCACGAGACGTTCGGGACATACAACAAGTTGCTAGGCCTCAGGGACGGGCTCTATCTGGAGGCGATTGCGATCGACCCGCAGGCGCAAACGCCGGGCAGAACGCGGTGGTTCGATCTGGACCGCTTCGAGGGTAGCCCGCGTCTGACCAACTGGATTTGCCGGGTCGAGGATATCGAAGCTTCGCTTGCGTTGTTTCCCGATGGTGTCGGGCAACCGATCGATCTGACCCGGGGCGCGCTGCGGTGGCGCATGGCGGTTCCACCAACCGGGCGCTTGCCGTTCGACAACTTGTTTCCCGCACTTATCGAATGGCAGGGCGACCTTCACCCGGCCGACATGCTGCAAAACAGCGGCTGTCGGCTGCGGCGCTTGGTTGTGTACCACCCGGATGCGTTGACGCTGGCCAGACATCTAGGTGCATTGGATCAAGTGGTGTTCGACACCGGCCCGGCCGCGCTCAGGGCGGAGTTCGAGACGCCTCATGGGGTCCGGGTGTTGGAATGAACATTCGCCCGGCCATGGCGGCGGATGCGCCCGCAATCGCCAGGATCACCAATGCGATCATCCGCGAGTCCTTGATCACCTTCACGACCGATGAGCGCAGCACGACGCAAATCACCGAAGATATTAAGGCGCGGGGCACCGGCTTCCTGGTCGCCGAACATGATGGGCAAGTTGTTGGTTTTGCCACCTATGTCCCGTTTCGTGCGGGCCCCGGATACGCGCAGACGCGCGAACACTCGATCCAGCTGTCACCGGATGCGCGCGGAAAAGGCGTTGGGCGTGCTTTGATGCAAGCGCTTGAGGCGGCCGCACGAACCGACGGTGTGCATGTTTTGGTTGCAGGCATTTCCTCGGCCAATCCGGGCGCCGTGGCGTTTCACGCGGCGCTGGGCTTTTCACAGGTTGGTCGCATGCCCGAAGTAGGGTTCAAATGGGGTCAATGGCTGGATCTTGTGCTGATGCAGAAAATTCTTTCACCTGAATGATCTGTCGCACCTGACAGTCCCGAATTGTGACGCTAGTGTACGCCCATGTCGATCTGGACCCGCATATCCGATGCGCTCAGCGCGCTGGCCCAAGGCGAAAGCCTGGCCGCAGTTTTTGAAAAGCTGCGAACACCGCCGGAACGATCGGTGGCGTTCACGATTGCGGTGATTGCCCTGGGCGCCAAAATGGCCAAGGCAGATGGTCAGGTGACACGAGATGAAGTCACTGCCTTCCGCGATGTGTTCCAGATCGCGCGCGAAGACGAAGAAGATGCCGCGCGGGTCTTCAACATGGCGCGCACGGATGTGGCGGGGTATCAGGACTATGCCCGCAAGATCGCCCGGATGTTCGCCGAAGACAGCACCACGCTTTGCGACCTTATGGAGGGGCTGTTTCACATCGCCATGGCCGATGGGTTCTACCATCCCAATGAGAACGCGTTCTTGGAGGAAGTGAGCAAGATCTTCGGGCAGTCCGACGCTCAATTCAAAGCATTGCGGGCGCGATTTGTGCCGGATGCGCCAAAAGATCCTTACACGGTTCTGGGCGTGCCGCAGGACATGCCCTTGCCCGATATCCGCAAAGTCTGGCGAAGGCTGGTCCGCGAAACGCACCCGGACGCCATGATGGCGCGCGGTGTCCCGGAAGAGGCGATCAGACTGGCCGAGAAAAAGATGATCGACATCAACCGCGCCTGGGATGAGATCAACGGCGCGCGGGCCTGACAGGATGCGGCTGGCGACCTACAATATCGAATGGTTTGCCAATCTTTTTGATCAAAACGACAATCTGATCGTCGATGACACCTGGTCCGGTCGGCATGATGTCACCAAGGCGCAGCAGGTCGAGGCGATTGCAAAAGTGCTGATCGCGATTGACGCGGATGCGGTATTGATTGTCGAGGCTCCGAACACCGGCAAACGCCAGAACACGGTGCGGGCCCTGCAAACCTTTGCCGAGGCGTTCGATCTGCGCATCTCTGACGCGGTGATGGGATTTGCCAACGACACCCATCAAGAGCTGGCGCTGCTCTACGACAGGACCATTCTCACCGTGCGCCATGATCCCAAGGGTGACATCGACGACCCCTTGGCCCCCCGGTTCGATGGTGCGTTCAGAATCGATCTGGATATTGATGCGACCGAGGATGTCGTGCGGTTTTCCAAACCACCGATGGAATTGGCGGTGACGACGCAGTCGGGCCACGACGTCCGGCTGATCGGAGCTCATTTGAAATCCAAGGCTCCGCATGGGGCCGGGTCGCGGGATGAGGCGATCCGGATCTCGATTGCCAACCGCCGCAAGCAACTGGCGCAGGCGGTCTGGCTGGCCAGGCGGGTCGAGATGCACGTTGCCAGCCAGGAACCCGTCATTCTGCTGGGAGACCTGAACGACGGCCCCGGGCTGGATGAGTTCGAGCATCTGTTCGGCCGCTCTTCGGTTGAGATTTTGCTGGAGGCAGGTTTGTTCGACCCGCACGCGGTGACGGCTCATGGTTTTCGGCCGGGATCGATACCTTCCACGGCGCGTTTTGCCCGCCCGGAAGAAGGCAGGTTTCTCGAGGCTCTTCTGGATTACATAATGATAACCCAGGATCTGCGTGCATACCGCCCGGCCTGGCGCATTTGGCATCCGTTTCGCGACGCGGCCTGTTGGTCCGCACCGGACCTGCGACAGGCGCTGCTGACGGCGTCGGATCATTTCCCGGTCACACTGGACATCGACCTGTGACCTTTCACGCCTGCGGCTGGGGCGCTATATTCTAGGTATGAAACACGTTTTGCTGATCAGCACGATCACTGCCGGCATCGCCGCGCCGGCCCTTTCGCAGGAAGACAACAGCAAATCCCTGATGGAGCAGGGGGCCGAGCTGTTTTTCGAAGGTCTGCGCAAGGAAATGGAACCGGCGCTGGATGATCTGCTGGGCCTTGCGGATGAGTTTGGCCCGGCAATGCAGTCGTTCTTGCGGGAAATGGGCCCCGCACTGGCCGAGCTGGGGGCCGAGATCAAGGATTGGAGCGCTTATGAAGCGCCCGAGATCTTGCCCAATGGCGATATCATCATCCGCAGGAAACAGGCCGAGGATCCGCCAGAGCCTGAAAATGAAGGTGAAGAATTGCCCGAAGGGGCAACTGATATCTGATCGGATCGAGGGTCAGCCCTTGATGATCACGCGCGTATCGGATTTCAGGGCGTTCGCCAGTGAATTCAGACGCGCTTCGGCAACTTCACTGAACAGGGGGGCTGCTGCTTCGGGCAGGTACAGCTCCAACTCCCGCTTTTTGGGATAGAATTTCAGACGCCCCATATTGGCGTCATTGTGCATCCACAGCATCGCGCCAAAGCGCATGGCCTTGCCCAGAATCTCGGCGTCTTTCTGGCCTTTTTCGTCCAGCAGATCATACAGGGGCGCAAAGCGGTTTCCCTCGCGTTTGTTGCGATACCGGTGCTGCAAGGCAAGCCCGATAAAGACACGTTCTGAATGCTTCAAGCCACCCAGATTGGCGCGGGTGACGTTGTCGAAACAGACTTCGGCCCGGTAATCGGGATGAGCACGCCAGCTGACATCGTGCAGTAGGCATGCAGCCTTGATCAGTCGAACGCTGCTGGGGGGGGCTGATTTGAACAGCGGCATCACGAAATCATAGAGGTTTCGGCCAAATCCGGGCAGGCGGGCATCCTTGGATTCGGAAAAAAGGCTGGCTTCGATCAACGGGTCCCGGTCGCGCAACTCCTGCGACATCTGTTCATACAGCAATCCCTCACGGATCCCATAGCTGGATATGGCGATGTCCTTCGGTTTGAACGTTCGGATCAGCCGGGCCAGAACATCCATCGCGTAGGGGATGAGCGACATCCGCGAGCTGGATACACCGGCCTGGCTGCGCAGCTTTTCATGATCGTTCTTTTCAATGAACTTGATCGTTTCACGAACCTGTTTTGTCGTCATCCGGTATTCATGCAGCACGTTCAGCGGATAGCCCCGCCGCAGCATGTCCAGCCGGGCAAAGGCCCGCCAGCTGCCGCCAACCAGAAACAGACGATCCCGCTGCGGACCCATTTGATCGCGCAGCTGTTCCATCGTGCTTTTGATATGGGCCTTGCGTGCGCGCCGCCCGCCCTTGATATCGCGCAGTTTCAACGGCCCGAGGGCCGAAGTCAGGCGGCGGCCGACCTGACCGTCTCCGATCTCGGCCAGTTCCATCGACGACCCGCCGATGTCGCAGATCAGGCCATAGGCTCCAGGCCATCCCAGCAGCACTCCCTGAGCTGATAAACGGGCTTCTTCTTCCCCGTCGATGACTTCCACGTGCAGCCCGGTCTCTGCCTTGACCTGATCGCAGAAATCCGGCCCGTCCTTGGCCTCGCGCACAGCTGCCGTGGCCACGACATGCAAACCCGGCAATTCCAGATCAACCGCCAGATTCTGAAACCGCCGCAGCGCCGCCAGTGCCCGTTCGCGCCCACGCGGGTTCAGTCGCCCGGTCTCGGACAGGCCCGCGCCCAATTCGCACATGACCTTTTCATTGTAGAAATAGGCCGGCGATCGGGCCGCACCGTCAAAGATGACCATCCGGACCGAGTTGGATCCGACATCGACAACTCCGACACGCGACAATGCCCGGGTTCCAGGCTCGTCGAACAGTGGCTTTCCGAAAGGTCCCCAGTCAGGGATGTCGGTTGCAGCGGTCTGATCCATGTGTCTTCCAGATAATGCTGTGTGAGGATGCGAAATTGGCGGGTGCGGGTCAATCACCCGTCTCGATCTCGTCCGGGCTCATGTTCAGAACCCGCACGGCCAGGGAACGGGTGATGTCGCGCTTTTCCATAAGGGCCAATTGATCCAGCTGCGCCACTACGTCGGCCGCAGTTTCAAATCGACGATCCATGTGTTTGACCAGATAGGCGATTACCTCGGGGCCGGGGTTCAGCTGCCGATCTACGAACAGTTTGGCCAGAACCGCCCCCAGCAACGCATCGTCGGGCGGATCCAGCGCCACGTGATGGGCGCCTTCGACCCGGCTTTGCAGATCAGCCAGTGGCAATTCCCAGAATTTCGGGGCCAGCCGACCAGTCATCAGCAGGGCGTTTCCTTCGGCCAGAACCAGATTATGCAGGTGAAACAGCGTTTTCTGCTGGTCGGCATCGTCGGCGATCATGGGCACGTCTTCGACGGCAATCGGCCTGCGTGCCAGATCCGGCACGTCGTCATACCGCAAATCAGCGGCCTGAATGATGCGCCCGCCGGTTTCCGCGGCCCAGACATGCGCCAGATGGGTTTTGCCCGCACCGGCCGGGCCGGTCAGAACAAGCTTGTTTCCCGGCCAGGATGTGGCCGAGATCATCGCCACGGCCAAGGCATTGGCAGGCGACACAAAAAAGTCCTCTCGCCCGAGCGCAGTTTTGGCGGGCAGATCAAAGCTGAGTTGTCGGGCCATTTACTCGGTTTCCTGATCCTGACGTTCAAGACCGGTATAAAGTCGGCTGTCCAGGTACAGCGATGTGGCAAATCGGGCCAGCACGCCCAATGCTGCGGCCACGGGCACGGCGATCAGCATGCCGACAAAGCCGAACAAGGCCCCAAAGACCGACAGTGCCAGCAGCAGCCAGACCGGGTGCAGCCCGACAGAGCTGCCTACCAGTTTGGGTGTCAGGAAATTCCCCTCGGTGACCTGCCCGATGGCAAAGATCCCCGCGATCAGTCCGACATGTGCCCAATCTCCCCAAAACTGAAACAGCGCCAGCCCGATGGCCAATGAGCCTCCGATCAGGGCGCCCAGATAGGGGATGAACGTGACCAGCCCCGCGATGAACCCCACGATCAGGCCGAATTGCAGACCGGCAAGCATCAGCGCGACGGCATAGTAGGTACCTAGGATCAGGCAGACCGTTCCCATCCCGCGCACGAAAGAGGCCAGCACGGCGTCAATCTCACCGGCCAGCCGCCTGATGGTGGGGGCGTGGTCACGCGGCAGGAGCTCTCCGATGCGAGCGACCATGCGATCCCAGTCCAGCAGCAGGTAAACAGCCACGACGGGCACGATCACCAGAAGGACAACAATGTTTATCGCGGACCCGAGTGAGGCAAGAACCGTTTGCAGAACATCCCCGGTCTTGGACTTCAGCATGTCGCCGAAGGACACCAGCATCTGATGAGTGTTTGATTCCCGGTCCAGCAGCGACGGGAATTGTTTTTCAATGAACCCGCGCAATTGCTTGAAAAGGTCAGGCAGAACGTCGATCAGATCCAGCAATTGAGTAATCAGGGCGGGCACGACCATCAGGATCGCCAAAATAAACCCCAAAATCCCGACGACGGTGATGATGGCTGTAGCTGCGATGCGCGACAGGCCCAACCGCTCCAGCCGATCCGCAACGGGATCAAGGAAATACGCAATTGCTCCGCCTATGACGAAGGGCAGCAGGACATCCCCCAAAGCCCAGAGGATCAAAACAAAAACCGCAGCGGCGACGCCCCAGTATCTCAGCTGATCCTTTACCGGCAAAGCCATCGTGATCCCCTTGTTCAGGCCTTTGCAGGCGTTCTTGGCGCATCAAAGCCCATGATGCAAGCGCTTCATGGGCACGGGCTTTGCCCGTTTCAATCGTGCAACGTCCCCAGTTCAGGGGTGTCTTCTTCTGCGGCTTCATCGGGCCAGTTGGTGCGCCAGATTTCTGCCGACCAGTGCCCACAATGAACCGCCGGGCGGTCGAAACCGGGCAGGGCGGGCAACAACGGTTCAACAATGACGTCATGGCGGGGTACGGCGAAATAAGGGAAAGAATATCGTTCCTTGCCCGACCGGTTGACCACCCGATGTGGCGTGGATTTCAATTGCCCGCCTGACCAAAGTTCCAGCATGTCGCCGATATTCACCATGAAACCACCGAGTGGGCAGTCCGGTGAAATCCACTTGCCGCTGCGGGTCTGCACCTCGAGCCCGCCCACCGGATCGGGCGCGATGATGGTCAGTGCGTCCGTATCCTTGTGCGGATGGATGCCATAGCCCGCTTCTTCCGCGGCCTGCGGGGGATAGTGCAGCAATGTCATATTGGTCATCGGGTTGCGGAACGCGTCGCGCAAAATGCCAGAGGTCAAGTTCAGGCCGGATTCCAATGCGCCCAACAACACATCAGTGACCTGATCCAATTGACGCCAATAATCCAGGATGACCTCTTTGGCGCGGGGAACTTCGGCGGGCCACAGATTTGGGCCGTACAGGGCACATTCACTGCGCACGGGGTCGGTGGCGGCAACCTCGTGGTGCAGCTTGTAACCCTCGTATTTGTCGGCTTTGCCGGATCCGTCATTCGGTGTGAAAAAACCCATCGGGATATAACCGCGATAATTCTCGCGCGTGATGGCCTGATCCCATTTGCGGGCTTCATTGATGGCAAAGATCTCTCGTGTGGTCTGACGGACCTGATCCACCGTCTGCTGGGACACACCTGTCCCGGTGATGGACAGAAACCCGATTCCTGTGCAGGCCTCAATTATGCCTTGTACCGTTGCGGCAAAGGCTGCGCTGCCGGGATCGGACAGCGGCGAGATGTCTATTGTCGGAATCCTGTCCATCAGTGAATCCTGACCCCCTGACGCTCTAGTTCCGTGTGAACAGGTGCCAGGTTCAATTGGTCCAGGCTCTGATTGCTTTTCAGTGCCATGGCCGCCGCAATGCCCGCACCCTGGCCCATGACGGCGCAGCAGGCCATGTTGCGCGTGGCGGCATGGGCCACCCGGTCCGCACCATGCGACCGCCCAGCGACCAGCAGGCCCTTGACGCCCCTGGGCAGCATCGAGCGGTAGGGGACCTGCATGTACCGCCCCGTGGTCGGCAGGATCAGAATGCCATAGCCGTCGATGAATTCGGGGTAGATGCCGATCGTGTCCTCGAACCGGCCCTGATGGCGGGCGTCGTTTTCGGTCATGTTGTAGACCGCATCGATCTTGCGGGTGTCGCGGATACCGATGGTCATCCCGAAATTCCGAAGCCGCGCGTTCTCGCATCCCGGCATGAACCGGCGCAGCGCCTCGATGGCCAGCATGGTCTGACGGCGGCCTTCGATCTCGCCACGTGTCAGGCTGTCGGGGTCGGTCCCATCAATCTCGGCCAGATGGATGAGGTTCATGTAGGTCAGCTCGCCCGTGTCATGCATTGCGCCCCAGGTGCCGGCAATGGTATTCAGATGCGGCGGGATCAGCCCCTGATCGATGGCCTGCTGGAAGGGCTTGTGCACGAAGGGCGAAAACATGTCGTCCTCTTTGCCGCTGGTTTCGATGTTCCACTCACCGCCGCCGCCCCAGTCCTTGTAGGTCTGCGGATCGGCTTTGACGCCTTCCATAAAGGCGCGCTTGTCCACCCCGGCCAGATGGAACATGACAGAGGCCGCCATCATGTCCTCCCTAGGTGTTTTATGCGTCGGGGCCCCCGCGCGATGGGCCACATCGGCGTCGCCGGTGGCATCGATTACCACCTTGGCCAGTATCGCCTCGCGCCCGGCCTTGGATTCGGTGATGATGCCAGTGATCCGGTCGCCGTCCATTATCGGGGCGACGAATTGCCGGTGCAGCAACGGATGAACACCCGCCTCTTCGACCAGCTTGTCCGCCACCAGCTTGAACCCTTCGCTGTCCAGTTCATAGCTGAGCGACTGGCTTTCGGGCACCGCCGCGCCCATCTCTTTGGCGCGGGTTTCGAACTCCATCCCGATGCCGCCGGCCTCGACGGTTTGCTCGTGCCGGTACCAGGCGAATCCTTCGACGCCGACGGCAGTGATGTTGCCGCCCATACAGCCGAACCGGTCAACTAGCGACACGTCTGCGCCTGCGCGGGCCGCTGCCAGCGCTGCTGCCAACCCGGCCGGGCCAGAGCCCACGACCAGAATATCGGTCTGGTGGATGACAGGTATCTGCCGGGCGGGTTCCTGAATTGTCTGCAACAGCGCCTCCTGGTGTTTGTGTTCCCGCCACAATTGAAATTCCCAATTGGCGGGTCAATCAAAAACCCGACTGACCTTGGGTCGCAAATGCGCCATTGTCCGGCGTCGCTTTCACAGCCCGCCAGCGCAGAGAGCCGACGTGCCGGGCCGAAACGTGCTATACTGACGCCCTGCCTTGGGGGACGGAGCAATGCCCGACATCTATCAGAGCCTGGATCAACAGGGGGAAGACACGGTTCGCGTCGTCGCGGACCGTCTGGAGTTTCGCGGCGAAATGCCGGATTTCGTGAAAATGCGCGAACGCTATTTCGACCGGCTCGACTGGGCCTCGTGCCACCGCATTGTCGATCTGGGCTGTGGCACGGGCGTCGTGACACGGGCGCTGGCTGACCGGGGCGGCCCGGAATGCGAGATTGTCGGGTCGGATCTGGCAGTGGAACTGATCAAGGTAGCAATGGAAAAGACGGATGCCGCGGGGTTGGCGGGGCGCATTCGGTACGAGGTTGCGGATTCCCGAAACACCGGTGACGGCCAAGGCAGCTTTGATATCGTCATCGCGCATACGGTGATCAGCCATGTGGGGGACCCGGCGGCGATGCTGGAGGAAGCCGCGCGGCTGACGCGGCCCGGCGGCACGATCGCCATTTTCGATGGCGACTATGCGTCGTTGACGATCGGTGCTGGCGACCCTGACGCCAACGCGATGGCGGTGGACGCAATCTTGCAGACGGTTGTCGGCAATCCGTTCGTTCTGCGGCATCTTCCGTTCCTGGCCCGGCAGGCGGGGCTGGAAGTTGCCGGTTTCATCCCGGAATTGCTGGCCGAGGCTGGCCAGACCTCGTTTTTCGGAAATATGATCGACGCCTATGTCGGCCCCTGCATTCAGGCAGGTGCAATCGACGTCGAGACCGCCTTGAAATGGGCCGAAGGTCAGAAAGCAGCCGCGCGGGAAGGCACGTTCTTTGGTTCGTGCAACTATTACACCTATTTGCTGCGCAAGCCTGAATGATGCGCCGCCTTGCCTAGCCTTTGTGGATCGCGTAGAGCATTCGGGCTTTCGCTAGACAAATAGGATCGTTCATGCGCCTCAGCCGTTACTTTCTGCCCGTTCTCAAGGAAAACCCGTCCGAGGCCCAGATCGTTAGCCACCGGCTGATGCTGCGTGCCGGGATGATCAAGCAGGCTTCTGCCGGGATATATTCCTGGCTGCCGCTGGGTTTCAAAGTGCTGCGCAAGCTGGAAAACATTGTCCATGAAGAACAGGCCCGGGCCGGTCACATCGCGATCCAGATGCCCATCATCCAATCGGCGGATTTGTGGCGCGAATCCGGCCGCTATGACGATTACGGGCAGGAAATGCTGCGCATGAAGGACCGGCATGACCGGGACATGCTGTTCACGCCCACGGCCGAAGAACTGGTAACCGATATTTTCCGCGGCCACGTGAACAGCTACAAAGACCTTCCGCTGACCCTCTATCAGATCCAGTGGAAATTCCGCGACGAAATCCGCCCGCGTTTCGGCGTGATGCGGGGCCGCGAGTTCTATATGAAGGACGGATATAATTTCGACCTCACCAAGGAAGACGCGCTGCACGCCTATAACCGCCATCTTGTCAGCTATCTGCGTACCTACGAGCGTATGGGCCTTCAGGCGATCCCGATGCGCGCGGATTCGGGGCCCATCGGCGGCGATGACACCCATGAGTTCCTCGTGTTGGCTGACACTGGTGAATCCGAAGTCTTCTATGACAGCGCCGTCACCGATCTGACCTTTGGTGATCGTGAGATTGACTATGACAGCCGCGATCAGTGTCAGGCGATCTTGGAGGAGTTCACCTCGAAATACGCGCGCACGGATGAAACGCATGACGAGGCGCTGTTCAATCAGATCCCCGAAGAACGCCGCCGCGTGGCGCGTGGTATCGAAGTTGGACAGATCTTCTACTTCGGCACGAAGTATTCCGAGCCGCTGGGCGCCACCGTGCAGGGCCCGGATGGAAAACCGGTTCCGGTGCATATGGGCAGCCACGGGATCGGCGTCAGCCGTCTGGTCGGCGCAATCATCGAGGCCAGCCATGACGACAAAGGCATTATCTGGCCCGAGGGCGTGACCCCGTTCCATTGCGGCATCGTGAACCTGAAGCAGGGCGATGAAGAAGCGGATGCGGCCTGTGACAAAATCTACAATGCTCTGACAGCCTTGGGGCTGGAGCCGCTTTATGATGACCGTAATGAACGGGCAGGGGGCAAGTTTGCGACCATGGATCTGATTGGTCTGCCCTGGCGGATCACGGTCGGGCCGCGTGGCCTGAAGAATGGTGTCGTTGAACTGACTTGCCGCCGGACCGGCGAAAGCGAGGAACTGAGCCCCGAGGCGGCCGTTACCAAAGTTGCTGAAATCTACCAGCAGATTGCCTGAGCACCGTCACCGGTGACTGGTCTTGCTGTCACGCAACACAGATCCATTTTGCGAAGGTGGCCATGCGATTGGCTTGGCCACCAAATGTGATCTGACCAATTCGATCGGTTGAGACGTCAGTCTTGGTCTGCCGTCGGGCGCGTTGCAAGGATATCTCCGTTGGCGCCATCGCCGCGTGCGACCACGATCGGACGGCCCAGCCGGTTGACCAGGTCGCGAAACTCAAGACCTAGAAACCGCAACCCGCAAACCCGCGCGTCCGTAGTGCGATCCGTGATACACAGACGCCCTTGCCGGAAAACCAGACGGTACCCTTTGTCTTTCAGGATATCCGTCAAGTTGCCCCAGCTTGCCGCGCTGGCAAAGATCGGCCGAATGGCCGCACGCAGCAGCGCCGCTGTTTCACAATCCAGATCTTTTGATGCTTGGCGAGACGGAATAACCCCCGCACCGTTGGTTGAAATTTGAAAATTCATTGAGCGACCCCCGCTCCTTAAATGTGTTCCCCCACATACAGGGTGACAAAGTTTCTGAAAATAATCAAAAAGAGTAATAAAATTTCGCGCCCATTGTTGCTTTTTCGATTCAGGAGCTCACAAAGCGCGATGATTAACTTCATACATGAAACAATACCGGTTTGTCTGTGATGCGCTTCACAACTCATGGTGTAGCAGCAGATTTCCAAGTCATCCGTTTGGCCCAGTCGCCGTGCTGGGCAACCGGATTGATTCGGCTCGTTCAGGCTGAGGAACGGGTTCAAAGCGACAACCGGCTTGACCATCGGGTGAAATGCCGAAACTGTCCCCGCGAACATGAACACCCCGGAGCAGGCATGGCCAACACACCCCCGCCCTTTGCCCCTTTTGAATGGAAAATCGCATGGCGTTATCTGCGGGCCCGCAGGGCCGAGGGCGGCGTCAGTGTGATGACCTGGATTTCTCTGATCGGGATCACATTGGCAGTGTTTGCCCTGATCGCGACACTGGCGGTCCGGTCCGGCTTCCGTTCCGAATTCGTCGGCACCATCCTGGGCGCCAACGCGCATGTAACGGTCTATTCGTCAGGCGAGATTGACGCGCAGGGGCGAGTGGATCGCACAATCGCCGACTACGAAGAGCGCGCGGCCCGGATAGCACAAGTGCCCGGAGTTCAACGCGCGGCTCCTTTGGTGAAGGGGCAGGTGCTGATCACCAACCGCGACCGCAGCAGCGGGGTTGAAGTGTTTGGAATCCGACCCGACGATCTGCGTGATCTGCCCGGAATTGCCCGGGCAGAGCAGGCTGTGGGGGACTTGTCTGAATTCCAGGCGGGTGAGGATGTCATCGCAATTGGTTCAGGCGTGGCGCGCAGCATCGGGGCAACGGTCGGGGATGTCGTCAAGTTAACGTCGCCCAACGGTGTCAAAACCGCCTTTGGTACGTCACCCCGCGTGAATGCCTATCGCGTTGTCTATGTGTTCTCGGCCGGGCGCTATGATATCGACCGCACGCGCGTCTACATGCCGTTTTCGCAGGCGCAGGGCTTTTTCAATCGCGAAGGTGTGGCCGATGAAATCGAGGTGATGGTGGACAACCCCGAAGACCTGGGCCCGATCCTGATTTCGATTCTCGAAGCATCGGGCGAGCGCAGCCAGATCTGGACCTGGCAGGATGCATCTGGTGGGTTCCTGCGGGCATTGGAAGTTGAAGACAACGTGATGTTCATCATCCTTTCGATCCTCGTTCTGATCGCCGCGATGAATATCGTTTCGGGCCTGATCATGCTGGTCAAGAACAAGGGCCGCGATATCGGCATCCTGCGTACCATTGGCCTGAGCGAAGGATCGGTTCTGCGTGTCTTTTTCATCTGCGGCGCTTTTACCGGACTGATCGGAACGGCAATGGGGGTCATCCTGGGGTGCCTTTTTGCGATCTATATCGATCCGATCTTTTCCTTCGTGAATTACGTGATGGGCGGTGGCGTCTGGGATCCGTCGATCCGGGGCATCTATGCCTTGCCCGCCGAGCTGCACCTGAGCGATGTGCTCAAGGCGATCGGCCTGTCGCTTGGCCTGTCCTTTGTCGTCACCTATTTCCCTGCCCGTCGAGCGGCGCGGCTGAACCCGGTCGAGGCGTTGCGCTATGAATGATGTCACATTGCGTCTGAAAGGTCTGACCAAGACCTATCTGAAAGGCAAACCGGGCGAGGTGCAGGTCTTGCGCGGAGTTGATCTGGATCTGCGCGCGGGTGAGGCCGTAGCGATGGTCGCGCCCTCTGGGGCAGGTAAATCAACGCTTCTGCATATCGCCGGTCTGCTGGACATGCCCGACGAAGGAACCGTCGAAATTGGCGGGCAGAACGTATCGGGCAAGGGCGACCGGACCAGAACCGCACTGCGTCGGCAGGATGTCGGGTTCGTGTATCAATTCCACCACTTGCTGCCGGAATTCACGGCATTGGAAAACATCACCCTGCCGCAACTGGCCAATGGTGTACCGGACAAGGCCGCACAGGCCCGAGCGTTGGATCTGCTGGACCGTGTCGGTGTGGCCGCACGCGCCAGCCATCGCCCCGCTGCACTCTCAGGTGGGGAACAACAGCGGGTGGCGTTTTGCCGGGCCTTGGCGAATGCGCCCCGTGTTTTGTTGGCGGATGAACCGACGGGCAATCTGGACCCCGAAACCTCGGATCAGGTCTTTGATACACTGATGAAACTGGTGCGGGACGAAGGGTTGTCGGCGTTGATAGCAACGCACAATCTTGACCTGGCGGCGCGCATGGACCGGATGGTCCGGCTTGAGGGCGGGGCGCTCAGGCCAGTTGAGTGATCGCAACGCCAATGGCCATGACGGCGATCCCGCCCATCCGCATGAGCGTAAGCGGTTCGACCTGTGCGCCGAACAGGCCGAAATGGTCGATGGCCGCAGCGCTGATCAATTGCCCGAGCAGCACAAAGAACACGGCATTGCCCACCCCGAAATGTGGTGCGACATGGGTGATCGACAGGACATAGAACGCAATCAGGACACCTGCAAGCAACAGGTGTTTCGGCGCATTGGCAATCTTGGATAAGGCCGCAAATCCGGGAAACAGCGCCATGACCAAGGCGGAGGCGGCGAAGGCGATGGCAAACAGCACAACGGCTGCCGCAGTTGGCGACCCGATGACTTTTCCCAGCGCCGCGTTGAGCGCGGCCAGGATCGGAATTCCAAATCCGGCGGCCAGCATGATGGCGGCGTATTGTGTCATTGCCCGAAACCTCTGTACCTTTTTCGTTGATCTGGATCATTGCGCCAAGACGGTCATCGGGCAACCCTGCAAATGCCAATCCAGGCAGGAGGATACGATGTTCAAGGCAACAATCAGTGTAATGGTTCTTGGGGTTTCGGCTGCTGCCTCGCAGGCCGCCTTGGCTCAGGACGCGAAGACCGGAGAGGAACTCTATATGCACCATTGCGCGACCTGCCACGGAATCGATGCAATGGGCCAAGGCCCGATGGCAGCCGTGCTGGTGGTTCAACCGAGCGATCTGACCGCTTTGTCCAACGAAGAGGGCGTGTTCCCGACTGCCCGCGTTGTCTCCCGCATTGATGGTCGGGATCCGCTGGTCAGCCATGGTAGCCCAATGCCGGTTTATGGTCCTTATTTTGACGGGCAGGACACATCCATGAAAACGCCGCATGGTCAGCCAATTCTGACGAGCCAGCCCATCGTGGATCTGGTGGCCTATCTGGAGACCTTGCAGCAGAATTAGGTTCCGCTGCAAATCCCGTCGATCTCGGCCTCGCTCCAAGGAAGCAAGATTGCGCGCTCTCGCCCTTTTTGCGGAAGCGGGGACAGATCAAAATGCGCGCTCAGCATCCTGTGCAGCCGTTTGGTTCGGGTGGCCTGAGGGTCCAGCGCACGGCAGCAAACGTATTCCTCGACGATGGCGCCCTGCTGTTCAAACCCGTAGGACAGGAAGTCCGGCGAGGTTTCGAGGTCAAAAAGATACGGGTCGCTGCGCCCACCATGTTCCGCCGCTGCTCGCAACGGGTGGTAACCGGTGGTCCGGCGATTCTGCCACTGCCAGACATGCGTCAGTTCATGGGCCAGCAGCATCGCAGCCACCAGGTTCATCTGATCCGGAAAATCGGACATGTAGTCTTCCAGATACCAGTCGCGCGCAAAATAGACCTTGTTGAACAGGGCCACGGCGGCTGGCCTGCCTGTCACCGGCCCGGGTTCTACCGGAGGAAGGATGCGCTCGCGACAGGCCAGACGTGGCCGCTCTTCGCGGAAATACGTCACATTGGCAACCGGTGCACCTTGGACCAATCGCACGCTGTCAAGATTCAGGGTTTCGCCCTGAATGGCATCCGCAAAGTCGCGCTCTTGCTTTGTCAATGGACGGCCGCAAGAGGACAGCAATAAAAGAGCACACAGGAATACGCGCAGAACCATGAGATGAATCCTAGTCCTCTGCTTGCGATCCGCAAACCGTTTTCACAGGCTCATGGCCAGAACCCGGCTGATTTCCGTCAAAGACCGCCCGGATTGATCCATCCAGGAATTGAAGGCCCGTTGCACCGCGGCCATGGCTTTTTTTGACGTAGCGGGTTTGTCGATCACGCCCTCGGCGATCAGACGGGCGGTGACGTCCCGCGACAGAATGAAACTGTCGCGGCCCGCAAAACGCATCGCATATTGCGCCGAAGCCCCGCCAAGACGAGACCCGCGTTTGGCCAGCATGGCAAGAAGGCTGGCATAGTCATCAGAGGGCCAGCCCCCCAGAACCTGGCCCGCGCCGCCTTCGTCGCGCAGTTCCAAAAGGAACGCCGCGTTGTCCCGCACTGCTGCGATCTTGGTTCCATTGCGGACAATGCGTGTGTCTTGCAGCAGGGAATCGAACTTTTCATCATCCATGAACGCACACCGGCCCACATCGAAACCGTCAAAGGCGGCCTCGAATCCATCCCATTTGTTTTCGATGACCTTCCAGTTGAAACCGGCCTGAAAGACGCATTTCGTGATGATCGATAGCCACCGGTCGTCGGGCATCGCCGCCAGTTCTTCGTGGCTTTCGGGCTTGGTCAACTGTGCTTCAAAGGCTTCGACGCCACCGTGGCGAGAGGCGGCAATATCAAAGATCTCGTCAAATGAACGCATGAACCCAACCTCAAAGCTGTCATATCAACAGTGTTTTGTTTTACCTTCCTTTTGCAATGGGAATTTTCGGTGTTCGAAAGCCACCCGACAGGAATCGAAATTCAGCCCGAACAAGAAAAAACACTGAACTGTCAAAGAAATCCTCGACAAACGGGCTCAAAACGGTTTGTGATTGACTCGTCAGTCAACATTCCGTGCCCCGGGGCGGGGGATATTGACGGGTCGGGCAGGGGTCCTTGCGGCGCCTGCGGGGGAAAATCTACGCATCAGCGGCAAGAAAGCTGCGCTGTTACAAACTGATCACTTTCCTTTTCCGACCAAATTTGTGCATGTTGCGGCATGGTATTGTCATCAGACAAAGATACCGGCGGGAAACCCCTGCCGGGGTGGGCAAAACAAATAAGACAGGGAGAAAATCCATGAAAAAACTGAGTGTAAGCCTTATGGCCCTGACCGTTGCCGGTGCGGCGCATGCGGCGGATATGGGGGCCGTGGACGAGCCGATCAAACTGGCGATCAACGAATGGACCGGTCAGCACGTGACCACGCATGTGGCGGGTGAAATGCTCAAGGCCGCTGGTTATAACGTGGAATATGTGACCGCCGGCATGATGAACCAGTTCCAGGCGCTGGCCGATGGAGACATCGACGCGACGCTTGAAATCTGGTCGTCCAATGTTTCGGATGAATATGCCAAGAAGATCGAGGAAGGCACGGTTGTCGAAATCGGCGATCTTGGCCTGGATGCCAAGGAAGGTATCGCATACCCGGCGCATGTCGCTGATCTGTGCCCCGGCTTGCCGGCGTGGGAAGCGCTGAAAGACTGCGCGCAGGTGTTCGCCACGGCGGAAACTCTGCCCGGTGGCCGTCTGGTCGACTATCCGGCCGACTGGGGCACACCTGGTGCGGATCGCATGGCCGGCCTTGAGCTGCCGTTCAAGGCTGTCCCCGCCGGTTCCGAAGGCGCATTGATCGCTGAACTTCGCGCATCGACCGAGCGTAAATCGCCGCTGCTGATCACATTCTGGCAGCCGCACTGGGCGATGTCTGCCTATGACGTGCAGTTCGTTGAACTGCCCGCAGGTGAAGAGGCGTGCTTTAACGATCCGGCGTGGGGTCCGAACCCGAACGCGGTAAATGATTGCGACTTTTCGCCATCGCGCATCTTCAAAGCCGGCTGGAGCGGCCTGGAAGAAAAGTGGCCCGCCGCCTATGAAATCCTGTCCAACTATCAACTGGCGGTCGAAGACCAGCAGCCGATGATGGGTGCGATCGATGTTGACGGCGGCCAGGTCGAAGAAGTTGTCGCCGCATGGATGGCCGAAAACGAAGACAAATGGCGTCCTGTTGTCGACGCGGCGACCAAGTGAGCCACTTAGGTGACTGACACGACCATGCCAGCCATTGCCTGCCGGAATCTCTGGCAGGTCTTTGGCCCGGGCGCTGACAAAGCCCTGACCGACGCGCTGTCTCGGTCAGGGAATGACGCTGACAAGGCCGCCGCAGACCTGCGGGAAAACGGGTTCATTCCGGCGGTTCAAGATGCCAATTTCGAGGTCAGGGAAGGCGAATTGTTCGTCATCATGGGCCTGTCGGGCTCGGGCAAATCCACGCTGATCCGCTGTATCTCGCAACTGCTGCCCGGCACGGGTGGTGAAATTCGGGTGGATGGCGAGAATGTCATAGGCGCCTCAAAAAAGGCCCTGACCGAGCTGCGCCGGAAAAAACTGGGCATGGTGTTCCAGCATTTCGGCCTGTTCCCCCACATGACCGTAGCTGAAAACGTCGCATATCCTCTGCGCGTTCAGGGCGTTGGCAAAAAGGAACGGCTGGACCGCGCGCAGGAAGTGATTTCGCTGGTTGGTCTGGAAGGGCGCGAAGACAGCTTCCCGCGACAGCTTTCCGGCGGGCAGCGGCAGCGGGTGGGTATCGCCCGCAGTCTTGCCGTAAACCCTGACATCTGGTTTCTGGACGAACCGTTCTCGGCGCTTGATCCACTGATCCGTCGCCAGTTGCAGGATGAATTCCTGCGCATTCAAGCTACGTTGAAGAAATCCATCGTCTTCATCACGCACGATATTCAGGAAGCGCTGAAGCTGGCAGACCGCATCGCCATCATGCGGGATGGCAAGATCGTGCAGATCGGCACGCCCACGGATATCGTCCTGCGACCCGTCGATGACTATGTGCGCGAATTCTCGAAGGATGTCGCCAAGGGGCAGCATGCCAAAGTCGCCTCGGTCATGCGAAACGAGGCAGAGTGTGGCCCGGATGATCCCGGCCTGACTACGTCGATGACACTGGACGCGGCCCTGGCCCATTGCATGGAACTATATGAACCCGTGCCGGTGCGGGATGCCGATGGCAATGTCGTTGGCACGGTGCACCCGTCCGATCTGGCTGCCGCGCTTCAGGTGGACGAAACATGACCGCCTTAACTGAGGTTCCGACGCAGCACGGCGCGCGGCTGACGGCGGGCGCCAAGGCCGCCCTGATTACGGTTGTCGTCGGTGCGGTTTGCCTTGCACTTGAGGGCATCGCCCCATGGCTGGTCAAATGGCCCGCCGCGTGGGAACTGCCTGCAACCCAATGGGTGGGCGCGTTTCTGGATTGGTTTCTGAACCTGATCAAACCGGCGATGCGGTTGTTCTCGGGTATGATGACCTATCCGATGAACTGGGCGAATTTCGTTCTTGGCAATACGCCATGGCCCCTCCTGATCGGGATCGTGACCGCTCTGGGCTGGTACTTGGGCGGTTTGCCCATGGCGGCGCTGGGCTTTCTGGGCCTTAGCTTTGTCCTGGCGTCGGGTTACTGGGCTGAGAGCATGAACACTCTGGCCTTGGTCGCAGTATCCGTCCCGGTGGCGCTGATACTGGGTGGTGGCATCGGCATCCTCGCCAACGAGGTGCCGCGGGTGAAATCCTTCGTTCAGGCGGTTCTGGATGTCATGCAGACGGTGCCGACTTTTGCGTATCTGACACCGCTGTTGCTGCTTTTTGGCTTTGGCCCCGTCGTCGGTCTGATCGCCTCGGCCATCTACGCCGCGCCGCCCATGGCTCGCAACGTGATGCTGGGGCTGGAACGGGTGGAGCCCGAGATCAAAGAGGCCGCGATCATGTCCGGTGGCACGCGGTTTCAGCAATTGTTTCAGGTCGAAATTCCCGCCGCTACGACGCAGATCATGGTCGGTGTGAACCAGTGTCTGATGGCGGCCTTGTCGATGGTCATCATTGCCGCTGTCATCGGTGGGTTCAACGATATCGGCTGGGAGGTTCTGCTGACCATGCGCAAGGCGCAGTTCGGGGAGTCTCTGATGGCGGGTCTGGTCATCGTGGTCTTTGCCGTTGTCATAGATCGCATGAGCGGCACCTTGGCGACCGAGCGCAAACGTTATGACAGCCGGGTTGTCTGGGCGATGTTGGGTTTCGCCGTGGTCTTCACCGCCGCCTTCTGGGCGTGGTTGCCGAACCCATCCGAACTGACCTTGCTGGATCCGATGGCCGAGGCCGTGGACAGCGGCCTGACCGCGTTCACTCAGGCCAATGGCCCGTGGTTGGATGCGCTCAAGAACAACTCACTTTTCTATGTGCTGCTGCCTTTGCGGATCGGTCTAGATCAGGCGGTCCTGCCCTTCACCTGGGGCTTCCAGTGGACGGCGGGCATGAGCTTTGGCCTGTTTGCCGCAGGTGCCGGGATCGCGCTGTTGATGGCATGGCGTGGGCGGCTGACGGGTGGTCTGATCGTCCTGATCCTGATTGGAATGCTGGAAACCGGCATTGCCAACCTGCCGTGGCCCTTTGTCCTGACCGGCGCCGCTGCTCTGGGCTGGGTCGCGGGGGGCTGGCGTCTGGCGGCGCTGTGCGTGGGGCTGCTTTGCACCATCCTCGTTTCGGGCCTGTGGGAGAGAGCGCTCTTGTCGCTTTACCTGAGCGGTGCGGCGGTGTTTTCCTGTGCCGTGGTCGGCGGCCTGATCGGCCTTGCCAGCGCGATTTGGGAGCCGGTGTGGAAAGTGGTCCGTCCGATCTGCGACATGTTGCAGACAATCCCTCTGTTCGTGTTCCTGATCCCGGTCCTCATGGTGTTCCAGATCGGCGAGTTCTCGGCCTTTCTGGCAATCTGTGCCTATGCGATCGTGCCCATGATCCGCTACACGCGGCACGGGCTGGTCAACACGCCGGACGAGATGATGGAGGCCGCGATCTCAAGCGGTGCGACCGAGTGGCAGATCATGCGCGACGTGCGTGCGCCCTATGCCGCGCCCACGATCCTGCTGGGGTTGAACCAGACCATCCTCTATGCCTTTGCGATGCTGGTGATCGCCGCATTGATCGGCACCACGGGTCTGGGGCAGTCGATCTATCTGGCGCTGGGTCAGGCGGATGTGGGGCTTGGCATTTCGGCCGGGGCCGCGATGGCGATTCTGGCGCTGATTGCCGACCGCATCGTGCAGGGGTTTGCCGAAGAACGCCGCGCGGCGCTTGGGTTGTAAACAGGGCAGGGGCGATGCACCGCCCCTGCGCCGAACTTGATTTTGGACAAGGATACCAGTGCCGTCCTGATCTAGACCGATCCCAATAACGCGGAGATCACCATGACCGGTTGGGTCCTATTCCTTGCAGCGCTCGTCACATTCCTTCTCAGCCACGCGATTCCGGTGCGACCCGCCATACGCGGACGGCTGATCGATACACTCGGACGCCGGGGGTATTTCACGGTCTATTCGGTTCTGTCGCTGGCCGTCCTGGCGTGGTTGATCATTGCCGCTGCCAATGCTCCTTATGTCGAGGTCATCCCGCCATATGCGGTTTTGCGCTGGGCGCCGGTTCTGATCATGCCGGTGGTCTGCTGGCTGGCTGTTGCGGGGCTGATCATTCAGAACCCGTTTTCGTTCGGGGGGCTGGGCAATCGGCCATTTGACCCAGAACAGCCCGGTATCCTGCGCACCACCCGACACCCGATCCTTGCCGCGCTGATGCTGTGGGCGGTGGCACATCTTCTTGCCAATGGCAGCCTGTCACATGTGATTTTGTTCGGCCTGTTTGCCGGTTTCGCGGTCATGGGCATGGCCCTTGTCGACCGGCGTAAGTCGCGGGAAATGGGCTTTGAATGGGTCCTCTTGTCCCGCAACACGGCGCGGTTCTCACTGCGCGCACCGCGTCCCTGGCCGCGTCCCGGGGTGTGGCTGGCCGCGCTGGCCGCCTATGCGGTTCTGCTTCACCTGCACGCCCCTGTGATTGGCCTGTCCCCGCTTCCGTGAACGAGGGAGTGGCCGGGCGGTGCCTTGCGTGCTATTTGAAACGTCACAAACGAATTACAAGAGGTCCAAGATGCATCTGGCCTATGTCACCACCACCGATCGCGGCGCGACGGACCGCCTGCTGAGCGCCGTTGCGGACCGCCTGCTGGCCTCCGGAGCAAAACTGGCCGGTGTCGTGCAAACAAACACGGAATGTGCCGACAGCAGCAAATGCGATATGGACTTGCGCGTGCTGCCCGACGGTGAAACCATCCGCATTTCGCAGTCGCTGGGCACCCAGTCGCGCGGCTGCCGTCTGGACCCGGCAGCGCTGGAACAGGCGGTGGGATATGTGACCGCCTCGCTGGAGGGCGCCCCCCAATTGCTGATCATCAACAAATTTGGCAAGCATGAATCCGACGGGCGAGGCTTCCGCCCCGTGATCGGCGAAGCGCTGGCGATGGATATCCCGGTTCTGGTCGGCGTGAACGGTTTGAACGAAGAGAAATTCCAGACCTTCGCGGATGGCGCAGCGGAAGCCCTTCCGGCGGATCTGGATGCAATCGAGGCGTGGTTCAACAAGGTCTCGGAACTGCGCCCGGCGGCGGAATAGAAACTTCCAAACTCTTGGTTAAGAGACAAAAAGCGGCGCTGAAAAACAAATCAGCGCCATTTTTTTTAATGTTGGGTGCACTTAGGTTGTCTTAAGCCTGCGGTATCCGAACAGGCCTAGAACGGCCCCAATCAAAAGCAGCCCGCTTGCGGGCAGGGGGACCGGTGCGACTTGCAAATTATCCACGTTGAATTCGCCACACCATTGGTCGCACCAAACGGTGTTCGACCCAAGGCCAAAGGGGAATTTGACCGCGTTGGGGACGTTCAGCGTGATCAACAGTTGATCAATAGCCGTGAACCCAGTGGAGAAACCAAAAGTGTTCAAAGCCGAAGGTCCGAACGTCTGCGTCGCAACTGTGGCACCGTTCAGAAGCCCCGAAAACGTCAGGGTTGGAACTGTCGCAGTACCCGCCTTGAGCCACTGGTTGTAGGCCTGCGTTCCAAGTGCGGGTGCAGGGCCGGATCCGGTCTTGAACACACGCGACAATCCTGACAGATCCACGGATTGTGCCGTAAACTTCGTCCCGTTTACGGCCTGCACCACCGTTGACAGCACACCGTTGTCGTCGTGCAAGTTGATCTGATTTCCAAAGTTGTAGACGGGTGCATAGTCAAAAGTGAAACCTTGGCTAGTTCCCTGAAACGTTGTCAGCCCGCTTTGAGGATCATTCGGAAAGTTATTGTCAAATGTAATAGTCAGCGCATTCGCTGCGCTTGCGACACAAACGGCAAGTGCCGCCAAAAGCAGTCTCATAACATGTCCCTCGCAAATACGTTAACAGACTAGCGGGCGATGCCCGGTTTCGCAACTTTTACGAGTCTTTGCGGCCGTTATTGCGCAAAAGCATGCACGTAAGCACGCGCGGGCAATGCGTTCTGGCCATCTTTGAATTCTACGGGAAAGATGGTGGGCGACCCTGGAATCGAACCAGGCGTGCGTCTCCGCGAGGGAGTTACAGTCCCCTGCCACACCTTGCGGCCTGTCGCCCACTGTCAGGCGTTGCACCTGACGTGGAGGCGTGATTACTAGCGCACCAAAGGAGCGTCAACAGGAAAATTCCGCTTTGGCGCAGGAAACCGAATTCCCGGCCCGGAGGCCTGAAAAATGAAGAAACCCAAATGGGTCGTTGAAAAGGAACAGGCACGCAAGGCCGCGACTGCTGAAACCGTTTGGCTGTTCGGTCTGCATGCAGTTCGCGACGCTTTGATGAACCCCAATCGGCAGAAACTGCGCTTGATCGTAACGCGCAACGCGCGGGACAAACTGGCGGAAGCGATTGAATTCTCTGGTATCGAGCCCGAGATGGCTGATCCGCGCAAGTTTACGGCACCCATCGATGCAGGCTCGGTGCACCAGGGTGCCGCGCTGGAGGTAAAGCCGCTGGATTGGGGCGGTCTGGCCGAAAATTGCATCGGTCGTGAAAATCCACGCGTCATCCTTCTGGACCGCGTTACGGACCCGCACAATGTCGGGGCGATTCTGCGCTCGGCCGAAGTTCTGGGTGCCAGTGCCGTCATAGGCACCCGCCACCATTCCGCGCCCGAGACTGGGGCCCTGGCAAAAACCGCCAGCGGCGCGCTGGAGCGTCAACCCTATCTGCGGATGCGCAACCTTGCCGACACAATTGTAGAACTACAGAATATGGGATTTCTGGTCCTTGGGCTGGACGGTGAAGCAGAGGTAACGATCGAAAGCGCGCTGAGCGACGGTCGGGACCGCCCCGTCGCACTTGTTCTGGGGGCGGAAGGCCCGGGATTGCGCCAAAAGACGAAGGAAACCGTGGATCAATTGGTGAAAATTGACGCAGCCGGGGGATTCGGATCGCTGAACGTCTCAAATGCCGCGGCAATCGCCTTATATGCATCCCGGCCCTGACAAAAAGGAGAGCGTTATTTCCGGTCCATCCAAAATTGCGACCTGCTGCTACTGCGGGACCCGGGCTGCGCTGGTCCTGAGGGGCAAAGAACGGCACGAGCTGAGCTGTTCCAGTTGTGGCGCACCTTTGCATGATCTGAAGATGCTGCCCAAGCGGAAGGCTGCGCCTGCCAAAACAGTGCGATCTGCGGTTTCTCATGCCCCTCCACGGAAGACCAAGCGAAAAAAGAAGAAAAAGAGCATGTTCTCGCGCGTGTTCGATGAAGCCTGGGATGTGATCGAAGACATTTTCGATTGACCGTTTTTGGGTGAAGATCGTTCACATCCACGTCAACAGGGGTTCCGCATGCAGCAAAAAATTGCATCTTGATACCCCAGTGATTTCAGATTCTGACATGGCAATGCTGACCCGACGTTCCACACTTGGCGCGCTGTGCGCTTTTTTTCTGGCGCCTGCCACGTATGCGCAGGAAAGGCCCGTTTACTACACCACCGAAGGGGTGGCGTTGGCCGGGTATGATGCCGTGTCCTTTTTCGACGGTTCTACGCCGATCATGGGCATGCCCGAGAATTCCGTAGTATGGAAAGGGGCGAGGTGGCATTTCACCTCGCAGGAAAACCGCGAGCTGTTCGAAAGCAATCCCCGTGCTTTCGCGCCGCAGTTCGGCGGGTATTGTTCATATGCGATGGCGATGGGAGTTCTGAAGAGCTCGGACCCCAAGGCCTGGAAGGTCGTGGATGGTCGTCTGTACCTGACGCACTCGATCGAGATCGAGGAAATCTGGCAGCAGGATCAGACAGAATACATTGAGTTGGCTGAAGAAAACTGGCCGGTAATCCTCTATCAGGAATGAGCGGGAATCAGCTAATTGTGAAGAGTCATCACAAAAATGCGCTGCCCCTCTTTTTTTTACCAAATATATGCCTAAATGTCACAATGACCGCGGAATGGAACTGCCGCGGGTCATTTCACTGTCCCTCGTTCCAACAACTGGCGCCCAAGGCTTCTTGGGCGCTTTTTTCTTTTTGGAACCCTGCTAAGGATAGGGCATGCCAGACTATTCCGATCAGCAGCTGAGAGCCATTCTGCAACGCACCAAGACCGTTGCCGTTGTCGGAGTGTCCATGAACCCGGTGCGGCCCAGCTATTACGTCGCCCGCTACCTGTCGTTGAAAGGGTTCAACGTGATCCCGGTCAATCCGGGCCATGCCGGGAAAGACCTGTTTGGCCAAAGGGTACGCGGCAGCCTTTCGGAGATATCCGAACCCGTGGACATGGTAGACATCTTCCGACGGTCCGACTCCGTGCCGCCCATTGTGGACGAAGCGTTGGAGGTGTTCCCGTCCCTCGGAACGATCTGGATGCAAATCGGGGTTGAACACCCTGAAGCGGCAGCCAAGGCCAAGGCCCGCGGTGTAGACGTCGTGATGAACCGCTGTCCGAAGATCGAGTATCAGCGCCTGTTTGGCGAGCTGCGCATGGGTGGGTTTTCCACCGGGATCATCTCGTCCAAGCTTTAGGGCGTTGCTGGCTGATAGGGTTTCAGGCGGGCAACCTGTTCCTGTCGTCGTTTTTCCAGCACCACGTCCCGAGGGACCCAGTCATATCGGGTATCCTCGACCAGAGGTGACCAGAACAACACCCCGCCATAGCGCCACGGGTCCAGCACGACGCCCTCATACAGCGATTCACCCTTGCGACTGATAATCGCCGTGCTGTGGTCGATCCTCAGCGGATTGTCGGCGTTGGCGATGGCGCGGTGCAATTCCAGCGTCTGGAAGTTTTCCTGTTTCAGACGACGCTCGATATCCTCGGCCCAATGCCAGCACAGACCACGCGGGCGCAATCCCTTGTTGACCTTCGCATTGTGGATCAGCGGCGGGTCGGTGATCTGGTATTCGTCCACCAGTTGCGCGGTATAGGAATAGGCGACTTGCGCTGCCCGGCGGGCTTCTTCCGGATCGATATCCGGGCCAAGACGCTGAATCTCGGCTGTCAGGCGTTGTACCTCATCCCCGGTCGAGGGGGGAGGCGCCGCACATGCCGCAACGATGGCAAGCGTTGCCACAAGCATCAAAATTCGGATCATGTCGCGCCCTCGGCCTGCCATTCTGACGCCCGAGTATAGCGGGCGTTGCGGCGGCGCGGAACCCGGCCGTTACCCTTTGGGGCGGGCTGCCTTTTCAGCAATGCCGCTGATGCCCTGACGGTGCGCAAGTTCGGCCAGAACATCCTCCAGCGCCACGTCTCGGGCGGCCAGCATGACCAGCAGGTGATACAGCACGTCTGCTGCTTCGGCGGTCAGCTTGGCCTGATCGCCCTTCGTGGCTTCGATGATGGCTTCGATGGCTTCTTCACCAAATTTCTCGGCGCATTTCTCGGGACCCTTTGCAAGCAGCTTGGCTGTCCAGCTTGAATCGGGGTCAGCCCCTTTACGCGCCTCAATCGTGGCAGCAAGGTCGTGCAGAATGCTCATGTCAGCCTCATCGGAATGCCTGCGGCGGCCATGTGTTCCTTGGCTTCGCGGATCGTGTATTCTCCGAAATGGAAGATCGAGGCTGCAAGCACCGCACTTGCGCCACCTTGGGTGACGCCTTCGACCAGATGATCCAGATTGCCGACACCGCCGCTTGCGATTACGGGCACGTCCACTGCATCGGAAATCGCACGGGTCAGTGGCAGGTTGAAACCAGCCTTGGTGCCGTCGCGGTCCATCGAGGTCAGCAGGATTTCTCCGGCGCCTTTGGCGACAACGGTTTTTGCGAACGCGACCGCATCAATGCCTGTTGGCTTGCGGCCGCCATGCGTGAAAATCTCCCACTTTCCGGGGCTGACCGTCTTGGCGTCGATGGCACAGACGATGCACTGGCTGCCGAATTGATCTGCCGATTCCGCGATCACGTCGGGATTGGCAACGGCTGCCGAGTTGAAGCTGACCTTGTCTGCCCCCGCCAGCAACAGGGCGCGGACATCATCCTTGGTGCGAACCCCGCCGCCGACGGTCAGAGGTACAAAGCACTGCTCGGCCGTGCGCTGTACCACGTCGAACATGGTGCCGCGGTTTTCGTGGGTTGCGTGGATATCCAGAAAACAGATTTCGTCCGCGCCTGCGGCGTCATACGCCTTGGCCGATTCCACGGGATCGCCCGCATCGCGCAGACCGACAAAATTCACGCCTTTGACCACGCGGCCATCGGCAACATCAAGGCAGGGAATGATCCGGGTCTTCAGCATCTGATCGTCCTTCGTTGCCGGACCTTTACCGACAAAGCGCCGCCGATGCCACAGACGTTTTGCCGCCCATGGCCCTGGTAGCACGGGCCATGGGCGGAGCGGGGGGCTTAGTGATCCTGGTTCTTCAGCAGTTTCAGTGCCGAAAGCAGGTTTGCCTTGTCATCGGTCCATGGCAGCGCGCCGTCGGATTCGACGATTTGCCAGTTTCCATCCTGCGCAAAACTCTCAATTCGGGATTTGTCCGGGCTCAGTATCACAACGCTGCTGGTGGCGGCTCCGGTTTCAATCTGCTCTTCACCCACGGCCAGCCGCTGATGCGCAGCGGTCAGGTTCAGGCTGTCGGCAATTCGGGCCAAAGGCTGGACCAGATCGTAGAACCGGTTTGTGATGTGGAACACCAAAACCCCATCATCGGCCAGGCGGCTGGTATACATCTCTACCGCCTCGCGTGTGATCAAGTGAAGCGGAATCGCGTCCGAGCTGTACGCATCCAAAACCAGGATATCGAAGGCAAAAGGCTTTTGCTTCAGAACGATTCGGGCGTCACCCAGATGGGTCTCGGAATCGGGCGTGCATTCCGACAAATAGGTGAACAGCGAAGGGTCGCGTGCGATCTGGTCAACGGTCGCGTCGATCTCGAAGAAGTCCCAGTTTTGCGCAGGCTGCCGATAGCAGGCCAGTGCACCTGTTCCAAGACCGACAATTCCGATGCTGTTGGATTGCTTGCCGAAGTCCGACGTGATGACCTGCGCCATCGGTCCTTCGGGGTGATAATAGGACAGCGGTGTGGGTCGAGTGCCATATTCGGATTCGCGTTGCCAGCCATGCACCGTGGTGCCGTTCTTGTAGACACGGTAGCCCTCGCTTGAATACACCGAATGCACGCCGAAAAAGCTGCGATCTTCGAACACCGGATTGTTCTTTACCGCAAATGCGGGCAGCAGAACGACGGTAAGAACCACAGGGATACGCATGGCCTGTGCCCGGAACAGGTACAGCACCGCGAATATCAGCGCGAACAGGGCACCTGCACGCGGGATGTCCGCGCTCAGCGCCGCGACGCCGCGTGTCGCACCTGCGATGACGAGGATGAAAACACTTGCCGCGATGCCCATGATGACATGGCGAAGGGCAAATCCCGGCGCGCGGACAAGAAACAATCCTCCGGCCAGGATCATGGTGATTGGCGCCTCCAACTCACGTGTGAAGGCAATCGGCGCAACGATCGAGTTGAACAGCCCGCCAATTGCTCCGCCCACGGAAAGGGCGATGTAGAACACGGTCAATTGCTCGGCGGATGGGCGCATGTCGTACAGCAGGCGGTGCGCAAAAAGGGCGATGATGAACAGCACCGGGACATAGAGCAGAATAACCACCGGCGCGTCATGCTCGCTGACCACCTTGGACACCAGTACGACACCCGCCGCCAGCGCCGCCAGCATGGGCAGGTTCAAGGCGTCAAGGGTCAGGTGTTTCCATTTGGCAAACGCGATGATGAAGGACAGGATATAGACCGCCAGCGGAACAACCCAGATCAGCGGGAGTGCACCCAGATCCGTGCTGACCCGCGTTGTGAAGGACAGCATCAAGGAAGAGGGGATGAAGGCGACGAACACCCAGACAGCGATCTGCCGCAGGGTCGGGAAACTGGCCTTGAGCGCCGTTTGGGCCGACGGCTTCGTGTGCCGTGATCCCCGCAAGGCGATCATGCCACTGCCAAGCAAAAGCGCGCCGAACAGAACGAAGCCGACCAGCCAGGCACGGCTGATCTCGGCCGCGCCAAAAAATGGATCTGCAACCAGGGGGAAGGCCAACAACGCCAGCAAGGATCCGACATTGCTGGCACTGTAAAGGAAATACGGATCATCCGCCGAAGGCCCGCCCGACCTGGCGTACCAGGCCTGCAACAGGGGCGCATTTGCCGACAATACCGCAAAAGGTACACCCACACCCACGGCGAACAGGCCAAGCGTTTGCAGCGCGGTCGAGGTCGAGGCGTCATAGCTCCAGCTTTCGCTGGTGGACAGCGGCAGGAAAGTCAGCGCCGCCACCCAAAAGGCAAAATGGGTGATGATCTGCCAGCGCAAGGGCAGAAACTTGGTCAACAGGTGCGCGTACACATACCCGAGTATCAGCACCACTTGAAAAAACAGCATTGCGGTCGTCCAGACCGCCGGGGCACCGCCGATTTTTGGAAGAACCAGTTTGGCAAAAAGCGGCTGGACAAAGAACAGCAGACTGGCGCTCGTGAAAATCGCCGCGCAGAAGATCGCAATGGTTGCTGATCCGAATCTGGACGTCTTGGGAACGTCTAGGTTGGAAATACTCACGTTTGCCACCCGGGTTGTTGTGTTTGACGAAGGAGTTAAGCGGGGATTCCGCCCGAATTATGGCTCAACACAGTAAAATGTTTGGCTTCTGGTCGGATTGTTCTCGAAAGCAAGGGTAAAATGGGCGCCTTCAATTCTGGCAAAGCTTTGCTGATGCCAGACTTGTGATTGTCAGATTTCCAAAACCTGTGAGAATTGGAGTGAATATTACAGAAGGAATACCGACATGCGTAGCTTGATACTTGCTTCAATTTTTTCGCTCGGAGGGGCTTTGGCCGCCATGGCTGACGACATCATCAAAGTTCAAACGAACAAATCCGTAGCCGAAGCGCTGGATGCGCTGGAAGCGGCGGTTGGCAACGCAGGGGCCACTGTCTTCGCCCGCATTGACCACGCGGCCGGGGCGGAAAAGGTCGGTACGCCCATCCCGGCCAATCAAGTGCTGATTTTCGGCAATCCTGCGCTGGGCACGCCGGCCATGCAGATCGATCCGCGTGCAGGGTTGTTCCTGCCGCTCAAGGTGCAGGCGTATGAGGATGGGAACGGTCAGGTCTGGTTGGCCTATGAAGACCCCAAGGAAACGATGGACGAGCTGGATGACGTCGAAAAGTCACCAGTCATCGAGAAGATGCGCGGTGCGCTCGCCAAGTTGACCGCTGCGGCCGCGGGTTAAGACCTTTTGGGTCATGTGCTTGCGCTTTTCACACGCGCAAGCGCGTTTCGCGCGATCAGGATGTGAAATGGCAGGATCGCAGCCAGGTACAGGCGCCCGCCAAGGTTATGGCGTCGGACCCACGTGGCCAGCGAGATGCGGCCGTTTTCCGACAGGACGGAAACCCGGAAATCCAGGTGGCGATCGTTGAATCCTGCGATCACCTCGGTCCTGCCATCATGTTCGACCGGGAAGATCCCCAGCTTGTCGCCGGCATCCGGGCCTGTCGTGCTGAGGCCAAAGGGTGTCACCAGCAGGCCGCGCAGCCGAACCAGTGCCATCGCCCATCCGGGGAACGCGGTGATGATTTCCGCGGCCCGGCGCGGCGGAAGATTGGATTCAACACTGAAGCAGTCCAGAAAGTCGCCGGTTTTGAACCGTTCGTTCAGCAGGCTGTGCGCGGACAGTTCGGAACGCTTTACCGGCGAATGAAACATAAAGCTATCCTCTGAGCGTGGTCAGAGCCTCTTTCAGATCAATCGCTCCATCATAAAGCGCGCGGCCGGAAATGGCACCGTTCAAGGCTGCGCCACAATCGCGCAGGGCGATCAGATCGGCGATCGAGGACACGCCGCCAGATGCGATGACCGGAATATCAACCGCTTTGGCAAGCTCTGCGGTGGCCTCGACATTGGGGCCCTGCATCGCGCCGTCCCGGTTGATGTCGGTGTAGATGATCGCGGCCACGCCCGCGTCTTCGAAGCTGCGGGCCAGATCGGTTACCTGAACATTGGTTTCTTCGGCCCAACCCTTGGTGGCAACCAGACCGTTGCGCGCGTCGATGCCCACGGCGACCTTGCCGGGAAAGGCTTTGGCCGCTTCGCGCACCAGATCGGGGTTCTCGACCGCGACCGTGCCCAGAATAACCCGCGCCAGACCCTTTTCGATCCAGGTTTCGATGGTGGCCATGTCACGGATGCCACCGCCCAATTGCGCGGGCACGTCGCAGGTTTTCAGAATCGCTTCGACCGGGGCGGCGTTGACCGGCTCACCTGCAAAGGCGCCGTTCAGATCGACCAGATGCAGCCACTCGCACCCGGCCTCGACAAAAGCGCGCGCCTGCGCGGCGGGGTCTTCGTTGAACACGGTGGCTTTGTCCATTTCACCACGCAGCAGGCGCACGGCATTGCCGTCTTTGAGGTCGATGGCGGGGTAGAGGATCATGTCGGGCGGCCCTATATCTGTGTTGCACGCGCGGGATATCGCACAGGCGGGGCAGGGGATGCAACGCGACGCTGGGTCATTCTTGCCCGCAGCTGGCTGCCGGGTCAGACTGCCATCAAAACAGGGAGACCATCATGAAGAGATTTACTTTTGCAGCGGGTTTGATGCTTCTTGCGACCAGCGCAATGGCTGCGGATCCCGTCGACGGTCTGTGGAAGACCGCACCGGGTGATACCGGCGGCTATCTGCACGTGACGATTTCCGCATGCGGCAGTGCGATCTGCGGAACCATCGACAGCGCGTTTGATGCGGATGGCAACGAGCAGCTGGAATATGAAAACCTTGGCAAGCAGATCATCTGGGACATGGTGCCCGAGGGTGGCGGAAGCTATGACAGCGGCAAGATCTGGGCACCGGACCGGGACAAGACATACAACTCGAAAATGTCGCTGGACGGCCAGAACAAACTGACCGTCAAAGGGTGTGTGGCGGGCGGTCTGATCTGCCGCGGACAAACCTGGACGCGTGTTCAGTAGGGTTCAGGGTTTCCAGGTCAGGAAGTTTCCCAGCATGCGCAGGCCAACGTCCTGACTTTTCTCGGGGTGAAACTGCATTCCAACCATCGTGTCGCGGCCAATGACGGCCGTGACCTCCTGCCCGTAATCCACATAAGCCAATCGCTGTGCCGGGTCGGATACCCGGAAGTGGTAAGAATGCACGAAATAGGTGTGATCGCCGGATTTCACCCCGTTGAACACCGGGTGATCGCTGTCCAGAACAAGATCGTTCCAGCCCATATGCGGCACTTTCAGCGATGTGTCTGACGGCTCGATTCTGACGACATCGCCGGCAATCCAGTCCAGACCATCCGTTTCGCTGTATTCATGGCCCTTGGTTGCCATCAACTGCATGCCCACACAGATGCCCAGAAACGGCCGGCCTTTCTGTTCGACCGCCTCGACCATCGCGTCATAGATACCCTTGTGACCACGCAATTCGGCAGCGCATGCCGGAAACGCCCCGTCGCCGGGCAGAACCAAGCGATCCGCGCGCGCCACAACATCCGCGTCCGAGGTGACGACAACCTCGCCCGCGCCGACCTCCTGCGCCATGCGCTGAAACGCTTTTTCCGCCGAGTGCAGGTTGCCGCTTTCGTAGTCGATAATGGCGGTCAGCATTTACAACGCGCCTTTGGTCGACGGAATCGCGTCTGCCTTGCGTGGATCGGTTTCGACGGCGTCACGCAGCGCGCGCGCGACGGCCTTGAATGCGGCCTCGGCGATGTGGTGGCTGTTGAAACCGTGCAACTGGTCGATATGCAGCGTGATGCCTCCATGGGTGCTGAGCGCCTGAAAGAACTCGCGCACAAGTTCTGTGTCGAATGCACCGATCTTCTGCGTCGGCAGGTCCACATTCCAGATCAGATAGGGGCGGCCCGACAGGTCCAGCGCACAGCGCACCTGAGCGTCATCCATGGGCAGGTGGCATTCTCCGTACCGCTGGATACCTTTCTTGTCGCCCAGGGCCTGCGTCAAAGCCTGCCCCAGCGCGATGCCGGTATCTTCGACCGTGTGGTGATCATCAATGTGGTAATCGCCCTTGGCGCGGATCGTCATGTCGATCAGGGAATGGCGCGCCAGTTGATCCAGCATGTGATCAAAGAAGCCAACTCCGGTCTGGTTGTCATATGTACCGGCGCCATCCAGATTGATCTCTACCGAGATTTTCGTTTCGGCAGTCTGGCGGCTGATCTTTGCGCTGCGCATGGGCGAATTCCTTTTGCTACAGGCGCGCTTATAGACGGGGATGGTCGTGGTTTTCCAGACCATGCGTTGCGATCGCTGCAAACTGTTGCAGGGGATTGCACCCGGCTTGGCCCCGTGTCAGCTTGCCAACAACACGAACCGATAGGGTCAAATCATGTCCACCTGCGTTTTCATCCAGATCCGCTGCAAGCCCGGCACCACCTACAAGGTCGCCGAGGAAATCGCCCTGCGCGAAATCCACTCTGAACTGTATTCCACCAGCGGTGAATATGATCTGCTGCTCAAGCTCTATATCCCCGAGACCGAGGATGTGGGCCATTTCATCAACGAACACCTGCTGGTGATTCCCAATATCGAACGCTCGCTGACCACAATGACGTTCAAGGCGTTTTAGCCCAGTTCGAATGAGGTGACGCCAAAGACACGGCTCAGATCGATATCCGGCGCGCGGCCGGAATACATCCGGGCCGTTTCAAACACCTTTTCCAACCCGAGCTTTGCGGCCAGCGCAAACGCGGCCGTGTTGGGCAAAGGCATGTCGATGAAAACGGCATCCTGTGAATGGTGGGCTGGCACGGTTTCCAGCAAACTGGCCAGCAGGGCTTCGGCGATGCTCTCGCGATCTGCAAAAAGCGGCCCGATCTTGTACCCTGTCCGGCAGGGGCGCAACGTTGCATACCCCTTGATCTGACCATCCTCGGAATACACGCGGGACATATGGCCAGGCGCGCTGATCCAGCCCTGTAAGAACGCGTCGCGGCGGGCCGGAAAAAGGTGCCGGTCGTAGGCGAACAAAGCCTCGGACGCCGCCGTCAGGGGCTCAACGCCGGTTGATGGGGTCAGAGCCTGCTGCAACTTCTCTACAGTCGCCGTGAAACGATAGTTGTTATAGGCGAAAGAAAATCCCGAACTGCGGTAGTTGTGTTGCTGGTCGACGACCCCATCCAGACCGATGTTGCCCGCATTGCAGTTTTCCAAGGCATGCCGCCAGATTTTCAGCCCGTGGCCCGATCCGCGAAACTCGGGCAGGACGATGTAGAAGCCAAGGAACGCAAATGCGTCATCATACTGAACGACCGAGATGGAAGCGATCATTTCGCCATCCAGGAATCCCCCGAGAAACCCGCGAGTATCCGTGCCGTGGAAGCAACGAGCATCGTGATGCCCCGGGTTCCACCCTTCGCGCCCGGCCCAATCAACGGCCTTTTGGACCTCGTCAACGGTAAGAGGGCGGATGACGTAATCAGACATGGGTGAATCCTGCGTTGGGCAATGCAACCAGAATGACGCAATGTCTTGTGAAGAGCCAGCATGTATGGAGAGTTTGGTATCTGGAGCGGGCGAGGCGATTCGAACGCCCGACCCTAACCTTGGCAAGGTTATGCTCTACCCCTGAGCTACGCCCGCATCAGATACATATGTGGTCCGAAGACCTCTCAATGGAGCGGGCGAGGCGATTCGAACGCCCGACCCTAACCTTGGCAAGGTTATGCTCTACCCCTGAGCTACGCCCGCGCCGTTGAGTGAGGAGGGATTTATAAATTCCCACGCGGGGCTGCAAGCGGAAAAACACAAAAAAGAGGAAAAATATTTCGACGGAACTGGGCATCCGGCCCGTTCAATCTCAAACACGGATCAAAAAAGGACACAGGCAGAGGGGCTTTCATGATTTCTGTTGCAGACATGAAGATAATGGCGCTGGCCGCAATGATCTTGCTGGTCACCGCGATGCCGAAATCGGACGATCACGAACACGGTCAGATCACGCCCGTTTTGTCGAAAGCGCCCCATGTGATGATTACGGATCTGACGGGATAACACCCGCCAACCGAGCTACAGCGCCAGAATCAGGTTGGCGATGGCCGCAACCAGAATGGCCAGGAACGTCAGGCTCATGCCAGCCTGCCGCAGGATGACGATCTGGGGCGTGCGCCCGAATCCGTAAGCGTGCAGCAGACGCCCGGCCAGCAACATCAAACCCAGTATATGCACAAGCAACCCTCCGGCGCCCTGTAATTCCACCATGGCGATCAGCAAAAGGGCGATAGGGGCGTATTCGGCGCAATTGGAATGTGTCCGTATCGCCTTGATCATCAATTTGCTGCCCCCATCCCCGACCGAGATTTTGTCGCTGCGGCGCTGAAGGATCACTTTGACGCTGAGTGCCACGTAAAGAATAGCGATCAGGGCCGCATAGATCGGGGTGATAGCAAGCATGGTGGGTCTCCGTTCCAGCATAGAAAAAGGGCCGCGCGGTTTCCCGCGCGGCCCTTTGAACTGTAACCGGTTCGGCAGGTTATTCCAGCTCGACCAGAAGGTCCTTTGCGTCAATCTGGCCGCCGGGCTGCACATGAACGGCCTTGACGGTCGCATCGCGCTCGGCGTGGATGCCGGTTTCCATCTTCATCGCCTCGATGGTCAGCAACATGTCGCCTTCCTTGACCTGCTGGCCCGCTGTTACGGCGACGGTGGCAACAACACCGGGCATCGGCGCACCGACATGATCCGGGTTGCCGACCTCGGCCTTGGGCCGCGCCTGCGTGGTCGAGGTGACCAGCCGGTTCGGAACCCGGATCACGCGCGGTTGGCCGTTGAGTTCAAAGAACACTTTGACCTCGCCCTTTTCATCCGTTTCGCCGATGGCCTGACACCGGATTTCCAGCGTCTTGCCGGGGTCGATTTCCGCGGTGATCTCTTCGCCCGGCTCCATGCCGTAGAAGAAGGTGCGCGTTGGCAGGGTACGAACCGGGCCGTAGATCCGGTGGCGACCCATGTAGTCCAGGAACACCTTGGGATACATCAGGTATCCGTTCAGATCCTCGTCATCGACCTCTTTGCCTTCCAGCTGCTTGGACAGCTCGGCGCGGGTGGCTTCAAGATCGACCGGGGGCACGTCCTTGCCGGGTCGCTGCGTGTTGGGAACCTCGTCTTTCAGCACCTTCTTGATGATGGTCTCGGGGAAACCGCCCGGAGGCTGACCCAGATTGCCGCGCATCATGTCCACGACCGAATCGGGGAAGGCCACGTCGGTATTCGGGTCCTCGACCTGTTCACGTGTCATGTTCTGGCTGACCATCATCAGCGCCATGTCTCCAACGACCTTGGAAGACGGCGTGACCTTCACGATGTCACCGAACATCTGGTTCACGTCAGCATACATCTGGGCCACTTCGTGCCAGCGTTCTTCCAGACCCAGGCTGCGTGCCTGCGCCTTGAGGTTGGTGAACTGACCGCCCGGCATCTCGTGCAGATAGACCTCGGACGCAGGGGCCTGAAGACTGGATTCGAAGGCCGCATACTGGCCACGCACAGCCTCGAAGTAATCGCTGATTTCACGAATGGCCTTGATGTCCAGCCCGGTGTCGCGGTCGGTATGGCGCAGCGCCTCGACAACCGTACCCAGCGTCGCCTGGCTGGTATTGCCCGAGAAGCTGTCCATCGCGCAGTCAACTGCATCCACACCCGCCTCGGACGCGGCCAGAATGGTCGCACTGGCAATACCGGCAGTGTCATGGGTGTGGAAGTGTATCGGCAGCCCGACCTCTTCTTTCAGCGCTCGGATCAGGATCTTGGCCGCGGCCGGTTTCAGCAGGCCCGCCATGTCCTTCAGGCCCAGAATATGCGCGCCGGCGTCGCGCAGTTCTTTCGCCATGCCGACATAGTATTTCAGGTCGTACTTGGCACGATCCGGGTCAAGAATATCGCCGGTGTAGCAGACGGTACCTTCACAAATCTTGCCGCTTTCGACGACCGCATCCATCGCCACGCGCATGTTCTCGACCCAGTTCAGCGAGTCGAAGACGCGGAACACGTCAATTCCTGTCGCCGCCTGACGCACGAATTCCTGCACCACGTTGTCAGGGTAGTTCGTATAGCCCACGCCGTTTGCGCCGCGCAGCAGCATCTGGGTCATCAGGTTCGGCATCGCCTCGCGCAGGTCTCGCAGGCGCTGCCACGGGCATTCCTGCAAGAACCGATACGCCACGTCGAAAGTCGCGCCGCCCCAGCATTCGACCGAGAACAGCTGCGGCAAGTTCGCCGCATAGGAGGGAGCCACCTTGATCATGTCGATCGAGCGCATCCGGGTCGCCAGCAGAGACTGGTGCCCGTCGCGCATGGTGGTGTCGGTGATCAGCAGTTGGCGCTGTGCCTTCATCCAGTCGGCCACCGCCTGCGGGCCCTTCTGCTCCAGCAGGTTGCGCGTACCCATCTGCGGTTCGGCCTTCAGCGCCGGAGGCCTGGCCTCTTTCAGGTCGGCGCGCGGGCGCGGGCGGTCCTTGGTTTCGGGATGCCCGTTCACGGTGATGTCCGCGATATAGGTCAGAACCTTGGTGCCGCGGTCGCGCCGCTTCTTGAAGGTGAACAGTTCGGGCGTCGTGTCGATGAACTTGGTGGTGTATTCGTTCGACAAGAAGGTCGGATGCTTGAGCAGGTTGATGACGAAGTCGATATTCGTCGAAACCCCGCGGATGCGGAACTCGCGCAGGGCGCGGTCCATCCGGGATATCGCCTTTTCGGGCGTGGGGGCCCAGGCCGTAACCTTGGTCAGCAGCGAGTCGTAATAGCGCGTAATCACCCCGCCCGCATAGGCCGTGCCGCCATCCAGACGGATGCCCATACCGGTGGCCGAGCGATAGGCGGTGATCCGGCCATAGTCGGGGATGAAGTTGTTCTGCGGGTCCTCGGTGGTGATCCGTGTCTGCAACGCGTGGCCGTTGAGCTGGATATCCTTTTGGCTGGCCATGCCCGTCGCCTCGGCCAGCGTCTTGCCCTCGGCAATCAGGATCTGCGCCTGCACGATGTCGATACCGGTGACTTCTTCGGTCACGGTGTGTTCGACCTGTACGCGCGGATTGACTTCGATGAAGTAGAACTTGCCGGTGTCCATATCCATCAGGAACTCGACCGTGCCGGCACATTCGTAATTGACATGCGCACAGATCCTGCGGCCAAGCTCGCAGATCTCGGCGCGCTGTTCGTCGCTCAGATACGGGGCAGGGGCGCGTTCCACGACCTTCTGGTTCCGGCGCTGGACCGAGCAGTCGCGTTCATACAGGTGATAGATTTCACCGTGCTTGTCGCCCAGGATCTGCACCTCGACATGGCGCGCACGAATGATCATCTTTTCCAGATAACCCTCGCCGTTGCCGAATGCGGCTTCGGCCTCGCGACGGCCTTCCAGCACTTTCTCTTCCAGCTCTTCTTCCGACTGAATCGGGCGCATGCCGCGCCCGCCGCCGCCCCAGGACGCCTTGAGCATCAGCGGATAGCCGATTTCGGCGGCCTCCTTGCGGATCGCGTCCATGTCATCGCCCAGAACTTCGGTGGCAGGAATGACCGGAACACCTGCTTCAATGGCTACGCGTCGCGCGCTTGCCTTGTCGCCAAGCGCGCGCATGGTTTCCGCCTTGGGGCCGATGAAGGTGATGCCGTTTTTGACGCAGGCATCGACGAAATCCGGGTTCTCGGACAACAGGCCATAGCCCGGATGAATCGCGTCGGCACCACTTTGCTTGGCAACACGGATGATCTCGTCGATCGAAAGATACGCGGCAACCGGCCCCATGCCTTCACCGATCTGATACGCCTCGTCCGCCTTGAACCGGTGCAGGCCCAGTTTGTCTTCTTCAGCGTAGACGGCGACGGTTCGTTTTCCCATCTCGTTTGCTGCGCGCATGACGCGGATGGCAATCTCGCCGCGGTTGGCGATCAGGATCTTGTTGAAGTCTGTCATGATAGGTCCCGGTCTTTTGTGTATGGGCGTCTTATTGGGCGGAGAATACGCGCAGGTATATCCGTTCTTCTGGGTAGAACCGGCATGTTATCGCTCGCAAACGCCCTATGATCGCAGCGCCCTTATACTTTTGCTGCGCCGCAGCATCAAATGTTTAACGATAACTCTCAATCTGACACAGGCTTGCCAGGCCCATCTGGCCCATATTTGCATGCAGGTCCTGCCTGAGAATCTCGATGACATGTGCAGGCCCCCGCGCGCCAAGTGCCGCAAGACCATACAAAAAAGCCCGCCCGAGCATGACGAAGTCTGCGCCCAGCGACATGGCCCGCAAAATATCCAGACCGCCTTCGACACCACTGTCGAAGATCAGGGGCAGGCGGGTTGCATCCCGGACAGAGGGCAGAACCTCGATGCTGGCCGGGGCCGCGTCAAATTGCCGACCGCCATGATTCGACACCCACAAGGCATCGACACCGACTTGTTCCAGCCTGCTCGTATCCTCAGGTCGCAGGACACCCTTCAGGACAAGCGGACCGTCCCAATGGTCGCGCAGCCATTTGACATAGTCCAGATCCGGCGAGGTTCGAAGCAGATAACCGATATGAGCCGTGGGCGGCAGATTTCCGGGGTTTTCGATATATTTGTCCAGCGTTCGCATGTGCGGCACACCGTTGCGCAGCATGCCAATCGCCCACGCGGGTCTTTGGGCGATCTGCGCCAGAATGCGCGGGGTCAGCTTTGGCGGTTGCCGCAGGCCCGATCGTGTCTGCCTTTCCCTGCGCGATGCGACGGGAACATCCGCGGTGAGGACCAGGGTTTTGAACCCGGCTTTGCGGACCCGGTTCAGCAGGTCTTTTCGAATATCCGGATCCCGGGGCGGGTAAAGCTGGAACCAGGCATTGCCCCCAAGATGCGGTGCCATGTCTTCGGGGCTTTGGCTGGCTACGGTCGACAGGGAATAGGGAATACCCGCCTCTGCGGCCGCGCTGGCAAGCAGTTGCTCGGCGCGGGGCCAGACCAGCCCGGACATTCCGATCGGCGCGATTCCGAACGGCAGCGGATACGAAGCGTCGAGAAACGTCTTTGACGTATCAAAGCCCAGCTCGCCATGCAGGATCGAAGGGCAGAGGCGCACGTCATCCAGCGCCTGGCGGTTCCGGTGCAGTGTCGTTTCAATCCCGGTTCCACTGTCGATATACTCCCACACGAAATGCGGCAGACGACGGCGCGCACGGTGTTTCAGATCCGGTATACCGGGATAGGTGCTGTGCAAGTCCATGCAGATTGATCCGACCTGCCACGCGATTCGGCAAGTTTTTTAAGCTGCATCCTTAGGTGGTTGCCGGTGTTCAGGCGGCGCATTTTTGGTCTGGTTCCTGGTGCCGCTTGCAACATGCACCTGGTTGCGCCCCTTGTCCTTGGCGACATAAAGCGCATCGTCTGCCGCGCGCATCAGGTCCTGCGGCATGGTGCCGTGGGCCGGGTAGTGTGCGGCCCCGACCGATATCGTAATGCGCGGCAAGGCCTTCTCGCCATATCGTACGGTTACGGCTTCAACCGCCTGGCGCAGTTGCTCGGCGCGGGTCACGGCATCTTCGGGGCTGTTGTCAGGCAGGATCAGCATGAACTCTTCACCCCCTATGCGGCAGGCGACTTCGTCCCGGTCGCACCCTTGTTCCAGGGCGGCGCCGACGGCGCGCAATACCATGTCGCCCGCATCATGCCCATGAGTATCGTTGAACTTCTTGAAGTGATCCACGTCCACGGCGATCAGGCTTAGCGCGGCGCCCGTCTGATGACTGCGGCTGATGGACTTGCGCAGCGTCTCGGTCATATGGCGGCGATTGAACAGCCCGGTCAGGGGGTCTCGTACCGATTGGTCGTGAAGCTGATCCCGCATGCGGACGTTAGCGATCGCCATACTGATCTGTTCGGCGCACAATTGGGCCAGCTTGCGGCTCTTGTTGAAGCAGTCTTCACGCCCCTCCAGTGCCCGCAGATGCAAAAGACCAACGGTTTCGCCATGGGCCAGAATGGGAAAGCAGAAATAGGGCCGCCCGTCATGCGGTTCGGCGTGTTCGCATACAAAATCAATCTCGGATGCGCCGAACTCGTAGGTCCGGCCGCGCCGCAAGCCCCAGCAACCTTCGGGGTGAATGTGGGATTTATGAGTTCCACCGTTCCAGCTGGCGCAGCCATCCAGCACATCGCGTGAGTTTGAATAGACATACACGCTGCCTTCGGCCTCTGGCAGGATGTGGGTCATGAAGCGAGACACCATGTCGAACAGTTCATCCAGCGACCGGCTTGATTGCAGCCATTCGTTCAATTCACCCAGCAGGCGGACCTCTCGGGCCAGGCGCAGCTGCTCGTCCATCAGCTCCCTCTCTTTCTGGGCCCGTTTGCGAAGGTCGCGAACCTGACGACGGTTGGTGCGATGGACAATCAGGATGACAGTCGTCAGCGCCAGCAGGGCGACCCCGCTCAGCAGCGCCAGAGACAGGCGAACGCGCGTGATGAACAGGTTCCGCAGGTCGGTTATGTCGGAATAGAACTCGATCGCGCCCATGAACGTCGCATCCTTGATGATCGGCGTATAGACCTCGGCCACATGGCGGCTGCTCAGTTCCGTATCCCGGGAATTGTCGACAACAAAGGAATCAACTTCGGTAATCGGCTTCTCTTCGTGTTTGTAAAAAAGGCCCCCAGCGGCGACGATCGACTGGAAATAGGGTTTTGTATTCACGAACCCGACGTCGCTGGCTCGGGTCGACCAGAACACCTGCCCCGAAGCATCGAACAGCTTGAAGCGGTAAATGTCCGTGGTTTCGGGCAGTAGCTCCAGAAACTCCTGGTCATGATCGGTCAATGCGTGAAAACGGAATGTCTGTTCAAGATCGTTCAGATGGCTTTCGACCTGGCGGCTCATCCGCATCGCGTTCTTTCGCAGGTCTGCTTCCAGCATGCGATCAACCACTGGCGCCGGGGCGGCATAGATTCCCCAGCCCGCTGCTGCCGTCAGCGCGAGCAGTATCAGGGCCACGCCCATCATTTTAAGCCTCGAGGACTGACCCGTCAGTTCCGCCTGTTTCATTTGTCCGCTCCCACTACACTCTGCCAAACATTCCAGTCAGGATTTGACAGAGAGTTAACGGGGATGCGGCGCGGTGGCGTGTTTGTTGATAATTGAATGTAAAAAGAAGTGCGAAAAGTCTGTGAACAAGCCGTGAACAAACCCTTTCCCTTCGCGCTTATCCGGCGTAGTTTGGGGCCATGAGCAGTTTTGACGAAATGGACGCCTTCGAGGGCGCATCGCTGTCGGCGCGGGCCATGGCCGTGCGCCCTTCGCCCTATCTGGATGATCTGAACCCGGCACAACGGGACGCGGTCGAGCGTCTGGACGGACCGGTTCTGATGCTGGCAGGTGCCGGGACGGGCAAGACCAAGGCTCTGACCACCCGGATCGCGCATCTTCTCAACACTGCGCGCGCACGTCCGAATGAGATTCTGTCGGTAACCTTCACCAACAAGGCCGCGCGCGAGATGAAGGAACGGGTGGGCCGCCTGTTGGGGCAGCCTGCTGAGGGGATGCCATGGCTGGGTACCTTTCATTCGATCTGCGTCAAACTGCTGCGCCGCCATGCGGAACTGGTCGATTTGAAATCGAACTTCACCATTCTGGATACCGACGACCAGTTGCGCCTGCTCAAGCAGTTGGTGCAGGCCGCAAATATCGACGACAAACGCTGGCCTGCGCGGATGTTGCTGGGAATCATCGACGATTGGAAGAACCGTGCGCTGACGCCCGACAAGGTGCCAGCCGCCGATGCCGGGGCTTATGACAGCAAGGGCATTGAGCTTTACGCTCAATACCAGACCCGTCTGCGTGAGTTGAACGCGGTGGATTTCGGCGACCTGCTGCTGCACATGGTTACGATCTTCCAGACCCACCCGGACGTGTTGGAGCAATACCAGCGCTGGTTCCGCTATATCCTCGTGGATGAGTATCAAGACACAAACGTTGCTCAATATCTGTGGCTGCGGTTGCTGGCTGGCGGGCACAAGAACATCTGCTGCGTGGGGGATGACGATCAATCGATCTATGGCTGGCGCGGGGCCGAGGTGGGTAACATCCTGCGCTTTGAGAAAGATTTTCAAGGCGCCCATGTGGTGCGGCTGGAACAGAACTACCGCTCGACCCCGCATATACTGGCGGCCGCGTCGAACGTCATTCGCGGCAATGAAAACCGTCTGGGCAAAGAGCTGTGGACCGAAGCCGAGGAAGGCCACAAGGTCAATCTGATCGGCCATTGGGATGGCGAGGAAGAGGCCCGCTGGATCGGCGAGGAGATCGACGCGATGCAGGGCGGTACGCGGGGTATTCGCCCGATGAACCTTGATGAGATCGCCATCCTCGTGCGCGCCAGCCACCAGATGCGCGCCTTCGAAGACAGGTTTCTGACCATCGGTCTACCCTACAAGGTGATCGGCGGCCCGCGATTCTATGAGCGGATGGAGATTCGCGATGCCATGGCCTATTTCCGGCTGGTGGTCAGCCCCGAGGATGATCTTGCGTTTGAGAGAATCGTAAACACGCCGAAACGCGGCCTGGGTGACAAGGCGCAGCAAACCATCCAGATGACCGCGCGCGAAAATGGGGTGTCACTGGTCGAAGGGGCTCGGATTGCGGTCGACAACGGGCTGATCAAGGGCAAGGGAGGCAAGGCGCTGCGCGAACTGATCGACGGTCTGGCGCGTTGGAATGCGATGACGCGTGGGCCACGGATCGAGGTGGACGACGATTCGGTGATCGATGACGGTTCGCCCATGCGGTTCGGCGCACCCGAGCATACGCATATCGAACTTGCGCAGATCATTCTCGACGAATCCGGCTATACCACCCACTGGCAGAACGACAAGACACCCGAAGCGCCGGGGCGCCTTGAAAACCTCAAGGAACTGGTGAACCAGCTGGACAATTTCGAGAACCTGCAAGGGTTTCTGGAACATGTCAGTCTGGTCATGGACAACGAACAGGACAGCGACGGCGCCAAGGTTTCGATCATGACCCTGCACGCGGCCAAGGGGCTGGAGTTTCCCGCCGTCTTCCTGCCGGGCTGGGAAGACGGGCTGTTCCCCTCGCAGCGGTCAATGGACGAATCCGGGCTCAAGGGGCTCGAGGAAGAACGGCGCCTGGCCTATGTCGGCATCACCCGTGCCGAAGAAGTGTGTACCATTTCTTTTGCCGCCAACCGGCGGGTGTTCGGGCAGTGGCAGAACTCCATGCCGTCCCGGTTCATCGACGAATTGCCGGAAGATCACGTTGAGGTCCTTACGCCTCCGGGTCTCTATGGTGGCGGCCAGCCCGCTGCGGGCATTGAAACCCGTGCGGCCGAAGCGAATGTCTACAACTCGCCGGGCTGGAGGCGGATGCAGGCGCGGCAGGGGCAATACGGCATGTCGCAGCCGCGCGAATCCCGCAACACGGTGATCGACGCGACCGCAGTGGCCAGTTTCACGCTGGGGGAACGGGTGTTCCACCAGAAATTCGGCTATGGCGCGGTTGTCGGGATCGAGGGCGACAAGGTCGAAGTCGAGTTCGACAAGGCAGGCACAAAGAAAGTGGTCTCACGTTTTCTGACCAACAAGGATGACGTCCCGTTCTGAGGCGTCATATCCCTTCGACCAGAACCAGATTGGTCGAGGCGGTGGCTTGCCGGATCTTCGCCAGCTCGATGTAATCAGGGTCGTCTTTCCAGGCTTTCGCCGCGGCAAGGTCCGGAAACTCCATCAGCACAATGCCACCTTCGGGCCAATCGCCTTCGATCCGTTCGACCGGTTTCGATGAGACCGTGAGCAGGCGGCCTTTGTGACGGTCGAAGATCGGCATGAAACCTGCCAGATAATCCTGATACCCATCCGGGTCGTGGATGTCGATCTGCGCGATGAAACAGGCGGCCATTGTTTCCTCCGGATCAGAAATCAGAGGGCCATCTTACACCTATGTCAGAAAAACAAAAAAACGGCGGTTCCCAGGGAGGAGGAAGGGGAACCGCCGTCTTGTCAACATCAGAGCAGGGAGGAGGAGAGCCCCGATGTATTCGAACCCGGGTTTGAGCCCGGTATGGAGAAGACGCGGCGACGTCAGGGAGGAGGAAGGCGTCGCCGCGCGCTTTCAACATCAAGGCAGGGAGGAGGAGAGCCTCGATGTATCAGGATCCGGCGGGTTGAGGCCGGTATTTGGTGCGGCAACGTCAGGGAGGAGGAGAGACGTTGCCGCTGATAACAGACCCTAAGGGAGGAGGAAGGGCCTGATCTCGGTATTCGTGGCGCGCTTATTGCGCAATGTGATCATTGGCGGCCTGCATGGCCACTCGACGGATCATGGACCGATGCAGGCCCAGATCGGCCAGTTCACGGTCCGACAGCCCTGCCAGCTCATTGACGGTCTGGCGATACATACGATAGCGGGCAAAACGCGCCTTTGCGTTTTCGATCAAAGTTGCGAGTCCGAACGCCGGTGCGCTCTTCGAGGCTGTATGTGTGCTTGCGACTGCCATGCTCATCATCCGTATTTATCTACTTTGCCGATTACGCTCGGCCCTTGCTTGAGGTTGAAAATAGGCAAATGCTGCGATTGCACAATAGGTCGCGTCGTCAATGCTGCTATGCAGCAAGCGCATAGATTGGTTCAGTTTTTTCCTTCAACTCGAAATGCGCCTTGAAACATTGGGCCTTCCCTTGGGTCACGGGTGACAGCGGAAACATGGCCTTCCCACGGCTTGCCCTCTAATTGAGCGGTGTTGGCTGGAATTTGTGCGCAATAAAACGATTTTGGACGTGCGTGTGACCGAAGCGCCAGGCAAAGCGCGGCGGTTCAACTATTCCCTGTTGCCCAGTTTACCGGTATCGCAGGTCGTAGGGCGTACTGCCTGAACGCCACGGGATTTCATGGGCCGATGTGGTTGTCGGGGGCGAAGTCCCGTCGGAATTGCGCGCGAAAAGCGAATGATTCTGCGAGATCGCTGCCCAAGGATGCTGGGTTTTTCCAATCAAAACGGCAATTCTTTAGATTTTTTGGGAAATCGTGGGAAAAAAAATTTCAGCCTCAAATCATCTATATCTAGGGGGTGTTGTGTCGCTTTGGCCTATAGTTGGTGTTATTGCGTTCAAGTTTCATGATAGTATTGTTCCTGAAGCGTGATTCATGGAACACGGTTCGCAAAATTCCTGTTGATTTCCATGAATTCCCATGGCATCCCTAATACATCCGATGAGGACGAGGCAGCAGGGGCACCAAACGACCCCGACCAAAAATAATCAGGTTTCATACAGGCATCTCGCTTTCATCAATCAAGAGATCCGGCGCGCGGGCGAGCAGACATCCCCCCAGGTGGCGCGTGCAGCTGGACATCCCGCAAAGCGGGTCAATGCGGCGGGTTGATCAGTGGCAGCAGATCAACCCGCCGTTTTTCATCCGGGGGGAACGCGAATTTCAAGTGGGGCGCAAGCGAAAGGGACAGTCGTCTTGGCGCGCAGGTTTAGAGGTGAAAGCCACCATAAGGTGGATGCGAAAGGCAGGGTGTCGATCCCGGCCTCGTTTCGCCGCGTGCTTGAATCCTCCGATCCCAACTGGCAGCCCGGCGACAATCCAGAGCTTGTGATCGTCTACGGGGATCATCGCCGCAAATACCTGGAATGCTATACCATGCAGGCCATCGACGAGGTCGATGCCAAGATCGACGCGCTGCCTCGCGGTTCGATGAAGCGCAAGATGTTGCAGCGCCTGTTCCACGGGCAGTCCTTCCCGACCAATGTCGATGAAACCGGGAGGCTGGTGCTGCCGGCCAAGCTGCGCAAGAAGATTGGCCTTGAGGGCGAGGCGTTTTTTATCGCCGCCGGGGATACTTTTCAGATCTGGAAGCCCGAGACCTACGAATCCGAAGAATTGGCGGCGACCGAGGAATGGCTGGACGGCCTTGGCGACGATGTTGATCCTTTGCAATTCCTCGATGAAGTCGAGGGCGGGTGACGGCATGGCGGCCGCGGATCACCCAAAACCGGACGCTCCTCACATCCCTGTCTTGCTGCGCCCGCTCCTGGCGGCGGTGGCGCCGGTCACGGGCGTCTGGCTGGACGGAACCTTCGGCGCAGGCGGGTACACCCGCGGATTGCTGGAGGCCGGGGCCGACAAGGTGATTGGCGTGGATCGCGACCCGCTGGCTTTTGAGATGGTGACAGACTGGGCGGGTACCTACGGCAACCGGCTGGTGATGCAGCCCGGCGTGTTTTCTCGTATGGATGAATATGCGCAGAACCTGGACGGCGTTGTTCTAGACCTTGGCGTTTCCTCGATGCAACTGGACCAGGCCGACCGTGGATTTTCGTTCATGAAGGATGGCCCTTTGGACATGCGCATGAGCCAGGATGGCGAAAGCGCCGCCGATCTGGTCAATACCGCGACCGAGGCGCAACTGGCCGACATCCTGTTCCACTATGGTGAAGAGCGCGCCAGCCGCCGGATTGCCAGGGCGATCGTCAAAGCGCGCGCGGAAGAGCCGATCACCACGACTCTGCGTCTGGCCGAGATCATCGAATCCTGCCTGCCGCGTCCTAAACCGGGTCAATCCCACCCGGCCACGCGCAGCTTTCAGGGGCTGCGGATCGCCGTGAATGCAGAATATGAAGAACTGTTTCAGGGGCTGATGGCCGCTGAACGTGCTTTGAAGCCCGGCGGGCAACTGGCCGTTGTCACTTTCCACTCCATTGAAGACCGAATGGTGAAACGGTTTTTCCAGTCCCGCGCGGGCAAGACGGGGCGCGCGAACCGCTATGCGCCCGAGATCGAACAGGAACAGCCGCAATTCACACTGAAGACCCGCAAGGCGGTAGGGCCTGACGAACAGGAATTGCAGGAAAACCCGCGCGCGCGCTCGGCCAAACTGCGCGTGGCGATCCGAACCGATGCTCCGGCGGGGGAAATTGAAGCGCGGGCCATCGGGATGCCGCAACTGGGGGGAAGGGCAAGATGAAGAGTGTTTTGTATGTGTTGACTGCTCTGTCCGTGTTCGGGTTGGCGTTGTGGGCCTATCAGGAAAACTATCGGACCCAGCAAGTGGTAAAAGAAACCCAGTCTTTGCAGCGCGAGATCGGAATGGCACAGGTGCGCTTGGCCGTTCTGAACGCGGAATGGGCCTATCTGAACCGCCCGGACAGGCTGCGCGAACTGGCCGACCTGAACTTTGAACGCCTTGGTCTGCTGCCGTTGCGGGCCGAGCAGTTCGGACGCGCGGATCAGATCGCCTATGCCGAAGACCCGGACCTGCCCGTCGTTGATCCGATTGAATTGCAGGCCATCACTGACATTCAGGCTTTGGGCGAGGTGCAAATTCCATGACCCGCACCCCTCTGCGCCCTCTGGCCCGAATCCTTGATGCCCGCGCCAGGGGCGAAAACCCCAAGGCAATCGAGCGCGAGAACATCCGCAAGCGTCACGAGGATATGAAAGATCGCGCCCGCGCCCGCGCCGAAGGGCGTCTGCTGGTACTGGGCCTGTTCTTCTTCTGCGCTTTTTCCATTGTCGGCTTCCGCATGGGCATGTTGGCGACCTCGGAAGCACAAGAGCCTCTGGCCAGCGCGCCGGGAGCAGCGATTGCCATGCAGCGCGCCAACATCGTCGATCGCGAAGGGCGCATACTGGCCACCAATCTGGACACCTATTCCGTTTACGCGCAGCCCCCTTTGATGATCGATCCCGTCGCCGCTGCAGAGCAGTTGGTTGCGATTTTTCCTGATCTGGACAAAGAGCGGCTGATCAAGGACTTCACCGGCAACCGCAAATTCCTGTGGATCAAGAAACGCATTTCGCCCGAGCAGAAGCAGGCCGTGCACGACATCGGTGATCCCGGCATCCTGTTCGGCCCGCGTGAAATGCGGCTTTACCCCAACGGGCGGCTGGCCGCTCATATCCTGGGCGGGTCCGGTTTTGGTCGTGAAGGCGTCAGCGCCGCCGAAGTGATCGGCGTGGCTGGTGTGGAAAAGCAGTTCGACGATTATCTGCGCGATCCGGCCAACGGTAACAAGCCGCTGCAACTGTCGCTGGACCTGACGATTCAAGCCGCAGTTGAACAGGTTCTTTACGGCGGTATGAAGATCATGAACGCCAAGGGGGCTTCGGCCGTTCTGATGAACGCGCATACGGGCGAGGTTATTTCCGCTGCTTCGTTGCCTTCTTTTGATCCGAATGACCGTCCGCGCCCGCCGACCTCGGGCTTTGACCCCTCGGACAGCCCGCTGTTCAACCGTTATGTACAAGGCGTGTATGAACTGGGATCTGTTTTCAAGATTTTCACCGCGGCCCAGGCCGTTGAACTTGGGTTGGTGAATTCGAACACCATCATCGATACGTCCGGGCCGATGAAGATCGGCCGCTTTCCCATCGGCGAATTCAACGGCAAAAATTACGGCAAGATCAGCGTGGCAGATGTGATCGTCCACAGCTCGAACCGAGGCACGGGGCGTCTGGCCTTGCAAATCGGGGCCAAACGGCAGCAGGAGTTTCTGGACGCGCTTGGCATGTTCGATCCGACCCCATTCGAGATTGTCGAGGCCAAGGGCGGTGTGCCGCTGAAGCCGAAAAAATGGGGCGAGCTCAGTACCGTGACAATTTCTTATGGCCATGGCCTGTCGACCAGCCCGATGCATCTGGCCGCGGGATACGCGGCGATTGCCAATGGCGGGCATTACGTCAGCCCGACCATTCTGCGCCAGAACGGCCCGCAATACGGGCCTCGTGTCATGTCGCAGAACACTGCACGGCAGGCGCAAAAGATGCTGCGCAAAGTGGTAACGGACGGCACCGCCAGTTTCGCCGAGGTCAAGGGCTATGACGTGGCGGGCAAGACCGGTACGGCCGACAAGCCCAAACCGCGCGGCGGGTACTATGATGACAAGGTCATTGCCACCTTTGCGACGATCTTCCCGGCCTACGATCCGCAATACGTTCTGATCGTGACGTTGGACGAGCCTTCGATTGTGGCCTACGGTGAAAAACGCCGCACGGCCGGTTGGACCGCCGTGCCTGTTGCCGCCGAACTCATCGGCCGCGTCGCACCGTTGTTGGGGTTGCGTCCCCGGCTTGAGCCTGAGGCGGGCGCTGCTATAACGCTGACCTCAAACTAGGCTGTCCGGCAAGAGGTGGGTCATGGGCACAAGGACGAAGAAACTCAGCCAGCTGGCCCTGACCGCAAGAGAGGGCGCAAACCCGGATATCACTGGTCTGGCCGTTGACAGCCGCGAGGTGAAGGAGGGCTTCCTGTTTGCCGCGCTGCCCGGGTCCCGCGTTCATGGGGCAGAGTTCATTCAGTTTGCCCTGCGCATGGGGGCCGCTGCAATCCTGACCGATGCCGAAGGGGCAGAGATCGCCGAGGCCGAACTGGCAGCTTCGGACGCAGCGCTGGCCGTGGTGGAAGACCCGCGTCAGGCGCTGGCCGGTGCCGCGGCGCTGTGGTTCGGCGCGCAGCCGCAAACCATCGTGGCCGTCACGGGAACGAACGGCAAAACATCTGTTTCCACCTTCGTCCGGCAGATCTGGTCCGCGCTTGGCCACGCCGCCGTAAACCTCGGCACCACCGGGGTTGAAGGTGCGTGGACAGCGCCACTGGCCCATACCACACCCGAGCCAATCACCTTGCACCGCTGTCTGGCCGAGGCGGCCGAGAACGGCGTGACCCATGCCGCAATGGAGGCTTCGTCCCACGGCCTTGAACAGCGCCGCCTTGATGGCGTTCACCTGACTGCCGCCGGTTTCTCCAACTTCACGCAGGACCATCTGGATTACCACGAAACCTTCGAGGCCTATTTCAACGCAAAGGCCGGTCTGTTCGACCGGGTTTTGCCGCAGGATGGAACGGCCGTCGTCAACCTGAGCGATCCGAAAGGGGCCCAGGTCCGGCGGATCGCCGAGATGCGCGGCCAGTCGGTGCTGTCGGTGGGGCTGGGCGATGCCGACCTGTGTCTGATCAACCAGCGGTTCGACGCCACGGGGCAAGACCTGCGCTTTGCGTGGCAGGGCCGAACGTTCCAGACCCGCCTGAACCTGATCGGCGGGTTCCAGGCCGAAAACATCCTGCTGGCCTGTGGGCTGGTGATCGCTGCCGGGGACAGCCCCGAACGGGTGTTCGAAACTCTGCCCCATCTGACGACGGTTCGCGGGCGGATGCAACTGGCCGCCACGCGTGACAATGGAGCGGCGGTGTTTGTGGATTATGCCCACACGCCTGATGCTGTTGCCACGGCACTCAAGGCGCTGCGCCCGCATGTGATGGGCCGTCTGATTGCCGTTATCGGTGCGGGCGGGGATCGCGACGCTAGCAAACGACCTTTGATGGGTAGGGCGGCAGCCAACCATGCAGACGTGGTCTTTGTCACCGATGACAACCCGCGCAGCGAAGATCCCGCAGTCATTCGCGCGGCCGTGATGGCAGGCGCGTCAGAGGCAGCAGGCGACGCCAGCGTGACCGAAGTCGGCGACCGCGCCGAGGCCATCCTGCGCGGCATCGATGCGCTGCAACCCGGTGATGCGCTGCTGATCGCCGGAAAGGGGCATGAAACCGGTCAGATCGTGGGGGATCAGGTTCTGCCCTTCGACGATGTGGAACAGGCCAGCATTTCCGTTGCAGCGCTGGACGGGAGGGTCGCATGACGCTCTGGACTGCATCCGAAGCGGCCGCGGCGACGGGCGGTCAGGCGACGACCGACTGGACCGCAAATGGCGTATCCATCGACACCCGCACTCTTCGACCCGGCGATCTGTTCGTGGCGCTGAAAGCGGCGCGGGACGGGCATGATTTCGTGGCACAGGCGCTGGAAAAAGGGGCGGGCGCCGCACTGGTTTCCCGTGTTCCGGACGATGTACCGGACGGGGCTCCTCTGCTGATCGTCAAAGACGTGCAGGCGGGGCTAGAGGCCCTGGGGAAAGCGGCACGGGCCCGAACGGATGCGCGCGTGGTCGGCGTGACAGGCAGTGTGGGTAAAACATCGACCAAGGAAATGCTGGCGACAATTCTGGAAACCCAAGGGAAAACCCACGCCAGCGTCGCCAGTTACAACAACCATTGGGGCGTGCCCCTGACCCTCGCGCGGATGCCTCGCGATACGGAATTTGCGGTGATCGAGATCGGCATGAATCACCCCGGTGAAATTGCCCCGCTCGCCGAACAGGCCCGCCCGCATGTGGCGCTGGTGACGACCGTGGCGGCAGTGCATCTGGAGGCTTTCGAGTCGGTGGCTGGTATTGCCCGGGAAAAAGCGGCGATCTTTGAAGGGCTTGAACCTGGCGGGGCTGCGATCGTCAATGCAGATATCGACCACGCGGACATCCTGCGCCAGACAGCGCAGGCGCATGGGGCGGGGATTGTTGATTTTGGGCGCAGCGCGGCGGATTACCGGCTGACCGATGTTCAACCCGAGTCCAACGCAGTGAAGGCCAGGGCACTGGTCGGTGATCAGGTGATTCAATTCGAGGTGAACTCCGCCGGCACGCATTTCGCGATGAACGCGCTTGGCGCTTTGGCGGCCTGCGTCGAATTGGGGGTCGATCTGGATCAGGCCATCGCGGGCCTGCCAGCGTGGTCACCCGTCAAGGGGCGTGGGGTACGCGAAAGCTTGCCATTGTCAGGGGGTGGGCAGATCGAGCTTTTGGATGACAGCTACAACGCCAACCCGACCTCGATGGAGGCTGCGCTGGATGTCTTGGCCGCCTCCAAAGGCACCCGCCGCATTGCGTTTCTGGGTGACATGAAGGAACTGGGCGCCCAGGAAGAGGCCATGCATGCCGCCATGGCGGATATCGAGGCGATGGCGCGGGTGGATCAGGTTCATTGCATCGGGCCGTTGATGCAGGCGATGCACCACGCGCTGCCCGAGAAGAAACGTGGGCTCTGGTTCGCAACCAGTGCGGAAATGGCGGAACATCTGCCTGCTTTGATCCGGGATGGAGACACGGTGCTCGCCAAGGGCTCACTCAGCATGGCGTTGGCCGCGATTGTTGACGGTCTGCGCAAAATGGGGCAAGGGGGCGCGCTTGATGGGTGAACTTGCCCGCGCGCCTCGTGTGAGAAAGGTATTGTCATGCTGTACTGGTTGACCGCTCTGTCGGACGGAGGGGATTTCTGGAACCTCTTCCGGTATATCACCTTCCGCGCAGGCGGCGCCTTCATGACCGCGCTGATCTTTGGATTCATCTTCGGAAAACCCCTGATCAACGTGCTGCGCAAGAAACAGGGCAAAGGCCAGCCGATCCGTGACGACGGCCCCGAAGGGCATTTTTCCAAGGCAGGCACGCCGACGATGGGTGGATTGCTGATTGTAGGGGCTCTGGTCACGTCAACCCTTGTCTGGGCGCGGCTGGACAACCCGTATGTCTGGATGGTTCTTTTTGTGACCTTGTCTTATGCGGCCATCGGATTTGCGGACGACTATGCCAAGGTTTCAAAACAGAATACGCAAGGGGTCTCGGGCCGGATGCGCCTGGCGTTGGGCGTGATCATCGCCGTGTTGGCCTCGCTTTGGGCGACGTTGCACCATCCCGAAGCCTTGCAGAACCAACTGGCTGTACCCGTCTTCAAGGACACGTTGGTCAATCTGGGAATCTTCTATATCCCCTTTGCGATTGTCGTGATCGTGGGGGCCGCCAATGCGGTGAACCTGACCGACGGTCTGGACGGGCTGGCCATCATGCCAGCGATGATCGCAGCCTCGACCCTGGGCGTGATCGCCTATGCGGTGGGTCGGGTCGACTTTACCGAATATCTCGATGTGCATTACGTCCCAGGCACCGGTGAGATCTTCATATTCACCTCCGCGTTGTTCGGGGCCGGCCTCGGGTTTCTCTGGTACAACGCTCCTCCGGCGGCAGTGTTCATGGGTGACACCGGATCGCTGGCCCTGGGCGGCGCGCTGGGTGCCATCGCCGTGGCCACCAAGCACGAGCTGGTTCTGGCCGTGGTCGGCGGCCTGTTCGTGGTCGAGGCGCTGAGCGTGATCATTCAGGTCCTCTATTTCAAACGCACGGGCAAGAGGGTCTTCCTGATGGCCCCGATCCATCACCACTATGAGAAAAAAGGCTGGGCCGAGCCGACCATCGTGATCCGCTTCTGGATCATCTCGCTGATCCTGGCGATGATCGGTCTGGCGACGCTGAAGGTAAGGTAGAGGCCAAATACGTGAAGGCGGAAGATACTATCGAATTCCGAGAAAGAATTTATGCGATTGCTACTGGGTTGCAGTCAGCTGGTCTAGCTTTTGTTTTCGTAAAACTAGCTGTTGACCCAGTGGTGTTGAACGGATTGCTCCATTTTTTGGAAGCTGTTTTGATTTTTTTTAAGTTGAGTCTCAACTACTGGGGAGTGGTGATAGCTGCGGCAGTTTTCTGTTTAGTCACGGTTCCTTCTCTGGCATGGATCGCTAACTTAACAAAAAATAAATCTGTTTCACGTCCGCAAACATCGATCAGTTCCCTTTTCGCTGGCCGACAGTTCTTACTGTGGTCGGCAATGACCATCTTTGTAGCAGTGGTGTTTTTGGGTCTATTTAATGATGAAGGTCGGCTTGTAGCCATTGCGATTTTCGTATTGGCCATTGCAGTTCTGCACGTCGCGGAATGTGCCACTACCATTCTGGGGTACAGGCTTCGAGGTTTAGACGGACGTACCGATCGCGAGGCAGTGTTGGTACAAATGATTGGGCTTTACTTTGCTCTAGTATTGCTTTTGGGGGGATTAGTGACTGTAGATTTTCAAAAACCTGATCCTGTGATCAAGGTGCTTGTGGAAATTAAAGCGGTAGTGAACAAATGATCCCGGTCAAAGGCTTTGCAGGGCAGAAAGTGGCCGTTCTGGGGCTGGGCCGGTCCGGTCTGGCCACGGCACGTGCCCTGCGCGCGGGCGGGGCGGAACCGGTGTGCTGGGACGACAACCCGGCCGCCCGTGAAACCGCCGAAGGCGAGGGCTTCTCCTGCGCCGACCTGCGCAAGCACGGGGCGTTTGACGACATCGCGTCGCTGATCGTTTCACCGGGCATTCCGCATCTCTATCCTGAACCGAACCCCGTGGTGGCGGCAGCCCTGGATGCAGGCGTGCCTGTGGACAATGACATCGGCCTGTTCTTCCGCTCCTTCGCGGGGGCGGAATGGAACGGTTACGACACGCCGCCGCGCGTGATTGCGGTGACGGGATCGAACGGGAAATCGACCACGGCGGCGTTGATCCACCACATTCTGACCGAGGCCGGGCGCGAGGCGCAGTTGGCGGGCAATATCGGGCGCGGTGTTCTGGATATCGATCCGGGCGGAGATGGTTCGGTCGTGGTGCTGGAGCTTTCCAGCTATCAGACGGAACTGGCCCGCGCTCTGACCCCCGATGTGGCGGTGTTCACCAACCTGTCGCCCGATCATCTGGACCGCCACGGCGGCATGGGCGGATATTTCGCGGCCAAACGGCGCCTCTTTTCCGAAGGCGGCCCCGACCGCGCGATCATTGGCGTCGACGAAGCCGAAGGTGCGTTTTTGGCCGGGCAACTGGCCGAAGGGCCATCGGATGACCGGGTGATCCGTGTCTCGGTGGCGCGGAAACTGACCGGGCCGGGCTGGCAGGTCTTTGCGCGCAAAGGGTTCCTGTCGGAATACCGCAAGGGGCGGCAGGCGGGGTCTATCGACCTGCGCGCCATCAAGGGCCTGCCTGGTACACACAACCACCAGAATGCCTGCGCGGCCTACGCCGCCTGCCGGTCGCTGGGCCTTGCCCCGCGCGTGATCGAGGATGCGCTGCATTCCTATCCGGGTCTGCCGCATCGCAGCCAGATCATCGCCGAGGCCGATGGGGTTACCTACGTCAACGACTCCAAGGCGACCAATGTCGACAGCGCCCTGAAGGCATTGACCGCGTTCAAAAAGATCCGATGGATTTGCGGCGGTCTTGAGAAAGAGGGCGGCATATCAGCCCTGAACACGGCGGCGGGCGAGGTCATCAAGGCGTATGTGATCGGACGCGAAGCGGCCGGTTTTGCGATGCAGCTTGAAGCAGACGCGCAGGTCTGCACCACGATGGAGGCCGCCGTGGCACAAGCCATGGAGGATGCCGAGGCCGGCGACACGGTGCTGTTGGCACCGGCCGCCGCCAGTTTCGATCAGTATGACAATTTTGAGCAGCGCGGCGATGACTTTGCAACGCAAGTCAGGCTCAGGCTGACGGAATAGCCATTTGCAATAGATCGCCGGCTGGGCCAAGCTTGGATGCTATCAGCTTGACGCGGCATCACTATTGGTTTTGCCTGCCTACAGATTCAACACGAGGTTATGACTATGCCATTTCGTAGACTTTCTCTGATCCTGCCTGCCATTCTTGTTGCGGGGGCCTGTACCAATACGGGTGCCAACTATCAGCCCATTGTCGACGGCCCGGTCGGTCCGAACTACAACGTGGACCTGCAACAATGCCAACAACTGGCGGCATCGCAGAGCGGCGTTGATGGCTCTACCGCAGGGAACGCGGCAATTGGCGCAGCGGGTGCCGCGGCCGTTACCGGGATCGTTCAGGACAGCAGCGACAATCTTGGTCGCGCGGCTGTGGCAGGTGCCCTGGTAGGTGCTGGCGCAGACGTCATCAACAAAAACCAGAACAAGGAAGTGATCGTGCGCAACTGCATGCGTGGGCGCGGGTACAACGTCGTAGGCTAACGCCCTGCGGCAATTGCAACACCTGCGGCATGGCCTGACGACCATGCCCACTGGAAGTTGTAGCCGCCCAACCAGCCGGTGACATCCACCGCTTCACCAATCGCATAGAGGCCGGGGACATCCTTGGCCTCCATCGTTTTCGAGGACAAGTCATCCGTGTCGATCCCGCCCAAGGTGACTTCGGCGGTACGATACCCCTCGGTCCCCGACGGCACCAGTTGCCACGCAGACAGGGCCGAGGTCAGCTCGGTCAGTTTCGCGTCCGACTGATCCGCCAGCTTCCCGGACATCGGAATGACCCGGCACAGATAATCGACCAGCCGGGCCGGCAGATGCCGCGCCAGTTCAGTGGTCAGCGCCTTGCGACCCGCGCTTTGCCGCTGTGCGCGCAACAGATCCAGCAGGGGAAGGTCGGGGATCAGGTTCACCCGGATCGGCTCACCTTCGCGCCAGTAAGACGACAATTGCAACACTGACGGTCCGCTGAGGCCGCGATGGGTGAACAGCAGCGCCTCGTCGAAGCTGGCGCGATCATTCGACAGTCGCACGGGCAGTGAAACACCGGACAGGTCCTTGAACCGCCCGTCCGAGAAGGTGAACGGCACCAGCGCCGCCCGCGTCTCGGTCATTCGCAACCCGAACTGGCGCGCGATGTCATAGGCCAGCCCGGTAGCGCCCATCTTGGGGATCGATTTCCCGCCCGTTGCCAGCACCAGATTGGTGCAGGTCAGGCGCTGCCGTTGCCCGTCACGCTCCACCTCCAGTGCAAAGCCGCTTTCGGTCTTGCGCAGATCACGCAGCGAGGTTTGAACCCACAGCACTGCTCCTGCACCGCTCATTTCATCCAGCAACATCCGGATGATCTGTTTCGAAGAGCCATCGCAGAACAGCTGGCCCAGGGTTTTTTCATGCCAGGCGATGTTGTGACGTTCGACCAGATCGACGAAATCCCATTGCGTGTACCGTGCAAGGGCGGATTTGCAGAAATGCGGGTTCTGCGACAGGAAATTGCCCGGCGCGGCATGCATGTTGGTGAAATTGCAGCGCCCGCCACCCGAGATGCGGATTTTCTCGCCGGGTGCCTTGGCGTGATCAATCACCAGCACGCGCCCGCCGCAATGGGCCGCACACATCATGCCGGCAGCCCCGGCCCCAAGGATGATCGTGTCGTAGGTCATGGGCGGGGGATGGCGCGGATTAATCGGGATGGCAAGAGGCAGCGCGTCTTGCAGGCACGGGGGCAGTTCATCAGAACCCACAGCTTTATGGTAAACTCCTTTCACCAAGGATCTCAAATCTGTCCCATGTATAGGAGGGTCCGGCAATGATCATGCGTATTTTCCAAGTAACTGTACGGCCGGGAAAAGAGGCCGAATTCTCAAAGTTCTTCCACGAGACCGCGATCCCGCTGATGCAAAACACCGAAGGGATCGTGCAGGTTCTGCCGGGCGCGCCGCGAACGGAGTCGCCGCGCGAGTTCAGCTTTGTAATGGTTTGGAGCAGCCTGGATGCGCTGAAAGCCTTCGTCGGTGAGAATTACACAAGTCCGCATATCGATCCCGCCGAGGCTGAGCTGGTAGAGGCCAGAACCATCAGGCACTACGATCTTGTTGGTTAGCGATCCGACACTCCTGAAGATACAGAGACCAAATCTCAGATCATCGTTTCCGGGGACAATTTCTCCAGCGGTCCCGTCATCCTACTAGCCCAATCACAAAAATCCCTGTAGAGTCTCAATCAGACCCCGAAAACGGGGCGTTGACGAGGCAGAGAGTGGCGGTATCTCATGACTGAGATGGTGTATGGCGCGGTCCAGGACCAGCGCGGCGAACCGATTCTACCGAAATGGTGGCGTACAATCGATCGCTGGACGATGTCCTGCGTTCTGATCCTGTTTGCCATCGGTCTGTTGCTGGGGCTGGCGTCTTCGCCTCCGCTGGCCGGGCGAAACGGGTTCGATCCGTTCCATTATGTCGAACGTCAGGCCATCTTCGGCGGATTGGCGCTGATTGCGATGCTGCTGACCTCGATGATGTCGCCGACGCTGGTGCGGCGGCTGGCGGTGCTGGGCTTTCTGGGGGCCTTCGTGGCGCTGGTTTTCCTGCCCGTGTTCGGAACTGATTTTGGCAAGGGCGCGGTGCGCTGGTATTCGCTGGGGTTCGCCTCGCTTCAGCCGTCCGAGTTTCTGAAACCCGGCTTCATCGTCGTCGCTGCATGGCTGCTGGCTGCCTCACAAGAGATCAACGGCCCGCCCGGGCGGATCTGGTCATTTGCCCTGTGCATGGCGATTGTCGGCATGCTGGTGATGCAACCTGATTTCGGTCAGGCCTGCCTGATCCTGTTCGGCTGGGGGGTGATGTATTTTGTCGCCGGGGCGCCGATGCTGCTGCTGGTCGGAATGGCCGGGTTTGTTGTTCTGGGCGGTATGTTCGCCTATTCCAATTCTGAACACTTTGCCCGCCGTATCGATGGCTTTCTGAATCAAGAGGTCGATCCGACCACCCAGTTGGGCTATGCCACCAACGCCATCCGCGAAGGGGGGCTGTTCGGCGTCGGCGTGGGTGAGGGGCAGGTCAAGTGGTCGCTGCCGGACGCGCATACCGATTTCATCATCGCGGTCGCGGCCGAGGAATACGGCCTGATCCTGGTGCTGATCATCATCGCGCTTTATTCGTTGGTCGTGGTACGTTCGTTGCTGCGCCTGATGCGGGAACGCGACATGTTCATCCGTCTGGCGGGCACCGGTCTGGCCTGCATGTTCGGCGTGCAGGCGATGATCAACATGGGTGTTGCGGTTCGTCTGTTGCCCGCGAAGGGCATGACGCTGCCTTTTGTCAGCTATGGCGGCTCATCCCTGATTGCAGGGGGTATTGCGATCGGAATGCTGCTGGCCTTCACCCGAACCCGCCCACAGGGCGAGCTTGGCGAAATTCTGCGCGGACGAGGATAATGGGGACTCCATACCTGTTGATTGCTGCTGGCGGGACCGGGGGGCACATGTTCCCGGCTCAGGCGCTGGCCGAGGCGATGCTGAACAAGGGCTGGCGCGTGCGCCTGTCTACCGACCCGCGCGGCGCCCGCTATACCGGTGGTTTCCCGCACTCGACTGAGATCGTCGAGGCATCATCGGCCACATTCGCGCGTGGCGGTCTGGCGGCCAAGGCCATGGCCGGCCCCAAGATCGCCGGTGGTGTGGCTGGCATGGTGTTCCAGATGATGCGGGACAAGCCCGACGTCGTTGTCGGTTTCGGCGGGTATCCCTCGATCCCGGCGCTGAGCGCTGCGACCATGCTCAAAATCCCCCGCATGATCCACGAACAGAACGGGGTGCTGGGGCGTGTGAACCAGTTGTTCGCCACCCGTGTCGCGCAGGTGGCCTGCGGTGTGTGGCCCACGGACCTGCCCGAGGGCGCGCATGGCATCCACACCGGCAACCCGGTCCGGTCCGCCGTTCTGGACCGCGCCGCGGCCGGTTATATTCCACCCGGTGATTATCCGATGTCGGTCCTTGTCATGGGCGGTTCGCAAGGCGCACGCATCCTCAGCGATGTGGTGCCCGGTGCCATCGCCGCACTGCCCGAAGAAATCCGCACTCACATCCGCGTGGCACATCAGGCCCGGGACGAGGACGGCGAGCGCGTCACAGCCTTCTACAACGAACACGGCATCCGCGCCGATGTGCAGCCCTTCTTTGATGATGTCCCCCGTCGCATGTCGGATGCCCAACTGGTGATCTCGCGGTCTGGCGCGTCCAGCGTTGCCGATATCTCGGTCATCGGGCGCCCGTCGATTCTGATCCCCTTTGCCGCCGCCGCCGGAGATCACCAGACAGCCAACGCACGGGGCTTGGTGCAGGCGGGCGGGGCCATCATGATCCCGGAAAAGGCTCTTGACGTTCCCGCGCTGACACAGCAAATCACCACGGTTCTCACGAACCCCGAAGCCGCACAGAAAATGGCCCATGCCGCCTTGTCCGTCGGGGCACCTGACGCCACCGAGCGTCTGACCGCTCTTGTCGAACAATTGGCGCAGAAGGAGACCACATGAACCCAGCAACCAAACTGCCGCAGGACGTAGGGCCGATTCACTTTGTGGGGATCGGCGGGATCGGAATGTCAGGTATCGCCGAGGTGCTGCTCAATCTGGGGTACCAGGTTCAGGGCTCGGACCTGAAGGCATCGAAGATCACCGACCGGCTGGCGAGTCTGGGGGCCGAAATCTTTGTCGGTCAGCGCGCGGAAAACCTTGAAAACGCGGCCGTTGTGGTGGTCTCGACCGCGATCAAACTGGGCAACCCCGAGCTTGACGGCGCCCGTGCCCGCGGCCTTCCGGTGGTGCGCCGGGCTGACATGCTGGCCGAACTGATGCGGCTGAAATCCAACATCGCCATCGCCGGGACTCACGGCAAGACCACCACGACCACGATGATGGCCGAACTGATGGTGGCGGGGGATTTTGACCCGACCGTGATCAATGGCGGCATCATCCATGCCTACGGCTCGAACGCCCGGATGGGGCAGGGCGAATGGATGGTGGTCGAAGCCGACGAGAGCGACGGCTCGTTCAACCGCCTGCCCGCGACCATCGCAATCGTCACCAATATCGACCCCGAGCATATGGAGCATTGGGGCGATTTCGACAAATTGCGCGCGGGTTTCCATGAATTCGTCTCGAATATCCCCTTCTACGGGCTGGCTGTGTGTTGCACCGACCATGCCGAGGTGCAGGCGCTTGTCGGCCGCATCACCGACCGCCGCGTGCGCACCTATGGCTTCAACGCGCAGGCCGATGTGCGGGCCGAGAACCTGACCTACAAGGGCGGCGTCGCGCATTTCGACATTCACCTGCAATACGAAGACAAGGTGATCGAAGGCTGCACCCTGCCGATGCCCGGCGACCACAACGTCTCGAACGCTTTGTCCGCCGTGGCTGTTGCCCGCCATCTGGGCATGAAAGCCTCGGAAATTCGCGAGGCACTGGCCAATTTCGGTGGCGTCAATCGCCGCTTTACCAAGGTCGGAGAAGTCGACGGTGTCACCATCATCGACGACTATGGCCACCACCCCGTTGAAATCACCGCAGTCCTGAAGGCCGCGCGACAGGCGACCGAAGGTCGCGTGATCGCCGTGCACCAGCCGCACCGCTATTCGCGCCTGTCCAACCTGTTTGACGATTTCTGCACCTGCTTCAATGACGCCGACGTCGTGGCCATCGCCGATATCTTCGCCGCCGGAGAGGACCCGATCGAAGGCGCATCGCGCGACGATCTGGTGCAGGGCCTGATCCGTCACGGCCACCGCCACGCCCGCGCGCTGTTTGACGAAAACGATCTTGAGCGGCTTGTGCGCGAGCAGGCCCGCCCGGGCGATATCGTCGTCTGTCTCGGGGCCGGTACGATCAGCGCCTGGGCCAATGGTCTGCCCGAGAGATTGCAACGAAAACAAGCTGTTTGACTTCCCTTCTGTTTGTTGCACAACCTGAAAGTGAAAAAAGTTGCCCGCAGCCGCCGCATGTCCTCGGAGGGGACAGATGGACTATTCGATGATCCTTGCCGCCCTTTGGGTGATCTGCGCCACGATCGTGGCGTTCTTGCCGATGCGAATGCAGTTTCCGCCGGGCGTGACCCTGCTGATCTGCGCTCCGGTTCTGATCGTCTGGCTGGGTTATGATCACGGTTGGTTCTGGTCGGTTTTCGCCTTCGGCGGATTCGTTTCGATGTTCCGCAACCCCATCCGGTATTACTGGCGAAAATGGGTGCGTGGGGAGGTCATGGAATGAACTGGTCCATCGCCCTTGCCGGTCTGTGGGGTGTTTCCGCGAATCTGCTGGCAATGATCCCAAGCAAAGACAACCACTGGACACGCGCCTATATCCTGATCGCCGTGGGCATTCCGATTCTGGGGTATGTCACCTATCAGAACGGCCCGTGGATCGGCTTGCTGGTGCTGGCCATGGGTATGTCCGTGCTGCGCTGGCCCGTGATTTATCTGACCCGTTGGACAAAGATGAAAATGCAGGGCATGAAGGCGGCTGACGAATAACCGGCCAGTTTCAGGAGGTCCGCCATGGCGTCCGTCGCCACATTTGCCTATCTGCCAATTCTTTGTTTCCTGCTAGGTGCCGCCGCCGGTTTCACGGCGGGCCGTTGGCTGGGCCTGCGCGGCTTGTTGTGGCTGATCGGTCTGGCCTCGGCCGTCGGGCTGGCGTTGATCGTGGTGCTGGCCGGTATTGGCACCGACGAAGAAGAACATGCGTTCGGCCCGCTGGTCTGGCTGACCGCCGGCGTTCTTCCGTTTCTGTTCGCCGCGATCATGGGCGGTGTGGGCGGACGCAGCCTGGCGGTGCGTGCAGACGCATGACAACGTTTCCCGTTCCGAAAGGGCGCCTGTCTCGGGCGCGGCCTCTCTCTGAGCTCACATGGCTTCGCGTCGGCGGCCCGGCCGATTACCTGTTCCAGCCTGCCGATATCGAAGACCTGCAAGCCTTCCTGCGGGAGCTGCCTGCAGAAACCCCGATCTTTCCGATGGGCGTCGGTTCGAACCTGATCGTTCGGGATGGGGGGCTGCGGGCCGTGGTGATCCGGCTGGGGCGCGGGTTCAACGCGATCTCGGTTGACGGCAACACGGTTACGGCAGGGGCTGCGGCGCTGGACGCGCATGTTGCGCGCAAGGCGGCGGATGCCGGTGTCGACCTGACCTTTTTGCGCACCATTCCGGGCTCGATCGGCGGCGCGGTGCGGATGAACGCGGGCTGTTACGGCAGCTACACGGCGGATGTTCTGCGCAAGGCCACGATTGTCACCCGGCAAGGCGAGCTTGTGGACCTGACGCCCGAAGAGTTGAATTTTCGTTATCGCCAGACGGACCTGCCGGAAGGCGCAGTGCTGATTTCGGCTGTGTTCGAGGCCCCTTCAGGCAATCCCCAAGACCTCCATTCCCGTATGGAGGCACAGTTGAAAAAACGCGACGAAACCCAGCCGACCAAAGATCGCAGCGCGGGGTCGACCTTTCGCAATCCAGCCGGGTTTTCTTCGACCGGGCAGGCGGATGACGTGCATGATCTCAAGGCGTGGAAAGTGATCGACGACGCCGGAATGCGCGGCGCGACCCTTGGCGGTGCGCAGATGAGCCCGAAGCACTCGAATTTCCTGATCAATACCGGCTTGGCCACCGCTGCCGACCTCGAAGGTCTTGGCGAAGAGGTGCGAAAAAAGGTTTACGAAACAAGCGGCATCACGCTAGAGTGGGAAATCATGCGGGTCGGTGATCCGCTGACAGAATAAAGCCCCAACCGTCAGACCATAACAGGCAAATTCAGGCGACGGATCAAAGGCATAAACGCAGTACGGACCACCACATAAGGTCCGGGGACATTGAGGCGCACATTGGGTATGTCGAGCAGGACAAACCCCAAAGTGGCGGTATTGATGGGTGGACCCTCGGCGGAACGCGAGGTGTCTCTCAGCTCTGGGCGCGAATGCGCGGCCGCCCTTGTGGGAGAAGGCTTTGAAGTGGTCGAACTGGACGCAGGTCCCGACCTCTGCGCGCGCCTTGTGGACATCAAACCGGATGTGGTTTTCAACGCCCTGCATGGCCGCTGGGGCGAAGATGGGTGTGTGCAGGGCCTGCTGGAATGGATGCGTATCCCTTACACCCATTCCGGTGTTCTGGCCTCGGCGCTGGCAATGGACAAGCAGCGCAGCAAAGAGATTTACCAAACCGAAGGGCTGCCCGTCGTACCGAGCGTGATCGTGCCCAAGGTCGAGGTGGTCGAAGTTCACGTGATGGAGCCGCCCTATGTGGCCAAGCCGAACAATGAAGGCTCCAGCGTTGGGATTTACATCGTCCACGAAAATGCCAACGGCCCGCCGCAGCTGGACGAGGCGATGCCCGATCTGGTGATGGTCGAGAAATACGTGGCAGGCCGCGAGTTGACCGTGACCGTGATGGGCGACCGCGCCCTGACCGTGACTGAAATCATGACAGATGGCGGCTGGTACGACTATGACGCCAAGTACAAGCCCGGCGGCTCGTGGCATGTCCTGCCCGCCGACATCCCGCAGGACATTTTCGACCGCTGCATGGACTACGCCGTGCGAGCGCATAACGTGCTGGGGTGCAAGGGTGTGTCCCGCACGGATTACCGCTGGGATGACAGCAAGGGTGCCGATGGGTTGTTCCTGCTGGAAACCAATACCCAGCCCGGCATGACGCCAACCTCTCTGGTCCCGGAACAGGTCGCTCATCTTGGAATGACATTCGGCCAGCTCTGCGCCTGGATGGTGGAGGACGCCTCATGCGACCGCTGACCGCCAGCCGTTCACTGGAAATCCACTGCAGCAAACCACTTGCGGGACCGGATGCCGATTTCGCCTCGGCCGACACGGACTCGCACGAGGCCGAACCGCTTTTGCGCCTGCGCGGTGCGCGTGTGTTTTCCCGCTCCGCAAGACGCAGTGACCCTGCGCCGTCCCGTCTCAGCTATCGGCTGCAACGTTGGATGCTGACGCCTGGCATTCGCCTTGGTGTCAAGGTCGGCCTTCCGATCTGCGCCATCGCTGCCGCGCTTGGCATCTTCTTTGCCTCGCAGGACCGTCGCGACGCACTTGCTGCTTATATCGCCGATGTGCGCACTTCGATTCAGGAGCGCCCCGAATTCATGGTCAACCTGATGGCCATCGACGGGGCCGGAACCGACCTGTCCGAAGACATCCGCGAAATCGTGCCGCTGGATTTCCCGATCAGTTCCTGGGATCTGGATGTGGAACAGATCCGCGACACGATCATCGGGCTGGACCCGGTGAAATCCGCAACCGTCAGAATCCGCCCCGGAGGCATCCTGCAAGTCGATGTCGTCGAGCGTCAGCCAGTAATTGTCTGGCGAACGCATGACGGGCTCGAACTGCTCGATGAGACAGGCGCGCATGTCAAGGAAGCTGCCTCTCGCAAGGACCACGCCGATCTGCCGCTGATCGCGGGGGCGGGCGCCAACGATCACGTGGGTGAAGCGCTGGAACTTCTTCAGACCTCGCGCAGCCTGGGCAATCGCGTGCGCGGCTTGGTGCGCGTGGGAGAGCGACGCTGGGATCTGGTGCTGGACCGTGGTCAGCGCATCATGCTGCCGACCGAACGGCCGGTACGGGCGCTGGAACGCGTGCTTGCCGTGAACGAGGTGCAGGACCTTCTGGAACGTGACGTGGCCGTGGTCGACATGCGCCTCGGGCAGCGTCCGACCATCCGAATGACCAAAGCCGCCAGCGAAGACTGGTGGAACACAAAAGTGACAGTGAGTAACGGGCAGTAACGACCATGATGACCGATCTTTATCAGTCCCAACGCGCCATGCGTCAGATGCGGCGGCAGGCTTTGCAACGCGGTGTGATTGCGATTCTGGATGTGGGCAGTTCGAAAATCGCCTGTCTTGTGCTGCGCTTTGACGGAACAGGTCGGCTGAGCGAAGACAACACCATCGGCTCCATGGCGGGGCAGACGGGCTTTCGCGTCATCGGCGCCGCGACCACCCGGTCGCGGGGGGTCCAGTTCGGCGAAGTCACCGCCATGCAGGAAACCGAACGCGCCATCCGCACCGCGCTTCAGGCCGCACAGAAGATGGCCGATATCCGCGTCGACCATGTGATCGCCTGTTTCTCGGGTGCGAACCCGCGCTCTTACGGGTTGGATGCACAAGTCGATCTGGACGGTCAGATCGTGACCGAGGCCGAAGTGGGCCGCGTTCTGAACGCCTGCGACGTGCCGGATTATGGCGACGGGCGCGAAGTGCTGCACGCTCAACCGGTGAATTTCGCGCTCGACAACCGGTCTGGCCTGATCGACCCGCGCGGGCAGATGGGTCAGAGCCTTGCGGTCGACATGCATATGCTGACCGTGGATTCGTCAGCGATCCAGAACATCGTGCGCTGTATCAAGCGCTGCGATCTTGAACTCGCGGGTATTGCCAACTCGGCCTATGTCTCGGGCATCTCGGCTCTGGTCGAAGACGAGCAGGAACTGGGCGCGGCCTGTATCGACATGGGCGGCGGTACCACGAGCGTTTCGATCTTCATGAAGAAGCACATGATCTATGCCGATTGCGTGCGCATGGGCGGCGATCACGTGACCGCCGATATCTCGATGGGCCTGGGTGTGCCTGCCGCCGTGGCGGAACGGATCAAGACATTCAATGGTGGCGTTCATGCCACCGGCGCCGACGACAGGGATATGATTGATATCGGTGGTGACACCGGCGACTGGGAGCACGACCGCCGCACCGTCAGCCGCGCCGAGCTGATCGGCATCATGCGCCCGCGTGTCGAGGAAATTCTTGAAGAGGTCCGCGTCCGGCTTGACGCCGCCGGGTTTGAACACATGCCAAGCCAGCAGATCGTACTGACCGGCGGCGGCAGCCAGATCATGGGGCTGGACGGGCTGGCCACCCGCATTCTGGGCCAGCGCGTGCGCCTTGGCCGCCCCTTGCGCGTGCATGGCCTGCCGCAGTCAGCCACCGGGCCCGGGTTCTCATCCGCTGTCGGCCTCAGCCTGTTTGCGGCCCATCCACAGGACGAATGGTGGGATTTTGAAATCCCGGTCGACACCTACGCCGCGCGCCCGTTCAAGCGCGCCGTGCGGTGGTTCCGTGACAATTGGTAGGCACCTGCGCGGGGTTGCGCTGGGCGCGGCCCTGCTGCCGTGCTGGGCATCGGCCCAGACCATGATCACGCCCGAGGCGTTTCTGGATGCGGCTGTCGGCAAAACCCTCACGTTCTATGAAATTCGCAGCGGCGGTCTGGTCGGAACGGAACAGTTCCTGAACCGAAGTGTCTCGGTTTGGCGCGAAGAGGGGCAGGGCTGTGTCTACGGGCAGATCACGACGCCTAACGGTCAGTTGTGTTTTCTGTACGACAATGATCCGGACGGCATTCCGGTCTGCTGGTGGCCGTTTTTGCACGAAGGCCGCCTTATGGTGCGGCTTGCCTCTTTCGTCGATGGGGAAATCCAGGAAGTGCGCTCCATGACCGAGCGCGGCCTGGACTGCCCAGGTGCTCCGCTCAGCTAAAGAAACCGGTTGCAGCATGTCGATTTATCCCTCAAGATATCCACAAGGCCCGAAAGAGGCCTCGCGGCAGGACCTGAGCAGTTTTCCGCAGTGTAGATGACAGTTGATCAGAGCGCGATGAACGAATGTGTCCTCGCGTTCATGCCGATTGTCTAGTGATGGTCGCCGTTGTTTCCGCTATATCTGGCATGACCTGCGAAATGCCGCCGGTTTCTGCCTTATTTCCTCCATATTTTGTGGGAAAACGCGATTTTTGACGTGACCTTTTGGCATCAGGCCGCTAGAATCGACCAAGGATAGGTAAGAAAAACACCGCTTTGGCGGGACATAAATACAGGCGGACAGAGCATGACATTGAATCTTTCGATGCCCGGGCACGACGAACTGAAGCCTCGGATTACAGTATTTGGCGTTGGCGGTGCAGGCGGGAACGCCGTCAACAACATGATTGAAAAACAGTTGGACGGCGTTGATTTCGTGGTCGCCAACACCGACGCGCAGGCGCTGCAACAAAGCCAGTCTTCGGCGCGGGTGCAACTGGGCGTGAAGGTCACCGAAGGTTTGGGGGCAGGGGCCCGCCCGACCGTCGGCGCGGCCGCCGCCGAGGAAAGCATCGAACAGATCGTGGACCACCTTGCCGGTGCGCATATGTGCTTCATCACCGCCGGTATGGGCGGCGGTACCGGAACGGGCGCCGCTCCGATCATCGCGCAGGCCGCCCGCGAACTGGGTGTTCTGACCGTCGGTGTCGTCACCAAGCCCTTCCAGTTCGAAGGCGCCAAGCGGATGCGTCAGGCCGAAGACGGCGTTGAGGCATTGCAGCAGGTTGTCGACACGCTGATCATCATCCCGAACCAGAACCTGTTCCGTCTGGCCAATGAAAAGACCACCTTTACCGAGGCGTTCTCGATGGCTGACGACGTTCTGTATCAGGGCGTCAAAGGCGTGACCGACCTGATGGTGCGCCCCGGCCTGATCAACCTCGACTTTGCCGACGTTCGTGCCGTGATGGACGAGATGGGCAAGGCGATGATGGGTACCGGCGAGGCAACAGGTGAAGACCGCGCCATCCAGGCGGCGGAAAAGGCCATTGCAAACCCGCTGTTGGACGAAATCAGCCTCAAGGGCGCCAAAGGCGTGCTGATCAACATCACCGGGTCGCACGACCTGACCCTGTTCGAACTGGACGAAGCCGCCAACCGCATCCGCGAGGAAGTGGACCCCGAGGCCAATATCATCGTCGGCTCGACGCTGGATACCGCTATGGAAGGCGGAATGCGCGTGTCGGTTGTTGCGACCGGCATCGACGCCAGCGAAAAAACGACCGAAGTCCCGGTGGCGCGCCGTTCGATGTCCGAACCGCTGACCCGCACGGTTTCGGCTGAAGAGCATATTCAGGAAGAAGCCAGGGTGGTTGCCGACGCAGCAGAGCCCGTCCCGCAGCCGGAAGAAAACCGCGAACCTTCGCTGTTCGAAGCCGCTGAAGAGCCGGCGCAGCCGCAATTCCAGCCGCGCGACGAGCGTGACGATGACGGCCTGCCGCCGCCCGCTTATCAGCCGCGTGTGGCCGAATTCGAGCCGCAGCCAGAGCACGTTGAGCCCGCGCCCGAGGCATTCGTGGCACCGCGCGGGCATGCTGCCGGCACCCCGTCGCCCGAAGCATTGCAGCGTTTGCAGGCTGCTGTTCAGAAGGTTCCGTCGGCGCCGCAGAGACCGGCAGCGCCCCGTCAACCCGAAGCGGTTTCGCAACCGGAACCCGAGGAGCGGTCGCGTTTTGGCTTCAATCGTCTGATCGATCGGATGACCGGCCATGCCTCGGATACACCGGCCCAACCGCCGCGGCAGCAGCCCGTTTTGCGACAGTCCGAGGCGACCGCGCCGCTTCAGGAAGAGGCCGATCCGGATCAGGACCGCATCGAAATTCCGGCCTTCCTGCGGCGTCAAGCCAACTGATCGCGGTAACAAAATCCACTCAAGGGGCTGCCATTTGGCGGCCCTTAATCGTTTATTAACAGTATCTTGCAGGCATGTAAGCAGGGTTTTGCCGATCTGTTACATACATGTTTCAATCGGTTGCAAAGAGTGAGTTGAGCCTTGACGCGGGCTTCCTTAACTCAGTGTCCAACACGGCCCAAGCAGGCTGGACACTACTCACCGAGGCCCATTTTGCAACATACGCTCAAATCTCCGGTCACGTTTAAAGGCGTCGGGCTGCACAGCGGCAAGCCGGCGACCATGGTCCTGAAACCGGCGGCGGCTGGTCATGGCATCTGGTTCAAGCGGACGGATATTCAACTGGGCGACGCGATGATCCCGGCGATCTACTATGCGGTTGAACGGACCCCGCTTTGTACGCGTCTGGTGAATGATGCCGGTGTTTCGGTTTCCACCGTCGAACATATCATGGCTGCATTGGCCGGATGTGGCGTGCATAACGCACTTGTGGAGATCGACGGTCCCGAAGTTCCGATCATGGACGGCTCCTCGATTGACTTCGTGCGTGGCATTATGGCCCGGGGCGTGCGCCGTCAGGCCAGCCCGGTATTGGCCTATGAGGTTCTGAAAACCGTCACCGCATCCCGCGAAGGCGCGAGCGCCAGCCTTGCGCCCGCTGACGGGCTGATCATCGACTTCCATATCGATTTCGAAGACGGTGCCATTGGCAGCCAGAGCAAAACGCTTGATATGCGCAACGGTTCCTTCGCGCGTGAACTCAGCGATTGTCGCACGTTCTGCCGTCGCACGGATGTCGAGGCGATGCGCGAAAACGGGTTGGCCTTGGGCGGCACGCTTGAAAATGCCGTGGTCGTTCAGGGCGTCGAAGTTCTGACACCGGGCGGTTTCCGCCGGGTCGATGAGGCCGTGCGTCACAAGATGCTGGATGCTCTGGGTGATCTCTATTTGGCTGGTGGGCCGATTTTGGGTCACTTCACCGGAAACAAGTCGGGTCATTCGCTGACCAACACTTTGCTGCGCAACCTGTTCGAAACGCCGGGCGCCGTACGTCCGGTACTGTGCACGCCGGGACAGGCCGCACGCCTGCCGGGGCAGGGGCTTGTTGTCAACGAAATTCCCGAAGTGGCCTGATCAGATCAACTCTGACGACATTTGCGCCAGAAGTCGCATAAGGCGTTTTGCACCGGAATTTTCTGTGCTAGACCATGGCTCAAATCGGGGCAAACCCCATTAAGCAAGACGACAAGGATGGGCGGTATGGTTGGCAGCAAAGCGGCAGTCAGATTCGCGGGTGCGATTCTTCTGGCAGCAGTTTTGACGGCATGCGGCAACGCCGGCGGCCTTTTTGGCAACAAGGGCGCGGACCGTGAACAGAACCTGGAAGGGTTCACGCCGGAACAGATCTATACCCGAGGTGAATACGAACTGTCGCAGAATCGCTCGGACGACGCGGCGTGGTATTTCTCGGAAGTAGAACGTTTGTATCCGTATTCGGACTGGGCCAAGCGCGCGCTGATCATGCAGGCGTTTTCGTTCCATTCGGACCAGAATTACGAAGAAAGCCGCGCGGCGGCGCAGCGCTATATCGACTTCTATCCGACGGATGAAGATGCTGCTTATGCGCAGTATCTGCTGGCGCTCAGCTATTATGATCAGATCGACGAAGTCGGGCGTGACCAAGGCCTGACCTTCCAGGCGCTGCAATCTCTGCGGACCGTGATCGAGGTCTATCCCGACAGCGAATACGCCACATCGGCGGTTCTGAAGTTCGATCTGGCCTTCGACCATCTGGCGGGCAAGGAAATGGAGATCGGGCGCTACTACTTGCGTCAGGATCACTATATTGCCGCTATCAACCGGTTCCGTGTTGTGGTCGAAGACTTTCAGACCACATCCCACACCGCCGAAGCACTGTATCGTCTGGTCGAGGCCTATCTGTCGCTTGGCCTGCTGGACGAAGCGCAGACCGCAGGTGCCATTCTTGGCTACAACTACCAGTCCTCGGAATGGTATGACGATGCGTACAAACTGTTGACCTCTCGCGGGCTTGATCTCAAGAGCCGCGGTAACAACTGGCTCAGCACGATTTATCGTCAGACCATCAAAGGTGAATGGTTGTAATCGCGATGGCCTTTGGTCCGGGACGCTGAAGACCACATGCTGCGCGCCCTTGATATCCGCGATATGCTGATCATCGACCGGCTGGAATTGAGCTTTCAGCCGGGCTTGAACGCACTGACCGGCGAGACCGGCGCGGGCAAATCGATTCTGCTGGATTCGCTTGGCTTCGTGTTGGGCTGGCGAGGGCGCGCGGAACTGGTGCGGCAGGGGGCCGCGCAGGGTGAGGTCGTCGCCGAATTCGAACTCTCTGCCGATCATCCCGCACATGCGATTCTGGCCGAAGCCGGTCTGCCCGGGGGCCAGGAACTGATCCTGCGCCGCGTCAACACGGCCGAGGGGCGCAAGACCGCCTGGGTCAATGACCGCCGCTGCTCGGGCGAAGTTCTGCGGGCGCTGTCCGAGACTCTGATCGAACTGCACGGACAGCATGATGACCGCGGTTTGCTGAATCCACGTGGTCATCGGGCGATGCTGGACGAATTCGCACAGGTTTCGGAGCAGCTGACAAACGTGCGAACCGCCTGGGCCGCGATGTCCCGTACCCGCAAGGCGCTGGCCGAGACCGAGGCCGCTCTGGCTGCCGTCCGCAGCGAGGAAGAATTCCTGCGTCACGCGGTCGCCGAACTTGACCAGCTTGACCCGCAACCCGGTGAGGATGCCGAGCTGGATGCCCGCCGCCGCATAATGCAAGGGGCCGAGCGGATTCGCGACGATGTTGCGCGTGCCTTTGCCCTGTTGTCCGGGGACGGGGCGGAAGGGGCCATGTCCGACGCCATCCGCTGGCTGGAAGGCGTCTCGGACAATGCGGGCGGCCAGTTGGAAGAACCGATAGCAGCGCTCGGGCGCGCGATGATCGAGTTGGGCGAGGCGCAGGATGGCGTGAATGCCTGCCTTCAGGCGCTGGACTTCAACCCGGCAGAATTGGAACAGGCCGAGGAACGCCTGTTTGCCATCCGTGCGCAGGCCCGCAAACATGACGTGGCCCCGGATGATTTGGGTTCGTTTACCGACACTCTGCGTGACCGGTTGAACCGGTTGGAGGCAGGGGATGCCGACCTGGCAGACAGGCGAGCAGACGTGGACGCGGCGCAACGGGCCTATGACGCCGCCGCAGCCGACCTCAGCGCTGCGCGCAAGGCCGCCGCCGGGCGGCTTGACGCGGCCGTCATGGCGGAACTGGCCCCGCTCAAGATGGAACGCGCCGTATTCCAGACCGAGATCACCCCGGCCGAACCCGGCCCCGAAGGCACCGACGCGGTGGCCTTCACCGTGGCCACCAACCCCGGTGCGCCGGCGGGGCCGCTGAACAAGATCGCCTCGGGGGGTGAGCTCAGCCGCTTTCTGCTGGCCCTCAAGGTCTGTCTGTCTGGCGACGACAGTGCCCGGACGATGATCTTTGACGAAATCGATCGTGGTGTCGGTGGGGCAACAGCCGATGCCGTCGGGCGCAGGCTGGCGTCGCTGGCGCAGGGCGGGCAGGTTCTGGTTGTCACCCATTCCCCTCAAGTCGCCGCACGGGCGGCGCATCACTGGCGGGTGCAGAAACAGGTCACCAACGGACAAACCCTGTCCACCGTCATTCCTTTGGCCGAACCGGATCGGGTGGACGAAATCGCGCGCATGGTGGCCGGCGACACCATCACCGAAGAAGCCCGTGCCGCCGCCCGGGCTCTGTTGCAGGCCTGACGCGGCGATGGCGTGAATTGGTGCTCACACTGTCGCTATCTCACTTTTATATGGGCGCTCCGTGGCTTACTAAGGGTTAAGTGATGATCCCCGAGGGCCAATGACCCAATCGACCCGCACCGTTCTGCGCAACCAGTTCAATCAGGCTCTGGCCGCGATCAAGGATGCGTGGCGGGTCATGCTGCGCCGGGGGCCAAGCCAGATCCAGTTCTGGTTCATTGCGCTGGCCATCGGGATCGCGGCCGGTTTCATGGCGCTTGGCTTCCGCAAGGCCATCCGCGCGCTGCAAGCCTATCTTTACGATACCGATGACATCCTGCTGCTGCACAGCCACGCCGAGAAACTGCCATGGTTCATGGTTCTGATCATTCCCATCTTCGGTGGCCTGGTCGTCGGCATCATCCTGAACCGGTTCACCAATGACGGGCGCGTCCGGTCGGTTGCCGATGTGATCGAAGGTTCGGCCATCACCGACGGGCGGGTCGAGGTCAAGGCGGGCATCGCGTCGTTCTTCGCCTCGCTGATCACGCTCAGTTCGGGCGGGTCAACAGGCCGCGAGGGTCCGGTGGTGCATATGGCCGGAGTGATTTCCACATGGGTCAGCAACCGCATACACGCGGATGGGATCACGGGACGTGACCTGTTGGGATGTGCCGTCGCTGCGGCCGTGTCGGCCAGCTTCAACGCCCCCATCGCGGGGGCCTTGTTCGCGCTCGAGGTCGTGCTGCGCCATTTCGCCGTTCACGCATTTGCTCCGATCGTCATCGCCTCGGTCGCGGGAACGGTGATCAACCGGCTGGAATATGGCGACGTTACCGAGTTCACGCTGGAGACGCCGGGATCGCTGCAATTCTATGTCGAGCTTCCGGCCTTCCTGATCCTGGGCCTGATCTGCGGACTTGTCGCGCTGCTGCTGATGCGGTCGATTTTCTTTGCCGAGGATATTGGCAGCCATATCCAGAACCGCCTGTCGATTCCGGCCTGGCTGCGCCCTGCGGTGTCCGGGGCGATGCTGGGGCTGATGGCGATCTGGTTTCCGCATATCATCGGCGTGGGGTACGAGACGACAATTCGCGCCCTGACCGGTGATCTGGTGCTGACCACGGCCATCCTGTTTGCGGTGATCAAAACGGTTGCGGTGGCGATTACCATGGGCGGGCGCATGGGCGGTGGGGTGTTCTCTCCGTCTCTGATGGTCGGGGCGTTGACCGGGCTGGCCTTCGGTCTGATCGCCACCGGGTTGCTGCCGGATGTGTCGGGCACGCATACGCTTTATGCCTTTGCCGGAATGGGCGCCGTGGCTGCGGCGGTGCTGGGCGCGCCCATCTCGACCACTTTGATCGTTTTTGAACTGACCGGCGATTGGCAGATCGGCCTTGCCGTGATGGTAAGCGTATCCATGTCCACGGCCTTGGCCTCGAGACTTGTGGACCGGTCTTTCTTCCTGACCCAGCTGGAACGGCGTGATGTCCACCTGGCCGCGGGGCCGCAGGCTTATCTGCTGGCAATGCTTCGCGCCGGAGCGGTGATGCGCCCGCTTGGGGATCCGCGGTCGATCACGAAGGAAGAGGCACAGGGGCTGATCGACCAGGGCCTGTGCATTCAGGCCAGCGCCACGCTGGAAGCCGCCATGCCCTATTTTGATCGTGACGACATCCCCTGCATTCCGGTTGTCATTCTGGAAAACGACGGCTCTGAAACACCGGTTGGGGCGCTCTATCACGTCGATGCGCTCAAGGCATATAACAGGGCGCTTGCGGCCACGGCTGCCGAAGAGCATTCCTGAGTTTCACTCACCATACACGCTGGCTGCGTCGCCCAAATAATTGTCCCACGCAAACCAATAGGAAACATGACCGGCGACTCGTGGCAAACGCGTTCCATCCGGCCCGATCAAAGCCTCTTCCGTGACGGTCCAACCGTTCCCCGCGCTATCCTGCAACCCGCCTTGCGTCGCCCGGAACGCATGCGTTTTTCGCTCATAGGCCCGCACGCTGCGCTCTTTGGGATCGCCAATCAGAACCAGAGGTGTCCGACCGATTGCATCGTTGATCACCGGTTTGCCCTTGAACGCATCCAGAGGCCAGGCGCGGGCTGCACCAAACTGGCGCACGGCAAAGATGTAATCCTTCTGCCGATGCCGGGACTGATCCACAACCGCCGGGAACATCAGCTCGCTCGAGGCGAAATAGTCGCGATAAACCACCCCTGATCCGTAATTGCGCCGATGCCCGGTGTTCAGCGACAGAACACGGGTTTTGGGATGCGAGGTCCTCCAGCTGTCCCATGTCGTGATCACCACAGGGCGCTGTTTCAACGTGATGCCGCTGTTCGCCAAAGGCCCCACAACAGGCCTGCCGGTATACTGGTTCCACAGCGAATGCGTCTCTCGGTCAAACATCAGCTTGTTCGAACGATAGAGGAAACCTGACGACCCGAAAATGAACGGCTTTCGCCGCCCCGCCACCTGGGTTTCAAACAGGATGCCCGACCCGCAAAGCGTGCAATAGGCCAGCGCCACGGGCACGCCGCCGATCACCTCGTTGAACATCTCGTGCCAGCCCATGATCCGCAGGGGATAGGCGCGTTCATCCCCGTTGATGGCCACGCCGAATACCAGATCATCGCCCTTCAGATACCCCGCATTCGAAGCAGAGATCAGGGTGGGATTGTCCAGAGACGGAATGCCATCCTTGTACACACCGCCCCAGGCGATCTCTTCCAGGCGGATCTTCATCTTGTCGCGTTGCAGATATTCGGGCCGCAGGAACAGATCGAAGTGCGGATCGATCCCCAGAAGAACCTCGCGCTTGAACGGGATCAGCGACGGATGAGGGACAATCTGCGGGTTTCGTTCCTGCCACAGCTTCCACTCGAACCAGTCATTGCCATGGCGCTGCCCGGTCAGGGCCTCCATCACCTCGACAATCTCATCCCGGCGCCTGTCGGCATAACGCATCGCAGTCAGCAACCCGGCCACAACATCCGGCTGGCCGCGGTCCTTCAGATACGCCATCTGCGCCTCAAACGCGGTCCGACGCCCGCTCAGCGTGCTGCGCAACGCGTCCAGAACCGGATCCTGCTGCGCCCACAGCACACCGGGTGCCATTGCACCAGCCCCGATCATCCCAGCAAAACCGCGACGTGACATCGACATGGAAGCCTCCGGTGTTACCCCGGAGCAAGTGTGCCGCAAATGCCGTTCACGTGCATGCCACAGCTGCGTGAGGTGGGCGCGGGGGCTGGCGTTAGATCTGCTCCACCTTCACCGATTCAGCCGGGTAGAATGCCAGATGGTCCTTGATCTCGGCCACTGCCTGAATCGGATCCTCATAGCTCCAGACCGCGTTGTCGGTCACGGATGACTTGTTGACGATGGAAAAATGCGTCGCGTCGCCCTTGCCGGGGCAGTGGGTCACCTTGTCGGTCCGATCCAGAAACGCCATCGCAATATCGTTGCGCGGGAAATAGATCACCGGATCCTTGTCGCCTTCAAGCAGTTCCAGCGCGTTGTTCGTTTCGCCCAGGATCGCACCGCCCGAGCGGACAGTCCATTTGCCCGGCGCTTTCCGGATCGTGATCTCAGCCATTCCTCTTCCTTCCGTCGTCGTATCAGGGCCACCCCTCTGCCTGTTTTATGTAACAGACCCGTGTCAGATTGGGGCAGTTGCGGCATCCAACCACAGTTGTGCGTCATGTCCCAGCCTTGGGCGGATTTTTTCCGCAACGTCGCGGTGATAGGCATTCAGCCAGTCGCGTTCGTCGGTCGTCAACATATCGACCATGATCAGTCTGCGGTCAATCGGTACATAGGTCAGCGTGCGCCAGTTCAGCATCGCGCGTTCGGCATCGCCATCGGGAAGCAGAGGAGCGTCTTCCACCACCACAAGGTTTTCGATGCGGATGCCAAAGGCGCCTTCCCGGTAATACCCGGGTTCGTTTGACAGGATCATGCCGGGTTGCAGCGGTACATGGCTGACTTTGGACAGCCGTTGCGGCCCTTCATGCACGCTCAGATAGGCGCCGACCCCATGTCCGACCCCATGGTTGAAATCCTGTCCCGCAGACCACAGCGGCACGCGGGCCACACATTCGATATCCCGCCCGGAAAGGCCCGCAGGCCAACGCAGCATCGACATGGCAATCATGCCCTTCAGCACCCGGGTGAAGCAGGTTTTTTCCTCGGTTCCGACGTCACCGACGGCGATGGTTCGGGTGATGTCGGTGGTGCCGTCCAGATACTGCCCGCCACTGTCCAGCACCAGAATATGGCCGTTTTCCAGGCGGCTGTCGGTCTCTTCCGTCACGCGGTAATGCATGATCGCGCCGTTCGGACCCGTGCCTGCAATGGTATCGAACGAGATGTCCTGAAGCGCATTGTCCTTGCGCCGGTTTTCTTCCAGCCGGGTGACAACCTGTGTTTCGGTCACGCTGCCCGGGGCTTGCTGGTCCAGCCAGCATAACGTTTCGATGACCGCCACCGCATCGCGCAAATGCGCCTCGGCGCTGCCTGCGATTTCAGCCGCATTCTTGCAGGCTTTGGGCAGGGCGCAGGGATCGCCGCCATCCGTCATCGCGTCACCCAGCGCATCGGCCACGATCTGAGGTACCGAAGCGGCATCCACCTGCACCGGACCGGCCAGAGCCGCAACCGCATCCAGAAAATCGCCCACAGCGCGCAAGGTCACCTGAGAGCCCAGATGATCCCGTACCCCGGCCAGTTTTTCTGCCGCCATGAACAGATCGACCTGACCTCCTGCATGAAGAATGGCAAAGCCGTGGGCCACCGGGTTATAGGCGATATCCGACCCACGGATATTCAATAGCCACATGATGGAATCCGGCAGGGTGATCACCGCTGCCTTGTGCCCGGCCCGTCGAAGGTCTTCGGCCAGACGGGCGATCTTGCTGTCCGCACCTTCCCCGGCAAATTCGATCGGATGCGCCTTGACCGGGTTCATCGGCGGTGCGGGTTGATCGGCCCAGATCCGGTCCACAAGGTTTTCGCATCTCACCAGTTCGATGCCCGATCCATCCAGATCACTCAATGTGCCGGAAATCTGCCCCGCCGCGTGCAGCCACGGGTCAAATCCGATCTTGCCGCCGTTGGGCAATTGCTGTTTCAGCCAGGCGTTCAGGCTTACCTCGGGCCAGGGGACCGGGGTGAAATCTGCGGCAACTTGTGCCTTGACTTGGGTGCGATACCGCCCGTCGATGAAAACTCCGGCCACGTCGCGCAGGGCGGCGCAAAACCCGGCCGAGCCCGTGAACCCGGTCAGCCAAGCCAGACGTTCATCGCGCGCTGCGACATACTCTCCCTGATGCGCATCCGCCCGCGGGATCAGAAACCCGTCCAGCCCTTCTTGCACCATCTGTTCGCGCAAGGCGGCCAGCCGCGGTGGCCCCTGTTCCGGGCGGGCGGTCACTTCGAAGGATTGGAACATGGGCGGCCTCATTCACAGCATTTGAGCGTGACCCTGAGGCGCATTTCAAAAAATGTCCAGACGGGAACACCCCGCCTGAGCAAGCCGATGATCAGCAACGAAAAACATGTCGCCCTCGGGGAAACACGCCCGCCGGGCAGAAGATCAGCCTCAGCCGGCCTTTCTCATCCCCATGACCCGCGCCCGCGCCCGCGGGTCACTGTCAAACAGAGCTGCCAGTTGTTCGGTCATCGCGCCGGCCAGTTGTTCGACATCGGTAATCGTCACCGCCCGGTCGTAATACCGTGTCACGTCATGGCCGATGCCGATGGCCAAAAGTTCGACCATCTTGCGTTTTTCGACCATCGCGATCACGTCGCGCAGGTGTTTTTCCAGATAGTTGGCCGGGTTCACGCTCAGTGTCGAATCATCGACCGGCGCACCGTCCGAGATCACCATCAGGATCTTGCGTTGTTCGCGCCGTGCCAGCATCCGGCGATGTGCCCATTCCAGGGCTTCTCCATCGATGTTTTCTTTCAGCAGGCCCTCTTTCATCATCAGACCCAGATTGGGCCGCGCGCGACGCCAAGGGGCGTCCGCGCCCTTGTAGATGATGTGGCGCAGGTCGTTCAAACGGCCCGGCTGCTGCGGACGTCCATCGTTCAGCCATGCCTCACGTGCCTGACCGCCTTTCCACGCCCGCGTGGTAAAGCCCAGAATTTCGACCTTTACATTGCACCGCTCCAGCGTCCGCGCGAGAACATCCGCGCAAATGGCGGCGATTGAGATCGGACGACCCCGCATCGACCCCGAATTGTCCAGCAGCAGCGTTACCACCGTGTCGCGGAACTCGGTGTCCTTTTCGACCTTGAAACTCAGCGGAGTGGTGGGGTTCGCGACCACACGTGCCAATCGGCCCGCGTCCAGAATGCCTTCCTCGCGGTCGAACTCCCAGCTGCGGTTCTGCTGCGCCTGCAGCCGGCGTTGCAGCTTGTTGGCCAGACGCGACACCGCGCCTTTCAACGGCTCCAGCTGCTGATCCAGATAGGCCCGCAGACGTTCCAGCTCGGCCGGTTCGGCCAGATCCTCGGCGGCGATCTCTTCGTCATGGGTGTCCAGATAGACCTTGTAATCCGGGTCCGCTTCAGATGCCGGCGGTGGGGCAGGCGGCTCCAGAGGCGCCTCGCCATCCGGCATCTCAGCCTCTTCGCCCATCTCGTCTTCGGTCATTTCGTCCATCGAGACCTGGGCCTGAGACTGATCCTGCTGCTCTTCCTGCGTCTGCTCAGGTGTCGCGTCGGCGTCCTGTTCGTCCTGATCATCCTGACCGGTGCTGTCCGGATCGGGCTGTTCTTCGGCGTCTTCCTCGGCCTGGTCTTCCTGCTCGTCGTCCAGCTCATCGGGGTCATCCCCAAGCTGGTCGCCATATCCCAGATCCTTGATCACCTGACGGGCGAATTTGGCAAACTCCGCCTGATCCGAGAGAATCTCGTCCAGATTCTCCAACGTCCCGCCCGCTTGCTCTTCGATGAATCCACGCCACAGGTTCATTATGTTTTCGGCAGCAGGCGGAAGATCACGCCCGGTGGCCAGATGCCGGATCAGGTAGCCTGCCGCAACCGAAAGAGGTGCATCGGCGGGTTGCTTGCACTGATCATACCCACGCCGGATTGCTTCATGCCCGATCTTGACGTCAATATTGCTGGCGGTGCCCGGCATGTCCCGCGCGCCCATCGCCTCGCAGCGGGCGGTCTCCATCGCCTCGTACAGATCCCGCGCCATATCGCCCGGGGGCGCATAGCGCGCATGGGTCGCGTCGTCATGATACTTGCGATGCAATGCCAAGGCGTCCGCCGTGCCACGCGCCAACAGCACCTCTTCACGCGTCATCCGACGCGAGACCTGAGGCAGCCGCATCGACTCGCCCGTCATGCCCGAAGGGTCCACTGTATAGGTCACCGACAGTTCGGGATCATCAGCCATGACCTTGGTGGCCTCGGCCAAGGCCTTCTTGAACGGATCGGCGGGGTTGTCGTTCTTCTGTGCCATGTCCTTAAGCCCTCATAGTACTGGCCTGCCCGGCGTCGAAAACAGTAACGGATCCGTCTTCATCTGGCCAAAAATATCCCCGCCGGAGGCATTGCGCCCGCTCCGGGCGCAATTCGGGTGCTTACCCCAAGCTCGCACTCGCGGCGCTTTCAGGCAACTCCTCATCGAAGCAGCGCTGATAGAACTCGGCCACGGTCTGGCGCTCCAGCTCATCGCATTTGTTCAGGAAGGACAGGCGGAACGCATAGCCCACGTTGCGGAAAATCTCGGCGTTCTGGGCCCAGTTGATCACAGTCCGCGGGCTCATGACGGTGGACAGATCGCCATTCATGAAGGCGGTTCGGGTCAGGTCGGCGACCGTGACCATCTGGCTGACGGTCTTGCGGCCCTCGGCGGTGTTGTAATGCGGCGCCTTCGACAGAACGATCATCGTCTCGGCGTCGTGGCTCAGATAGTTCAGGGTCGACACCAGCGACCAGCGGTCCATCTGCGCCTGGTTGATCTGCTGCGTGCCGTGATACAGGCCCGTGGTATCGCCCAGACCGACCGTGTTGGCGGTGGCAAACAGGCGGAAATTCGGGTTCGGGGTGATGATCTCGTTCTGATCCAGCAGGGTCAGCTTGCCGTCATGCTCCAACACACGTTGGATCACGAACATCACGTCTGCGCGGCCCGCATCATATTCGTCGAATACGATGGCAACCGGGTTGCGCAACGCCCAGGGCAGGATGCCTTCGTGGAACTCGGTCACCTGCTTGCCGTCGCGCAGTTTGATCGCGTCCTTGCCGATCAGGTCGATCCGGCTGATATGGCTGTCGAGGTTCACACGCACGGCGGGCCAGTTCAGACGGGCAGCGACCTGTTCAATGTGGGTCGATTTGCCGGTGCCGTGATAGCCTTGGATCATCACACGACGGTTATGGGAAAAGCCCGCCAGAATCGCCAGCGTGGTCTCCGGATCGAACTTGTAGGTATGATCGATCACCGGCACTCGGTCGCTGCGCTCGGCGAAACCCTTGACCGCCATGTCGCTGTCAATGCCGAACACGTCACGGACCGAGATATCCTCGGTAGGTTTTGCGTTGATATCGATCGATCCGTCAGCCATGCGCCTAGTCCTTATCCTTTGGCCCGTTCACCGGGTATGAACCCGTGTGTGGTGCAACATATTGCGGGCAAGGGCAAGGGAAAGCGAAAGGCGCCCAAAGGTGCGCATGTTTTTCTTGCAAACTGGCCCTATCGTTGCGCATGGGGTGTCATTCCAGATTGATGACCCACGCTACGATTTGGCACCTCGCGTTAACAAGCTTTGAGGCCGATTGCGCATAACCCAGAAGTCCTCGGTGAAAGGCTGGCAACAACCTTTGCGCCTCGTTCAAATGCAAACATTAACATACTATCATTGAAATGCTTCTTCGGCGCGTTAACATGACTTTTAAATGTGGTTTTTGGCGTTCTTTGTGAGTTTGTGAGGTCTGTGGTGTTCTGTTCAGTCAACACACGGAGGGAACATGTTCGTTGCGAGTTTCCTTTTGGTCCAACCTGCTTAGCGGACACAACGTATGTCGTTTGATGTCTTACTTCATTCGGTCAACACAAGCGGGCAAGGCGACTTGATCGTACAAAACAGGACCGAACCAGCCATTGTCTCGGGTCAAACAATTTCGATCAACGGTGGTCCGTTCCTACCCTATACATACCTTGGTCAAGGTAACTACAAAGGTACCGGGGAATCTGGCGAATTCATTCAGGTCGGTACTGGCACCTATGCCTGGGACACCAATAACCCCACCGGGCCAATGACAACCGGAAACTGGCAAATCACAACCGGAGATCTTGATCCGAACAATCCGCCCTGTTTTGTTGCTGGAACCCTGATCGAGACCGAGGCCGGTCCACGCCCGGTCGAGAACCTGATGATCGGTGACAGAGTTTGCGTGTCAGGTGGGAAAACGCTGCCGATTTTGTGGATCGGGAAAAAAGTGCTGAGTGCACAAACACTGGCTTTGCAACCAAAATTTAGACCCGTTCGCATTCGGCGCGACGCGATTTGCAAGGGTCAACCCAACCAGGATGTTTTTGTGTCCCCGCAACATCGGATCATGCTGGAAGGCTGGCGCGCCGAGTTGTTGTTCGGACAAGATCGGGTCTTTGTTGCGGCAATCCACTTGGTGAATGACGGAACAATTCAGCAGGTGCACACAGGTGAAGACATCACATATTACCACATTGCCTGCTCTCGACACGCAGTACTGCACTCGCAGGGGTTACGCAGTGAAAGTCTTTTTCTGGGCGACACAGCGCTGAAGTCTTTCTGTCGTGAAGACGTCGAAGAACTGCTCGCACTGTTCCCCGAATTGCGTGACGGCACTGCAGAGTCGCAACAAACTCGCTTAAGTTGTTTGAAGCGCCGGGAAGCAATTGCATTGCGAAGCTCATACCCGGACTAAAGCGCGAATAGTTGTAATCCGAACCGCCCCTGGTTTGATCCCTGGCCTCAACAAACCCCTTCAAATGTGTTCTCTCGGATCAGTTGCCTTAGGCAATTTCTCAGTGCAGCACCGTTGTGATGGCCTTACACATCTGTGCCTTGGGTCAACTGTTGCTTGACTATAGCGAAAACCAAAGCTCATTGTTGCGAAAGCCACCTTTTACCAGACGATCCGCGTTCAACACATCCGGAAACTCGTCTACCCAATCCCGAAACCGGTCATTTGTGACGATGCGTGCCTTGCTATCCCGCGCCGCCCGCAAGATCAGCGGATCCGCAGGTGTCCCTTTGGGGGCCACCATGACCTGCTTGGATCGTAGGCCCAGGACGCGGCTAAGCTTCCGGTCGTCCATATAGTGGCCTTCGACTTTGTACCCGACATTCGCATCGAACATGACGCCCGGTTTGAACCCTGCGCGCTTCAAAGTCTCAAGGACCTTCTTCAACGTACCCAGATCCGGCGTGCCATCTTTCCAGTGCATGACGTTCGAGCCGTCCACGATGATCCATGTATTTGCCCGGCGCCACCTGAACCAGGCCCGTATGAACAAGATTGCGCTGGCCATCACGCAAATCAGCGCCAAAAGGAACAGCCAATCCGCATCAGTCGGAATGAAGCTGGCAGCGATGAGCCCGCTTAGCGAGACGAGCAACAGGCAAATGGATGTGCGCACGAAACTGATCCCTGGAAACTCCTGTCCCAAATCCTCCATCACTTTCGTGTGGAATGAAACAGGATTCCATACGGAACTTGCGCAGTTTTTTCAGGTTGTGTCGTCTGCGGCACCCAACCATTCAGGCAGAGCGCGCCGCGAACGCAAAGCAGGGAAAGCCGTCCCCTTACTTGAAGTTCCGGCTGTCCTTGATCTGATCCCAGGCCCAGACAACTTCCTGCAACTGCTCTTCCTGCGAGCGGTCTCCGCCGTTCATGTCCGGATGCAGCACTTTGATCAGCTTCTTGTACGCTTTGCGAACCTCGGCCTTGGTCCAGCTGTCATTGGCCTCGAGAATCTCGATCGCACGGCGTTCGGTCGGCGGCAGGCGTCGTCCGCCGCCACCCGTCGTGCGGCCTTTGTTCTGCGTGCTGTTAGCACCAAGAACCTGATGCGGATCCTCGATCCCCAAACGGGCCCAGGCACGTGCTTCGGGGTCGCCCATCGGCTTGGTCTCGCGCTCCCAAACCTTGTCTTTCGAACGCTGTGCGTTCAGCTCGGCTTCGGTGGTGCCGTCAAAGAAATTCCACTTCTGATTATATTCCCGCACGTGTTGCTGGCAGAACCAGAAATAATCATCCAGGACATCCGGTGCTTTTGGCGCGCGGAACTTTCCCGGCTCTTCACATCCCTCGTGGTCACAGATCCGGACCGAGGTTTCAGAGGCTCCCGACATGCCCCGGCGTCCCCGCGGATTCTTCTTTTTGGCGCTGGAAACGGACATATCGAATCCGAAGGGGTCTGATTTCGCCATGCTCTAATCCTCAAGAACGCGTCTTTTCGACTCGGAGGCAGCAGTTTAATCTAAGCAGCCGAAAGTAGAAGAGGGGTGCGGCAATATTTTTGCCGCTAAGCAAAAAAATGAGTGTGACCGACGAGATCCGAACCCGCCTGCAAGCCGCCTTTGATCCACGCGAGCTTGAAGTGATCGACGACAGCGAAAGCCATAGGGGCCATGCGGGATATCAGGATGGTGGTGAAAGCCACTTCAATGTCCGTATCCGCGCCAGCGCATTCGAAGGCAAATCCCGCGTCGCCCGCCACCGTGCGGTACACAAGGCGCTGGGCGACATCGTGCCGCGCATCCACGCGCTGGCCCTGGATATCGGCGTCTGAAGACCTTTACGTGTCAACCCGCCTCCATCTGCGCGGACGGCGTCGATGCCGAGATGGCGTATTCCTCTTGTGTCATGACCTCTTCGATTCCCTCGAACAGGGGGGTCGACAAGTATCGCTCGCCGGTGTCCGGCAACATGACCAGCATGACAGAGCCTGCCGGCGCGGATTCGGCCAGCTTCATGGCCACCGCAAAGGTCGATCCGCCCGAAATCCCAGTGAATATCCCTTCTTCGGCGGCAAGCCGGCGCGACCATGCGATCCCTTCGGGTCCGGGAATGGGGATCAGCTCATCATAGTATGAATTGTCGATGGCTTCCTGAAGAACCCAGGGGATGAAATCCGGTGTCCAGCCCTGAATCGGGTGGGGCTCGAAATCGGGGTGGCTTTCGGTCGGCTGATGGTCAGCGTTGCGCGTATTGACGTAACCTGATGATACGATTGCGGCATTTGCCGGTTCGGTCAGGATGATCCTGGTGTCGGGCCGCTCTTTCCGCAAGATACGCGAAACACCCGAAACGGTGCCACCGGTCCCATAGCCCGTCACCCAATAATCCAGCCGTCGTCCTTCGAAATCGGCAAGAATTTCGCGCGCCGTCGTGTTTTCGTGAATATCGGCGTTGGCAGAAGTTTCAAACTGGCTGGCAAGGAACCATCCGTTTTCCTCGGCCAATTCCTTGGCCTTGGTATACATGCCGAACCCTTTTTGCGCCTTGGGGGTCAGAACAACCTTGGCGCCCAGAAACCGCATCAGCTTTCGCCGCTCGACCGAGAAGCTCTCGGCCATCGTCACGACCAGAGGGTATCCCTTGGCCGCGCACACCATGGCCAGCCCGATCCCGGTGTTGCCGGATGTCGCTTCGACAACGGTTTGTCCGGGCTTCAGCCGCCCATCACGTTCCGCCGCCTCGATGATGTTCAGCGCCAGCCTGTCCTTGACCGAGCCTGCCGGGTTGAAGGCCTCGAATTTCACATAGACGGTCACATGCTCTGGCGCGATCCGATTGACCCGAATGCAGGGCGTGTCACCGACCGTGTCGAGAATGCTGTCATACAGGCGTGTCCGCCCTTGTGTCTGCCGAATAGCCATTTCGATGTCCCTCCAGAATATCCGGCTAACATGCCACAGATTACCCGAGGGTGTAGCCCTTATTGCTTTCCAATGTGGTTGGGCCGTCCCGGCTCGACTTGACGTATGTCAGAGCGAACACGGATGTCCTGCACAAGGCCACAGGGCAATTGCAATCGTTCTGGCGGTCGTACCAGCCCTCAAGCCTATGTTTTCGAAGGGCCGCTTTCATCAACGGCGTCATCAGACCGCTTCAACGACAAAGGCGGCTCGTCCGCTTCTGCGGCAATTGGTTTCGGGGCCTGTACCTCGTCGGGGCCCGGAATCGGCTGGGCCAGCGGGGTGTCATCCATCTCAGGTACTGCGCCGACCCACGAGGCATCGATTTCCTCTTCCACCACGCGGCGGAACACCAGCACATTGCGCCAGTTCGTGGTCGATCCGGTCAGACCCGAGCGTTCCTCGCTGGGCAACAGCTCGGCCCGCTGGTATTCCCAGCCATCCTGACCCATCTGATTCAGCAGTTGCTCGACCGAGACGGCAAAGCGGCCCTCGGCCGTTTTCACGCCTTTGGCTTTGACACCTTTTTGCGGGGCGGGGATGACCTTGTATTCGTAGCGCTTCATCTACTGTTCCTAAATGCGTTTCCGCGCCAACTTAACACGCTGCCCCCCGGGTGAAAGAGCCCTTGCCCATCCGGCGGAATTCAGCTCTGACCATTCGCTTCGGCCTGTGCCGCCTTGGCCACAACCGACAGGCACAGTTCCGTCGCCAGCGCCATGTCCTGCACTGATATCCATTCCAACGGGCCGTGAACGCACTGCATCCCGGTGAAGATGTTGGGGCAGGGGGTGCCGAATTCGGTCAGGCGGGATCCGTCCGTGCCGCCCCTGATCGGCACCGACAACGGTTCAATCCCCAGTTCGCGACACGCATCGCGCGCCAGCTCGACCGGAGTCATGTCGTTTTCCAGCCAATACCGCATGTTGCGGTACTGGTGGCTGATGTCGCAGGTGATGGTCGCGCGCGGCTCCGTGGCCTGCACGGCGGCGCAGACCTGCCGCACGATGTTTCGTTGCGCCTCCAGCCCGTCCATCTCGAAATCACGCAGGATCAGCTTGATCTCCATCTCGGATGATCCGCCGTTCATGTCAGTGACATGGATGAAGCCTTCGCGCCCGTCCGTGGTTTCCGGCGTCATGGTCGCCTGAGGCAATGTCTGTACGATCTTTGCCGCCAGATGCGTGGCGTTCACCATCTTTTCCTTGGCCAGGCCGGGATGGATCGAAACACCCTCGATCCGGATTACGGCGCGGTCGGCCGAGAAGCTTTCATACTCGATCTCACCCACTTGCTGCCCATCCAGCGTATAGGCAAAATCCACGCCCAGATCCTTGGGAAGTTGTTCCGTGACGCCCCGGCCGATCTCTTCATCCGGAGTGAACGCGATACGAATAGGGCCATGTGGAATGTCCTGATTTTCGATCAGGTGCCGCGCCATCGTCATCAGGATCGATACACCGGCCTTGTCGTCCGCGCCCAGCAGGGTTGTGCCCGACGCGGTGATCAGGTCGTGGCCGATCTTTTCGGCCAGATAGGGGTGGTCATCCGGAGAAAGAACCAGATCCGGGTTGTCCGGAAAGGTGATGTCGCCACCGTTATACCCCTTGATCACCCGCGGCTTGACGCCGGTTGCGTTGAACTGAGGGGCCGTATCGACATGGGCCAGAAAGCCCACGGTCGTCCCCGGCGCCGTTCCGGGAATGGTCGCAACGACAACACTGTCGCCCGTCATCTCAACATCCTGCGCGCCGATCTGGATCAGCTCATCACGCAACAGGTTCAGCATGTCGAACTGGATCTGAGTGCTCGGGGTCGTCGGGGATGTCTCGTCACTTTGACTGTCGATGGCGGCATAACGCACCAGCCGGTCTTCGAGTTCCTGATCAAATCTGCTTTGCATAATACCTCACCTCTCTGTGGCGGAGGAAAGGGCGCGAGCAGCAAGAAGTCAAGCCGATGGCTTGACCCCAAGTTTTAAGATTTCGTGAGAAACCGGCTTGTACAAACCCGCCAAAGATTGCCGGCAGGCTTGTACGAAACGAAAGGTTTACGAGCCCAGCTTCTTGCCGACCAGTTCGTTGACGGCTTTCGGGTTCGCCTTGCCGCCGGTGGCTTTCATGACCTGACCCACGAACCAGCCCGCCAGTTTCGGGTTCACCTTCGCCTTCTCGACCTGCGCCGGGTTGGCGGCGATGATCTCGTCCAGCGCGGCCTCGATCGCGCCGGTGTCGGTCACCTGCTTCATGCCGCGTTCCTCGACGATCTGCGCCGGGTCGCCGCCTTCGGTATAGACGATCTCGAACAGCTCTTTGGCGATCTTGCCCGAAATCGCGTCCGAGGCGATCAGGTCGATGATCCCGCCCAGCTGCGCGGGCGAAACCGGCGAGTCGGTGATGTCGCGGTCGTCTTTCTTCAGGCGGCCGAACAGCTCGTTGATGACCCAGTTCGCCGCCAGTTTTCCGTTGCGGCCCTTGGCCACTTCCTCGAAATAGGCGGCGGATTCGACCTCGGCGGTCAGCACGGATGCGTCATAGTCGGTCAGGCCGAAGTCATTGATGAAACGCGATTTTTTCTCGTCGGGCAGCTCAGGCAACTTGGCGGCGATATCATCGACCCAGGCCTGCTCGATTTCCAGAGGCAGCAGGTCGGGGTCGGGGAAATAGCGGTAATCATGCGCTTCTTCCTTGGACCGCATCGAACGGGTTTCACCCTTGTCCGGATCGTACAGACGCGTTTCCTGCTCGACCTCGCCGCCGGCCTCGACGATGGCGATCTGACGACGGGCCTCGACCTCGATCGCTTGCTGGATGAAGCGCATCGAGTTCATGTTCTTGATCTCGCAGCGCGTGCCCAGATGCGAAAAATCCTGTGTTTCCTGATACTTCTCATAGGCGCCGGGCAAACAGATCGAGACGTTCACATCGGCCCGCAGGTTGCCGTTTTGCATGTTGCCGTCGCAGGTGCCCAAGTAACGCATGATCTGACGCAGCTTGGCGATATAGGCCGCGGCCTCTTCCGGCCCGCGGATGTCGGGGCGGCTGACGATCTCCATCAGGCAGACGCCGGTGCGGTTCAGGTCGACGAAGGACATATGCGGATCCATGTCGTGGATCGACTTGCCCGCGTCCTGCTCCATGTGGATGCGCTCGATCCGCACCTTGCGCGCGGTACCGTCGCCCAGTTCGACCAGCACTTCGCCTTCGCCCACGATGGGGTGGTAGAGCTGGGAAATCTGATACCCTTGCGGCAGGTCGGGGTAGAAATAATTCTTGCGGTCAAAGGCCGATTTCAGATTGATATCCGCATTCAGGCCCAGCCCGGTGCGAACGGCCTGTTCCACGCAGTATTCATTGATCACCGGCAGCATCCCCGGCATCGCCGCGTCCACGAAGGCCACGTTTGAATTCGGCTCGGCCCCGAATTGGGTGGATGCACCCGAAAACAGCTTGGCATTGGATGAGACCTGAGCATGCACCTCCATCCCGATCACCAGTTCCCAATCGTGCTTGGCCCCGGCAATGGTTTTGGGTTTGGGCATTTCGTATGTCAGATCGAGCATGGCGCGCCTCATTTCCGCAGAAGTCTAAGCCTGCGTATTAGGCCCGGCAGGGCCTAGGGGCAAGGGGGAATCCTGTCGTGTTCAGTTCTGGGAAAACCGCAGGCCCGACGGTGTGAATGTCACATCCATACCGCTGCGCAGTTCTTCCCGGAATAGATCCGAGATGGCGCGCAAGGCATCGCGCTGACCGCGCGCTGCAAATCGTTCGGGCGAGTTTATGCGGACGGAATTGTTGAAACCGTTGGCCGCATGCGCCCAGATCAACGGGTGCAATTCTGTCAGGTGATCGCGGATAAGCCGGTTTGCCGTGTCGCGCATCTGCGAACGGACAAGGTCGGCCTGATCGTTCAGGCCAAATCCGTTCTGGACAGTGATCGCGCAGTAGGATGACAGCATGTTGATCATCTGCTGATCGGGCCGCAGGCGCAGAATATCACGCAGACCTTCAAGGAAATACTCGATATCGACGCGGGCACAGGCCTCTTCGTCCAATGCGATGGCGTCGAACTGAACCCATGTGTATCCGCCCGCGCCCCAGATATCCTGTGTCCTGGCGGCTGTACGCAAGGCTTGCAACTCCAGCTCTTCGTAGCTGCCGAACCACCGGGGCAGAAGGTGGCTGCCCATCGCGCGCATGTGGCGCTGATTGCATGGATCCAGCGTGATCAGCCGTTCGTATTCTTCGGCCACCCGCGCGTTGGATTTGCGCTGACCAGCCAGCAGCGCACATCCGGTCGCTGCAATCAGGGGGCTGTCGGGAGCATCCTTTCTGCATTTGGGCAGGATTGCTGCGGCCCGGTCGAAATGCGCGGCGCAGCGTGACCGGTGCAAAGGTGGCAGCGTCGCGTCCGAGGCCGTTCCACGCCATGCCCAAGCCAGATCGATATGGGCAAGGGCAACGACGGTGGCGATCATCGGGTCATCAGGGTTGTCCGCCATCTCGCCTTCAAGTTCCGAGATGCCACCCAACAGGTCGTAATCCGAGATGGCCGCGCCATCCGAGAGCGCATGTTCAGCGGCCAGAACAACGTCAGATCTGGCACCGAACGCCAGCAGATCGGCCACCGGCATACCATCTGCAACGGCGGCGCGGTCCTGATCAGCCACGCGCATTTCCTGCGACAGCTCTGCCCAGCGGTCCTGCCGGGCGAGGTAGCGGCCATGTGCGATCGTGGAATGTCCGATCAGATCATCGCGGTCGGGTTTTGCAACGGGAATATTGAGCTGACCCTGCTCGGGCAAGGCGGCCGCAAGCGCGGATTTCGTCGCGCACAGGTCTGCTGAAGCATTTGTAGGAGTAGCTGTGGATGGGGCGAACAGTGCCCTTAGCGACCGAAACATGGCGATACTCAAAACTGTAAAAACGTATAACTGACACCGAAGTCTGGCGGGATATCGGGTTCAAATCAAGTAAATTGCCTATTAATTTCTTTCTTTTGTGTCCAATTCGCCCCTCAAAGGTCCAGTGTTTCAGAAAACAGTGAAATGATGCCGTTCTACGCGAAATCCGGCTTGTTTCAGAAGGGTTTCCAAATCCCGATGCAGCGGAAGCGACTCGTCAGGCAGACGGATTCGGTTGCCGGAATGCAGAAAGATCGACACTCGAACCGAGAAATCCCAACGGGTGTCAAAACGGAAATGGTCGATGTCGCGCAGCGCGATCTCTCCCTGTCGGTTGCCCGTGAACCAGCTCAGTGCATCCTGATCCAATTGCATGCCCGCGCGGGTGTTCTGAACCACGTCCCAAAGTGCGGGCAGGGTGGCCAGGGACAGCAGCCCAGCGATCCACCAGGCCGCGTCAAACAGGAAAACCAGCGCCAGCAACGCCGCATAAACACCGGCCAGGATGGCCAGCGTTCGCAAATTCCGGTTGCTGCGGGCAAAGCTGTAAGGCGTCATGCGCCGAGGATGCGGGACACCATTTCGGTCGTGTCCCGCGACAGGTTCGGTGTTTCCGCGATGCGGGAAAGCTGCGCACGCATCAGGGCCTGACGATCCGGATCATACCGTTTCCAGGTCTGGAACGCCGAGCACATTCGGGCCGTGGTCTGTGGGTTCACCGGGTCCAGACGGATCAGCCAGTCGGCCAGCAGGGCGTATCCGGCGCCATCCGGTTGGTGGAACCCTGCGTGGTTCATCGCCAAGGCCCCCATGACGGCGCGGAACCTGTTCGGGTTTTTCCAGTTGAAATCCGAATGCTCGGTCAGGGTCGCGGCAATTGCGGGTGTCGCCTCGGGCGCTGCCATCGCGACTTGCAGGCCAAACCACTTGTCCATGACCAGCCGGTCATGCTGCCACTGGTCGTAGAATGCGTCCAACTGCGCCTCACCCTTGCGGGCGCGTAAAAGGCAAGACAGCGCAGTCAGTTGCAATGTCATGTTGTCGGCTGTGTCGTACACCTCAGTCGCCATCGCCCCACCATCCAGACGAGAGGTCAGTGCCAGCGCAGCGCTGCCAAGTGCCCGTTTGCCGGACTGCTCGGCGTCCGGGCTGTAGGGGCCGTCCACAAAGGCCTCACTGTGCAGGCGGGGCAACAAATCCTGCACGTTCTGGGCCGTTGCCTGCCGCAGCGTTTCCACCGCGGCCCAGATCGCCATGGGGTCGGGCGTGTGACCGCGGTCATGCAGGGCCGCTGCCAATTCCGACTGTGTCGGCAATCCCAGCATCAACGCACGATAGGCCGGGTCCAGTTCGTCATTGCGCAGCACGGCCAACACTCCGTCAAGGTAATCGGTATCCGGTGCCGCATCCTGAAGGATCATCCGCATCAGGGTGTCCTGTGCCAGATCTCGCCCTGCCTGCCATCGGTTGAACGGGTCCGTGTCATGCGCCAGAAGAAACGCGCGTTCCGCGTTGGACTGGTCATGTTCAAGAATGACAGGTGCCGAGAAATCGCGCAGGATCGATGCTGTGGGTTTCGCCGCGAGACCAGTGAACGCAAAGCTCTGTTCGGACTGCGTCAGTTCCAGCACTTCGGTCGCGCGAACCTCATCGCCGTTGGGCCCAATCAGGCCGACTGCAACCGGGATGACCTGAGGCAGTTTCTCGTCCTGTCCCGGCGTGGGATCGGTTCGCTGTTTCAGCGTAAGTGTATAGGTGCCGTCGGCCCAGTCTTCCTGAACCCTGATGCGCGGAGTGCCCGACTGGCTGTACCAACGTTTGAATTGTGTCAGATCGCGCCCGGTGGTGTCTTCGAAAACCTTCAGCCAGTCCTCGATCGTGCAGGCCTGACCGTCATGGCGTTCAAAATACAGATCAAGCGCCTTGGCATAGGCCGCATCCCCGACCAACCGTTTCAGCATGCCGATGACCTCGGCACCTTTTTCGTAAACCGTGGCGGTGTAGAAGTTGTTGATCTCCTGAAAGCTTTCTGGCCGCACTGGATGCGACAACGGACCGTTGTCCTCGGGGAACTGCCGGGCACGCAGGTCTATGGCATCGTGGATGCGCTTCACCGGGGCCGAGCGCATGTCTGAGGTGAATTGCGCATCCCGGAAAACTGTCAGACCTTCCTTGAGGCACAGCTGGAACCAGTCGCGGCAGGTGATGCGGTTGCCGGTCCAGTTGTGAAAATACTCATGCGCGATGATCGCCTCGATCCGTTCGAAATTGGCGTCGGTCGAAGTTTCGGGACTGGCGAGAACGGCCGACGAGTTGAAGATGTTCAGCCCCTTGTTCTCCATCGCGCCCATGTTGAAGTCATCGACGGCGACGATGTTGAAGACGTCCAGATCGTATTCACGGCCATAGACATCCTCGTCCCATTTCATCGACTTCTTCAACGCCTCCATGCCGAAAGCGCATTTCCCCTCGTCTCCGGGACGGACCCAGAGATTCAGTTCGACGGTGCGACCTGACTTGGTGGTGAACTGACCGGGATGTGCGATCAGGTCTCCGGCGACCAGAGCGAACAGATAGGCGGGTTTGGGCCATGGATCGACCCATTCGGCCCGGCCTTCACACTTGCCCGACGGGTTGCCGTTCGACAGCAGAACCGGCAGGTCGCCGTTGATCCGAACGGTGAAGGTGGACATCACGTCGGGACGGTCGGGATAGAAGGTGATCTTGCGGAACCCCTCGGCCTCGCACTGGGTGCAGTACATGCCGTTCGACATGTACAGACCTTCCAGCGCGGTGTTGTTTCCGGGGTCGATTTCGACCTCGGCTTCCCACAGGAACGGCGCGTCCGGGACATCTGCGGTTAGTCCTTTATCGGTCACGTCCGGCGTGATCTCGGCCCCGTCAATGGCGGCGCGGATCAGTTTCAGTTCTTCCCCATGCAGAAAGAATGTGCGGTCAGTGGCGTCAGGATTGGGCCGGAACGCAATGCGCGAGGTGACGCGCGTGGCGTGCGCGTCCAGATCAAAGGTCAGGTGCACGCTGTCCACCAGATAGCCAAACGGTGTGTAGTCTTTCAGGTAGATCGTGGTAGGGGCAGCGTTGCGCATCTTGGGCCTCGTATCTGTTCGGGACTGGCGCGACGTTAGGGGCTTCGTTCGGGCGCTGCAACCGGCCCCCGCCATTGCCTTGTGGTTTTTGAAACAGCTTCAAGCCGAAGCGAATACCACAAATGCCGGGTAGAAAGTTGCCTATCGGAAACTTTCCGCCTAAGTCACAATGCATACAATGGCGCACAATCGCGGGAGAGCAGGAATATGACGGACAGACAGACCCTGAGCGGATTGCAGATCGATCCGGTTTTGGCTGAGTTCATCGAGACACAGGCGCTGCCGGGAACGGGCGTCTCTTCGCAGAGGTTCTGGGCCGGCATGGCGCGGATGGTGAACGAACTGGGGCCGAAAAACCGTGAGCTGCTGGCCAAACGGGCCGAGATCCAAAGCCGCATCGATGGGTGGCACATGTCCCGAAAGGGGCAAAACACCGATGCCGCTGAATATGAGGCTTTCCTGAAAGAGATCGGGTATCTGGTCGAAGAAGGCGACGAGTTCCAGATTGAAACGGCCAATGTCGACCCCGAAATCGCCCTGATCCCGGGCCCGCAACTGGTTGTTCCGATTACCAACGCACGCTTTGCCCTGAACGCGGCCAACGCGCGCTGGGGCAGCCTGTATGATGCGCTTTACGGAACGGATGCAATGGGGGATCTGCCGGCAAGCGGTGGCTATGACGCGGCGCGCGGCGCGCGGGTGATCGCATGGGCCAAAGCGTTTCTGGATGATGCTGTGCCTCTGGCGTCTGGATCATGGGCGGATGTCACCGAATTGAGCGTCACCGACGGTGCTGTGACCCCTGCGCTGGGCGATCCCGCCCAATTTGCCGGGTTCGGCGGCGCGGCGGACAAGCCCGACTTTGTGCTGTTGAAAAACAACGGTCTGCACATCCAGATCATGATCGACCCCACAAGCAACATAGGCGCGACCGACCCCGCAGGCATTGCAGATGTCCGGCTGGAATCCGCGCTGTCCACCATCATGGATTGTGAAGATTCGGTTGCCTGCGTCGATGCTGCCGACAAGGTGGTGGCCTATGGCAACTGGCTGGGCCTCATGAAAGGCGACCTGACCGAAGAGGTCACCAAGGGCGGCGCCACGTTCACTCGAAAACTGGCCGAGGACCTGAACTTTACCACTCCGTCGGGTGATAAGGCCAGGCTGAAAGGCCGGTCCTTGATGCTTGTGCGGAACGTGGGCCACCTGATGACCAACCCGGCCGTACTTGACGCAGAAGGGCGCGAGATCGGCGAAGGTTTGATGGATGCTCTGTGTACCACCCTGATCGCCATGCACGACCTGAAGCGAGACGGGGGCAATTCTGTGGAAGGCTCTGTCTATGTGGTGAAACCCAAGATGCACGGGCCCGAGGAAGTCGCGTTCTCGGTCGAGATTTTCGACATGGTCGAAGACATTCTGGGCCTGCCGCGCAATACCGTGAAACTGGGCATCATGGATGAAGAACGACGAACCTCGGTCAACCTCAAAGAGTGCATTCGCGCCGCAAAATCACGGGTCGCCTTTATCAATACGGGTTTCCTGGACCGGACAGGCGATGAAATTCATACCTCGATGGAGGCCGGTCCGATGCTGCCCAAGGGTGACATCAAGAATACGCCATGGATTGCGGCCTATGAAGATCGCAATGTCGATATTGGTCTGGCCTGTGGCCTGAAGGGCAAGGCGCAGATCGGCAAGGGCATGTGGGCCATGCCGGATCGCATGGGCGATATGCTTGAGGCCAAGATCGGCCACCCCATGGCCGGAGCGACATGTGCCTGGGTGCCGTCGCCCACGGCCGCGACCCTGCACGCAACGCATTACCACAAGGTCGATGTGCTGGCCCGTCAGGACGAGCTGGCCGCAGGCGGCGCACGTGGTACGTTGAAGGATCTCTTGACCATCCCCTTGCTGGCTGGGCGAAATCTGAGTGACGAGGAAATCACGCGTGAACTTGAAAACAATGCGCAGGGTATCCTTGGCTATGTCGTGCGTTGGGTCGATCAGGGCGTGGGCTGTTCCAAGGTGCCCGACATCAACGATGTCGGCCTGATGGAAGACCGCGCGACGTGCCGGATTTCGTCGCAGGCACTGGCCAATTGGCTGCATCACAGCATCGTGGATGAAGCTCAGGTCATGGCCGCACTGCAAAAGATGGCCGCCGTCGTGGATCGCCAGAATGTAGACGATCCGAATTACACACCGATGGCGCCGGGATTTGACGGTATCGCCTTTCAGGCGGCCTGCGATCTGGTGTTCAAGGGCCGGGTTCAGCCGTCGGGCTATACCGAGCCGGTCCTGCATGCGCGCCGTCTGGAATCGAAAGCCAGCCAAAGATAACACCGAAAAAAGCCCACAGACCGATCGTTTGTGGGCTTTGTCGAACTTCAATCTGACGAGAGGACCTTCAGATGTCAGTTTCCCTACGCAAGGCCCGCACCATCATCCGAAAAACCCTGGAAAAGGGCCGAGAGATGGAGTTGAAGCCGCTCTCCGTCGTGGTTCTGGACGCCGGTGGGCATGTCATTGCGTTCGAGCGCGAGGATGGTGCAGCACCGGGCCGGTTCGGGATTGCGCAGGGCAAGGCCTATGGGTCGGTCATGCTGGGAATGGCGGGCACTGCGCAGATGCAACGCGCTGAAACACAGGCCTATTTCATGGCCTCGGTAAATGGCGTCTATGGTGGTCAGGTCGTGCCTGTTCCGGGTGGCGTGCTGTTGCGTGATCGCAAGGGGGCCGTGATCGGCGCCGTTGGGGTTACCGGAGATACATCAGACAATGATGCGCTGGCCGCAATGGCGGGAATTGAGGCAGCCGGCCTGATCGGTGAGATTTAACGAGAGCGTTGTATTGATACGTTTTTCCAGCTGAGCGGGGAAACTATCCCCCGCTTGGCGGCTTCTTGGAAAACGTTTCCAATTAAACAGGGCGGATCAGAACGTACAGTGCGTCTTCGAACACGTCCCTGCGCTTTCATGCAGGGCGTGTATTCTTGCACGTTTAAACCGCTGCCGCTAGCTTCCTTGACAGGCACAACAACAGCAGGGAAAGCGGAATGTCTCGGCCTGTCGTCGGTATCATCGGCAACTCGTATCTCATGAACGACCAATACCCCACACATGCTGGGGGAACGATGAATTCGGATGCCGTGGCCAACGTGTCAGGATGTCTTCCTTTGTTGATACCCGCAGATCCGCGTTACGTTTCGGTAGATGAGTTGCTGGAGGTCTGCGACGGCTTTCTGCTGACGGGCGGTCGCCCGAACGTGCACCCGGAAGAATACGGGGAACCTGCAACCGATGCACATGGCGAATTCGACCGGGCACGCGACGCCATAACTCTGCCGTTGGTTCGCGCCTGCGTTGAAAGGGGACAGCCGTTTTTGGGCATCTGCCGGGGGTTTCAGGAAGTTAACGTTGCCATGGGCGGAACGCTTTATCCCGAGATCCGCGATCTGCCGGGGCGGATGAATCACCGGATGCCGCCCGATGGAACCTTGGAGGAAAAGTTTGCTCTGCGTCATGTGGTGGCACTGGAAAACGGCGGCGTTTTCCACAAACTGTTCGGCGCAACCGAGGTCATGACCAACACCTTGCACGGTCAGGGCATCAAAACGATTGGGCAGCGCGTGGTCATTGATGGCCATGCACCGGACGGGACGCCCGAGGCGATCTACATCAAGGATGCGCCCGGCTTTACCTTGTCGGTTCAATGGCACCCGGAATGGGATGCGATCAATGACCCGGTCTCGCGCCCCCTGTTCGAAGCCTTCGGCGATGCGGTTAGAAACTGGAATTGTAGAAATCGTTCTGCAAGGCTAAGGCAATCTGCTTGACCGGCGCCAGTGGGCTGCCCTCGATTCCCCGTCTCTGAATCGCAACATTCGAATAATTGTTTATGAGACGAGCCCAATACCTTTGTTTATCCGCCAGCAGGTCTGAATGCTTGCCCCCGATGCCACGAAACGGTGCGAGATTGAGATATGCAAGGATCAACCCAAAGGCGACTGTGTTCAGTTAGGTTTCTCGCAGTGACATTATTAGCAACTTCCGGTTTCGCAGCTGAAGTGATGCGCAGCAGTGTGGTTCTTTAGGTGAGCTGCTCTACATCGGACGCACGCGTGATTCAGCATCCTCCGTTTGGTTGTCTGCGACTGAGCAAGGCGGTTTTCGTTTGGAAGCCGCGCAAGGCAACACAACGGTGGACACGTGGAACAAGTCTCGCAGAGGCGTTCATCTAAGTTTTTCACCCTTTGTCTCAAACGGAAATGGTGGAATGCACCGATTGTTCGAAATCGGTGGAGCACCAAATGGCAAGGATTGCCTGATCGATACGCAAAACCAACAGAGAAACTGGAGCTTGCCTGGTGGAGGTGGCGGCGGAGGCGGCTCCGGTGGCGGTTCAGGTGGCTCGGGCGGCGGCTTTGGCGGTTGAGGTGGCTCAGGTGGCTCCGGCGGCGGCTTTGGCAGTGGTGGCAGTTCAGGTGGCTCCGGTGGCGGTTCCGGTGGCTCTGGTGGTGGCTTTGCTGGAGGTGGAACTGCGGCCGCTATACCTCGTACTCGACCACAAAGTGCTGCTGACGGGGTATACGCTGTCGGTGTTGAGTGTGTTGACGTAGCGACGGGTAAACTTGACGCGGCATTGTGTGATCCCTCTGTTACTGCTCCTATTGTGGGCCCTCCTTTGACCGAAGGCCGAGATCTCGCGCCGCCGTCCACATGGAATGTATGGACAGATTTCACCTATACCGAAATCGAAGACACGCGCGGGGTCAGAGAAGTCGACATAAATGACAACTATTTTGCGGTGGGGTTCGACAGGCTTGTCAGGCCAGACTTGGTCGTTGGATTTCAGGTTGAATATGAAAACCTTGATGTCGAAGGGTTTCAGGGTCAATTCAGACAAGACACTAAAGGGCTTGCTGCGGGCCCCTATATTGCCTGGCGCATGTCCGAGAGATGGGTGCTGAATGGACTGGCGACCTTCGGCGAGTTTTCGACGGATGTGAACGTGCTGGGGTTAAGTGGCGATTTCGACCGGACCCGGTGGCGAGCCAATCTGGAGGCGATCGGTCAGTACGAGGCCGGGAATTTCCTGTTACGTCCGTCGATTGCCTATGACTATTACAACTACAGCGCAGAAGACTATGATCTGAGCGGCACTGTGGCAGGTGTTCCGGTCAACATAGTTGGCAAAGTTGCTTCAGCGAGTTACAGCGCCTTAACACCTGAGTTGGAAATCAGCAGGCCATATGTCACTTCGCGATCAATCGTGTCTCCGTTTGCGACGCTGAGCGCGACCTACTGGTTCGACCGTGAAAATGTTGGATTAGGCGCTGGATCGCAGACCGACTTGACTTGGGCCTCGCGCGTGGGGGTGTGCGCGCGCGCGAGTGAGGCCGTTTTTGTCGAGGCGACACTGGGATTTCTGAGTTTGTTCGAAGATGATCTGGATACGACCGAAGCGTCCATTTTTCTTTCTGTCAGCTTCTGATCCTCAAGGGGCGAAAAAGGAAAGCGCCGCCTCAAGTCAAAAGGCGGCGCCAAGACGATCAGACCAGCAGGTTGAACTGATTGATCAGCGGAAGTGAACGTGCACGCTTGCCCGTCAGGTCGAAAAGCGCATTGCCGAGCGCCGGCATCGAAGGCGGTGTTCCGGGTTCGCCCGCACCGCCCATATGCCGATTGGTTTCCAGCACGCGCACCTCGACCTGCGGGGCTGTGTGCATCCGCATCGCGTCATAGTCGGGGAAGTTGAACTGCTCGACTTCGCCGTCCGCAAAGGTGATCTCGCCGAAACATGCGGCGGACAGGCCGTACATCATGCCGCCGAACATCTGCGCCTTGACGTTTTCCGGGTCCAGCGCCAGCCCCATGTCGCAGGCAATCCAGGCCTTGCTGATGCGGATGGCGCCGTCTTCGTCGACCACTTCGATGACCTGAGCCACCGGGGTGCCGAAGCTGTATGTGAAGGCCACGCCCCGGCCGACGCCTTCGGGCGTCTGACCCGTCCAGCCGGACATCTCCTTCACGGCTTCCAGACATCCCGCCGACGGCGCATGTTCGGTCTTCATCAGATCCAGCCGGAACTCCAGCGGGTCACGGCCTGCGGCATGAGCCATCTCATCCATGAATGTCTCATGAAAAAAGCCGTTATGGCTGTTGCCGACCGAACGCCAGAACCCCACGGGAACAGCCAAATCAGCAATGTGGCCGCTCATGCGGTAATTCGGTACCGCGTAGGGCTGGTTGAAGAATCCTTCGACCAGCACTTTGTCGGGGCCGCCGCCGGGGAACCCGGTGTAGCGCTCGACCGCCTGTTGGGTCGGAGATTGCGCAGCGACCTTGCCGTCAATGAGCACGGCCTTGCCGTCCTGAACCGCGCCGCGCATCCGGGCGATGGCGCCGGGGCGGAAATAGTCGTGGCGCATGTCCTCTTCACGGCTCCAGGTTGTCTGAACCGGCGTACCGGGCATGGCCATGGCAACCTTGGTGGCGATTTCGCCGAAATCAAGTTCGCCCCGGCGCCCAAACCCGCCACCCAGATAGGTGGTGTGGATTTGGACGGCTTCGGTTTCCAGACCGGCGGTGTTGGCGACGCGGAACTGGATCAGGGTCGGGGCCTGGTTGCCGCACCAGAGTTCCAACGCATTTCCCGTATAGAGCGCGGTGGCATTCATTGGCTCCATCGTTGCATGGGCCAGATAGGGCACGCGATATTCGGCGGTGATTTCCGTTGCGTTTTCCGGGCTTGCGCTGACATCGCCGTCGTCGCGCATGGTCGAGTTCGGTGCCTCGTCAAACGCTTCGGCGATCCTGGCAAAGATGCCCTCGGTATCCGGCGGATAAGGCGCGTCGCCCCAATCGACGTCAATGGCCTCGACTGCCTGATTGGCCAACCATGTGTTGCTTGCGATCACGGCCACGCCTGTGCCCAGATCGACGATCTTCTCAACCCCGGGCATGGTTCTTGCGGCGCTGTCGTCAAAGCCGTTCATCGCGCCGCCCAGTTTGGGATTCATTCGGACGCTGGCGAACTTCATACCGGGCAGGCGGACATCGACGCCGAATTCAGCAGTGCCCGTCGCCTTGCCCACCATGTCGAGACGCGGTTGGCTTTGGCCCAGATAGCGCCATTCAGACGGGTCTCGCAACGGTACCTCAACGGGTTCCAGCCCGGCGGCATCCTCGGCAAGCATTGAATAGGCGATCTTGTCGCCGTTGGGGGCAATGACATGGCCTGACGCCGTTTTCAGATCCGAAGGATCGACACCCAACCGGTCTGCGGCAGCGCGTTTGAGTGTTTCACGGGCCGACGCACCGGCTTGCCGCATCCGGTCGAACCCATCTTTCATCGAGGTCGAGCCACCCGTGACTTGCAGGCTGAGCGTTTTGCCCAGTACCCCCAGTGCCTCGCCCAGATTGTGCTGGAAATTCGAGATATCGTACCCCTTGTTCGGCAACCCTTCGCCCACAAGGGCCGAGTTGTAATAGGCCGCCGCAGCGGGGCCATGCAGAACGGTGATCTGATCCAGATCGACATCCAGTTCTTCGGCGATCAGCGCGGCCCATGTGGTTCGGACGCCCTGACCCATTTCCGCGCGGGGCGCGAACAAGGTGACGCCATTCTGGTCAATCAGAACAAACGGGTTCAGTGCCGCCTCGCCTTCACCGGGCTTCAAGGGGTTGGCCGCGGGGCGGGTAACGTAATAGGTGCCAAAGGCCACGCCGCCAACGATCGCGGCAGAGCCGATCAGGAACGTACGGCGGAGGATTTTTCCAACGGAAGCCATTGCTTACGCCTCCTTCAGCTTGGATGCCGCGTCATGGATTGCTGCGCGGATAAGGGGATAGGTGCCGCAGCGGCACAGGTTGCCCTGCATCGCTTCGTCGATGTCTGCGTCAGAGGGGTCCGGGTTTTCCGCCAGCAATGCCGCGGCCTGCATGATCTGGCCGGACTGGCAGTATCCGCACTGCGCGACCTGATGATCGATCCAGGCCTGTTGGATCGTGGCCAGCGCGTCCGGCGAGCCGAGCCCTTCGATCGTGGTCACGTCACCCCAGACATCCGACAGCGCCACCTGGCACGAGCGCACGGCCTCGCCATCGATATGCACGGTGCAGGCCCCGCATGCGGCCACGCCGCAGCCGAACTTGGTGCCGGTCAGCCCGACCTCGTCCCGCAGAACCCAAAGAAGGGGGACGTCATCAGGCAGATCCACCTGATGTTGCTTGCCGTTGATCTTCAGGGTCGTCGCCATGGCGCACCTCGTGTTGCTGTGGCTGGTATCTGACATAATTGTAGAAAAGTGTCAGGGTGTCAATTGACAAATTGAACAAAAAATGTCAGGGCTTCGTATATGAAAGACAATGGTGACGGCTCACGGCAACAGGCGATCCTGAACTCGGCGTTTCAGGCGTTTTCCACTTATGGATACCGAAAGACCTCGATGGACGATATCGCGCGCGGCGCGGGGATGTCTCGGCCGGCGGTGTATCTGCATTACAAGAACAAAGAGGCGATCGTCAGCAAGCTGACCGAGCTGTACTATGCCGAAAAGAGTGTTGCGGTGGCCGAAGCGCTGGCGACGAAGGGGTCGGTGCCTGAGGTTCTGACCCGCGCAATTCAGGCGCAGACCGAGGGAATGGCAAAAATTCTGGCCTCGCCCCACGGGCTTGAAATGCTCGACAACACAAAATCCCTGTCTGCGGAAATCATCGCGGCGGGTGAGGCCAAGCTGGCCGCGCTCTATGCGGACTGGCTGACGCAACAGGAAAAGGCGGGCCGGGTTCGCCTGCTGGCTGACGCGGCAGAGACCGGTCGGACGATCACGGCCACACTCAAGGGGCTGAAGCTGATTGGCGCCGGCGCCGAGGTCTATGAACAGCAGGTCGCGCAGGTCGCGGCCCTTTTCGGCGCCGGACTCGAAGTCAGGTAACGCGCTGACGGATCCTGTATTCGGGCGTGTCCCACAGGCGGTTCTGCATGATATCGGCCATAATCCCGACGGCGCGTTCGACATCGCCTTCGTCGATATACAAAGGTGTAAAGCCGAACCGCATTATGTCGGGTGCTCGAAAATCTCCGATCACGCCTCGGGCGATCAGGGCCTGCATGGCGGCATACCCTTCCTTGAAACGGAACGAGATCTGGCTGCCACGCTGCTGCGGATCACGGGGGCTGGCCAGTTGCAGATCCGGGCAGGTTGCCTCGACGCGTTCTATGAAACGCTCGGTCAGTTCAATCGATTTGGCCCGGACGTCGGTTATGTCCGCCAGATCCCAGATGTCCATCGCAGCCGACAAGGCCGTCATCTGGATGATGGGCGGCGTTCCCACCCGCATCCGTTCAATGCCGCTGCCGGGGCGGTAGTCGAGATCGAAGGCAAAAGGTGCTTCGTGCCCCAGCCATCCGGACAAGGCGGGGCGTGTGCGTTCCGCCAACCTCGGCGCGACATAGATGAAGGCTGGCGCGCCGGGGCCGCCGTTGAGGTATTTGTACGTACACCCGACCGCGAAATCGGCGTTGCACCCCGAAAGGTCCACGGGGATGGCCCCCGCGGAATGGGCCAGATCCCAGACCGTTACCACGCCGTTGGCATGCGCCAGTTCGGTCAGCGCCTTCATGTCGTGCATCCGACCTGAGCGGTAATCCACCTCGGTCAACATAAGAACAGCGACCTCTTCGGTGATTGCGCCGGCCACGGCTTCGGGATCAACGACGCGCAACTCATACGCGTCCCCAAGCGAGCGCAGCAAGCCATCCGCCATGTACAGGTCCGAAGGAAAGTTGCCGTTGTCCGACAGAACGACTTTGCGATCCGGATTCAGTTCAAGGGCCGAGGCCACGGCCTGATAGACCTTGATCGACAAGGTGTCTCCGGTCACCACACTACCGGGCTCTGCTCCGATCAGGCGGCCAATCCGGTCACCAAGCGCGGTGGGCAGGGCCATCCAACCAGCCTTGTTCCATCCGGTGATCAGCATCTGGCCCCATTCGTCCGTCAGCATCCGTTGCACTCGGGCACCGGCTGATTTCGGCAGGGGGCCCAGAGAGTTGCCATCCAGATAGATGACGCCCTCTGGCAGGTCGAACATGGCTTTGGTTGCCGCAAAATCAGTCATGAAGGCTCGCTGACTCGTGTGAACGTCGGTGATTGCTATTGAGGTAGTCGATCCTCGATAATGAGTCCATGCGATGCGACATACTGGTCTTTTGCCATTTTGGCTCAAAAGCGGTAGGACATCGCGCAGAAGCGACATGTGCTTGATCTTGTCGTCATTCAATGAGGGCTTTGCATGCGCTGGATGGACGTTCCGCCGGTTTGGTTGATTGCTTTTGCAGCTCTTGCCTGGTTGCAGGCCAGGTATCTGAAGCTGGGCCTGTCGCTTGAGGGTGGTTTGACGGATCTTCTGAGCGGGGTGTTGATCGGAGGTGGAATCCTGATGGCTGTTCTGGCGGTGGTCGAATTCCGCCGTCACAAGACAACCGTCATCCCGCATGAAACCCCGTCATCGATGGTGCAATCAGGTATCTACAAGCGCAGTCGCAATCCGATCTATGTGGGCGACGTTCTGATTCTTGCGGGTCTTATCCTTAGGTTTGATGCCGTCCTGTCCCTGGTTCTTGTGCCAGTCTTCGTCTGGGTGTTGGAGCGTCGGTTCATCCTGCCGGAAGAAGACCGCCTGCGTCGTACCTTTCGCGCCGACTTCGCGCGTTACGAACGCAAGACACGGCGCTGGATTTAGGGTGGATTCCGCAATGACATCACGTCAAAAATGCTGCGCTTGCGAAATAATGTTGCGCAGGATACATCTTTGCTTAACAAAGAATACCGATCACCCGCTCAGACCGAGTAAGAATTAGGGGGACTGCCAGTGAAGATAGGCACGCCAAAGGAAATACTGGACGGCGAGAACCGGGTCGCGATGACACCGGACTCGGCCGTGCAACTGCAAAAACTGGGCTATGAGTGCCTGATCGAAAAAGGCGCAGGTGCTGCCGCCGGCTTTTCGGACGCGGCGTATGAGGCTGTGGGCGTTGAGGTTGTCAAAACCGCGGCATCGCTGTGGAAGGCCGCAGATATCATCGCCAAGGTTCGTATCCCGACCGAGACGGAACTGAAGCGTCTGACCAAGGGCAAGACGCTGATTTCCTTCTTCAATCCTGCCGGAAACGATGAAGGAATGGAACTTGCCAAGTCCAAGGGCGCAAATGTGATCGCCATGGAAATGGTGCCGCGTATTTCACGCGCGCAGAAGATGGACGCGTTGTCGTCGATGGCCAACATCGCCGGCTACCGCGCGGTGATCGAAGCCGGCAACAACTTTGGCCGTTTCTTCACCGGTCAGGTGACGGCGGCAGGCAAGGTTCCACCTGCAAAGGTTTTGATCGTCGGGGCCGGTGTTGCCGGGCTTGCCGCGATCGGCACGTCGACCTCGCTGGGTGCAATCACCTACGCGTTCGATGTGCGCCCCGAGGTGGCCGAGCAGGTCGAATCGATGGGGGCAGAGTTCGTCTATCTGGACTTCGAAGAAGAACAGCAGGATGGTGCGTCCACCGGTGGGTATGCTTCCGTCCAGTCAGAAGAGTTCCGCAATGCGCAGCTGGCCAAGTTTCGAGAGCTGGCCCCGGAAGTGGACATCGTCATCACGACGGCCCTGATCCCCAACCGTCCGGCGCCCAAGCTGTGGCTGGAAGACATGGTCAAGGCAATGAAGCCGGGCTCGGTCATCGTTGACCTTGCGGCCGAGCGCGGCGGGAACGTCGAAGGCACCGTGCCGGACGAAAAGGTCGTGACGCCCAACGGCGTGACCATCATCGGCTATACCGACTTCCCCAGCCGGATGGCGGCGCAGTCTTCGTCTTTGTACGCGACCAACATCCGTCACATGATGACCGATCTGACGCCTGAAAAGGACGGTCAGATCAACCACGACATGGAAGATGACGTGATCCGCGGCGCGACCGTGACCTATGAGGGTGAGATCACCTTCCCGCCGCCGCCACCCAAGGTGCAGGCGATCGCGGCGCAGAAAAAGCCCGAGGTCAAGGAACTGACCCCGGAAGAAAAGAAGGCGCAGGAAATCGCGGCCTTCAAGGCGCAGACCAAGCAGCAGTTCACCCTGTTGGGTGTCGGGGGCGCGCTGATGCTGCTGGTGGGGCTGATCGCTCCGGCCAGTTTCATGCAGCACTTCATCGTCTTCGTGCTGGCCATCTTTGTGGGCTTCCAGGTGATCTGGAACGTCGCGCACAGCCTGCACACTCCGCTGATGGCGATCACCAACGCGATTTCGTCGATCATCATCGTCGGGGCTTTGATGCAGATCGGATCGGGGTCGTTCCTGGTCATTCTGCTGGCGGCACTGTCCGTGTTCATGGCCGGGATCAACATCTTCGGCGGCTTCCTCGTAACCCGGCGCATGCTCGCCATGTTCCAGAAATCTTAAGGAGGCCGGGCACATGGATTATGGCTTCACCACTGCCGCCTATGTTGTTGCGGCTGTCCTTTTCATCCTTTCGCTCGGCGGTTTGTCGAACCAGGAAAGCGCCAAGCGCGCGGTCTGGTATGGCATCGTCGGTATGGCGCTGGCGGTTTTTGCCACGCTGGTTGGCCCGGGCTCGGGTCTGTGGCTTCTGTCGCTGCTGCTGATTGCGGGCGGTGGTTTCATCGGCCAATATGTTGCGCAGCGCGTCCAGATGACCGAGATGCCGCAGCTTGTTGCGGCGATGCACTCGCTGGTCGGTCTTGCGGCCGTGTTCGTCGGCTTCAACGCGCATTTCGAGATCGGCAACGTGGCGCAGGTCATGGCCATTGCGGACAGTGCCAGCCAGGCGGATCTGTCCGATCTGGGGTCTTTTGCCAAGCTGATTGCCAAGAAAACCCCGGCTGAGCTGGCAATCCTGCATGTGGAACTGTTCCTGGGCATCTTCATCGGTGCGATCACCTTTACCGGGTCGGTCGTAGCTTATGGCAAGTTGGCGGGCAAGGTGACCTCGGCAGCGACAAAGCTGCCCGGTGGCCATGCGCTGAACGCGGCGGCAGCGGGTCTCTCGCTGATCTGCCTGATCTGGTACACATCGACAGGTGGTCTGTTCCCGCTGATCCTGATGACGCTGGCGGCGTTATTCATCGGCTATCACCTGATCATGGGCATCGGCGGCGCTGACATGCCGGTGGTGGTGTCGATGCTGAACAGCTATTCGGGTTGGGCGGCTGCGGCGATCGGTTTCTCGCTGGGCAACGACCTGTTGATCGTGGTCGGTGCGCTGGTGGGCTCGTCGGGTGCGATCCTGTCCTACATCATGTGCAAGGCGATGAACCGCCATTTTGTCAGCGTGATCCTTGGCGGTTTTGGTGGCCCGCAGGGCGAACAGATGGCCGTTGAAGGCGAACAGATCGCTATCGAGGCTGATGGCGTTGCTGCGGCTTTGAACGACGCGGACAGCGTGATCATCATTCCGGGCTATGGGATGGCCGTGGCACAGGCGCAGCAATCGGTTTCCGAACTGGTGCGCAAGCTGCGGGCCAAGGGCAAGAACGTTCGTTTCGCAATCCACCCTGTGGCGGGCCGCTTGCCGGGCCACATGAACGTTTTGCTGGCCGAAGCGAAGGTGCCGTATGATATCGTTCTGGAAATGGACGAGATCAACGACGACTTTCCGGACACAGATGTGGCCATCGTCATCGGTTCGAACGACATCGTGAACCCGGCGGCGCAAGAAGATCCCAACAGCCCCATTGCCGGAATGCCGGTTCTGGAATGCTGGAAAGCCAAGCAGGTGTTTGTCTCGAAACGTGGTCAGGGCACCGGGTATTCCGGCATCGAAAACCCGCTGTTCTTCAAAGAGAACACCCGGATGTTCTACGGCGACGCCAAGGAGTCGCTAGACAAGCTGCTGCCGATGATCGATTGATCGTCGCGTTTGATCCGATTGCAAAGGGCGCCTTTGGGCGCCCTTTTCTTTTTGAGTGTGCATGGGGGCGTTGCCCCCAAACCCCCAGGATATTTCCAGCCAGATGAAGCAGGCGGAGTGTGGTAGTCTGGGGTGGCGGCACAGATGGCAGGAGGTCGAGGATGGAGAAAGTGAATGGTATTGGCGGAGTGTTCTTTCGCGCCCGCGACCCTAAAGCGCTGAGCGCCTGGTATGAGAAGCACCTGGGCGTCAATCATTATGACCCCGTGCCCTGGAAGCAGCGTGAAGGCTATACGGTCTTTGCGCCATTCGCGGAGGACACCGAATATTTCGGACGGGCCGATCAGCAGTGGATGATCAATTTTCGTGTTGATGACCTGGCCGCGCTGACGGCGCAGCTTGATCAGGCTGGAATCACGGTGGAAACCAATCCTGACTGGGACAGCGAAGTTGGAAAATTTGCCCGCATCCATGATCCCGAAGGCAACCCCATCGAGCTGTGGCAGCCAAATCAATGAGATAGCAGGGTTGTATACCGTTGTATCCCTGTAAGTATATGAAATAAAAAGAGAATTGATGTATCAATTATGTGCCGTATAGTGCGCGTGACGAGGCGGAGCCATACATGACACCGATAGACGACCATCCCCTTCGCTATGCGCTGGCAAATGAACTGCATGCGCGACCCTTCCCGGTCGCGTCAATGCCCTGTACGGTGGTCTTTCTTGCGATCAAAAAGCCCGAGGCCGCCGTGGCGCGCGATCGACGTGAGGATTTGGCTCATTTGATCGACCTGCTGGATCGCCACGGTGCGCAGCACCCTCGGCCGGATGCCACGCATTACGCGGGCCAGATTGGCCGCCATTGGTTGAAGTGGGAGCAGCATACCGAATTTGTGACCTACACGGCGATCGCGCAGAATGTGAGTGATCGCGCCTTTGATCCGGCTGACTTTGAGGTCTTTCCGCCCGATTGGTTGATGGCCAGTCCTGGCCAAAGGGTTACGTCAGTATTGATGCGCGTCGTTGAACGCGACAGTGACGACTTGGTGAAGTCGAAACTGCTGGATTGGTTCGAGCCGGAAAGCCTGGCCGTGTCCAGGGTGTTGGACGATGCAGCGGTTTGTGCCAGTGATTTTCGGATCGATCCGGCAGGTCACATGCGCTTTGCCTTGTTCGTGGCCGAGGGCACCGGACGGCGCCGGACGGGACGGATTATTCAGCGTCTTTGCGAAATAGAAACGTATAAGGCGATGTCGATGCTGGGTTTTGCGCGCGTCAAGCAGCTGATGCCGCGTATCGGAGAGCTGGACGGGCAACTCACCCGATTGATGGGGCAGATGACCGACAACTCGGCGCAGCCTGACGCGCTGTTGCAGGATTTGCTGGCAACGTCGATCGAGCTCGAAACTTTGTCGGCCCGGTGTTCCTTCCGGTTCGGAGCTACGGGGGCGTATGAGGCCATCGTCAACCAGCGGATCGAAGTGTTGCGAGAAGAACGTTTCGAAGGTGGTCAGAATTTCGCCGATTTCATGATGCGCCGATATGACCCTGCAATTCGCACCGTGAAATCCACGGAACGCCGGCTTCAGGCCTTGTCGGACCGGGCGATCCGTGCCGGTGAGTTGCTGCGGACAAGAGTGGATGTGGAACGCAGCGCGCAAAACCAGGCGTTGCTGGAAAGCATGGACCGTCGGGCTGATCTGGCACTGCGCTTGCAACACACGGTCGAGGGGCTTTCCGTGGTTGCCATCAGCTATTACGCGGTTTCGCTGGTCAGCTATCTTTTGTATCCGCTGACGGCCTCTGGCATCAGCAAGGGCATGCTGACGGCGGCGGTAACGATCCCGGTTGTCGCCGGGGTGTGGTACTCGGTGCGACGCATTCGCAAACGGCTCGGTTGAGCAGCAATTGCCAATGTTCGTCTGACCTGTAGAACAGCGGCATTGGGCAAGCAGAGCGAGGGCTTGGAATGATAAGCATAGTTGCAGCATGGCGCGCTGTCGCCGCCATGTTCATTCTGAATGGTGCCCTGTTCGGAATCTGGGCGTCGCGCATTCCCGCCATACGTGACCGCTTGGAACTGTCCCATGAGGCGCTTGGATATGGCCTGTTGTTCATGGCTGCGGGGGCTGTCTGCTCTTTCCCGATAACCGGGCGGCTTACGGATCGATTCGGCGCAGTTGCAATCACCCGGATCATTGCGGTTCTGTACACGGGGTCGCTGATCCTGCTTGCCATGGCTGATGGGCTTTGGGGGCTGGCAGTGTTCCTTTTTGTCTTTGGCGCCTGTCACGGGTCGATGGATGTTGCAATGAATGCATGGGCCGCCGAGGTAGAGCAGGCATATGACAAACCCGTTATGTCCTCGTTCCACGCAATGTGGAGCCTTGGGGCCGGACTTGGCGCGCTCAGCGGGTATGTCGCGGTTCAGATGGGGCTGACGGTTCTTGTGCACTTCCTGTTGGCGGGTGGCGTGGTTGTTGGCCTTGCGCTTGCGTCATCCTGGGTAAGCTGGACTTCGCGCCAATCCCAAGAGCCTCAGAGTACGGTTTTCGCCTTGCCTTCCGGTGCGTTGATACTGGTTGGCATAGCCGCCTTGTGCGGGGCATTGGGCGAAGGGGCCGTCGCGGACTGGAGCGCGATATATCTGCGTGACATCACAGGGGCGTCCGAAAGCGTCGCTGCCTTGGGCTATGCGGTATTTTCAGTGACCATGGTGGCGTTTCGACTTGCAGGCGCGCTTGTCATCACCCGGTTCGGACCGGTCGTTTCCGCCCGGTTCGGCGGTATTTGCGCGGCTTTGGGCGTTTTCACGGTGGTTTCAACAGTAACGATCTTGCCCGTGCTGGCCGGCTTTGCATTGATGGGAATAGGTTATGCCGTGATCATGCCGCTGGCATTCAGCCGGGCGGCCAGCGATCCAAGTGTGCCGCCGGGGCAAGCCATCGCAAGTGTTGCGACATTGGGGTATGGGGGGCTGTTGATCGGTCCGCCGTTGATCGGCTTTTTGGCGGAAGTGTTCGGCCTGCGTCTGGCCTTCGCTGTGCTGTTGCCATTGGCCGTTCTGATCGTGCTGTCGGCCGGCGCGCTGAGGCGCGCCGACTGAACTTGTTTCAGCGTCCGCGAATGCGGGGATCCAGCGCATCGCGCAGACCGTCACCCAGATAGTTGACGCTCAGGACAGTCAGCGAGATTGCCAGACCAGGCCAGAATACACGCTCGGGATATTGCTGTAGGTAATCGACTCCGTCGAACAGCAGGCGGCCCCATGTCGGGAAGTCGGGCGGAAAGCCCAGACCCAGGAAGGAAAGCGCGCTTTCGGTAATGATCGCCGTCGCAATCCCCAGCGTCGCCGATACCATGATCGGAGACAACACGTTCGGCAGGATATGCCGCGTGATGATCTGAGTGTTGCTGGTGCCGATGGACCGGGCCGCCAGAACGAATTCACGCTCTTTGATGGCCAGCACGTCACCCCGTACGATCCGCGCCGTAGGCATCCACGAGGTGATACCGATGGCGCAGACGATCAGGATGAAGATCCCGCGCTCCAACCCGAACGCGGCCGACAGGGGTTCACGGAACAGCAGCATCATGACCAGCAGCAAGGGCAGCAGGGGCAGGGCCAGAAACAGGTCTGTCAGACGCATAAGCGGACCATCCAGCCGTTTGAAGAACCCGGCCAGAACACCGATGAAGGATCCCAGGAACAGTGCCAGCAGCATCGCGGTGATGCCCACCGATACCGAGGTTTGACCGCCCGACATCATGCGCGCCAGAATATCCCGGCCCAACTGGTCGGTGCCGAAGGGATGCGCCCAGCTTGGCCCCTGATTGCGGGCCCGGATATCGATCTGCGTTGGATCAATGCTCCAGAGATAGGGGCCCAGATAGACGCCCGCCACGATCAGGATGAACAGCACCGCACCCACCATGGCGCCCTTGTGCGTCTTGAACTGATCCCAGACGTCGCGCCATTGGCTACGCGGCGGGGTCGTGAGTTCCTCCATCACATCAGCGGTTGGCAGCGCGGTGGATGCCGGGGCCAGACCTTCGTCGGGGATCAGCGTGTCTGATTTGTCGTGATCAGTCATAGCGAATCCTCGGGTCCAGAATGCCATACAGGACGTCGGCGATCAGGTTGAACAGCACGATCAGCACGGCAAAGATGAAGGTCAGGGTTTGCACCATCGGCAGGTCATTGGCCTGAATGGCGCCAATCAGCAACTGGCCGATACCATTCACCTTGAAAACCTGCTCGGTGATGATGGCGCCGCCGAAGATGGCCGGGATACCCAGTGCAATGACCGTGACCACGGGGATCATCGAGTTCCGCAGAACGTGGACCATGACCACGGTGTATTCGCTGAGCCCCTTGGCGCGCGCGGTGCGGACGTAATCCTGATTGAGATTGTCCAGCATCGAGGCGCGCATGAAACGGCTGAGCTGTGCCGTGATCTGCAACGCCAGCACCATGACCGGCATGATCATCTGCTTCAGCTGCACGACGAAGCTGTCCCAGCTGTTGACCACATGCGTGGTGTCATAGATCGACGGGAACCAGCCCAATTGGACCGAGAAGATCACGATCACCAGAACGCCCGAGAAAAACGGAGGGACCGAGAAGCCGACCATCGACACGAAGGTGCCCATCTGGTCGAACCAGGAATACTGGCGATAGGCCGAATAGATGCCGATGGGCAGGGCGATCAGGATGGCGACCACATAGGCGGTGCCGACAACCCACAGGGTCTGCGGGATACGCTGAACGACGATGTCCATGACGGGCGAGCGGGTCTGCCAGGATATCACGCGCAGGTCGCCTGCGGAAAAACTGGTGCCGAAGATGTGGTCGATCAGAACCTGCGGTTCGATCCAGAAGAATTGCACGATCCATTTCCAGAACCGGATATGCATCGGCTGGCCAAGGCCGAGCGCCTCGCGCATCTTTTCCTTGACTTCGGGGGGAACGGTGAGCGGAACCTGCGCCATCGGATCGCCGGGTGCGAGTTCGAGGAGCAGGAAGATGACGAGGCTGATGAAGAGCAGCGTTGGAACGGCCAGCACCAGTCGTCTGATTGTGAAATTAAGCATTAAGAGGCGCCTTTATATGCGTCTTCTTGTTGGGGTGGGATGCAAATGACCGCGCCCCGATAACGATCGGGGCGCGGTTTTGCAAGGTCAGTGCTTAGGAACCGGTCTTGCGGTACCAGTCCGCAATGTTCCACAGCTCGCTGTCCCAAACGTTCAGGACAACGCCACCCAGGGTGTTTGCATGTGCCGACAGGCGACCACGGTGAACCAGCGGGATCATGCCACCATTCTGAACCATGATGTCATTCAGCTGCTTGGCGATTTCCGCACGCGCTTCCAGACCAGCGGTTTCGGCCAATTGAGCGTGCAGCTTGTCGAACTCTTCGTTGCAGAAGCGGCTGATGTTTTCGCCCTGCCACTGCGTCTCGGGACGCGGTGCCTTGTCGCACAGACCATTGCCCAGATAGGACTGCGGGTCGGTGCCGTTGAAGGTGTTGGCGTACATTTCAACGTCGGCATAGAACTTCTGGAACGTGTCGGGCGAGCCCGGGTCACCACCGAAGAAGACCGATGCGTTGATGTTGCGCAATTCGGTTTCAATGCCGATCTGGCTCCACCATTCCTTGATCAGCGCTTGGAAGTCCTGACGGACAGCGTTGGTCGAGGTCTGATAGACGATCTTCAGCGGAACGCCGTCCTTCTCGCGGACGCCGTCGCCGTTGGTATCGACGATGCCGGCATCATCCAGCAGTTTCTTGGCGCCTTCGATATCCTGGGTGTCGCAGGTCATCGAGGTCGAGTTGAACGCGGCAGGGGCCGGAACCCAGTTGCAGGTCACTTTACCAGCCTGACCATAGCCAATTTCCACCAGCAGCGGACGGTCGATGGCCATGGACATGGCTTTGTAAACGGCCGGGTCCTTCAGGAATGGGTGCGGATGCTTGGCCGTCGAACGCTCGCCTTCCGGCAACTCGGGCGACGGGTTGGTCTGGTTCAGCATGATGCGCTCGACCAGCGGACCGAAGCCCGCAACCGGCGTACCTTTGCCACCTTCCTGCATCTGTGCGATCACTTCCGGAGCCAGTTGCAGGTTCCACGCATAGTCAAATTCACCGGTTTCCATGACGGCACGACCTGCAGCCGTCGCGTCACCGCCGCCTTTGAAGGTCACGGTCGCGAAGGCAGGTTTCGCCGGATCACGATAGTTGTCGTTGGCCTTGAAGGTAATCACGTCGTTCGGTTTGAACTCGGTGACGACAAAGGGGCCGGTGCCGATCGGGTTGAAGTTCTGTTCGGTGCATTCCGGGGCTTTTGCGCCCATGCAGTTTTCGAACTGGGCCTTTTGAAGGATCGGGCTTTCACCGCCGACGAACGGGCCATAGGGGAAGGGGGTCGGTGCGTCGAAAGTGACCTTGACGGTCAGGTCATCAACAGCTTCGACCGAGGTGACGCCTTCGAACTTGGTCACCTGCGCGCAGCCACCTTCCGGGTGCATACAGTAATCGGCGGTGAACTTCACGTCAGCAGCGGTGAACGGAGAGCCGTCAGACCATGTGATTCCCGGTGCAATTTTCCATGTGATCGACGTCAGGTCTTCGCTGACACCGCCATTTTCCACGGTCGGGATTTCAGACGCCAGATATGGCACCATGTTGCCGTCCTGGTCGTAGCGGGCAAGTGGTTCGATCACCAGCGAGGCTGATTCCACGTCTTTCGTACCGCCGGACAGGAACGGGTTCAGGATCGACGGAGCCTGCCAATAGATGATGCTGACATTGCCGTCCGAACCGCGCTCGGCAAAGGCCATCGGGGCCATTGCCGTGCTTGCGATCGCACCAAGCAAAAGGGTTTTGATTTTCATAAGTCACTCCCGAATTGGACACGTTCGTGTCTCGATTATCTCCGCAAGGCCTGCGGGTTTGGCGTTGCCGCTTCGGGGTAAGTTTTTGATCAATAAAGATAATAGCGCTAACGACATAAATCGGCGCTGCCTCCCCAAGGCGGTTACGTTGGGTATCGAAACAGAACTTGAGAAAAATGCAAGTGGTGCCGTCGCGAAAATGTGTAATGGGTTTGACTTTTCCCGGTGGCCCGCCGTAGCGTTCGGCATTCAGAACAAGAATAACCTCGTCAAGGGAGCGCGCACGTGCTGGATCAGCCTATTGCTCAAATCAAAAAACTGCGGGTGGAGTTTCAGACAAAGGACGGTCCCGTTGTTGGTGTTGAGGACGTCTCGTTCGAGGTCAAACCAGGCGAAACCGTTTGTATCGTTGGCGAATCGGGCTCGGGGAAGTCGGTTTCATCTTTGTCCTTGATGCGTCTGGTCGAGTTCGGTGGCGGCGAAATCGCGGGCGGTGAATTGCTGTTTGATCGTCGTGATGGCGAAGAAATGGACCTGGCGAAGGCCGATCAGGATCTGATGAAGCAGATTCGCGGCAACGAGATCGGGATGATCTTTCAAGAGCCGATGACCGCGCTGAACCCCGTTTTCACCGTGGGCCGCCAGTTGACCGAAGGTCTGCGCATCCACAAGGACATGACGAAAGCGCAGGCCGAGGAACGGGCGCTGGAATTGCTGCGTCAGGTCCGTATCCCAGAGCCCGAGCGCCGTCTGAAGCAATATCCTCACGAGTTGTCGGGCGGGATGCGCCAACGTGTTGTCATTGCGATGGCGATGGCCTGTGAGCCGCGCCTGTTGATTGCCGACGAACCCACCACGGCGCTGGATGTGACCATTCAGGCCGAGATCCTGGCCTTGATGGACCGCCTCAAGCGGGAAACCGGAACTGCGGTGATGTTCATCACCCACGACATGGCCGTGGTTGCCCAGATGGCTGACCGCGTTGTTGTGATGTTCCGCGGCAACAAGGTCGAAGAAGGCACGGTCAAGGAAATCTTCGAAAACCCACAGCACGACTATACCAAGGCGTTGCTGGCCGCGGTGCCGAAACTGGGCGAGATGCAGGGAAAATCTGCGCCCGAGCCAATGAAGCTGCTGGGGGTCGAAGGGCAGAATATTGCGCCAATTCCGGGTACGGAAGAGGTTCTGCTGACCGTCAAGAACCTGACAACACGGTTCCCGGTCAAAGGCGGGCTTTTGCGGCGCACGATTTCGAACGTTCATGCGGTCGAGGATGTCTCGTTCACTCTGAACAAAGGGCAAACGCTCAGTCTTGTAGGGGAATCCGGATGCGGCAAGTCTTCGGCAGGGCGCTCGATCCTGCGGCTGGTTGAGCCGTTGGCGGGCGAGATTGATCTGGACGGTGTCGATATCATGAAGCTTGATCCGTCTGGTTTGCGCAAGGCGCGGTTGGACATGCAGATGATTTTTCAGGACCCGTTCGCCTCGCTGAACCCGCAGATGCAGCTGGTCGACCAAGTGGCCGAGCCGATGCGCAATTATGATGTGGCGTCGGGATCCGAACTTCAGGATCGCGTGGCACAATTGTTCGACAAGGTGCAATTGCCGCGCAGCTTCATGCGTCGCTTCCCGCATGAAATGTCCGGCGGTCAGCGTCAGCGGATTGCAATTGCCCGCGCTTTGGCCCTGAACCCCAAGCTGATCATTGCGGATGAGGCGGTCTCGGCCCTTGACGTGTCGGTTCAGGCGCAGGTTCTGAACCTGATGATGGAATTGCAGTCCGAGCTGGGCCTGTCATACCTGTTCATCAGCCACGACATGGCCGTTGTCGAACGGGTCAGCCACTATGTCGGGGTCATGTATCTGGGGCGCATTGTCGAGCTTGGACCCCGGGCGCGGGTGTTCGAGAACCCGCAGCATCCCTATACACAGGCGCTGATGAAGGCGGTTCCGATCGCGGACCCGAACAAGCGGAAATCGGAAAAGGATCTGAATTTCAAACCGATCCCTTCTCCTATTCATCCCACCAACTACACGCCGGAACCTTCGCAATATCAAGAGGTTGAGGCAGGGCACTTCATTCTGACCACGGACAGCGGGTATTGACCCCAATGGCGAAACGCCTGACCCCGCTTGAGATCATGACACAGCTGATCTCATTTCCGACCGTAAGCCGTGATACCAATCTGCCGCTGGTGGATTGGGTTCAGGACTACTTGCAGGGCCACGGAATCGAAAGCCACCGCTGGCCAGATCCGAACCAACCGCACAAGGCTGCGATCTTTGCGCATGTTGGTCCATCCGAAGAAGGCGCGGTGGTTCTGTCCGGTCACACGGATGTCGTGCCGGTGGACGGTCAGCCGTGGGACACTGATCCTTTCACGGTGACCGAGAAAGACGGCAAGTACTTCGGTCGCGGCACCTGCGACATGAAGGGGTTTGACGCCCTGGCCATCTGGGCCCTGGTCGAAGCACACCATGCCAATATCAGCCGGCCGCTTCAGCTGGCGCTCAGCTTTGATGAAGAGGTCGGATGCACCGGTGCGCCGCCCATGATTGAAGCAATGCAACAGGTTCTGCCCAAGGGATCGGCAGTGATAGTGGGTGAGCCGTCGATGATGCAGGCGGTGACGGGGCACAAGGGCGGGTTCGGCATTGATACACATATCGTCGGGTTCGAAGTGCACAGCTCGATCATGCATACTGGCGTGAACGCGATCATGGCGGCGGCGCCTTTGATCGATTGGGCAAATCACAGAAATGCCGAAAGCATGGCTGCTGAGCCGAGCGAAATCGCGGCTGTATTTGACCCGCCGTGGACAACCTGTCATGTCGGCATGATTGAAGGCGGGACAGCGCACAACATCACCGCCAAAGACTGCACTTTCATGATGGATTTTCGCACGGTGCCGGACGAAACGCAGGCTGAATGGCGCGATGCCTATATCGAACAGGTCCGCCAGGTCGAAGCTCGGATGCAGGCAGTTCACCCCGATGCGCGCATCGAACTGTCCGAGCGTTTCGCGATCCCGGGGCTGGTGCCCGAACAGGACGGAGAAGCCGAAGCTTTGGTGCGCGCCCTGACCGGGGACAACGCAAGCCACGTCGTCAGCTATGGGACCGAGGCGGGGCAGTTTCAGGCGGCCGGGTATTCAGCCGTGATCTGCGGCCCGGGTGATATCGCGCAGGCTCATCAGCCGAACGAGTTCATATCGATCGCGCAGTTCGAAGCTGGGCATAGGTTCATGCAACGATTGGTTGAAGGGCTGAGCGCGGCGTAACATTCAACGTGGCCTCAGTGGTTCAGGGGAGGGTCTTGAGATGCCTGTCAAAAACAGACTTGCAGAGATGCATGGCGATATTACCAAGTGGCGCCGCCACCTGCACGCACATCCTGAACTGATGTATGACGTGCATGAAACGGCTGCTTTCGTAGTCGAGCGTCTCAGGGAATTTGGTGTGGATGAGATCACGCCGGGAATTGGCAGGACGGGTGTCGTGGCCGTGATCCGGGGGCGGCAGGATACGACCGGGCGCGTGATCGGGTTGCGTGCTGACATGGACGCATTGCCGATCGAAGAAGCGACGGGGTTGGATTATGCCTCGACCGTATCGGGAAAGATGCACGCCTGCGGGCATGACGGGCATACCTCGATGCTGCTTGGGGCCGCCCAGTACCTGGCTGAAACCCGAAACTTCGATGGCACCGTTGTTCTGATTTTTCAGCCCGCCGAAGAAGGTGGCGCAGGCGGTCTGGCCATGTGTCAGGACGGCCTGATGGATCGCTGGGGCATTGATGAGGTCTATGGCATGCACAATATGCCGGGGTTGCCGGTGGGCGAATTCGCGATCCGACCCGGCGCCTTGCTGGCCTCATCTGATGAATTCGAAATCACGATCACCGGCAAGGGCGGACACGCCGCTGCACCGCATGACGCGGTAGACACCACGCTGGTGGCCTCGCATATCGTCGTGTCGTTGCAGTCCGTCGTGGCGCGCACCGTCGATCCGATCAAACGCGTGGTGCTGACCGTGGGTACGTTTGAAACGGACAGTGTCGCGTCGAACGTGATCGCTCATACCGTCCGCTTGCAGGGGACTGTCCGGACGCTCGACCCCGAGTACCGCGTCATTGCGGAAGAGCGCGTGCGCAGGATCGCCGAGGATACGGCCTCGGCCTTCGGCGCAAAGGCGGATGTCGTCTGGACACCCGGCTATCCTGTGACTGTGAATTCCGAGGCCGAAACGGCATACGCTGCCGTGGCGGCCGAGGCCGTGGCGGGCAAGGTCAATGACAGCACTGATCCGATCATGCCGTCGGAAGATTTTGCCTACATGCTTGAAGAACGGCCCGGAGCTTACATCTTTATCGGGAACGGGGACACGGCCATGTGCCATCACCCGGAATACAATTTTGACGACAATGCGATTCCCGCCGGTTGCAGTTGGTTTGCCGAGATCGTGGAACGACGATTGCCCGTGGCATAATTTGAGGGAGAGTGACATGCCGATCAAAAACCGCCTCGCAGAGATGCACGAAGAGATCACAGGCTGGCGGCGTGACATTCACCAACATCCGGAAATTCTGTACGACACGCACCGCACCAGCGCGCTGGTGGCGGAAAAGCTGAAGGAATTCGGCTGTGATGAGGTCGTTACAGGCATCGGTCGTACCGGCGTGGTCGGGGTCATTCGGGGAAAGAGCGACACGCAGGGCCGTGTGATTGGCCTGCGCGCCGACATGGATGCGCTGCCGATGCAGGAACAGACCGGGCTGGACTATGCCTCGAAGATATCAGGCGCGATGCATGCCTGCGGGCATGACGGGCATACCGCTATGGTTTTGGGGGCGGCAAAGTACCTCTCTGAGACGCGCAATTTCGATGGCACTGCAATCGTGATCTTTCAGCCCGCCGAAGAGGGCGGGAATGGCGCCGAGGCCATGTGCAAGGACGGTCTGATGGACCGGTTCGGCATTCAGGAAGTCTATGCGATGCACAACGTACCGGGCCTGCCAACCGGGCAGTTCGCGATCCGTTCGGGCCCTTTGCTGGCCGCAGCGGACGAATTTGATATCCATCTTGAAGGGCGCGGAGGTCACGCTGCAAAACCCCATGAGACGGTCGATACGACGGTGATGCTGTCGCAAATGATCGTAGCATTGCAGACGATCGTGTCGCGCAATGCCGATCCGATCCTGCAAGCCGTGCTGTCGGTGACGTCCGTTGAGACGTCTTCGACAGCGTTCAACGTGATCCCGCAATCGGCGCAGATACGCGGCACGGTCCGGACCCATTCCAACCAGATGCGTGATCTGATCGAACAGCGCCTCAAAGAGGTCGCCGAAGGGATTGCAGTAACATTCGGTGGTTCCGTGAACGTCAATTACTCGCGCGGCGTTCCGGTGACGATCAATGCCGAAACTCAGACGGGATACGCGGCAGAGGCCGCAGTCTCGGTCGGAGGCAGCTGCATCGAGGCGCCGATGGTGATGGGGGGCGAGGATTTCTCGTTCATGCTGGAGGAACGGCCCGGAGCCTTCATCGTTCTGGGCAACGGTGACAGCGCCGGGTTGCACCACCCTGAATACGATTTCAACGACGAGATCATCCCGATTGGATGTTCGTGGTTCGCAGAAATGGTCGAGCGCCGAATGCCGGCGGCTTGAACTGAATTAGGAGAGAATAGACATGCCAGTCAAAAACCGCTTTGCCGAACTGCAGGATGAGATCACCGCCTGGCGACGGGATCTGCACCAAAACCCTGAAATCCTGTTCGAAACGCACCGCACCAGCGCAATGGTGGCCGAGAAGTTGCAGGAGTTTGGTTGCGACGAGGTCGTCACCGGCATCGGGCGTACAGGCGTTGTTGGCGTGATCAAGGGCAATTCGGACCGCAGCGGCAAGGTGATCGGTTTGCGGGCGGATATGGATGCGTTGCCGATCCATGAGGCGACGGGGTTGGACTATGCGTCGAAAACGCCGGGCGCCATGCATGCCTGCGGCCATGATGGCCACACGGCGATGCTGCTTGGTGCGGCGAAGTATCTGTCTGAAACCCGAAATTTCGATGGCACGGTTGTTGTAATCTTCCAGCCTGCCGAAGAGGGCGGCGGTGGTGGTCGTGAAATGTGTGAAGATGGCATGATGGAACGCTGGAATATTCAGGAAGTCTACGGCATGCACAATTGGCCGGGACAACCTGTGGGCAAGTTCGCCATCCGTCCCGGCTCTTTCTTTGCCGCAACCGATCAGTTCGACATCACTTTCGAAGGGCGCGGCGGTCATGCTGCCAAGCCGCATGAAACAGTAGATACCACGGTACTGGCCGCGCAGGCGGTGTTGGCGCTTCAGACGATTTCCTCGCGCAATGCCGACCCTATCGATCAGGTCGTGGTGTCGGTGACGTCGTTCGAGACCTCGTCGAAAGCGTTCAACGTGATCCCGCAGACTGTTCAGATCAAGGGTACCGTGCGCACCATGAGCAAGGATATGCGGGATCTGGCCGAAAAGCGGATCAATGAGATCTGCAATGGTGTGGCGGCAACGTTCGGAGGCACCGCCGATGTGACCTATATCCGCGGGTATCCGGTGATGGTGAACAGTGAAGAGCAGACAGAGTTTGCCGCAGCCGTTGCCCGGTCGGTATCGGGTGATTGCGACGATGCGCCTTTGGTCATGGGCGGCGAGGATTTTGCCTTTATGCTGGAGGAGCGCCCTGGCGCCTATATCCTGGTGGGTAACGGCGATACGGCCATGGTTCACCACCCGGAATACAACTTCAACGATGAGGCGATTCCCGCCGGGTGCAGCTGGTGGGCAGAGATCGTCGAGCAGCGGATGCCGGCGGCCTGATGGGGCGGGTGGGGGCTCTGCCCCCACACCCCCGGGATATTTTGGCCAGATGAAGAGGGATCCCGCCCCGGTCACGTCAGGTCGAGCGAACGGCACAGCGTTTCCACAACGGAGTCCAGTGCGTTGCTTTGCGTCTTGACGCAGGATTGGGCCGCGCTGCGGGCCCGGGTCAGGGCTTGGTCGTCTGAAAGCCAATGGTCGACCGCCGCAGAGAGATCTGTTTCGGTTCGAACCTCGATGGCGCCACCGGTTTTGATCAACGGCGCGAAAGTTTCAGCAAAATTGAAGTATCCGGGGCCGGTTATCACGGCGGCTCCGGCCTGGGCGGGTTCGAAAGGGTTGTGGCCGCCGATGTTTTTCAGGGAGCCGCCCAGGAACACGATGGGAGACAGAGCGTACCATGTGCCGGTCTCGCCCAGTGTATCAGCGACATATACCTGGGTTTCGGTTTTGATCGGGGAAGTTTCTGATCGGAACGCGGCGTTGAGATCGGAGGCGTCCAGTAGTTTTGCGATATCGCCGCGGCGCTCTGGGTGGCGGGGGATCAGCAACAGCAGCAGATCGGGCCAGCGTTCCAGAAGTGATTTATGCGCGGCCAGAACGATTTCCTCTTCACCGGCATGGGTTGAACTGGCGATCCACACAGGTCTGCCAGAAATCTGAGAACCGATGTCTTCGAGCGTGCCGTGGTCTATGGGAAGAGGGTCTGACATGGCCTTGAGATTGGTGCCGGGCCGGACGCGACCGGCAGGGGCACCCATGGCTGCCAGGTTGGCTGCGGTTTTGTCGTTTTGCGTCAGGAACAGGTTGAACTTGTTCAAAACGAACCGCGCTGTTCTGGGGCGTTTTTTCCAACCGGCAACGGACTTGTCCGACAGTCGTGCATTCAGAAGAGCCAGCGGAACGCCGTGTCTGGCGCTTTCGACGATCAAACGCGGCCATATCTCACTTTCGACGAAAACTCCGCCCTCTGGTTGCCAATGGTTCAGAAAGCGCCGGACCGGGCCTGCCGTGTCCAGCGGCGGGAATTGATGCCGTGTGCGGGGCGGCAGGCGTTTTTCGATCAGAGCCGCTGAGGTCGGGGTGCCCGAGGTGATCAGAAACTCGGCCTCAGGCAGGCGATCTGCCAGCCGTCTGATCAGGCTGAGAACCGAAAGGCTTTCGCCGACGCTGGCGGCGTGGAACCAGACCAAACGCCCATTCGGTCTGGGCAGGCTGGCATGGCCAAGGCGTTCTTGTTGACGCTTGTCGGGTACGTTTGCTTCCCGCAGCTTGTTCCGAACGACCCGCCATATCAGGGGCGCGGCCAGAGACGTGAGGGCGCAGTACACATGGTACAACGCCGTGGGGCGGCCGTCGTGATCCGGCATATCAGCCGCCTGTATGGCTCATGTGACGGCTCATCCGGCCATCGACGGCTTGGCGGGAATAGTCGAAGTCATGCCCTTTGGGCTTGAGATTGATCGCAGATCGGATCGCGTCTTCAAGTGGCTGTTCGGTGTCGGTATGATCGCGCAGGGCACCGCGCAGGTCGGCCATGTCTTCCTGACCCAGGCACATGTAAAGTTCGCCCGTGCAGGTTAGGCGGACCCTGTTGCAGCTTTCACAGAAATTGTGCGACAGTGGCGTTATGAAACCGATTTTCTGGCCGGTTTCCTCGAGCCGCACGTAACGGGCTGGGCCACCGCTGCGTTCGGCCAGATCGGTGACCGAATAGCGGTTTTCGTATTCTTTCCGCACGTCCTTGAGCGACCAGTACTGATCCAGGCGGTCTTCGTTTCCTATATCGCCCATGGGCATGACTTCGATCCAGGTCAGATCCATATCCCGCTGGGCGCACCATTCCGTGATTTTGGGAAGTTCGGGCTCGTTGAACCCTTTCAGGGCAACGGCATTTATCTTGATCCGCAGGCCAGCTTTTTGCGCGGCGTCGATTCCGTTCAAAACCTGTTTCAGGCGACCCCAGCGCGTCACCTTGGCAAACTTGTCATCATCCAGAGTGTCCAGCGAGACATTCACCCGACGCACACCGGCCGCATAAAGGTCTTCGGAAAATCGGTGCAGTTGCGAACCGTTGGTTGTCAGCGTCAACTCCTTCAATGCACCGCTGTCCAGATGACGTGTCATCGAATTGAAGAACGTCATGATGTTGCGACGCACCAAAGGCTCACCACCCGTAATGCGCAGCTTTTCGACCCCCATTCTGACGAAGGTCGAACACATCCGGTCCAGCTCCTCCAATGTCAGCAGGTCTTTCTTGGGCAGAAAGGTCATGTTCTCGGACATGCAATACACGCAGCGGAAGTCGCAGCGATCCGTGACGGAGACGCGGAGATACGTGATGGCGCGGGCAAACGGGTCGATTAGCGGAGCTGTCATGCCATATAGGTAAAGCTGGAACATGGCCGCGACAAGGGCGAACTGCGCTTTGCGCTGGAACAGGTGGGCGCAGGGTTGTAGGTTTCCGGCATGAAGAAAATACTTGTTTTGACATGCGTAATGACGGCCGGATGCGACGCCGTGCAGTCAACGACTGACCGAGTGTTCGGCGGGGGCGACGCGCCCGCCCAGACGGTGTCTGACACGGAAACGGGCACAGCAGTTGCCGAAGAGGTGTTGCAACCCGAACCGGTTTCCGCGCGCCCGAACTGGGTTGGGGCGAAGACCACCATCGCCGGGCTTGGGGATCCGACCACTCCGGGGCGCTGGATGCAGACACCGCTGGTAGACAGCGAAGTTACCGCGCGTGTTGTCGTGCCACGGACCGGGGCGCAGGCCTATATCACGTTGGTCCCGGTTTCCGGTCCTGACAGCGGCGGCAGCCGCTTGTCGCTGGACGCCATGAGGGCCCTGTTGGTGCCCTTCGACGAACTTGTCGAGCTTGAGGTCTATGTGAACTGATTTTTCAGGTATTTGCCTGCTTCGCGGCGGGCAAACGGCTTCATGGCATCACCGTGCTGTTTCAGAAAGGCGATCACGCGTTCCGGGTCATGTTTGGACAGTTCGCGCAGCCACCAGGCGATGGATTTCTGGATGAACCAGTTGCGGTCCGAAACATATCCCGCAGCCCAGCCAAGGATGCGGTCACGGCGGTGCAGATCGTCAGGCTTGGGGTGGTTCTGTTTGGTCCAGGGCAGGGTTGCGACCAAGGCCGCGCGCCGGGTCCACATGTGATCGGACCGGGTCCACAGTTCGACCTCGTCCAACCGTTCGGGATCCGCTGAAAGCCGTTTTTGCATCGCCATGCACGCGTGGTCCGCAACGGCCCAGGCATCGAAATCCGGCAGCCAGCTTTGAAGCAAATTCCAAACCGCCGCATCCGGTCGGATGCGTGCCTGAGTCAAGAGTTTGGATGCGGCAAGTCGCCCCTCGTGGATGTTGCTTTGCCATAGCCCGTCCGCCAATGCGACCCTCGCCGGCACGTCCAGTTCTTTCCGCCACGCCTTGGTCAGGTCGTTGAGAACCGGGTTCGCGACGCCCAGATAGATGCGATCCGCCTTGTGGTAACTGGCCATCTGGGTCGCCCGCTCGGGGTCACCATGCGCTTTGATCTGATCGAGATATCCACTCAGCATCGGGCTCACTTTGGTACGCCGGTTGGCTTTCCATCAATCGTTTGGCTGTTCCTTTCCACCCAATACGAGCGGATGTCCTCGTCTGATTTTCCATCCACCCAATTCTGCATCGTATCGCGGTCGGATTGGAATTCCATGAAAGGCACGGCATAGCCGCAAGAGGTCTGTACCATGTCGATCGACTGGTCATAGATCTGCCGTGCGCTTCGGTGATTTGGGAATAGGCCGGCAAGGTCGTCCCATCCATCATCCCCGACATGCAGGCAACGTGCCGTGCCATAGGTGCGCAGGATCATCGGACGTGTGGTGAAGGAACACCACATCAGCGTCATCCTGTTGATCTGCAAAAGATGCCCCGCCGTTTCATTGCCACTGCCGGTCAGGTTCATCCAGACGATGCGGTTCGGCCCCAATACCCGCAGCGAATCCATTCCCTTGGGGGAAATATTGACACGACCTTCGGCCCCGGCGGTGCCGACGAAGAACATATGCTGATCTTCGATGAACTTTTGATGCGCTTCCTCAAGCTGCGGGAACTGCTTGGCCATAATTCACTCCACCGTGACCGACTTGGCCAGATTGCGCGGCTGATCCACATCCGTGCCCTTGGCAACCGCCGTGTGATAGGCCAGCAATTGCGCGGGAACCGAATACAGGATCGGTGCAAGGCTGGTGTGAACATGCGGCATGCGGATGGTGCTCCAGACGCCGTCGCCGGCCTCGTCAATGCCGTCATCATCAGAGACCAGGATCACCTTGCCCTTGCGCGCCATCACTTCCTGCATATTCGATACGGTCTTGTCGAACACGGTGTCACGGGGTGCCATGACAACCACGGGCATATGCTTGTCGATCAGGGCGATGGGGCCGTGTTTCAACTCTCCTGACGCATAACCTTCGGCGTGGATATAGCTGATTTCCTTCAGCTTCAGCGCGCCTTCCATTGCCAGCGGATACATCAGGCCACGGCCCAGAAACAGGACGTCGCGTGCCTCGGACAGGCGTTGGGCGGCTTTGCGGATTGCCCGGTTCTGATCGAGTGCGGCGTTCAATACGGTCGGCAATCCGCGCAGCGCGGCGGCATGATCGGCGATGTCCTCATCCGTCATCGTGCCCCGGTCTGCTGCGGCCTTGAGCGCCAGCATCAGCAGCACGCTCAACTGGCAGGTGAAGGCTTTTGTCGACGCCACTCCGATTTCGACACCGGCATGGATCGGCAAGGCAATATCGCTTTCGCGTGCAATCGAGCTTTCGGGCACGTTGACGACCGAAACGATCTTGTCTGCCTTGCCCTCACAATACCGCAACGCGGCCAGCGTGTCGGCGGTTTCGCCCGACTGGCTGACGAAAAGCGCCAGTGTTCGATCCGTGATCGGAGGTTCGCGATAGCGGAACTCGCTGGCGATATCGACCTCGACCGGCATCTTGGCCAGTTGCTCGAACCAGTATTTCGCGGTCAGGCAGGCGTAAAACGCGGTGCCGCAGGCCACCATGGTCAGACGGTCCAGCTTGCTAAAATCCAGATCGGCATCGGGCAGTGCCACGCGGTCACCACCCGTGGGCAGGTAGGACCGGATCGCCTCTGCTACAACGACGGGCTGTTCAGCGATTTCCTTGGCCATGAAATGCTTGTGCTCGCCCTTGTCCGCACGCGTATGGTCCAGCTTGATCTTGCGCTTTTCCCGGTTGGCCAGCTCACCGGCTTCGTTGCGGATTTCAAGCGACGTTCGCGTCAGAACCGCGCGGTCGCCTTCTTCCAGATATGTGATCTGGTTGGTCAGAGGCGCCAGGGCGATGGCGTCAGAGCCCACATACATCTCGCCATCCCCATGTCCGATGGCCAGTGGTGATCCCTTGCGGGCCGCCACGATCAGGTCGTCCTCTCCGTCGAACAGAAAGGCCAGCGCAAAGGCGCCTTCCAACTGGTCGATCGTCTTGAACGCGGCCTCAACCGGGGACAGGCCCGAGTTCAGGTGGTGTTCCGTCATGAGGGCAACCGTTTCCGTGTCGGTTTCGGTTTGGAAATCAACGCCATGTTCGGCCAGTTCGGCCCTCAGGTCGCGATAGTTTTCGACGATGCCGTTGTGAACGACGGCCACAGGGCCCGCCTTGTGCGGATGTGCATTGTTGACCGACGGGGCGCCATGCGTGGCCCAGCGGGTATGGCCTATGCCGGATTTTCCGGGAAGAGGATCATGCACCAGAAGGTCGCTGAGGTTGACCAGCTTGCCAACCGCGCGCCGCCGGCCCAATGCGCCGTCGTTGACGGTTGCAATCCCGGCGCTGTCATAGCCGCGATATTCCAGCCGTTTCAGGGCTTCTACCAGAATAGGGGCGGCCTCGTGCTGCCCCAAAACACCTACTATTCCACACATATCTCAGGCCTTTTTATCGCGGCGAGCCTTTTTCGCCTTCAACATATCAAACAATTTGCGCGCATATCCGGGCTTGTTTTCCTGCTTGGCCCGCGCAACAGCCAGCGCATCAGGGTCCACATCCCTGGTCACGACAGTGCCAGTCGCGGTCATCGCGCCGTCGCCCACTGTGACCGGCGCTACCAGCATGGTGTTCGAGCCGACAAAGACATTCTCACCAATCGTGGTCTTGTGCTTCATCACGCCATCATAGTTGCAGGTGATCGTGCCTGCGCCGATGTTGGTCGCAGCGCCAACCGAAGCGTCCCCGATATAGCTGAGGTGATTGACCTTCGCGCCTTCGGCGATTTCGGCATTCTTGATCTCGACGAAATTGCCGACCCGCGTGTTTTCGGCCAGTTCGGCACCGGGGCGCAGGCGTGCGTAGGGGCCGACGACAGCGCCCCGGCTGACATGGCAGCCCTCAAGATGTGAAAAGGCGCGGATCGTTGCGCCGCTTTCGACCGTGACGCCCGGGCCGAACACCACATTCGGTTCGATCACCGTATCGCGCCCGACCACCGTATCCGCGGCCAGATACACCGTGTCAGGCGCCATCAAGGTGACGCCCAGGTCAAGAAGCTCGGCACGGGCGCGCGCCTGAAATACGGCATCGGCGGCAGCCAGATCTGCGCGAGAGTTCACGCCCAGCGTCTGCGCCTCGTCGCACGCAACTGCGGTCACGTTCAGCCCCCGGCGGCGCGCAATTTCAACCACGTCGGTCAGATAGTATTCGCCCGAAGCGTTGTCGTTTCCGACCTCGTCGATCAGCGAAAACAGCAGCTGCGCATTGCAGGCCAAAAGTCCTGAATTGCAGAATGTTATGGATCGTTCTTCATCTGACGCATCCTTGAATTCGACAATGCGTTCCAGCACGTCGCCAGTCATGACCAGCCGGCCATAACGGGCAGGATCGGCTGCTTCAAAGCCAAGAATGACAAGGTCATTCCCTGACCGTGCCTCGATCATCCTTTCCAGCGTGTCGGGCTGCAAGAACGGGGTGTCGCCATAAAGAACAACCACATCACCTTCGAACCCGCTCAATGCGCTTCGGGCCTGGGCGACCGCATGGGCCGTACCCAACTGGTCTTCCTGCACGGTGATCTGCGCCCCTTCATCCTCGGCCCGTGCAACCTTTGCCACGGCTTCGGACCCGTGGCCGGTGACGATCACGGTATGTTCGGGCGACAGGACAGATCCGGCGCGCATCGCATGGATCAGCATCGGAACCTGAGCGATGGGATGCAGAACTTTGGGAAGGTCCGAATTCATCCTGGTGCCTTTTCCGGCGGCAAGGATGACAAGGGCAGTGGTCATGAATTCGTTTTCTCTTTGTGTTTTGTTGCCTTCCGTTTTATCCGCTGAGGTCAAAGGCGCAAGCCGTTCGGCCATCAAACAAGATTGCCGATTGAAACAGGATACGGCGAAAACCTGCCGAGCAAGGGGGCGAAATGCGCACCGTCATCTTCGATCTGGACGGCACTTTGGCGGACACATCCGGCGATTTGCTGGCGGCCGCGAACCATTGTTTCCGCAAGATGGGGCACGGGGATGTACTGGTCCACGGGCCGGATTCCGGTGTGGCGCTGCGAGGTGGACGCATGATGCTGACTCACGGGCTGAAACGAGTCGGGGTCTATGACGAGGATACGGTGCAGGCCTATTACCCGGTTCTTCTTGAGGCCTACGCGCAGGACATCGACACCCACACCAGTTTCTACCCGGGTGCCCTACAGGCGGTCGAGATGCTGAGTGACGCGGGTTACGGTGTGGGCATTTGCACGAACAAACCGGAACATCTGGCCGAATTGTTGCTGACGCGCATGGGGGTACGGGACCGTTTTGCATCTTTGGTCGGGGCCGATACGCTGCCGGTCCGCAAACCGGACCCGGCGCCTTTGCGTGAAGCCGCGCGCCGTGCCGGGGGCGATCCGGACTTGTGCGTGCTGGTCGGTGACTCGGATACCGACCGCAACACCGCCAGAGCGGCGGGCGTTCCTTCGGTGCTGGTTACCTTCGGGCCATCGGGGGATGACATGGCGGCGCTGGAACCCGAAGCCCTTCTGCATCATTTTGACGACTTGCCCGGCCTCGTGCCTGATCTGATCGGTGCGGCAGCCTGAAACCTTGACCGGACCCTTTCGGAGCCTCAGAACAAGACCATGACCGACGTATTCTCTGGCAGCTTTACGCAGCAAGAACCCCTTCCGGAAGATGCAATCGAGGCGGCACTGGCCGTTCTGCGCCATGGGCGTCTGCATCGATACAATGTCGTCCCCGGAGAGTTGGGGGAAACGGCCCTGCTGGAGCAGGAATTTGCGGCGCAGATGGGGGCCAAATACTGTCTTGCGGTTTCGTCTGGCGGTTACGCTCTGGCCACGGCCCTGCGCGCGGTCGGCGTGCAGTCGGGCGATCCGGTTTTAACCAATGCGTTTACGCTGGCCCCGGTCCCGGGGTCGATTGCCTCGGTCGGAGGACGGGCAGTTTTTGTCGGAGTGACGGAAGACCTGACCATCGATCTGGATGATCTTGAGGGCAAGCTGGATCAAGCCCGTGTTCTGATGCTCAGCCATATGCGCGGGCATCTGTGCGATATGGACCGGCTGATGCGGATGTGTGATGCGGCCGGGGTGATCGTAATCGAGGATTGCGCACACACGATGGGTGCAGCCTGGCGCGGTCAGTTGTCTGGACGGCAGGGCGCGATCGGGTGTTATTCCTGTCAGACCTACAAGCATGTCAATTCGGGCGAAGGGGGCTTGCTGGTCACCGATGACGAGGAACTGGCCGCCAAGGCCACCATGTTGTCGGGGTCCTACATGTTGTACGAACGCCACTTGGCCGCCCCGGGGCCGGACGTGTTCGAGCGGATCAAATACACCACGCCCAACGTCTCGGGCCGGATGGACAATTTGCGCGCGGCGATCCTGCGCCCGCAATTGCGGGATCTGGACCGGCAGGTGGCCCGGTGGAACGAACGTTATCACGAGATCGAAACCGGGTTGCGGGGTACGCCGGGCCTGACGATCGTCGAACGGCCCGAAGAGGAAACCTATGTCGGGTCTTCGATTCAGTTCCTGCTGCTGGATTGGGCGCCTGAACGGATAGCCGAAGTGATCAGCCGTTGCGGGGCGCGTGGGGTTGAGCTGAAGTGGTTCGGCGGTGCCGAACCGACAGGATTCACGTCGCGCTATGACAGTTGGCGATATTTCGATAGCGAGCGGATGCCGGAAAGCGACCGCGTTCTGGCCGGCGTTATGGATATGCGCGTGCCTTTGACGTTTTCCCTGGAGGATTGTCGATTGATCGCCCGGATCATCCGGGCCGAAGTGAGCGCGGTTTATCAGTCTTGACCAATCGGAGTGCGCCTGCGGCGCACGCTCGATCTTTAGAAACGCCGCCCTTTTCGGGGCGGCGTTTTCCGTTTCGGACGCGCTGTCACAAAGATTGACCGGCAGAAGATTCGCTGCTAGAGATTTATTGAACACTTGTTCATTAAAGCGGAGGGAAGACGCAGATGTTCATGGCCACGATGAAGTTCGATCTGGGTGAGGATGTGAATGCCCTGCGCGAGATGGTGCATCGCTGGGCGCAGGAGCGTGTCAAGCCGATGGCGGCCGAGATCGACGCCACCAATGCCTTTCCGAACGAGCTGTGGAAAGAGATGGGAGAGCTTGGTCTGCTGGGTGTTACAGTGCCGGAAGAGTACGGCGGTGCAGGCATGTCTTATCTGGCGCATACGATCGCCGTCGAAGAGGTCGCGCGCGCTTCAGCTTCGGTTTCTTTGTCATACGGGGCGCATTCGAACCTGTGCGTGAACCAGATCAAGCTGAACGGCAATGAAGAACAGAAGCAGAAATACCTGCCGCGGCTGATCTCGGGCGAGCATGTGGGGGCGCTGGCCATGTCGGAACCTTCGGCCGGGTCGGATGTGGTGTCGATGAAGCTGCGCGCGGAAAAGCGGAACGACCATTACCGTCTGAACGGTAACAAATACTGGATCACCAACGGGCCGGATGCGGATACTCTGGTGGTTTATGCCAAGACGGACCCCGATGCTGGATCGAAGGGTATAACCGCATTTCTGATCGAAAAAGAGATGAAGGGTTTTTCAACCTCGCCCCATTTCGACAAGCTGGGTATGCGCGGGTCGAACACGGCTGAGCTGATCTTTGAAGACGTCGAGGTGCCGTTCGAGAACGTGTTGGGCGAAGAGGGCAAGGGTGTTGCCGTGCTCATGTCGGGGCTGGATTATGAACGGGTCGTGCTGGCAGGCATCGGGACCGGCATCATGGCCGCCTGTCTGGACGAAGTGATGCCTTATCTGGCGGAACGCAAGCAGTTCGGCAAACCTATCGGCAGCTTTCAGTTGATGCAGGGCAAGATTGCCGACATGTACACCGCGATGAACTCGGCGCGGGCCTATGTCTATGAAGTCGCCAAGGCGTGTGACCGCGGTGACGTGACCCGACAGGATGCGGCAGCGTGCTGCCTTTACGCGTCGGAACAGGCGATGGTTCAGGCCCATCAGGCGGTTCAGGCGCTGGGCGGGGCGGGCTTCCTGTCGGATGCGCCAGTCAGCCGGATTTTCCGGGATGCCAAGCTGATGGAAATCGGCGCAGGCACCAGCGAGATTCGCCGGATGCTGATCGGCCGCGAAATGATGAATGAAATGCTCTGAAAGAAAGAACGCCCTGCGGACGAGGTAACCGCAGGGCGCTTTGGAAACAGGATCAGAACCGATGGACGTAGGAAACACCGACCAGCCAGGGATCGATTTCCGCGGTGCCGATGGGGGCGCCGTTGAGCGAGACGTCCGAGTCAATATCGAACCAGCGCACGTTCAGGCGGATCGCCCCGTTGTCGGTGACCATGTAATCCAGACCGGCCTGCAACGAGACGCCGAAGGAGTCATCGACCTTGATGTTGCCCAGAGGCGATTGCTCGTCGAAGAAGATCGTATAGTTGAGACCGGCGCCGACATAGGGTTTCCAGACGCTGTTGGTCGGGAAGTGATAGTTCAGCGACAAGGTGGGCGGCAGGTGCTTGACCGTGGCCGCGTCCGTACCGCCAAGGGCTACGGTGTGTTTGAACGGGGTCGCAGCCAGAAGCTCGATGCCCAGGTTGTCGCGAATAAAGTACTCGGCGGTGAAAATCGGGCGGGTGTCCGCGTCGATCGTCGCTGCCGCACCGGCCAGCGTGCCGTTGTCGGATTTCGGGTCCAGATAGCCAACACCGATACCCAGCGTCCAGTCCCCTTGCGACTGGGCCAAAGCCGGAGCCGCCAGGGCGACCAACGCGGTAGACAGTGTCAAAGCGGCGAGTTTCTTTGTCATATTCTTGCCTTTGGTTATGTTGATGCTCTTGGTTTCGCAAAGGCGGTGTCCGGCCACTCTGATCTGCATCAAGTTTGCGTGATGTGTCTGCCCAAGGTCAGGTCGCGAAGCATCAGGAAAACAAAGGGAATTCGCGTTGCTGCACGCTGAGCGCATACCGGGTTTGCGCTCAGGAGGAGGCTGGGACATACCGGACCGGCTGAACATGGCGCAGCAATGTCTGAACCATCCAGGTGATCAGGTGGCGCTTATCGATCTGACCGGATCAGGGCAGCGGCTGATAACCTTTGGGCAACTGGCGCAAATGGCTGATGGGATCGCCCGCGCCCTGCTGGCCCGCGTCTGGCCCGGTGATCGGGTCGGAGTGCTGCTGAGCCAGTCACCCTGGTGTGCGGCAGCTCATTTGGCGATCTGGAAGATCGGCGCGATTTCGGTGCCCTTGTTCAAGTTGTTCAAGCAGGATGCGCTGCGGTCGCGAGCGCGCGATGCAGGCGTTCAGATCGTGCTGACCGATGCTGAAGGAGCGGATCTGCTGGGCGATCTGGCTGAACCTCTTATCGCATCCGAAATTGGCGTGACCGGTCCTGCGCTGCCCTATGCCGCGACCGGGCCCGAGGATCCTGCCGTATTGATCTACACCTCTGGTACAACCGGCAGCCCGAAAGGCGCACTGCACGGGCATCGGGTTCTGACCGGGCATGTGCCGGGTGTCTCGATCAGCCACAATCACCTGCGCGAAGGAGACTGCCTGTGGACCCCGGCGGATTGGGCGTGGATCGGCGGGTTGTTCGATGTGCTGATGCCGGGCCTTGCGCTGGGCATTCCGGTTGTCGCGGCACGGCTTGAGAAGTTCACCCCGGAAGCCTGCGCCGAGATCATTGCGCGGGGCGGGGTGCGGAATGTGTTCTTTCCGCCGACCGCCTTGCGGATGCTCAAGGCGGCGGATCAGGCGATCCCCGGTTTGCGCTCGGTTGCGTCCGGGGGTGAGCCGCTGGGGGCCGAGATGCTGGCCTGGGGCCAAGGTGCGTTTGGTCTGACGATCAACGAATTCTACGGCCAGACTGAATGCAACATGGTCGTATCCTCCTGCGCCGAGGATTTCCCTGTTCAACCCGGCTGTATCGGCAAGCCGGTGCCCGGGCATGAAGTCGCGGTGATCGACGATGTCGGCAACCCGACCAGCGAGGAAGGCGATGTCGCCATCCGGCGGGGTTCGGCGTCGATGCTGCTGGAATACTGGAACAATCCGCAAGCGACGGCCGAGAAGTTCCAGGGCGATTGGCTGATCACCGGAGATCGTGGCGTGTGGGAAGGCGACTATCTGCGCTTTGTAGGCCGCGACGATGACGTGATCACCTCGGCCGGCTACCGCATTGGCCCGGCCGAGATCGAGGATTGCCTGCTGACCCATCCGGCGGTGGCCACCGTGGGCGTGGTCGGCAAGCCCGACCCGCTGCGGACCGAGATCGTCAAGGCGTATGTGGTGTTGAAACCGGGGGCCGAGGCCACGGGTGCCGAGTTGCAGGATTGGGTCAAGGACCGTCTGGCGCATTATTCCTATCCGCGCGAGGTGGCATTTCTGGAGGAACTGCCGATGACCGTGACGGGGAAGGTGATCCGCAAGGAGTTGAAGGCGCGGGCGGCGGGGGAAGGCAAGAAATGACAGAAAACAAAAAACCAGTTGACGACTGGCAGGGTTATGAAGCCGCAAGACAGAGAAACAATGACTTTCGCGGAGAGTACCTGCGGTCCTATTCCGAGCGCGGTTACGAGTACGGTATCTTAGCTGTAAAGAATTTTATGCTCATATCGGGCGGTGCACTTGTTGCTCTTCCAGCTCTGGCGAAGCTCTCGCCGGAATACAATGAAAAGATGGCAATTCTGGCTGGCACATGTTTTGCTTTCTGTCTTCTAGCTTCACTTGTTTGTACCTACATAATCCACTTGAATTGGACATTGTTGTACGAGAACCAAGAACTGGCTCGCTCTCGTGACCAACAGTCCATCATTAAGGCGTATCTGCCTTCTCGTCATGAAAGTGCTGAAGCAGGCAGGGACTTTCAGCGTGAGATCGATAAGAAGAAACAAAAAGTGTGGTGGACTTGGTTAATTCCACACGTTCTTGGCGTGATCAGTTTTGCTGTTTTTCTTCTCGGTTGTTGGTTCTTTTATTCAGGTTTTGATCTTTCGGAGGCTACCTTATGAAACTCACATCCAAAGCCATGCCCGCCTCTGAGGGCTTCAAGGCCAACCGCGCAGCCCATCTCGACGCGCTGGCGCAAATTTCTGCCGCCGCCGAAGCGGCCCGCATGGGCGGTGGTGAGAAATCCCGCGCGCGGCATGAATCCCGCGGCAAGATGCTCCCCCGCCGAAGGGTGGCGAACCTGCTTGATCCGGGGTCTCCGTTCCTCGAAATCGGGGCGACGGCGGCGCATGGGATGTATGGCGATGCCGCGCCCTGTGCCGGCGTCATCGCGGGCATTGGACTTGTGCAGGAGCAGCAGGTCATGGTGGTCTGCAACGACGCCACCGTGAAGGGCGGCACCTATTACCCGATGACGGTCAAGAAACACCTGCGGGCGCAGGAAATTGCCGAGGAAAACCATCTGCCCTGCATCTATCTGGTCGACAGCGGTGGCGCGAACCTGCCCAATCAGGATGAGGTCTTTCCCGACCGCGATCACTTTGGCCGCATCTTCTACAACCAAGCGCGGATGAGCGCGAAGGGGATCGCTCAGATCGCTGTGGTCATGGGCTCCTGCACGGCCGGTGGGGCTTATGTGCCGGCGATGTCGGATGTGACGATCATCGTCAAGGAACAGGGCACCATCTTTCTGGCCGGGCCGCCTCTGGTCAAGGCCGCGACCGGAGAAGTGGTCAGCGCCGAAGATCTGGGCGGCGGCGACGTGCACACCCGCCTGTCCGGCGTCGCCGACTATCTGGCCGAGGATGATGCGCACGCGCTGGCCTTGGCCCGTCGGGCGGTTGGGTCACTCAATCGCCGCAAGCCGCAGACGGTGGACTGGGCCAGCCCCGAAGATCCGGCCTATGACCCCGAGGAAATCCTGGGCGTTGTCCCTGCTGATCTGCGCACGCCCTATGACATCCGTGAAGTGATTGCGCGTCTGGTCGATGGGTCTCGGTTCGACGAATTCAAGCCTCGGTTCGGGGAAACACTGGTGACCGGCTTTGCCCATGTCAAAGGCTGTCCGGTTGGCATTATTGCCAATAACGGCGTGCTGTTTTCCGAGGCGGCGCAGAAGGGTGCCCATTTCGTCGAGCTGTGTTCGCAACGCAAAATCCCGCTTGTGTTCCTGCAAAACATCACCGGTTTCATGGTCGGTCGCAAATACGAAAACGAAGGCATCGCGCGGCATGGGGCCAAGATGGTGACGGCGGTGGCCACGACGTCGGTGCCCAAGATCACCATGCTGGTCGGCGGCTCGTTCGGGGCCGGGAACTATGGCATGGCCGGTCGTGCCTATCAGCCCCGGTTCCTGTGGACCTGGCCGAATTCGCGCATTTCGGTGATGGGCGGCGAGCAGGCCGCTGGTGTTCTGGCCACCGTCAAACGCGACGGGATAGAACGGCAGGGCGGCACGTGGTCCGCCGAAGAAGAGGCCGAGTTCAAACGCCCGACGCTGGATATGTTCGAGGAACAGTCGCATCCGCTCTATGCCTCGGCCCGTCTGTGGGATGACGGCATCATCGACCCGCGCAAAAGCCGCGACGTGCTGGCGCTGTCGTTGAACGCCGCGCTGAACGCTCCGATCGAGGAGACACGCTTTGGCGTGTTCAGGATGTAAAATGAGCGTGACTTTGAAAGACCTTATGGCCCGCTATCCAGGTGCGCAAACCTTCAAATTCGGCGACAACCCGGTGCTGAGTGCAGAGCTTCTGGCTTTGGTCCGTTCTGGCCGTAAAACAGCGACCTGCGATGCGCTCGGCAACTATCCGGACGGCAGCCCTGAAATGCCGAAGCCCGGTCGACGCGATATTGCGCTGAACTGGGATGACACACCGGCTTTGGTCATTGAAACCGTCGGTGTCTCGATCCAGCGCTATTGTGATGTGACCGAGGAATTCGCTTTGGCTGAAGGTGAGAATGAAACGCTTGAAGGATGGCGGGAAGATCATCGCCGTTATTTCCAACGAAACGGCGGCTTTGATCCTGAGATGAAACTCGTGTGCGAACGGTTCCGTCTCGTCGAAGATCTGGCAGTGGAAGGGTGAAAGACATGTTCAACAAAATCCTGATTGCCAACCGGGGCGAGATCGCCTGCCGGGTGATGGAGACGGCTCAGAAGATGGGCGTGTCCTGCGTTGCTGTCTATTCCGATGCGGACGTGGCGGCCAAACACGTTCAGATGGCCGATGAGGCGGTTCATATTGGCGGCCCCGCCCCGGCGGACAGCTATTTGAAGGGCGACGTCATCATTCAGGCCGCGCTGGATACCGGTGCACAGGCGATCCATCCGGGGTATGGCTTTCTGTCCGAGAACCCCGATTTCGTGGATGCCGTGCAGGCGGCGGGGCTGACGTTCATCGGCCCTTCGGCGGATGCGATCCGCAAGATGGGCCTCAAGGACGCGGCGAAGGTTCTGATGGAGAAGGCCGGCGTTCCGGTCGTACCCGGCTATCACGGCGACAATCAGGACCCCGAGCATCTGGCCGGTGCGGCGGATGCGATCGGCTATCCGGTTCTGATCAAGGCCGTTGCGGGCGGCGGCGGCAAGGGGATGCGCCTTGTCGAACGCCCCGAGGATTTCGCGACCGCGCTCGACAGCGCGCGGGGTGAGGCCCGGACCGCCTTTGGCAATGATGCCGTGCTGGTCGAAAAATTCGTGGCCAAACCTCGCCATATCGAAGTGCAGGTGTTCGGCGATGGTACCCATGCAGTTCATCTGTTCGAAAGGGACTGCTCGTTGCAGCGCCGCCATCAGAAGGTGATCGAAGAAGCCCCCGCCCCGGGCATGACGCCTGAGATGCGCGAGGCTATGGGTCAGGCGGGTGTGCGCGCCGCCGAGGCGATCGGCTATAAAGGCGCGGGCACGGTCGAATTCATCGTCGATGCCTCTGACGGGCTGCGCCCCGACAGGTTCTGGTTCATGGAAATGAACACGCGCCTTCAGGTGGAGCACCCGGTGACAGAGGCCATCACGGGGATCGATCTGGTCGAGTGGCAGCTTCGCGTGGCCGCAGGCGAGAGTCTTCCCAAGAAACAGGATGATCTTGCGATCTCTGGCCATGCCTTCGAGGCTCGTTTGTATGCCGAGGATGTGCCGAAAGGGTTCCTGCCCGCGACGGGAACGCTGACTCATCTGGTTTTCCCCGACAATTGTCGCGCCGATAGCGGCGTTCGCGCCGGGGACACGATCAGCCCGTGGTATGACCCGATGATTGCCAAGGTGGTGGTGCATGGATCGACGCGTGCCATTGCACTTGAGACGTTGAACCGGGCGCTGCAACAGACCGAAGTTGCAGGTACTGTTACCAACCTGGCCTTTCTGGGCGCGTTGACGCGTCACGAAGGATTTGCCTCGGGCGATGTCGATACGGGTCTGATCGGGCGGGACCTTGAAACGTTGGTGCAGGAACCCGAGCCGTCGGATGTTACTGCGGTCGCGGCTGCGATGACGGCATTGGATCTGGTGGATGTCGATCCGGAAACCGGGTTTTCGCTATGGGCGCCGCTGCATCGTGCCGTGCAATTGTCCCGTCGCGACGACGTGCTGGATCTGGATGTGCAGGTCGATGGGCCGGATCGCCAGATTTGGCAGGTTGGCGAAAACCGTGTCGTTGCGGAACGCACTGCCGGGCGCTGGGTGTTGAACGGCACGCCGATGCCTCGCGTTGCCGCACATAACGGGACCCTGACGGTTTTCACCGATTATGGTCAGAGCTTCGACGTTATCGATCCGTTGGACCGGGATACCAGCGCGACCGGCGACACCAATGTGATCGAGGCGCCTATGCCCGGTCTGGTCAAAGCCGTCTTTGCCACAGCGGGACAAACCGTACAGAAAGGCGATCGTCTGGCCATTTTGGAAGCGATGAAGATGGAGCATTCGCTGCTTGCGGCGCGGGACGGGATCGTTGCCGAAGTGCTGGTCGAGGATGGTTCGCAGGTCGAAGCCGGGGCTGCTCTGGTGAGGTTGGAGGACGAAGCTTGATCTGTACCCGCGCAACGCGGCGTGCCAAGGTCAGACGATAATTGCTTGAAACGACGACAATCCAGAAGGGGGGCGGACATGGGTGAGCTGGTCGAAATCTATGAGGTCGGGCCGCGCGACGGGCTGCAAAACGAAAAGCGCGAAATACCGGTCGCGGACAAGATCGCCTTGATCGACTGTCTCAGCCGTGCGGGGTTTCGCCGGATCGAAGTTGCAAGCTTCGTGTCCCCGAAATGGGTGCCGCAGATGGCGGGTTCCGCTCAGGTGCTGGGGGGGATTACGCGTGCGAGTGGGGTGCGCTATGCCGCGCTGACGCCGAACATGCATGGCTATGGCGACGCGCTGGCGGCCAAGGCGGACGAGATCGCCGTGTTCGCCTCGGCCTCCGAAGGATTCTCGAAGGCCAATATAAATGCCTCCATCGCCGAGTCGATCGAGCGGTTCACGCCGCTTCTGGAGGCGGCGCGGCATATCGACCTGCCGGTTCGTGGCTATGTCTCATGCGTGACGGATTGCCCGTATGACGGTCCGACGCCGCCCGAAAAAGTGGCTGAGGTTGCTGATCGGCTTTTCGCGCTGGGCTGTTACGAGGTTTCGCTGGGCGACACGATTGGGCAGGGAACTCCGGACAAAGTCGCGCATATGCTTCTGGCAGTGCGCGAAAGGGTTCCGGTGACGCGGCTGGCGGGGCATTTCCATGACACCAACGGGCGCGCGATCGACAACATCGATGCGGCATTGGCGCTGGGCGTGCGGGTGTTCGATGCAGCCGTGGGTGGGTTGGGCGGTTGCCCTTACGCCCCGGGTGCGGCCGGTAACGTGGCCACCGAGGAAGTTGCGGCGCATTTGCAGCGGCTGGGGTATGGAACTGGCCTGGATATCGACGTCATTGAAAAGGCCGCGCAGATGGCCAGGGCTTTGAGGGGCTGACATGTTTGAAACGATCACGATCTCGACGGATATGCGTGGTGTCGCGACGCTTACCCTGAACCGGCCTGAAAAACACAATGTCATGTCGGGGCAGATGATCACGGAATTGACCGAGGCGGCATCGCAACTTGGTCAGGATGACGCGGTCCGGGCGGTCGTTCTGGCCGCGGCGGGCAAGACGTTTTGCGCCGGCGGTGATCTGGGGTGGATGCAGGACCAGATGGCGGCTGACAAAAAGACGCGTTTTGTCGAGGCGCGCAAGCTGGCCGAGATGTTGCAGGCTCTGAACACGATGCCAAAGCCTCTGATCGGGGCGTTGCAGGGCAATGCCTTTGGGGGCGGGGTGGGCATGGCGGCCGTGTGCGATGTCGCGATCGGGGTCGACAGTCTGAAGATGGGGTTGACCGAAACGCGCCTGGGGCTGATCCCCGCAACAATTGGCCCCTATGTCATCGCCCGTATGGGCGAAGCCCGCGCGCGCCGGGTGTTCATGTCAGCACGTTTGTTCGATGCGTCCGAGGCCGTTGATCTGGGCCTGCTGGCGAAAACTGTTTCGGCAGATCGGCTTTCGGACGCGGTTGAGGACGAAATTCGCCCCTATTTGTCTTGCGCGCCCGGGGCGGTTGCCTCTGCCAAGGCGCTGGTACGCGCTCTGGGTCCGCGCATCGACGATACCGTGATCGATCAGACCATAGGCGAGTTGGTCGAGCGCTGGGAAACACAAGAGGCACGCGAAGGGATCGCGGCGTTTTTTGAAAAACGAAAACCTGCATGGAATAAGTAGATTTTACCAGGTTCCGCCAAGCCAAAGTCAAACGCCGGTGCTGCGATTCTATGCCGCGCTGTCAAACGCAGGTTTGATCGCGAAGGGGGCTGTGTTCGGTTGACCCTCTGACCCCGCAGAGATAGAGAATGTCCAGTCAACACGCCAATTGACGGCGCACCCGACAAGACATGTGCGCAGGAAAGGAGCTATTCGTGGAAGACCTGCTGCGGGAGTACCTCCCGATTCTGGTGTTTCTGGCCGTTGCCGTGGGCCTTGGGATCGTCTTGATTCTGGCCGCCATCGTACTGGCCGTCCGCAATCCCGACCCCGAAAAGGTCAGCGCATATGAATGTGGTTTCAATGCCTTCGACGATGCGCGGATGAAATTCGACGTCCGATTCTATCTGGTTTCGATTCTGTTCATCATCTTCGATCTAGAGATCGCTTTCCTGTTTCCCTGGGCCGTGGGCTTCAGAGACATCAGCGATGTCGGGTTCTGGTCCATGATGGTGTTCCTGGGTGTTCTGACCATCGGCTTTGCCTATGAATGGAAGAAAGGGGCGCTGGAATGGGAGTGATGACAGGAGCCAACACTGCCGGTGTCGACAAGGAAGTCGCCACCCAGGCCCTGAACGCCGAGTTGCAGGACAAGGGTTTCCTGCTGACCTCGACCGAAGACATCATCAACTGGGCCCGCACCGGCTCGTTGCACTGGATGACCTTTGGTCTGGCCTGCTGCGCGGTTGAGATGATGCACACCTCGATGCCACGTTATGACGCGGAACGGTTTGGTATCGCGCCCCGGGCGTCCCCACGTCAGTCTGATGTGATGATCGTGGCCGGTACGCTGACCAACAAGATGGCGCCCGCGCTGCGCAAGGTCTATGACCAGATGCCCGAGCCGCGCTATGTGATCTCGATGGGCTCCTGCGCGAATGGCGGGGGGTATTACCACTATTCCTATTCCGTCGTGCGTGGCTGTGACCGGGTTGTTCCGGTGGACATCTACGTGCCCGGCTGCCCTCCGACTGCTGAGGCACTGCTTTACGGTCTGATGCAGCTGCAGCGCAAAATCCGCCGCACGGGAACGATTGTGCGATGAGTGATCCGGTTGTCAGGCGCTGGGAGGCTGTGGTTGCCCGAGACGATGTTGCCGAGTGGGTCGGTACTTTTCGGACACGTGCGCTCCCCGGCATGCGCGCCGTGGATGGGTTTGAAAGCGTGTCCTTCCTCGTCCGGCGCGATCAGGATCCCTGCCAAGTCATGGTACTGACCAAATGGCGTGACATGGCCGCTGTTGCGAATTATGCGGGCGAGAACGTCGCAAAGACGGTTATGCCCGACTTTATGGCGAAGTTTTTCAAATCTTACGACGCAGAAGCTACGTTCTATGACGAAGTTTTGCAGGAGGGCCGCAATGAGTGAAGCACTCAAAGAACTCGGCGCACAGCTGGAGCTGAAACGGTCTGATTGTGTTCTGTCGTGGGATGTGACCCATGGCGAACTGAACGTGGACGTGGCACCGTCGAATCTCGTGGAATTCATTGAGTTCCTGAAATCTGATCGCAGCTGCCAGTTTTCGACCCTTGTGGACATCACTGGCGTGGATTACCCCGAGCGCGCCAAACGGTTCGACGTGGTGTACCATTTCCTGTCGATGTACCAGAACCAGCGTATCCGGCTGCGGGTCTCGATCCGTGAAGACGACATGGTGCCGTCGATCGTTGACGTGCACCCCTCGGCCAATTGGTTCGAGCGTGAGGTGTTCGACATGTTCGGCATCCTGTTCTCGGGCCATCCGGACCTGCGGCGCATCCTGACCGACTATGGGTTCCGTGGTTACCCACTGCGCAAGGATTTCCCGACCACCGGCTATACCGAAGTGCGCTATGACGAGGCGCAAAAGCGCGTGGTCTACGAGCCGGTCAGCCTGGTGCAGGAATACCGTCAGTTTGATTTCATGTCCCCGTGGGAGGGTGCGAACTACATTCTGCCGGGGGATGAAAAACAGGAGACTGAATAATGGGTGGCATCTGGTGGCTGATCCTGTCTGCGCTGACCATCATTCCGATGGTGAAGATATTGCCGTTCTTCGGGATCAACAAATACTGGTGCCTGCTGTGTCTGGTTCCCTTTGGCACGATCGCCTTGCTGTGGTGGGTCGGGCTGAAACTGCAAGAGTTGGAGCGCCGCTGAGATGATGGGTGAGTTGATCATTCTGGGCGCGTTGGGGGTTCTTCTGGCCGGGGCCGCAGCCAAAGCGGCCGAGGCGGAAAAGGTTCGGGTTCGGGCCGATGCGAAAAAGAAACGAGGGCGTTGATGGACGGCTCAAGATACGATGACGGCAGCACGGACGCGCTGAGCGGAGAACAGAAGATCCGCAATTTCAACATTAACTTCGGCCCGCAACACCCTGCGGCGCACGGGGTTCTGCGCCTTGTGCTGGAACTCGACGGTGAGATCGTCGAACGGTGCGACCCGCATATCGGCCTGCTGCACCGCGGCACCGAAAAGCTGATGGAAAGCCGGACCTATCTGCAAAACCTGCCGTATTTCGATCGTCTGGATTACGTGGCGCCGATGAACCAGGAACATGCCTGGTGCCTGGCCATCGAAAAGCTGACCGGGGTTGAAGTGCCGCGTCGGGGTTCGCTGATCCGGGTTCTGTATTCCGAGATCGGCCGCATCCTGAACCACCTGCTGAACGTGACCACGCAGGCTATGGATGTGGGCGCGCTGACCCCGCCGCTCTGGGGTTTTGAAGAGCGTGAAAAGCTGATGGTGTTCTACGAGCGTGCCTGCGGCGCCCGTCTGCACGCGGCCTATTTCCGCCCCGGTGGTGTACATCAGGACCTGCCGCCGGAACTGCTGGACGATATCGAGGCCTGGAGCCACGAATTCCCCGCCGTTCTGGACGACATTGACGGTCTGCTGACCGAAAACCGCATCTTCAAACAGCGCAACGCCGATATTGGTGTCGTGACTGAAGATGACATTCAGAAATACGGTTTCTCGGGCGTGATGGTGCGCGGGTCGGGCCTTGCATGGGACTTGCGCCGCGCTCAGCCCTATGAATGCTATGACGAGTTTGAATTCCAGATCCCCGTCGGCAAAAACGGCGACTGTTATGACCGCTATTTGGTGCGGATGGAAGAAATGCGCCAATCGCTGTCGATCATCCAGCAGGCCATCGTCAAAATCCGCGAATGCCCCGGTGACGTGCTTGCGCGTGGCAAGATCACCCCGCCGAAACGCTCGGACATGAAGACTTCGATGGAAAGCCTGATCCACCACTTCAAGCTGTATACCGAAGGCTTCCACGTCCCTGCAGGCGAGGTCTATGCCGCGGTCGAAGCCCCCAAGGGCGAGTTCGGCGTCTATCTGGTCGCCGACGGCACCAACAAGCCCTACCGCGCCAAGCTGCGCGCTCCCGGTTTCCTGCACCTGCAAGCCATGGACCACGTCGCCAAAGGCCACCAGCTGGCCGACGTCGCCGCCATCATCGGCACCATGGATGTCGTATTTGGAGAGATTGACCGCTAATGCTCCGCCGTCTTCATCCCGAACAACCCGAAAGCTTTGCCTTCACCGCTGCCAACCAGCAATGGGCCGAAGCGCAGATCACCAAATACCCCGAAGGCCGCCAGGCCAGCGCGGTCATTCCGCTGCTGTGGCGCGCGCAAGAGCAGGAGGGCTGGCTGAGCCGCCCGGCGATTGAGTCCATCGCCGACATGCTGGGCATGGCCTATATCCGCGTGCTCGAGGTTGCGTCCTTCTACTTCATGTTCCAGCTGCAACCAGTTGGATCTGTGGCGCATATTCAGGTCTGCGGCACGACGTCCTGCATGATCTGCGGGGCCGAAGATCTGATCGCGGTCTGCAAGGAAAAGATCGCCGCGAAACCGCATGAACTTTCTGCCGATGGCAAGCTGAGCTGGGAAGAGGTCGAATGCCTCGGTTCCTGCACCAACGCGCCGATGGCGCAGATTGGCAAGGATTACTACGAGGATCTGACCGCCGAGAGTTTCGGCAAGATCCTCGACGATCTGGTGGCGGGCAAGGTGCCGACGCCCGGTCCTCAGAACGGGCGTTACGCGGCCGAGCCGTTGAAGGGACTTTCCAGCCTGTCCGAATATGAAGCTGGCAAGCCGAAATACAACGCAAGTGTTGAGCTGGCGACAGAGCTTGGGGACACGGTCAAGCGTATCGACGGAACCGAAGTTCCGATCCTGACACCGTGGCTTGGCAAGGATGGCAAAGCCGAAGCTTCCGGTTCCGCTCCTCAACCGCCGAAAAAGCCGGAACCCGGCAAGACGGCGGCACAACAGAGTGGAACCAAAAAATCGACCCATACCGAACCGGCATCTCCCGAGGGCGCTGCGGCAAAGACGGATGGCCAGGACGTTCAGGAGACCCAGCCTAACACTCTAACCGCGGCACGTGACGGCAAGGCGGATGACCTTAAATTGTTGAAAGGCGTCGGCCCCAAGCTGGAAGAAACGCTGAACCAGCTTGGTTTCTATCACTACGACCAGATCGCGGCCTGGACGCCCGAACATGTGGCCTGGGTCGATGCGCGTTTGAAATTCAAAGGCCGGATCGAACGCGATGGCTGGATCGAGCAGGCGGCCAAGCTTGCTGCGGGTGAGGAAACCGAATTCGCCAAACGTGCCAAATCCGAGGGCACATACGAAGACTAGACGGATGCCCGTTCCGGGCTTCGGGGGAAGATGGACAAGGACAAGGAACAAGCCATAGCCCGCAAGGGCCGACATATCGGGGTGGTCATCGCCGTGACCATGCTGATCTGGCTTGCGATGAACCTGTTCATTGGCCCCGCGCTGGGTTTGACAACCCGGCATGCGCTGCTGTTTGATTTCGCCGCTCTGGCGGGTTTCATCTATGCGGGTGTCAACATTTTTCAACTCTGGCGCATGCGTCAGGACAGCTGAAGGTAACACGCGATGCTGAAGGATCAGGACCGGATCTTTACCAACATCTACGGGATGCATGAACGCACGCTGAAAGGTGCGCAGGCTCGCGGGCATTGGGACGGCACTGCTGGCCTGATTGAAAAAGGGCGCGACTGGATCATCCAGACGATGAAGGATTCCGGGCTGCGCGGACGCGGCGGTGCGGGTTTCCCGACTGGTCTCAAATGGTCGTTCATGCCCAAGGAAAGCGACGGGCGCCCGTCCTATCTGGTGGTCAACGCGGACGAATCCGAACCCGGCACCTGCAAAGACCGCGAGATCATGCGCCATGATCCGCATACGCTGATCGAGGGCTGCCTGATCGCGTCTTTCGCCATGAACGCTCACACCTGCTACATCTATCTGCGTGGTGAGTACATCCGCGAACGCGAGGCGTTGCAGGCCGCGATCGACGAGGCCTATGACGCGGGTCTTCTGGGCAAGAATGCCGCCGGCTCGGGCTGGGATTTCGACCTGTTTCTACACCACGGGGCAGGCGCCTATATCTGTGGCGAGGAAACCGCGCTGATTGAAAGCCTCGAAGGTAAAAAGGGCATGCCGCGGATGAAGCCGCCGTTCCCCGCAGGTGCGGGCTTGTATGGCTGCCCGACGACCGTGAACAACGTCGAATCCATCGCTGTCGTGCCTACGATTCTGCGTCGTGGGGCGGATTGGTTCGCAGGTTTCGGCCGCCAGAACAACGCGGGCACCAAGCTGTTTGCAATCTCGGGTCACGTCAACAACCCCTGCGTGGTCGAAGAGGCGATGTCGATTTCCTTCGAGGAGCTGATCGAGACCCATTGCGGCGGCATTCGCGGCGGCTGGGACAATCTGCTGGCCGTGATCCCCGGTGGATCCTCCGTTCCGTGTGTGCGCGGTGAGAACATGCGCGACGCGATCATGGATTTCGATTATCTGCGCAACGATCTGGGCTCGGGGCTTGGAACGGCGGCGGTGATCGTGATGGACAAGTCCACCGACATCATCAAGGCGATCTGGCGCTTGTCGAAATTCTACAAACACGAAAGCTGCGGCCAGTGCACGCCCTGCCGCGAAGGCACCGGCTGGATGATGCGGGTCATGGACCGCTTGGTGCGCGGCGAGGCCGAGCTGGAAGAGATCGACATGCTGTTTGATGTGACCAAACAGGTGGAAGGTCACACGATCTGCGCCCTTGGCGATGCGGCCGCCTGGCCGATCCAGGGCCTGATCCGGAATTTCCGCGAAGAAATCGAAGATCGCATCAAGGCTCAGAAATCGGGCCGTATGGGTGCGATGGCGGCGGAGTGATCGGGATGGACATGTTTGCAGAATACAGCCACGCGATTTCATCGGTTGTGCTTTTCACGCTGGTGGTTCTGTTCCTGGCCCCGTTTTCAGCACTGGCCAAGCAGGGCAAGGGCCTCGCGCCGGGGGCAACCCCTGAGCAGGACTATTCCGACCAGGCCTATCGACTGAACCGGGCCTATCTGAACGGAACGGAAACGCTTCCGGCGTTTGTGGCTGTTGTGACCGCGGCGGTATTGCTGGGCGCCAGCCCGTTCTGGGTCAATCTGCTGGCGTCTGTCGCTTTGGTTGCGCGGTTGGTGATGCTGGTGGTGCACATCAAAGGCATAGGCAAGCCGAACAGTGGCCTTCGGTCCGTGCTGTATGTGTTGGGCTGGGCCTGCATGTTTGTGATTGGGCTTATGGCATTGGTGGCGGCGTTCTGATGGCGTCCCGGCAGATGAGAACACGAAGAGGGATAGTATGAAGGCCCCAAGAACCCTTGTAGTCCTGCTGGCACTGGCAAGCGTGTCCGCCTGCGGCATCATCAAGCCGTCGGAAGATCGTATTCTGTTCGATGGAAAGGCGTTCAAGGCAAAGGCGAAGGCGGTCGACAAGAAAGCATCGCCAACGGACTTTACCGTTGTGGTAAAGGGTGCGTCCGCATCGCTGGACGGCGCACGTGAGGCCGGCCGTCATGAAGGAACCAAGTTTTGCGTGCAGAATTTCGGGTCTTCGCGGATCGATTGGAAAGTGGGGCCGGATACTGAACCGCAAAACCTGCGCATCAGTGATGATCAATTGACCTTTGCGGGAAAATGCCAACGGCCATGACGCGCGGTTTTGCATATCACGACACGGATTGCCGGCCGCTATTGCCTAGCAAGACCGGACCGGTTCGTTTTGGTGCGTCCAAAACGAAGGGAATATCCATGTCTTTTGCAAAGAAACTCACCCTGGCCGCCTTGATCACGTTTCCTGCCGTCGCAGAAGCAAAGCCGCCCTTGAGGGATGTCAAAGAGATCGACGATGAACTCTATTACATCGCCATCGCAAATGAAATTTCGGAATATTGCCCCTCGATCAGCGGGCGTCGATTGAAAGCGATCAGTGTGATGTGGGGGCTGCGGTCCAAGGCGAACAAGCTGGGGTATTCGGATACCGAAATCCGCTCTTACGTCGAATCGGATGCTGAAAAGGACCGGATGCGCGCCAAGGGCGAGGCGTATCTGGCTTCGAATGGCGTGACCTATGACAACCCCAACACATTCTGCACTCTGGGGCAGAAGGAAATCCAAAGAAACAGCGCCATTGGCGTTTATTTGAGGGCGAATTGAAAGCCATGTCTGACCTCCGCAAGATCAATATCGACGGACAGGAAATCGAAGTCGATGGCGCGATGACCCTGATCCAGGCTTGTGAACAAGCCGGGGTCGAAGTGCCGCGCTTTTGTTATCACGAGCGTCTGTCGATTGCTGGCAATTGCCGGATGTGCCTGGTCGAGGTCGTCGGCGGGCCGCCGAAACCTGCGGCCTCCTGCGCGATGCAGGTGCGTGACCTGCGTCCGGGGCCTGAAGGCCAGCCCCCGGTGGTCAAGACGAACTCGCCCATGGTCAAAAAGGCCCGCGAAGGCGTGATGGAGTTCCTGCTGATCAACCATCCGCTGGATTGCCCGATCTGCGATCAGGGTGGCGAATGCGACCTTCAGGATCAGGCGATGGCCTATGGCATGTCCGGATCCCGCTTCAAGGAAGCAAAGCGGGCGGTCGATGACCTGGATCTTGGCCCGCTGGTTGGCACCGCAATGACCCGCTGCATCAGCTGCACACGCTGCGTGCGCTTCACCACCGAAGTTGCCGGGATAACTCAGATGGGTCAGACTGGGCGCGGTGAGGATGCCGAGATCACCTCGTATCTGAACCAGACGCTGGATTCGAATTTGCAGGGCAACATCATCGATCTGTGCCCTGTCGGGGCGCTGACCTCCAAGCCCTACGCCTTTACTGCGCGTCCGTGGGAATTGACCAAAACCGAAAGCATCGATGTGATGGATGCGTTGGGATCGAACATACGCGTCGATACCAAAGGTCGTGAAGTCATGCGTTTCCTGCCGCGCAATCATGACGGCGTGAACGAGGAATGGATCAGCGACAAGACACGTTTCGTCTGGGATGGCCTGCGCCGTCAGCGTTTGGACAAGCCCTATGTCCGTGAAAACGGAAAGCTGCGCCCGGCCTCTTGGTCCGAGGCGCTGACCAAGGCAGCAGAGGCGCTGAAGGGCGCCGAGAAACCTGCCGGTATCGTGGGCGATCTGGCTCCGGTCGAGGCGGCGTTTGCGCTGAAACAGATGATCGAAGGGCAGCGTGGTGTTGTCGAATGCCGTACCGATGGCGCAAAGCTTCCGGCGGGCAATCGCGGCGCTTACGCTGGTACCTCCGCGATTGAAGACATCGACACCACGGAACGCATCCTGCTGATCGGTACCAACCCACGTGACGAAGCGCCTGTCCTGAACGCGCGTATCCGCAAGGCGTGGGCGCATGGGGCCGAAGTCGCTTTGGTCGGTCCTGCGGTCGATCTGACATATGAGTATCACCATGTTGGCGATGATCGAACAGCGCTGCAAAAAGTTGTCGACATGGGCGGAGATGATGAGATCAAGGGCAAACGTTCGTTGGTCATAATCGGGCAGGGCGCTTTGCAGGAAGCGGACGGCGCCGCGGTGCTGGCTGCTGCGCAAGCCATCGCGGCCAATACGGAAAGTGGTCTGATCGTTTTGCACACTGCGGCGTCGCGCGTCGGTGCGATGGATGTAGGCGCCACGAACGAAGGCGGAATGGAAGCGATCAGCGCCGCCGATGTGATCTACAACCTTGGTGCGGATGAGGTCGAGATCGGCGAAGGCGCCTTTGTGATCTATCAGGGCAGCCATGGTGACCGGGGCGCACACCGCGCCGATGTGATCCTGCCAGGCGCGGCCTATACCGAGGAAAACGGCGTGTTCGTAAACACCGAAGGTCGCCCTCAACTGGCGATGCGGGCCGGTTTTGCGCCGGGTGAGGCGAAGGAGAACTGGGCCATCCTGCGCGCCTTGTCGGCCGAACTGGGCGCAACACTGCCCTACGACTCTCTGGCGCAGTTGCGCACGGCCTTGATCGAAGCGGTTCCGCATCTGTCCCGCATCGACGAAGTGATCGAGAACGAAGTGAAAGCTCTCGACACCGGTACTCTGGGCAACGCAACTTTCCGCTATGCGATCAAGGACTTCTACCTGACCAACCCGATTGCACGGGCTTCACAGCTGATGGCCGAGCTGTCGGCACAGGCGCAGGCCCGCAAATCCGAGAAGATCGCGGCGGAATGACCCAGACCTGTTTCATATCGCAGGCAAAAGCGGCTGCCGGGTGGCAGTTCGCCGCGCCAGATTTGCGTGTGAAACCGAATATTAAGGGTGGCGCAATGGCGGCAGATGCTGTTTACACCAACGCGCCGACCCAGCCGCAATTTGCGCAGGCTTCTGGCCTTTGCATCGCGCGCGGAAAACGGAATACCCACGGTGTGAGGACCAATGGCTGAATTCTTTAACACCCCAGGCGGAATAGCCATCATCATTCTGGCGCAAGTGCTTGCCGTTGTTGCCTTTGTGATGATTTCACTGTTGTTCCTTGTTTACGGGGACCGCAAGATCTGGGCTGCTGTCCAGATGCGCCGCGGCCCCAACGTGGTGGGCGTCTATGGCCTGCTGCAATCGGTGGCGGATGCCCTGAAATATGTGGTGAAAGAGGTCGTCATTCCTGCGGGCGCCGACCGGACGGTCTTTATCCTCGCACCGCTGACATCCTTCGTTCTGGCCATGATCGCCTGGGCGGTGATCCCGTTCAACGATGGATGGGTTCTGTCGGATATCAACGTGGCCATCCTCTATGTATTCGCCGTGTCCTCGCTCGAGGTTTATGGCGTGATCATGGGCGGTTGGGCGTCGAACTCAAAGTACCCGTTCCTGGGCTCGCTGCGCTCGGCCGCGCAGATGATTTCCTACGAGGTTTCGATCGGCCTGATCATCATCGGTGTGATCATCTCGACCGGCTCGATGAATTTTGGTGACATCGTGCGTGCTCAGGACGGCTCGTTCGGGTTCTTCAGCTGGTACTGGCTGCCGCATTTCCCGATGGTGTTCCTGTTCTTCATCTCGGCCCTGGCCGAAACCAACCGCCCGCCCTTCGACCTGCCCGAGGCGGAATCGGAACTGGTCGCCGGTTATCAGGTCGAATACTCGGCCACGCCTTTCCTGCTGTTCATGGCAGGCGAATACATCGCGATCTTCCTGATGTGCGCGCTGACCTCTCTGCTGTTCTTCGGCGGCTGGCTGTCGCCGATCCCGGGCCTGCCCGATGGCGTGCTGTGGATGGTCGCCAAGATGGCGTTCTTCTTCTTCATCTTCGCGATGGTCAAGGCGATCACGCCCCGCTACCGCTATGACCAGCTGATGCGGCTGGGTTGGAAAGTGTTCCTGCCATTCTCGCTGGCTTGGGTGGTTTTCGTGGCCTTCGCGGCGAAATTCGACTGGTTCTGGGGCGCATTTGCCCGTTGGAGCGTAGGAGGCTGATATGACTCAAATTGACTATACCCGCGCTGCCAAATACTTCCTTCTGCAAGACTTCTGGGTCGGCATGAAACTGGGGCTGAAGTATTTCTTCGCCCCCAAGGCCACGGTGAACTATCCGCACGAAAAGGGGCCTCTGTCCCCACGTTTCCGCGGCGAACACGCTCTGCGCCGCTATCCGAATGGTGAAGAACGCTGCATCGCCTGCAAACTCTGCGAGGCGATCTGCCCGGCGCAAGCCATCACCATCGACGCCGAACCGCGCGAAGACGGCAGCCGCCGTACTACGCGGTACGACATCGACATGACCAAGTGCATCTATTGCGGTTTCTGTCAGGAGGCCTGCCCGGTTGATGCCATCGTCGAAGGCCCGAATTTCGAGTTCGCAACGGAAACCCGCGAAGAGCTGTTCTATGACAAACAAAAACTGCTGGACAACGGCGAACGCTGGGAAGCCGAGATTGCCCGTAATCTGGAACTGGACGCGCCTTACCGATGAGTGACAGCCCGACAAATCCTTTCGAGCTGATGATGAAACAGGCTCAGGACATGGCCAAGGCGATGAACCCGGCGATGGAAAGCTTCTCGCCCAAGGGGTTCGAGGCGCTGTGGCCGACCATGCCGAAAGAGGTCATGGAGATGATGTTCGGCAACACCGTCAACAAAGACGGGCTGGATGCCAAGACTCGCCTGTTGCTGACGCTGGCCGGGCTGACCTGTCAGGGCGCTCAGGCGGACTCGGCCGTACGCCAGACTGTGCGCCATGCACTGGAGGCAGGCGCAAAGAAACAAGAGATCGTGGAAACGATCGGTCAGATGTCGGTCTTTGCCGGCATCCCGGCCATGACCCGCGCGCTGGATCTGGCGCAAGAGGTCATGGGCGACAACGAGGATGAGGATCAATGACCGTCTTTGCCTTCTATCTGTTTGCCATCAGCGCCATCACCGGCGGGCTGTTCACGGTGATCAGCCGCCAGCCGGTGCACTCGGTGCTGTGGCTGATCCTGGCGTTTCTATCCTCGGCGGGGCTGTTCGTGCTGCTGGGGGCCGAGTTCGTGGCGATGCTGCTGATCATCGTTTACGTGGGCGCGGTCGCGGTTCTGTTCCTGTTTGTGGTGATGATGCTGGACGTGGACTTTGCCGAGCTTAAAGCCGAAATGGCACGCTATATGCCGCTGGCCTTGCTGATCGGTCTGGTCATCCTGATGCAGTTCGTCATGGCCTTCGGGGCCTGGGACAGCGCGCAGGGCGCGGCGGCCAATCTGGCCCAGCCGGTTCCGGCGGACCGTCACAACACCGAGGCGCTTGGCGTCATTCTTTACGATCAATACTTCCTTCTGTTCCAGCTGGCGGGCCTGATCCTGCTGGTGGCCATGATCGGCGCCATCGTTCTGACGCTGCGCCACCGTCAGGACATCAAGCGTCAGGACATCGTCGGCCAGATGATGCGCGACCCGGCCAAGGCAATGGAATTGAAGGACGTGAAACCGGGGCAGGGACTTTGAGACCATGATCGGACTTGAACACTATCTTACGGTCGCAGCGACGCTGTTCGTCATCGGCATCTTCGGTCTCTTCCTGAACCGCAAGAACGTCATCATCCTGCTGATGAGCATCGAACTGATGCTGCTGGCGGTGAATATCAACCTCGTGGCGTTTTCCAGTTTCCTCGGCGATCTGGTCGGGCAGGTCTTCACGCTGTTCGTGCTGACCGTTGCGGCGGCCGAGGCGGCGATCGGGTTGGCCATTCTGGTCTGCTTCTTCCGCAACCGCGGCACCATCGCGGTTGAAGACGTCAATATGATGAAGGGGTAAGGGATCATGGAAACCACAATCCTCTTTGCCCCGCTGGTGGGCGCGCTGATCTGCGGCTTTGGCTGGAAGTTCATAGGCGAGAAAGCGGCCATGTGGACGGCCACGGGCCTGCTGTTTCTGGCCTGTCTGCTGTCGTGGCTCGTGTTCTTCTCGTTCGATGGGCACACACAACAGATCGAGATCATGCGCTGGATCGAAAGCGGGTCGCTCTCGACCTCGTGGGCCATTCGTCTGGACCGGCTGACCGCCATCATGCTGATCGTGGTCACCACGGTTTCGGCGCTCGTGCATCTCTACAGCTTTGGCTACATGGATCACGACCCGCAATGGCGCGAAGGCGAAAGCTATAAGCCGCGTTTCTTCGCCTATCTGTCCTTTTTTACCTTCGCCATGCTGATGCTGGTGACGGCGGACAACCTTGTGCAGATGTTCTTTGGCTGGGAAGGCGTGGGTGTCGCATCCTACCTCCTGATCGGCTTCTACTATCGCAAGCCTTCGGCCAATGCGGCGGCGATGAAAGCGTTCATCGTCAACCGTGTGGGCGACTTCGGCTTTGCTCTGGGCATCTTCGCGCTGTTCTTCCTGACCGACAGCATCAACTTTTCGGACATTTTCGCATCGGCACCCGCGCTTGCAGAAGAAAAGCTGCATTTCCTGTGGGGCGAATGGACCGCGGTCGAGGTGATCTGTGTTCTTCTGTTCATCGGCGCAATGGGTAAATCCGCGCAGCTGATCCTGCACACCTGGTTGCCGGACGCGATGGAAGGCCCGACGCCGGTGTCGGCCCTGATCCACGCGGCCACCATGGTGACAGCGGGCGTGTTCCTGGTCTGCCGCATGTCGCCGCTGATGGAGTTCGCGCCGGGCGCGACCGGGTTCATCACCTTCCTTGGGGCCTCGACAGCGTTCTTCGCGGCGACCGTGGGTCTGGTACAGACCGACATCAAGCGCGTCATTGCGTATTCGACCTGTTCCCAGCTGGGATACATGTTCGTGGCCGCGGGCGTCGGCATGTACTCGGCGGCCATGTTCCACCTGTTCACGCACGCTTTCTTCAAGGCGCTGCTGTTCCTCGGTGCGGGGTCCGTGATCCACGCCATGCATCACGAGCAGGAGATGACGGAATACGGTGGTCTGCGCAAAAAGATCCCTTACACCTTCTGGGCAATGATGATCGGAACGTTGGCCATCACGGGTGTCGGCATTCCGCTTACCACAATCGGTTTTGCCGGGTTCCTGTCCAAGGACGCCATCATCGAAAGCGCCTATGCGGGCGGAACCGGCTATGCCTTCTGGATGCTGGTGATCGCAGCGATGTTCACCTCGTTCTATAGCTGGCGTCTGATTTTCCTGACCTTCTACGGCACACCACGCGGGGACAAGCATACGCATGACCACGCACATGAAAGCCCGATGACCATGCTGGTGCCGCTGGGCGTTCTGTCGCTGGGTGCGGTGTTTGCCGGGATGATCTGGTATGGCAATTTCTTTGGCCATGCGGACAAGGTCGGCAAGTTCTACGGTATTCCGGTTGCCGAAGCGTCAGAACATGCCGAGGCCGGTGATCATGCGGCGGCGGATGCTTCGCACGGTGAAGACAGCCATGCGGATGAAAGCCACGCAGCTGACGGCCATGCCGATGAAGGTCATGGTGAGAAGGATGCCAAGGGTGGCGATCATCACTATGTCTTTGTGGGCCAGCCCGGCGAGGGCGCGCTTTACATGGCGCCGGACAACCATGTTCTGGACGAAGCGCATGCGGCTCCGAAATGGGTCAAGGTTTCACCCTTCGTCGCCATGTTGCTGGGCTTTGTCGTGGCCTACTGGTTCTACATCCTGAACACGTCGCTGCCGGCACGTCTGGCTGCAAATCAGCGTCCGCTGTACCTGTTCCTTCTGAACAAGTGGTATTTCGACGAAATCTACGATGTGGTCTTCGTAAAACCCACTGTGGCGCTTGGCCGCTTCCTGTGGAAACGCGGTGACGGCAATACAATCGATGGCTTCCTGAACGGAGTAGCAATGGGCGTCGTTCCCTTCTTCACCCGCCTCGCCGGCAAGGCGCAGACCGGGTACATCTTTACCTATGCCTTCTGGATGGTGCTGGGCATCGCGGCCCTTGTGACCTGGATGTCGATCGGCGGAGGGGCCCAGTAATGGACTATATCCTTTCGATCGTCACGTTTATCCCCGCCATCGCCGCAGGCATTCTGGCCTTGTTCCTGCAAGGTGACGATGCGGCGGCACAGCGGAACGCCAAGTGGATTGCTCTGCTGGCCACCACTGTGACCTTCCTGGTTTCCATCGGCATCTATACAGGCTTTGACCCGTCGAACCCCGGCTTCCAGATGGTGGAAGAGGGTGAGTGGCTGATGGGCCTAAAATACAAGATGGGTGTTGATGGCATCAGTGTCCTGTTCGTTCTGCTGACGACCTTCATCATGCCGCTGACCATTCTGGCCAGCTGGAATGTCACGGACCGCGTCAAGGAATACATGGTTGCCTTCCTGCTGCTGGAAACGCTGATGCTGGGCGTCTTCATGGCGCTTGATCTTGTACTGTTCTACCTGTTCTTCGAGGCAGGTCTTATTCCGATGTTCCTGATCATCGGGATATGGGGCGGCAAGGATCGGATCTACGCCAGCTTCAAGTTCTTCCTCTATACCTTCCTCGGCTCGGTCTTGATGCTGGTCGCCATGGTTGCGATGTATGCGGATGCGGGCACCACGGATATTGCCGCGCTGATGACGCACCAGTTCTCGTCCGACGGCTTCAGCGTGCTGGGCATTTATGTTGTCGGTGGCATGCAGACCCTGATGTTCCTGGCCTTCTTTGCTTCGTTCGCGGTGAAAATGCCGATGTGGCCTGTGCACACCTGGTTGCCGGACGCCCACGTTCAGGCGCCCACGGCGGGCTCGGTCGTACTGGCGGCGATCCTTCTGAAGATGGGCGGCTATGGCTTCCTGCGGTTCAGCCTGCCGATGTTCCCGGTGGGTTCGGCCGTGATGACCGATCTGGTGCTGTGGATGTCTGCCATCGCGGTTGTCTATACCTCGCTGGTGGCGCTGGTGCAGGAGGACATGAAGAAGCTGATCGCCTATTCCTCGGTCGCGCATATGGGCTTTGTGACCATGGGTATTTTCGCGGCAAACCAGCAGGGCATCGATGGCGCGATCTTCCAGATGCTCAGCCACGGGTTCATCTCGGCAGCGCTCTTCTTGTGTGTCGGCGTGATCTATGACCGGATGCATACCCGCGATATCGAGGCCTATGGCGGTCTGGTGATCCGGATGCCCGCATACGCGCTGGTCTTCATGCTGTTTACCATGGCCAATGTCGGCCTGCCGGGCACATCGGGCTTCATCGGCGAATTCCTGACCCTGATGGGCGCGTTCCAAGTCAACACCTGGGTAACGGCGGTGGCTGCGACCGGTGTGATCTTCTCGGCGGCTTATGCGCTGTGGCTCTACCGTCGGGTCGTGTTTGGCGATCTGATCAAGGAAAGCCTCAAGGCGATGACCGACATGAGCTCGCGCGAGCGGTTGATCTTCGCCCCTCTGATCGTGATGACCATCCTGCTGGGTGTCTACCCGTCGCTGGTAACCGATGTGATCGGGCAATCCACAGCGGCTCTGATTTCGAACTATGACACGGCTCTGGCCGCGGCTGAGGCTGCGACCCAGACAGCCGCTTCGCATTAAGGGAGCTTTGGGGACATGATCCAGGCTGATCTGACAATCATCCTGCCGGAAATCGTTCTGGCGCTTTATGCGATGGCGGCGCTGCTGGGGGCTGTCTACACGACAAAGGACGGGCTGGCGCCTCTGCTGGTCTGGACCACGGCAGGTCTTATGGCCCTTCTGGCAATCTGGATTGCAACTCAGGGCGGGGGTACAAACGTGGCCTTCAACGGCATGTTCGTCGATGACGGCTTTGCTCGCTTTGCCAAGGTTGCCATCCTGCTGTCGGCGGGTGCCGTACTGGTCATGAGCCAGGAATACATGGCGCGCCGTGATCTGCTGCGATTTGAATATCCTTTGCTGGTGGCACTGGCCGCCGTGGGGATGATGATGATGGTCAGCGCAGGCGATCTGATGTCGCTTTACATGGGGCTCGAGCTGCAATCGCTGTCGCTCTATGTCGTGGCTGCTCTGCGTCGTGACAGCGCGAAATCGACCGAGGCAGGTCTGAAGTATTTCGTGCTGGGTGCGCTGAGCTCGGGGCTGCTGCTTTATGGCGCCTCGCTGGTCTATGGCTTCACCGGCACAACGTTGTTCTCGGGCATCATCCAGACAGTTCACCATGGTGATGTTTCGTTGGGGCTGCTGTTTGGCCTGATCTTCCTGATCTCGGGTCTGGCCTTCAAGGTCTCGGCCGTACCGTTCCATATGTGGACGCCGGACGTTTACGAGGGGTCTCCCACACCGATCACGGCCTTCTTTGCCACGGCGCCGAAGGTTGCGGCGATGGCGTTGTTCGCGCGCCTGTTGCATGATGCTTTCGGTGGCGTTGTCGAAGACTGGCAGCAAGTGATTGTCCTGCTGTCCGTACTGTCGATGTTGCTGGGGGCCGTGGCCGCGATCGGGCAGCGCGACATCAAGCGTCTGATGGCGTTTTCGTCGATTGCCCATATGGGCTATGCGCTGATTGGCCTTGCCGCCGGTACCGAGCTGGGTATCAAGGCGATGCTGATGTATCTGGCCATCTACGTGACCATGAATATCGGCACCTTCGCCTTCATTCTGATGATGGAGCGTGACGGCAAACCCATCACCGACATTGACGCTCTGCGGCAATACTCCAAGCGTGATCCGGGCAAGGCGCTGGCGGTGCTGATCCTGATGTTCAGCCTTGCGGGCGTGCCTCCGATGCTTGGTTTCTTTGCGAAATTCGGCGTCTGGCAGGCGGGCGTCAGTGCGGGTCTGACCGGTCTGGTCGTCGTCTCGGCCATCGCTTCGGTCATCGGTGCCTTCTATTACCTGCGGATCGTGTTCTACATGTATTTCGGGGCCGAGAACGAAGAGCCGATCGAAACCCGGTCGACCCCTGTTCTGTGGGTGGCATTGATGGGGTCTGCGGCCCTGATGCTGGTCGGTATCTTCTATCAGTTCGGCGTCGAGGGCGCGGCAGCAGCCGCGGCGGCCACGCTTGTCAACTGATCGTTTTGCACAACCGGAAAGAGGGGCTCGGTTGCGCGACCGAGCCTTTTTGATATGACAAAATGGCCCCAAGGCTATGGCCTGCACGAGGTGCAGGAAGTCGACAGCACGCTGAATGAAGCGGCGCGGATTGCTCCGAATGCGCGTGGTCCCGTCTGGATCATGGCGCATCACCAGACGGCGGCGCGCGGGCGGCGCGGACGAAGCTGGGCCAACCCGATGGGCAACCTGGCGGCGACCTTGCTGATGCGTCCTCAGGGCGCGCCGGAACAGGCGGCTTTGCGCAGTTTCGTGGCGGCGCTGGCCCTTTTTGACGCGTGCGTCGCCGTTACCGGGCGGGCTGCCGGACTGTCGCTGAAATGGCCCAATGACGTGCTGCTGAACGGCGGCAAGCTTGCCGGTATCCTGCTGGAAAGCACGGGGCAGGGGCATGGCGTGGGGCATCTGTCCATCGGCATCGGAGTGAATCTGGCCAATGCCCCGGATGCCGACGCGGTAGAGCCCGGTGCGGTTCGTCCCGTCTCACTTCTTTCGGAAACCGGGGCACATGTCTCGCCCGAGGATTTTCTGACCGAACTGGCCGCGGCCTACGCCGCGTATGAAACCCAGTTCGTCACCTATGGGTTCGAACCGATCCGCACCGCCTGGCTGTCCCGCGCGGCCCGGTTGGGCGAGGTCATCACCGCGCGGACCGGTACGTCAGAAACGGTTGGAACCTTCGAAACGGTGGACGCAAGCGGTAACCTTGTCTTAAACACCGCCAAAGGCCGCGTGAGCATTCCTGCGGCGGATGTCTATTTCTGAGAGGGGCGCGGATGCTTCTGGCCATCGATTGCGGCAATACCAATACCGTCTTTTCGATCTGGGACGGTGAGGAGTTTTTGTGTACCCTGCGCACCTCGACCCACCATGCGCGCACGGCAGACGCTTATTTCACCTGGTATTCGACGCTGGTGAAGCATTACGGGATCGAGGCGGACATCACCGATGTGATCATCGCCTCGACCGTTCCGCGCGTCGTGTTCAACCTGCGTATCTTCGCCGATCGTTTTTTTGGTTGCAGACCACTGGTTGTGGGCAAGCCCGATTGCCTGTTGCCTGTCCCGCCGCGTGTGGATGAAGGCACGGTGCCTGGCCCGGATCGACTGGCCAATGCCGTGGGCGCTTTTGACCGCCATGGTGGCAATGTGGTTGTCGTGGATTTTGGAACCGCAACGAATTTCGACGTTGTCGCCGCCGACGGCGCATATGTGGGGGGCATTATCGCCCCCGGTGTGAACCTGAGCCTTGAGGCCCTGCATCAGGGCGCCGCGGCGCTGCCGCATATCGATGTCTCCCGACCTGACAAGGTGATCGGTACGAATACGGTTGGTTGTATTCAATCGGGCGTGTATTGGGGATATTCCGGTTTGATCGAGGGGCTGATCGCCCGGATCAAGGCTGAATATGGAATGCCGATGAAAGTCGTTGGAACCGGCGGGCTGGCCCCCTTGTTCGATCAGGCCGACGTGGGGTTCGACGCAATCGAAGATGATCTGACGATGCACGGCCTGACCGTGATCCATCGCTACAACAAGGATAATGGCTCCGTATGAGCAGTGAAAGATTGATCTACCTGCCGCTGGGTGGCGCGGGCGAAATTGGCATGAACGCCTATGTGTACGGCTACGGTGAACCGGGAAAGGAACGCCTGATCCTTGTGGATCTGGGCGTCACTTTTCCCGATATGGACACAACGCCGGGCGTTGACCTTGTCTTTGCCGATATCTCATGGCTGAAAGAGCGTGCCGACCGACTGGATGGTGTTTTCATCACGCACGCCCATGAAGACCATGTCGGTGCCGTGGCCCATTGTTATGAAGCTTTGGGCGCGCCGGTCTATGCGCGCGCCTTCACGGCCAATATCGCGCGCCGCAAGATGGAAGAACACGCACACCCGACCGAGGCGGTCACGACCGTTTCCGCCTGGCCTGAACAGGTGTCCGTCGGGCCGTTCACGGTTGGCTTCCTTCCGGTTTCGCACTCGATTCCCGAAAGTGCCGCATTGGTCATCGACACCCCCGCAGGGCGTGTCGTACATTCGGGCGACTTCAAGCTGGATGCTGCTCCGGTCGTTGGAGAGGCTTTTGACCCTGACCTGTGGGCCGAGGTCGCCAAGCCCGGCATCAAGGCGCTGGTCTGTGACAGTACGAATGTGTTTTCGACCCATCCGGGGCGTTCGGAATCCGAAGTTGGCCCCGAGATCGTCAAGCTGGTCGAAGGCGCGGAAGGCATGGTCGTGGCAACCACCTTTGCCTCAAACGTCGCGCGGGTCAAAACGCTGGCCGAGGCGGGTGCGCGGGCCGGGCGTTCCGTCGTCCTGCTGGGGCGCGCGATGCGTCGGATGATCGAAGCCGCGACCGAAACCGGTATTCTTGCGGATTTTCCCAAGGTGATCAGCGCCGAAGAGGCTCTGGACCTTCCGCGCCAGAACCTGATGCTGATCGTGACCGGCAGCCAGGGGGAACGACGGGCGGCAAGCGCCCAACTGGCCCGTGGCAAGTACCGTGGTCTGGAGCTGGCCGAGGGCGATCTGTTCCTGTTTTCCTCGAAAACCATTCCCGGGAACGAGCGGGGCGTGATCTTTATCATGAACCAGCTCAGCGAAAAGGGCGTGGATGTCGTCGATGACAGTTCGGGCCTTTATCATGTCTCGGGCCATGCGAACCGGCCGGACCTCGAGAAAGTGCATGCACTGACCGATCCGCAATTCGTGATCCCGATGCATGGCGAACACCGGCACCTGCGCGAGCATGTCAAACTGGCAGAGCAGGGCGGCAGAACCGGAGTGCTGGCGGTGAACGGAACCATGCTGGATCTCAGCGGCAATGCGCCTGTAGTCGTCGATTATGTTGAAACCGGTCGCACATATCTGGACGGTACAGTGAAGATCGGTGCCCTTGACGGCGTGGTGCGGGATCGTATCCGCATGGCTTTGAACGGCCATGTTACGGTGACGGTGGTTCTGGACGAAGAAGACGAACCGCTGGGCGAGCCGTGGTGCGATACCATGGGGCTGCCCGAAACCGGCACGTCCCGTGCCGCGTTGGTCGAAGTTCTGGAAGAGGACCTGAACCAGTTCCTGATCCGGGCCGCCGCCAAGACCCTGCGCGATGACGACAAGCTGGAAGAAGAAATGCGCCGCATCGTGCGGCAGACAGCCAAAGCCGAAATTGGCAAAAAGCCCGAAGTGACGGTGGTGGTCAGCCGGATGCGGTGAAACCGATCCGTCAGTCGTGGGTTGGCATCGGATAGCCCCTGAGACGCAGGAACAGGTTGGCTTCTTCGTTGTTTTTGTAGAATGGAACCGACGATGGCGGCTCGGGGGACGTAACCCGGGCCGCTATTTCCGCCAGAACGACCTCGGTGATAAACGGCAGATCCAGATCCCGTGCCCGATCCAGTGGCACCCATTGCAGGTGCGACAGCTCATCCGAGGCGTGACTGAAATCATCCACATCACCTTGCAGAGCGTCGGCGTCGACCAGAAAGAACCGCGCATCGAACCGGCGGGGACGGCCCGGTGGAGTTACCGCGCGAAAGACGAACTGAAGCGCAGCGGCAGTTGGCAGGTAACCCAACGCGGCAAAGCTCTGCCAATCGTCAGGGACATGACCGGGCCATGTGCCCGGCTGGCCAAGAACAAGACCGGTTTCTTCCCAAAGCTCGCGTATGGCGGCCGCGGCGAGGGCGCGTTGAATCCCCGGCTCGGCCTGTTCGCCCAAACGTTCAAAGCACAGATCCGGCAAATCCGTTGCCAATGGAACATCCGCGTCAGCCGGATCAACCGCGCCACCGGGAAAGACGAACTTGTTCGGCATGAAGGCCGCTTTGGACCCGCGCTGCCCCATAAGGATCGAGGGGTTTGTCCATCTGTCCCGCAGCACGATAACCGTTGCTGCGTCACGGATGGCTGTTTTGTCGGCTGTCATGTCCAAACTGGTCAACTGGGTCGGGTCACGCGGTTTTTCCAAAGCCATGCATGCGGCGTGCCCACTGATACGCCACCACCGCACCTTTCAGGCGTGGCAACAGGTACAGGGACAGGGCAACGCAGGCGACGGAAAAGCCGATGGCCATGGTCCACGGATCGGGCCGCCAATGCACATAGGACACGTGCAGAGCTGGCGCCAGCAGGTGGCCGACCAGTAGGATTGTCAGGTAGGCGGGCCCATCATCTGCGCGATGGTGAAACAACTCCTGCCCGCAGTTCGAGCAGGAGTCATTGACCTTGAGATAGCTGTGCAACAGCTTGCCTTCCCCGCAGTTGGGGCATTTGCAGCGAAACCCCTTGACCAGGGCGGGCCATGTCTCACGCTCATCTTCAGAGGTCGTTTCGATCGTCTGATCCGTCATAATGTAACTCGCGCAGTAATCTTTTGCGGATAATGGGCCTGATTGTGAAAATTTAAAAGGGGGGTGCGTCGCTTTGCAACGTCTGCCCGACACGTCGGCATGGGGCGACCCCGAACCTTTCAAAAATAAATTCGATTTCAGCGACGGATATCCTGGCGCCGCCCGTTTGAATGGGTATGAGCGGCGGCACTCGGGCCGCGTCAACAAAAGGAAACGGAAATGAAAAACGTTACATTCATCTCGGCCATTGTTATATCGGCTGTTGCGATTACCGGTACTTCTGTTCTGGCCGCTGGCCCGGGTGGCCGCGAGCCGGTGTCCTTTCAGGAACTGGACGCCGATGGCGATGGTCAGGTGACGCAACAAGAGATGGAGGCGCACCGCACCGCTCGTTTCACCGAGGCGGACACCAATGGGGATGGAAAGCTGAGCCAGGAAGAAATGCAGGCGGCCGCCCAGAAGAAAGCCAGCGATCGGGTTGCCAGGATGTTCGAAAATAACGACGCGAACAAAGATGGCTTCCTCAGCCAGGATGAGTTGCCGAAACCGCGCCGGGCTGACAAGATGTTTGATCGGATGGATGCGGACAACAGTGGCGGAATCTCGGAACAGGAATTTGCCGATGCCAAAGATCGGATGGGACGGCACCATAAGAAAAAGCATCAAAAATCGAATGCAAGCGATAACTGATGCAGGATGGAGGATCTGACCTCCCACTCACAAGATGTTCGCGGTGCGGATTGCGCCGCGAACACACTCAGCGACGATGCGTTGCTGAGGCAATTCGCCGACGGCGAGGCGGGGGCGGCACGTATCCTGACCGATCGTTTGGGGCCTCGCTGTTACTCGGTTGCTTTGCGCATGTTGGGCAATCGGGCCGAGGCGGAAGACGTGACGCAGGACGCGATGATGCGGTTGTGGCAGATGGCACCGAATTGGGTGTCGGGTCAGGCCAAGGTATCGACCTGGCTGTATCGGGTGACGCTGAACCTGTGCGTGGACATCAGGCGCAAGAAGACACCCGACAGGTTGTCGGACGTTCCCGAACCCGAAGATGGCAAGGCCAGCGTTGTTGACCGCATGCAGGACGAGGCGCGCAAGGATGCCCTGCAGTCGGCTTTGGCTGAGCTGCCCGAGCGGCAGCGACAAGCGGTCGTGCTGCGCCATATTGAAGAGCTGCCCAACCCCGAGATTGCCGGGATAATGGGCATTTCGGTAGAAGCAGTTGAAAGCCTGACCGCAAGAGGCAAGCGCAGCCTGACCGCGATCTTGGCCGGACGACGCGAAGAACTGGGGTATGACAATGGCGGATGAAGACCTGGAACTGGATCACTTGTTTGCACAGGCACAGCGGCAGCGACCAGTACTGCCAGACGATCTTGCCGTGCGCATCCAGACGGATGCTGAAACTGTTCGCCTCGGTCGCCTTGCGCCCGCACCGCAGCCGATGCCTTCGATATGGAACAGGTTGATAAGCAATGTAGGAGGATGGCAGGGCCTTGGCGGGCTTGTCGCCGCAAGCGCTGCCGGGGTCTGGATCGGGTTTTCCGCACCGGCCTTTCTGCCGGACCCGGCCAACCTGTTGACGTCAGAGGAGACACCCTTCCTCGTCGCGGACCTTGGATTTGACTCGAGTTTTCTGGAGAGCACGGAATGAACGCTGATCCCAAGCCCAAACGCAGGTGGGTTCCTGTCGTCCTGGCCCTGTCACTGGCGCTGAACCTGCTGGTTGTCGGTATCGCTGTGGGCACCGTATTGCGCCTCAAAGGTGGGGATCATGCCAAATCACCGCCCGGCTTCGGCCCCGCGTTGTACCGGGCCCTGCCCAAGGATGATCGAAAGGCGATGCGAGGCGAGCTGACGGGCCTGCACAAAAAGGGATCCAAGGGTCGTGCTCAGGATTTTGAAGCGCTCAGTCAGGCGTTGCGTGCAACGCCCTTTGACCCGGTGGCCGTTCAGGTTCTGTTGCAACAACAAGCACAGGCCACCGCCGATTTGCAGCAGGCCTTGCAAACGCAATGGCTGGCACGTGTGACCGCCATGAGTGATGATGAGCGGCAGGCCTATGCAGACCGATTGCAGGAGGTCGTCAAACGCGGGCCGCATGGGCACAAGAAAAGAGACTGAACAGATCAGGCGGCACTTTGCCTGATACTCACCTGATTGCGCCCTGCCTTCTTCGCAGCATACAGCGCTTTGTCCGCGGATTTGATAAGGTTTTCCACGCTTTCAGCCGCACGGTCTTGCCGGGCGAAACCGACCTGAGACAACTTCAACCCGATACTGACCGTCACATCAACTTGTGCCCCATGGTCCGGCAACAGGAACGGGGACTGACAGATGCTGTCACAAACGGTTTCGGCCAGGTTCAGCGCCTGTTTGGGCGATACATCGGGCACGCCGATCATGAACTCTTCTCCCCCGATGCGGGCGACAAAGCCACGGGATCCCAAGGCATTTTGCATACGTTCCGCCGCTTGCGTCAAAACGTAATCGCCGCTTGCATGGCCATAGCCATCATTTATTGCCTTGAAGTGATCCAGATCGGCCAGCATGATCGCAAAACTGCGCCCCGTTCTGGCCGATTGGCGCGCGATCTGATCCAGCGCGCGCATGGCGTAGCGGCGATTGTGCAGCCCGGTCAACGGGTCGATCCAGGATTCCGCGATGCCTCTTTTGAGAGAGACCCGCATCTGATCCAGTCGCGCTTTGCGGGCAATCTGGTTTTCAAGCCGCAGCAGGATCTCTTGCGCGCAGAACCCGCCCAGACAGACAGCATCGGCCCCTCGGTCCAGAGCTTCCGAAGCCTGTCCGGAGTCTTCGTCTTTCAGCACCCCGATCAAAACCGTGTGCCGAGTCACGCCGCGTGATCTCAGGTCGGCAAGGATATTCAGACCTGCCGGGTTCGAGCCCAGTTCAACCACGATCGCATCAGGAACAGAGCCGGACAAAACACCTCGCAGGTTTGACTGAAGATGCCAGTTCAAATCAAATTGACGTTGATCTTCCAGGGCCTTTTGCCAAAGCGTGCCGTTTCGGGCCGTGTGGGTCAGAATATCAACCCGCGCCGCTTTGAACGGTCTGATTACCGGTTGGGCCGGCTCTGCGAAGCCAATCGGTTGCGATCCGTTGCTGACCTGCAAATCCTGAGTGGCCGCACGGGCACGCAGAAGGCTGCGAATCCGCGCCAACAACAAAGTGTCTTTGAACGGGTGCGTCAGAACATCATCCAGCCCGTCCTTCAACGCCCGCAGCCGGGCGTCCCGGTCATTTTGCGCGGCAATCACCACGACCGGAACGTCGTCAAGGCCGGGTTCCTTCGCGATCGCCTTCTTCACACCCGCAGCCGTTCCGTCCGGCAACGTCTGGGCCGTCAGAACCAGATCCGGTTGCGTACGCCGCACGAGTCCGGGCAACCCTTCAAGCTTTTCGCCCTGCACCACGTGATACCAGGCCGCCGTCAGCTGTACCTTCAGCATGATGCGATTGGTCGATACCCCGTCGAGGACAAGGATGGTTCCCTGCACAGACATAGTTGTTCACCGTTGATTGCATGCGTGAACAAAGTGTTTATGACTCTGGTTAACAAACCCTTTCCAAGACCGGATCTGACCCAAGTTTATGCCGATATCCTCTGATTCCGCCGAAACTCTTGCGCTGACGGCCCTGGCCTGGCTGGTCAGAAATGACGAGCTTTTGCCTGTTTTTCTGGGCTCTACGGGCGCATCGATCGAGGATGTGCGCGATCGGGCAAGCGATACCGAGTTTCTGGCATCGGTTCTTGATTTTCTGGTGCTTGACGATTCGTGGGTCATGGCGTTTTGTGACGCCAATTCACTCGCCTATGATCTTCCCGCCCAGGCAAGGGCGGTATTGTCCGGCGGCGCTGAGATACACTGGACATAACCATATTTTCCGCAGGAGCACCGGATGCCGATAGATGCGATCATCTTTGACAAAGATGGCACGCTGTTTGACTTTGCCAATACGTGGGGAGGGTTCGGACGCTCGATGCTGTTGCGCCTGTCCAACGGGGACGAAGATCGCGCGACCAAGCTTGGCCGTGTCATCGGATATGATTTCGAGCAAGGGAAATATACCGAAGACAGCATTGTAATCGCCGCCACGGTCGAGGAAATCGCAGAGGTCTTGATTGCCCATGTCGATGGCGTAACCTTGCAGGAGATCATCGATTTGATGAACTCCGAGGCCGCCTCGGCCCCGCAGGTGCCCGCCGTGCCATTGGTTCCTTTCCTGGAAGGTCTGCAAAATGCCGGAATCAAGTTGGGCGTTGCGACGAATGACAGTGAACATCCCGCTTTGCAGCATCTCGAATCTGTCGGAATAAGGGGGCATTTCGATTTCGTCGCCGGGTATGACAGCGGTCACGGGTTCAAGCCGGGACCGGGCCAGTTGCTGGCCTTTGCCGCCCATATCGAGGTCGAGCCATCTCGTATCGCGATGGTGGGTGACAGTCTTCATGACTTGCAGGCCGGGCGTGCGGCGGGGATGACCACGATCGGTGTTTTGACCGGTTTGGCCGAGGCCGATGCTTTGGCTCCGATGGCGGATGTGATTTTGCCTGATATCGGACATATTCCCGAATGGTTGGCCAAAATCTGATTTTCAAATCCGAGATTCGACAAAACGGAATGAAAAACCGACATATTCTGTCGCAGACGGAGCGGCCATAGGCGTCTCTTCGGGGCTTGCTTGACGAAAGCAAGAACAGGAGGCACCGATGGCCGAGACCAAGACACGCAAGCGCCGCGGAGGAGGGCGCGCAGGGGCGGCTGCGCGCAGGGGCAGTGCAGCGATTGACCAGATGCCCTGGGATCCGCCGGTCAATATCGATCGCCCCACAGAACCTTTGGATCAGGCCGGTATCGAAGCGATCCATGAAGGGGCGATGCGCATCCTCGAAGAGATCGGGATCGAGTTTTACAACGAAGAGGCAATAGGCATCCTGCGCGAGGCGGGTTGCACCATCGACGGCGACAATGTCCGCATGGGGCGGGACTTTGTCATGGAGATGATCGCCAAAGCTCCCAGCCGTTTTTCGATCACCCCTCGCAATCCGGATCGCAAGATCGAAATCGGCGGGAAGAACATCCTGTTCGGCAACGTCTCTTCCCCGCCGAATTACTGGGACATGGAGATCGGGAAAAAAGTACCGGGCAATCGCGAGATGTGCCGGAACCTTCTGAAGCTGACGCAATACTTCAACTGCATCCATTTCGCCGGCGGATACCCGGTCGAGCCGGTCGATATCCACGCCAGCGTGCGCCATCTGGACGTGCTGTACGACAAGCTGACCCTGACCGACAAGGCGATGCACGCCTATTCGCTGGGCAAGGAACGCGTCGAAGATGTCATGGAGATGGTGCGCATCGCAGGCGGTTTGAGTCACGAGGAGTTCGAAGCCGCGCCGCGGATGTATACCAATATCAACTCGACCTCGCCGCTGAAACACGATCACCCGATGATCGACGGGTGTCTGCGCCTGGCGCGGCGTGGTCAGGCGATTGTTGTCACGCCCTTTACGCTGGCGGGTGCGATGGCCCCCGTAACCATGGCGGGTGCCGTGGCGCAGTCCTTGGCCGAGGCGCTGTGTGCCATTGCGCTGTTCCAATACGTGCGCCCCGGTATCCCCTGTGTGATCGGTACATTCACGTCGAATGTGGATATGAAATCCGGCGCGCCGGCCTTTGGAACACCGGAATACATGCGTTCGACCCAGATGACCGGCCAGATGGCGCGGTTCTATGGTTTGCCCATGCGGTCTTCGGGTGTTTGTGCGGCAAATGTGCCGGACGGGCAGTCGGTGTGGGAAACTTCGAACTCGCTTTGGGCCGCCGTGCAATCGGGCACCAATATGGTCTACCACGCAGCCGGTTGGCTTGAGGGCGGTCTGATCGCCAGCCCGGAAAAGTTTATCATGGATTGCGAAATCCTACAGCAAATTCAACGCTATATGAACCCCGAGTTGACCGCCACAGGGCCGGACGAGATTGCACTGGATGCGATCCGGGCAGTCGGCAATGACGGTCATTTCTTTGGCATTCAGCATACGCAGGATCGCTATACCACGGCATTCTATCAACCCTTCCTGAGTGATTGGAAAAACTATGAAGGGTGGGAGGTCGCCGGCGGTATCTGGACGGCAGAACGCGCGCATCACATGTTCAAGGAGATCATCTCGAGCTTTGAAGCCCCCCCGATCGATGAAGGCATTCGCGAGGAGCTGGCCGCTTTTGTCGAACGCCGCAAAGCGGAAGGCGGCGCGCCCACGGATTTCTGACCGGACAGGTGGTATCGAGCTGATACTCGGTTGAATTCACTACAACTCAGGGTGGATTTTGGCTATTTGTTAAGGTTTTTCCGGCCACAGTGCACAGGACACCAAACTGGGGCATCTGATGCATGGTCTGATCAATCGGGCGATACAGTCCTTTGTCTGTGCGACCTACGGGCGATCCTGCTGGTTGCGCGTGACCGAAGCCGCACGGCTGGGGTTTGTCGAGTTCGAGGCCATGCTCGTCTATGACGATGACATGACGTCCAAGGTAATGGAGGCGCTGAGCGCAGACCTCGATCGGCCGCAAGCCGAAGTGTTTGAGGACCTGGGAACGTATCTCGTGTCTCATCCGAATATGGAAGGGCTGCGCCGACTTCTCAGGTTCGGCGGCGTCAGTTACGTGGAATTTCTTCATTCGCTCGACGATCTGGCGGACCGCGTGCGGCTGGCCGTGTGTGATTTGACCCTGCCGGCCTTGGAACTGAGAGAGCTGTCTGCCACGGAATTTCAGCTGAGTTGCTCTCCGGGCCTGCCAGGGTATTCCAATGTCATGGTTGGGGTCCTGCGCGCAATGGCGGATGACTATGGTGCGCTGGTGATGCTGTCACACGAGGGGCAGCAGCAAGGCAGTGACGTCATTTCCATCATGTTGGTTGAAAGCGCTTTTGCTGAGGGGCGGCATTTTGATCTGGGGGCTCGGAACGGATGACAGATACCCAAGAACTGGCAGGTCTGCTGGAAACGCTTTGCCCGATGTTCCTGTTGGTGGACCAAAACGGGCATATTCAGCAAGCAGGTCCGACCCTGCAAAAGTTGCGACCTGAACGGCCGCTGGTGGGGCAGGGATTTCTGGATGTGTTTGAACTGATCCGCCCCAGAACGATCACCACCATTCCCGCCCTGATGTCAATGGCGGGGGCGAAGCTGCATCTGAGGTTTCATGATGAACCGCGCACAACCCTCAAAGGCTTGGTCGCTCCTTTGCCGCGTTCCGGTGGCGCGGTCATCAATCTGTCATTTGGTATCTCGATTTTGGATGCGGTACGGGACTATGCGCTGACAAGTGCTGATTTCTCGGGCACGGATCTGGCGATTGAGCTGTTGTATCTGGTCGAAGCCAAATCCGCCGCGATGGAGGCATCCCGCTCTCTCAACCTTCGGCTACAGGGTGCGATGCTTGCAGCCGAAGAGCAGGCCTTTACCGACACATTGACCGGGCTGAAGAACCGCAGGGCAATGGATCACTTGCTCGAGCATTTGATTTCGGGAAATTCCACCTTCGCGCTCATGCATCTGGATCTGGACTTCTTCAAATCTGTAAATGACAAGCTGGGCCATGCGGCGGGTGATTTTGTCTTGCAGCAGGCCGCCCGCATCATGCAGCAGGAAACACGAAGCAACGACACCGTGGCCCGGGTCGGGGGGGATGAATTCGTCATTATTTTCAAAGATCTGACTCGGGAAGATACTCTGGCCTGCATTGCTGGTCGTCTGGTATCAAGGTTGAATGAACCGATGACCTTTCAGAATCAGAGTTGTTCGATCTCGGCCAGTATTGGCACTGCCTTGTCCACGCAGTTCGACTGCCCCAACGCCGCCGACATTCTTCACGCAGCAGATTTGGCCCTTTATCAGGCCAAGCGCGACGGCCGGTCTTGCCATCGCATGTATTCAGCGTTGAGCAAGGCGCAAACCTGAATGCGTTCAGAAAACACGATGGGCACGTATCGGGGCTTCAGGCTGAATCGAATGCCGCATTTATCTTTTTGGCTATCTGTTGCCGGATCGGAGGCAACTCTCCCACCACCGGCAGGACCACGCCTGAAAACCCCGCGCGATCCAGCTCTTGCGGGACGTCTTCCTGCACATGCCCTCCGGCACAGGCAAAGAACGGAAGGCACAGCGCCTGATCTTCGGTACCGTTTGCAGCGTCAGATATGGAAGGAGGCTCTTCAACGAAACCGACGCGAACGGATTTGAACGCCATCAGTTCTGCAAGCTGTTTCGCAAACTGCAACGCCACGGTCGACGGGTTGCGGCTGCGCCCGGAACCATGCGCGGCAATGACCAGATCGGTGGACCGAGCGGCCCAGTGTTTGTCGGACAATTCCGATCGCAGGGCCTCTGCGGTCAGGGCCGGCAGGTCCGGGTCAATTCCAAGCGGGTCCAAAATCCGTGCCGGATGGTGCCCAAGCCGTTTGGGTAGAGCGCTGGTGACAAACCACCCTTTTGCCATGAAAAGTGGATAGATGACCGAGTTTTCGTGCGCGCGGTTCAGCATCGACTCCAACGCACCCGGCGCCGCCAGGGTCGCCGAATCCACCGCTACATGCCCGGTAAGCGCGTTGACCTTGGCGGCGAATGCCGCAAGTGCAGCTTCGGCCGGTTCCGGGTCTGACGGTTGGCCATGAGCGACAATTATGGCATGTGACATTCGGATCTCCTGCTGCGTTTCGCGATAGGTGTTTCACATCAACCTGAAGTCAACACCTCAGTTAGCCCAGAAGTGTCAGCCATAGCCAGACGGTCAGAATGGACGAGGCCGTTCCGATAAGTACGGCCGACGCTGCGACCCGTTTTGCGCGACCATACATGTTGGCGAAGATATAGGCGTTGAAACCCGGAGCCATGGCCGCATTCAAAACCCCAGACCGAAACAGATCCTGCGGCAGGCCCGTGGATTTGCCGAACACCCACACCAGGCTGGGATGCAGCATCAAAGAGATACAGCAGACATAAGCAATGGTGCGCAGGTCGCCCTCGGGCTTGTATTTGACCAGCACACCGCCCAGGGCAAACAACGCCCCGGGCAGGGCAGCACGGGTGATCAACCCCAGTGCTTCGTCGACCACGGCAGGGATCGCCAGGCCGGACAGGTTGACCAGAAACCCAAGGGCGATACCAAGGATCAGTGCGTTCTTGAACATTGCAGACAATACAGACCGTGCCATGCGCACGCCACCATGACCGCGATTTCGCACGACCTCCATCACCGTGATCCCGACGCCGTAACAAAACGGAGAATGGAAGGCGATGATCGCGTAGTTGCCGGTCAGGTTCTCGGGCCCGTATGCGCGTTCGGTTATCGGCAAACCCAACAGGACAGAGTTTGAGAACAGGCAACAAAACCCGATGGCAACGCAATCTTCCCAATCGCGCCCGAAAATGATGCGCGCGCCGAACAGGCCTGCTGTGAAACACAGGGCGGCAGCGGAATAGAAACTGGCCAAAAGCCGGGGGTCGAAACTGGCGCTGAGGTCCAGATGCGCGATGGCCAGAAACAAAAGGCAGGGAATCGCAAAGCCTTGGGTGAACTTCATCAGCCCATCGACATGCGCTTCTTTGAAGTACCCCGTGCGGGTTGCCGTATACCCGGCCCCGATCACAAGGAAAACCGGAAGAATGACGTCGATCAGGCTTTGCAGCATGTGGCCCCCGTGCGACGGGCCTGCTGCGATATCATGCGGGCGACGGGCAGCGGCCTACTGCGACTGATGGATCACCATCCCGTCGAAGGCGGGGGTGATGTGGTCGGGGGTTTCCGCATCGACGGTGGCATAGTCGAGATCGATATGCATGTTGGTCAGAACCGCGCGCTTCGGTTGGAGTTCTTCGATCCACCCAAGCGTCTTTTCCAGATGCGCATGCGTTGGATGAGGTGAGCGGCGCAGGGCGTCGATGACAAGGCAGTCCAGCCCTTTCATTTCGGGCCAGGCATCGTCGTAGATCTCGGCGACATCCGGAAGATAGGCGAGTTGCCCTATGCGGAATCCAAGGGAATCGATCGAACCGTGATTCACTTTGAAAGGACGAAACGGAATCGGGCCGCCGGGGCCGTCGATTTCAAATGGACCGTCGATGGACTTGAGCTCGAGTATCGGAGGATAAGGAGAGCCTTCCGGCTGAATGAACGCGTATCCAAACCGCCCCAACAAGGCGTTCTGGGTGTCGCCATCCGCCCAAACGGGAACGCGGGTTTTCATGTTGAACACGATCATGCGCAAATCATCGATTCCATGCACATGGTCTGCGTGAGAGTGCGTATAGACGACCCCGTCCAACCGCCCTGTACCTGTATCCAGCAACTGGCTGCGCATATCTGGCGTGGTGTCGATCAGAACCGAGGTTGTCCCATCTGGCCCGTCGCGTTCGACCAGCATCGAACAGCGGCGCCGGATGTTCTTGGGGTTCGCAGGGTCACAATCGCCCCACTGACCGCCCAACCGCGGCACGCCGCCAGAGGACCCGCAGCCCAGAATTGTAAATCGGAAGCCGGTCATGCGGCGGCCTTGTATGATGCCGCTTTGGTAAACAGCCGGTCGAAGTTCGTCTGCGTTTGGTCAGCAAAGGCGGCATAGTCCATGCCAAAGATTTCGGCCCCCTTTTGGGCCGTGTGCACAGTATAGGCCGGCTCGTTTCGTTTGCCGCGATAGGGCGGCGGGGCCAGATAGGGCGCGTCAGTTTCCACCAGAATCCTGTCCACCGGGGCGTTTGCGAAGATATCGCGCAACTCCTGGCTTTTCGGAAAGGCTGCGATGCCGGACATGGACAGATAAAACCCCAGCTCCAGCGCGGCCTTGGCCAATTGAGCAGACGATGAGAAGCAGTGCATGACGCAGGAATAGGGTGCGTTGCGATATTCTTCGGCCAGAATGCGGGCCATATCTTCATCAGCTGCGCGGGCGTGAATGATCAGGGGCAACCCGGTGCGCTGGGCCGCTTCGATATGAATGCGCAGTGACTGTTTCTGCACTTCGGCACTGTCGGCGGTATAGTGGTAGTCCAAGCCGGTTTCACCGATACCGACGAATTTAGGATGCCGTGTCAGGGCGACCAGATCATCGACCGAGGCCAATGGCTCGTCCGCGGCGCTCATCGGGTGTGTGCCGGCGGCATAGAAGACCGGCGCGTGGGCTTCGGCAATCGCACGGACGGCGGGTTCGTTGCGCAGTTTGGTGCAGATCGTCACCATCCGGGTCACGCCAGCCTGGGCAGCACGCGTGATGATGTCGTCCAACTGGCCTTCGAAATCCGGGAAGTCCAGATGGCAATGGCTGTCGGTAATCTGGGGGGTGTCGCTCATCTGTTCTGACCGGCAGTTTCCTGTATCTTGAACACCGTATCTAGGACCAGAGCGGCAGGGTCAAGGTTGACTGCCTGACCATGTCGCGCTCGGGTTGTGATCGTTGCGGCGACCTCGGCCCAGCGACGGGCTTGATTTGGCGATGCTGACAGACGCGCCAGTGTTTCACCCTCGTTGGGGGCGGCTTCCGGAAGCGGGGGCGTGCCCGTTGCCCCGGTCAGGGCCAGCCGTGACAGAGCGATGTCGATCAGGGTAAGCAAAAGTTCGAACCGGTCCGCCGCGCCGCGCTGTGCTGCCGCTTCGGCCAGGGCCAGCGCGCGCTGGCGATCCATGCGGGGCAAGGTGCCCAGAATGGCGATCAGTTCGGCATAGATGTCCAGACCACCCAGATTGATCAAACGCACGGCGTCTCCGACTGAACCTGCGGCAAGCGCGGCAATGTGTTCTGTCTGCGCGGGAATTTCGGTTTCCGTTTGTGACAGGGCGGCTTGCATGTCTTGCGCGTTCAGCGGGCCTAAGCGCAGCGTGCGACAGCGTGAACGGATGGTTGGCAACAGGCGTGAGGGTTGATGCGATACCAGCAAAAGGGTGGTACGGGCAGGCGGCTCTTCCAGCATTTTCAGCAACGCGTTGGCAGCACTGACGTTCATTTCGTCTGCTGAATCCACGATCACGACGCGGCGGCCGCCGTCCGCAGAGGACAGGCCAAAAAACTTTCCAAGCTTGCGGATGTCATCCACGACGATCTCACCGCGCAGCCGTCCCTGATCGTTCAGCGACCGGGTTATCGCCGCCAAACCCGGTTCTGCCCCGGCCTGAATACGATGGGCCACCGGGTGATCGGGATCGATATCGAGCGTCTCGGGCGGAGGCGGCGCGCCGAACAAGCCGCCATCCTCGGCCGGCGGCGTGGCTAGCAGAAACCTTGCAATTCTCCAGGCAAGGGTCGCCTTGCCGACACCGCGTGGCCCTGTCAGCAGCCAACCGTGATGCAAACGGTCCGACGTGTAGGCGGTCAGGAATGCCTGTTCAGCCGCATCCTGGCCAAAAAGCCGAACGGTTTCGCGCGGATGTGGTGCGCCCGGCACCTGATCCGGAGAAGGGATATCGTCGCTCATCGTCTACCGCAGTGCTGCCTGGACGATTTCTGTCACATCCTGCGCAACGCTGTCCATGTCCCTGTTGCCATCCACGATGTGAAACCTGTCGGGGAACTCATCGGCCAGCGCCAGAAAACCGGCGCGCATCTTCTTTTGCAATTCCGGGCCAAAGTCCTCGAACCGTTCTTCGGTGCCTTGTCGCCCCTTGGCGCGGGCCAGGCCCGTTTCGGGGTCCATATCGATCAGCAGCGTCATGTCCGGTTCGCGCCCGATCATCAGGCTGTGCAACTGATCCACCAGATTTCGCAGGTCACCCCGGGACAAGCCCTGATACATACGTGTGCTGTCAGCAAAGCGGTCGCAGATCACCACCTTCCCTGCCGCCAGCGCGGGCTCGATTGTACGCTCCAGATGGTCGCGGCGGGCTGCTGTGAACAGCAGGATCTCGGTCTCGGCCGACCAGCGATCCGGGTCGCCCTCCAAAACCAGGCTGCGAATTTCCTCGGCCCCCGCAGAACCGCCGGGTTCGCGCGTCAGTACCACCTCGTGACCCTGCGCGCGCAGATGTTCCGCCAGCATCCGCGCCTGTGTTGACTTGCCTGAACCGTCAATGCCTTCGAAGGTCAGAAATAACCCCGCTTTCGTCACATCGACTCCAGCGGGTTGTTGATCACGTCTTTCAATACGATACCGCCGACGGTCAGCATGCGCACCACAAACCCGCCAATCGCAACATCTTCGGCTGCCACCAGCGGGCGCCGGATTTCCGGCAACCCTTCGGGCTTGATCACCAGTTCGGCCAGTTGCTGACCTTTCTTGACGGGCGCGTTGATCGGGCCGTCATAGACCACTTCGGCCTCGACATTCTGAGTGCCCAGAACCGGGAACAGCACATTCAGATCACCTTCGGGAACAAGTCCCACGGTCTTTTTCTCGCCCATCCACAGTTTGGCTTCGGCTATCGGCGTTTCCGCGGTGGCAACTGTCCTCTCGACAAAATTTCGAAACGACCAGTTAACCACGGCCTCAGCCTCCTCTGCCCGTTGGCCGGTGCTGTCGAGACCCGTCAGCACAAAGATCACACGCCTGTCGCCTTGTTTGGCGGACCCGACAAGGCCATAGCCCGCTTCTTGTGTATGGCCGGTTTTCAGGCCATCTGCGCCGATATCCAGCCGCAGCAGCGGGTTGCGGTTGCGGGCGTTCGACGGCGCGCGGCCATCGAATTCGAAAACTTCTTCGGCGAAAAGGGGGTAGTATTCCGGAAAGTCGGTGATCAGCCGGTCCGCAAGAACGGCCAGATCATGAGCCGACATCATATGCCCGGCGGCGGGCCAGCCGTTCGAATTTGCGAAGTTCGAATTGTTCATACCCATCTGCTTGGCCCGCTGGGTCATGTATCGCGCAAATCCCGCTTCGGTTCCATCCGGGCTGAGCGCCTCGGCAATGACGACGCAGGCGTCATTGCCCGACAAAACGATAATGCCGCGCAGCAGATCTTCGACACGAACGCGATCCTGCGTATTCAGGAACATCGTCGAGCCGCCATAGCTCATCGCGTGTTCCGAAACAGGCAGAGTTTCGTCCAGCGTCAAGCGTCCGTCCCGCAATGCTTCGAACGCAACATAAAGCGTCATGAGCTTGGACATCGACGCAGGCGGCAACGGTTGGTCGGCTTCTTTCGACAGCAGAACGGTACCGGTGGTTTGGTCGATCACGTAAGCCGCGCGGGCGGATGTATCAAAAGCCTGGGCTGGTATCGCCAGAACGGCAAGCCCAAGCGCCAGAACAGATGTTCGTATTGAGGACAGCATGTAAAGCCTCCCTGAATTAGTCGGTTACCGTGAACGCATCTTTGAAGCCAAGGTCTTTCACGTCCTTTTGAAAGGCTTTGCGCTCGGCCCGGGTTGTGGCGGGGCCGACCAGCACGCGCCAGACTGTACTATTCGCTGTTTTCAGTTCCCGAACAACTGTGGGCAATCCGTTGCGACGCACCTTTTGGGCTGCTGACTTGGCGTTTGCCTCAACGCTGAAGGTTCCAATCTGAACATACGGTTTGCTCAAAGGTGTCGCCGACGTTGTGGCAGCTGCGACAGGCGTGGCGTCTGACGCATCAATAGCTGCTGCGGCCCCCTCTACCGGGTCCAGCGGTGTTTCGGTGATCGCGGCGGGGTCTTTCTTTTGCCACCATTTCCGCTTGGCAGGTTTTTCGGCAGGTGGCGTGACCGTTGCATCCGACAAAGAGGGCGACGCCACGGCCGCAGCGGCTTCGGCGGCTACCTGTGCGCTTTCGGTTGCTGTGTCTGCCGCGGCCACGGCCGTTCCCGCAGCCGCAGCGACGGAGGCTTTCTTCTGCCACCATTTCCGCTTTGCAGGTTTTTCGGCAGGTGCATCGGCCTGATCGTCGGTTGATGTGGTCGTCTCGGCATCTTCGCTTGCGGGCTCGACGTCATCAGCCGTTTCATCGGATGAACTGGCCGCACCGGCTGCAACCGCAGTCGTACCAGCTGCGGCGGCGGCTGGTTCTTTTTTCTGCCACCACTTCCGTTTGACCGGTTTTTCCGGCTCTGCGGACGCTTGCGTGTTGGAAGCTCCATCAGCAACCGCAGCCGTGGTTTCGGCTGCCGATTCTTCTGCCTCTGGCGTATCCTCCGACGACGGTTCTTCCAGCTTCTCCCGGCGCAGTGCGACGACACTGACTTTTGTCGGCGCACCCGCGAGCATTCCCAGTTCTTTCGCGGCAGCGGACGAGACCTGAAGCGCAGGCCCGGGCAAATTGCGCTCGCGCCGGAACAGGGCGCCGGTCACCGATTTGTTGTTGGACGTGTTTTTGATCACGACACGTTCAGGTTGGGACGCATCCGGGTGCGCAACCCATATCCCGCCAAGAGAAGGCCGGCCATCCCAAAGCCCTGCTTCGGTTGTCTGAAAAACCTCAGGGGCCTCGACATCACGCTGCGAGCCGGAAGTCACCTCGGGCAGGAGTTCTGTTTTTCCCGAATTGTCTTCCGGTTTTTCACTCGATTCAGAAGTTGACAAAACTTCTTCGCATCCGGCCAGTATCGTCAAAGTCAACGCCAGATACGCCAGCCGTTTAGGCCCCGGGCGTGTCTCGATCGCTCGCTTCATCTGCTTTTCCCTTGCCTGAAGGGGTTTCGTTTTCCGAACCCCACTGCCGATCTGCTGGTTCTGTGTGCCAGCCTGTTGCGGTCTTTCGTACGGATCATAACGTGGCTGAAGTGTCATGGAAAGACCGCTGCATGGGCTTCGGCAAGATTTCCCGATTTCGACTTGCCTCTGCGCGAACTTCGCCTTAGACCCTGCTTTCGACGGGGAGGTGGCAGAGTGGTCGAATGCGGCGGTCTTGAAAACCGTTGGGCGTGAGAGCGTCCCCAGGGTTCGAATCCCTGTCTCCCCGCCACTCATACCTGTCTCACTTCAGTTGTATTTTCTGATCCGGAATTGTTACGCAATTCCCGCGCGTTGGCGCATGCGCTTTCAATCAGAGACGAAGCAAACCGTACATTCAGAGGACAATTCAGGCGCGAGTCTCAGTGTCGCATTTTAGCGGGGTCGCTTTGGGCTGGATTTCCCTGATAACCTGCAATTTACAGGGAATATTCGCAAACCGGGACTGACTTCCGTCATTTCTTCTATCAGAACTGTATGTTTCTCAGAGGTTTATGTTGCAAATTCCCTAAAAGGTGGAACAGGGAATTTCCTCGTGCGAACAGGGAATTGTTCCGCCGGATCAGGGAGGGCGAAGTCTGTATCAGGGACGCAGGAGCTGGAGATGTCAGAAGCCGAACAGGCGTTCCTGTTCGGACCATTCAAGTGGGTGGGTCACGCTGACCAGACGCTTGAGTGTGAGTTCGGGCGGCTGGCTCCCGTCGAGAATCGCCGTTTGAATCTTTGGTGAGAGAAAGGCGAGCTGAGCACGGGTGCGGATGAAGGCGTCAGGGACGCTTTCGCGGCGGGCAATCTCCATCAGTTGAACTCCGGCCTTCAGATCACGGGCCCAGCCATGGGCGCGGATCAGCATGGACCGGAGGTGGGGATCAGGTTGGGGTGCCATGTCTCCGGCGATGACCTTGGCCTCGACGCCGCGGCGGCACAGATCGAAAGATGCGGTGACGTGGGTGAGATCCGGGTGCAGATGATCGGCCGCGATGCCAAGTGCGCTTGCCAGAGTTTTGGGGTTAAATTCGAGGTCGATCTGTCCTCGTGCAAGTCTGCCTTTGGCCAGAAGAGCAGCGCCGATCTGACAGCCATGGCCTAGAAGCCGGGTTACTAAATCCGCAACTGAAGTCTGAACTGCCTCGGCTGACCCGGCCTCCGGCTGCGCCAGTACTTGGTGCGCCGCGGCGGCGTCTTGCAAATGTCTGACGATGACATCAATGACCGCGTTTTCCAGCGCTGGGCCGGGCAGTCGCCAGCCAGAGATATCCTTGCCGCCTGAGATCAGTCGATTGGAGATATAGTAGCGCAACCGTCGGCCTTTGCGCGTGGTGTGGGTCGGCGTCAACCGATCACCAGTTTCGTCATACAGCAGACCGGTGAGCCAGGCCCCGGGGTCAGTGGAGTGTTGGCGCGCATCGGAGTCGCCGCGTGCCCGCGAGCGGTTGGAGGCCTGTCGCATTTTTTCCTGCACCCGGTCCCAGATGTCCTGATCGATGATCGCCGGATGTTGTCCGTCCCAGATCTTATCCTTGTGGCGGATTTTTCCGAGATAGACCGGATTGCGCAGCAGGTAATAGATTTGACCCCGTGACAGCGGACAATCCCCCTTCACACTGCCATCTGTCCGAACAACCCGTTTTGACCGCAGGTCTTCTGCCGTTGCCCGTTCTTCTACTTTGCGCAGGCAACCAAGCTCGTCATAAAGCCCAAAGAGATGCCGGACCGTTCTGGCCTCCTCTTCATTCACCACCAGCGTTCTTGCCTTCGGATCGGGGTGGCGATCATAGCCCAGAGGCAGGTTGCCACCCATCCAAAGCCCCTTCTTCTTCGACGCTGCAATCTTGTCGCGAATACGTTCGGCGGTGACTTCCCGTTCAAACTGAGCAAAGGACAACAGCACATTCAGCGTTAACCGGCCCATGGAAGATGAGGTATTGAAGGCCTGCGTGACGGACACAAAAGAACAGTTTGCCTGTTCCAGCCGGTCGACCAGCTTAGAGAAGTCGGCAAGCGACCGGGTCAGCCGGTCAATCTTGTAGACCACCACCATGTCAATACGCCCGGCATCGATCTCTTCAAGAAGGCGCTGAAGGGCGGGTCGCTCTAGGGTGCCGCCCGACAGGCCACCGTCATCGTAGCGCCCGGACAACAGGGTCCAGCCTTCATGTCGCTGGCTTGCGACATAGGCCGCGCAGGCCTCATATTGCGCATCCAGCGAATTGAAGTCCTGATCCAGACCATCTTCTGAGGACTTGCGCGTGTAGATGGCGCATCGGATTTTACGGCGCGGGCTCATTTGGCCGCCTTGCCGGTGAGCCCAAAGAAACGCGGCCCTGACCAATGCGCGCCGGTAATCTCTCGGGCGATGGCCGAGAGTGAGCGATAGGACCGACCGTTCCAAGTGAAGCCGTCTTCTGTAACGTCGACTACATGGGTCACACTATTCCACTCGCGTAGCAGGCGCCCGCCGGGTTTTAGGGCAGGGCATGTAGGCCGGGGTTTCTTCCCAGAGCCCTTTTCCAGCGTGGCTTTGACCTGGCGGGGTAGCCTGCCATGCCGGCGGGACTGCATCTCAAAGGCGATAAAGCGGCGCAGAAAGGGTTGGCTGAGCATGGCGGGGGCGGGTTGATCAAACAGTTGCTGCCAAAGCGTGACCAGATCCGATCGACCCATGGCGGCGAGATCGGCGACATCGCTCGTCTTGGTCATGACGCTTCTCCAGTTCCCGCCGCCAGATGATATGTGGATGGTCCATTTGGTTTGTCGGATGTCCGCCGTTCAATTGTGACGCCTTTTTTCCGCAGACCGCTTAGAGCTGCTCGGACCGAATGAGGCTGCCATCCCGTTGCTTTGCAGAGCGCCTCAAGGCTGGCGCCGCTCGGGCGGCGCAACAAGTGTTGCACTTTGTCAATTTTGGTTTGCTTCCGCTTGGACATGTATTGTCTCCTCTGATTTGGGGCTGGCTAGATGCCGAACCCCGGTACCGAGGAGCGCCCGAATGGCTCGGGCGTGGGTTCAGTGATGCGTGGTTGACGGCAACAGTCCAGCTCTTTCTGAAGCGATTACTTGAGGCGTGTGTTTTGAAGGGCGTTGCTGGCGTACCCCCGATTATTCGTCAACAATCTTAATTGGTTACTTTTAGTTTGGGGGGTTGCGTCTCGTATTGATGGCACCTACATTCGACCTAATCGCCCGGACTATCAGGGCGGGAAACTGCTCCCGCAGGCAGCACTCATTGGAAACACAGGTTTCCGCAGAGAGCATTCAAAGGAGCAACGTCTCGGATCGATTGGTCCGGGGAGTTGCGATTTGTGCTCTCTCCGATTTTCCAGCGCGATCCCTCCATCTCGACGTCCGCGCGGCGTCACGCAAAAGGAGGCGGTTATGCCTGCCAAAAACACACACAGCGACGTTCGGGCGTCCAATACGCCTATCTGGATGGCCGAAAAAGTTATCCAATCCCAGATCAGCCAGATCAAGCCCTACGCCAACAACAACCGCGTGCACGCGGCCAAGAATGTCGACAAACTGAAAGCATCGGTGGCCCAGTTTGGCTTTGTCACTCCGATCCTGTTGGATGGTTCGGGCACAATCATCGCGGGTCATGGCCGCTATGAGGCCGCTAAGGCCCTGGGGTTGAATTCCGTACCGACTGTTGTCGCGGATCATTTGTCAGAAGCGGAAGTGCGCGCTCTGCGCATTGCGGACAATAAGCTGGCGGAATTGTCGGACTGGAATGAAGCGGCGTTGCAGATCGAATTTGCCGAGCTGATGGACCTCAGCCTTGATGGCGAGTTGAACTTTGATCTGGACATCACAGGGTTCGAAACACCGGAGATCGACATCATTATCGACAGCGTCGGTGAGGTGACGGTATCTGTAGCGGAAACTGTTGAGACGCCGGACCCTGCGGCACCCGTAGTCACGGAGCCGGGCGACCTCTGGGTTCTCGGAGATCATCGCATTTTCTGCGGGGACGCCCTTCAAGCCCAGAGCTACGACACCTTGCTGGAAGGCGAGACCCCGCAGATAGTCTTCACCGATCCGCCTTACAACGTGCCTGTCAATGGGCATGTGCGGTCCGGCAATAGCGCCGAACACCGCGAGTTTGCCATGGCGTCGGGAGAAATGACGGATAGCGAGTTCCGCGGCTTTCTTTCAGGCGCGATCACGCAGTTGTTTGACTGCCTGCCGAACGGAGGCATCGCGATGATCTGCATGGACTGGCGTCATATCGAAGAACTGATTACGGCGGGCAAAGCAGCTGGATTGGACCTCATCAATCTCTGCGTCTGGAACAAGACGAACGGAGGCATGGGCAGCCTTTATCGCTCAAAGCATGAGCTGATTTGCATTTTCAAGAAGCCTGGTGCGCCGCACATCAACAACGTCGAGCTGGGCAAACACGGGCGCAACCGGACCAACGTCTGGGATTACGCCGGTGTGAACAGCTTTGGGGCAGGGCGCGAGGCGGATCTCGCGGATCATCCCACGGTGAAGCCGACAGCTCTGGTTGCAGATGCCATCATGGATGTGAGCCACCGCGGCGATGTCGTGCTGGACGCCTTTGGCGGGTCCGGCGCGACTCTGCTGGCAGCTGAGAAAACCGGGCGCCAAGCGCGGCTTATTGAGCTCGACCCGGCTTATGTCGATGTGGCCATCCGCCGTTGGCAGGAGATGACCGGTGATAGCGCCGTGCACGCGGTAACAGGCCAGACGTTCGATGCGCGTTTTGCGGCCAACGATACCACTTCAGAACAGGAGGTGGGTCATGTCTGACGATACGAAAGAGTATGAGGTCGGCTACGGCAAACCGCCCAAAGCGACCCAATTCAAAAAAGGCCGATCCGGCAATCCGAAAGGGCGGCCGAAAGGTGCCAAGGGGGTGAATGCCAGCTTGAAACGTGAATTGGAAACCAAGATTACGGTTCGCGAAGGCAGCCACGAAATCCGGATTTCCAAGGCTGAGGCAATTGCCAAGCGGTTCACGGCAGGCGCGTTGAAGGGCGACACGAAATTGTTGATGGCGCTGCTTAAGCTGGACACAGATCTGTTCAACGCAAGTGAATTGGACGCGCAAGAAAGCGTCCGTACGGTTGAGCCCGACGCTGTCGACTACGACATCCTCCGGGATTTCTTTTCCAGCCAACTGGACGGTGACGGTGATCTGGAAAACGAGGAGGCGGAAGATGACGACTCCTGATCCAAAAAACGTCGTGCAAGCCGCTCGCGAGGTTTGCCGGGACAATTTCTTTCCCTTCGTTTGGCGTGTGTTTGGCACGCTGCACCAGGGAACTGACCGCAGCTTTGATCCGGCCTGGCATGTGCGGGCCATGTGCCATGAGTTGGACAATGTCCGTCGAGGCGAAAACAAGCGACTGATCATCAACATCCCGCCACGTTGCCTGAAATCGGTCACCGTGGCCGTTGCATATGTCGCTTATCTTCTCGGTCATAACCCCAGCGCCAAGATCATCGTTGCCAGCTATGGGTTGGATCTGGCGCGCAAACATTCCGAAGATTGTCGTCGGATCATGTCTGCGCGCTGGTACCGGGAAATGTTCCCTGAAACGGTCTTGGCTAAAAAGGGCAACACCTCAGAAGAAATCCGCACCACAAAGGGAGGCAGCCGTAAGGCTGTCTCCATTGGAAGTTCTGTCACCGGTCATGGCGCCGATTACATCATCATCGATGACCTGCTGAAAGCCGGAGATGCCGGCTCCGAAGCCGAGCTGGTCAAGGCGCAGGAGTTCATTGAGGGGACCTTGTTGTCGCGCTTCGACAATCCGGCCGAAGGGCGTGTGGTTATGGTTGCGCAACGGTTGCACGAGATGGATCCGCCGGGTTATCTGCTCGAACGCGGGACCTACCGGCATCTGAATCTGCCTGCCATCGCAGAAGGCTATGAGGTGGTTCCTCTTGGGCGTGGAAGGGTCATGCGCCGCAAACCGGGTGATCTCCTGTGCCCGTCCCGTTTGGATCAGCAAACGCTGGATACCAAGCGTCGCGAAATGGGCGCGGCCGTGTTCAATTGCCAGTATCAGCAGAACCCCATTGCTCCCGACGGGTCGCCCTTGCGCTGGGAGTGGTTTGGCACCTACGAGACCATCGAAGATCGCCGCTGGTTCCAACTGGTGGTTCAGAGCTGGGATACGGGCATGTCGGCAGACCCCCGGTCTGATTTCTCTGTCTGTACAACCTGGGGGTTCCGCGAAAATGCGTGGCATCTTATCGACGTCTGGCGCGGGCAGGTAGACTACCCAGACCTGAAAGCCAAGGCACTGCAACTTGTCGGCCGTTGGGATCCCGATCGTGTCCTGATCGAAGATGCGGCCTCCGGCAAACCTCTTTTGGACGAATTGTTTCGTGATGACCGTCGACGCTACGAACGCATTAAACCCGACAAGGACAAGGAAACCCGGTTCCAGTCCGCTTGCGGTCCTGTCGAAGAGGGCAAGGTTTATCTGCCTGCAGATGCACCCTGGCTGCCGGTATTCAAACGGGAGCTTCAGTCCTTTCCACGCGGACGCAACGACGATCAGGTCGACAGCTTTGCCCACTTTCTGAACTGGTCCAAGGGACCGGGCTTCTACCGGGCATTGGGCCGCGACCACCGGATCAACATCGAACGTCGGGAGCGTAATCGAGAGAGGGTCAGGCGACGGTAGGATCTCGGAGTTGAGCTTGAAAACTCGTTGAATAGTACTGGGAGGGCCGATGTCGGACCAATCCTGAGAGCGGCCCCAATGACCGCTCGCAACCACAAACCGGTCTAATCGCTAATGCCGTCGGATGACGGCTTTGAGCCCAAAGCAGTCAATCGTTTGACTTTTTTGAGCATTTCACAAAACTCACCGTGTATCACAATTGGGTGTACTCTCGCTTATCAAGTAAGAGGAGAAAGCTGATGGCAACACTGGGCCCGACACTTGCGGCACTATACGCTCAGCGTGCATTTATTATTAAGTTGTCACTGGGAGCCTTGGCTTATGTGTTAGTGGCGGGCGACGCACAGGCCCAAAGCGCACAGGGTTGCGTAGAATTGGGCTCTCCTCGGATAGAATATTCATCCGGATCTGAAAGCACTCGCGTTAATCAAACAATTTCAACGACGGAACGCACGTGTCTGCCGATCCCAAACGGACCCATTACAGGACTTACAATTGGAAACTCCTCTATCACGTCCTCTGGTGAAATTGAGTTGTATGTCCCGGGCCAGAATACCGTTCCAAGCAATGCTTCAGTTTTAACTCTCCTAAACGTTGATGTTGCGGCAGGTAGCGGAGACTTTGTTTCTCGTGAGGCCTTGGCTACGAACATCAACGGGAAGCTTAGAGTGAACCTCATTGGAACTTCGATTGGTTCCGGCAGATCAATGACGTTCGTTCCGTTCAACGGCGCGAATATCGACCCCACTGAAGTTTACTTCCAGTCAGACCGACCGTTAACCTACGACAACCTTACCGTTATAGGGGCTACCGAAGTGGTTTTCGGGGCGTACTATATCCAAACCCGGGTTGCCGAGGCTTCTGATTTCACACTGACGAATAGTTCGATTTCTTCAACCAGTGACATGGCGATAGCGGCAGGCACGACCGTTCGGCTCGATGCAGCAAGCAGTTTGAACACCGTAAACTTTGAGAATTTTGGCACGCTGGCCGGAACGGGAACCGTGAACGCATTTAACTTCACAGTTAAGAACGGAGGGGTGCTTTCGCCGGGCTTTTCAATTGGTACGCTTAACAATAGTGGCGGTATCGCCTTTGAAACTGGGTCAAGGATCTTAAGTGAAGTCGATCCGACGGCCGGTCAGAAAGCCGATTTGGTGTCATCCAGCGGGCCCGTTACAGGGATTAACCGCGCCACTATACAAGTCGAAGCCGCTCGTCCCGGCCTGACTGCGCAGGACTATGCTGCTGGCAACGACTACACGGTTTTTCAAGCCTCGCGTTTCGATGGAAACTCCCCAACTCTTGTTGCCGGAGGATCTCTGCCCGCCCTATCCAGTCTGAGTATCTCAAACACGCCAACCGCGGACGGTAGAATCGACATAGCGTTTTCGACCCTCCCCGTTTCGAGTTTACCACAACATCCATCAGTTGTTGGATCTCCCAATGCAAGCAACCTTGCTGGTGCGGTGGCTAACACCACAAACACGTCACCTGGAACTAATCTGACCAATGGCTCAACCTTGGGTAATACCGTTAACACGCTTACCAATTCAGGTTTGTCTGGATTTAATCGTGTGCACGCAGAGCCCTATTCCTCCAATTTGACCGTTGGGCTTGAGCAACTTGACCTGATAACAAACACTGTGCTGAGCCATGCTGACTGCCGCAAGTATCAAGCGGTTGGCTTCAGCAATGCGGATCAACCCGTTGCAGAAGGCGACATCGACTCGGCCCAGAGCCCGAGCGGCGCAATAGACTGCTCTGATCGGCGCTGGTGGATCGACACGGCCTATGTGAGCGGGGACGTTGATGGAAGCAATGGCCTTGGGACATTCGACTATTCGCTGGGCACGATTTTGGTCGGAGCGGATGTCGCAAGCACCGATAGAGGTGTGGTCGGCGTGTACGCAGGTTTTGGGACATCCTCCATGGATGAACACGATCAAGTCGATCAGGACTTTTCGACCGACAGCTATCATGTGGGCGTCTATGGGCGCACAACAACCGGAACTTGGGAGTTCTCCGGGCTGGTCGGTTACATGTTCGGTGAAACCGACGCCAAGCGAAATAACCCTTCTGTTGATGGCTTTACGGGAGGCGAGGCAAAGTCTGATTTGGACCAAGAGGGCATCCATGCCGGTATCCAGGCACGGAAGCTGTTTAACCTGAACAGCGGTGCAAGGGTTTCTACGGTTTTTGGATTGAACTACGGGCGTATCCAACAAGGCTCAGGCACAGAGACGGGCGGTGGTGATTTCAATTACTCGATTAAAAAAGCGAACGCAGAATCGCTGGTCGCTTCTATTGGAATTGACTACCAACGCGACTTCTTGACAGAGAATGGTTTGTTAACCCCAATCGCCTTCGCCCGGTATGAATATGACTTCTTTGCCAACAAAGACAGTGAGCACGAAATCACAGTCACAAGTCCATTGTTCGGAACACTTACACAAGTCGGACAAAATCGAGGAGCAAATGGCTTCGTTCTCGGGCTTGGCCTGGGCTATCAGATTTCTGAGCTGGCCAGACTAACGGCAGGATATGGTTATTCAGTTCGATCCAATGGCCAAGAACATGGCCTAGGTGCAAACTTAAGTGTTCGGTTTTGATTTGGCAGTACGGTTGTTTCAAATTTAGGAATCACACACGCCGACCATCGTTGTTGGGCCTTTACAAACGGACCCAGCGGACGTCCGCTTTGTCCGCACAGCGGTTGCTCATGGCGAATGCAACAAATGACAGCTACGAGCCCAGAGCCGCCGGATTGAAATCGCGCCCTTCGCTCATGCAGCAAAAAAGTTGCCTTGATTGATCCAAGCGCTGCGCTGCAACGCAGCCTTAAAAGCGGCCATTCGTTGTGGGCGCAGCAAAGCTTGGAGGGTCTATGACCGAGTTGCGGACGAAGCGGCCAATCGTATTGGATGCGGTAAAGAACCCTAAGCAGACCTTGACGGTGCGTTGTCGATGTTGAGGTCCAGCCGGCTGCTGGGGGCGCCATTGCATCGCACATCTTCGCAATTCGACACGCCCAATCTATGCTGTTCTAACACTTGCCAAAAAATAGTGCCCAGCACTGATCTGGAGCCAACTCGCCTGCGTAGTACCTAGAGATTGAAGCGATGCAGGAGTTTCTAATGTTCGAAGCAGATAAGTTCCGGCTGGACGGCCAAGTGGCCCTTGTGACCGGTGCCGGCGCGGGAATTGGCCGGGGCGTGGCCCGACTATTTGCCGGGGCTGGGGCCTCGGTGGTGGTGAGCGACCTGAAGGCGGAGACCGCGCAGGCGGTGGCCGACGAGATCACGAACGCGGGCGGCAAGGCCGTTGCACTGGCCTGCAACGTGACGGTCGAAGATGATCTGAAAGCGTCGGTGGACTTGGCCGTATCGGAGTTCGGCGGATTATCGATCCTTGTCAATAATGCGGGCGGGGGCGGGCCAAAGCCGTTTGACATGCCGATGGACGATTTCCGCTGGGCCTATGAATTGAACGTCTTCTCGCTGTTTCGCCTCACTCAACTGGCGGCGCCTCACATGGAAGCGGCAGGCGGCGGCGCGGTTCTAAACATATCTTCCATGGCGGGCGAGAACAAAAATCAGCGTATGGCATCTTACGGGTCATCCAAGGCTGCTGTGAATCACCTGACACGCAATGTCGCCTTCGACCTAGGTGCGATGGGTGTGCGGGTGAACGCCATTGCGCCAGGCGCCATCAAGACCGACGCGCTGGCATCGGTGCTGAACGACGACATCGAAAAGGCAATGCTGAAGCACACGCCGCTCGGACGGCTGGGCGAGCCAGACGACATTGCCTATGCCGCGCTGTTCCTCTGCGCGCCAGCGTCCGCGTGGATAAGCGGTCAGGTGCTCACTGTGTCCGGCGGCGGTGTGCAGGAACTCGATTGATATCCCAATACTTCAGACAGGAACAAACTGATGAGCTTTGACGCTTTTGCAGAATTTCGCATGGACGGTCACAACGTTCTGATCACCGGCGGCGCACAGAATATCGGCGCGGGAATTGCCAAGACGCTCTCGGGGGCGGGAGCAAAGGTGATGATTGCCGACCTGAACAGTGACATGGCTGCCGAAACCGCTGCCGCGATCGCCCGGGAAACCGGAAATGACTGTCGTGGCATGGCCTGCGACGTGACCGATCTGGATCAGATCAATGCGGTTGTATCCGCGACTGCCGACGCGTTTGGTGGCATCTCGACCTTGGTGAACAATGTCGGTTGGGGCGGTCGCCAGCCGGACCCTTCGGCAATTCCTGAAGAGGAGTTCATCAATTCTTACAAACTCAACACAATCAGTGCCTACCGTATGAGCATGGCCTGCTTGCCGTATCTGGAGAAGGCGGAGAACGGCTCGATCACCAACTCGGGCTCGTTTTCATCAGCCGTTCCGGCTTACGACATCCTGCCCTATGGCACGGCGAAGGCAGCCCTGAACCAGATGATGGTGTCGCTGGCTCACATGCTGAACAAACGGGTGCGGGTAAACTCCATCCTGATCGGAACGGTCATGACCGCCGGTTACGGCGACGCGGGCATTTCGCCCGAGATGCAGGAAAAACTCGCCCATCCCGACAATCTGACCGGGCGGCCCGGCCGCCCCGAAGATATCGCCAACGCGATGCTGTACCTGTGCTCGCCGGCAGCCGGTTGGGTCAGCGGCCAGACCATCAATGTTCATGGCGGCGGTGGCGTCGTGCGCTTGTTCGGAAGCTGAGGATCGGGCCGTGAAGCTACCCTTCTTGCGCGCCGTGCGCGCGTCAGCAATAGCGACATCGCTTGTGCTAGCTTCCTCCTGGGTTTCGGCGCAGGAGGCGGCACAGCTGGACACAGGCGCCCCTGTAACCAACGATCAGATTTTCATGATGATGTTCGCGGACCAAGGCCGTTTGGTCGGGTTTCAGAGCATGATAATGGCTATCCAACTGGAAACGCTTAAGGCGCAGGTGGACCGGGATGCAGCCATCTTGGCCCGAAATCTGGAACTGTTTGACCGCAGCGCCATTTCCGAGCTTGAGTTGGAGATTTCGCAGCTTAAGGATGCTTGGAATCGGCTGCAGATGGTCGTGGCCGAGAAGAACCTGACCACGGTAGCGGCGCAGGTGGCGGCGTTGCAGTTGATTGGGGACCATTTCGCGGGCAAGTCGGTGCCGCTCGACGACCTCTATGCCGCCTATCTCAAAGGCTGGAACGCAGGCTGTGACAAGGGACCGGCAGAGGTGCGCGCGAACGAGGCCTGGATGGCGTATGCGGAAAAGGCGCTAATGCGGGCGCGCGAATTAAACAGCCGCGGAAACCTGTCTGATGCCACAGTGCTCCAGCGCGAGGCTGACCTGCGCATTGCCCGTTCCAACTATGAAAACCGGGCCAGCCGCCTCGATCGCTGTCGCGAGATATTTTTCCCAAGCATTGAAGAGGTTGCGCGGCAGGGCCAGTGAGTCTGCCGGGTTTCGAACCTGCACAAACAAAGGAGCGGTGCAAGATGACCATGTCCAGCGAGATGCCGATGACGTCGGATCAAATTATGCGCGGGGCACTCCTGTCCGGGGTGATCAATGCGATAATCAACGGCTTTATTCAGTACATTTTTCTGCGTGGGACGGCACCAATTCCACTCACGCTGGATTCGATCAGTGGCGGCAGTCATTCGGTTCTGGGCGGCGCGGTGTTGCTGGCAGTATCGATGGCGATGATCCTGACGGCCGTCACTCATTTCACGGTGAAAGGACCGAAGAAGCCATTTGTCCCGACCACCCTGAAGCTGGTGATAAAACATGGGCTTGTAACTTTCGGCACTGTGGTCGCAGTCGCAGTTTTGTGGCAATGGGTCTTCGGGACAGTGGAGGTCGGGCTGGCGTTTGCCGTGATCCTGCTAGGGTTTATCGCGGGTGTGGTCGCAGCGTCTGTGAACTACCTGACGATTGCCGAGATCACGGACAGCGGCTGTTCATGACGTAGTTTTCTAGAGCCCTTGCGGATGGACTGTAGTGCAAGTCGGGTGCCTTGCCGATTGTTCAAATCACGTACTTGACGGAGTTTTCAGGTAGTACCGAGAGCACGTTCAAGACGTGGTTTGGTATCGGCATCTAGCCGTCGCAGCGAAGGTCCGGTTTTCGCCCATCGCTCCAAATGATGCGGCATCAACCAAAGTCGAGCATGGGCTCGTAGCCGCCTTGCGGCGGCGCAGCGGCTCAAGCTTGGATGACGGCTCAAAAGCAGCCATTGGAACCGCTCAGAAACTTCAGCCCTGTCATCGGGATAGCAGGAAACCTTGACATTCGCTGCCAGAAGCGGTCGCTCGGCGGGCTCGGTTCGGATGGCTGCAGGGAGCCCAAAATACAAAATGCTTCAACGCGCTTTAAGGTCAGCGATGCGCAGAAAAGCAGACTTTGCAAAGTCCGGTTGACCACATTGTCCACCAAAGGCGACAGTTCTGCTTCGCGACTGGGCTATACATAGCCCTCAAAGCGTATTGTTTGCGGGACTTCAGTTGCGCCGTTTTCCTGAGCGAGTAGGGCGCGTGCTGACGAAAAGGTAGCAAGCGCAAAAAGAACAAGAAGGGCCTTTATCATCGTAGCGCCTCGGATCCGGGTTTTGAACTTGGGCCGGGGTTCACAAATGATCGCCCCGGCCAGCGTCAGGGCAAACGAGGTAGTTCTTGCCCTGAAACATCGTACTTTCGCCTAATTTAGAAGATCACCGACGATGCCGACGGCATCGACCACGGTAGACAGGTCATTCGTAACTTCGAGGACTTCGTCATCGACCAGAATGTAGCGGTTTCCTTTGCCCGGCTCCCCAAGCTTCCATTTGGAAAGGTCCCCAATATCCTCGAACTCCAGGTCAGATGGGAGCTTGGCACCGCGCGTGTAGCGCTTGATCTGTCCAGGTGGTACAGCTTTTGGGCCTTTGCCGGGTTTGTCTTCTATCTGAATGCTGACATCACCGTTCTTGCCCCCCTTGTTCGGCTTTTTACCCTTGTTGTCTTTGGCATGGGCATCGCTGCCTCCAAGGATGAAAAACACAACTGCTAAGGCTGCAAGAATTCCGTATGCAATCTTCATAGATTGTTCCTTTGCTTCCCAACTTCATTCGACCGGCGTTGAAAATTCCGGCACGCGCTTGATCTCTCTTAGTTGCCCTTTGGCACACCCCTTAGTGACTGCCTTCACCCCGCATTAGAAAACGATCCGGGTTCTTAGACCGAACAGGGTAATCCGGTCCTGATCGGGATTTAGAAGCGGGTCGGAAATGAATTGTACCGATGGCGTGATCTGCAGTCCGGGTGAGATTGAAAAGCGGTAGAAAGCTTCAAGCGTGAACTGATCGCCATCTATGCCTCTTGCTTCGGCCCAGTTTAGGCCCAGACCGGCCAAATCGGTGTTGCGACCATAGTAACCGAGACCGGCAGAAATCGACCGTTCATAAAGCGCTGCGGTTCCCTTCGAGGCCCCTGCACGGAAGAACGGCATCCATTTATTGTCAACAAACCATGCGGCGGAAAACGCTGCGCCGTAATCTTCTGGACGGCTACCATCGTCAGCCGCATCCGCATGCCAGAGGGTCAGATGGATATTGTCGAAGTAGATGCGATCAAAGCCGGACGTGTACCCAAGTTCGAGCGACTTGAAGAGATTGCCGTCGCTAAACACATCAAAGTTTGGATCGGACGGGTCGGCGTTTGCGTCTGATACGCTGGCAACGGCGTAGAGGTTCTCGCTCAGCTTTACCCCACCGGCAATACCAAGGCCTTGGTTGGGCGTGTTGATTGTCGGGTTGGTATTGAAAGACAGGTTTTGAAAACCACTGTAGGGGCTTACCAACCCGTAGATATCCACAAAGTCCGTTACATCAATCTGGCCGACTTGCAGCGCCCACGACCCATTCTCAGCCCTTTGGGTCCAGAACAAATTGGTCAGAAGCAAACCGTTGTCATTGAAGGCTGTTCCCGTGATTGAAAGGGCTCCGCCATCCAGCCCGAGAAATTGCGGAGCAACGTCAGTATAACTGTGCCTGTCTTCGATCTTGAATGTCAGAGACCCCCGTTCAGTTGCCTGCCAACTGCCGTAGAACCGCGCAATTCCGCTGGCTGCTTCGCCGGTTCCCAGATCAGCATCCGTGGTTTGGCCCAATGCCAGGTAGTCAATGTTGAACCGAAAACCACCCTCAGCCAGTCGGTCTTTCCACTGAAACCAACCCGGTGCGATGTTGCGTGGAAAATCGGAACGATATTGCGGATCGATGAGCCCGTCTCCGGGCGCAAGATCGGCTTCGACTGAAGATGGCCCGGATAGTCCCTGAGCCGACGCTGCGCCAGCAAATGCAAGGCTCAATGCGGCAACCAGAAGTCTTATCATTTTGACGCCTGTGCCCCACCGGTCTTGCGATTTCCTGCCGCGCGGATGCGATCAGCAGCACGCTGCTTCCATTCCAACCTGTCTGCCTCGGTTTCCAGAGTTTCGACACGTTCCGCCTCTAGCTGGAAAGTCGCATTCATAGGCATGAGGCCATCCACAACCATCATATTATGAACGGAAGGATCGATAGTCAGCGTGCCTGTCAGCCGAACGGGTTCGTGGAAATAGCTAGGCGCCCAGTCCCCGTTCAACCGCACACGGATCATCTGGTTAGGCGGAGGTGGAGGCATGTGGCTGCACATCCCTCTTTCTGGCACCAAATACGCCACAGGCCGGCCGTCCGGATCGCTCGGAGCAGGAATGGCAAAGCCCGCGAGTGTGATTGTTCGGCCGTCGAATTGCGCGTTTCCGCTCGTTCCAGCCTTTCTTCGCCGCTCCGTCACGACCTCTCGCTGATCGAGTAGCCAGTCGACATCAATCCCATCAGCCGCCAAGGCATCCTCAGTCTCGGTCAGAAGCTCTTGCCATTTCTGCCTCTCTTCTTCGCTGCCACTATCCTGCTGTAACCTGCCGCGCAGCCGTACGACGTAAAGGACATCGTCGAATTGTTCGGCGCTAAGTTCGCGATAGGGGTCATCAAAGACCTGCGCAGACGGATCTGGCAGATCTGCCCAGTCCAACGCGGTTCCAGGCGTCGCCGCAGCATCATAACCGCACAAAACCAACCCTGCGAATACTGCGGAGCAAAACCAATTTCGCATGAATGCTCTCCGGCTGCCTTACCTGGTCAATCCAGTGTGTTTTTGTAGATCACACCGTCCTTCATGATCAGGCGGATTGTTTCTGGGCTTTCAGGCCTCGGGTCGGCCCCAAACCATTGATCACCCGTACCAACCACCGAGAAATCTTCGAGCGGATTACCGTCGATCAGCAGGATATCCGCATAGGCGCCTTCCTCGATCACACCGAGCTTGCCAGCCGTGTAAGGGTTCGAAAAATCGCCTGACAAAGCTACGACCTCACCGCCGATTGACGTAAGTGTCACCATCGACTGGTACGGTCCGAAGAACTCGTTATTGAGATGTTTTTCATAAGCAATCTGGATGTTGCATGCTTCCACTGATCCCACGCAATCGGTCTGAAAGCCGCGTTTTACCGGGCATTCCTTCATATTCGGAATGTAGTTCGCGAAAGTCGCGGACGCCGATATCGCTTTCGCGAGGCTCTTGGGCTCGTTCTTGACCGATGGGATATCCAACAAACCCGGATCAAAAGCCGTGAGGTTAGTCGTTATGTAAGCCCCTTTCTCGTTCATAATCTCGGCAATCTCGCAATCGAAGGAGAAGCCGTGTTCAATGGACATTACACCGGCCTCAAGGGCGTTCATGATTGCTTCCTTGCGGTAAGAATGCGCCATGACATAGGTGCCGTATTCGTTGGCAACCTGAACGGCAGCTTCGATTTCTTCCTTGGAGCCGGCGAGCAACTGCCATGGGTCAAACGCCGAGATCACCCCACCCGACTGCATGAATTTCAGCTGTGTCGCCCCCATGCGCATGTTATTACGACCATACAGGTAGACATCATCGACACCGCTGACTTGTTGCGCCATGTTCAGATTACCGAAGTTGGTCTGTCCGCCCGGCGGCGAGGTGAAGGATGCGAAGTCAGCGTGGCCGCCGCGTGTCCCGAGGAACGCGCCTGACGCATAGTGACGTGGACCGACGATCTGTCCGGCGTCGATGGCCCTCCGCAGACCGCCGTTGGCGCCGCCAGCATCTCTTACAGTCGTAAATCCTTGCATCAGGTACATCTCGGCCATCCTGGTTCCATGGATGCCAAAATCCTCCCAGGTCGAGTTCGTTTCCATGGAAGCGATAGACGGTCCCATGAGCATGAGGTGTGCGTGAAGCTCAATGAAGCCCGGTGTGAGTGTCCTACCGCCGCCATCGATCACCTCCGCATTGGGGGCATCGATCGCATCAGTTGAGACGACCTTGATAAGGTTGCCCTCAACCAGAACGCTTGCATTTTCGATCCGCTGTTCATTCACACCGTCGAAGACATGCACGTTGGTAAACAGCGTTTGGGGTTCTTCTTGATCCTGAGCCTGCGCGGTCGCCGAAAAAGAAAGAACTGCCGCGACAATTGCCGTCGAGCAAAGAGACATTCGTAAGCCGGACATAAGTACTCCCTTCATATTCATGTTTTACCAACTATAGTCTGGAATTCATTGGCTCGGTTGCCCCTTTTGAATTAGGATGTACGAATGTGACTGCAAAAATGGCCACTTCTTAAAGCTAATCCAACAAGGGTTATGAGCTTGCCTTTCAACTCCACCTCCCGAGAGCATAGCGAGGGCTTTGTTCGCCTCTCTTTAGCCGCTCCCTTTCTGCAATATCTCACCGAACGTAAGATCAATCCGCAACCAGCATTGGATCAGGTCGGCTTGAAAGCTGAACTGATGACTAACCCATCCGTGTTCGTTCACTCCGAGTTGGTTTACGGCTTGGTAAATGCTTTCTCAGAAGTATCAGGGGATCGATACCTAGGACTGAATGTAGGGGAAGCGTTTGACCTACAAGGATGGCCGCCCTTCGCTCAAGCCTTGCAATCTACAAAAACGCTGTTCGAGTTTTTTACCCGCTTTGTTGAGCTCGTGCCGCAGGAGTCCAATTCTGTGCGGCACAGCCTTGTCATTGAAGCAGACAAAGCGACTTATCGTATCGAGAGGCAACAGGAACCAACCGTCCCACCCATTCAGGTGACCGGTTTTGGTGCCGCAATCTATGTACGCCTATTGCAGACCGTCGTCGGAGAGTCCTGGGACTCTTCCCGTGTGCGATGGGAAAGCAGATACATCAATGGGCTGCCTATCGACTACAAAGGGATCGAGGTTGGCCTTGGGACTGATCCCGGAATGCAAATTAGTTTTCCTGTGGAATGGTTGTTTTTGCACCACGTCTCTGAGGGTTCTGCCAAGCCCATAGCATCACTTCGACAAGATGAAGAAGTAACCGTGGTGGCAGCTTTGCGATCTGTCTTACGCGACAAACTGGATGAAACCGATTTGGGACCAGAGATGGTGGCTGGAATGCTGGGAATACAACCGGAACGGTTTCTGAAAGCGCTTCAAAAACAAGGCACAACGCTACCGCGCGAAATCAAACGGCTGCGTATCGATGTCGCCAAGGAGCACCTCAAACAAAACCAGATGACAATTGCAGAGATCGGACTGATGCTCGGCTATTCTGACAAGTCCCATTTCACTCGCTTTTTCCGAGGTCAGACCGGAATGACACCGACCAAGTTCCGAAGCAAGTAAATGTGGTCGAGCCAAATGAACGCTTCGAAGATTAGGTCCTCGTGGGATCAGTTCGGAGAAGTTGTAGTGCGACGTTGAACAGGTTAGTCGACGACATGAATGGTTGGTTGCCACCGCCGATACAACCTCTGCAACTGGCCGTTTCGTTGTGTATTTCGGAGGGTCTTGTCAGAAGAACTTGTCTTGAGGCAGGCAGGACGGTTGCGTAGCTTTTGCCCATGACCAAACCTGCCTCTTTCAAGTACTTCAAAACCAGTCCCGAGGTCATCCGCCTTGCGGTGATGCTGTACATCCGTTTCCCGCTCTCGCTTCGAAATGTCGAAGATCTGTTGCACGAGCGAGGCATCGACGTGAGCCACGAAACCGTCCGATATTGGTGGAACAGGTTTGGTCCAATGTTTGCAGCTGAGATCCGACGGAAGCGTGTGCAGCAGCTGCGCGCGTTCTCGAAATGGAAGTGGCACGTGGACGAGGTTTTCGTAAAGGTGAATGGCAAGCGACATTATCTGTGGCGTGCAGTAGATCACGAAGGTGAAGTGCTGGAAGCAGTTGTCACCAAGCGCCGAAACAAGGCTGCAGCACTAAAATTCCTCAGGAAATTGATGAAACGGCACGGTTGCGCCAAGGAGGTCGTCACAGATCGCTTCGCTTCCTACAAGGCTGCGCTCAGAGAAATAGGCGCGTTCGAAAAACAACAGACGGGCAGGTGGCTCAACAACCGCGCCGAGAATTCACACCTGCCGTTTCGACGACGCGAACGCGCGATGCAGCGTTTCAGGCGCATGCGAAGTCTACAGAAATTCGCCTCCGTCCATTCCTCCGTCTACAATCACTTCAACCAAGAAAGATCGCTAGCCAGTCGAGACACCTTCAAGCTGACCCGCGCCGCCGCTCTTAGCGAGTGGCGTCAGCTTTGTTCCGGATAGGTTCGCGGTTTCCGCGGCAAACTGAGACTGGTTCGAATTCGTCTGACAGCACCGTCTACAGAAATTCGCCTCCGTCCATTCCTCCGTGTACAACCACTTCAACCAGGAAAGATCGCTAGCCAGCCGAGACTCCTTCAAGCAGACACGCACCGCCGCTCTTAGCGAGTGGCGTCAACTTTGTTCCGGATAGGTTCGCGGTTTTCGCGGTAAACTGAGACTGGTTCGAATTCGTCTGACAGCACCGCCACTCATACCCGTTTCACTTCAGTTGTGTTTTCTGATCCGGAATTGAGGCGCAATTCCAGCGATTTGACGCATGCGCTATCCATCAGAGGCGAAGCAGACCGTGCCCTCGGCGCACGAGACAGGCCCCGGGCTCATTGTCGCGTTTTGGCAGGGTCGCTTTGGGTGGGACTTGTTGACAGCCTGATCATTCCGTCCGGTGCAAGCCATGGGTGTGTTTGCCTTACTGCCGGAGAGTTGATCGATTGTTTCACGCCCAGGCGGGACAACTTTCTGTAGGGCGTATGCCACACGCTCCTGCACCTTTGGCGGGGAACGTCCTGACGGCTTGTGGCAGGAGGGTATTCTGTTTTCGGTGCAACGGGCAGGGCGGGGACCATTTCATTGCGCCAGAAGTTGGATCAACCAATGGTGACGTCGCAGCTCAGGTCAGGAATTGCGTATCTCGCGGGCCGAACCGATGCCAAGGATCAGGTCGGCGCATCGTTCACCCAGCATCATGGCAGGTGCGTTTGTGTTGCCGGCGTTGATGTCCGGCACGGCGGACATGTCGCACACCCGCAAGCTCTCGATCCCGCGCACGCGCATTCTGGCGTCCAGCACGGCCATTCCGTCGCCGTCCCGGCCCATTTTCGCGGTGCCCGCCGGGTGATAGTTGGTTTTCACGAACCGCTTGCAATGTGCTCGCAACGTCTGATCGTCATCCGCTGTTGGAATGACGATTTCGCGGATCCTTCGCGCAAGCGGGCCGGACGTGAATGCCCGGCGAAAGAACTGCTGCCCCCGGATCATCTCCTGCATGTCGTCTTCATGCTTCAGAAGGTTGGGCGAGACCACCGGCATGGCGTGAGGATCGGCCGAGTGAAGCCGAACCTCTCCGCGTGATTTCGGTTTGACCACCACGGTCGTAACGGTCAGGCCAAAGTCATCCTGCACCTCGTCCAGCGCGTCGCGATCCAGATAGACGATGGGCACGCAAAAGGCCTGAATGGTCGGTTCTTCGTCGGGGTTCGACGGATTGACAAAGGCGCCGGCTTCGACCCCGGCGGAAGTCACCGGGCCGCTGCCGAACAGTTTGAACTGGATGCCATTGCGCAGCATCCGCCAGCCCTCACCTTGTTTGAAATATCCGTAAGGACCATTGGCAAAGGCAGTGATGGGAACTTCGGGGTGGTCGATCAGGTTCTGTCCGACCCCGGGCAATGGGCAGATGACGGGAATACCGTGTTCTGCAAGTTGTGCATCCGGTCCGATACCTGACAGCATTAGGATTTTCGGCGTGACCAGAGCGCCCGCAGCAAGGACAACCTCGCCATCGCACCGGACGGTGTTTGCTCCGCGTTTGTCTCGGTACTGCACCCCGACGGCCCTGTCGTTCTCAATGATGACTTTGCTGACCGTTGCGCCAAGTCGGATGGTCAAGTTCGGGTTCATCTCTAGAGGGGCGAGGAAAGCATAGGCCGACGAGCTGCGCTTTCCAGCGCGATTGGTGAACTGATAGAACCCGACACCACGCTGCGTTGCGCCGTTGAAGTCCGTGTTGAATGGTTCGCCAAGGGCCTGAACCGACTGGACGAACCAACGGGACATGTCATCGATATGCCCTGGATCCGAAACCTGCACCGGACCATCGCTGCCATGCAGGTCATTGTGAAGCCTGTTATTGTCTTCCATCCTGCGGAAATAGGGCAGCACATCGTCCCATCCCCAGCCGACCCCGTCATTGGTCTGTCGTAGCAGGTCGTCCCACGCGTCATAATCAGAAGGGCGACCACGCATATAGACCTGCGCATTAACGGAAGACCCGCCGCCCAACACATTGGCCTGCGGAATGTCATGCACACGACCGTCCAGATGGTCTTGCGGTTCAGTTTTGTGATAGGTCATGAACTTTGACCCGTTGATCATCTTGAAGATGCCCGGCGGCATGTCCAGCAACGGATGACGGTGCGAATGACCGGCCTCCAACACCAGAACCCTGCACTTGCCTTGGTTTACCAGTCGCGCTGCAGCGGCGGCGCCGGCAGAGCCGCCGCCGATGACGATGTGATCGAAGGTTTCCGTCATGATTTCGCCTTCAGGTCCGGCGTTTGGGTTCGCTGATCGAGTCGCGCTCGACCAGTTCGCATTCAAGCTTCACGAGAGGGTGCCGCTGACCATCCAACGGTCCGTGGAACAGTTGTTCGACGACCCAGCGTCCCATCGCCCGAGTAGGAAGGATCATCGAGGTCAGGGGCGGCGACAGGTGTCGCGCGGTTTCGTCATCGTCAAATCCGATGACCGAGATGTCCTCGGGGATGGACAGGCCAAGTTCCTTGAGCGCTTCATAGCAGCCGATCGCCATGCGGTCATTTTGGCAGAAAATGGCGCTTGGCGGAGAGTGCAGGTCCATCAATTCCCGCGTGGCAGCATAGCCTGCGCTGGGCAGCCAGTTGCCTTCGATGACCAAGTCTTCGTCAAATGGAATGTCGGCAGAAGCCAAGGCGTTTCTATACCCGGTCGTTCGTCCTGCGGCGCATTCCATGAACGGCTCGCCGGTGATGGTGGCGATTCGCTTGTGCCCAGCCTTGATCAGGGCGTTGGTCGCCGTATGTCCAGCAGCGACTTCGCCGGGGATCACCGCAGGAAAAGAGAGGTCGTCACAAAAACAGTTCAGCAGCAGAACCGGGGTAGCGGTCTGCCTGAGGATTTCCGGAACAACCACCCGCCGGGTGAAAACAGTTGCGTAAATGATGCCCGCAACCTGTTGGTCGAGGAAATATCTAAGCGTTCTGGGTTCGACCTCGGGGTCGTTTTGGGTTTCTGCCAGCAACACAAGATTTCCGGTGTCCCGAACGGCCTGTTTCACGCCGTTGAACGCGTTTACCATTTCGGGGCTCGACGCCAGATCATCCACGACAAAAGCGATGGTTCCGTCCAACGCCGCTGGCCGGCGCGCGCTGTCCTGGGGTTTCCTGAATTGAGAGGGCATGGCGTATCCAAGCGTGTTGGCGGCATCCAGGACTCGTTGCTTGGTGTCCTCGGAGATTTTGACGGAATCGTTTTTGTTGAGGACCAGCGATACTGTCGTCTGCGAGCATCCGGCGACGCGTGCAATGTCGTGCATCGTTACGCGCTGCCGGCCCGCGACTCGTCCCACACCCCTGTGCTGCCCGGCTTTGTTCGCTTGATTGTTCATCGCTCAACCTTTTTGTTCGCATCCTTTTTATCGACTATGCAGAAGGTGCGCAACTAATATTAGTAACTAATAATTAATATTAGTGTTGACGAAATAATATTATTAGTGTTTTGATCGACGGTGCGGTCGCCACTGTGGTTTGGCCGAGCAAGCGCGGGAGGCGAAATTGCGATCTGTAGTGGGGGAGTTGGGTCAAGTCATTCGCCATTCGATGTTTGTCGATGGTCGCTTTGCTGACTTTGACACGGGCACGGTTGATGTCGAGAACCCTGCAAATGAAGAGATCGTTGCGCAAGTTCCAGATGGCACTGCCGCTCATGCGGATGCAGCGGTCGAGGCGGCCCGCCGCGCATTTGGCGCGTGGTCTTCGCGCCCGGCGATCGAGCGGGCGCGATTGGTTCTGAAGCTCGCCGAGGCTATCCGGGCCGACGCCGGTCGTCTGGCAGCTCTGATCACGGCCGAGCAGGGCAAGCCGATCTCGCAAGCCCGAGGTGAAGTAGATGCCGCCGTCACTTTTCTTTGCCATGCAGCTGAAGAGGCCCGCAGGATTTCGGGTGACATAGTGGCATCGGACAACAAGTCCGAGGAAATTCAGATCCGGCGTCATCCTTATGGCGTTGTCGTTGCGTTGACGGCCTGGAACTACCCATTGGCATTGGCCGCCAGGAAGGTCGGACCCGCGCTGGTCGCGGGCAACACCGTTGTTCTGTTGGGGCACGAAATCACGCCGTTGTCCGGTCTTGCGGTCGCCGAGCTTGCCGACAAGGTCGGGTTTCCGCCCGGTGTTCTGAATGTTCTGACGGGGAAGGGGCCGGTGGTGGGGCAGCGGCTGGTCGAACACCCCGATACGTCACTGATCACGATGACCGGCAGCACACGCGCCGGGAAAGAGATATTTCGCGCCGCGGCCGACCGAATCAAGGTCGTCCGGCTCGAGCTTGGCGGTAAGGCTCCGTTCATAGTGATGGAGGATGCGGACATTGATGCCGCAGTCTCAGCCGCCATTGGCGCCCGGTTTGCCAATTGCGGCCAGATTTGCACCTGCAACGAGCGGATGTATCTGCATCACGACATTGCGGATCAGTTCCTTGAAAAATTCGTGTCCGCAGCCTGCGCTTTGTCGATCGGGGATCCCATGGAGGACTGCGATCTGGGTCCCAAAGTCAGCAAAGTCGAGGTGACCAAGGTCGCAAAAATCATCCAACGCAGCATCGCCGAAGGTGCCACGGTCCATCTCGAAGGTGGGCCCTTGACGGACGGCGCGCATCGCAAGGGGCACTGGATGTCCCCGACCGTTCTCGAGGTCTCCGACAACGGCAATGCCGCGATGCAAGAGGAGGTCTTTGGTCCCGTCGCGACAGCCATGCGAGTCGAGGATTTTGATCAGGCGATAAGTTTTGCGAATGACACTTCATTCGGGCTGTCTGCCTATCTCTTTACGGCATCGCACCGCCGATTGATGGAGGCCCCGAGCAGTTTGAAGTTCGGCGAATTGTACCTGAACCGATCGAATGGCGAAGCCGTGCAGGGATTTCACACCGGTTGGGGGCTGTCCGGTGTTGGGGGTGAAGACGGCGCTTATGGCTTCGATGGCTATCTGAGGAAACAGACGACTTACATGAATTGGGCATGACCTGAAAACTTGCGGTCAAAACGGAGGCGACCGCACCAATGGAGGAGGAATAACCATGAAACGCAGAACTCTTTTGATCTCGACTGTTGTCGCGGGTGCGCTCTTGGGCACTACGGCGATGGCACAGGATCTACCACCGCTTGAGCAGAAGGATCGCTACAAGGTCGGCTTTGCGCAGATGGAGTCGAACAATCCGTGGCGCATTGCCGAGACGAAATCGTTCCATGACACGGCCGAGGCCTGTGGCTGGGATCTGATCGCGACGGATGCGGCTGGATCTGCTGCCAAGCAGGTTGCGGATGTGGACAGCATGATCGCGCAAGGTATCGACGTTCTGTTCCTGCCCCCGCGGGAAGAAAAGCCGCTGATCCCTGCCGTTATGAAGGCCCGTGCCGCCGGCATTCCGACCTTTCTGGTGGACCGCTCGGTTGATCCGGCCGTTGCCAAGCCGGGCGAGCATTTCGTGGCATTCCTTGGGTCCGACTTCATTGATCAGGGCAACCGGGCAGCGCAATGGCTGATGGAAAATTTCGAGGGCGACAAAGGCATCATCGTCCAGTTGGAAGGCACGACAGGGTCCTCGCCTGCAAATGACCGCAAAAAGGGTTTCGACGACGCGATTGCAGCGGATGACCGCTTTGAGATCGTGGCCTCTCAGACCGGTGATTTTGCGCGCGACCTGGGGCGTCAGGTGATGGAAACCCTGCTTCAGGCGCATCCCGACGTGAACGTGGTCTACGCCCATAATGACGAGATGGCGATCGGCGCGATTCAGGCTTTGGAACTGGCTGGGCGCAAGCCCGGCGAGGACGTGACCATCGTTTCGATCGACGGGACACGCGACGCGCTTCAGGCCATTATCGATGGCAAGATGGGGGTAACGGTGGAAAGCTCGCCTTTCTTTGGCCCATTGGCCTGTGAAGTCATGAAGAAATACGCGGCTGGTGAGACGATCCCGGAATGGGTGAAGGTCGAAGATCGCATCTTTACCAAGGACAATGCGGCCGATCACATCGACGAAGCCTATTGATTCTCCCTGGTGGGTGGTGCTGGCCTGTGGTCGGCGCCGCCTGCAAGCAATCGGAGGAAGACATCTCATGAATGCGCTCGTCTCGATGTCGGGAATTGAAAAGTCCTTTGCCGGTGTACCGGCACTCAGCCAGGCCAGCCTTGAGATCGCACCCGGCGAGGTTCATGCGCTGATCGGCCAGAACGGTGCCGGTAAATCGACGATGATCAAGGTTCTGACCGGAGTGTACGACCGGGATGTCGGTGACGTCCATCTGGCCGGTGTGCCAAGCCGCATTTCCACCCCGCGCGAAGCACAGGAATCCGGAATTGCCACAATCTATCAAGAGCTCAACCTGGTGCCTCTGCGGTCAGTGACCGAGAACATCATCATGGGGTACGAGCCCAAACGTCTCGGCTTTCTTGTCGACTGGCGCGAGGGCAACAGGCGCGCACGCGAGGTTCTTGCGCGCTTTGGCATAGATATCGACGTGACCGAGCCGCTGGGAAATTTCTCGACAGCGATCCAGCAGTTGGTTGCGATTGCGCGGGCCGTTTCGCTGGACGCGAAACTGGTCATCATGGACGAACCTACGTCGTCACTGGATGGCAGCGAAGTCGAAGTTCTGTTCGGTGTGGTACGCGAGTTAAAGAAACAGGGCGTTTCCGTCCTGTATGTCTCGCATTTCCTCGATGAGCTGTTCCAGATCTGCGATCGGGTCACAACGATGCGAGACGGGCGTACCGTCAGCACGCGCAACGTCCGGGACACGACCAAACTGGAAATGATCGCGGACATGCTGGGCCGCAACAAGGACGAGATTGCGGCAGACGGTCTGACGGATTTCGCCGGCGCAAAGGCCAAGAAAGGCGATATCGTCTTGCGGGCCGACTCTGTTTCGACAGGCCCGCGGCTGACGCATTTTGACCTCACGCTCCACCGCGGAGAAATCGTTGGGCTGGGCGGGCTTCTGGGCTCGGGTCGGACCGAGGCCGCGCGCGCTTTGTTCGGTGTAGACGGGGCACGCAGCGGCGTAGTCGAGCTGCACGGTGCGGTAGGGCAACCGTCCGGTCCGGGTGACGCAATCGCAAACGGGGTTGGCTTTCTGACCGAAGATCGCAAGGCCGAAGGGATCATTCCAGACATGTCCGTGCGCGAGAACATGACGCTGGCCCTGCTGCCGAAACTGGCCAGCCGTGGTCAGATCGACTTTGCCCGCGAGCGCGAGATCGTTCAGGCGTTCATCGACGATCTGGGCATCAAGGCAGCGCATATGGACCAGCCCATTCGCGAGTTGTCCGGCGGCAACCAGCAAAAGGTGTTGCTTGCCCGCTGGCTGGCGACGCAGCCCGACATCTTGATACTGGACGAGCCGACCCGAGGCGTGGATGTCGGCGCCAAGCGAGAGATCCAGTCGTTCATTCGGTCTTATGTCGAAAAGGGGTTCGGCGTTGTCCTCATCAGTTCGGAGTTCGAAGAACTGGTGGAAGGCGCCGACCGCATCGTTGTCATGCACGAGGGGCGTTCGGTCAAGGAACTGACAAACCCCGGGATTACCGAGAACATACTGGTGCGCGCGCTTGCGCATCATGAAGAAGGAACTGGTTCATGGACCGCGCAATGAAGTTGCCGCAACGGGTTGCATCGATGCCCTTCCGCTTTCACGGCGGCATCGCCGCGTTGGTCGCCCTGCTGGTGTTCAACGCGTTTTTCACCCCCAATTTCCTGCAACTGCAAACTTTGTTCGTAAATATTAGCCAGGTTGCCACGATCGCCATCGTGGCCATGGGTATGACGCTGGTCATCGCCACGGGTGGGATTGATCTGTCGGTTGGCGCGGTCATGGCTCTGGCGGGGGCGTTGGCCCCGCTGATATTTCTGTCGGATCTGGGGACCGCGAATCCAATGCTCGGCGTCACTTTGGCCATAATCCTGCCGCTGTTCATCGCGGGGCTATGCGGGGTGTTCAACGGAGTGATGGTTGCCATATTGAACGTTCAGCCCATTGTGGCAACGCTCATTCTCTTCATCTCTGGTCGCGGTATTGCCCAGGTTTTGACGAACGGGAACCTACAGACATTTTCAAACCCTTCATTCAGTTATCTTGGAACCGGAAAAGTGCTTGGCTTGCCGTTTCAAGGCTGGCTGGCGCTGGCCATTGCCTGTGTGCTGTTCTGGGTGATCACCAGAACCACATGGGGCCGTTACCTGCTGGCAATAGGCGGCAATGAACGCGCGGCTTATCTGTCGGGTGGTCCCGTCCGGCGGGTCAAGATCGGGGCCTATGTCATCTGCGCGGTGCTTGCGGGCCTGGCGGGTCTTATCGTGGTTGCGATCAACTCGGCTTCGGACGCTGCGCGCAACGGCAATCTGATGGAACTTGATGCCATCGCGGCCGCGGTTGTCGGCGGGGCGCTTTTGCAAGGCGGCCGGGCGCCGATCTTTGGCGCCATTCTGGGAGCCGTGATCATCCAGTTGGTCAAATATACGTTGCTGGCCAACGGGGTAGAGGACGAAGTTGCGCTAATAGCCAAGGCCGTCATCATTATCCTGGCCGTTTGGGTCCAGCAGTTCCGGAGGGCTTGATCGATGTTGGATGAAACGGCTTTTGACCTGCGAAAATACCTTCGGCGTAATTCGGCCTCGGTGACAGTGTGGATCGCACTTCTGGCTTTGATCCTGTTCGGGCTGATGCGCTATGACAACTTTGGCAGCGCCTACAATTTCTCGTCTTTCCTGAATTACAACGCGATGTTCATCGCGATTGCGCTGGGCATGTGTTTTGTGATCATGACCGGCGGGATTGATCTGTCGGTCGGATCCGTGGCGGCCTTTACCTCGGTTGTTGCGGCCTATCTCAGCCCATACGGGATTCAGGTTGCGCTGCCGGGGGCCGTACTTGCCGGGGTGGGCTTCGGAGCGATCAACGCCTTTTGCATTATCATCCTTCGGATTCCGCCCTTCATCGCCACTCTGGCGACGATGCTTGCCGCAAAAGGCGGCGCATTGGTGATTTCGGGCGCCCAGACAATTTCAGTCGATTGGGGGTCGAATTTCACCAAGCTTGGCATGGGGCAGGCGTTCGGTCTGTTTCCATGGGCAATCGTCATCGTGGCCGGACTGACGCTGGCACTTTGGCTGGTGCTGGAAAGAACAACCATCGGGCGGACCGTGTTGGCGATCGGGGGCAGCGAGGATGCCTCGAACCTCATGGGCCTGAAAGTCAACCGAGCCAAGGCTTTCGTTTACCTGCTATCGGGTGGCTGTGCTGGGCTGGCTGGCGTCTTTCTGGCCTCGGGCTTTGGAGCCGGACAACCCCTTGAGGGCATCGGATGGGAATTGTCGGCCATCGCATCCGTCGTTGTGGGCGGCACTCTGTTGACGGGTGGAATGGGGTCGATCCCCGCGACGGTGGCCGGCGCGCTGCTGCTGGGTCTGGTCTTCAACGTTCTGAACTTTGAAAACGGTCAGGGGACCATCAGTTTCAGTGCCTATTGGCAGATGGTCATACGTGGAGGCTTTCTTTTTGCGGTCATCCTTTTACAGTCTCGGGTTATTGCCAGGCAGCAGAAGGTCTTGGGTTCGTGAATCGCATAGAAAGTGTTTCAGCGCGGCTGTTCAACGTCCCGCTCGCCGAAGTCCTGGTTGACGCCAAACATGGGGATCACACGTTCTTTCAATTGATCACCGTTACCATTCAAACGTCGGATGGGGTTGATGGGGTTGGGTACACCTATACGGGCGGCAAAGGCGGTCATGCCATTCTGGCGATGATCCAGCATGACCTTGCGCCATTCTTGGTTGGACAAGACGCCGAACAGATCGAAAGCCTGTACGATGCCATGCAGTGGCATGTGCACTACGTTGCACGGGGCGGGATCGCCTCGTTCGCTATTTCGGCCGTGGATATTGCACTTTGGGACATTCGCGGCAGAACGCAGAATGCACCGCTGTGGCAAATGGCCGGCGGAGCGTCCAAACAGTGCAAGGCTTATGCTGGCGGGATCGACCTAAATTTCTCGTTAGAGAAACTGCTGCGCCAGACCGAAGGCTACCTTGCGCGTGGGTTCAACGCGGTCAAGATCAAGGTCGGCCAACCGGATCTGGCCGATGATCTGGCGCGCGCCCGGGCGGTGCGCGAGATGCTGGGACCGGACCGGTTCTTCATGGTCGATGCGAATTACTCCATGAGCGTCGAACAGGCCATCGAGGCCGCCCGAGGGTTCGCCGACTGCGATATCCTGTGGTTCGAGGAACCGACTATTCCAGACGACTACAAAGGCTATGGCCGAATTGCCGAAGCCACGGGCGTTCCCCTTGCCATGGGTGAAAACCTGCACACCATTCACGAATTCGAGTACGCCTTTGATGACGCGAAGCTGAGTTTCATCCAGCCCGATGCCTCAAATTGCGGCGGGATCACCGGCTGGTTGCGCGTGGCCGCGCTGAGCGCTCAGCATGGCATTCCGGTTTGCAGCCATGGCATGCAGGAATTGCACGTCAGCCTCGTTTCGGCGCAACCCAACGCGGGGTGGCTGGAAGTACACTCATTCCCGATAGACCAGTACACGACCCGTCCGCTGGTTGTGGAAAACTGCCTGGCCGTGGCCCCGGATACGCCGGGAACCGGAGTGGAATTCGACTGGGACAAACTGAATGAGGAACACAAGGAGATGCATACATGACGACCCAGACGATCTCTGCGGCGTATTATCGGGGCAATAAGAGCTTTGCCGTAGAACAGGCCGCGGCGACAGCTCCGGGCCCCGGCGAGGTCGCCATTCGCGTTGCCTATTGCGGGATTTGCGGGACAGATATGCACGTCTACCACGGTAACATGGATGCCCGTGTCGGTCTGAACCGGGTAATCGGGCACGAGATGTCCGGTGTCGTCGAAGCGGTGGGCGAGGGCGTCGATACGATAACGCCCGGCCAGAAGGTCGTTGTCCGACCGCTTGATCCCTGCGGAGAATGCCCAGCCTGCAAACGGGGGCATCAGCATATTTGTCAGAATCTCAAGTTCCTGGGCCTCGACACTGACGGCGCCATGCAAGAGATCTGGACCGTTCCGGCCCATACGTTGCACGTTCTGCCGGATGACTTGCGCATGGATCACGCGGCGCTGATCGAGCCGGTCGCCGTTGCCTGCCATGATGTGCGGCTATCCGGCCTGCAACCTGGCGAGGACGTTGTCGTCATCGGCGGCGGCCCGATCGGCATACTGGTTGCCATGGTCGCGCGGGACGCGGGTGGCAATGTCTTGATCTCCGAAGTGAACCCGAACCGTCTGGCGATTGCCGAAAAGCTTGGTTTTGACACGATCAACGCAATCGAAACCGATCTGGTGTCCACAATCAACGCGCGCACGGGCGACAAGGGGGCGGATGTGGTTTTTGAGGTATCGGGAACGCAGCCCGGTGTTGATGCGATGACCGCCGTTGCCGCGACGCGGGCCCGGATCGTGATGGTCGCGATCCATGCCCAAAAGCCCCAGATCGACCTGTTCCAATTCTTCTGGCGAGAGCTGCAACTGGTCGGTGCTCGGGTCTATGAGCCGGAGGATTACGAGAAGGCGATCGCAGTTGTCGCTTCGGGCGGAGTGGACGCGGATGTCGTGATCACGGACGTCAGCCCTCTGGCAGACATTCAGGCTGCGTTCGAAGCACTGGATCGCAGCCCAACCGCAATGAAAAGCCTGATCGAAGTAGGACCGCGTTCATGAGTGTTTTGCAAAGTTTCGACCTGACGGGAAAAACGGCCCTTGTGACCGGGTGCAAACGCGGCATCGGGCGCGGCATGGCCGAGGCATTGGCATCGGCTGGAGCAGAAATCATCGGAGTGTCCGCCTCGCTCGAGCTGTCCGGCTCGGAGGTCGAAAAAGCCGTCACCGCGATGGGGCGCAATTTCCGGGCTTACCAATGCGACTTCTCGGACCGCTCTGCACTGCATGGGTTTATTGATCAGTTAAGAGCCGATGGACAAACCCCTGATATCCTTGTCAATAATGCCGGTACGATCAAACGCAAGCCTGCCGCCGAACACCCGGACGACTGGTGGGACGAAGTGATTGAGGTCAACTTGTCCTCGCAGTTCGTTCTGTCTCGCGAGATCGGCAAGGACATGCTGGCGCGTGGCTCAGGCAAGATCATCTTCACCGCCTCGCTGCTGACGTTTCAGGGCGGCATCACCGTGCCCGGATATGCGGCGTCGAAAGGCGGGATTGGACAGCTGACCAAGGCCTTGGCCAATGAATGGGCCGGGCAGGGTGTGAACGTGAATGCGATCGCCCCCGGCTACATCGCGACCGACAATACTCAAGCCCTGCAGGACGATCCGGTCCGATCAAAGTCGATTCTGGAACGAACACCCCAAGGCCGTTGGGGTACGCCTGGTGATTTCGCCGGACCTGTAGTCTTTTTGGCTTCTGCAGCGTCGGACTACGTCAACGGTGAAATCCTTGTTGTCGACGGGGGCTGGATGGGGCGGTAGCACCGTCAACCCTCCATGGGACCCAAGGCATCAATCCCCGACGTAGTGCACCTTCAATCGGCGGGTTTTAGGTGCCTCGCGATGTTCGAACAGGTACAGGCTTTGCACGCGGCCCAGCGGAAGCTGCCCCTGTTCGACCGGGATCGATACCTGAGTTTGCGTCAACAGCGCCCGCAGATGCGACGGGGCGTTGTCGTCTTCGGTCGGGCGGTGGTGATACTTGCCTGGTGACTTGGGTACGAGTTTCTCGAAGAACGTCTCGATATCCTTGACCACTTCGGGATCGGCATTGGCTTGCACCAACAGCGCGGCACCTGTGTGGACGCACCAAAGGGTCAGCAGGCCCGAGACAAACTCATGTTCGGACACCGCACGCTGAACAATTCCGCTGATGTCGGTGAGGGATTTGCCGGGCGTTTCAATGGACAGGTCAAAAAACTCTTGTTTCATCCGGCAAGCCCTTCCTTTGATCCCGCGCGAACGCGCCCAGTCTCACACACCCCATTTCGCGTTCAGCTGCGGGGTTCAAAATTCTGATTTGTAACGCATATTGACTGTGAGTCATGCAAACAGGCTTTTGAACCTGCCCACACACAGGCGAAAACCATCTTCGAAATTTCCGTTGCCGGGGTGATAAACACTCTCGAAGGAAATGACGCCATCATAGCCGTCGGACCTGAGCGCGCCCGCGATGGGTTGGAACAGAGGCGCAAGCTGACCTTCCCCCATGCGGCGCACTTCCAGCGTTGCCCGCGGTGTGTCGACCTTTACGTCCTTGATGTGAATGTGACCCAGATAACCACCGCGCAACTCTTCATAACCGTCCGGATATGCCAGTTCATGGCACCAGCAGTTGTTTCCGGGGTCCCACAGCACCTTCAAAGCATCTTTTGCGTCCAACGCGTCAATCAGCTTGCGGGCTGTATAGTTGGAGTTGACCAGGGTGCCGTTTCCGGTTTCTACGACTAGCGTCACGCCCTCGGCCCTTGCCAGCTCAACCGCTGGCGCGATTAACGGAGGCATCGAGTCCCATACCCCATGCGCGACGTTCCACTTCTCGGCGCCGTTTTTTCCCCACAGTATCTGCTCTTTTCGTTGGGTCATGATCCGAACCAGCGGAGACCCAACAACATGCGCCATATCGATTACGCGTTTCAAGGCGTCCATGTGCCCGGTGTGCAGGTCGTCACCGGGCCTGTTTGCAGCTGTCATCCCGGCAAAGATATGGCGCGACAGACAGGACACAGGCTTGCCCCGGTCACGCAAGAGCGCGTCGATCTCGGCAATTTGCTGCGGGGAATGGTCCCCAACCTCCGTATCATCAACGAACTGAAGCTCTGCATAGTCCAGACCGAATTCGTCCATCACGTCAACGGCATGCCGCAAATCGCGGGAAATGCCGTCGCAAATCACACCTAGTTTCATGTTCAGCCCCCTCAGCGATGCAATTCTGCGCCAACGATCTCTTCGATGACGCGGGTACACACCCAATTGTCGCCGTTCGGGTATTTGGTTTTTCCGGCGTGAAAGATCTGCATTGCGGACGAGGCTGTATGCATCGGTACGCCCAACGTACCGGCCAGTGCCAGAGAGATCGTCAGGTCCTTGTGCATGGTTGCGATATGGCTGCCGGTAGCCTCGAACTTGCGATCAATGATGTTTTCAAGGGCGGTATTCACCACACCGCACCCCGCGCTGGAGGATGAGAACACGTCAACCAATGCTTGACCGCTGACACCGGCTTTGGCCGCCAGGGCCGCAGCCTCGAATGTGGCGGAAAAGATCGATCCGATAAGGGATTGCAGGCAGGCTTTCACGGTTTGGCCGTCGCCGGCGTTTTCTCCGACCCGATGAATGGTTGCTGACACTGCCTGCATGACTTCGGCATTTCGGTCCAGTACATCCGCAGCGGCGGCAGCCATCATCGTCAATGTGCCGTTTTGCGCGCCGGGAAACCCACCCGAGACCGGCGTGTCGATCAGATGAATGCCCGAGCCCTCCATGTCTTGCCCGATAGCGCGGGCTTCGGCCGGGGTAATGGTCGCCGACAGGATGACCGTTCCGCCTTTGGGCATATTCGCAACCAGTCCGTCTTCACCCAGAATGACATCGCGGGCCTGATCTCCGTTCATCACCATGACAAACACACTGGCGGCGTGACGGCCGACCTGTCCCACGCTGTCCTTGGCCACGCCACCTATGTCGGTAAATGCCGTCATGCGCGTCTCGCTCAGGTCGAAACCTGATGTTTCAAAGCCATTCTTGATCAGGTTCTTGGCAAGGCCGCTGCCCATGTCGCCAAGACCGATTACGCCTGCAGTTTTCATTTGGAGTTCTCCCGTTTTTTCGCCATTTCCGTATGGCAGACGTTTCGAAAAATGATGCCCAATCGCATCGGTTTTCGCGGGAGTTTCACGCGTCTTGAACAGACGTCGGGCGAGTCCGGAAGACACCCCGCTGCCCGTTTACGTGCCGTAAGTAAACGAAGAACGCGGCGTTCAGGCAAGCAAAGAAGTGTTCCGGCGGGAATAAACCGCCTGACCGGACGCGTTATGAGAACGCCGCCATAATGCCGCGCAGTTCCGCCAGCCCGCGCATGCGCCCGATCAGCGGATAGCCCGGAGTGCTGTGTCCGCCCAGATCGCTCAGCAGTTCTTGTCCGTGGTCAGGCCGCATCGGAATTTGCCAGTCGCTACGTCCTTGAGATTTGCGGCGGCGTTGTTCGTTCATCAGCTCGCGAATGGTGCCGACCATGTCGGTGTCGCCCTCCAGATGCGGGGCCTCGTAGAAATCCGGTTTCTGGCTGTCTGATCCGGCGATGCGTCGGGTATTTCGCAAGTGAACAAAGTGAATCCGGCCGCCATGCCTGCGCACGAAATCCGGCCCATCGAATTCCGGGGAAACACCCAGAGACCCGGTACACAACGTTGCGCCATTCGACGGTATATCAACGGCATCCAAAACGGCGCCGTAGTCATCGTAGCTGGACATGATCCGCGGCAGGCCAAGCAACGAGAATGGCGGGTCATCAGGATGGCAGCACAAGCGCAGCCCCAGTTCTTGGGCCACCGGAGCGACCTCGGACAGGAAATCGACAAGGTTTGCGCGCAGCCGGTCATGGTCTATGCGGGCATATGTCTGCAACAAGGCGCACACGTCCTGTAAGCTCCACTGATCGTTGGCGCCGGGCAATCCCGCAGTGACATTGTGCTGCAAATGGGCTTTGGATTCATCCGACATGTGCAAGAAGCGATCCTTGGCCGTTTGCTGGACGGCGCTGGAATAGTCTTCGGACGCGCCCGGACGTTCGAGAATATGTATGTCAAATACAGCAAAGTCGGTCAGGTCGAACAGCATGGCCGTTCCGCCATGCGGCTGCGGGGCGCGAAGGGCGGTGCGCGTCCAATCTAGGATCGGCATGAAGTTGTAGCAAACGACTTTGACGCCACGGGCGGACAGGGCCCGGAGGCTGGATTTGTACGCCTTCAGATGCTCGGCCATGTCCGCCGACTGCGTCTTGATCGCCTCGGAGACGGGCAGGCTTTCGACAACGTCCCAACTGTACCCGGCAGCGGCCAGAACGGCTTGCCGGTCGGCTATGCTTGGTTCGTCCCAGGGCTGTCCCGGAGGGATGTGATGCAGCGCGGTGACGATGCCCTGAACCCCGACCTGATGGAGATCGGCCAGGGCGATCGGATCATCGGGTCCGAACCAACGCCAACATTGTTTCATGGCAGCCATCCTTCATACAGCGGGTGATCGGGCCTGATGGGAAGGGCAACGCGATGCCCGGTACGCGCCGCGTGATAAATCGCCGTCACAAGGCCGATGGACGCAGCGCCATCCTTCAACGTAACGACCGAATTTGTCTCGGACTGCAGCGCCTTGCCGATTTCAGTAAAGAACCCTTCGAACCCAGTTGGTTCGGCAGCGGCGGCTGCCAGGGCCTCGTCGATAGCGGATTGATCCACAGGGTCCCGCGCGACGAATGTCCAGGGCGTTTGACCCGGAGCGTAAGGTTCGGTGCCTGAGGTGGCAGTCACCTTTTCAAAGACGAACCGCAGGCGGCTTTCGTTCGTGGCGGCGCCCAAGGTGATATTGCTGGTGCACAAGGCTCCGGAAGTCATGCCAAAGCAGATTGCGGCGCAGTCTTCCGTCTCGATCAGGTTGACCCGCGTTGTGGTCATCGCAGACACCCAGGCGATATCACCCGCAATATGAGTCAGCAGATCATGGTTGTGGATTGCATGGCCCAGAACCGCGCCGCCGCGTTCACCGGCCCATGTTCCCCGCCACGGCACCGCGTAATAGTCCGCCCCTCGGGACCAATGGGTTTCAAGCGCGGCAGTTTGGACCGCTCCGGTCAGGCCTGCGCGTTGTAAGTGGCGCAATTGAGACAGCGACGGACCCCACCGGTATTGAAAGACTGGAAACACATGCTTGCCCGCGTTGCGTGCGGCTGCTGTGATCCGATCCACATCCTGCATCGAGGTCGCAAGAGGCTTTTCGCAGACAACGTGTTTTCGTGCGGCCAGTGCTGCAAGGGTAGTCGGTACATGCAGGTGGGGCGGCAGGCAAATGTCGATGACATCAATCGCCGGATCATCCAGCGCGTCCTGAATATTGGTCAGTGCTCGAAAATCCGAGTTCTGCCGGATCTGTTCGATCCGGTCCTTATTCTGGTCGACCACGGCGGTTACCCGGAAAGTACGGTCAAGCCGTTCCAGTGCGCTCAGATGTTGCGCACCGATACCTGCGCCAAGGATCGCAACGTTGATCATCTGCGTTCCGCCATTTCCTGCGCGTACAGTGCCAGTTCCATGACCGTAAAGCAGTGGGTCTGCGACATCGCAGTTTCGGTCCGGTTGCGGATGTCATCGGCCAGTCGCGCGAAGTAGGGAAGGCCGGCGTCGGATGCGTCGATCTTTTGGCAGGTTTCACCATTGACGAGGATCAGATGATCTGTCCCCGGGATTCCGCCCACATCGACGTATTTCCGCAACTCGATATATCCTTCCGTGCCCAGGATCGTCAGGCGACCATCCCCCCAGTTCGGCAAGGCATCCGGCGTGAACCAGTCAACCCTGATGTACCCGGTGCCATTCTCGCTGCGCAGATTGACCTCGCCGAAATCCTGCAGTCCGGGATCTTGAGGGTTTGCAAAGTTCGCCACATAGGCGTTCGTGATTTCTGCGGTTTTCGAACCCGTGTAGTGCAGGAACTGATCAATCTGATGAGAGGCGATGTCGGTCAGAATGCCGCCATAGCGGTCACGCTGAAAAAACCATTCTGGCCGGGTCGCTCGGTTCAATCGGTGTGGGCCAAGCCCGACCGTCTGGATCACGCGCCCGATGGCACCGGCCTCGACCAGCTCGGTCGCCCGGGTGCTGACGGGCGTTTCGAACCGTTCGGAGAAGTTCACCGACCAGATGCGACCGGTGTCCGCGACCGTTTGCTTGATCTGGTCGAGTTGTTCGAACGTCGTGCAGCCAGGCTTGTCGCTCATGACATCCATGCCGTTTTGCATGGCGCGGATCGTCAACGCGGCCCTATCTGCCGGTATTGCCGAAATCAGCGCGAGATCCGCCCCGCAGGTCAGGGCGTCTTCCAGTCGGGCCAGCCGCGGAATATCGGGAAACCTTTTGACGTAGCCCACCAGCGTTTCCGGATCGCCTTGTGTCCAATAGCCAACGCAGTCCACGCCGATTTTGCGCATGTTTTCTGTCATGCCATAGATATGGCGGTGGTCCAGGCCAAGGGCGACGCAGGTCAGGCTCATGCGATGACTCGTGTTTTCTGGCCGGTTCGATTGGCGATCTGCATCGCGTCTATGACGGCGTGTGTCAAAAGGGCACTGCGTCCGGTGGCCATGGGCAGCGTTCCACTGGAAACGGCCTTGGCAAAATCCTCGATGACCGCCTGGTGCCAGGCATGTGTGAACGCCATGGGATCGGCCCCTCCGCCTGTGGCGGCGGTCTCGCCGACCGTGGATTCCCGGCCGTCGAAAGTGGTCACGGTCAGGGCACCTGACTCCAGATGCGCTTTGGCTAGGGTGCCCTGGATCGTGATGGACTCAGCAGACCCGGGAAATTCGGCGGTGGTTGCCATCAACGTGCCTACCGCGCCGTTACCCATTTCAAAGACTGCACCTGCCCAATCCTCGGCCTCGAGATCGTGTAGTGGAGTTTTCCTCATCACGGCCTGAATGTCCGAGATCGGCCCCAGCATCCACATCGCTAAGTCAAGCGTGTGGATTGCCTGCGAGATCATGACGCCGCCACCGTCGCGTGCATAAGTGCCGCGACCCGGTTCGTCATAGTAGCTTTGATCGCGCCACCAGGGGACACGGATCTCGACCGTGGCAATCGCGCCGAACTCGTCCTGTTCGATGGCTGATTTCAGCGCCTGCGAGGCGGCGCGGGCGCGGTGCTGAAAGACGATGCCCAGCGGCACGCCGGACATCTCGCACTGCTCGACAATGGCTGTCGCGGCGTCCAGCGTTCTTTCGATGGGTTTTTCCATCAGGATCGGTTTCGAAGCGGTCGAAAGAACCCGCACCAACTCTGTGCGCTGATCGGGCGGGGTTGCGATAATCGCAAAGTCAACGTTTGGGTCGTTTGCAATTTCCTCGACCGAGCCGAATGCGCGGGTATCGTTTCGCCGCGCGAACTCAGCTGTTTTTTCAGGATTGCGCCCGAGGACGCCGGCAAGACTGAGGCCTTGTTCCGATGCCCGAATGGCGGCGACATGCGTGCCAGAAACCATTCCCAAACCAATCAACGCGATATTCATTAGATCCCCCGGATCACTCGGTCAGTCTGCGGGTTCGAACGGGAAAGATGCAACCATTAAAAACTGTGTTAACAATTGCGGGCGGCAGTATCGGAGGCAGAATTGACTGGTAATTTGAATGGGATGGCAGAAGACCTGTATCTGGGCATCAAAGACCTGCCGATCGTGTCTCCGCATGGTCACTGCGATCCGGGTTGGTTTGCAACCGATGCGCCGTTTCCCAACCCGGCAGAGCTGTTGGTGGTTCCCGACCATTACGTGTTCCGTATGCTCTATTCGCAGGGCGTTCCCTTGTCAGAACTCGGTGTTGGGGAAGAGGGGCGAAAGAAGGATCCTCGCGCCGTGTTCCGCGCCTTTGCCGAGCACTGGCATCTGTTTCTGGGAACGCCATCCCGGATCTGGATGAACTACGTGCTGCATGAAACGCTGGGCGTGTCTGACGAGTTGTCTTCGCGCACGGCAGACCTGATCTATGACAAGATCTCAGAAAAGCTCGCGCAACCCGAATTTCGCCCGAGGGCTTTGTTCGACAGGTTCGGGATCGAGGTTCTGGCCACCACGGATTCCGCTCTCGACGGCCTCGTGGAGCATCAGGAGATCCGTGCAAGCGGTTGGGGCGGGCGGGTTGTTCCGACGTTCCGCCCAGACGGGGTTTTGGATGGGGCGGATCCGGAGTTCGTACAGAACCTGAACAAGTTGGGTGAACTGACAGGTTGCGATCTGGGCAGCTATGATGGCTATCTCGATGCGCTTCGGATGCGGCGGGCTTATTTCATCCAGCTGGGCTGTACAGCCACCGACCACGGTATCGAACGCGTGCAGACCGAGTGGCTGGAAGATCCGGATGCGATGTACCAGCGGCTGAGACGGAGGGAAAGTACCGAACAGGACGCCCGTCGGTTCTATGGGCATATGCTGATCGAAATGGCGCAGATGTCTGTCGATGATGGTCTTACCATGCAGATACATGCTGGCAGCAAGCGCAACATGAACCATGCAGTAATGCGGGATTTCGGACGGGATAAGGGGGCCGACATTCCAATAGCGATGGACTGGGTCACGGGCCTTGAGGCACTGTTGAACCGGGTCGGAAACACGGCGGAACTGCGCATCATTCTGTTTACACTGGACGAAAGCACCTATGCCCGTGAACTGGCCCCGATGGCGGGACATTGGCCGTGCCTTCGGATCGGGCCGCCTTGGTGGTTCCATGACAGCCCAGCCGGGATTGCGCGGTATTTCGATCAGGTTGTTGAAACGGCCGGATATTTCAACCTGGCCGGATTCAATGACGACACGCGAGCCTTTCTGTCCATTCCTGCACGACACGACCTTTGGCGGCGGGGAGTGGCGATTCATCTGGCCGAGCAGGTTGCGCGCGGCTATTTCGATCGGGACAGTGCCGAGCATCTGGCGCGGTTGCTGGCGGTTGATCTGGCGAAACAGGTTTACGGGTTGCAAAGCTAGATGGGTACAATTCTTCACTTCGGCCTTGGAAATTTTGCCCGGGCGCATTTGCTGGACTACACCGATCAAGAGGGCGGATGGGACGTTGTCGGCGTCAGCCTGCGTTCATCCTCAGTTCGGGATGGATTGGCCCGTCAGGGTTTCGAGTACGACCTGTGCGTACAGGGGCAGGGCGTCCGGCGCATCAAGGCCCTGCGGGACGTTCTGGTCGCGCCCGAGGATCGTGCAACGGTTTTTGACGCGATGGCGGATGCCGAAATTATCTCGGCGACCGTGACCGAGAAAGGTTATTATTTGGATGCTGCGGGTAAGCTGAACCTTCAGGACTCGGCGATTGCCGCCGATCTGGCGGGGCAAGGGCCTGCGACGCTGATCGGCTTTCTGGCTTTTGGACTTGCGGAACGGCGCAAGCCAGTGACGGTGCTGAGTTGCGACAACCGCATGGAAAACGGAAAAACGTTCGAGATGGCCGTTTCCGATTTTGCGAATGCAGCCGGTCTGGACGTCAATTGGGATGCCGTTCGCTTTCCCAACGCGATGGTCGACCGGATCACCCCAGCCACTACGGACGCCGTTCGCGCAATCAGCGGCGATCCGATGGCCGTTCCGACCGAAGCGTTCTCGGAGTGGGTGATCGAAGACAATTTCGCCGGTCCGCACCCGGATTGGCCGGGCGTGCAACTGGTCGATGATGTGGCACCGCACGAGATGCGAAAGCTGCGCATGTTGAACGGTGCCCATTCACTGTTGGCTTATGCAGGTTTGGAGCGGGGCCTGACCTACGTTCACGAAGCGGTTCGAGACCCGGTCTTGCGCCCGCTGGTTTCCGGGTTGATGAAGGATGCGGGCGCAACGCTGTCCGCTGCGCTGCAAGCGCAGGTCATGGACTATGCCGAGGCTCTCTTGCGCCGGTTTGAAAACCCCGAGCTGGCGCACCGTTTGGACCAAATAGCGATGGATGGCAGCCAAAAGCTGCCCTATCGGTTTATTCCCACACTCCGTGAAACCGGGTCTCAGGCGGTGATCGCGGGGGTGCGGGCCTGGATTTCCTATTGCACGTCCGAGACCGCCAAGGGCAGGGCGCTGAATGATCCTTGCGCGTCGGAGATTGCCGCGGCGGTAAAGCAGCAAGATCCGCTAGTGCCGCTTTTGCGTCTTGTCGGCGCCGAAGACCTCGCGCCACTTATCCGGGAATGATGGCGCCGCGGAACTGAACAACGGTGGATGCCAGATTGTGTCCAGCCATCAGGGCCACGGCCTGTGATTTCCCGGTCAGCAAGGCCGCGAGGTACCCACCGTTGAAACTGTCGCCCGCCGCTGTGGTATCCAGTACGCTCTCGGCAGGCTCATAGGTTTGTTCAATGTTCTGACCGATGGACAGAGGGCCATTCTCACCGCGTTTCAACGCACCGATGCCGTGATGGACGGCAAAGCGTGCTGCCACCTGATCCGCGCTTTCCCCGAACAGTGCCATCTCGTCGTCGATGGATGGCAGGGCAATGTCAGCACGCCGCCAAAGCCGCTGGTTGATCTGCCGGGCGTGTTCAACGCTGTCCCAAAGACGCGGACGAAAGTTGCTGTCATAGACCAACCGGACGGAAGAGCCTTCGAGCCAGTCCAGAAGTGCAAGCCGAACCGCATGCGGAAGAATGGCCACAGAAATACCCGACAAGTACAGCACGTCATAACCGTTCAACGAGCTGAAATCGTGATCGGCAAAAAGCTGGCGGGCGGCCGCCTCACTGCGCCAATAGGTAAAGCTGCGTTCACCGTCCGCGGATGTCGTGATTGCATATAATCCAGGAGAGGCGTTCGGAACGATGCGGATGCCGGATGTCCCGATGCGATGGCTGGCGATGAAGTCCGCGATGCGCCCCGAAAACGGGTCGTCACCCAGACATGTCATATACCCCACCTGCAGGTCAGGCGCTGCGCGGCGCATGTAGATGGCTGTGTTCAGCGTATCCCCCGCGACGCCTACCTGTGCGCCGGTTTCCAGCATGGACAATTCGATCATTGCTTCGCCGATGCAGGCAATTCGCGTCATTTCTTTTCTCTTTTCCAGATGATGAGCCCGGCGACCATGATCAGCGCAGCTCCTGCCAACGTGAATGCATCCGGTACCGTGTTAAAGAACAGATAGCCCCAAATCGCAACATAGACTAGGAACGAATAGGTGAATGGCATCAACTGGTTGGCCGTTCCGAACCGATGCGCGTTCGTCAGCAGTTGATGCCCGCCCCAGCCAAAGACGCCAAGGCCGATCAGGACAATCAGGCTCCAGGTGTTTTCCGGCTGGACCCAGAACCAGAGGGCGAAGGGCAACAGAACCACAGTCCCGGTAAGCCCGAGGTAGAATTGCATGGTGTCCACCGCAACAACCCCGGACAGCCTGCGCGTCATGATCGAGTACAAGGCCAACGCGGTGGCGTTGTAGACGATCAGCAGCATAGTTGGATGAAAGGCCGAACCAAACGGCCGCACGACAACCAACACTCCCAGAAAGCCCAGGATGATGGCCGCCCAACGCCATGGGCCCACGCTTTCTTTCAATACAAAGACGGACAGAAAACACACGATGACAGGGCTGGAAAACATGATTGCCGATACGACGGTCAGAGGCAAAAACCGCAGGGCATAGAAATTAAAAACGGTCGCCGAGATCAGCAACAAGGCCCGGCTTATGACTTGCCATGGATGGTCCGTTTTGAACCGGCCGGCCTCAATCCCACCTTTGGCGATCACAACCACCGAGATCACGAAGTGCCCCGCATAGCGCATGAACGCCAACTGAAATGCCGGCACGCCGGCCAACGCCAACCACTTGGCCCCAAGGTCCACCAGCGAAAAGATCAGCCACGCCATCAGCATCAGCACGATGCCAAGGCGCGGCAGGTCCGCAGTGGGGTTGGCGGTGACGCCCATCGATTAGGTGTTGAAACGCTTGACGTAGTAGTCAACCATCTGGCTGACCATGTCATCCGCCTGACCGTGGTCGCGCGCGTCCTTCAGCGCCGAAAGCGCACCCTGCGACATCACGCTTGAAACGCCTGCCTCGCGCGCCATTCGATCATAGTACCCAAGGTCTTTTGCAGCGTTCTTGATGGCAAAGGCCAGCTGGTTTGGATCATTCTCGACACCGTAGGCCTTCACGAAATCCATCATTCCGGAATGCAGCGGCCCTGCGGCCATCACGTCGTACAGCTGCTTGCGGTCAACACCGGTGATGTCGGCAATGGCAAAGGCTTCGGCCATCGCGTTCGCAACGGTCATTCCGAAGAAGTTGTTGATCAGTTTGATGGTGTGTCCCGATCCGACCGGGCCAAGGTAAAAGACGTTCTCGCCCAGATCCTTCAGTGTCGGCTCGGCCTTGTCAAAGGCCGCCTTGTCGCCGGAAGTCATGATGTTGAGCTTGCCTTCCAGCGCGTGCGAGGGCGTCCGGCCAAGCGGCGCATCAAGATAGTTTCCGCCGGCTGCGGCAACCTCCTTGGCCAGGGCGCGCGTACTGCCCGGAAGTGAGGTGCCAAAGTCGATGACGATCGCCCCGGGTTTCAGTCCCGCGATCACTCCATCAGCACCACGCATACGGCCCTCGACCTGTTCAGAGGTTCCCATGCACAGCATCACGATGTCGCAGACCTGAGCCAGTTCCCGGGCGTTTTGCGCCTCGCGGGCGCCCCGGTCAATGGCGGCGTCCAGATGTGTGCGGTCTCGGTTTCCCAACACGGTGACCGAGTATCCCTGGTCCAACAGCAGGCTCACCATGGCTCCGCCCATGAGACCCAGGCCGATAAACCCGATTGATGGTTTGCTCATTGGTTTCCCTTTCCGTGAATGTGTCTGGTTTTCATTCTTGTGTCTGGCGTGTGCGGTTTCGCGGTTTGGATGCTAATTCGCCCGGAGGACAATCGCTGGTTCTTGAGTGGCAGGTATATTGCCGGACCGCATGTACATCAGGCCGGCGCCCGCACTCGAGCTGATCGCGCCTTAAGCCCCATTTCGATCCTTGATGTGACTTCGAGCGTCCGGGCCGCATCCTCGACGTCGATCAGTGGAGACGCGCCGTCGATCACGTCAAGAAAGTGATCCAGTTGCGCCTCCAGCGGTGCGCGTTGCTGTTCCGGTCGTGTAAGTTGGTTTTTTTGGGCCGCAGTGCTCCAATCATTTCCGCGCCACAGGGTCATAGAGGGAAAACTGACAGCGCCGCTGGTTCCCGTGATCCACATCATGTCCTGGTGGGTCGTGCCGATGTTCGGATTTTCGCCGGTTCCGGCTTCAAACCCCCAGGGACTGGGCGCGGTGTCAGCAAAGCTGATGGCGCCCGTCGCGCCGTTTTCGAACGCAATCGCGACCGCGCCGCTTTCTATCCGATCCGATCCGCGGATCGACGCACCGGGCAGGGCGACGACATCCGAGATTTCTCCGATCACAAAGCGCAGGACATCGATATCATGCACCAGGTTGATCATGACCGGGCTGCCATCCGAAGTCCGCCAGTTCTGTTCAAAATAGCTTTCGGGCTTGCGCATGGCCCACAACAACGAGACGTTGATGACTTGTCCGATCGCACCTTTCTCGATCACTTTTTTCAGGTGCTGCAAGGTGCTGTGATACCGCCGGTGGTGCCCCACCAGGCTGCGGACTTCGGCTTGACGAACGGCCGTCTTCAGGCGCAGGGCATCATCGACCGACGCGGCAACCGGCTTTTCGATCAGCATGTGCCAACCGCGGGATGCGGCCAGAATGCCATGTTCGGCATGCAGGCGGGTCGGCGTTGCAATGATGACGCCATCCACCGGGTCCTGCACCTCGTCCATGCTGGCAAAACGCGGCGCGTCGATCTGGATCGAGCCGTCCGGATCGGCCAACCCGACCAACATGCAGCCGGGATGCTCGATCACGGCGCACACGTGGCGGATACCTATCAATCCGCCGCCGGCTACAAGGATCCGTTTCACATCACCGCTCCGATCTGCCAGGGAACGAACTCGTAATCACCCAAGCCCTGCGCCTCGGACTTGGTTTGCTCACCCGAGGCGACTTGGAGCAGTCGTCGGTATATTTCCTGTCCTTTTTCTTCGACGCTGACGCCTTTGGTCAGGATGTCGCCCGCATCAACGTCCATGTCTTCAGGCATGCGCGCTGCCAATTCCGAATTGGTGGCGATTTTGAGCGTGGGCGCCGGTTTCGATCCAAATGCAGAGCCGCGCCCCGTGGTGAAGCACACAAGGTTGCACCCGGCAGCGATCTGCCCTGTCACCGAGGCTGGGTCATATCCGGGGCTGTCCATAAAGGTGAAGCCCTTGGCGGGGATGGGTTCGGCGTACTTGAACACACCGGTCAAAGGGCTGGTTCCGCCCTTCGCCGCCGCCCCCAGCGATTTCTCAAGGATGGTCGTCAGACCCCCTTGTTTGTTGCCGGGGCTTGGGTTGTTGTCCATCGAACCGTGATTGCGGGCGGTGTAGTCCTGCCACCAATCGATCAGTCCGATCAGACTTTCCCCGGTTGCGCGATCAAGGGCACGGCGGGTCAAAAGGTGTTCGGCTCCGTAAATCTCGGGCGTCTCAGCCAAGACACCCGTGCCGCCTTGGGCGACCAACAGATCGCAGGCGCGTCCGAGCGCCGGGTTCGCGGTCACTCCGGACCAGGCGTCCGATCCACCGCATTGTAGCGCAACCATCAATTCGGACGCAGGGGCTTCGCTGCGCCGCGCCTCATTGGCAATGGGAAGCATCTGATTAATCTTGGTGATGCCCATTTCCACGGTCCGGCGCAGTCCGGCGATGTTCTGGATGTTCATCGTCTGAAAAGTGGGGCTTTGCTTCAACCCATACGCATCCAACAGCCAGTCGATCTGGTTCATCTCACAGCCCAGACCGACCATCAGAACGGCAGCGTGGTTGGGATGTTTCGCAAACCCCCACATGACCCGTTGAAGAGCTTCGAAACCGTCGCCTGAATCGGCCATTCCGCAGCCCGTTCCGTGGACAAAGGCCACCACGCCGTCGACATTTGGATACTCGGCCAGCTTGTCCGGCGTGAAGTGATTGGCGATCATGCGAGCCGCCGTCGCCGAACAGTTCACGGTGGTCAGAACCGCGATGTAATTCCGCGTACCGACCCGACCACTGTCCCGGTGGTAGCCCATGAACGTATCGACCGAAGCGGCGGGTCTCATAGGCCTGTGATCCGTCGCAAACTCATAGTCCACGCTGGTGTTGCGGAACTCGACATTGTGGGTATGCACATGATCGCCGGGGTGGATCATTTGGGTCGCGTAACCGATGATCTGGGCAAATTTTCTCACCGGATCGCCCGGTACAATCATCTGCGTGGCGACCTTGTGGCCCGACGGGATGCGCGCATTGGTCGTGACATCCTCGACCACACTGCCGGCCTCCAAGGGCCGAGTTGCAACCACCACGCTATCCATTCGATCTAAACGTACAAAAGTCATAATCAGCTTTCCTGGCAGCCGAATCTAAGCGCAAAAGGGCGAGTCCGATGTCCACCGGTGAATATCTATGTGCGGTTGCCCGGACAGCCTTGCCCGCGCCGCCTCCCAATTTGACTTGCAGACACGCCAATCCCGCAGCTCGGTTTCGGGGCGTGATCTGGACCTCGCGATAAAGCTTGGGAAATGGTCTCGACCGGTGGGTTGGCCTGCTGCACTGAAGCGGATGTCGAACGACCAGCGGAACCGGTCCGTTTCGTTGACCAGCGACGCATGTGGTGTCAGAGGGTGAAACAGGATGATCCCGCCCGCCTTGACAGGCAGGGGCAGGGCGCGGTCTTCGTCAATGAACCCGTCGGCAATGCCTGTCTGAGTCCGCGCGCAATGCGGCAGGATGGATTGGTCCTTTGCCTTAGGCAGCACTTGCAGGCAGCCGTTTTCGACCGTTGCATCGTTGACGGCAATCCAGACCGTGACCATGTCGGTCTGGTCCGCATCCTCCAACGCAACTGCCCGGTCCTGATGCCAGTCCGTTGCGGTGATATGCGCCCGCACCTCGTCCTTGGACAGCTTGAGGGCAGGGGGCTTCAGCCGAACGTGCTGGATCGGATTGCTGACCAACTCTGGCCCGATCAACTGCTCAACGATGTCCAGCATGGGTTGGGCCGTCAGCAAGTCGAACACGGCGGGCCCAATATGGAAAGGTGTGTCAGCCATGATCCGGTCGCCGGGCAATGAGATGTCCAATGGCTGAAAATAGTCGCAACCGGCCTGATAGGCGGACAGGAGTTTGTCCCAGAAGGACATCCCGGACGGTTCGTCCTTGACCAGCCCTTTATCGTACCAACCGTCATATAGCCGGTTCAGGACATCCGAGTATTCGGACTGCACCCGATCCAGGACATTGCCGGGAATTACATCCTCGACCACGAGGTATCCATCGGTCTGGAACTTGCCAATCTGATCTTGTGTCAGCATGTGTGCAACCTCACAAAAGCAGCGCGATGATGCCCGGCCAGATCAGAAGAACGGAAAGTGCCAGCAACTGGATCCCGATGAATGGCAGGAAGCCGCGGAAGATATCCGTCAGGCTGATATGCGGCGGAGCCACAGATTTCAGATAGAACGCAGCCGGGCCGAACGGGGGGGACAGGAAGCTGACCTGCATGTTCATACAGAACACGACGCCAAACCAGATCGCGACATGACTCGGTTGCAACTCGCCAACGAGACCGATTTCCTCGATAGGAAGGCGCAGGACGATCGGCAGAAAGACCGGAATGATTAGCAGCACGATGCCGACCCAATCCATGAACGCGCCCATGAACAGCAGGATCAGCATCATTACCAGAATGACCAGCATGGTCGGCAGGTCTTGCCCGACGATCAGGTCGGCCACGTATTGAGGTCCGCCGGCAATGGTGTAGGCACCCGCCAGCGCGGCGGCCCCGATGGTGACCCAGATGATGGTGCCTGTTGATTTCAGCGTCCGCATCAAGCTGTCCCAAACCAGCTCGAATGATCCTTCGCCCCGCAGAATGGCGATGATCAGAACAGCGAAGGCACCCATGCCCGCAGCCTCGGTGATGCCCGTGATCCCGCCATAGATCGAGCCGAGCACGACGCCGATGACGACCAGCGGCGCGACGAGACCTTTGCCCATTTCCCACCCGATTTTGGCGCGCTGTCTGCCAAAGACGAAGAAGATCAGCAGAAGGGCGATGATCGTGATGCCGGCAAACCAGGGCAGGTAGTCAGCCGTACCCAGCCGTGCGGGCTCGCCCTGGCTGGCAGCGTTCGAGCCGGAAAGCTCGAAAAACGCAGCGCGGATAAACAGAACGGTAGAAAATCCGGCGACGACGATGCTCATGAAGGCCGCAAACAGTTTGCGCTTTTCAGCCGGTTCGGGGTCGCTCGGGTCCGGTTCCGGAAGCGGCGCGTGGTGAGGATTTAGCCGCGTGCGAATGATGATGTACAGGATGATCATCGAGGCCAGCATGAAGCCGGGAATGAAAGACGCGGTGAACAGCGACTTGATCGAGGTTTCGGTGATCAGCCCATAGATGATCAGAACGATCGAGGGTGGGATCATGGTCCCCAGCGACCCCGAGGCACAGATGACGCCGATCGCGAGGTTCTGATCATAGCCGAGGCGCAGCATCTGGGGCAGGGCGATCAGGCCCAGCAGGACAACCTCACCGCCGATGATGCCGGACATGGCCGCCATGATCACTGCCATAATCGAGGTCACGATCGCGATACCGCCACGCGTTCTGGACAGCCAGACATTCAGCGACGAATACATGTCGCGCGCGATCCCGGACCGCTCTAGCAGCGACGCCATGAAGATGAACAAAGGCACGGAAATAAGCACGTAGTCCGTTAAGAGCCCGTATATCTTTTGCGCCAGAATATAGAGTGGCCCAGTGCCTGGCCGCCCGGTGAGAATCCCGTCGCCGAATGAAAACGGGTTCAAAAGAAGTGTCGGTTCGAACTTCAGGACAAGAACCAGAACCGCAAGCGAAGCCGAGGCCAGACCCAGGGGCATCCCGATCGCCAGGAGAATGATCAGGGCGACCATCAGGATGAGTGAGATTGTTCCAATATCCATCAGTCTTGTCCCACCGCCCGTTTGATCATTTCAATTTCGTCTTCGTCCGGTTCATCTGTGTGGATTTCCGGTTCTTTGTTCCAATCCGCAACCAAGTTCAAAATTGCCTGCATTGCGACAAGCGTAATCACGATCAGTACCATCGGCTGCAACGTCGCCGGGATCGGAGGATTGAAGGCGGAGCCGTAAAGCTCCCATTTATAGAGCTTGTTGACGAACACCTGTTTGTAACTGCCGTAGACCAGAAAGAAGGCAAACAGGACGATCAGTATTGTTGAAACCGTGTCAAAAACGCGCTGAAGCCAACGTGGAACTGCGTCGTAAAGCAGGAATATTCGTATGTGACTGCGTTGCTGCATGGCGTAGTAGCCAGACATCAAAAACACAAAGCTGGCGAACCAGAGCGTCATTTCGTTGGCCCACTCGGTCGGCTTCTCAAGGATATAGCGCATGAAGACTTCGTAGAGCATGACGACAGTCATGATTGCGATCATCATCATCGTAACTCGGCCTATGAACAGGGCGAAACGATCCATAACCGTCGAGCCTTCGAACTCCATCGTCGCCGGGCGCACGGTCTTTGTACCAATCACTGCAAGAAACGGCAGAAGGACGAGCGCAGCCACGTCGATGATGTCGACAAACCCCCCGAACACACCAGGTAATTCGGGCGTGACGTCGCTGCGTAGATATATTTCCGTTACCTGACTTTTGAGGGATTCAGAGGTGTAAGGCAGCCAATCCAACAGGAATGCTGGAAGATGCCAAACAAGCCAACTGGCAGTCGCGACGAAGGCCAACGGTATGAGCCATTCAATTGGTCCGCCTGAATTCTTGTGCATCGCGTAACCCTCGTCCCTATCCTTCGATCCTGTAATGATCGATAAAGTCTCGATCCGGCTCGACACCCAGTCCGGGGCCAGTCGGGATCATGACACGGCCATTATTGGCCTTGACCTGATTTTGAATTTCCAGCGGTACGGTCAGCAGATCGTCCCGAAATTTGTTGTCCGTTGTGTCGAACTCCAGCATCGGCTCCCATGGATGCAAACCGCCTGGAATTGATGGCATGGCCGCCAGTAGGTGCAGATTAGTTGCGACGGCGATGGCGCTGCCCCAGACGTGATTTACGACCGGAGTGAAATGTGCGTGGCATAGAGCCAGTACCCTGAGATACTCTGAAACACCGCCCAAAGCGCATACTTCTGGCTGCGCTATATCAATGCCGCGATTTTCAAGAAGATTGCGCCAGGCCCAGCGATTGAATACCGCCTCTCCGCCCGAGATGTTGACTTTAAGCGAAGCGCGCAATTCTCGGTATCCTTCCATGTCTTCTGGCGCGACGGGTTCTTCGAACCAATATGCGTCCAGTTCTTCCAGCGCCCGACCGACAAAAAACGCGTCCGAAGTCGTATAGGCATGGTTCGCATCGACCATAAAAGGAAAGTCGTCACCAACTCCGCGTCGAACTGCTTCGCACAGCTTCACATCAGGCTTCGGGCCAAAGCCCGTTTTCATTTTGGTGGCGGTAAATCCCATTGCCTTGATCTTTGCGGCTTCATCCTCAAAACGGCTGGCCAAATGAGAAATCGGTTCATCCCGGAGCATCATGCCGTAGCCGTAGCAAGGAACGCTTTTGCGATGCGCGCCCCCGACAAGTTTATGGAGGGGGAGGCCAGAGATTTTTCCGGTAATGTCCCAAAGTGCGATGTCCACCCCGGACAAAGCCTGTATTGGCATTCCGCCTTGGCCATGGTCTCGCAAAAGGTTGTACACCTTGTGCCAGATCACGTCTTTGTCCAAAGGGTCCAAGCCGAGGACCATTGGTTGGATGACCTTTTCGACGATGGACTTGTTGGCTATGGCTACGTTTCCGGGACCAAAGCACTCGCCCCAACCGGTTACCCCTTCATCTGTCTGAATCTCGACCAGATGGGTTGTGCGCCTGTCATAATACTGTTGCGAATAGCCCAGAACTTCCGGCATGTCGTACTGCAGTACATGACTTATAATTCTGGTGATTTTCATGAAGTTCTGAATCCTGGCGCAGATGCGGAGAGGCCGCTGGTGCGGCCTTTCCGAGTGTCCTAATTCGGTCGAAGCCTGATTACTGCATTGCGCCCAGGTCACGCAGGAAGTTGATGTGGCTTTCCAAAAGCGCCTGTGCCTCAGGAGTCGTTGCGAATTCAGTCCAACCAACCTGAACGGCCGCGCGATACGCTGCCAGGTCTTCAGGCGACCATTCGTACAACTGAACACCTTTTGCCTTCAGGTCTTTTGCAGTCTGAGCGTTCTGCACTTCATTGATTGTCGCATTGTGCAATGCCAGGCTATCCATTGCGACTTCCATGATCTTCTTGTGGTGCGCAGGCATCGCTTCCCAGACGTCTTTGCGACAGGCCAGATGATCTGCAGGCATCGAGTGGAAACCGGGATAGTTTGTATGACCGGCGATCTCGTACAGACCGAGGCCCACGTTGTTAGTCAGGTTCGCAGCATCCGCACCATCAATGATGCCGGTTTCCAAGGCCGTAAAGATTTCGTTGAAGTCCATCACGATCGGAGAAGCACCAAGTTCCGCGAACACTTTGGTTGCAAGGCCTGGAGGCGAGCGGAATTTCCAATCCTTGAAGTCTTCCACTTTTGCAATCGGCTTGGTCGAAGAAAGCGACTCCGGCCCGGGAATCCACCATCCGATGAACTCCATGTCGTAGCCGTTGTATAGATCGTTTACAGCTTCTCTTCCGCCGCCATGAAGAAGCCAAGCCATTTGCTGGTATGGGTTCTGATATCCGCCGAGCAGGTCACCCGCAAACTGGAAGGCCGGGTTTTTCCCGGTCTGATAGCCGCCGCCCGTCATGTCGCAATCCAGAATTCCCGTAGCCGCGGCATCGAAGGTTTCAACTGATTTGACCACCGAAGAGGAATAGAACATTTCAACTTCGATTTCGCCGTTCGACATTTCCTGAATGTCTTCAACGAATTTTGCAGCCATCTGGCCAGACAGAGTTTCGGGCGAAAAATGCGTTTGAATTCTAAGCTTCGTTGTTTCAGCCATTGCGAAACCGGCTGCCATTGTCGTGGCTACGGCCGCCACGGCCGCTGTCTTGACTATTTTCATATTGTCCTCCCAGACGTTGTGCGTTGCGCGGTGTGGAAGATCTTGCCGCCTCCTTTGCTGTCACGCAGGTAAACGTTAAGCCGACGAATCGAATGCAACAAGAAAAAATTGAAATTTCTAAAAATTTCGAGATTCTTGCGATAATTCGAAAAAAAGGTTAGGACGCTACTTGGACAAAACTTTAAGGTGCATGCCGGTATGAACGAAGAAATAGATATTTATCAAGACCTTAAGATGCGCCTGATCTCTAATGGATTCGAGCATGGAGCCAAGGTGCGGGCCGAAGAACTACGTAAAGTGTATGGCTGTTCCGCAAGTGCGGTTCGTGAAGTCCTTTTTCGTTTGGCCGCTGTTGGTCTGGTGGACTTTCAGGAACAAAAAGGTTTTCGCGTACCAATGCGTTCACCGCAGAAGCTTATCGAATTGACACATGTCCGTGTTCTGTTGGAGGCCGAAGGTACCGCAATGTCGATCCGAAATGGCGGGGTGGATTGGGAAGCAAGATTGACGGCTGCACATCACAAACTCAGCCATATCGAAAAACGCATTCACGCCACGGACGACCCAAGCGACCTTGTCGAGATCTGGTTTGCCTCGGAAAAGGAGTTTCACCAGACGCTTATTTCTGCCTGTGGCTCGGAAACCTTAAAACAATTGCATAGCCGGATTTACGCGCAATTCAGACAACAGTTGATGGTGGCAGACCGGAACTTTGAGTTCATTTCTCAGAACATAAGGCATCATGCAGATATACTTGAAGCGGCATTATCAGGGGATGAGCAGTTAACACGGGAGAAAATCCACAATCATCTGAAACGCCATCTAACCGGAAAGACGATGGGCGACTAAGGCCGAAAATCGTCTTCCAAATAGACCTGAATGATTTCATCAAAACTTGATTCCGCCTCAAACCCCAGCTTCAGAGCGCGATCTGTTTGAAAGTCGCGCGGCCAATTCTTGACAATTCCTTCAATTGCCTTGTCTGGTTTTCGCCTGATTAGGCCAACAGCGTCTTGACCGGCGACATTGCGCAGAGCTTCGATTTGTTCGGCGACGGTGCAACTGACACCTGGCATGTTCAAGGCGCGTCGGTCATTCAAAAGCTGCGTGTCCAATGTTGCGGCGTGGGTCAAAAAAGTCGCAGCGGCGCGGGGGCTAGCGTGCCAGTGTCGAATAGTTTCGGCAACTGGCAAGACAGCCTCATCCCCATTCAATGGCTCTCGGATTATACCTGAAAAGAAGGACGAAGCGGCAGCGTTGGCTTTGCCCGGGCGCACACACAAAGTGGGCAAGCGCAAGGAAACACCGTCGATATATCCTTTCCTGCTGAAATCCGTGATCATCAATTCAGCCGCCGCTTTCTGCGCTCCGTAACTTGTCAAAGGTGCCGAGAGGAATTCATCGCTTATCTTTTCAGGGAATGGTGACCCGAAAACTGCTATGGACGAGGCAAAAACCAGGCGAGGTGTGTACTCCCTTCCTGATGCCTCGTGTTCATCCTTAAGTGCGTTCAGCAGTGCCCACGTTGCCATAAGGTTTACATCCCAACCCAACGCAAAGTCTGTTTCAGCTTGGCCTGAAACGATAGCTGCAAGATGAAAAATGACGTCTGGCCGCTGCGTAGCAAAAGACTTAGCTATGCCTGACGCAGTCAAGTTCCCCACAACTTGATTACCTGCCGCACTGTCGGGCGGGAACGAGAGATCGAACAGTGAAACTTGGGCATCGGCTCCAAAGGTTTCTTGGGTCGACACGCGATGGGCCAGTTTCTGGCCCAGCATTCCTCCGCCGCCTATAATCAGGATCCGCGTCACAGCATTCCGTTCCGTTTTTTGAGTTCTAGATACAAAGCCGAATGATCCAGTTCGGCCCCATCCATTTCGTCAATCAGATATTCGAAACGGTCGCGCACAGATTGGGTGCTAGGTAGCTCAACGCCAAGGCTTCGCGCTTCCTCCAGCGTGTTGTCCAAATCCTTCAACTGAAACTTGGACAAACCTCCGGGTACAAAATTTCCGTTGGACATGCGTTCGCCATGTTGTTGCAAGATAATGCTATCAGCAAATCCCCCCTTCAGTGCAGCCCTCAACGCGGCAGGGTGGGCCCCGCCTCGCTGAGCCAGTAAAGTCGCTTCGGCGACAGCCGATATAGTCACAGCGACAATCGTCTGGTTGGCCAGTTTGCACAATTGACCAGAACCACTTGGGCCTACATGCACAGGGCGGCCCATTGCTGACAGAACCGGTCGCACGCGCTCCATAACGTCCTGATCACCACCGACCATGATCGCAAGCGTGGCAGCTTCGGCACCTTTGGTGCCGCCGGAAACCGGGGCATCCAGATGCTGCAACCCCATCGAAGACAATTGCGCGGATTGTTCTCGGGCGTGTTCGGGTTTGGCGCTGGACATATCAATCCAGATCATTCCGGGTTTGAGTTGTTTGCGGAAAGCCTCGTCAGAAAGTAGCGCGCCGCTCGCGTATCCGTCCGACAGCATCGTTACAATTACGTCTGCACCCGAAACCGCCAGCGGGGCAGTTTCCGCCAATGTCGCGCCTTCCGCCGTCAACGGTTTTGCCTTATCCAAGCTGCGGTTCCATACAGTTAACGGAAATTCGGCGCGCAAAATATTCCTCGCCATAGGAGCGCCCATCAGGCCGGTTCCCAATAGAGCTACTTTGAACTGCTTGTTCATAATCCTCTGTCCTTCCGAAGGTGCGCCACGCATGGTTATGGCCAAACCAAAATCTCTGTCATACGCTAACGGCTCTGGGCCCACATGCCAGAAGTCGTTGCAAATCCACCAAGGTTTCTTTGCTTCTCGGTTGATCTGTGGGACGAAGCAACACTTGTCCAGTCGCCACTTTTAGGGTCGGAAAATATATATGTCAGAGAGACTTAAGGGAAAAAACGTCCTGGTTACAGCCGCCGCACAAGGGATCGGACTTGCAAGCGCAATTGCGATGGCAAGAGAGGGTGCGAAAGTCTATGCGACGGATATTGACCCTGAAAAACTAAATTTGATTCGCGATCGGAATCTCGAAAATCTCGAAATTTTCGAGATGGATGTGACAAATAATGACAGTATTCATCATGGGGTCGCGCGAGCGCGGCCGGATGTTTTGTTCAACTGCGCCGGGTTCGTGCATCATGGAACTATTCTGGATGCAACCGATGAAGAATGGGACTTCGCCATGGACCTGAATGTGCGTTCAATGGTGCGCACAACAAAGGCTGTATTGCCGGGGATGCTAGAGCGCGGAGGAGGCTCGATTATCAACATGTCTTCCGCATTGGGTTCCATAATCGGTGCGCCAAATCGTTTTGTATATGGAACGACTAAGGCTGCTGTTGTTGGGCTGACGAAATCGGTAGCCGTGGACTTCATAACACAAGGAATTCGGTGCAATTGCATTTGTCCGGGAACAGTCGACAGTCCCAGTTGGCGTGACCGCGTAGATGCGTTGGGCGAGCAACTGGGCAGCAGAGAAGAAGCCCTTGCACAATTTGTGGCGCGTCAGCCCATGGGGCGTGTAGCGAAGGCAGAAGAGATTGCTGCATTGGTCGTCTATTTGGCGAGCGATGAAAGTGCATTCACCACGGGACACACGCACATAATTGATGGGGGATGGTCAGGCCAATGACTAAAATATCAAAAAATGATCTGCGATCTCGCAAGTGGTTCATGAATTCTGAGAACCTTGAGATGACGGCATTGTATCTAGAGAGATACCTGAATTACGGATTGACCCGCGCAGAACTGCAATCGGGCAAGCCGATCATTGGGATTGCTCAGACCGGGAGTGATTTGAGCCCCTGCAACCGGCATCATATCGAGTTGTCCAAACGCGTTCGCGACGGGATCATCGCCGCCGGGGGAACGTGCATCGAGATACCGGTCCACCCGATACAAGAGACCGGTAAACGGCCAACGGCCTCTCTCGATCGCAATCTGGCTTATCTGTCCCTGGTTGAGAGTCTATTCGGGTATCCGATTGATGGCGTTGTTCTGAACATTGGTTGCGACAAGACCACGCCCGCACTTCTTATGGCCGCTGCGACCGTCAACATCCCTGCGATTGCCCTGTCGGTCGGCCCAATGCTCAACGGCTGGTGGAAAGGTGAGCGCGCAGGATCAGGAACGGTTATTTGGAAAGCGCGCGAAGACCTTGCGGCTGATGAAATCGACACCGATGAGTTCATGGAGATCGCAGCCGCCGCGGCACCTTCGGTGGGGTATTGCAATACGATGGGAACAGCAACGACCATGAATTCGCTTGCTGAAGCCTTGGGTATGCAATTGCCAGGATCAGCAGCCATACCAGCCCCGTACAGAGAGCGCGGTCAAATCAGTTATGAAACGGGTAAACGCATTGTGGACATGGTCTGGGAGGATTTACGCCCCAGTGATGTGATGACACGTCAGGCTTTTGAGAATGCGATTGTCATAAACTCGGCGATCGGCGGATCGACAAATGCGCCGATCCACCTGAATGCAATCGCCCGGCATCTTGGTGTTCCATTGAACAACGATGATTGGCAGAAGCTTGGCCACGACGTTCCTCTGTTGGTTAACATGCAGCCTGCGGGTAAATATCTGGGCGAAGATTACCAACAGGCTGGGGGTGTTCCCGCCGTTGTCGGAGAGCTTCTTGATGCTGGATTGCTGCCGCATCCCGATGCGATAACGGTGAACGGTAAGACGATAGGCAAAAATTGCTCGACGCGCCGGTCTCAGAATGGCGACGTGATCAAGCCTGTCAGTAGCCCGGTTAAGCCACAAGCGGGGTTCATCAATCTCTCGGGCAACTTGTTCGAGAGTGCGATAATGAAGACATCTGTGATCTCGCAGGCATTTCGAGAGACCTACTTGTCGAACCCGGATGATCCTAATGCATTTGAGGGCAGGGCGGTTGTGTTTGACGGGCCCGAGGATTTTCACCATCGGATCGATGATCCCGCCGAAAAAATCGATGCAAGCTGTATTCTGATTATGCGCGGAGCAGGACCAAAAGGGTACCCGGGTGCCGCAGAAGTCGTGAACATGCGTCCGCCTGCATATTTGTTGAAACAAGGCATCGAAGCCCTTCCTTGCATCGGTGATGGCCGGCAATCCGGCACCTCAGGAAGCCCGTCTATCCTGAATGCTTCACCAGAAGCTGCAGAGGGCGGTGGGTTGGCCTTGGTGCGAACTGGCGATCGACTGCGCATCGATCTAAGCAAAGGCACTGCAGATATGCTGGTTTCGCTTGAAGAGCTGCATGAACGCGCCCGCGATTTGGAGGCAAAGGGTGGGTATACAATGCCGCCCAATCAATCCCCATGGCAGGAAATATTCCGCGAAAAAGTAGATCGGTTGGATCGCGGTATGACGCTCAAGGGTGCCGAAAACTACCGCGATATCGCGCGAGACTTCATGCCACGCGACAATCACTAAAAGGAACAGAAATGAAACTTGTTCGTTACGGAGCCGAGGGCTCGGAAAATCCTGCTTTGGTCGATTCCCAGGGTCAATTGCGGGATTTGTCCGCCCACATCAATGATGTTACGGGCGATGTTCTGGATGACGGAACGCTTGATAATCTGCGCTTATTGGATCCGAATAACCTGCCAATTGTCGAGGGGGATCCCCGTATCGCACCGTGTGTCGGTGACATCGGAAAATTTCTTTGCATCGGTCTGAACTACTCGGACCATGCTGCAGAAACCGGCGCAGATATTCCCGAGCATCCGATACTTTTTTTCAAGGCTAACTCAGCGATCATAGGGGCATATGACGATGTTGTCATGCCGCGCGGATCTACCTGCACCGATTGGGAATGCGAACTGGGGGTCGTCATCGGTAAGACGGCCAAATACGTTTCCAAGGCCGATGCGCTCGAACATGTTGCGGGCTATTGCATCGTAAACGATGTGTCGGAAAGGCATTTTCAAACTCAACTGACCGGTCAATGGACCAAGGGCAAGTCGTGCGACACATTTGGCCCTACTGGTCCGTGGCTAGTGACCCGGGATGAAGTGCCTGATCCTCAAAGTCTTGGTATGTCACTGGATGTAAACGGTCAGCGCATGCAAACCGGGAATACTGCTACGATGATTTTTTCGGTTGCCGAGATCATTGAACATCTAAGCCAACTTTTCACACTGCACCCCGGTGACGTCATTTCAACTGGAACACCGCCCGGCGTCGGAATGGGGATCAAACCGGAACCAGTTTACCTGAAAAAAGGCGACGTAATGGAGCTTCGCATCGATGGGCTTGGTGTTCAGCGGCAAAAGGTCGGCCAAGATGACTGACTTATTGCAAATCGGCTGGATCACTGAACGGATGCGAGAACGCCTGTCCGCAGCGTTCGACATTCATCAATTGGACGATTTCAACGCGGATAGTATTACGCATATCGTAACGAACGGGCACGACGGTGTTCCGCATGACCTGATGACATCACTCAGCAATCTGAAGATGATCAGCGTCTATGGAGTCGGTTACGACGCCGTAGATGCAAATGCCGCGGCTGAGCGCGGGATTTGTGTGACGCACACACCCGATGTTTTGAACAAAGAAGTCGCAACCACCGCCGTTCTGCTATTGCTGTCATGTTACCGAGAGCTTTTACGTGACGACAATTACGTTCGGTCCGGACGGTGGGAGGTTGAAGGTAATGCCCCTTTGACCCGATCAGCAGACAATCAAAAGATAGGCATTCTTGGTCTTGGTCGCATTGGTCAGGCGATCGTTGATAAGTTGGAGCCGTGGGCCCCCGAAATCTCTTATCATACCCGCAATCAAAAGGATGTCCCGTACCGTTATTTCGACAATTTGGTTGAAATGGCAGAACATGTTGACGTCCTCATATGCATCACGCCCGGCGGTCCGTCGACCAATAGGCTGGTCAACGCTGAGGTGCTTCGCGCGTTGGGGGCGGGCGGCACTCTGATAAACGTTAGTCGAGGTTCGGTCGTCGACGAAACTGCCCTTATCAACGCATTGCAAAACGGCGAGCTTGGGTGGGCGGGGCTTGATGTTTTCGAGGACGAACCGCGTGTTCCAAAAGCGTTGCGCGAGATGTCCAATGTCGTTCTGCTCCCTCACGCTGGTAGCGCGACTATTGAGACGCGTGCAGCTATGGGTGACCTAACCGTCGACAATCTTCTGCAACACCTTAAGGACGGATCGGTGATCACAGCTGTGCCAGAATGCAGAGATCTGTAAAAGGCCAATCTGAAGAGTGTTTGAGTTTGCTGTCGCGGTTTTCTTTCTGCTGATTACGCCGGGCCCAGGCGTTCTAACAACAGCGGGTATTGGATCAGCATTTGGTTTTCGAGCTGGTCTCGCCTTCGTGGCTGGTTTGATGCTGGGCGGGTTTATCAACATGATGTTGGTTGTCTCTGGAGTCGCTGCGGTAGCTTTGGCTATACCGGCGCTCAGAACTTTGCTGCTATTCGCCTCAGTCGGGTATTTGGTATTTCTGGCCTGGCGAATTGCCAGCGCTGGCTCAAAGGTCGGGTTTTCTCCAGCGGTTTCGCCACTTGGTTTTGCGAATGGGCTGACACTTCAGTTCATTAATCCCAAGGCTTACGTGGTCAGCACAGCATTGTTTTCAGGGTTTGCCTTTTTACCCGATGCGCCCATTTGGGAGGTCGTCATAAAAATCCTTGTTTTCAATATGATATGGGTGCCAGTGCACATGATCTGGCTGGGTGCTGGCGCAAAACTGGGCAGCCTTGATATAAGCCAAAGATCGCATCGAAGGATCAACTTTGCGATGGCGGCTTCCTTGATTGTTGTTGTGGTGATTGCTTTGGCGTCGGCGCTGTAAACGGTATCTACTGTCAGTCGCATTCAGCAGAGGATTGAAAGCCGCAAATCAAAGTGACGCCGTTATTCCACCATCGACATAGAGAGTATGTCCATTGACGAAACTGGATGCAGGGGACGCAAGGAATATGGCGGCACCGACAAGTTCTTCTACATTGCCCCAGCGACCGGCCGGGGTACGTTTCTCGAGCCATGCACTAAACGCTGGGTCAGCAACCAATGCGGCGTTCAAAGGTGTATCGAAATATCCGGGCGCAATGGCATTGCAGTTCAGACCATACTTGGCCCAATCAGTTGCCATGCCTTTTGTAAGGTTGGTCACGGCACCTTTTGTTGCCGTGTAAGGCGCAATGCCCGGTCTTGCCAATGCGGATTGAACCGACGCAATGTTAATGATCTTGCCGGACTTTCTTTCAATCATGTGTCGTGCCACTGCCTGACCGACGTGAAAGACGGACGCGACATTTGTCTGTAGTAGGCGCTCGAAGGCATCAGCGGGGAAATCCTGTAACTCCGCCCTATGTTGCATTCCGGCGTTGTTTATCAGGATGTCTATCGGGCCAACCTTTTCTTCAAAGTCGTCCACAGCAGATCGGACGCCTTCATGATCGGTCGCATCGAACGCAAGTTCCCGTACCGAGGCGCCTGTTTCACTTAGTTTGGAGGCTGCTGCTGCCAGTTTTGTGGTGTCGCGCCCGTTTAACACGACCTGCGCACCAGCAGTGGCCAAACCTCGCGCCAGTGCAAATCCAATTCCCTGACTGGAGCCTGTTATCAGCGCCCGAGTTCCACTTAGGCTGAACATTTCAAGCGTCATGCAAAAATCCCTTGGTTGTCGGCACCGACTATCCGTATCTTTTGGCGATGTGTATAGGGAGTCTGCGCAATGTCTTCGGCCAGTGTTGCTGTTGTTATCCATGCTGCGAAAGATCTGAGGTTGGAAAACCGGGATGTACGCGACCTGGGACAAGACGAAGTTTTAATTGCATTGCGCGTGGGGGGGATTTGCGGCTCTGACCTGCATTATTACAACCACGGTGGCTTCGGCGCGATCAAGTTGCTTCAACCGATGGTGCTTGGACACGAAGTCGCCGGCGAAATCGTAGAATTCGGGTCAAGTGTGCAGGGGCTGAACCTAGGTCAATTGGTTGCAGTTTCTCCATCCCGCCCCTGCCAAGCCTGCTACTATTGTCTGAACGGGCAGCAAAACCACTGTCTTGATATGAAGTTCTATGGCAGCGCAATGCCGTTCCCGCATATCCAAGGCGCTTTTCGGAGCAAACTCGTGGCGAAAGCCAGTCAATGTGTTCCGGCAGACGGGTTGAGCCCTGCACAGGCCGCTATGGCAGAACCGCTGGCGGTTTGTTTGCACGCGGTTAAACAAGCTGGAAGCCTGGTGGGTAAAACGGTGCTTATCACCGGATGCGGCCCGATCGGCTGCCTTACGATCTTGGTGGCACGTCGTTCTGGGGTGGCCAGAATAGTCGCGACAGATATCTCGGACCAGACCCTAGCCATAGCGCGTGAATGCGGGGCAGACGATGTCATCAACACCTACACTGATCCGCAAATGTTGGAACGGTTTGAAAAGGACAAGGGCCAGATTGACGTCCAACTGGAATGTTCCGGGGCTCAATCGGCCCTGGCTTCTGGCGTCGCATGCTTGCGCCCGCGTGGAACTTTGGTTCAGCTTGGCCTGGGCGGAGACATGACAGTGACGATGCAGGCGTTGACTGCAAAAGAGATTGCACTTCGCGGATCTTTCCGTTTCCATTCCGAGTTCGCGGTCGCTGTCGAAATGATGCGAAACGGACTACTAAACGTCGACCATCTGGTGACGCATTCCTTCGAAGTTGGGGAGGCTGTCACTGCTTTCGAGGTTGCGTCTGATCGAAGCCAATCAATGAAGGTGCAGTTAACATTTCCGGATAATGACAATGGTTAAACGAATGCCTGATATAGCGACGACTTATGAAAGAGATGGTTTCGTGGCTCCGCTGGATATCCTGACAGTTTCCGAGGTTCAAACGCTGCGCGATGATTTTGAGAAAGCAGAGCGCACCCTCAGAGATGACCCAGAGAAACTCAAGCTTCTATACTCGTATCCGGACAGGCTGATACCATCATTCGATGCACTTCTCCGCCATTCGAAGCTGATTGAGGCTGCTTCAACGGTGTTGGGGCCGGACCTCATGGTTTGGAGCGGTGCACTTTTCGTAAAAGAGGCGCGATCATCGAAAATCGTCTCGTGGCACCAGGACTTGACCTATTGGGGATTGGATGATGCAGAAGAGGTTACTTGTTGGGTTGCGATTTCAGAAGCGTCTGAGCAAAGCGGGTGTATGAAGTTTGTTCCAGGCAGCCATAAAAACCGTATCGTGCCTCACGTAGACACCTTCAGCAAAAACAATCTGTTATCACGCGGGCAGGAAATCGCAGTCGATGTGAACGAACAAGATGCAGTGGCTGCGGAATTGCGTGCGGGGCAGGCATCCATGCATCACGGGCATCTCTTTCACGCATCGGGACCCAATTACACTGACGACAGACGCATTGGCGCGGCGTTGCGTTTCATAAAACCCTCAATGAAACAGAAAAACGGCGTGAAAACTTTGGTTGCGCTAGTCGCAGGGCGAGATGATTTTGGGCATTTCTTAGTTGCGCCTTCCCCTCGGGGCTTTTTGCATGAGTGCGATTTCGATTTGTGTCAAAGGGATGCAGACCGCAAGAAACAAATACTTTTCGCCGGAGTGCAGTGATTTCCTTCGCAAGCTCTGAACCATTATTACACCAACCCCAAAGCAGACCTGAATTGCGAGAACAGGTGGACATCTAAAAGGGTCTTGTCAGAAGAACTCGGGTTGAAACGGGCACGGGCTTTCGAAGCCTCCACCTGTGACCAACCCAGGCCCATTCAAGGAATTCTAGGCCAACCCCAGGATCATTCGTCGGGCCGTGATATTGTACCTTCGGTTTCCTGTGCCTTTTACAATGTCGAAGACCAGATGAATGAGCGTAGGATAGATGTGAGCCAGGAGGCAGTTCGATACTGGTGGACCCGGTTCGGCCCAATGTTTGCCACGGAAATCCTTAGAAAACGGGTCCAGCAGCAGCGGGCGTACTCAAAAATGGAAGTGGCATGTGGATGAGGTTTTTTTAAGATCAACGGCCAGCCCGATAATCTGTGGCGGCAATCAGAGATTTGGGTGCTACAGAAAATCAGCAAGCTGGTAGATGCCTAAAAACCGTGTCGAGAATTCGCACCTGCCGTTTCAACGACGCGAACGCGCCATGCTACGTTTTAGGCGCATGCGAAGTTTGCAGAAGTTCGCTGTAGTCCACTCCTCCGTCTACAACCACTTCAACCATAAAAGATCGTTAGCCAGCAGAGATACCTTCAAGCGAACACGCACAATCGCTCTCGCCGGGCCGCGCGAACTTGGTGCGACAAAAAGGGCAGCCATACTGGCTTAGCAGAGACTGGTTCCAATTTGTCTTACAGCACCACCATTTGTATCCGTTTCGCATCATTTCCATTCGACGATCTGGATTCATGCTGCAATTTTCGCGAGTTGCATTACGTGGTTCCGAGCACAGGTTGGTCTGATCACGTCCGATGAATGCCAAAAGAACTCCGGCGACGTGTAAGTGTCAGATCAATTGGGCCACTTATTCCTGCGGGCATTTTCCTTTTTGGCCAGCAAAGAGGGTGCCGCCATCCAGCACTTCTACGTAAACCCCCATATCCATATGGCCCAGATGGGTTCGAAGTAAGAACGGTATGTTCAAGTCTCGAAGGGCCGTCTCAGGATTCACCTCGGTAGCGGCGCATCTTTTCGTCCGCGAGAGTATCCGCAGCCTGACATCGCCAAACACAAAGGTGGAACCGACAGAGCTCAGCTCGGAAAACGGTGGCAATACGTCAATTTCGATATTCGCCCGAAATCTGTCCGGGTGAATGTCTGTGCGCAACTTTCTGCTTAACGCATCAACAGAGCTTAAGTTGAGAACCGATATCGCATTCATCATCTTCGGTGAAACGACTGAAACATCCGTGAAACGATGCGGGTGCGAAGACACGAATCTAGGCGGTTCAGGATCCTGTAGTTCCAGCGCATCGTAGAGGAGTCTGGCGGCATCCGTTTTTCCTTGGGGCTCACTCATGCGGAAGCAGTGGGTGCGGCCGTCCACATCAATTTCCAACTGTTGAGTTGTTGCGTCGAAACGTGTCCTGAGACCCGCAAGCCCAGCTTCTTTCAGCAAAACAACAAAGCGGTCTTTAGGAAGTGGCTTTGGGTCAGTCGGGTCAAAGCCGGAATTGTAGCGAGCAAAGCCGAAAAGGCGGTCACCAGGTACACCCTCACCCGCGCTCAGGTTGACTGTTTTCAGCGGCTCCGGACTCAGACCCTTGATAGGGTAACGCTTCATTCTGACAATGGTGAGTTCGCTCATGCGTTGGTTTCCGATCCGTCGTGAACAGCCGAATTTGGCTCGTCTTGCGTCTTCTGGGCCATCGATTTCCACGCGTTCGGGCGGGGGGCGTAAAGCCGGAAATCCAGCAATGCAGGGCCTGTGAGAACTGGCTATCCAAAGCTGCCAGCAGGTCAGTTTCAAAGAACTGTTTTGAGACTATCGGTTTTTCCTGTGGATTGTTGGAAAGTATGCGGAAGGAAATGGTGCAGCGTAAATTGTTCAAAAACAATGAATTAGTAGCGTAAATTTAAGTTACATGGGGCATTTTGAGGTACGAACCTCAAAATTATCTAGACTTGAGGTGCGTACCTCAAATAGCCTTGGAAGTATGCCGCGATTCGCACATCCTCGATTGACGGCGTTAAAAAGGGAGGAATGGATGACTTACTCAAAACTGGCGTCTGCCAGCGCAATAGTCCTTGCCGCTACTACTCTTTCTACCAAGGCAAATGCTGAAGACCTGACACTGTGTTGGGCGGCATGGGACCCGGCCAACGCGCTGGTTGAGCTATCCAAGGAATTCGAGGCCGAGTCTGGCCACACAATGAACTTCGAGTTTGTGCCTTGGCCGAACTTTGCGGACCGCATGCTGAACGAGCTGAATTCCGGAGGGAAGCTTTGTGACCTGCTGATCGGGGACAGCCAATGGATTGGCGGCGGAGCTGAGAACGGTCACTATGTAAAGCTGAATGACTTCTTTGATGCTGAAGGCATCAGTATGGATGATTTCGCGCCGGCAACTGTGTACGCTTATTCGACTTGGCCAAAGGGCACGCCAAATTACTATGCGCTGCCTGCAATGGGTGATGCGAACGGTTGGTTCTATCGCAAGGACTGGTTCGAAGATCCCGATATCCAAGCCGCCTACAAAGAAGCAACCGGTCAAGATTTGCGTGAACCGGAATCCCAGAAAGAGCTGTTGCAGATTGCGCAATTTTTCCAAGGTCGCGAGATCGACGGAAAAACCGTGTACGGCGCTGCGATCTTTACCGAGCGCGGTTCGGAAGGGATAACAATGGGTGTGACGAGTGCGCTTTACCCTTGGGGGTTCAAGTATGAAAATACGCCGGGCTCGTATGACATGGAAGGCGCCGTGAATTCACCCGAAGCCGTCGAAGCGCTGGAATTCTACAAAGAGTTCTACAAAACAGCGACACCTCCGGGGTACACAAACTCTTACATGGGTGAAAGCTTGGACGCCTTTAAGTCAGGTCAGGTCGCCATGGCCATGAATTGGTTTGCATTCTTCCCGGGCCTCTATGCCGATCCCAATACCGGTGGCGACAAGATCGACTTCTTCGTGAACCCGCCGCAAAATCAGGCAGGTTCAACGTTGGGCGGGCAAGGGATTTCTGTCGTCAGCTATTCTGACAAACAGGATGCCGCGCTTGAGTACATCAAGTGGTTCGCGCAACCCGAAGTTCAGGCCAAATGGTGGGAACTGGGCGGTTATTCAGCACATAATTCCGTGCTGGAAGACCCCGGCTTCGTGGACAGCCAACCCTTTGCCGGTGACTTTCTGGAAGCCATGGCAGGTGTGCAGGACTTCTGGCAGGAGCCTGCTTATGCGGAATTGTTGTTGGCCATGCAGAAACGTATCCATGACTACGTTGTCGCCGATCAAGGCACCGCCCAGGAAGCGCTTGATCTTTTGATCGAGGATTGGACCGAAGTCTTCGAAGACGAAGGCAAGCTTTAATCCGGAAGCAGGGCAGGAGCGGGTTCAAGCCCGCTCCACCATGACCCGTGTGTCCCAAACCGACAAGAACTGGCAAAGAAATGTCTGACCGGACCATAGATCGCGTTGCGCAGGCAACGCCCACGCGAGTTGCGCGCAAAATCAGAGGGTTATCCGATCGAGCAATTGCTTGGATATTCATTTCCCCGACGATCTTCCTGCTGCTTGCAATCAACATTTTTCCGTTGATTTGGACAATCCAGCTTAGCTTTACCAACTACAAAGCCAATCGGATAGGGCGCGAGGTCAAGGATGTCGGATTTAGGAATTACGAGCGTATCCTGACGGATTCCGACACCTGGTTGAATATGCAGGCGACGGCGCATTTTTTGTTCTGGACGATCTTTTTTCAGGTTCTGATCGGGTTCACCTTGGCGTGGCTAATCAACAAGAAGTTTAAGGGAAACGACCTGTGGACCACGATTATTGTCTTGCCAATGATGCTGTCCCCTGCTGTCGTCGGGAACTTTTGGAAGTTTCTCTATCAGCCTCAGATCGGCCTGTTCAACTATATCGTTTCGTGGTTCACCGGCAAAGACCCGTCAAGTTTTGAGATGCTGGGTTCGGTGACGTTGGCGCCCTGGGCCATCGTCATCGTCGACACATGGATGTGGACGCCGTTTGTGATGCTGATCTGCCTGGCCGGGCTGCGCAGTATTCCCGATTACATCTACGAGGCGGCCGAGATCGACAGGGCCAGCAAGCTGCGGCAGTTCTTTACGATTACGATCCCGATGGTGCTGCCTTTCCTGATGCTGGCGGTGCTGTTTCGAGGGATCGAGAACTTCAAAATGTTTGATCTGGTGGTGCAATTGACTGGCGGTGGGCCGGGGTCCGTTACGGAACTCACTTCGATCAATCTCAAGCGAGAGGCGTTTGAGAAGTGGCGTACAGGGTATGCATCGGCTTATGCAATCATCCTGTTCGTCACTGTGTTCGGCCTTGCGTCGATTTACGTCAAAGCCCTGAACAAGGTGAAGCAGAGATGAGCGGCTTTTCCGTCACTGAACCTTCGAACCGGTCCAAATGGATCGCAGGAATCCTGGTCATCACTTATGCGCTGATCACGATGATCCCGCTGGTGTGGATTTTGCTGACTGGGTTCAAATCCCCTGCCGACGCGATCAGCTACCCGCCCAAAGTGGTCTTTGACCCAACGCTCGAAGGTTACGTCAATCTTTTCACCACGCGCACGAGGCAGACGCAGGAGTTTCTGGAAGCCAACCCGCCACAGAACTGGGCCGATGAGATCGTCCGCCAATACGACATGGTGATCGTTGGGCCCTCCAAATTCGGCGAGCGTTTCATGAATTCGGTCATCATCGGATTTGGATCCACGTTCTTGAGTATTTTCCTCGGCACGCTGGCCGCCTATGCGTTCAGCAGGTTCAAGGTACCGCTCAAAGACGACCTTCTGTTCTTCATTCTTAGTACAAGGATGATGCCTCCGGTCGCTGTCGCCATCCCGATCTTCCTGATGTTCAGAAACCTTGGGCTGAGCGACACGCATCTGGGAATGATCCTCCTGTATACGGGCGTGAATATCTCCCTAGCGGTTTGGTTGCTGAAGGGTTTCATCGACGAAATTCCAAGAGAGTACGAGGAAGCCGCCCTTATAGATGGCTACACGAGGTTTCAGGCCTTTTACAAAGTGGTGCTGCCGCAAGCCGCCACAGGCATTGCGTCAACTGCGATCTTCTGCCTGATCTTCGCATGGAATGAATATGCTTTCGCCGTGCTGCTGACTTCGGCCAACGCGCAGACAGCGCCCCCGTTTATCCCCACCATCATCGGTATCGGCGGTCTGGATTGGCCAGCGGTTGCGGCTGGTGCGACGATCTTCCTGATCCCCGTTATGATTTTCACCATCCTGATGCGCAAACACCTGCTGCGCGGGATCACATTCGGAGCCGTACGCAAATGAGCGAGTTTCTTACCGGATTGATGCGGCTCCGCCGCGGCCCGTGGGAGATGGTCGCCACCATCCTGATCGCACTGGGTGTCTTCATGCTGATGCAGCCCTTTGTCCTTTGGGCGTTCACCTATTCCTTCATCGTCACGCTGATCGGAACCGTCATGTTCATCATCGTCAGCCATTTTCCGGAGTAGAAATGGCCCAAATCATAGTCAAAAACGTAAAGAAGATGTTCGGCGATTTCACTGCTGTGCGCGAAAGCTCTTTTACAATTGAGGACGGTGAGTTTTTCATGCTGCTTGGGCCGTCGGGATGTGGAAAGACGACAACGCTCAGGATGATTGCGGGGCTGGAACTTCCGACTTCCGGCGAAATCTATCTGGATGGTGAGGAAATCAGCCAAAAACCGCCTTCAGAACGTGACATAGCGTTCGTTTTCCAGATGTTCGCGCTGTATCCGCACATGAATGTTCGCAAGAACATCAGCTATCCACTGATTTCACAAGGCATGTCACGCGCAGCCGTCAAAGCCAAAGTCGAAGAAGTTGCCGGAATTCTGGGGATAACTGACATTCTGGAAAGCCCGGTGGGGGGGCTTTCGGGTGGCGACAGGCAGCGCGTTGCACTTGGGCGGGCGATCGTTCGCGAGCCCAAGGCGTTCATGATGGACGAACCTCTTGGCGCTTTGGATGCCGAATTTCGCGAGCATATGGCCGAAGAGTTGCGCGCGCTTCACGATCGAATGGGAGCGACAACGGTTTACGTCACACACGATCAGCTAGAAGCCATGCAGATGGGCGACAAGATTGTTGTCATGAATAACGCAGTGATCGAACAATTCGGAACGCCGCAAGAAATCTACGACAAACCTGCGACCATGTTTGTGGCGGATTTCATAGGATCTCCGTCAATGAACTTCTTGCCGTTTCAGGGAAAAGTGGCACCCGGCTCTGAAAGGGTCAGGCTGAACGGCCATGACGAAGCGGTCCCGAAGCTGATGGAGGGGGCGGAAGGGGAACTGGTCTTCGGTGTCCGGCCGGAACATGTTTTTTTGTCCGACGACAGTGACTATCGGGCCAAAGTTCTGACAGCTGAATACTTGGGGACAACCCAGATCGTGACATTGCAAAGCCCGAACGGTGAGTTGAAGGCCCGCATCGGCGCAGGTGAAAAGGTTGCGCCGGGTGAAACCGTGGGATTGGATTTCCGTTCGACAACGGTGACTCTTTTTGAGCGCTCCACGGGCCGGGCGCTGAAATCCGCCCTGAACGAAGAGGTGCTGAGCAATGGCTGAAGTCATTTTGCAGAACATCTCGAAGTCATTCGGAACTGTTCAAGCCGTCGATGGTATCTCGATGACAATTCCCGATGGTGCCTTCGTCGTGCTTTTGGGTCCGACAGGTGCGGGAAAAACGACAACGCTTCGATTGATTTCCGGACTCGAGAAGATGGATTCGGGATCGGTACGCATCGCCGGCCGAGATGTTGGCCTGGAAACGCCTGCCCAACGCGATGTGGCGATGGTTTTTCAGCAATATTCGCTGTACCCGCATATGACGGTACGCGAGAATCTGTCGTTTCCACTGCGTTCGCCGATCCTGAAAACTCCTGAGGATCAGATCACGCAGAAGGTGAACGAAGTCGCGGAAATCCTGCAAATCCCGCACAAGCTGGACAACAAGGCCACGGAATTGTCCGGCGGAGAGATGCAACGTGTTTCGATTGGTCGCGCATTGGTGCGGGATCCCCAAATTTTCTTGATGGACGAGCCGCTCAGTTCACTGGATGCCAAGCTGAGAGCGGATCTGCGCGTTGAGCTCAAGAGAATTCAGGCCGACCTTGGGTCTACGCTTTTGTATGTGACTCATGATCAGGTTGAGGCCATGACAATGGCAACACATATCGGAGTTCTGGAAGAGGGCAGGCTGGTTCAGTACGGCACGCCAAGGGACATCTATGAAAACCCGTGCAGTGTTTATGTTGCCAGTCGATTGGGTCTGCCGCGGATAAATATCCTTCCGTCGGAGTTGTTCGGAGGAGATCACAAGGGCCCGCAGATTGGTCTTCGCCCGGAAAACATCATTGAAGGCGAAGGCAGTGACGCGCGCGTGATACGTGCCGAACACCTGGGTGACCAAACCCGACTTCATCTGGACTTGAATGGCCATCCGGTCGTGACGCTGATCGATGTCCATCAAGATTACCCCGCAGGTAAGACTATCAAAATTAGCCCACGAAACCCGTTGTATTTTGACGCGTCCGGCGCGCGCGTGAATTAAGGAGCAAAAGCATGGCCCAGTTCCTCAACACAAAAGAAACCCTCGTGACCGAGGCGATAGATGGTCTTCTTGCATCCTCAGGTGGGGCACTGACCAGATTGGATGGGTACCCTCATATCAAGGTTGTCTACAGATCGGATTGGGACAAATCGAAAGTCGCCCTGGTTTCGGGCGGAGGTTCCGGCCACGAACCTGCCCATGCCGGGTTTGTGGGCGCGGGAATGTTAACTGCGGCCGTATGCGGAGAGGTTTTCGCTTCCCCATCGGTAGAAGCTGTCCTGGCGGGCATTCTGGCCGTGACCGGTGAGGCGGGGTGTTTGCTGATCGTCAAGAATTATACTGGCGACCGGCTGAATTTTGGACTGGCGGCCGAGCGCGCCCGCGCATTGGGGCGCAAGGTGGAAATGGTGGTGGTCGATGATGACATCGCCCTTCCTGACCTGCCGCAACCGCGTGGCGTGGCAGGGACCTTGTTCGTGCACAAGATTGCCGGAGCATTGGCAGAACGTGGGGCTGATCTGGAAACCGTAACCAAGGCCGCTAAGAACGTAGTCGAGAAAGTAGTCAGTATCGGGATGAGTTTGGACACCTGCACCGTTCCGGGTTCCCCGAAAGAAGACAGGATTGCCCCTGGCAAAGCAGAGCTCGGGCTGGGTATTCACGGCGAGCCGGGTGTTGAGCAGGTGGAGTTCGCAAATGCCGTGACCGCAATGTCCACCGTCGTGGAAAAGTTGCAGCAGCGAGTGGGGGCGGGTGACTGCGTGGCGCTGGTAAACAACTTGGGGTCTACAACACCGCTTGAGATGTCTGTTTTGACGCACGCCTTGTCCGAAACCGGTATCGCGGGACATATTATCGGTCCGGCACCGCTGATGACTTCGCTGGACATGCATGGATTTTCTGTTTCGATTCTGCCGGTTGATCCGAGTGACTTGTTGGCGCTGGAAGAACCGGTCGAGTTGGTGGCATGGCCAGGGGTCAAAACGATAAAGCCGGTTCGAATTGCCCCTTTGCCTGATGGTTTAACCCCGATTGACCCCATCCCGTCGAACAATCCGGCGACCAAGGAAACAATAAATCGCTTGGCAGAACTGCTGATCCAAGCCGAGAAAGACCTGAACGAATTGGACGCGAAATCCGGAGATGGAGATACAGGCAGTACCTTGGCGACAGCAGCCAGATCTTTGCAGGGAAGCCTGGATCGAATGCCTCTTGCGGATCTGACGCAATTGTTTCCCGCGCTGGGCAATGAGCTGAGCCAGACCATGGGGGGATCTTCCGGTGTGATCCTGGCGATCTTTTTCAATGCCGCCGGAGATGCCTGTGCCAGTGGCGCTTCCATATCAAAGTCTTTGGTCGAAGGTCTGAACCGGGTCAGCCAGGTAGGTGGGGCCAAAGTTGGCGACAGGACAATGATTGATGCTCTGGCACCTGCGCTTGAGGCGCTGCCTTCAGGGCTGGTGCAAGCCGCGCAAGCCGCGCGCGAAGGTGCTGACAAAACCGCAAATATTCACCGTGCCAAGGCAGGCCGCGCAGCCTATGTTCCCGAAGAAAACCTGATCGGACATAATGACCCGGGTGCAGAAGCTGTTGCATTGTTGTTCGAAGGCTTGGCACGGGAGATTGAGGGCTGAAAGACACGTGGAAGACCAAAAGCAAAAACTAGAATTGGTGAAAAAGCCAACCGTAAACGACATCGCGCGCGTTGCGGGTGTCAGTCTGGCGACTGTTGACCGGGTCTTGAACAGGCGTCCCGGTGTGCGGGCGGTGACCGTGCAGAAAGTACAAAAGGCGATTGATGAGCTTGGGTATGTGCGCGACACCGCTGCCGCCAACCTCGCGCGGAACCGTGTCTATAATTTCGTCTTTATTCTGCCGGATGCCGGCAATGAATTTGTCGAGGCGATATGCGATCAGATAGCTGAACAATCGCGCGATCAGTTCATCGAAAGAACACGGGTCACGATAAAAAAGGTCGCTCCGTTCGAGCCTCAGGACATAGTTAACATTCTGGATGGGGTCGACCGCCTGAATGTCGACGGAGTGGCCGTATTCGGGCCGGAAACGCCTTCGGTCCGCGACGCTGTGAAGAGGGTCAGGGATAAAGGCATTCCAGTGGTTGCATTGGTGTCGGACTTGCCAAGCTCGGACAGAGATCATTTTGTCGGGATCGATAACGTTTCGGCCGGGCGAACCGCAGCTCAGTTGATGGGGCGCTTTGTGCATCGTCCGGGTAAGGTTTTGGTTCTGACGGGCTCACGTTTGGCACGTGATCATCTGGAGCGGCGCCAGGGATTTGATCTTGTTGTCGCTGAAGAGTTCCCTCATCTGGAAGTCGTGGCGTCTGTCGAGGGCAGAGATGACCCGGATCTGATCTACAAGATGATGCCTGGGATATTTGAGACCTACCCTGACCTGGTCGGAATATACTCTTCCGCCGCGGGCAATGCGGGTTTGGTTCAATTTCTGTCAGAGAGCAGGATCAGCAAGGATCTGGTCATTATCGCGCATGAACTCACGCCGCTTAGTCGTGATGCGCTTCGCCGTGGCACCTTTGACGCGCTGATCTCGCAGGACTCCGGGCATCTGGTGCGGTCCGCCGTGCGTCTGTTGCGTGCAACATCGGACAAAGTCCCTTTCAACAAATCACAGGAACGCATCCGCATCGACATCTATCTGAAGGAAAACTTGCCGCCATAGAGGCATTGGTTTCGGGGAGGAAACTGAATGAAGACGATCAAAGGGCCTGCATTATTTCTTGCACAATTTGCCGGTGACGAAGCGCCGTTCAATTCATGGGACGCCATAACCAAATGGGCGGCGGATTGCGGATACAGGGGCGTTCAAGTGCCCAGTTGGGACGGGCGGTTGTTCGACCTTGAAACGGCCGCGACAAGCAAAGACTATTGCGATGACTTCAAGGGCAAAGCCCAAGAGAACGGCGTTGAAGTCACAGAATTATCGACGCACCTGCAAGGCCAACTTGTCGCTGTTCACCCGGCCTATAATACGGCGTTTGATGGTTTTGCGGCCGAAAGCGTCAGGGGAGATCCCAAAGCCCGGCAGGAATGGGCCGTTGATCAGGTCAAGAAAGCGCTTTCAGCCTCTCGGAATTTGGGAATCTCGGCTCATGCAACATTCTCTGGCGCGCTGGCCTGGCCTTACGTGTATCCCTGGCCTCAACGTCCTGCTGGTCTGATTGAAACCGCATTTGATGAGCTCGCCCGTCGTTGGGTGCCGATTTTGGACCACGCCGAAGACTGTGGCGTTGATGTTTGCTATGAAATCCACCCCGGCGAGGATCTTCATGACGGGGTGACATACGAAATGTTCCTTGAACGAACAGGCAACCATGCGCGGGCGTGCATGCTGTACGACCCGTCGCATTATGTCCTGCAATGCCTCGATTACCTTGACAATATCGACATCTACAAAGACCGCATCCGGATGTTTCACGTAAAGGATGCCGAGTTCAATCCGACCGGAAAGCAAGGTGTCTATTCCGGCTATCAAAGCTGGGTCGATCGGGCAGGGCGGTTCAGGTCACTCGGTGATGGGCAGGTGGATTTCGGGGCTGTCTTTTCCAAGATGGCGGCAAACGACTTTGATGGCTGGGCCGTGGTCGAATGGGAATGCTGCCTGAAACATCCCGAGGATGGCGCGCGTGAAGGTGCGCAGTTCGTTTCCGATCACATTATTCGCGTGACCGAGAAGGCCTTTGACGACTTTGCCGACGGCGGCACCGACGAAGCGGCCAATCGGAAAATGCTGGGGATAGGCTGATGGTAACAGGACGCAACGAAGAAAGAACGGGGCGCATTCGCCTTGGTATGGTCGGCGGCGGAAACGATGCTTTCATCGGCGGTGTCCACCGCATAGCCGCGCGACTGGATGACAAGTTCGAGCTGGTTGCAGGCGCGTTGTCCTCGACGCCCGAAAAATCCCGGGAAAGCGGCGAGGCGCTGGGCCTCGAGCGGGTTTACGATGACTTCAAGCAAATGGCGATGCGAGAAGCGCGTTTGAAATCCGGGATCGAAGCGGTTTCGATCGTCACGCCAAATCACGTTCACTATGCTGCCGCGCGTGAGTTTCTGAAACGCGGCATTCACGTGATTTGCGATAAGCCGCTTACGTCGACCCTTGGTGATGCGAAGAAACTGGTCAAAACCGCTGAAAACTCAAACGCGCTGTTCATCCTTACCCACAACTACACGGGCTATCCAATGGTTCGGCAAGCGCGTGAGATGGTTGCCAACGGGGATATCGGCAAGATCCGCGTGGTTCAGGTTGAGTATCCGCAAGACTGGCTGACAGAGCCGCAGGATTTCAAGCAGGCCGAGTGGAGGACTGATCCGGAACGCTCCGGTGCCGGAGGATCAACCGGTGATATTGGAACTCATGCGTATAATATTGCCTGCTTTGTAACCGGATTAAGGGCAGAAAGCCTTGCGGCGGATTTGCAGGCTTTTGTGCCGGGGCGTCAGGTCGACGATAACGCGCATGTGTTGCTGAGGTTCCAAGGCGGAGCCCGCGGCATGCTGTGGTCTTCGCAGGTTGCGCCCGGTAACGAAAACGCTCTGCGATTGCGTGTGTACGGCGAAAAGGGCGGCATCGAGTGGGCTCAGGAAGACCCGAACTATCTTTGGTTTACTCCTTACGGAGAGCCAAAGCGTCTGATCACCCGAAATGGGGCTGCGGCAGGGGATGCGGCCAATCGGCTCAGCAGAGTGCCCCCGGGACACCCCGAAGGTTACCTGGAAGGGTTCGCCAATATCTATGGCGAAGCAGCCGAAGCCATACTGGCGTTCAGAAACGGAAGTTCACCTGACGCATCCGTTGTCTATCCAACGGTCCGGGATGGGCTTGAAGGCGTCAGGTTTGTGGCCGCATGCGTGCAAAGCTCTGCCAGAAATTCGGCCTGGGTAAAGCTGGAGTGAGGCTTTCTGCTTTGCGGGTTGAATTGCCGGCCTTGTTTGAAAAACCGGGTTGAGGCGGGCAGGCGCCTCAACAATCGACGCGGCCATTTTGTATAAGCTAACTTAGGCCGTGTCACAAACAACGTGCTGCTAGCACTTCCACGGCGTCATCAAAGGTTTGGGCGCTATTCTCGGCCCGCGCCGTCAGATGAGCGCCTTCCAGCAAGGCCAATGCCGCGCGTGCTTCTGCTTTCGGATCTTCAACGCCAGTGATCGAATGATCGGTTTTGCCAAGCGCAAAGACATTCTCGATCCACCGGGTCATCATGCGCCGGAACTCGCGGATTTTGTCGGTGACCTCATTCGACAAGCTTTCCCGGCTGATGATCAGCGACACACATAAGCACAGGGTTTTTCCGTCGTTCAAAGCCGCGCGATACAGCGCGATCAGCGCACGCATACGCCCGCCCGCCGTGTCACAAGTTTCCTCGATCTCGTCGCAGCGTCCCGTAGACTCGGTATGGTAGCGTATCATTAAAGCGGCTGACAGCGCGGCTTTGGTCGGGAAGTGATAGTGGATCGATGCCTTGCGGATGCCCACATCATTGGCGAGGTCGGCATAGCTGAAGCCGTCGAAGCCTTTGCTGCGTACGGCAAATTCGGCAGAATTCAGCAAAGCGGTTTTTGTATCTATTTCCATACCACGTTCATCCTATTTGCGCTCAACAATGCCGCGGTGTTTTCTGCTGCTTCCAATGCACCTTCCAGATATCCCCCAAATTGCGCGGCTGTTTCGGTGCCACTGAAAATGATCCGGTCTTCCCAGATCCGCCTCATGGCCTTCGGCATGCCGTATTGCGGATGGGCATATACGGGCTGAAGGTCCAGGTTGGTCGCTGTGAAGCGGTCAAACGCCCAGTCTTTCAGCAAAAGCGCGCTGGGGCTGATCGCCTTGCGCCCGAACAATCGCCCCAGCTGAGCCAGAACCTGCTGCCGCACATCCCCTTCATCCCGGCGCGCTTGCGCAGGGATGCCGATGAAACCGAACAGCGCGAAGGGACCACCGCTGGCAGGCGACGCGTCGTGGATTTCCGCCATGGGACCGTGCCGGCTCATAGCATCCCCTGACAGTCCGTCTTCGCGCCAGAACGGAGTGTCATAGACCGCAACCGCTTTGGCCTGCCCGGCCATCCAGGTCGCGATGTGCCGCATGGCTGACAACGTGCCATCGGGCAGGGCGGGCTCATAGATCAACTCGGCCGCGATGCGTGGGGGCACGGCAAGTACCACACGGTTTGCCAAAATATGCTGCCCAGATTGCGTGGTGACCCGAACCCCACCTTCGGTGCAGGCCAAGACGGTGATCTGCGTGGACAGGTGAATTGTCCCATCCGGCAACCGTGCCGACAGCGCATCTGTCAAAGCAGAGAGCCCCCCGACCAGACGATAAGACCCTTCCATGGATGAAAGCCCGCGGCCCCGCTCAACACGGCCCTGTTCATCTTCGAAACTCAGCGCGCCGGAACTGAATTGGTCAAACTGGTGCAGGCCCAGCCGGTCTGTCAGCGCTGCGATACGTGGCTGGCCGGGCCAGAACCAAGCCGGACCCATGTCCAGATGGGCGTTCCCCTGAACCTCGGTCAGAATGCGTCCGCCCAGACGGCTGCGCGCCTCAACAACCAGAACTTCCTGACCCTGATCCACAAGCTGTGTCGCCAGGCTGAGCCCTGAAAGCCCACCGCCGATGATGAGCGTATCGGTGCGCATGGATCAGAACCCCTCAGTTGAAGGACGCAGGTCCAGCTCTTGGGTCCAAGTCGACCTGGGTTGTTGCGCCAGTTGCCAATATACCTCGGCAATATCTTCGGGCTTCATCATTTTGGCTGGGTCCAGACTGTGCCGGTCGCGTGACCGGGCCGTGTCGATTATGCCGTCCAGAGTGACATGCGTGATATGCACGCCTACCGGTTGAAACTCTCGTGCAAGCGATTGTGTCAGCCCGCGCAGGGCAAACTTGGCCGAAGCAAATGCTGAAAACTGTGCACCACCGCGCAGAGAGGCGGTTGCACCCGACACGATCAAGGTTCCGCCACCGCCACGGACCATCGGCTGCATCACCGATTGCGCCAGCACGATCAGCGTTTGCACCATCGACGTCCAGCTGCGCTGGTAATCGTTCAGCGTTGTTTTCAGGAAGGGTGAGATCACCAGTTCTGCGGTGTTGTGCACCACGATCTTGGGCGGCCCGTAAGTGGCAATCAAATCGGCTATGACCGGTGCCGTTTCGCCGGGGTCGGACAGATCGACCTGATGAAAGGAACCGATTGGGTTGTCGGGTTGGGTTCGGCCCAGACCCACGGTCACCATGCCTTCGGCCTGGAAACGCGACACCAACGCCTGGCCAAGCCCAGCCCCCGCTCCGGCGACAAGCGCCAAGGTTTTTTGTTCAGCCATCGGTTACACCGCCGGCGGTTGGGCGTAAGGCAGGTGGCCTGTCTTCATCCAGATTTTGGCCCCGTCCGCCCCAGCAACGGCCGTCAGGCTATGGCCTTCAGGCAGGCGCAGCCAATCGTTTTTGACCAGTTCGTCCCCGCCTTCGGTGACCGACCCGTCGATGATCAGAACCTCGATCCCGCCAGGGGCGTCCGAGCGCAGCGTCGCGCCCGCGTCCAGATGGGAGTAGGTCACTATCTCGCGCGCATCCTCATGCAGGACTGCGGTGGCGATGCCGTTCGCGGGCGCGCGCAGCTCATCCACCATGTTTTTGCGAAACTGGGTTCGGTCGTTCATGTCGAACTGCCAGAGCTTGACGAAGATCGTGCATCCCGGTTCCGACCCCGGTGTGTGTTGCGAGGTTGGCGGATTGCGCACATAGGTCCCCACCGGATAGTCGCCGTGTTCATCCTGAAATACACCGTCAAGGACAATGAATTCCTCGCCGCCGGTATGGGTGTGGGCAGAGAAATGACTGCCCGGCGCATAACGCACGATAGTGGTGGCCCGTGCGACCTCGCCTCCGATCCGGTCCAACATCCTGCGATCCACACCCTTCATAGGAGAGGCCTGCCATTCCAGCTGGTCTGAGTGAACGACAACGCGGTCAGAGAAGTCCGAATTGATTTCCATGGGGTCAGGTCTCTTCCTTGGTTACGACGCATGATATTATCTACTAGTAGGTAGGTAAGCGCCAGCTGCAAAACTAGAATACTCGACACGTTTCACAGAGTGTTGAACGGTTTCTTGTCAGGGGGCTTGGTCGTACGGTTAGGTGGCGCAACCGCCACGGAGAGGTTTCACGCCTCGTTTTGAGGGCGGGGCGTGCGCGACACGCTATATCAGGTGCAGCAATATCTGCTTGATATCAATTGCTTCCTGCAAAAGGAAAGCTTCAATAGCCGTTTTGAAACTGGCTGTGGTTTTCGCGCGAGGCAATTCAGTGCTCATGAAAACAGCGGGTATCTTCGGTTTCGGAGGTTTCGGAAATACCGCATTGAATTGCAAGAAGCCGAAACAAACTTATGATAATATCGCATTCATGAGGTAGAAAGACGTAACCCTTGATGGGCAATGCATCCGCATGCTTCACTTTCGGGGCTATGTCAGCATTTGGTTTTGCTGGCCCCAAAAAACCGAAAGGCACTACCTTTCCACACCAAAAACCTGAGCGCACCGCTGCCCGAGAGGGTGAGAAAAACAAGCGCGGAAGCTACCCAACACGGAGATATCAGATGAAAAAAATTGCAACGCTACTTGGAAGCGCGTCTTTCGCGATTGCCGGGCCGGCCATGGCCGCGGATATCGTGATCGGTGTGCCCAACTGGGCCTCGGTGAACGCCACGGCACATATTCTTGAGGTCGTGATCGAAGAAAACCTCGGCCTGGACGTGGAATTGCAAAACGGCACCAACCCGATTGTCTTCGAGGCGATGGACAGCGGTTCGATGCATGTCCATCCGGAAGTGTGGATGCCCAATCAGCAGAACCTGCACGATACCTATGTCAAGGAAAACGGCACCGTCGTCATGAACCAAAACCCGGTTCAGGCCGAACAGGGCATGTGCGTGCCGACCTATATCGCGGAACAATATGACATCAAATCGATCGATGACCTGAGCGACCCCGACAAGGTTGCGATCTTTGATACTGATGGCAACGGAACACCCGAGGTATGGATCGGTGCGCCGGGTTGGGCGTCGACCGTTGTCGAGAAGATCCGGGCCAAGTCCTATGGCTATGACCAGATCTTCGAGCTGACGGAATACGAAGAAACCATTGCCTATGCCAATCTGGCAAATGCAACCAAAGCGGGCGACCCGTGGATCGGGTTCTGCTACAGCCCCCACTATATCTTCGTGACACAGGATCTGACGGTTCTGGAAGAACCGCCTCATGATCCGGCCACCTGGACAATCGTTCAGCCCACGGATGATCCGGATTGGTTGTCCAAGTCCGAGGCGTCCTCGGCCTGGAACGGAGCAACGCTTCACTTGCACTACGCCAAGGAACTGGAAGAGAGCTATCCCGAAGTGGCCGCCCTGTTCAGCAACTACCAGATGACAGGCGACGATCTGAGCGCGATGGGCAAGGCGCTGGCCGTCGACAACATCGAAGCTGCGGATTTCGCCAAGGAATGGGTGGCTGCGAATGAAGACACCGTCATCGGCTGGCTGACCAACTAAATCACCACTCTTCGGGCCGTCGCGCAAAACCGCGGCGGCCTTTTTCTGTCGGGCAGGGCATCGCCCTGTGGGGGATAAATGGACGAACCTGTCGTAAAATTAGAAAACGTTTGGAAGATCTTCGGCTCGCGTGCGGAAGAGGCAATGGAAGCGGTCAGAAACGAAGGCATAGGCAAGCCGGAGGTTCTGGAGCGGTTCAACTGTGTTGTAGGCGTTCAGGGCGCCACGTTCGAAGTGCCGAGGGGTGAGATTTTCTGTATCATGGGGCTGTCCGGCTCGGGCAAGTCCACATTGGTGCGACATGTGAATCGATTGATCGAACCCACGGCGGGTCGGATCGAGATTCTGGGTCACGATGTTTCGAAACTGTCGGAATCCGAGTTGCGCCGCATTCGCGCCCAGCAAATCGGGATGGTCTTTCAGCACATGGCGCTGATGCCGCATCGTTCCGTGCGCGACAACGTGGCCTATCCGTTGGAGATCCGAAAGGTGTCCAAGTCAAAGCGCTGGGCCGTCTCGGATCACGCGCTGAGCCTGGTGAATCTGACAGGTTACGAGGACCGCCTGCCCAAAGAGCTTTCGGGCGGGATGCAGCAACGCGTGGGGATCGCGCGGGCGCTGGCCTCGGACCCGGAAATCCTGTTGATGGATGAACCGTTCTCTGCCCTTGATCCGCTGATCCGCCTGCAATTGCAGGACCAGTTCAAAGCACTTGTGGCGCAGCTCAAAAAGACCACGCTGTTCATCACCCACGATCTGGACGAAGCCATTCGGATCGGCCACCGGATTGCGATCATGAAAGATGGCGTCATCGTACAGATCGGAACCCCCGAAGACATCGTCATGAACCCGTCCGACGATTACGTACGCGAATTCGTTCAGGGCATCTCAAAGCTCAAACTGGTCAAGGCGCATTCCATCATGGAGCCGGTGGGCAGTTACTCAGGGCCACTTGACGGTGCGCCCCGAGCCGACGAGGGCGCGGATCTGGATCAATTGATCGACCTGGCCGTGAATTCTGATCAGCCGGTCGTCATCACGGATGCGGGTATCGATGTGGGTGTCGTGACCAAGCCGCGCCTGTTGCGCGGTATCCAGGGGGGCAAAAATGACTGATGCTGCAACAGAGATGAAAGTAACGGCCGCCTCTGATATCGAGGTCGATCGCGAGGCCCTGGACCTTTCCATCAAAGAGTTCGCGGGTCCGAACGGTGACTACTATGTCAATGCGTTCCACAAGATTCATGATGCGACCAGCGCGATTCCCAACACGTTCAACAAGTGGGCCGCGGTGCTGGGGCCATTCTGGTCTGCGTCACGCGCCATTTGGGGCATGTTCTGGACCTTTCTGATCCTTGAGATCATCGCGTGGGTCCAGATCGGCAGGGGCGCGTGGGGCAATCCCGGCGCGGATTTCGCCGAGCGCGCTGCGCGTCAGCAGGAACGTGCGGCCGAACTGTTGGCGCGCGCAGCGGATGCCACGGAACAGGCCGATATCGACCGTTTCACCAAACTGGCCGAGAACATACAAAAAGCAGCGGCCACAAGTCTGGAAAGGGCTGCCGCCGCCCAGTCCGAGGCGGCAGGAATCCTGATTACCGGGTTGTTGATGTTGCTGGTGTTCAAGTTGGTTCAAGGGTTCTACGCCGACCGCGTCTACGAGAAACAGTATTCGAACTGGCGTATCGATCCGGAAAGCACTGAAAGTGGGCGTTCGACCCGTAACATCGTCATGGGCGCGATCCTTGTTGCGGCAATCGGACCATTGATTGTGTACAAGTTCACAGTGAACGCATCCCTTCCATTGTTGGACGCGTTCCCGGAACAGCAAGTGTCTGCGATGTTTCTTGGCGAAGGCAACGGCACGCTGTTCTCGAGCCTGGCAAACTGGATGGAGGCCAGGATTGATGCGGCTGCAGCGGCGGGCGGCGACATCTTTGACGGGATCGTGGCGGGCGTGCGATCGGTGCTTGATGCGCTGACGATTGCACTGATTGGGTCGCCCTGGCCGGTGGTCATGCTGGTCATCTGTGTGACGGCCTGGCGTGCGGCGGGACCAAGGGTTGCCATCTTCACCGCGTCTTCCCTGGCCTATATCGCGTTGCTGGGGTATTGGGACGTGGCGATGGAAACGGTTGCTCTGGTCGGTGCGGCGGTGTTGCTGTGCGTCGTCTTCGGCATTCCGCTGGGTATCTGGTTCGGAAAGTCGCAGCGCGCTTATCGCGCGGCGGAACCGGTTCTGGACCTGATGCAGACGCTTCCCGCCTTCGTCTACCTGATCCCGATCATCGCCTTCTTCGGCACCGGCAACCCGCCGGGGATTCTGGCCACCATCATCTTTGGCATGCCGCCGGTGATCCGCCTGACGGCACTGGGAATGCGGGGGGTGCCTGAAAGCATCAAAGAAGCTGCCGTCGCCTTTGGCGCGTCGAAATGGCAACTGTTGAAGGATGTTGAAATCCCGCTGGCGCTGCCATCGATCATGACCGGTGTGAACCAGACGATCCTGATGTGCCTGTCCATGGTCGTGATCATCTCACTGATCGGCGGGGGCGGTTTGGGCAAGGAAATCCTCGAGGCGCTGCAATACGCGGCCAAGGGGCCGGGCCTGCTGGGGGGCTTTGCGATCCTGTTCCTTGCCATGGTCATGGACCGGATCGTGCAGGGCGCGTTCCGACGAGAAGACGAAAAACTCTGAACGCAAACGCCCCCGGTTCTGATCGGGGGCGCTTTTCTTTGATCCGAGGAAACCATGACAGACCCGTATGAACAATCGATGATGGACAACCTGTATTGGTGGGGCGTGCCCACACTGTTCCGGTGTCCCAATGTCGGGCCCGAAGGGCAGGATATCGCACTGGCGGGCGTGCCGCATTCGACGGGCAACGGCACGACCGAAAGGGACCAGCACCTGGGACCACGCGCGTTGCGGCATGTCTCGGCCGTACAACGCAGGGTGCATTCGGTCTTTGAAATTGATCCTTGGCAGAGTGCGCGGATCGCCGATGTTGGTGATGTGCCTTTTCCAAAGGCCAACGACAACGAAGACTGCATCGAACGCATCACTGAATTCTACAAGACCATAGACGCGGCCGGAGCGCGCCCCGTTTCCGTCGGAGGCGACCATTCCATCACCGGTGGCATTGTTCAGGCCCTGGGTGGCGGCAAGCTTGCAGGCGGGCAGCCGGTCAGCTTTCTGCATCTGGACGCGCATACGGATGTCTTCACCAAGGTTGATCACTTTCTTGGTGCCAAGAAATCAGCGGCTCACTGGGGGGCCTATCTGGCCGATCAGGGGCAGGTGGATCCAACCCGGTCGATGCAGATCGGTCTGCGGGGCCATCCACGCAGCCTGGACTGGCTGCAACCGTCTTATGACTACGGGTACAATATCGTCACAATGCGAGAGTTCCGACAGCGCGGGTTGGCCGATGTGGTCGCGCAGACCAAAGAGGTTTTGGGTGACCGCCCGGTTTACATCACCTTCGATCTGGACTGTCTGGACCCAACCGTCGCGCCGGCCGTGTCCAATCTGGAACCGGGTGAGAAGGGGTTTGACATAGATGAGGCGGTCGGCATCCTGCGCGCGGCGCGCGGATTGAACATCATCGGCGGCGATGTGGTCTGCATGATGCCCACCAAGGACAGCCCCAACAACATCACCGCGCTGACGGCGGCGGCCGTGGTGTTCGAGATGATTTCGATGATCGCCGAGAACGTCGCGCGGGCCTAGCGCCGCGCGTCGATCGCCTGTGCCAGAACACACAGCAACTCGAACATCAGCGAGATGCCAAGCCACGCCGTTCCACCTTGGGGGTCGAATGGCGGTGACACTTCGACAAGATCGGCGCCAACAAGGTTCAGACCGGACATCCTGCGAATGACCTGCTGGGCCTCAAAGCTGTTGGGCCCGCCGATTTCAGGTGTTCCTGTGCCGGGGGCGTAAGTTGGATCGACAAAGTCGATGTCATAGGTGCAATAGGTCGGCTGCATGCCAACGATATCGCGTACCTCGTTCATAACGTCGACCATGCCCCTGTCGAACAGTTCTTCGATACGGATGATGCGGATGCCCTGCGCCTCGCCCCATTCGATATCTTCAGTGTTGTAGGCCGTGCCGCGAATCCCGACTTGTACAAAACGCTTCGGGTCCACCAACCCTTCCTCGACCGCTCGGCGGAACGGGGTGCCGTGGGTGAATTTGTGACCTCCGAAATAAGTGTCGAACAAGTCCGTGTGACTGTCGAACTGGATCAGGCCAACCGGACCCGAAGCGGCCAGGGCTCGCAGGACGGGCAGGGTGGTCAGGTGATCTCCTCCGGCGGTCAATGGTGTGATGTTGCGGCTTCGAAGATCCGTGTAGAAACGCGTGACCCGATCCAGCGTGTCTTCTATGTCGACGGGGTTGGGGGCGACGTCTCCTAGATCTGCGCAGTTCACCATTGAAAACGGTGCCACACCCGTAACCGGGTTCATCGCCCTGATCATGGTGGAATAATCTCTTAATTGCCGCGGACCATGCCGGGCGCCGGGGCGATTGGTGGTTCCGCCGTCCCAAGGGATACCGACGATGCCCAGTTCGACCTCCGAGATCCGTTCGTGCGCCAGATCCAGCATGGGCAGGCGCATGAATGCGGGAATGCCGGCAAATCGGGCCAGTTCCATGGCGGACACCGGTTGAAAAAATGAATCGGCCATGATGCCCCATCCTCTGCAAGTTTCCTCAGTGACCCTAACGGTTCAGGACCGGGCTGGAAATGCCCGCCGCTCTTCAAGACAGGATATGAAAACGCTGGCGGATTTCGGCGTCTTGTTCAGGGGTGAGGTATTTGGGGTAATGCGTGCTCAACACCTCTTGAGCGACGCGCCGTGCAGATGACCACGCATCCATCGCACCATCGGTTTGCCAGGTGCGGGGCTCCTGACGATCGGCGAGTTTCGGATAGAAATAGTCTCGTTCCATGGCTTCATAGGTTTGCTCGCTGCCCAGAAAATGCCCATCGCCCAGAACCGAATGGCATATAGCGTCAAAGCCAAGATTCGCTTCGGTGACCTCGATCCCGCGCAAGACACGATAGGTGTGCGAGTGCATTTCGTTGTCCAGAACGAAGGCCTCGAAGCTGACCCCGAGCAGAGATGCCGTCATCCCCGAGCTTTCATAGATCAGATTGCCTCCTGCCAGCGCCGCCGCCAGCGAAGTGATGCCTTTTTCAGCCCCATGCTGGGCGTCGATGGCCTTGGCATCGGCCATCGAGGCGGCCACACCCGACGGCAAACCCAGCCAGTTCGTGATTTGCGCCGACGCCGCATTCAGGATTGCGGTCTCGCCGCTGCCCCCTGCGAAAGAGCCGGTCCTGAGATCCACGATGAAAGGCCAGTTGGAAAAGACCATCGGAAAGCCGGGTTTGATCGCATTGACCATCACGAGACTGGCCAGCGTTTCGGCCAGTGATTGCGCCAGAAATCCGGCCAGAGTTGCCGGGGCGGTTGCGCCCGCCTGCGCGGCCGTGATGCAGGACATCGGAATGTTATTGGCGATGCATTCATAAACCACGTCCACGGCATCCTCGCCGTATCGCATTGGCGAAATGATCGGACTTATATGCGCTTTCAGGAAGGGGCGTTTGGCGAATTCCCCGACCCCTCCGGCGACGATGTCCAGCATCTCGACGATCGGGCCGACATGTTCCGCCAACGTGAAAGACGTTGCCACTGGCTTGGTTGTGTTGCGTACCAATGCGTAAACGGTGTTGACGTCCAGATCGAACACATCTGGGACGTCGGTCGCCACGCAGCACCGGGTAAACCAACTGACGTTGGCCAGAGTGTCCTGTAGCCGGGTGAAATCATGCAGATCGGCTAGGGTGGAGGGGCGATAAAGCCCACTGTTGATATCAAGGGTCTGAACCGCAGCGCCGCCAGTGCCAAAATACACGCGGTCGCCACCCACCTCGATGGATCGTTTTTCATCCCGGCCATGAAAGGTAAAGCTCTTCGCGGCCGAGGCGATGGCCTGTTCGACCATTGAACGGGGAAAAACCAGGCGGTTCTGTTCCCGATCCTGGGCACCCGCCGCCCTGAGGTCGAAGGCCAGCCTGTCCGGCACGTCTCCCATCCCCAGCTCTTCCAGCAAACGCAGCGCCGTGTCATAGATTTTCTCGATTTCCGATAGGCTCATGGGCTTGAATGCCCCGCCTTTCTGACCGGGCGGGCAAGGATCAATGACGGGTTTGGCCGCACGCTGTGCATGCCGTGCTTTGCGTCCGCTTCGTTTGATGATGTCGGATGGCATGTGTTTTCGTCACCTTGCGTTTTCCTGCACCGTAGGACCCAAGTTGTCCCGGTATCAAAGAAGAAGTGCCGTTTTCAGAATCCGAAATCGCGGTTTCGATTTTCCGGCACCCGCATCTGCCCTGTTGTCTGCCCATCCCGTTATTCAGCAAGACTGGTGCCGAAGTTGAAGGAGCAATGCCATGAAGTCGCGTACCAGAGCCGTTGTGATAGGGGGCGGGATCGCCGGATGTTCGACGCTCTACCACCTGACCCAGGAAGGGTGGACCGATGTGGTTTTGGTCGAACGGAATGAACTGACCTCGGGCACGACATGGCATTCGGCGGCGCAGGTCACCAATTTCGGCATGAACCAGACGATGGTCGGCCTGAAATCTCATTCGATCCGTCTGTACAAGGAACTGGCCGACGATCCGGATTACCCGATCAACTATCACCACGCAGACGGTGGGATCCGTCTGGCCAACACCGAAGGGCAGATGCAGGGCTATCGTCACTTTGCGTCCATGGCGCGGGGGATGGACGTGCATTTCGAGGTGATAGACGCGGATGAATGTGCCCGGAGACACCCGTTGATTTCGACCGACAATCTCATCGGCGGGCTTTGGGATCCGCTGGACGGAGACATCGATCCGGCGCAATTGTGCCAGTCCCTTGCGCGCCGGGCACGCAAGGCGGGCGCCGAGGTGTATCGAAATACGCCGGTGACCGCGCTGACACAGCACAGCGATGATACCTGGACCGTGCATACCGAGCACGGGGATATCGACTGTGATGTCGTCGTCAACGCCTGCGGCTACAGGGTCAACGAAGTCGGCGCCATGATGGGTGTTCATCATCCCGTGTCGTCCATGGAACATCAGTATTTCCTGACCGAAGAAATCGAGGCCATCCGGGATGCCGGACACCGGATGCCGCTGCTGCGCTGCCCGATCAGCGATTACTATTGCCGGCAGGAAAAGAACGGGCTGCTACTCGGGTTTTACGAGCAGGGGTGCAAAACCTGGGGTATGGACGGGATTGATCCGAACTTCGTGAACGCATTGTGCCCGGATGATCTGGACCGGGTAACCGATGTGCTGGAAGGGGCCTTTGCGCGCATGCCCGCCTTGATGGAGGTTGGTATTCACACCGTGGTCAACGGACCGATCACCTATACCATTGATGGCGCCCCATTGGTCGGTCCGATCCCGGGCAAGCGCAACGCGTACTGCATCATTGGACTGCGGGCCGGGCTGGGTGAAGGTGGCGGTCACGGATGGTTGCTGGCACAGCAGATCGTGCATGGCGAGGCATGTTATGACACGTGGTGCCTCGACCCGCGGAGGTTTTCAGGTCATGCCAATGTGGAACTCACCGCGCTCAAGGCGATTGAAGATTATCAGAACGAATTCAGGTTCCACTTTCCGCATGAACATCGCCCCGCGGGCCGACCCGCCAAAACGACCCCTCTGACGCCTGTTCTGGCATCCGAAGGGGCCGAGTTCACTGTGGTCAACGGATGGGAAAGGGTGGACTATTTCAAACCCGATCCCGATTTCTCGCCGACGCTCAGTTTCGATTTTGACGAAACCTTCGATTTGGTGGCCGCCGAAGTCGAAAGCATTCGAACCGGCGTCGGGCTTGCAGAGGTAAACGGGTTCAACCGCATCGAGATCACGGGATCGGACAGGCACGCATTCCTGGATCGGTTGTTTTGCGGGCTTGTTCCTCGGCGTGAGGGGCGTGTCGGGTTGGGATACCTGTTGAATCACTACGGTATGATCAAGGCAGAAGCGACGATCGCCAATCTGCCCGCCTGCGACAGGGGGCCGGCCCGCGTTTGGTATGGTTCCGCCGCGGCGAGCGAGTTTCACGACATGGATTGGTTGCGCTTGCATCTGCGCAGCGATGAGGACGTTCAGTTGCGCAGCCTGACAAATGATCAGACCATTCTGGTTCTGGCTGGCCCGAAGTCGCGTTCTGTCTTGTCAGCCTGCGCCAGAGGAGATTGGTCGGCAGATGCGTTCCCGTGGCTCAGCGTGCGCGAGTGCTTTGTCGGTATTGCTCCGGCGACGGTCATGAAACTGAGTTACTCGGGCGAGCTGGCCTATGAAATCCATGTTCCAAATGCCTCGCTTTATGCGGCCTATCTTGCCTTGCGCGAGGCCGGCGAAACGCATGGGCTGAAACTGTTCGGTGCCAGGGCCGTTGAATCCATGCGCATGGAGAAGAGCTTTTTGCACTGGAAAGCCGATCTGATCACCGAATTTGATCCTTTTGAAACCGGCTTGGATCGGTTTGTCCGACTGGACAAGGGCGCCTTCGTGGGGCGTGATGCCTTGTTGAGACGGAAGTCGGAAGGACCACGACGCAAGCTGGTCCCCTTGCGCATCGATTCAACCCTTGGCCCGGCGCATCCCGGCGCATCACTGATGCAGGATGATACTGTCGTTGGCACCATCACGTCGGGCGAATGGGGGTATCGCACGGAGCTGAATCTGGCGCACGCTTTCATTCATCCGTCCCTGGCGCAGCTTGGCCGCGAAATGGAGCTGGACAGCTGCGGGAAACGGATTGGTGCGACGGTTATCAGCCCAAGCCCGTACGACCCGGATTTTGTGCGGATGAAAGCCTAGAATCGACCGTTTCGATCAACTTCTTCATTGCCGCATGGGCAAAACTTTGCTTCGCTAGTTTCGAACAAATCGAAACAATGGTCGGTTGCCGTGTCCAAATCTCTGAGTCTTCGATGGCTGGAAGTGTTTCAGCTGATCGCCAAATCCGGATCGATTCAGCAAGTCGCATCAGAAACAGACTTGTCGATCAGCACGGTTTCGAACCACCTGCGCAGCCTTGAACGCGCGTTGGGGATTGAATTGGTCGACCATGGGCGTCGCCCGATGGGCCTGACGCCGGCGGGCGAGGTGTTTGCCCGCTATGTGCGTGAGGGTCTGACTGTGTTGAAACGCGGTGAGGCCGAGATACGAACGGGAAACTGGCAGCATGCGACGGATCTGCGGCTGGCTTTGATCGATGATTTCGACAACCAGATCGCGCCCGACCTTGTTCGTTTTCTGGCGCAGGCTCTGCCGCGGTGCAATTTCCGCCATTTCACGCGCCCAAGCCACGAAATTCTTGCCAAACTTCAGGAACACAAGCTTGACGTGGGCGTCGCCACACGACCGCTGGGTCGTACCGAGGGGCTGATCGAATACCCGTTGATGAGAGACCCCTTCATCGTCGTGGTTCCCAACAAGTTTGAAGGGTCCCCGGACGAGCTGTTCAACCCGGATGCCGACCTGCCATTGTTGAGGTATTCGCGTGACTATGTGATCGGCAAGCAGATCGAAACGCAGTTGGCCCGGAGCAAATACAGCCTGCCCAACCGGTTTGAGCTGGAGTGTAATCAATCCATCATCGGCTTGGTTGCGCAGGGCAGCGGGTGGGCAATCACGACCGCCGCGTGTTTCCACCGAACGCAGAGGTTTCACAACAGCGTAAAGGCTATGCCATTTCCCGGTAGCAACTTCGTTCGCACAGTGTCGCTGTTTACAACTGAAGTATACCCAGCAACGACGTCGGTGCTGATCCAGAAGGCCATGAGCAAATTGATACGTCAGCATTTCACAAGACCGATGTGTGCCCGGCACAATTGGCTGAAGAATGAGTTCCGCACCATGGAGATAGAGGGCGTCTAGCCCAATCTGACCGGGGTGCCGAACGGCTGGTGGTTTAGGGCGGATGCTCGCAGGGCTTAGACTGGACTTCCCGTGTTGGTGTTTCGGGAAACCGGGCCGATGTTCGAATTGCGGTCTGTGCTGGTCCGGGTTCTTTCTGACGGGGTGTCGAATTCGTCTCGCCTCGGGCTCAAAGCGCTTCTAGTCTCTGAACGACAGGCAATCACGTCAACAGGAAGCCAAATGAGCTGGATCAGAACCATCCCATTCGAGCAGGCCACAGGCAGGCTGAAGAAACTCTATGACCGCGTCACGGGCCCGGGCAACAATGTGGACAATATCATGATGGCGCATTCGTTGCGTCCGCATTCGATGGAAGGGCACATGGCGATCTACAAGGCGGTGCTGCATCACTCGGGCAACAAGATACCGAAATGGTTTCTCGAGGCGCTGGGCGTGTGGGTCAGCTCTCTGAACCGATGCGGATATTGCGTCGAACATCATTTCGCAGGGTTGCAGCGGTTGCTGGACAACGAAGAACGGGGAAACGCGATCCGGGCCGCGATCGAAGCCCGCGATCCGGCCGCCGCGCCATTGGATGCAGCGCAGGTGGCGGCCATGACCTATGCGCGCAAACTGACCGAGGATCCGGGCGATCTGGTCGAAGCGGATGTGACGGCGCTGCGCACGGCAGGGTGGGATGATGGAGAAATCCTCGAGATCAATCAGGTCTGTTCCTACTTCTCTTATGCGAACCGCACGGTTCTGGGGCTGGGATGTTCGACGGAAGGCGACGAATTGGGTCTGTCGCCCAACAACTCTGACAACCCTGACGATTGGGGGCATAGATGAAGCCTGAAACAAGGGGATCAGCGATCCGGTGCGCCAAACGGGCGCCAGCCTTGGCCATGATGGCCTAGGTCGATTAGACGATCCTGTTGAGGATTCAGGCAAGGGCCGCTCGGGCATAGCTTGAAAAACGGCGTTTGTATCGGAACCTTGTATCCAGCGCGGAATTCATGGGTTTTTGAGGCATCAATTTGACCCCAATCAAAGCGCATCCGTGGCCTTTCTGCTAGCTCCTTTCCGGGACAACAGAAAAGGAAAGATTTCATGGAAGCCATTGCTCGGGTCGAAACAAATTCAACTCAGGTCAAGACCAGGCCGACGCCGGTTGCAGAGGTCGCAGAGCCCAGCCCTGAAAAGATCCGGCAGGCGTTTGAAAGCGGCAAGTACCCCTATGGCCGCAAGATGGCGCGGTCGGTGTATGAAGAACAGAAGGCCAAGCTTCAGGCAGAGTTGCTGAAGGTTCAGTTGTGGGCGCAGGAAACCGGGCAGCGTTTCGTTCTGCTGTTCGAAGGGCGCGATGCTGCCGGCAAGGGCGGTACGATAAAGCGGTTTATGGAGCACCTCAATCCACGTCAGGCCCGAGTCGTGGCCTTGAATAAACCCACTTGGGAAGAAAAGGGGCAGTGGTATTACCAGCGCTATATTCAGGAACTGCCAACAGTTGGCGAAATGGTGTTCTACGACCGGTCCTGGTACAACCGCGCGGGTGTCGAGCGGGTGATGGGTTTTTGCTCTCCCAACGAGTATCTGGAGTTCATGCGGCAGACGCCGGAGTTGGAACGGATGCTGGTGCGGTCGGGCATCCAGCTCTACAAATACTGGTTCTCGGTCACGCAGGAAGAACAGCAGCGCCGCTTCAAAAGTCGAGAGATTGATCCCCTGAAACAGTGGAAGCTGTCGCCGATTGACAAGGCGAGCCTCAGCAAGTGGGATGACTATACCGAGGCGAAAGAGGCCATGTTCTTTTACACCGATACGGCTGATGCGCCGTGGACGATCATCAAGTCGAATGACAAGAAACGCGCGCGCCTGAATTGTATGCGGCATTTCCTGTCGACGCTGGACTACCCGGGTAAGGATCACGACACTGTGGGTGAACCCGATCCGTTGATCGTGGGACAGGCGCATCACGTCATCCACCGGTCCGAGCATATTTTGGGTACAGCATTGCACCCAGACGCCCGTTAACCGCACGGTGCCTGCTCTTGCCGTGTGAGTAGGCACCGGAGTCTCATATTGAAATTTTGGTGATCTTCTCTTGTCCCGCGCCAAGCCCGCGCATATGGCTGGTGCAATGACAAAAGTGATGACATATCCGGCCCACTTTCGGGCAATTGCCGTGCTTGGCCTGCCGTTGGTCGGTGGCCATCTGGCGCAGTTTGCCATCGGCCTGACCGACACCGTCATGCTGGGCTGGTACGGGGTCGAGGCGCTGGCGGCGGTTACCCTGGCCAGCAGCTATTATTTCGTTCTGTTTTTGTTTGGTGCGGGGTTTGGCTGGGCCGTCATGCCGATGGTTGCCACCGCCGCGGCAGAAGGGGACGAAACCAGCATTCGCCGCTCGACGCGCATGGGGCTGTGGTTGTCACTGCTATACGCTGCGGTGGTCATGCCGTTGTTGTGGTGGTCCAATCCGATCCTGATCGCCATGAAACAAGAGCCGCATATCGCTGAAACCGCGTCGGAATATTTGCGTGTTGCCGGTTGGGGGTTGTTTCCGGCGCTCATCGTGATGGTGTTGAAGTCCTACCTTGCGGCTCTGGAGCGAACTCAGATCGTGCTGTGGATCACGGTTACGGCGGCGGTTGTGAACGGGTTTACCAACTATGCGCTGATCTTTGGCAACTGGGGCGCGCCGGAACTGGGCGTGATGGGCGCTGCGATCGCTTCGATCGCGACGCAGGTCGTTTCACTGGTCGCTGTTGTCGTCTATGTGGTCCGAACCTTGCCGGAACACAGCCTGTTCCAGCGCTTCTGGCGTCCGGATTGGGAAATGTTCATCAGCGTGTGGAAACTGGGCGTGCCCATTGGCCTGACCACCCTGGCCGAGGTGTCGCTGTTTGCAACATCCGCCGTGATGATGGGCTGGCTGGGTCAGGTCCCGCTGGCCGCGCACGGGATCGCCCTGAATCTGGCGTCGGCCACATTCATGGTGCACCTGGGGCTGTCAAATGCGGCCACCATCCGGGCCGGCAACGCGTTGGGCCGCCGGGACAAGGCGCATCTGGAGAAAGGTGCGATTGCCGTGACGGGCATGTCGCTGGTCATGTCCGTCGTGACCGTCATCCTGTTCCTGACATATGCCGAGCCGCTGATTTCCCTGTTCATGGAGGCCGATGATCCGCAGCGCGGACAAATTCTGGCAATCGGGACAGGATTGCTGGCCATGGCTGCCCTGTTCCAACTGGTCGACGGGGCGCAGGTGATTGCGCTGGGACTGCTGCGTGGTTTGCAGGATGCCAAGATACCGATGGTTATGGCGGCGCTCAGCTATTGGGTGGTGGGAATTCCGGCGTCCTACTATTTCGGCTTCGTCCGTCAGATGGATGGCATCGGTGTCTGGCTGGGACTGGTGCTTGGCCTGGCCTTCGCGGCGGTGCTGCTGATGGCCCGGTTCTGGATGCATTCGGTGCGGCAGATGCAGGCGCCGGCGGAACCTGCCTAGTCTTTGCTCAACCGGTCGGCCTTTTTCCGAACCAGAACCGTGCGCAGATCGTGCATCGCCATCAGCAACCTGTCGGTTACATCCTCAAGCTGTTCGTCGCTTGCCTTGGACTGCGCCCATTGCGTTGTCAGATTCAGATAGTCGACAGCGCGGTGAATGTCGTCGATGTCGCGCTGGGCCAGTACGGCCCGGCGCTCGTCCATCCATTGGGCGATCTCTGACTGATCCCGTTCGGACAAAACCCGTTGGCCGTGCGGCTTGACCTCACCGTTGCGGATGTTGATGACGGCGATCTGGTCCATCTCGATCCGGCGCTGGCGGTTTTCCGTATCGATCCGAAACACCGCGGCCCCGTTTTCACGGATGCGAAAATAATATTCGGGCAGGTCGGCAGACATGTTTACCTCAGAGATGCACAAAAGCGCTGTATACGAGCGCAAGCTTCGGTCAGGGCTGCATCGGACGTCGCATAGCTGACCCGGAAGTTGGGTGACAGGCCGAAGGCCGCGCCAAACACGACGGCGACATCCGCCTCTTCCAGCAGGGCCGTGGCAAAGGCTTCATCGTTTTCGATGACGGTTCCCGCGGGTGTCGTTTTGCCAATCAGCCCGGCGATCGAGGGGTAGACATAAAACGCGCCCTCGGGTGTCGGGCAGGTTATGCCGTCAATCTCGTCCAACATGCGCACCACCAGATCACGGCGGCGTTTGAACGTTTCATTGTTCGGGGCCAGAAAATCCTGTGTTCCGTTCAGCGCTTCCACCGCCGCCCACTGGCTGATCGAGCAGGGGTTCGAGGTGGATTGCGACTGGATCTTGCGCATCGCCGAGATGAGTTCGACCGGACCGGCCGCATAACCGATGCGCCAGCCGGTCATGGCGTAGGCTTTCGAAACACCGTTGCAGGTGAGCGTCCTGTCATACAGGCCGGGCTCCACCTCGGCAGGCGTGCAGAATTCAAACCCGTCATAGGCCAGGTGTTCATACATGTCGTCCGACATGATCCAGACATGCGGATGGCGCATCAGAACATCGGTGAGGGCCTTGAGCTCATCCCGGCTGTACCCTGCGCCTGTCGGGTTCGAGGGCGAGTTGAAGATGAACCACTTTGTCCTTGGGGTGATGGCGGCTTCCAGTTGTTCTGCCGCCAGCTTGAAGCTGTTGGCCAGCGTCGTTTCAACAACAACCGGCGTTCCACCTGCCAGCAAAACCATGTCGGGGTAGCTTACCCAATATGGCGCGGGGATGATCACCTCGTCACCGTCATTCATTGTTGCCATCAAGGCGTTGTACAGCGTCTGCTTTCCGCCCGTTCCAACCGAGATCTGCGCGGGCGTGTAGTCAAGCCCGTGATCGCGCTTCATCTTGGCGCAAACCGCCTGCTTCAGTTCCGGAATGCCGTCCGGTGCGGTGTACTTGGTTTTTCCGGCTGCAATCGCTGCAACGGCGGCGTCCTTGATGTTTTGCGGGGTGTCGAAATCCGGCTCACCCGCGCTCAGGCCGATCACGTCGCGCCCGGCGGCTTTCAACTCGGCGGCCTTGGCTGTCATGGCGATCGTGGGCGATGGTTTAACGCGTGACAGTGTCGCAGACAGGAAACTCATGGATGGCCTCGGTTTGTATGTTCAACCCGACTGTCATAGGGTGCGCCGGAATGACGATCAAGCCGAATGGACAATGTGAATTGGAGACCCCGATGAATGATGAAAAAGACTGGTATGGACCTGAGTCTGCGACATTCGGGGACCGTCTGGCAGGCGCGCGCGAAGCGGCCGGAATGACCCAGGCAGAGCTGGCGCGCCGCCTTGGGGTCAAGAAGACGACGATTGTCGATTGGGAAAACGATCTGTCCGAGCCGCGTGCGAACCGGTTGTCGATGATGGCGGGGCTGGTCAATGTCTCGATCATGTGGCTGCTGACCGGTGAGGGCGATGGCATGGATGCCCCGGTGGAAGAGGGCGAAGGTGGAATGGAACTGTCGACCGCGGTGGCCGAACTGCGCGCCATCCGAGGAGAGATGCGGGTTTGCGCTGAACGTGCGGCGCGTCTGGAAAAGAAAATGCGTCTGATGCTGGAGCAGAAGAATTGAGTGAACCCCGGGACGTACGCATCAAGCGAATGAAAATGCGATCCATGCGGCGCGGGATCAAAGAGATGGACATTATCCTGTCCGCTTATGCCGATCGCAACCTGGCAGATATGGATGCCGCCGGGCTGGATGTCTTTGACGCGCTGCTGCACGAAAACGATCAGGACCTTTATCAATGGGTCACAGGTCAGGTGCAGCCGCCGGCGCAGTTTGCCAGTCTGATTTCAAACATCGCGCAGACCTTTCAGAAATAAGAAAATACCGGCTTAACCGATTTTTCGGACTTTCAGGTCATCGTGTCTCAAACAGCACGACTGAATCGGAGGGTCGGATGAGTATGGAAATGCAGGTCTCCGGGCTTGAAGCCAAGGGGTTCATGACCAGCTATCTTGAGGCACTGGCCCTGGTGGAGCGGCTGCATCGGTTGCTGCTGGATGTCATCAAGGATGAATTCGAGCGCGTCGGCGTGCTGGAAATCAACGCGGTTCAGGCACTGCTGCTGTTCAATATCGGCGATCACGAAGTGACGGCGGGCGAGCTGAAAAGCCGCGGCTACTATCAGGGCAGCAATGTCAGCTACAACCTCAAGAAGCTGGTTGAGATGGGGTATATGCACCACCAGAGATGCGAGATTGACCGCCGCTCTGTCCGCGTACGTCTGACACCACGAGGCAGGGAAATCCGCAATATCGTGTCCGACCTGTTTGCGCGTCACGCCGAAGGATTGCAAAGCAGGGGCGTGTTGGAGTTGGAAGGCATCGAAGACATCACCACGTCACTGCGCCGGGTGGAGCGATATTGGACCGACCAGATCCGATACATCTACTGACCGGGGTTGTGTGTCGCGCAGAACCAAAACCGTCCTGCACTGATGCACAGGCCTGGCGGCCTTGTTCAAATGCCGGTCCAGAGAACAGGCCCGCAAAAGCAGCACTCAGGCGCGGATTTATTGCGGGTCTTCATCAAGCGCACCAATCTGCAAACCGCTCAATTCCCGTTTCAGCTTTTTCCGCATGGCCCGTTCGAAATCTTCGAACCCCTGAGCGACCTCCAAAAAGGCACCGGGACCATGCAGGACGTTGTTTTCAAAAAACGGGATCAGAAAAAGTTCGCCTTCAAAATCCGCCGCGTTGATTACGAGGCCATTGACCACCACATTCTGGAAAGCGAAGTGACGATAGGCTATCTGCGGTCCATAGCCATCGTTGTTTGAACCATCTCCGGACAGGTCAATCGTTTGAAACAAGCAGTCGGGTGCCTGGTTCATCAAGGTTGACCCGTAAGCCAGGGCATAGCCCATGGCGGTCGCTGATCCGGAATCTGATCGCACAGAAGTACTTATCTGACCGGAGGCGAAGAGCAGGTCGGCAACATCTTCTATCAGCAACCAATTCAAAATGACGTGCTGGGTGGAACGACCGCTCCATTCGTAAACAGCCAAAGCAACCGGCATAGGAGAGGAGAAAAAAGCCTCCTGCACTTCGGGTGCGATCAGCGCAGCGGCCAAACCCTGCCGTTGCAGTACGTCCTCGGCCTCATCGACCGACACTGAAATGTCAATGGCCAATGCAAGGGCCAGACGACACGTCTCGGCCTTGATCGGGCTGGCCAGCACGGCCAACCCAAGCGTTATGACCCACCGGATCACCAGTGGCCAACGCTTTCCATGCTGGCCCAGGGTTCCTTCGGCTCCAAAGCATCGCCGTTTTGCAAAAGCTCGATCGAGATATTGTCGGGTGAGCGTACAAAGGCCATGCGACCGTCACGCGGAGGGCGATTGATCGTGACACCATTGTCCTGAAGGTGCTGGCAAACCTCGTAGATGTTGTCGACGCCGTATGCAAGGTGACCGAAATGGCGGCTGTCGCTGGGAAGGCCGTCATCACCGTCCCAGTTGTAGGTCAGCTCGATCGGCGCATCCTCCTGCCCCGGAGGGGCCATGAAAATCAGTGAAAATCGCCCGGCTTCGCTGTCATAGCGGCGTGTTTCCTTCAGGCCCAGAAGCTTGTAAAACGCCATGGATTTTTCCAAATCCTTCACGCGGACCATGGTGTGAAGATATGTCAGCGCCATTTTGCTCATCCTTTTCGACTCAGTTTGCAAAGAGCTTAGCGCGCCGACCTAGTGTGTCGAGACCGCTGGGTCTGGCGAACTGAATTTTGCGTGGGTTGCGGCATATATCGCGGTTTCGATGTTGCGGTTGGCGAGATATAGTAGGGGGCGACTCATTGCCAGAAAGGAAAACTTGATGCCGCTGTCCGCTGACCAACAGGCCGAGATCGAAGCGCAACGTGCCCAATCGCATCCCACTCGTCGCGTCGTTTCAGCGGGAATGGAAGATCACCTGTACACCGCGCATCAGGTTTTGGATCACGGCTTTGTCCGCGTGATTGATTATATGGGCGATGATGCGGCCATCTGTCAGGCCGCGCGCGTGTCTTACGGCAAAGGAACCAAATCGGTTCAGAATGACGAAGGTCTGATCCGGTATCTGATGCGGCACTGGCATTCGACCCCTTTCGAAATGTGCGAGGTCAAACTGCATGTGAAGCTGCCGGTCTTCGTGGCGCGGCAGTGGATTCGGCACCGTACGGCCAATGTAAATGAGTATTCGGCGCGATATTCAATTCTGGATCGTGAGTTCTATATTCCCGCACCCGAACATGTGGCCGCCCAATCAGAGGTGAACAATCAGGGCCGTGGCTCTGCTCTGGAAGGTGAAGAGGCCGCGCGTGTTCTGGACATCCTCAAGGCCGACAGCGCCCGGTGCTATGACAATTACGAGTCGATGATCAGCCAGGACGGGCAGCAGGGTCTGGCTCGAGAATTGGCGCGGATGAACCTGCCCGCAAACATCTATACGCAGTGGTATTGGAAGGTCGACCTGCACAACCTGTTCCATTTTTTGAGACTGCGCGCTGACCCTCATGCTCAATATGAGATCCGCGTCTACGCTGATACGATGTGCAAGATTGTCGCCGACTGGGTGCCCTTTGCCTATAAAGCATTCGAGGACTACCGTCTTGGGGCCGTCAACCTGTCGGCTCAGATGGTTGAAAGCCTACGCCGCATGCTGGCGGGTGAGGACGTCACGCAGGAAAGCTCGGGCATGACGGCTCGGGAGTGGCGCGAATTCGAAGAGATCATTCGCAAATAGAATTCGAATTGCCGGGCGCCAATTTTTTCGGATTGTCATGCCAAGCGATCCATCGCCTAAGCAGAGTGTGGGCTTTTGCGACGCATGCACGATGACCTGAAACCGGAACGAAGGGCGTCGCAACGTGCCAGCGTCGCCCCGAGCACACAATGAAAGCCTGGGAAATCCGATCTGGGGGCGGGGCTGGGATCAGGTCGCAGGAACCCGGGGTATCCGACACCACTGCAACGGATATACACCATCGACGCCGCACAAATGAACAATCCGCGCGCGGGTAATGGAACAGGCCCGGTAGGGGGTGGTTGACGGCCGGAAATTGGCCGCCATCCTTAATGGATCCATCCCGCGATCAGCGGGGATGTCGTTACAACGGCTTCAATTCCGCAGCCATTTGTCGGCCGTCGCGTCCGTCCTGCAACTCGTACGAGACTTTCTGATTGTCTGCGAGTCCGGTGAGGCCGGACCGTTCTACGGCCGAGATATGTACAAACACATCTTTGCCCCCTTCATCAGGGGCAATAAAACCATAACCTTTAGTGGTATTGAACCATTTCACGGTGCCGGTTGGCATGTCCCGTGTCTCCTTCTACTTGCGCATTGTCCCACAAATTGGTGGGGGCTGTGGTCAGCGTCACCACAAAAAAAGACTGTTTGGCACTTTCTGAACAGTCCGTTTCGTGTGTTTCGCCTTTTTCAACATTGCACGGTGAAGTAAAAAATCAAGAATAACCGCCGGAAACTGGCAAGTTTGCCTAAAATGCAATCAAATGCAGGAGCAGTAAAAACATGCGCCTTTATGGATTGAAAACCTGTGACACCTGTCGCAAAGCATTGAAAACATTGCCAGACGCAGAGTTCGTGGATGTCCGCAGCGACGGCGTGCCGGATGCTGTGCTGTCGCAGGCTCTTGCTGACTTCGGCGACGCTTTGCTCAACACCAGGTCAGCGACATGGCGCGGATTGGATGACAACCAGCGCGCGAAAGCACCTTTGGAGCTTTTGAAACAGCATCCCACCCTGATGAAGCGCCCGTTGATCGAGAAAGGCGGAGAGCTGTTTCTCGGCTGGACTGCGGAAACACGCACGCAGCTTGGTATTTCTTAAGGAATGCTTATGTGCCTGCAAGCAACAGTGAGGACGTTAAATGCGTAATGCCGCCATGATCTTGGGCGTTATTGCCGGGCTGATCGGGATGATCGTCGGGTTCTTCGGGTATGCGAAGGTGGTCGTCATCGATCACGTCGGCGAGATAGACGGCGTTCTGAGGCAGGTGGACAACCCTGACCTGATTCAGGCTGTGTCGATCATTGCGCCTTTGTTGGCCATTGCCGGGGGGGCGATGGCGCCCGCGCGCGCCCTCGTTGCAGGGATCCTGCTGCTGATTTCAGCGGCGGCGATGTACTACGCCTTCGGATTTGGTGTGTTCACCATGTTCCCGATCGCGTTTGCCGGGGTTGCCGGGGTGCTTGGGCTGGCAGCAGGTAAGCCAGACCAGCCCAAAGCGCATTTCTAGGTCATTTCAGACGCAGGATCCGATCAAGTGAGATGGGGCCTGCACCGTTGATCACGATCACCAGCATCATGAATGTCCACATCGTGCGCTGATCCATAATGGATGGCGCCGCGTCGAACAGGCTGCCCAGTTTCACGCCATGGCCGGTGACGTCGACCAGAGTCTGCACCCAGATGAAACCGATCATACCCAAGGCCGCCAGACGGGTGAACAGACCGACCAGCAGCAGCGCGGGAAGGACGAATTCTGCAACCGTGCCCAAGAAAATGACGATACGTTGGAAGAACGTCATTTGGGATACGTCGTAAAGGACGGCTTCGGCGGCTTTGGGGAAAATCTGACCGAAGGCACCTGCCGAAGGTGAAAAGATCGAACCGTCGATCTTCAGCATTGCCGAGTTCCAGTAATAGACCAGAAGGACAGCGACAAAGACCAGCCGCGCCAGAGTGGGTGTAAGCCAGTTGGACGCAAGGTCCACCTTTCCCAGAACGTTGTTGTGAAGTGAGATCAGGGCAGTCATGTCTCCAGCCTTTCGATAGTCACAGAAGTTATTGCACCGCCCTGCAAAAGCAGTGCCAGAGTGGTTCCAAGGTCAAATTCAGGTTGCTCCGCCGCTGTTTTCTCAAACGCTTCGCCGATCATGTCGCCACCTTGCATATAGGCGATCCCATCGGCGCCGCCGGCGGGCAGCAATTGGGCAACCGGGTCGAATTCCGGGCGTGTGATCAATACATCCTCGGCTTGGGCAACCGGTTTCGGCGCGTCGGATTCGGTGTTGAAGCGCCAGATCGCGTGAATGGGCCAGTCCGAGCGCACCACCCGCATGGCCGGGGCAAAACGCAACCGGGCCCGCATGACTTGTTCGGGGTCTGCGGCCAGTGCGTCTGCCGGGGCGGGTTGGCTGTCGGCGGCGTGGTACGACTTGCGCAACGCAAGTTCCAGCCGCGCCACATCCGGCAGGTAACCAAGATGCGAAAGCTGCTGCATTCCAGCCAGAAAATCGGGAAAGGCTTCACCATAGAACATCATCAGAGGTGATGATGGCGGGTGCTGGCGCAGAAATATCCCGGCCAGCCCATCCATGTTCTGCGGCCCCAGCAACTTGGTGATGACTGGAAACGCCTGATGCATCGCCTCGGTCAAGGACACGGCGATATTATTGCGATAGACGCTGAACCGACGACCTGCTGGCTGCGCCTCGGCGTCCAGCAAACCTTCGGGGACAGGGGCTGACGCATCCATCATGGCCGCGCGAAATTCGGATTGCGAAACGCTCATGCCGGGATCCGTTCAAGGGCGGTCTGTGCGCGAACGGCCTCTTCCCGCAAAATGGACCAGTCCGGTACGTCGGTGTCCCACTCGATCAGGACGGGTTTCGGCCCCGTACGTTCCAGCACGTAATCCAACAGCGCCCAGACCGGATCAACGACTTCACGCCCGTGGCTGTCGATCAGCAGCGGGTGGCCGTGATCGTCTTCATCCTCGTCATGGCCGCCAAGGTGAATTTCCCCCACTTTTTCAAGTGGGTAGGCATCGATGTAACCCTGAGGAGAGAAATCCAGATTGGTGGCAGAGACAAAGACGTTGTTGACATCCAGCAACAAGCCACATCCGGTACGACGTGCAATTTCGCGCAGAAAGTCGGGCTCGGACCAGGTGCTTTCCTCAAAAGCCAAATAGCTTGAGGGGTTTTCCAACAGCATCTGCCGTCCGACGGTGTCCTGAACCTGATCGATATGATCGCAAACGCGTGTCAGTGTTGCGTCGGTATAGGGCAGGGGCAGCAGGTCGTTGTAGAAATGGGTGTCATGGGTGGACCAGGCCAGGTGTTCGGAAAAGCTGGCGGGATTCAGCCAGCCTACCAGATGTTTCAGCCGGGCCAGGTGATCAGAGTCCAGCGCGCCTTCGCCGCCGATGGACAGGCCAACGCCATGGACCGAGATCGGGAATTGTTCGGAAAGATGGCGCAGCTGCGCCAGAGGCCGCCCGCCATCGCCCATATAGTTCTCCGCATGAATTTCCAGCCATGCAACGGGTTGCGCGTGTTCAAGTATCTGAGCGAAGTGTTGCGGCTTGTAACCTACGCCCGGAGCTGCGGGCAGGCGGTTCGACCTGTGGGCATCATCCAACATGGGCCAGTTCCTTGATCACGAAAGGGAAGGGGCGGGCGATGGTGCCCGCCCCCTGAATTCGTCAGGCCGTTCTTATGCCGGCAGGTCGCGATCCTGAGCTTCCAGTGAGCCTTTGCGCGGGGTGCCGTCTGCCTGTGCGGGCAGTTCGATATCCGCGCAGGTGCCTGCATCAACCAGGGTCCATGCGTTGCCCTGATAATCAACGGTCGAGGTGCCCGCGCAGGTGGTGCCGGGGCCCGCGGCGCAGTCGTTCTGACCGGCCAGCGATACGCCATAGCATTTTTCCTTTGCCTGAGCGGATGCAGTGGTTGCGGCGCCCGATACGGCGGCTGCGACTGCGGTTGCGATAACCAGGGACTTGGCTGTGTTCGACATCTCGGTAATCCTCTTGATGACTGGGTATGTCTGCTTGTGACAATGACAAAGGTAGTAGCTTGGTAGACAGAGTTGAATTCACGAGCCCGTGTCTCACAAGCACGTCAAAGGGCGGCGTGCCCTCTTGCAGCGTAATGCATTGTTTTTGATGAAGAAAGAGTGAATTGTTTCAATCTGGCCCCAATTCGGGGGCCAGATTCCCAGCAATATGCTGCCGATTGTTACAGCAAATCCGGCGGGGTGGCTGCCTGCGACAGCTCGTTTGTTACAACGTCAAGCGGTTGGACCTGCGTCTGTTTTTCGCCCAGACGCCGGACACTGACGGTGCGGTCTTCAACTTCGCGATGGCCGACGGCCAGAATGACCGGAACTTTGCCGACCGAGTGTTCACGAACCTTGTAGTTGATCTTTTCGTTGCGAATGTCGGCTTCGGCCCGCACACCGGCGCCGCGCAGCGTTTCGACCACTTCGGCGACATAGCCATCCGCATCGGAGGTGATGGACGCAACCACGACCTGACGCGGCGCAAGCCAGAAGGGCAGCTTGCCGGCGTGTTCTTCGATCAGGATACCGATGAAACGCTCGAACGAGCCCAGCGTCGCGCGATGCAGCATGACGGGGCGGTGCTTGCCGCCGTCAGCGCCGATATAGGTGGCATCAAGGCGTTCGGGCAGCACGAAGTCAACCTGATGCGTGCCGCATTGCCAATCGCGACCGATCGCATCCGTAAGAACAAATTCCAGCTTGGGACCATAAAAGGCGCCTTCACCGGGGTTGAGCTCCGGCTCGATCCCGGCAGCACGAGTCGCGCTGAGCAACGCGGCTTCGGCCTTGTCCCAGACTTCATCCGACCCCGACCGTTTCTCGGGGCGATCCGAGAATTTGACCGAGAAGTTCTCGAATCCGAGATCCTTGTAGATCCGGGACAGGAACCGGATGAACTCTGCGGTTTCAGACTCGATCTGGTCTTCGGTGCAGAAGATGTGCCCATCATCCTGGGTAAAGCCACGCACACGCATGATACCGTGCAGCGCACCTGACGGCTCATAGCGGTTGCAAGACCCGAACTCGGCCATGCGCAGCGGCAGGTCGCGATAGGATTTCAGGCCCTGATTGAAAATCTGCACATGGCAGGGGCAGTTCATCGGCTTGAGCGCGTTGATCGCCTTTTCGCGGGCATGTTCCTCGTCCACTTCGACGATGAACATGTTTTCCTGATACTTGTCCCAATGGCCCGATGCTTCCCACAGTTTGCGGTCCACAACCTGCGGCGTGTTGACCTCGACATAGCCGCCGTTGCGCTGCTGACGGCGCATGTAGTCCTGCAACTGGGTGTAGATCGTCCAGCCGTTGGGGTGCCAGAAAATCTGGCCGGGGGCCTCTTCCTGCATGTGGAACAGGTCCATCTCGCGGCCCAGCTTGCGGTGGTCGCGCTTGGCGGCCTCTTCCAGCATATGCAGGTGCGCTTTCAGCTTTTCCTTTCCGGTGAAGGCCACACCATAGATGCGCTGCAACATCGCACGGTCGCTGTCGCCACGCCAATAGGCGCCGGCGATGGACATCAGCTTGAACGCATCCCCCGGAACCTGCCCGGTATGTTGCAGGTGCGGACCTCGGCACAGATCCTGCCAGTGCCCGTGCCAGTACATGCGCAGCGGCTCGTCGCCGGGGATAGCCTCGATCAGCTCGACCTTGTAGGGCTCGTTGTTGGCCTTGTAGAATTCGATCGCGCGCTCGCGGTCCCAGACCTCGGTGGTGACGGGATCACGCTTGTTGATGATCTCTTTCATCTTTTTCTCGATGAGGCCGAGATCCTCCGGCGTGAACGGTTCTTCACGGTCGAAGTCATAATACCAGCCGTTTTCGATGACAGGGCCGATGGTGACCTTGGTGGCGGGCCAGATCTCCTGAACCGCGCGCGCCATGATATGGGCCAGATCGTGGCGGATCAGCTCGTTGGCCTGGGCCTCATCCTTCATGGTGTGGATGGCGATCTGCGCGTCGGATTCGATGGGCCATTGCAGGTCCCAGTGCTGGCCGTCAACAGAGGCAGAGATGGCCTTTTTGGCCAGCGAGGTTGAGATGTCGGCAGCCACCTGCGCGGGCGTGACGCCTGCGGCGTAGGTGCGTGCATTGCCATCGGGAAAGGTGAGAGAGACGGATTGAGAATCCAGGGCCATATCGGCTCTCCTCGTCGGTTTGGCGCCCACTGAACGCCCGGTTGCGGGTTATGTGTGTTCGGCCCATGTGGCAGGTGCAACAATTACTGTCAAGTGTCGCAAGGTGCGTAGCTGACGCAACGGGAAATCGAATTCCGGAATTGCGACCATCGTGCTGCCGTGCATGATGTTGCCTAAAGAGAAAGAGGATTTCATGGCAGCGACGGATTTTCTGGAGACGCCGCAGGGGCGGCGACTGGCTTATCACAAGACCGAAGGGGCAGGACCGACCATCGTTTTTCTGGGCGGGCTCAAATCGGACATGGAAGGCACCAAGGCCGTGCATCTGGAAGCCTGGGCACAGGCGCGGGGGCAATCGTTCTTGCGGTTCGATTATTCCGGCCACGGCGAAAGCTCGGGCGCGTTCACCAAGGGCTGTATCGGTGACTGGCATCAGGACACATTGGCTGCGGTAAAGGCATTGACGGACGGACCTTTGATCGTGGTAGGCTCATCAATGGGGGGATGGCAGGCATTGCTGCTGGCCAAAGTCATGCCCGAGCGAATTGCAGGCATGGTGACAATCGCCGCCGCGCCGGATTTCACCGAGGACGGGTATTGGGCTTCGTTCAGCGACGAACAAAAAGCTGCGCTGGACACTGTCGGCCATGTCGAGCTGCCGTCCGACTATATGGAACCCTATATCATCACCAAGCGCATGATCGAAGACGGACGCCAGAATTTGGTTCTGCGGGGCGCACTGGATCTGCCGTTCCCGGTTCGTTTCCTGCAAGGCACCGCAGACACGGCAGTTTCGACCGAAACAGCCGTGCGGCTGCTGGAACATGCTGCGGGCCCTGACATGCGGCTGCTGTTGGTCAAGGGGGCCGATCATCGCTTCTCGGACGAGAAGTGCCTGCGTCTGATCAAGACCGCGGTTCTTGACGTGTTGGGAGAAGCCTGATGCGGCGCTTTGGTTGGCTTCTGGGGCGCGCTCTTCTAGCGCTGGTTGTTCTTGGCGGCCTGGTCTTCTGGTTCGGCCCGCGCGAGGAAGTGAACCTGCACCCGACCTTTGACTCTCGGAAATTTGGTGAAGGTGTTCAGGTTTATTTTGAAAGCACCGAGTCCGCCTATGATGACATCGTTCCGGGTGTCGAAAAACGCGTGATCTGGCAGGACGGGTTCAAGGAACAGCGCACGCCGTATTCTGTTCTGTACATCCACGGTTTTTCAGCAAGTTCCGAGGAAATCCGCCCTGTTCCTGATCTGGTGGCTGACGCTTTGGGCGCCAATCTGGTCTACACGCGGTTGCAAGGTCACGGTCGGGATGGGCCGGCGATGGCCGAGGGTACGGCCTCGGGCTGGATGCAGGATACCGCAGAAGGGCTGGCAGCGGCGCGCGCGGTCGGGGAAAAGGTGATCGTCATTTCCACCTCGACCGGAGGAACGCTGGCGGCGGCCGCTGCGTTGGATGCCGACCTCAGCCAGGATGTGGTCGGCATGGTTTTTGTCTCGCCGAACTTTGGTGTGAATACCGTCGCGGCGTGGGTGCCTTCATTGCCATGGGCAAGAAGCTGGTTGCCTGTTTTGATGGGGCAAGAACGCGATGTGTCAGGGCCGGACCCAGAGAAGAACAGGTACTGGACGTCGGTCTACCCGTGGGAAGCCGTCGTGCCGATGTCCGTGCTGGTGGATACGGTCTATGCACTGGATTTCTCTGAGGCCCTGATACCCGCCTTGTTCTGGTTTTCGGATGATGATCAGGTTGTGCGGCCGGACCGGACGCACAAGGTTGCCGAGGCCTGGGGCGCTCCGGCAACGGTCAGGCTGGTGACGATGGGGCCGGGTGACGATCCGTCTTCACATGTTATCGCGGGGCGGTTGATGTCGCCGGGTCAAACCGATGCCGCCGTTGCTGGTATTCTGGAGTGGCTGAAGGGCTTGGGGGTGGAATAAACCCTGATTGATCGGACAAAAAGGATGCAAGATGCGTAAGCCGGGTAGCATGTGGAGCCTTGAGACCCTGGGTCGTGTCCGCTTGTCCCGGCATTTCTTCATGCGCGATTTTCTGTATTCGGAAATCGGCAACTTCCACCAAAAGCAGAATATTCCGGACAACCCGGATCTGGCGATCGAAACAGGCCGCGCGTTTTGCGAAACCCTTCTTGACCCTTTGGAAGAGACATTTGGCCGGGTCGCGGTCAGGTCGGGTTATCGTTCATCGTCCTTGAACCGGTTTGGCAATGAAAACAAGCTGAACTGCGCCCGAAACGATCACCCGCTGGAATGCCATATCTGGGATCGCGGGGAAGGAGATGCGCGGATCGCCGGGGCGTCCATCGTTATTCCGTGGTTCGCGGATCAATATGCGCAGGGCAGGGACTGGCGAGATCTGGCGTGGTGGATGCACGATCATCTGGAGTATTCCGAAATCTGGTTCTTCCCCAAGCTCTGTGCGTTCAATCTTGTGTGGCGGCCCAGGCCGCATCGCCGGATCGACAGCTATATTGCTCCGCGTGGGTGTCTGTTGAGGCCCGGCGCTGAACCCGGTGAAGACCTTGCGACGCGGCAAGCCCGTTACGCCGATTTTCCGGCATTTCGCGCCATCGCCTACCCGTGAAGTTTTCCTTGCCCGGCCGCGGCAAAACTCTCATCCTGACAACAACTGGAAGGACTCGGAAAACCGAGCAGATGGAGCCCCCGCGTGAACGAACCGCTGGTGTTGTTGCCTGGGTTGATGTGTGATGCCCGGCTGTTTCGACCTCAGATCGAGGTGTTGTCACGGTCACGGCCCGTCACTGTTGCACCTGTTTCCGGAGGCGAGCGAATTGAAGAGATCGCCTCGGGGCTGTTGGATCAGCTTCCACATCGGTTTGCATTGGCCGGGCAGAGCATGGGTGGTGTTGTGGGGCTGGAACTGATCCGGCGGGCACCGGAGCGGGTGACGCGCCTGTGCCTGATGTCGACGGACGCACAGGCGGACACACCTCAGATCGCGGCCAGTCGCGAGGACCTGATCATTGGTGCCCTGGGTGGGCGGCTGGAAGAGGTCATGCGCCAACTGGTCGGGACCGATACTTTGGCGCCGGGGCCCAGGCGAATCCCCATTCTGAATGATCTTTTGGCAATGGCGAATGATCTGGGCGCCGAAACTTTTGTGCGCCAAATGCGTGCCTTGCAGCGCCGACCCGACCAACAGGGATCGTTGCGCCGGATCAAAGTCCCCACTTTGATCATGTGCGGTGCCCATGACACGCTTACCCCGGTCAAACGGCATTCTTTCATGTCTGACCTGATACCGGAGGCCGCGTTGGAGATCGTCGAAAATGCCGGACATCTGCTGCCGCTGGAAGCGCCCGATGCCGTGAACAAAGCCTTGGAAACCTGGCTGAATATCCCGCAAAGGTTTGTCTAAGGGTAAAGCGCCACCCGCTCGTCTTTCTAAATGACATTCGGTACGACCGCAGGATCGCCGGTCTCGGGGTCGAAAAACGGCGTTTTCTTCCACCGTCCTGACAGGCGCGATTGCAGGGCGCGGCGCAAAAGGCCAAACGCCGCAAACCTGACCTTTTCATGTTTTTGTTTTCCATCGGGTCTAGGGACAAACCCACGGGTTGTGACCGGCCCCAATGCGGAAACGTCACCGGTAATCCTGCCGACGATAAACCCTGCAAAGAGCAAACGTGCAGTCTGTGGCGTCGTCGCCAGCGGAGCGTTGCAGCAGCTGGCATACCATCGCAGCATACCATTTGGGCTGAGCTTCATGGCGGAAAGGAATTGGCCTCCGGCGGTGATTTCGATTTCATCCGGTGCCATCTGGAAGATGTCGACCGGGCCGGGCGCCGGGTCGGGCTGCCCGAAATACAGCTGCGCCGCGCGGCAGTCATGACAGAAACACTCGACATGGGTTCCAAGCCGAACACCCTGGTCCGAGATTTGACCCTTCAACTGGCCGCAGGTGCAAGAAAAGGCGAGGCCACTATGTGCCGGCCCGCCCATGTTCATCAGGCGACCTTGTTGGTGTTCGCTGCGCGGCGACGTTTCTTGCGGCTGTTTTCGTTCATGAAATCAATCACAAGCGGGCGAATGTTGTCGCGCCAGCTGCGGCCCGCGAAAATGCCGTAATGGCCCGCGCCGGGTTCTACGTGGCTGGCCTTTTTGCTGTCTGGCAAGCCGGTGCACAGGTCCAGGGCAGCAATACATTGACCGGGCGCCGAGATATCGTCATTCGCACCTTCGACCGATTTCACGGCAACATCGGTGATTTTGCCGATATCCACCTTGTGGCCGGCGACAACAAATTCGTTGCGTGCGATCTCGCGGTTTTTGAAGACGCGTTCGACCGTCGACAGATAGAACTCGGCCGTCATGTCCATCACCGCAAGATATTCGTCATAGAAACGGTTATGGGCATCCAAGTCCGAGGCTTCGTTGCGGATAACACGCTGAATCTGATCGGAAAACGCTTTGGAGTGGCGATCGGCGTTCATCGACATGAACGACGCCAGTTGCAGCAGGCCGGGGTAAACCATACGCCCGACACCTTTGTACTTGAACCCGACTCGTTGAATCATTGTTTCTTCCAGCTGACCCATCGTCACACGGCGTCCAAAGTCGGTGACGTCGGTCGGGGTCGCGTCCGGGTCCACCGGCCCGCCAATCAGTGTCAGAGTGCTGGGTTGAGCCTTGGGCTCGACCTCGGCCAGATAAGCGGTGGCCGCCAGTGTCAGGGGGGCGGGCTGACAAACCGCGACGACATGCGTGTCCGGACCCAGTTCCTTCATGAAATCTACAAGGTAGAGCGTGTAGTCTTCGACATCGAACTTGCCGGCAGACACAGGAATATCGCGCGCATTATGCCAATCGGTGATGTAAACTTCGCAATTGACCAGCAGGCTTTTGACGGTCGAGCGCAGCAGCGTGGCGTAATGGCCGGACATGGGCGCAACCAGCAGGACCTTGCGCGGTTGTTCTTCCCGGCCGTTGACACGGAAATGAACCAGATCGCCGAAGGGGCGTTCCAGAACTGTCGTGATCTCGACCAGATGGTCCTTTCCATCCTCGCAGGTGAAAGTACGAATGCCCCAGTCAGGTTTGACGATCATTCGCTGGAAGGTTCGTTCGGTAACTTCGCCCCAGGCAGCCATCCAGCTGAACGCCGGGTTGGGTGTCATGGAAAACAGCGGGTAGGACGCCATCGCGCTTGCGGTTGCACCAAGCCACTGGTTGGTGTTACGCATGGACTCCATAAGGTCGTAGGTCATCATATAGCGCATAAATGGGGCCTCCTGAGTGTCATCCTGAGAGTTCGGACCATTCGTCGCTTTGCCCCCCAGCACCCACGACGTTATTCTGCATGGCAGCGAGGTTAGGGTGGAATTGTTAAAATGACAACAAGTGAAGACCAAATGCCGGACGTGTCCGAAGAACATATTGAACGCATTAAAGAAAATATGGAAAAGGTCGAGCAGCTCTCGAAGCGCCTGATTGAAATTATGGCGTCAAAAAAGTCGCACACCCCAGCGCTGGACGGCCCGAATCAAGAGCTTTTCGCACGAGCAGCAACGGCGTATTGGGCCGATGCATGGCAAAATCCCGCCAAACTGTTGGAGCAACAGATAGAATTCTGGGGCAAGTCGGTTCTCAACTTTGCCGAAGCGCAGAAAGCGCTGACAACGGGTGAGGTGGAAACCGAGGAAACCAAGCCCGGTGACAAACGGTTTTCCAATCCCCTTTGGGAGACAAACCCTTATTTCCGACTGATCCGGCAGCAATACCTGACGAACGCGGAAGCGATTGCGCAGGCTGTCTCGTCGGTCGATGATCTGGATGCCAAAGACAAAAGACGCCTACAGTATTTCTCGCAGCAGATCATCGACATGATGGCGCCCACGAATTTTCTGGCGACTAACCCGGATGCCCTGCAAAAGGCGGTCGAGACCGAAGGTCAGTCGCTGATAAAAGGGTTGGAGAACCTTGTTTCAGACCTCGAAGCCAATGATGGCGAGTTGGTCGTCAAACTGGCGGATGAAAGCGCGTTCGAGGTTGGTGGAAACCTGGCGACAACGCCGGGCGAGGTCATATATCGCAACCGGATGATGGAGCTGATCCAATACAAGCCGGTGACCGAAACGGTTTACGAAACACCCATCGTTCTGTTCCCGCCCTGGATCAACAAGTTCTATATTCTGGATCTGAAAGCCCAGAACAGCATGATCAAATGGATCACCGAACAGGGCTATACCCTGTTTGTCGTAAGCTGGGTGAACCCGGATGAAAGCTATGCCGAAACCGGCATGGAAGACTATATTCAGGACGGTTTCCTGACCGCAATCGAAACGGCCAAGAAGATCTGCAAGGTCAAACAGGTCAACGCTGTGGGTTATTGCATCGCGGGCACGACGCTGAGCCTGACCTTGTCCTTGCTGAAACAGCGTGGCGACAAGTCGGTCAAATCCGCAACGCTGTTCACGGCACTGACGGATTTTTCCGATCAGGGTGAGTTTACGCCATTCCTGCAAAACGACTTCATCGACGGAATCGAAGAGGAAGTAAAAAAGGAGGGCGTTCTGCGGTCGTGGATCATGGCGCGCACCATGTCGTTCCTGCGATCACGCGACCTGATTTATGGTCCGGCTATTCGCAGCTATATGATGGGGGAAGTGCCTCCGGCCTTTGATCTGCTTTACTGGAACGGCGATGGTGCAAACCTGCCAGCAAAAATGGCCGTGGAATATCTGCGAGGCCTCTGCCAGCGCAACGAGTTCGCGACCGACGGTTTCGAGTTGATGGGGCACAAGCTGAAACTCGAAGACGTGGATGTGCCGCTGATGGCCATAACCTGCGAAACGGACCACATCGCGGCATGGAAAGACTGTTACCGCGGCGTGCAGAAAATGGGCTCGCGGTCCAAAACCTTCGTGGTTTCAGAATCGGGTCATATTGCGGGTATCGTGAACCCGCCCAGCAAGAAGAAATATGGCCACTACACCAACCCGGATATGAAGTCGGATGCCAGCACCTGGCTGAAAGAAGCTGATTTTCACGAGGGGTCCTGGTGGCCCATGTGGGATGCGTGGTTGAAGAAGCGCTCCGGCAAGCAGGTTCCAGCCCGTGAGCCGGGTGATTCGAAGCACCCGAGCCTTGCACCCGCACCCGGGACTTATGTTGTGGCGAAACCAAACGCCTGATTTCATTTTGAAACTTAAAAATTCTGCACCGCAGCAAGAAAAAACTTGCAATGCTGCGGTGCAGCAATCATATTGTCCTCAAGCTGATGAAACCCGGGGTGGGCCCGGACCGGCTAAAAGGATTAGGACAATGGCAAAGACCCAAGACTTTACCGCGATCATGAAAGACATGATGGGTGCATTTCCGGTGGACACCACCGCAATGGAAGGTGCATTCAAATCGACCGCTTCGCTGAACGAGAAGCTGTCGGGCGTTGCTCTGGACGCTGCTGAGAAATCGGCCGAGATCTCGAACAAATGGACCAAGGACACCCTGGCCAAGCTGAGCGAGATGTCGAAAGCCAAGGCAGAGCCTGCTGACTACGCAAAAGCCGCAACCGACTTCGCAAGCGCGTCGGCTGAAGTTGCAGCTGAAAACCTGGCCGCTTTCGCTGAAATCGCGAAAAAAGTTCAGACCGAAACCGTCGAGCTGCTGATGGCTGCCGGCAAAGACGCCGCGGAAGAAGCAACCGCTGCCGTCAAAAAGGCGACCAACGAGGTCACCACCGCAGCCAAGAAAGCTGCAGCTGCAAAGTAAGAAACGTCCGCGAAGCGCACCCAACCCTCCCATTAGGTGCAATCGCGTTGGGCAGGTCCATTGACCTGCCCTTTCTTTTTGTGCTGCACTCGCATAACCTGTGCTGCAACGCATCATCCTTGGGGAGGGAACCCGGTGTCGGACCAAGAAAAACCGCTGCTTATCAAGCGCTATGCCAGCCGTCGGCTGTATAATACCGAGACCAGCGATTACGTGACGCTCGAAGATATCGCGGGGTTCATCCGCGACGGGCGCGAAGTGCAGATCATTGATCTGAAAACAGGCGATGACCTGACACGTCAGTATCTTCTGCAAATCATTGCCGAACATGAAAGCCGGGGTGAAAACGTGCTGCCGGTGAATGTACTGAATGATCTGGTGCGCAGTTACATGCTGCCGGGCGGGGGAATGATGCCCCAGTTTCTGCAAAGCTCGTTCGAGATGCTGCGCGAAAGCCAAAACAAGATGATGGAAAACATGAGCGCGATGAATCCGATGTCTCAGATGCCGGGTTTTGACGCATTGCAGGCGCAGCAACAGGCTTTCCTGAAGGCGATGACCAGTGGGCTGTCCAGCGGATGGTCCAGCCCGGAAAAGGAAGAGGAAAAGTCCGAACCAAAAGAGGATCTGGACGACATAAAGAAACAGCTGGCCGAGTTGCAGCAAAAACTGTCCAAGCTGAACTGATCCGTTCCGAACAAAGAAACAGGCCCGCATTGTGCGGGCCTTTCTTGTTCAAAATGCCATTGCTTTAAGTGCCATAGACCGGCATCGGGCCGGTCACTTCGCCAACCGATGCCAGCAGGATGTCTGCAATCACGTCCAGCTCTTCGCGGGTCAGGCGGACGGGCAGGCGCACGTCACAGGCCTTCATCAGCATGTCGCGCGTCTTGGGCAGGTCGAAAGTTTCCGGAAGGAATTGCCAGTTCCAGAAGGCGCGGGCGTTGTCTTCGCTCAGACCAAAAACCTGAACCTTGACGCCGCGTGCCTCGGACGCTGCGGCAAAGGCGCGGATCTCATGTTCCTGCATTCCGACAAGATTGAACTGGATCGAATCCGGCGCACGCTGCTCGGGGGGCAGGGGGGCGGGAACCTCGATATGAGACGAGGTGTTCAGGCGACCAGCCACGTAATCATGGTTCGCCAGGCCATCGCGGACGCGGCGCGCCAGTTCCGGAAGTTGCGGACGGATCACCGCCGCGCTGAGGTTGCTCAGGCGAAGATTGTACAGCGGCAGCTTGTTCTGCCAGCGGGCAAAGGCCTCTTCCAGTTCGGGTGAGTTGTCACCCTGAGGACCTTTGTGCTTCTTCCAATTGTGCTCATACGCGCCTGACATGATGACGGCCCGCGCGACAAGATCTGCATCATTCGTGATCAGGATGCCACCTTCGCCGGCATTGATCATCTTGTAGGATTGGAACGAGAAACATCCGGCCTTTCCGATCGTACCGATATTGCGGCCATGCCATGTGGTGCCCAGCGAATGCGCGGCATCCTCGATCACCGGAATGTTTCGTGCGTCGCACAAGGCCATGATCGCATCCATGTCGGATGTATGCCCGCGCATGTGGCTGATGATGACTGCCTGAACGTTGTCCAGCTTGGCCTCGAAATCGGCCATGTCGATGCGATAGTTTTCACCCACTTCGCACAGAACCGGAATGCAGTCGGCATGGACGACAGACGACGGCACGGCCGCGAAGGTGAAGCCGGGGATCAGAACACGCGCATCGCGGGGCAGGCCCAGTGCTTTGAGCGACAGAAACAGCGCGGCTGAACAGGACGACACCGCCAAGGCGTATTTCGTGCCCAACAGTTCCGCGAACTCGGCTTCCAGCAGGGCCACCGGGGCATCCTGCGGTGCGGTATAGCGGAACAGGTCACCTGACTGCATCAGGGCCTCGATCGCGTCCTTGGCGGCGGCAGGGATGGGTTCGGCGTCGTGAACGTTGGGGGGCAGCGTCATATTTGGAATTCCCGAATTCTATCTTTGGGAAAGATAAAGATAATCGGAAGGCAATCCAAGCCCTCAATCGCCGGGCAGGCGAAAATTCACCAATCTGTCGCAATTTACGTGGATCAGACCCCAAGCCGGTCGCGCAGTGCGAACCATGTCATGGCCAGCACCAGAAGCGGGCTGCGCAGGGCAGGGCCGCCGGGGAAAGACAGCGCGGGCACGCGTGCCATCGTGTCAAACCCTTCGGCCTGACCCTGAATCGCCATCGCCATGAGTTGTCCGGCATGGGTCGCAGTGCCGACACCGTGACCGGAATATCCCGAAGCCGAAAGAATATTGGGTGCGACACGGGCCAGATACGGCATCCGCCGCATGGTGATGGCCAGCGTTCCGCCCCAGGCATAGTCGATCTTCACATCCCGCAAATTCGGGAAAATCTCGGTCATGGGTTTGCGGACCTTGGCGGCGACATCTGATGGAAAGCGATAGCCATAGCTTTCGCCGCCTCCGAACAAGAGGCGGCCATCGGCGCTGAGGCGAAAATAGTTCACCACGAATTTCGTATCCGCAACCGCCACATCCCGGGTCAAAACCCGGGCGGTGTCCTCTCCAAGGGGTTCGGTGGCCGCAATGAAATTGTTGATGGGCATGACCCTGGCGGCGACGGAACGATTGAGGTCGCCCAGATACCCGTTGCAGGCCAGAATGACGTGCTCGGCCCGAACGTTGCCGTGAGCAGTTCGGATCACAGCCGTCTGGCCCTCGTCAATACCGGTCACTTCGGTGCTTTCATGGATGCGAACGCCCGCTTTGGCCGCGGCTTGCGCCAATCCCAACGCAAAGTTCAAAGGGTGCAGATGTGCCGCACCCATGTCCAGATACCCGCCCTTGTAAGCGGGTGATGGGCAAAGCGCGTGACCTGCGTTTTCGTCCAACAATTCGATCTGGTCATATCCGTACCGCTCAGAAAGATGGCCAGCGTGGTCATGCAGTTCTTTCTGCTCAGATCTGCTCAGGCCCAGGACGGCGATGCCGGGTTTCAGGTCACACGCGATCTGGTGTCTGGCGATCAGGGATTTGACCAGATCCTTGGCGTCTTCGGCCAAATCCCACAGCTTGGCGGCGTCAGCATCGCCAACAAGACGTTCGAGGTCTTCCTGATCCATCCGCTGCGCGCTGCCCAACTGGCCGCCGTTTCGGCCCGACGCGCCAAAGCCCGCGCGGTGCGCTTCAAGCAGCACGACGTCGAACCCGGCTTCGGCCAGATGAAGAGCCGCGGACAGCCCCGTATAACCGCCACCGACTACACATACATCCGCTTTGGTGTCTTCTGACAACGCAGGAAAGCGATCCATCGGATTTGCCGTCGCAGCATACCAGCTGTCTGGGTACTCACCTTTGCGGTCATTGGAATAGAGCAGGTTCACGGAAGGTCTCAGACGTTGATCAGCAGGTGTTCACGTTCCCAAGGAGAGATGACCTGCAGGAACTCTTCGTACTCGGCCCGTTTGACGATGCCGTAAACGCGGGCGAATTCAGGGCCCAGAACCTCGTGCAGGGCAGTGGCCTCGTCGAACAGGTCCAGCGCTTCGCCCATGACCTGCGGGATATCGCCCTCGCCTTCATAAGCGTCGCCATAGAACTGACGACGTGGGCGTTCCTGCTCGACCAGGCCAAGATAGCCGCAGGCCAGCGACAGCGCGATGCCCAGATACGGGTTGCAGTCCATCCCGGCGATGCGGTTCTCGACGCGTCGCGATTCCGGGCCGGACAGGGGCACGCGAATACCGGTGGTGCGGTTGTCACGGGCCCATTCCAGGTTGATCGGTGCCGCGTGATCTTTCACATAGCGCCGGTAGGAATTCACATAGGGCGCCATGACTGCCAGACCGGCGGGCAGGTGGTTCTGCAAACCGGCGATGAAGTGATAAAACGCGTCCGTCTCACCCCCTTGAGGACCAGAGAAGATGTTCTGACCGGTTTCCATGTCGATGATCGAGTGATGGATATGCATGGCCGAACCCGGCTCTTCCTCGATCGGTTTGGCCATGAAGGTGGCAAAACAATTGTGGCGCAGCGCGGCCTCGCGGATCAGACGTTTGAAATAGAAGACTTCATCGGCCAGTTTCACCGGATTGCCGTGACGCAGGTTGATTTCCAACTGCCCGGCGCCGCCTTCCTGCGTGATGCCGTCGATCTCAAACCCCTGATGCTCGGCGAAATCATAGATGTCGTCGATCACCGGGCCAAACTCGTCCACGGCCGTCATGGAATAGGCCTGCCGCGCCGCGGCCGGGCGGCCGGAACGCCCCATCATGGGTTTGATGCCCTGCGCCGGGTCCACGTTGGGGGCAACCAGAAAGAACTCCATCTCTGGTGCAACAACCGGCTTCCATCCCTTATCATGATAAAGCTGCACAACACGCTTGAGCACGTTACGCGGGCTGTAGGGGATCGGATTGTCATCCCGGTCGTAGGCGTCGTGGATCACCTGCAATGTCCAATCCCCCGTCCACGGCGCAGCGGAAGTGGTCGAGAAATCGGGCTTCAGGATCATATCCTTTTCGATGAACCCGTCATCGCCGGCCGCTTCGCCCCAGCCCCCTGTGATGGTCTGGTAAAAGATGCTGTCGGGCAGGTGGAAATAGGATTGCTTTGCGAATTTTGATGCAGGCACCGCCTTGCCGCGCGCAATCCCCGGCAGGTCCGAAATGATGCATTCAACTTCGTCCAGTCGTTGCCCATGGAAATATGCCTTTGCGGCTTCCGGAAGTTTGTCGGTCCAATCAGCCATCAGGCTCTCTCTTTCTTTAGAAACTCGGCCATGTGGCGCGCGATTTTGGCGTTGTCGTCCGGGGCCGTCTCGCGATTTGCGGCTTCGCGCATCAGGTCTTCGGGCACCACGCCCTTGCCCCGTGTCCGCATCAGGCCTGCCACGAATCCGTTGGTGAATTCCGGGTGGGCCTGAACTGTCCAGATTGTGTCCCCATAAGCCAGCATCGCGTTTTCGCAGAAGGTATTCCGGCCCAGAACCCGCGCTTCCTTCGGCAATTCGACAACCTGATCCTGATGCCAGGCATTCAGCCATAATCTGCTGCCGTCATATTCGTATTCCGTACGACCTACGGCCCATCCTTTCGAGAATTTCTCGACCTTGCCACCCAGTGCCTGAGCAATGATCTGGTGGCCAAAGCAAACGCCGATCAGGGGTTTTCCACTTTCCCGGATCTCGCGCACCAACGCTTCCAGCGGGGCGATCCAGGGAAGGTCCTCGTAAACCCCGTGGCGCGATCCGGTAATGATCCATCCATCCGCATCATCCGCACCATCGGGGAAAGTGCCGTCCACGACGGCGAAGGTCACGAACTCGAACCCGTTGTCACGCAGCAACGCGGGGAAAAGTTCGTCATAATCCCCGAATTCTTCCTGTAGCACTTCGGGGGTGTGGCCGGTTTGTAGAATACCGATTTTCATATGTCACCAAATTTGATCAAATTAACCCTAACCGAGACTGGTTGACGCGGCAAGGGGTTCAAACCGTCTCGAGATAGCACAGCCAGTGATCCTCGGGCGGGATGTTCGCAAATCGGGTGATCTCTTGTCGCTTGGTCATGGTCAGATAGCGGATCAGGTCAGCGGGGAACAGCCGGGCCACCAGGGGATCCGTGGCGAACCTGTCAATCGCGCTCGACCAATCCGGCATCAGTTGACGCAGGTCCGCGATGTCATAGGCGTTCCCCATGATCGGGGCAGGTGGGGTCAAGCCGTCCTCGATGCCGACAAGTGCCGCGCCCAGAACTGCGGTCAGCATCAGATACGGGTTTATGTCCCCGCCGGCGACGCGGTGTTCGATGCGCCGTGCGGCGGGCGCCCCGCCCGGGATACGAATGGCAGCGGTTCGGTTTTCATAGGCCCAGCAGGCGCCCGTGGGCGCATGTGCACCCGGTATGAGCCGTGTGTAGGAGTTGCCGTGGGGTGCAAATATCAGCGTACTGCCCGGCATGGCCGCGACACAGCCCGCTACGGCAGACCGCAATATCTCGGTGCCTTCCGGCCCGTTGTTGTCGAACACATTGTGCCCATTCTGGTCCAACACCGAGAAATGCACATGCATTCCGTTGCCCGCGTCATCGGCATAAGGCTTGGACATGAAGGTGGCCGCAAATCCGTGCCTGCGTGCTAATCCACGCGTCAATGCCTTGAAAAGCCACGTATCATCAGCGCAGCGTATGGCGTCCTGATGGTTCAGGTTGATCTCGAACTGACCGATGCCGCTTTCGGAAATGGCCGTCTGCGCGGGGATGCCCATTGCGGCGCAGCCATCGTACAGGTCGGTAAAGAACGCCTCGAACGCGTCCATTTCGGCAACCGACAGAACGGCCTCATCCGCAAGGCGCCGCCCTGTGATCGGATTCACCGGTGGTTGCGGCTGCGCGGCAGAAGCGTCAACGAGTGTGAACTCCAACTCCGTCGCGGCAACAACGGACCAGCCGCGTTGCGTATAGCGGTCGAGTGTGGCGGACAGGGCATGCCGCGGGTCGCCCGGAAAGGGTACGCCGTCATCATCATACAGACACATCGGCACCAGCGCTGTTTCCGTATCCAGCCAGGGCACGGGGACCGGGCCGCGTTCGGTCGGGCGCAGCACCCCATCAGCGTCGCCGGTTTCAAAGACCAGCGGGCTTCCTTCGATATCAGCGCCCCACAGGTCTACGTTCAGTGCCGAAAACGGCATTCGCACGGCGCCTTTTCCCAGTTTGTCGGCATAGCCGGGGGGCACGCGTTTGCCCCGCATCTGACCGTTCAGGTCACATGCGGCAACGCGAAAATTGTGCAGGGCTCTCAGATCCATTGGGGGCTCCGTCGGTGAAACTCCCCAGTGATTTACTTCAATGGATGTGCTTTGTCACCAAATTTGATCAAATTCTGACTTGGGTATTCAAGGAACGCCCGCGCCGGTATTGACCGGCGCGGAGAGCTGTTTTCAGGCAAAGCTTACGCCATGTTCTTCCATGGGCAATTGCGCCACATGCAAACCTGACAGGGCCTTGATCGCATTGGCCAAAGCCGGTGCCGACGGTGGCGTGCCGGGTTCTCCGACGCCGGTCGGCGCTTCGGCCGATGGCACGATGTGCACGTCGATTGCAGCAATATCCCCGATGCGCAGCGGTTCGTAATCCGGGAAGTTGTATTGATCAACGGCCCCGCTTGTCAGAGTGATCTGGTCACGCATCACATGGCCAATGCCATAGCCGATGCCGCCTTCCATCTGGGCCCGCACGATATCGGGGTTCACGGCGATACCGCAATCCACGGCACAGGTGACCTTTTCAATCCTGATGCCACTTTCCGGATCGCCCGAGATTTCGACCACTTCAGCCGCGTAAGACCCAAAGGACTTGTGAACGGCAATCCCCTGCGACCGGCCTTCTGGCGCATTGCCCCAGTTTGCCTTTTCGGCCGCCAGCTTCAAAACAGCTGCCTTGCGTTGCTGGTCCGGGTTGCCGCTGTCGGACAGATGGGCCAGACGGAACTCCACCGGATCACGACCGGCGGCCTCGGCCACCAGATCCATCATGGTTTCCATCGTATAGGCGGTGTGGGTGTGCCCGACCGAGCGCCACCACAGAACCGTCGTCGCCTTTGGCGTGTCGGTCAGACCCACCGCCATGCCGGGGATGCTGTAGGGGCTGTCCGAAACGCCTTCGACCGAGCTGTGGTCGATGCCGTCATGAACCAGAACAGCCTCGAACGGGGTGCCCTTGATCACGGATTGACCGGCAATCTGGTGCTGCCACCCGACGATGTTGCCTTCGGCGTCCAGACCCACACGAACCTTGTGGCCAAAAGCCGGTCGGTAATACCCGCTGCGAATGTCGTCTTCGCGCGTCCAGACCAGTTTCACCGGGCGCGAGCGGTCAGTGACGACAAAGGCCAGGGCGGCCTCGACCTGATAATCCGCATCCGGGGTGGCGCGGCGCCCGAAAGACCCGCCTGCCAGCATGGTTTTGATGTGGATCTTCTCGGCCGGCAGGCCAAAGATCTGCTGGTAGGCCATATGAGGACCCGTCGGCATCTGTGCCCCGTCATGCAGAACGATGTCTCCGTCTGCGGTCTGCTCGATGGTGCAGTTCAACGGTTCCATCGGGGCATGGGCCAGCAGTGGGAAGTAGAACGTTTTTTCGACGACCTTGTCCGCGCCGTCGATGGCGGCTGCCACAGCGGCAAAATCCGCCTTGTTGACGTTATACGTGGGCTCAGCCTCCAGCGCGGCCATGATCTCGGCCTTGATCTGGTCCGAGTTGCGGGTTTCCGCGCCGGACATGTCCCATTCGACCTCAAGCGCATCGCGTGCCTGAATCGCGGCCCAGGTGTTCTCGGCGTACACCGCGACGCCCGCCTGATTGGGCAGAACCGCGGCGCTGATATAGCCTTTGACCTCTTTCGATGCGCTGTCATCAAAGCCCAGCGCGACGCCGCCCTTCGCTTCGGGGCGTTTGATCATGGCGATCATCTGGTTGGGCAGGTGAACGTCCATGGCAAACATCGCCTGGCCGTTGCTTTTGATGGCCGTATCCTTGCGGCGCACCGTTTCATTTCCGATCAGACGGAATTCGGACGGGTCCTTCAGGCGTGGCTCTGCCGGAGCGTCCCGTTGCGACGCAGCGGACACGAATTCAGCGATCGGAGCCGACTTGTCGCCTGCCTTCACAATGCCGTCTTCGATGGTGATGCCGGATGCATCCACGCCCCAGCTTTGCGCGGCAGCGTTGATCAGCATCTCGCGCGCGGCAGCACCGGCCTGACGGTATTGCAGCCACGAATTCGCCATCGCGGTCGAACCGCCGGTGCCCTGGAACGGGCCGAACAGCAGGTTGTTGTAGACATTCGGATCCGAGGGGGCGAACTCGTATTCGATCTGGTCCATGGTCAGGCCGATTTCTTCGGCAATCAGCGTCGGCAGTCCGGTCGCCGGGCCCTGACCTTTTTCAAGATGTTTGACGATGGCGGTCACGGTGCCATCGGCATCGATCTTCACAAATGGATTGAACTGCGCGGTCTCGGACGAGGCCGCGGCCAGCGCACCGTCCGGACGGGTGCCGACCAGAAGGACGGCACCGGCAGCGGCGGCGCTTTTCAGAAACCCACGGCGAGAAGTGTTGATGGTCATGGATCAGGCCTCCAGAATTTCAGACGCGCGCTGGATGCCGGCGCGAATGCGTTGATAGGTGGCGCAGCGGCAGGCATTGCCGGACATGTACTCGTCAATCTCCTGGACTGACGGTTTCGGGTTCTCGGACAACAGCCCGACAGCCGACATCACCTGACCCGACTGGCAATAGCCGCACTGGACGACATCCAGTTCGACCCAGGCCTGTTGTACGGCGGCGCCGATCTTGTCGTCACCGACAGCTTCGATGGTCGTGACTTCGGCGTCTTCGACGTCTTCAATGAATGTCTGACAGGAACGGACGGGCTCACCATTCACGTGCACGGTGCAGGCCCCGCAGGATGCCACGCCGCAGCCGAATTTTGTGCCGGTCAGTTTCAGTTCGTCTCGGATCACCCAGAGAAGAGGCGTTCCGGGTTCGGCATCAACCTCGTGGGTCGTGCCGTTCAGGTTCAATTTAAGAGCCATGATGAGGGGGTCTCCTGTTGGTGCTGGTTTCCGCAATTGGTAAACTCGCGGGTTTACTCATGGCATACAATTTTGCCCTTGTAAACTCCTGCGTTTACCTAGTATTTGACCGGGGCACGTCAATAGGTCTATAGCTCTGACATGAACGAATGCAGCGCACAGAATGCGTCCAAGAGCGCACAGATCATCGAAGCTGCCGTGGCCGAGTTCCAGGAAAAGGGCTTTGCCGCGGCCAGTATGGATCGCATTTCAGCAAGGGCCGAAGTGTCCAAGCGTACGTTGTACAAGTACTTTGAAAGTAAAGAAAACCTATTCCGCTCCATCGTGGTCGAATTGTCCAGCCGCTTTGCTGAAGTGCTGGAAATTCGGTATGAAAAAGGTCGCGATACTCGTACGCAACTGACTGAACTGGCCTGGGCCGAAGGGCGCATTCTGATGCGGCCCGATGTTATCGCAATGGCCCGGATGGTGATCAGCGAAACCTTGCGCAACCCGACGCTTGCGGCGGAAGCGCAGGGCAAGCTGGACAAGACGGCGACATTCATTGCCATGCTCAAAGATGCGGCCGAGGATGGGCAGCTTCGGATCGATGATCCGGAACGGGCCGGGCGCGAATTCATTGGCCTGATCAAGGCGCGCGCCTTCTGGCCGCTGCTGTTTACGGGTGGGGTGCTCAGCGAAGCCGAGATGACGGAAACGATCGAAAGCAGTGTCCAGATGGTGATGAGTCGATATGGCGTCTGATCGGAAGCAACTCACTGATAATGGTCGCCGTCGGGACGTCGTCAGAGGAATGCGTCAGGGCTTTTCGACTTGATTCGGATGGGCAAGGCCGCTGACAGGCCATCGGACTTCGAAGCATAGCAGGACGGAGGCGTTGCTGTGACAGGCAAGGCAACACAAGCTGCGCGTTTAAGCGTGGCACCCATGATGGATTTGTGCGACTGATCGTAGCGTATTGTTTTATATGTGTTTATTTGGGGTGAATTTGGCGCGTAGCACATATGTAGCGACAGGCCCTACCTGATGTTGAAGCCGTGCTTCACTCGATTGATGATGCAGCATTCTCGGTTTTTCGGCAAGCGAACGTAGAGGAGAACGCCGGGCCTCTTCTTTGGTGGGAACTCTGAGAATGAAGTACCTTGTTGAAACGCTCTGGCTGCTCAGCCGAGGGCCGGCGTCTTTCGCCTCACTGCGGGGGCGAGTGTTTCTTCGGGGTTCATGAAGAAGTCCAGGAGAAAAAACCTGATACCGCAAGTCGCGCCTGATTTCACTTCTTCAACGTTCAATCGGAATTCGAGAAGAGAACAAGGGTTTTCCAGCGTCCTCGTGACTACATCTGACTTCGGTCTCTCATGGCACGGGGATAGGTCAGGGGAATTCCGGCCCAGAGCCGACATCCAACCCGCTATCTTGATGCTGCAGTTGCACCCGCTTTGCGGACATTCAAACCGCACATGATAAACCTACCCAAAACCGCGCTTTCGCCGCATGGTTCATGGACGCGCAAGACGCGGGCAAACCCAACCTTGGGCAAATATTTGCTCTCAAATGAGTTGTTGCTTTCTTAACCTTTGCCCTGTAGGAGAAGCGCAACGCCGCGTGTGGATGACCAAATCAGCGGCAAAGTATTCTCGCCCGTGATCCCCAGATCGTTGTCTTGAATAGCTCCTTGAGAGCAACGAAACGACGGCGGCTATTTCATACGAGCTTCCCAGTAGATTAGAGAGACCAAGTGCCGATAGCGGTGAACCGCGTTTATGGCACGAGACCAAACGCTTTTGACGACATTTGACACCCTCGGCCTTGCCGAGCCCATCCTGAAGGCCATCAAGGCTCAAGGATATTCGACCCCTACGCCCATTCAGGCCAAGGTCATTCCGCTGCTGCAATCTGAGCGCGACGTGATCGGCATTGCCCAGACCGGCACAGGAAAAACCGCCTCATTTGTATTGCCCCTGTTGCATCGGATTGAGCGTGAGAGATCAAAACCCGCTCCGAAACAGTGCACGACATTGATCCTGACGCCGACGCGCGAGCTTGCGGCGCAGATCGTGGACAACATCCGCGCTTACAGCAAGTTCAGCCAGATCACGGCGACACTTGTCGTCGGTGGCGTACGCCCCGGCGGGCAGATCAAGGCTCTCAGCGGCGGTGTGGACATTGTGGTGGCAACACCCGGACGCCTGCTCGACCACCTTGGCACTGGCGTTATCAACCTGTCCGCAACCAAAGCCATTGTGGTGGATGAGGCTGATCAGATGCTGGATCTGGGCTTTCTGCCCAGCATTCGCAAGATCATAGCAAAACTGCCCGAGGCTCGCCTGACGGCACTGCTTTCGGCAACAATGCCGGGGCAGATCAGAATACTCGCTGATGACTTCCTGAACGATCCGGCAGAGGTTCAGGTGGCTGCTGTTTCAACGCCGATTGAACGGATCGCGCAGAGCGTCCGGCATGTGGCCAAGCAGGACAAACGCCGTGTTCTGGCAGATATTCTGTCGGACAAGGACGTGCATCGCGCCGTTGTCTTCACGCGCACCAAACGCGGAGCGGATAACGTCTGCAAGCACCTGATTGCTGCCGGGATCAACTCCGCCGCTATTCACGGGAACAAAAGCCAGCCACAGCGCGAACGCGCCATGGCAGGATTCCGGTCAGGGGCAACCACTGTCCTTGTGGCCACCGATATTGCGGCACGGGGGATCGACATCGATGATGTATCCCATGTGGTGAATTACGAGCTTCCGAATGTGCCGGAATCCTATGTGCATCGCATCGGCAGGACCGCCCGCGCAGGCAGAACCGGCACCGCAATTTCACTGTGTGATCGCGAAGAGATGTCCCTCCTGCGGGATATCGAAAAGCTGATCGGCAACAGGCTGCCAAGCGGCTCAGAAGCGCAAGACGTGCCTGTGAAACGCGGTCGGGTTGCACAACTGCAAAAGCCCTGTGCTGCCAAAATTGAACCGTCGCCAAAATCGCTAGCGGTTCGTCACGCAACGCGTCAGCGGAACGGACACCAACAACACAAGATCGACCCCGCCCAAGCGCAGGACGGTCTTATGCGAATGCTCTCCAATATTGGTGAGTTCACTCAACCTGCTGCCTAACGCAGCAAGCAGCCCGGCCAATCCCGGCGGGCGCACATGTCATTGAAAGGATAACCTCATGACGACCGGAACAGTTAAATGGTTCAACGAAACTAAAGGCTACGGCTTCATCGAACTGGACAACGGCAGCGGCGACGCATTCGTGCACATCAGCGCCGTTCAGCGCTCTGGCCTCGATAGCCTGAAAGAAGGCGCAAAGGTCGGCTTCGATCTGAAAGAAGACCGGATGCGCGGCAAGACCTCCGCCGAGAACCTGCAATTGCAGTAGGCAATTCACAAACGATGCCAGATAGCGGTTGCTATTGCCGCTGTCTGGAAGCACAGCCAAAGACTGGTTGATCGGTTCGGATTGGGATTGAGACACAATATGTAAGCGGTCACCTATTGGTGGCGTATTAATAGCTTCGAGCTTCTGCCAGCCCTTAGCAGAGCTCGGTCCCTGTTAGTTCGTCAACGGCCACGTTTCAAAGGTGATGTCACGCTGAATTTTGTCTCTCAATTATTCTCTAAGCCACCTGGTCAAACACCGGTCTCAAAAATGAGATATCTCCGTAGCACAGGCTTCGTGACGACGGTGCGGCCTTGACTCTATGCTGGCTAAGAACCACAAGAGTGTATTGGTAAAAATTACTCGATGCCGCGATGCTGCCGGCTTCGCAAATCCAATGGCCTTCAGACTAACTGTAGCATGTGCCCCAGCATAGGAACGGGTTTCGCTGGGGTCTTCGCTATGAGCTCGTTCCTCGCAAGCATTTGCAACTGTCACCGGACATGCACCTGTCATCGCGTGACCAAGGAAAGAAGGCGCCGCATGAACAGCACTTGGCACATGAATTGCGTGTTTGATGCCCGATAGATCAGGTCTCTGGCTCCGTTTGGATCAGTCACTCATTGGGTTTACGCGCTGCATACTTTGTTTGATCTCGACACTTTTGGTGTCGCTCTCAGGAACGCAGCTTGCTGCCCAAGTCGCAGGCAATGCCAGTGCAACGGTTTGTGACGAAGGTTTCGAAAACAGAAACGGATCCTGCCAAAGTCCAGACGTACCCCAAAACGCATATTTAACGGGTAGCTCCTATGGCCGCGGGTGGGAATGCAATCACGGTTTTCAGAATGTCGGAGAACTCTGTGAGAAAATAAGAGTTCCTGAAAATGCCTACCTGGCATCAACCGGAGATCAGTGGGCGTGCAATCGGCTGTTCCAGCGTGCCGGAGAAGAGTGTGAAGAAGTGATTTCGCCCCAAAATGGGTACGTCGAAACTCGGTTTGGCGTGCAGGAAATACACTGCAACTGGGGATTTCGTAAGGAGAACCAGGATTGTGTTGCAATAGAGGTCCCAGAAAACGGTCGTCTGAGCGACAGAGGAAGCTCGGATGGTTGGGTATGCCTCAGAGGTTACAGGGCAGCGGAGAGCGGCTGTGAGCCTGTGGCTGTTCCACAGCATGCATATCTTGCACCTGAAACTTATTCCGGATGGAAGTGCGAACGTGGTTTTCGCGCAAACCGAGACAGGTGCGTTGCGATCCTTGTCCCTTCAAACGCGCATTTGAATCGAAGAGGTGATGGTTGGGAATGTAATCGGCCGTTCACGAGACAGAACGACAAGTGCACCGAAAATGTGGCGCGACAATAAGTTGGTGGAAACCAAAGCCGCCTGACAAATCCGGAAGGACTACGCCGTGAACCATAACTCGATTGACGAAAACCTGGGTAAAAGTCTCAAAGCCGAAAAGGCGCGTCGCCGGTCCTATGGGATTAAGATATCTATTGCGTCAGCAGTGTGCGTTGCAGCGATAATTGTAGTGGTGTTTCTCTGATGCGAAAAAATGCCCCTCAAGTAACCCTTCCCGGTTCAAAGATGTCAGCTCATGGTTTGGAACAAAGAGCGTTTCAGGACCGCAGTGTTCGTAAGTCGCGGAACGCTGACGTATCAGGAGTGATTGAGGAAGAATTTGGAAAGTACTTGATTAAGGCTGGCGTTCTGAGCGGCAATAGTGTTGCACGGGCATTTCCCAAGCCGCCGGCTAAAACGCAGGCAATGATTGCCGATGCAGTTGGAGAAACACCAGTATTGGCCATTGAAGCCTTAAAAGAAATTCTCGAAGAACGAGACAGGAAGCGTAGCGGTCAACGCCGTTTGGAAGGAAACTCCGGCACCCTAGTTCCCAGTGAAAGAGAATATGCCGAGGCATTGCGCCAGATCAGGCTCACCCCCGCGCAGGTCACATTGCTCAAAGCACTCACAATCGCAGGCAAGGAAGGTCTGACTATTGGTCACTTGTCTCAGGCAGCTGGTTACAAATCGCGCGAGGCCTCCATCAAGGTTTTCAAGAAAATCGGACTATTGATCGCAGAATATCTGGAACTGGACCTACCCGAAGCCGGATCGGTACAGAATGATGGCGCCGCTCAGGTCCTGGCATTTTCTCACATCGAAAGTGACGATGAGCCAGCAACTTGGATTATGCATCAGGAACTGCGCGACGCTGTTCGTTCGGTTCTATGACGTACGTTCCAGCCCCCGCTTTTGAAGCGAGCTCTGAACCGGAACAAATGCACGAAAGGTTGCTCACGTAGCTAATGTTGGAGAAAAGACCATATCCGCTCGACCTGATCTATGTTCCTGTGAAACGGGCGAAAACGCTTGATCAACAAAAAGTTCTGACGCTGGCCGAAGATATCCTGAAGAACGGCCAGAAGACCCCGATCCAGATACGCTCGGACAACAAGAGGTTCGTGCTGATTGAAGGCCTTCACCGACTAGAGGCCATTCGCGCCCTCGGGGGAGATACTGTCGAAGCCTACTTGGTGCGCGCCAGATTACACTAAATTCTTGTTGGGATTGGCGTTCGACAAAGCCTCGGAAAATGTTAGCAGACGTTGACTTCTTTCATCCCAAAGATGCAATCGTGCACAATGAAAGCTCTCATATAGAGTAATACGCTGGCAATTTTCCAACTCCGAATGGTCGCGCAAAACCTCGTTTAGCCGATAGAACGGTATGCGACTGGCAAGGTGGTGAACATGGTGCACACCAATATTGGCAGAGAACCAGCGCAGGATGCCGGGCAGGGCATAGTGAGAACTTCCATAGAATGCGGCGTTCTGAAGATTCCACCCTTCTTCCCGTTCCCATGTCGTGTGTTCAAACTGGTGTTGAATATAGAAAAGCCAAATACCAATCGAGGCGGCGACGATCATGGTTGGCAGGAATACATAAACCAGCACATCCAGGCCTCCGGTCCAAAAAATCAGGGCCAGGACCACCGCAATCGCGGCGTTTGTTCCCATTGCGCTTGCCCAATACAGCCAGCCTGACCGCATGAAACCAAAGGGTAAGCGATTTTGCAGAAAGAACGTGTAGACAGGCACGATACAGAACAGGAAGAAGGGGTTCCGGATTAACCTGTAAGCGGCACGCCCGACCCACTTTCGCTTCAGATATTCCTCTACAGTTAATGTAGGGATATCGCCCATCCCGCGCCGATCAAGGTTGCCGGTTGAGGCGTGGTGAATCGCATGGCTTTGCCGCCAGACGTCATAAGGTGTGAGGGCGAGAACACCCAAGACCCGGCCTGTCCAATTGCAAACGGTACGGTTTTTAAAAAATGATCCGTGACCACAATCATGCATGATGATGAAGAGACGCACCAGAAATGCAGCGTTAAGGATTGCCAGTGGAATAGCGACCCAGACACCAAGGGAAAGCGCAAACCACGCTGCGCCCCATAGCGCGAAAAAAGGGATAACAGTAATTGTCAGTTCAAAAACACTACGCTTCGTATCGGGTACGCGGTATTGAACGAGCGCCCGGGTCAATTCCTGCTGTTGCACCTGACTTGTTCTCCAACGGCTCTTGGGAACCCTCTGAGCAACCGGGCACCCCAGAAGGATGCCCGTAGCAGGCTATGCGAGTGCCAGGTTGGAAGCGCTGTCGCGTCCGTCACGACCAGCTTCGACGTCAAAAGTAACCTTTTGGCCGTCTTTCAATTCGCTGATGCCGGAACGTTCAAGAGCGGATACATGCACGAACACATCGCGCTTGCCGTCTTCAGGCTCGATAAAGCCAAAACCTTTGGTCGAGTTGAACCATTTTACTGTGCCATTTGCCATGGTGGAAGTCTCCAATTGCGTGTCGCCCGCATCAATGCGGCGACCCGGCGTGGTCGGTCTAAATCGAAAGACTGAACGCCGAATTGAGGAGACAGCAGGTCGAAAAAGAAAAACGTAAGCTTTATGTATATGGACTTCGAGTACCCACAATACAAGCATTGATGCGGTGGAGGACAACAGAGAGATCCTGCCTGCCTAGCAAAACTTAGGTAAGGTGTCGCTGTTCGCTGTCTTTCGAATACGTGACTGGAGCGGGACGAAGCGCCAATACGCTGCACTTGTGCCTAAGTCCGTTTTCGAAGAATGGACGCGGCGCAAAACGGTGGTAATTGTCTGTGACAGGAAAGTATGAGTTTTGTCGTCAGGCGCCACCTGACTCTACGCAGAGGCTTGCTGCTTTATCATCTCTAAGAAAACCAAGTAGGAGTCCTTAGCCGCGTCTGGGCCAGCTTTCTGCAAGGTGTGACCCTGAGTACGCCCACCATAGTCAAAGGTGACGCCGCCGCCTTCGACGATGCGGCTCATCATGTTAAAAAGCCCGGTTACCTCAATTGCTTCGAACAGCGCTTCCTCAACCCACCCCTGTTCAAGAACGGCATCGACATCGGCCTGAACGAGTTTGTTTGGCAAGGTGTTGAGCTTCTCGACATAACGCAGCATCGGTTTCATCTTCTCTGAAACATCCGAAGCCTCGATGTCTTCCAAAAGCTGTTTAATAAGACCGGGATCAATGCCTAACGTTTCAGCATGGATCACGTGCGAACCATAACAAAATCGGCAGGAATTGAGCCCTGATACAAACGCTGCAATGAGCTCCCGTTCTCCGATGGTCAGTTCTCCGTTAGACCGAAGGACTGAGTTCACAAAAGTCATCAAGGGTTCAATATTCTTGGGAAAGCGTGCCAAAAGGTCTCGAAGGTGAGCGCCTTCTGGCAGAGAAGGCAATCGCGGCATTCTTCGAACTCAATTGTTTGGGTTTTTGAACATACCACGGATCGCGTGCGAGTCATCTTTCGGCCAGACGCGAAACAAAGTGAGCTTTGGCTTAAATCACACGAAAGTCCGTTTCGATGCCTTCCGCACTGCACAAAATGTTGGAACAAAATTATCACTACGAACCCATCTCACTTGCCAAAAACGGCTCGGGGCTGCCCGTTTCTTCCAGACCTTTATCTGTGACAAGCCAAAACCGATTGCCAACATTTCGCAAAAAGCTGCGGTCGTGACTAACAAGCAAACATGAAGCGCCGTGTGTGATCAATTCACCCTCGAGAGCCTCTTGTCCTTCAATGTCGAGATGGTTCGTCGGCTCATCAAGCAAATAGAAATTCGGATTTTTGAGCCGCAGTATCAGCATCGCCAAGCGCGCCTTTTGCCCCCCAGACAGTGCACCGATTTTGGTGCCTTGCATCTGTATGTTCACACCGGCGCCCGCCAAAACGCCACGTGCGCGTTGATCACCAATGTCAAACTGCCCCGTAACAGCGACCATCGGTGTGTCGCTGTCCGAAAGCTGGCTCAGATGCTGGTCTGAATAGGCTGGCACTACCGAAGGGGCACATTTGACCACCCCACTATTCCCTGAAAGTGCACTTTGCACCATCTTTATCAATCGGGTTTTGCCGGTGCCATTGGCCCCCAGAAGCACGATGCGATCTCCTGGCAAAATCCATTTCCGCCCGGTCTTGTACAACAAGCGACCGTCAGGCGTCTCAACCCGTGCGTCATCCAATGTGATCAGAGCTCTGGCATGAGTTCCGCTGTTGACCAGTCTGATATCACCAGCGCTGCGTTCGTAGTGGGCAGCTTTGGCAGATGCTTCAATCTGCGCCGCGCGATCATTTAGCTGTTTGGTCTTGTTCACCAGAAGATCAGACCCAGAATTGATGCCGATGTTCTTCAGCTTCGCCGCCTGCTTGCGTAGCTGCTGCGCTTTGTTCAAGTCATTGGCGAACCGCCGTTGGTCAGCAGCATCCGCTTCATCAAGCGCTGCTCGTGCTGCCGAAAATGGGAGTGAAAATACACGTGACTTTTTCGCGCGCAAAAACAGCGTTTTGTTGGTGGTCGCATCAAGAAATGCGCGATCATGCGACGTAACTACAATGGGCACCTCACGTGGCAAGGCGGACAACCAGTTCTGGAGCAAGCCCATACGATGCAAATCTAAATGATTGGTTGGTTCATCCAGCAATAGGATATCTGGCTCCTGAATCCACGCGGCAGCCAACAATGCAATCCGCTGCCACCCACCGCTCAATTCGTTGAGCAGGCGATGCTGCAACTCGAGCGGAACACTCAGATCACCAAGCACGACATCCACACGCTAGCTTTCGTATTCTGCCTGCTCGGCAGGAAGGGCACCCAGCACCCACTCATAGAGCGTTTTGGCATAGGCGCGTTCCGGCACGTATTGGGTTACATATCCCGCTCGCAAACCGCGCGCCCGGACGATACTCCCGTTGGTCGGTTCAGATTGGCCGGCCATGCATTCCAAAAGTGTTGTCTTGCCGCGCCCATTTGCGGCAACCAATCCAATACGATCACCCTTGGAAATTGTCAGGTTCAGTTCATCGAGAAGGAGGTCGCCACGGATTACGCTTAAAGCGTTGATGTTCATCACAGTCATCAGAGTCTCTGCTCATAGAAAGGGGTGCCGCAGTGCGGCTTTGGGCAGACCGATAGAAAGGTTGTTTCTCGGGCCCGCCCTGCAAACGCATTTACAGGGCGAAACGGGGACCATGCTGAAGTCGGCGGGTGATACGCATGTTCAGCTTGTGCCCTCCCGTTGTAGATTGTGACTATGTGCTCAGACCTTAAAAAACAATTCCCGTCTCATCAAGCGGCTCGACAAGAAAAGCAGACCTTTGCCGGATTGCAAAAAAACCGGTTTGGGCTCTTGATCCAACATCGGATACGGCGCGGCATGTTGTGATAGGATACTCTGGTCAACGTCAGGTTGTCGTTTTGGGAGGGCATGGCGGATCGGAGGATCAGCCATGGAAACACCAAACTTACCTGCCATTCGTGCGCTTCGGCCAGCCTGGAACAAAGGACACATCGTCGGTCAGAAGCGACCATTGAAACCAAAGCATGTCTGGGCAATCCGGGTACGACTTGAACTGGCCGAGAACCACCGTGATCTCGCGCTATTCAATATGGCCATTGACAGCAAATTGCGGGGCTGTGACCTCGTGAAGATGAAAGTCGTCGACGTCATGGCGTCCGGTCAGATCAAAGAAAGGGCGTCGGTCTTACAAAGCAAAACGCAGAAGCCGGTGCGCTTCGTAATTTCTGAAGGCACACGCGCCTCGGTTGAGAAATGGATGGAAGATGAACTCATGGTCGGCTCAGAGTACCTGTGGCCGGGTCGGTTCCATGAGCGCCTGCACATCTCAACCCGGCAGTATGCAAGGATTGTCCGCGACTGGGTTACGTCGATCGGTCTCGAGGCGAGTGCTTAAGGGGGGCAAAAATGATTGATCCTTACGCAGACGTGGCGTCCCTTGACATTGCTCTTCAAGAAAGAGTCGCAGACATCCTGACTGCGCGCGGTCAAGACCCGGCGCACAAAGAGATGCGCAAAGCCTTCTTGAAAGACCTGAACCTCCCACCGCACGCAACAGCGCTGGAACTTGGATCCGGCACCGGTCACGTTACCTTGGATCTGATTGAAACCGCAGGAGCAACACGTGCGCATGGTATTGAGGCTTCTCCGCTTTTAGTGGCGAAGGCGACAGAGGCTTTTTCGCCCAATCCCCACCTCAGCTTCGAAGTCGGAGATGCCAGAAAAACCGGTTTAGAGAGTCAGTCCTGCGACTTGATCCTGCTGCACTCTGTTTTGTGTCACGTGCATGATTTTCAGAATGTAGTTCGCGAAGCACATCGTCTTCTGAAACCGGGAGGCGTCCTGGCAATTTGTGATGGCGAGTTCGACAACATGAGTGCGCCAATCTCTGACTACGACCTTTTGGACCAGCTCATTCTCCGGATTTTGACAAGTAACGTAACGAACCTTTGGGTCATGCGTCAGTTGCCAGAAGTCCTCACCGAGACAGGCTTCAAGCTCGGGCATCAGACCTTACACAAACCAGTATCTGAGCATGACGCGAATTTTTTTCTGACAATCATTGAAGCCGGAGCAGATCAATTCGTTGCACAAGGTAGGTTGCTTCGCGAAACTGCCATAGCCATTAAAGCGGAGGCACGTGTACGCGCCTTAGCGCACTGTTTGTTTTGCAATATTTCATACATCAGCCAAATCGGGCACAAACCCAGAAGTGACTGATGGACGCGAAGAGTTTTTTGCGAACTAAAGTGTGGGTGCTCACTTTTTGCTTGCATACAAGTCTTCCAATCGATGATCCGGCGCGGTGTCCCTGAACTGTTTCACGAGTTCAGGATCATTCAAGCGGTACCGCCCGCAGTGTTTCAGAAGATTTCGTACGTTTCCACCGAAGTGGGCGAGCAGCATGTCGATGGTTTTCATCTTGGCCTCCTTTGCTTGTGGAGAGGAAATGCGTTTCGGCTTCAAAAGGCGGAAAACTGGTTTGATAGGAGTTTGATGGCCGATGCATTTAGCTCGGCCATCGGGGTTCTCAGTGAAGTGCCTTGCATTTCTCCAGGATCAGCTGATGCCAGTCCCAGTTGGCGAATTTGTCACCTTCTTCTTCGACGTGTTCGTAGCGGTAAAGGCATCCACCATTCTTGTGACCTGAGATCTTTCTGACGAACGAGGCAGACTTACCCATCTCGAAAAGCCGACTGATTGCTTCGTGCCGAAGGTCATGGAAGCGCAGGTCGACGACTCCGACCTTGTCCCGGTGGCGACGGTACGCTGTCCCAAACGAGCGCGGATTGTAAGGGAAGATGAACTCTGACGTCTTGGGCATCGCCAAAATGATCTCCAACGCTTGGCACGGTAGCGTACACCAAACGTTGTTTCCCTTCTTTTGCCTGGGGTGTTTCATATTGCGCACGAGGATTCTGCCACTATTTTCGCGCAGATCATCCCACCTCAGATTGCAGATTTCACTCAGACGACGCGCGGAATAAATCGCAAAGACGACCAGGATTGCGACCGGGATCTTCTGCCGGGTATTTTCCGAGATTGCAGTCAGAATTTTGTTTAGCTCACAGAGTTCCGGTCGGCGATCTCGCTCTTCCGATCGAGCCAGGACTTCATCCTCCCAAAGAGTTCGCATGGCGAGGTTGACCACTTCGATGGGGATCAAAGCACCCCGGTCCTTGGACCAAGAGAGCGTTCTCGCCAGGCGAGTCATGTAGCTCGCGACTGTCTGTAGCATTCTTTCACCAGCCGACAACAGGTCTGCATAGTCATATAACTGTTGCTGCGTCAGCGTTGAGACCTTGGTCTTTCCGAACTCGTCGGCTTTGATGAAGGTCAGAACTTGAAGAGCCGATCGGCCGAGGGTTTTCCCTCGCTTCAAACGGTCGTCGATGACATCTGAGATCGTTGTCTCCGTTACGATTTGAATTGGAAACCCGTTTGCTTCGATTTCTCGGAGTTGGTTGTTCTGCCACTTTTTTGCGTTTGGCAGGTGCTTAGAGGTTTTCGTGAGGCTGTGCTGTTTGCCATTCACACGCTTTCGGATTTGTACCCGGTAAGAGCACTTTCCATTCTTGCCTTCAAACCGAGTGATGTTCTGTTCCTCGAATTTTTTTCCTAGGATCTCCTTGCGAGGTTTCTTTTCTTTCTGCTCGGCCGACGAAACCGGCATGGTGCTTTCTGCAACCCCGGCAGCAGTCACAGCGGTTGCTTGAGAAGGGGAGCGGTGGAAGAGGTTCTGGGCAGTAATCGCTGCGAGCACATCCGTCGTGCTTTTGTTGATAGTGGTCATGGAATTCGTCCCATCTTGCTTTCGATGATAAGGAATTCGGTTCGGTCACACGAAAAAGATTCCGAGGTTTGATAGCCGAATTCCGAGGGAAACACAGAAGATGGAACCGGCGGCGCCCGGGCCAGAAATCAGCTGCATTTGGGCCGCTGTTTGTATGCTTTGGATGTGCTACACCGTAGCACGCTCGAATCGAGAACCTCCGAAAACCCCCGGGAATACGGTGAAATCAGGAGAAATCGTGCTTCGCGAAGTTTGGAGATGAATGGAGTTAACGCTTTGAAAAATAACGCACAAAAAGCAGCGCGTTTAAGCGTGGCACCCATGATGGACTGGACCGACCGCCACTGCCGCTATTTCCATCGGCTGCTCAGCGCGGAAACATTGCTGTATACCGAAATGGTGACGGCGCCGGCGCTCGTGCGGGGCGGGGCGTTGCATCTGTTGGACTACTCTCCCGAGGAACACCCGGTTGCTTTGCAACTCGGCGGCTCTGACCCGGAAGAATTGGCGCAGGCCGCGAGACTGGGGGCTGAGGCCGGGTATGATGAGATCAATCTGAACTGCGGCTGCCCGTCGGATCGGGTGCAATCCGGCACTTTCGGCGCGGTCTTGATGAAAGACCCGGCCCGCGTTGCCGACTGCGTGACTGCCATGCGCGAAGCGGTGAATGTGGATGTCACCGTGAAATGCCGCATAGGAGTCGATGACCAGGAGCCCGAAGATGTATTGCCCGCGTTTCTTGAGCACATCAGCGCGGCAGGTTGCCAAAGGGTGACAATCCATGCCCGCAAGGCGTGGCTGCAAGGGCTGAGCCCCAAGGAAAACCGGGATATCCCGCCTTTGGACTATGACCTTGTGCATCGGATGAAGGTTGAGTTTTCGGATCTTCACATATCGATCAATGGCGGCATCAACACGCTGGACGAGGCAGCCGCACATCTGGAAGCAGGTCTGGATGGGGTGATGATCGGCCGGGCCGCGTATCATCAGCCGGGCGATGTCCTGTCGGATGCTGACCGACGCATCTTTGGTACCGAAACGACGCGTGATCCATTCGCGATCGTTCAACATATGGTGCCTTATGTGGAACGGCACCTTGCCAATGGCGGGCGTTTGCACCAGATCACGCGTCATATGTTGGGCCTTTTCGCAGGTCGTCCCGGAGCCCGCGCATGGCGGCGCGCCTTGTCTGAAGGGGCTGTGCGGGATGGGGCCGGACCCGAAGTGATGCTGCGGGCGCTGGATCATGTGGCGCCCATGGCAGAAGTTTAAGCGGCAGGGGGAACGATGCCCGAGACGATGTTGCTGGCCCAGATGCTGGGCCTTTTGCTTGCGATCGGAGCGCTGGCCGGCGTGCTTGCCGGATTGCTGGGGGTCGGCGGTGGAATCGTCTTGGTGCCTGCCTTTTTCTATGCGTTTCAAACTCTTGGCTATGGCGGCCCGCAGTTGATGCAACTGTGTCTGGCCACGTCGCTGGCCACGATCATCGTGACATCGGTCCGATCCGTTCTTGCGCACAATAAAAAGGGTGCGGTGGATTGGGATATCCTGCGCGGCTGGGGGCCGGGGATCGTCGTCGGTGCGATCATCGGAGTTCTGGTTGCATCGGCCCTGCGGACCGAAGCCTTGCAGGCGCTGTTCGGCATATTGGGAATGGTGATCGGGGCCTATCTGGGGCTGGGTCGTTCGGAATGGCGGCTGGGTGATGTCATGCCCGGTGGGACAAAGCGGGCCATCCTGTCCCCTGCGGTCGGGTTTCTTTCAGTTCTGATGGGAATCGGCGGCGGCAGTTTTGGTGTACCGCTGATGAGCCTCTACAACACGCCGATCCACCGTGCCGTGGCAACCGCGGCCGGATTTGGTGTGATCATCGCCGTCCCCTCGGTCATCGGTTTTTTGTTTCTGGATATCGCACCGGAACACCGGCCTCCGCTGACCATTGGGGCGGTCAATCTGGTGGCCTTCGGTATCGTCGTGGCAATGACGATGATCACCGCGCCCTGGGGGGTGAAGCTGGCCCATGCGATGGATCCGAAACCCTTGAAGCGCGTGTTCGCCGTGTTCCTTACGCTGGTGGCGCTCAATATGCTGCGCAAGGCGGTGGGTTTGTGAAGGATTTTGACGTCAGGGGGTGGGTGAAATTCCCCTATGATCCAGTGCTTGCGGCCTGGGTGGGCCATGCGCTGCCTGCCGCACGGGCCTCGGTAACGGACCCGGCCCATGCTGACTGGCTGGATTGTGACGGGACGTGGTTCATCGGTGTTGACGCGTTGCCCAATGACGCGCAGGGCAGGGTTGGCCGTTCGGGGCCTTTGGCAGGAACCGCCATGTCATTCATTGCTGGGCGTTATGGGCAGTTGCCGCTTCACAAAGGCCAAGTCTCGGTCATGCATCCGGGATATCCACGCCCGCGTCGGGGGGAAAACGAAGCCGCCGCGCGGTATCGCAGAAATCGGGACGCGGCCCATGTGGATGGCTTGCGCCCAATGGGGCCGGATCGCCGCCGCCGGGTCGATGAACCGCATGCCTGGATTTTGGGCATACCGCTGACCGAGGCCAGCCCGGATGCCTCGCCCATGGTGTTGTGGGAGGGCAGCCATCATATCCTGGGCGCGGCGTTCAGACGCGCCCTTGCGGGGACGCCACAAGAGCGTCTGCATGAAATCGATATAACGGATATCTACCAATCCGCCCGTCGCGAGGTTTTCGAAACCTGCCCGCGAATCGAACTGCCTGCAAAACCGGGCGAGGCTTACGTGCTGCACCGCCATTGCCTGCACGGGGTTGCCCCTTGGGCAGACACGGCAAACGCTGGGCCGGATGGACGGATGATCGCCTATTTCCGCCCGGAATGCGCCGGGGGTGTGGCGGAATGGATCGAATCCTCTTAACCTCCTGTCATTGTTTGGCTTTGGAGGTTTTGACCGATGATTACGGTCCATACGAATTCTGATGGTGCGTTGATTGAAGTCGAGTTGTCGGGGCAGGTCACCAGCGCCGACTACGCGGACATCTTGGTTCCTGCGATCGAAGCGGCGCTCACCGAACACGATTCCGTTCGGCTGCTGGCTATCGTGCAGCCGGAGTTCAAGGGGTATGATTTGGGTGCGGCCTGGTCCGACACCAAGCTGGGGCTCAGCCACTGGCGGGGGTTCGACCGGATCGCGGTTGTTGCCGATCAGGGCTGGGTGCAAACCAGCATCCGACTGGCGGCCCCGATCCTGCCGTGCCCGGTTCAGGTCTTTGAATTGGCCGAGCTTGAGGCCGCGCGCCGCTGGATGCGCGAGTCGCTGGGGTCCATTCACGTGACCGATCTTGAGGGCCCATGCGTGCAGATCAGCCTTTTGGGAAAACTGGACCCGGAGGAGTACAAGCAGGCCGAGCGCGACCTGGACGCTTTGTTGCATGACCGGTCCGGGTTTCGGTTGCTGATCGACCTGCGGGAATTTGATGGCTGGCAGGGGTTGTCCGCTCTTGCAGCGCATTTTCGTCTGGCCAGTCGCCACATCGGACAACTGGATCGCGCGGCCATCGTCGGGGACAAAAGCTGGCAGCACATGGCACAACGTGTCGCCAGTCATGTATTGGGCACACGGACTCAGTTCTTTCCGTCCGAGGAAATCGAAAACGCCAAAACCTGGCTGGCCGCCGGGTAAGGCCCTGCTCTGCGCCTCAACCTACATCCTGTGATATTGCAGCCAACAGGCGGCTTGCGTGCTTTGTTCTCTGGTCAGAACAATGCACCCTTGAGCGCGAATTGACCAAATCTGATTGGCTTTTTTCGCGGAACGACACGCGCCACATGTCTTGAAACCGGTCTTGATCCCGTGCCGGTCAAGAATTGTGACGTAAGGGAACTGGTGGGTTTTTCCGTGGAATTTCTGACCTTAAGGTCAACACGGACCAAAAACCCTGTGTTTTCCCCCTAAATTTGACCGGAAATGTCCTTACCTACGCCGTGTCGCTGCGGGCCTCCACTCACGTTGAACAGATGCGTTCATGAGCTGGCCCCTTTAAGGAGCTCGAACTCGGCCCGCGGCGGCACAGTTATTGGAAGCGGGAAGTTTGCGATGACACTCAGGTTATTGATGGAAAGATTTGCGGTACGCAAAACGCCAGTATTCAAGGCGGACAAGACCGGCACGAAGCATGTCCGACGTGCAGCGAAAAAATACGGGACTGCAAAAACAAGCAGATCCGAAATCGCAGCTCTGTTCGAGTCAGAGCTGCGCGGGCAAGACACAAACAGGTCGGCCCGCGATGAATCCAATGACCACAGGGATACGTCCCCAAAGCAGGCTGGCTGACTTCAGGAACCGTTTATGCGCGCTGCACGCCCGCCACGACGTTTGCTGAGGCGCGGCTTTCTGGTTGGTAGATCTTCCATGATTTCGGCGCGTTCGCTGCTGTCCATCTTGGACCAGCGGGTGATTTCGTCAATCGTGCGATAGCAGCCGGTACAGATGCGTTCAGTCGGGTGAACGACACAGATCTGGACACAAGGGCTTTCGACCTCATTCCTTTTCCAAACCATATTCGTCATCACTGGTCTCCGACCCGTTACAAAAAGCGCAGCCTGTCCAACGCCCCTTGCAAGATATAGCTGGCCGCAACGTGATCAATAACCTGTCCGCGACGTTTTCGTGTCGTATCCGCCTCAAGTAGTGCTTTTTCTGCCGCAACCGTGCTGAGCCGCTCGTCCCAAAATCCGATGGGCAAATCGGTCAGGCGGGACAAATTGCGCGCAAATGCCCGCGTTGACTGGCATCTTGGCCCTTCGCTGCCATCCATGTTCTTGGGCAGGCCCAGCAAGATGCCCCCGATCTCGCGATCGGTGACAATTTCGATCAGGCGCGCGGAATCGAGCGTGAATTTCTTGCGTCGCACGGTTTCCAGCGGGCTGGCGACACCGCGCATCCGGTCGGACACGGCGACGCCGATTGTCTTTTCCCCAAGGTCCAGCCCCATCAGGGCACTCATCGGTTGCAGCGCGGCTGCAAATTCTTCGAAAGCGTCATGGATCATTGAGCGATCCCGGCTTGAAGGGCCGCCGCATCGATGATTTGCAACGCCTCTGAATTGCCGGCAAAGACTTCCATGGCCTCATCGCGGATATCGATGGCACGCTGGCCCTGGCCAAGAACGCCCAAGGCGGCGATCAGGCGGGCCCATTCCTCGGGGGATCCGCCTTCTGTCGCCAGCCGATCAGACAGCTGGTCCACCATACCCTGAATCATCTGCTGCCGTTCTTCGGGGCTCAGCTCTGCGGCGGCGGCCATGTCTTCCTGGCTGGGGCCGGGTGCTGTGCTCAGATCCGGTGCATTGAAAACGCCGGCCCGAAAGGCGAGTTCGTCGATCTGAGCCCGAATTGCTTCGGCCCAGGGCGCACCCGCGGGGGAATCCTGCAACGTTTCGACCCACATGCGATAGGCAAGGTCCGGCCGCCCGATCTGTGCCAGCATCTGCCCCCAATAATAGCGCGCCGGGCCGTGACGGGGGTCACGGTTCAGCGCTTCGATCAGCGCCTTTTCCGCTTCGGGTGAGACATACCCCCCTGCTGCCAGAATCATCATTTCAGCCAGGTCCGCATAGGTATCAGCCGTGGCGCTGTCGCCGGACAGCTCGATCACCTTTTGCTGCGCGGTGTACCCATCCTTGAAGTTGCCCGCATTCGTCTCGTGCTGCGCCAGCAACATCTGACCCTGCAAATCGTCCGGCCGGCTCGCAACGGTTTCCCGCAACTGCTTCAGCAGGTTGGCATAGCTTTCTTCCAGCTGCGCAGGTCGAGGTGGGGTCGCCAGTTCTTCCGCGGCGCTTTGGGATGGCCGGTTGGCGCGCACTTCCTTGGCCAGTTCAAGCCGTGCGGTCAGCGGCATGTCAGGCAAACCAACGGCCCCGGTGCGATGATACATCGCCAACGCTCCACCGATCAGAAGCAACGAGATTGCCAGGATCGACAACACCGAAACCGCACGAGATGGCCCGGCGCCGGCACCCTCTTTCTTCATTTGGTCATCTGCGGCCAGAATGCGACGGGAAATTTCCGTGCGCACCCGTTCAGCGTCGGCCTCGCCAATGACCCCGCGCGCCAGATCCCGGTCCACACCGGCCAACTGTTCGCGATAAACCCGCAGATCGTATGCCGCCGCGGGTTCATCCCCACGGCGTTTGCGCAGCAGGGTAAAGCAGAGAAAAGCTGCGATCAGCAGCGCGACAAGAAAAATCAGAACCCAGAACGTCATGGTCCCTCCGAGGATGCTGCCCTGACTTAGACCTGTGAGGCGTCCGACAAAAGGGACAAATGGCCGCGAATGAGCGACATGTCGCAATAGTGCGATATTGCGGCGTTGCACGGCAGGGTTAAAATGCCGTCACACGGCATATCTGCGCCCAATCACCGAACCGGATGGATTCGCACATGAAACACTATTCAGCCTTTGCTGTGGCGCGGGAAGCTCTGCGCTATCACACCGGATGGGAGCGCGCCTGGCGCTCACCCGAACCCAAGAAGCGTTATGACGTCATCATCGTTGGTGCTGGCGGTCATGGTCTGGCGACCGCGTATTACCTTGGCAAGAACTATGGCATCCAGAATGTCGCGGTTATCGAAAAAGGCTGGCTGGGCGGCGGCAATACTGGTCGCAACACGACGATTATCCGTTCGAACTATCTGCAAGACCCATCTGCTGCGATCTACGAGAAAGCGCGCAGCCTTTACGAGGACCTGAGCCAGGAACTGAACTACAACATCATGTTCAGCCCGCGCGGTGTCATCATGCTGGCGCAGACCCAGCACGAGATCCGCGGCTACCAGCGCACGGCCCATGCCAACGCGCTGCAAGGGGTTAAGACGGAATGGATCGGCCCCGAGCGCGTCAAGCAACTGGTGCCAATCATCAATCTGGACGGCCCCCGGTATCCGGTTCTGGGCGGCCTTTGGCAGGAACGCGGGGGCACTGCGCGCCATGATGCGGTGGCGTGGGGCTATGCGCGTGCCTGTTCGGCGATGGGGATGGATATCATCCAGCAATGCGAAGTCACCGGTGTGCGCTCGGAAAACGGTCGCGTTGTCGGGGTCGATACCACCAAGGGTGCCATCGATTGTGACAAGCTGGGCATCGTCGTCGCGGGCCATTCGGGTCAGTTGGCCGAGATGGCGGGCTTCCGCCTGCCGCTGGAAGCCGTTGCTTTGCAGGCGCTGGTGTCCGAGCCCATCAAACCCTGCATGGATGTTGTCGTGATGGCCAACACCGTGCACGGCTACATGTCGCAATCCGACAAGGGCGAAATGGTGATCGGCGGGGGCACCGACGGGTTCAACAACTTCACTCAGCGCGGGTCTTTCCATCATATCGAGGAAACAGTGCGGGCGCTGGTCGAAACCTTCCCGATGATTTCGCGCCTGAAGATGCTGCGCCAGTGGGGCGGGATCGTGGACATGACAGGTGACCGCTCGCCCATCCTGTCGAAAACACCGTTGCAGGGCTGCTTTATTAATGGAGGCTGGGGCACAGGTGGTTTCAAGGCGATTCCGGGTTCCGGCTGGGGGATGGCGCAGCTGATGGCGACAGGCCATTCACCGCTGACCGAAGCCTTCTCGATGGACCGCTTCAAGGAAGGCCGCTTCATCGACGAAAGCGTCGCCGCCGGGGTGGCGCACTAGGGGGATTCCCGAAGGTGCCAGAAAACAGAATTCAGGTCGGCCCCCGCGCCGACTGACCGCCAAAAGGATGACAACATGCTAATCCTGAATTGCCCTTATTGCGGCGTAGACGCCGAAGAAACCGAACTGGCCGCCGGCGGCGAAGCGCATCTGAAGCGTTTCGGTCCGGGCTCGTCCGATGATGAATTCCACGACTATCTGTTCATGCGTGAAAACCCGAAAGGTGTTCATTTCGAGCGCTGGCGGCACGCCAATGGCTGCGGCAAGTGGTTCCACGCCGCGCGCTGCACGCAGACACTCGAAGTGTTCGGCACCTATTCTGCGCAGGTCACCGAGCCGCCGCAAGACATCAAGGATGCCATCACTGCCAAACGACCCGGCTGGACGTGGAGAGAGTTCTCTTGATGCTTCATCTTTTCAAAAATACTCCCGCCGGAGGCTTTGACGCCTCCACATGCGAAAGGCCCGCACAATGAGCACCCGTCTCGCAAAACAAGGCCGGCTGATTGACCGGTCGAAAAAGGTCACATTCACATTCAACGGAACCTCGATGCAGGCATATGAGGGGGATACGCTTGCCTCGGCTCTGCTGGCCAATGACCAGATGATGGTTGGCCGGTCGTTCAAATACCACCGTCCCCGCGGCGTTGTCGCCAGCGGCGCGGAAGAGCCAAACGCGCTTGTCGGCCTGGGGCAGGGCAACCGGTTCGAGCCGAACCAGCGTGCCACGACGACCGAGGTGTTCAACGGCTTGACCGCGATTTCACAGAACCATTGGCCAAGTCTTGAATATGACATCGGTGCGGTGAACACGGCCTTTGCCCGGTTTCTGCCGGCCGGCTTCTACTACAAGACGTTCATCCACCCCAAACCTTTCTGGAAACACGTCTACGAACCTTTCATCCGGCAGTCGGCGGGATTGGGTAAGGCGCCCGACAAGGACAACCGGGATGCCGACACTTATGAGCACTTCTACGCCTTTACCGATGTTCTGGTGATCGGCGGTGGTGTGGCTGGTTTGCAGGCGGCCAAGGCGGCGGCACAATCCGGTGCCAAGGTCCTGCTGATCGAGCAGACCGCGCATTGGGGCGGTCGCGCTCCGGTTGACGGCGGTACTGTGGATGGTGAGCCTGTGGATAAGTTCGTGGAACAATTGGTTTCCGAACTCGAAACAATGGACAACGTCATCATGCGCTCGCGCTGCATGGGAGCGGGTGTTTACGACCATGGTTATGTGTTGGGATACGAACGCCTGACGGACCACACGCCGGGCGTGCAGGGCCCGCGCCACCGTTTGTGGCGTATTCGCGCCAAGCAAATTGTAACTGCAACGGGTGCAATTGAAAGACCATTGTCCTTTGCTGGCAACGATGTTCCAGGTGTGATGCTGGCATCGGCCATGCGCGACTATGTCGTGAACTGGGGGGTTACTCCGGGCGATCGGGTCATCGTCGCCACCAACAATGATGACGCTTACCGCACCGCGATTATCCTGAAACAGGCAGGTGTGGATGTTTTGCGCATTGTTGACGCACGCGCAACGGCCGGACCTTTGGCAGAGGAAGCTCGCCAGTTGGGTATCCGCGTTGATCCGGGCAAGGCCATTGCCAAGGTCAAGGGCGGCAAGCGCGTCAAGAAAGTCGCCATCTGCAACCAGGAAGGCGTTGGTGGCGCGCGTGAAGAGGTTGAGGCGGATGCAGTCGCCATGTCCGGCGGCTGGTCTCCGGTCGTGCACATGTGGTCCCATTGCGGGGGCAAGCTGATCTGGGATGAGGCGAACGCGCATTTCCGGCCGGATCCTCAGCGTCCGCCGCTGGGGGCCGACGGCAAAGGGTTCGTTGTTGCTGCTGGCGCGTCCAACGGTCCTCTGGCGTTGCAAGATGTTCTGACAGACGCCCATGCGGCCGGTAAGGCGGCCGCCAAGGCGGCTGGCTTCAAGCCCAAGAACACCAAGGCGCCCGCAGGGGAAACAACCGCCGAAGCGCCGATGGAAGCAGTCTGGCTGATGCCGGCAAATGCAGAAGTCCAATTGCGCATGAAATCCTGGCTGGATTTCCAGAACGACGTCAAGGTTTCTGACGTCCAACTGGCCGCGCGCGAAGGGTATGAAAGCGTCGAACACACCAAGCGCTATACCACGCTGGGCATGGCGACCGATCAGGGTAAGTTGAGCAACATCAACGGATTGGCGATCCTTGCTGATGCGCTGGAATCCGAAATTCCCAAGGTTGGCACAACCACCTTCCGCCCGCCCTATACACCTATCTCGATGGGTGCGATCGGCGGTGAGGCCCGCGGTGAGGTCTTTCAGCCGATCCGTCGGACACCGATGCACAACTGGCACGACAGGAACGGCGCCGACTGGGAGCCGGTCGGTCACTGGCGCCGGGCCTATGCCTATGTCCGCCCCGGCGAATCCGTGCATGACGCGGTCAATCGCGAGGTCAAGAACACCCGCGAGAACCTTGGCCTGCTGGATGCCTCGACGCTGGGCAAGCTGATCGTCAAAGGCCCGGACGCCGGCAAGTTCCTGGACATGATGTACACCAACATGATGTCCACGCTGAAGGTCGGCAAATGCCGCTATGGCCTGATGTGTTCGGAAAACGGCTTCCTGATCGACGACGGCGTTGTCGCCCGCATCGACGAGGACACATGGCTGTGCCACACCACCACCGGCGGGGCCGAGCGTATCCATGGTCACATGGAAGAATGGCTTCAGACCGAATGGTGGGACTGGAAAGTCTATGTCGCCAACGTGACCGAGCAATACGCGCAGGTCGCCGTAGTCGGCCCAAACGCCCGCAAGGTGCTTGAAAAGCTGGGCGGCATGGATGTCAGCAAAGAGGCGCTGCCCTTCATGGAATGGCGCGATGGCAAGATCGGAGGCTTCGATTGCCGGGCCTACCGCATTTCGTTCTCGGGCGAGCTGTCTTATGAAATCGCCGTTCCGGCGAGCCAGGGTCAGGCGTTCTGGGATGCCTTGATGGAGGCAGGCAAAGAGTTCGGCGTGATGCCTTACGGAACCGAATGTCTGCACATCCTGCGGGCCGAGAAGGGCTTTATCATGATCGGGGACGAGACCGACGGCACCGTGATCCCGCAGGATCTGGGGCTGCACTGGGCGCTGTCCAAGAAGAAAGAGGATTATCTGGGCAAACGCGCCCATTCGCGGACACACATGGCGGATCCCGAACGCTGGAAACTGGTCGGTCTCGAGACTGTGGACGGATCGGTTCTGCCGGATGGTGCTTACGCGGTGGGCGAGGGCGTCAATGCCAACGGTCAACGCAACATGATCGGCCGTGTGACGTCGACATATTACTCGGCCAATCTGGGCAAAGGCATCGCCATGGGGCTGATCAAACACGGCCCCGACCGCATGGGCGAGATCGTCGAGTTCCCGGGCACGGACGGCAAAGCCTACAAAGCCAAGATCGTGGACCCGATCTTTTATGACAAGGACGGGGAGAAGCAGAATGTCTGAACCCATCAGCGCATTGAACCACGCCGGCTATGACGGCATCGCCAAGGTCCAGGAATGCGGCCTGCAAGGTATGATAACCCTGCGCGGCGACCTGTCCGACAAGGTGCTGGCCAAGGCCGTCAAGGATGCAACCGGTCAGAAAGTGCCGGGTCAGCGCCAGGTGCTTGTGACTGGCGATACCGGCGTGGCTTGGATGTCGACGGACGAGTTGCTGGTTCTGGTGCCTTATGCCGAGGTCGAAGCCAAACTGGCCAACATGGTCGGTGCCCTGAGCGGCACCCATGCTTTGGCGGTCAACGTCTCGGATGCCCGCGCCGTCTTCAGCGTCTCTGGTGCCAGCGCAAGAGAGGTGCTGGGCAAGGTCGCACCTGTCGATCTGTCGGCGGATGCATTCCAGCCTGGCCAAATCCGCCGCACGCGTCTGGCGCAGGTGGCCGGTGCTTTCTGGATGGATGAAGAACAGACCTTCCGCGTGGTCTGCTTCCGTTCCGCTGCGGATTACGTGTTCAAACTGCTCAAGGTGGCAGCACAGCCCGGCAGTGAAGTCGGGGTCTACTGAACAAAAAAGCCCCGGTTCATCCGGGGCTTTTTCTTACTTGACTGTCGAACAGGTCCCGACTCCGAAAGGTTTGTTCGCGAAATTTCCCTGAACGAATGCCATGCGGACGGCGACAGTGTTGTCGGTTGTTTTCAGGTTCGCCTGATATCGAACGCGGACATTGCCGCCGGCAACCATTTTTTGATCGAGGTTCCAGATAATACGGTATCCCTTGGCGCCGCGGTCTTTGAATTTTGTCTTGGCCCAATCTTGGTACGACGTTGCGGCCATCGCCGAAGCTGCGGCGGGGTCGATCCGGAACGCATACTCTGGCGCAATCCAGCCATGGGCGTCCTGTTTGGTCATCTTGCAATGATAGGTAACCGTTTCTGCCGCAGCGGTTTGTGCAAGCAATGCGGCGACTGCAATCGGTAAAAGTCTTTTCATTTTATCCACTTGGGTATGATTCTTGGTGTGTGCACTCAAACTGATACACCTCAATGCCGCAAGCGGGACCTCGCGTGAACGAAGAAAAAAACGCCAGACGTTCTACCCATGCAAGAGAACGGTGTGAAAACGGTTCAGGCCGTCTTCGGTCAGCAAGTCCGAAGTCTTTACAGGCTGCGCCTTGTCATCCGACAGCTTTGCGTAATAACCCAGTTCATCCATCAGCGCACTGACACGTTCGTGCCTTTGGTCTTCCGGAAGCAGAGGTGCGTGAAGAGACAGAAGAAGGGCGGGGCGGCGTTCCTTCAGCCACGCGGACAAAGTGGGGGCAACAATGAATTCCGCACCCTCGATGTCCATTTTGACCAGCGAAACCCGTGACAGGTCGTTTGTTTTTTCGAATTGGTCCCAGGCGATCGTCAGCGTGTCAGACCCATGCGCCCCGTCGTGCAGAAGCGAACTGGTGGAATCCCCGGGTTCACCGCGCACAGAGGCCATGCGTGCCACGCCAAATCGATCTGACAGGGCGACCCCGAATGCCGAAACGTTCTGAATGCCGTTCAGATCAAGGTTCCATGCCAGATGCCGAAACGCGGTCGGGTCAGGCTCAAAACACCAGACATGCCGTGCCCTTCGCGCACCGTACAGCACCGTCGGGCCAATCCACGCGCCGATGTCCAGATAGTCGCTTTGCGGGGACAGGAACCTGTCAAGAACCGCAAATGTTTCAGGTTCCCAAGCGCCCGCAGTGGCTTTGCGCCAGAATTTCGAATGGTACGGGTCCAGACGAAAGGGCTCGCCGTTCAGATTGCCCGCATAATATCCGCGGGCGCGATAGAACATCTTGCGCGCCTGTGTCAGCATCGCCTGCCTCCGGGTTTTCTTGCCACGCCCCTTGACCTGCGGCGGTTGCCAAAGCATTTAACCTTGGGAACCGCAACTTACATTTAAACAGGGGGCCGACATGGCTTTTGAACTTCCTGATCTTCCTTATGCACATGACGCGCTGGCAGCCAAGGGTATGTCCGCGGAAACGTTGGAATATCACCACGACCTGCACCACAAGGCCTATGTCGACAACGGCAACAAGCTGATCGCCGGCACCGAATGGGACGGCAAGTCGCTGGAAGAGATCATCGTTGGTACTTACGACGCAAACGCCGTGGCACAAAACGGTATCTTCAACAACATCAGCCAGTTGTGGAACCACAACCAGTTCTGGGAAATGATGGGGCCGGGCGAGTCCAAGTTGCCGGGCGAGCTGGAAAAGGCGCTGACCGAAAGCTTCGGTTCGGTAGATGAATTCAAGTCGCAATTCAGTGCCGCCGGTGCGGGTCAGTTCGGTTCGGGCTGGGCGTGGCTGGTCAAGAACGCCGATGGCTCGCTGGCCGTCACCAAGACCGAGAATGGCGTGAACCCACTGTGCTTTGGTCAAACCGCGCTGCTGGGTTGCGACGTTTGGGAGCACTCCTACTACATCGATTTCCGCAACAAGCGCCCGGCCTACCTGTCGAACTTCCTCGACAATCTGGTGAACTGGGAAAACGTCGCATCGCGGATGTAACGTATTGAACCGACGTCGGTTTATAAAGGGCCTGCTTGCGGTGACGCTGGCAGGCCTTGTCACGGCCGCCTACGGGTTCATCATTGAACCCGCGGTTCGGTTGCGCGTGCGCAAATGGCGCATTCAGCGGGACGACTGGACAGCGCCGCCGCTCAGAATCGCCGTACTGTCCGATATGCATGTGGGCGAGCCCTATGTCGGCCTGAACCGCGTAAAGCAGGTGGTCCGCAGAACCAATGCGCTGGCTCCGGACGTGATCCTGCTGTTGGGTGATTTCTTTGCAAGCCACAAAGGTGTCTCGGACACGGTCAAGATGCAGGACCTGGCCCCTGTGCTTGCTGGGCTTGAGGCGAAGAATGGTGTCTTTGCCGTTCTGGGCAATCACGACTGGTGGGATGACAGGTCGGCTCAGCGGCGCGGGTCCGGGCCCAATCGCTATGCCGAAATTCTGGAACAGAACGGCATTTCGGTGTTGTCCAATGCCGCGATCAAACTCGAAGCTCAGGGCATCTGGCTGGCCGGGCTCGAGGATCAGCTGGCGATCTGGCGCAACGGCAAGCCGCAAGGATTGGACGATCTGGAAGGTACTCTGGCGCAGATCACCGATGACGCTCCGGTTGTGATGATGGCGCATGAGCCCGATGTGTTTCCCACAGTGCCCGGGCGGGTGGCCTTGACGCTTTCAGGGCACACACATGGTGGCCAGGTGCGCCTGTTCGGCTGGTCGCCTGTGGTGCCATCGAAATTCGGCAATCGCTATGCCTATGGCCATGTACGCGAAAATGGGCGCGATCTGGTCGTTTCGGGCGGTATCGGCTGTTCGATCCTGCCGGTTCGTCTGGGCGTGACGCCCGAAATCACGGTTGTCGAGATGTCCGCCTAAAGGGTTGATGACCAGCCGGTGAAAACCCGCCGATACGCGCCCTTTCCGCATGACGGTATCTTGTTTGCTGTTTTCCAGTACACATCTCTGTAGGGCGGAGGGAGAAACTGCATATCAATTCAAACCATGATCGGGCTGCGCACTGTTCGTGCGTCAACAACCCCGCATGTCCGGCAGGTCGAGGGATACCCAGAACACAACCTAATCAGGAGATCGCAATGGTCGCACTTACACAGGGAACTTGGGTTATTGTTGCAGATGGAGAGAAAGCGCTGGTGATGGAGAATATCACCGACGCCGACGATCCCAACCTTGTCGTCGTCGCTGTCGAAGAACAAGACGGCCCGACCGGAAAACCGACGGACCGCGCAGGTCGTCGCAACGACGGCGGACCAAAACAGAAATCGGCAATTGAAGAACCCACGTGGAAGGCGCACGCAAAATCTCTGTTCGTGCAGGATCTGGCGAACCTGTTGAATCGCAAGGGGCTGAAAGGCGCCTATGACAGGCTGGTTCTGGTGGCCAGCCCTCATGTTCTGGGCCTGTTGCGGCGTCGGTTGCACAGCGAGGTGCTGGGAAAGGTCGTGGCCGAGGTCAACAAGACCCTGACCAATCATCCTTTGCACAAGGTCGAACAGGTGGTGCGCCACAGTCTGCAACCCAAAGCCAGACTGGCCTGATCAATACGGCGGGCGGTTCAACCGCCCGCACGGTTTCCCATCCTCAGGTCAGCGTGTCACGCAGGGCGATCATGGCAGTATCGGCGTCTTCGACCCAGGTGATGAAATCCGCCAAAGACGTGTCGGCAAAGCCTTGCCCGATCACCTGATCCAACAATGTGTGCAACGCGTCCCAATAGCCGTTCACATTGACCACGACGATTGGCTTGTCATGCAGGCCAAGCTGGCGCCATGTCAGCGCTTCGAACAGCTCGTCCAGCGACCCCGGACCGCCTGGCAGAACCACGACGGCGTCGGCGTTCATGATCATGACCTTCTTGCGCTCGTGCATTGTCTCGGTGATCACGAAATGGGTCAGATCCGTTTTTCCGACCTCGCGCTTGACCAGATGCACCGGAATGACGCCGAAAGTTTCACCACCGGCATTCTGCGCGGCGCGGGCCACTTCACCCATCAAACCGACATCTCCGGCTCCGTAGACCAGCCGCCAGCCTTCCTGCGCCAGCAGGCTGCCGAACTGCCGTGCAGTTTCAGAATAAGCCTTCTCGGCTCCATTGCGTGACCCGCAGTACACACAGACTGATTTCTGAGACATCAAAGAGGGGCTCCGGGGTTGTGTCAGGGGTTTTGACCCGTGATAGCGGGATTGATAGATTGGCTCAACTGTCCGTCGGAAAGCTTTTCAACGCAAAGCTTTTGCCCGTCGGAGTGAAAGGAAAATAATGGACGCCAAATCGGGAAACGGAAGCTCGGGCAATTTCATCTGGGGGGTGATTGCGGGTCTTGTTGCGATATTGGGCGCGGGTGGATTGTATCTGTCCGGCGTCTTCACCAAAACGCCCGAGCCGAGCACTCCGCAGGAAACCGCCTCTGCCGTAGCCCCGGAACCTGTAGGGCAGGATGCGCAGGTTTCGAAACCGGAAGTGGCTGAACAGGCGGCTCCTGCGGATGAAGGGCCCTCGACCGAGCCTGCCGAGGACACAAGTGAAACGGCCGACGCCTCTGACGCAGATACTGCCGTTGCCAAGACGGATGATACCGCGCCCCAGCCAGCGGCCCCTCCGGCGCTGGATCAGATATTTGTTGAGCCAGATGGCACGGCGCTGTTGTCCGGCGATGCCGAGCCCGGCAGCCGGATCGAGGTGCTGCTGAACGGCGAACCCCTGCACAGCTTTACCGTGGACGGCAGCGGCCAGTTTGCCGAATTCGTTTCGATCCCGTTCAGCGATGCGGCTCAGGGGTTGGTCCTGCAAAGCAAGGATGGCGAACGGATCACACAGTCCGACGACTATCTAATTGCGGCATTGCCAAAGCCGGTCGAAGAAGCGCCTGTAACTGAAGAATCGCCGGCATCCGATCCGGACACGACGGCCGATGCCGAAGACGCCACAATCGCGACAGCCGATGCAGAAGTTGAGCCCGAAACGGCGACCGAAGTTCCAGCGCCAGAAACTGACGTGACCGGAACCGAAACCACCGTGCCGGAGGCCGAGGAAACGCAAACCGCCGACTTGCCGCCGCAGACACCCGAACCGGATCAGCAGATTGCGGTGCTGCGGTCCGGCGAAGAAGGGGTTGAACTGGTGCAGCCGCCTGTGGTGCGGGATACGCCCCCCGATCAGATCGCACTGGATACAATCGGATATTCTGATACCGGCAATGTTCAGTTGACAGGACGTGTGCAGGACGGTGCAGCCGTTCGACTGTACCTGAACAATCGCCTGATCGCCGATCTCGACCCGAAAGAGGATGGATCCTGGCGCAGCGATCTGGAGGGGATTGATCCGGGTGTCTACACGCTGCGCGTGGACGCGGTGAATACGGACGGGACGGTGCTGAGCCGGGTCGAAACGCCGTTCAAGCGAGAGCCGGTTGAAGTGCTGGATGCCGCCGTGGCGGCCAGCCAGGCCAACGCGCAGGGCGAAGCAGCTGCAATCCGTTCGGTTACGGTTCAACGGGGCGACACGCTGTGGGCCATCTCGCGCGACCGGTTTGGCGACGGGGTCCTGTATGTACGGCTGTTCGAGGCCAATCGCGACCTGATCCGCGATCCGGATCTGATCTATCCGGGGCAGGTCTTCACCATACCTGAATAAGCATCGCCTTTGGCCCAAGCGGGCCGGGGTCAATCTCTGACCGCAGTTAAGGTACGTGATGAGACGAACACCTACTATGACCCCGGACGATACGGCGCCGCGCGACGAACGAAGCTCGGGCTGGCGCACGATCCGCAAAGTGGCACCCTATCTTTGGCCACAGGATGAGCCATGGGTAAAGCGCCGCGTGGTGATTGCCATGGTCATGCTGGTTCTGGCCAAGCTGATCGCGGTCTATACGCCAATCCTTTACAAAGGTGCCGTTGACGCCCTGGCAGGTGAGGGCGTGCCGCCGGTGGCGCTGGGCGCGGTCGGGCTGACGGTTGCCTATGGCGTGGCCCGGATGCTGACCGTGGGTTTCCAACAACTGAGAGATGCGGCCTTTGCGCCCGTGGGGCAAAGGGCTTTGCGGGCGTTGGCGCTCGAGACCTTTCAGCATATTCACAACCTCTCGATGCGTTACCACGTGTCCCGCCGTACCGGAGGGCTGAGCCGCATCATCGAACGGGGTGTCAAGGGCGTCGAGTTCCTGTTGCGCTTTCTGCTGTTCTCGATCGGGCCGCTGATCCTGGAACTGCTGCTGGTGGCGATCATCCTGATGTGGCTGTTCGATGTCTGGTATCTGGTGGTCGTCGCTGTCACAATCGGCCTGTATATCTGGTTTACATTTGCCGTGACCGAATGGCGGGTGAAGCTTCGGCGCGAGATGAACGATCAGGACACCGAAGCCAATCAGCGCGCCATCGACAGCCTGCTGAATTTCGAAACCGTCAAGTATTTCAATGCCGAAGCCCGCGAAGCTGAACGATATGATGTGTCGATGAAAGCCTATGCCGGGGCGGCGTTGAAAACGGCTTATTCGCTGGCATTTCTGAATTTTGGCCAGTCATTCCTGATCACTTGTGGTTTGATCGGTGTGATGGTTCTGGCTGCAATCGGGGTTCAGAGCGGGAACCTGACAGTGGGCGACTTTGTCATGGTCAACGCCTACATGATCCAGATCACTGTACCCCTGAATTTTCTGGGGACGGTCTATCGGGAAATCCGGCAATCGTTGGTCGATATGGGCCAGATGTTCGATCTGCTTGAACAGCCCGCCGAAGTCACCGACAAACCCTGTGCGCCCAACCTCAAGGTGAATGGCGGCGAAGTCACGCTGGACGACGTGCATTTCGGCTATGACCCTGAAAGAGAGATCCTCAAAGGTGTTTCGTTGACCGTTCCTGCCGGGCAGACCGTGGCCATCGTGGGGGCCACGGGGTCTGGCAAATCAACCATCGGGCGGCTGCTGTTCCGGTTCTACGATGTGACCAAAGGAGCCTTGAAGATCGATGGACAGGATGTGCGGGATGTGACGCAGTCCAGCCTGCACGCGGCCATCGGCGTTGTGCCGCAGGACACGGTATTGTTCAACGACAGCATCCGGTACAACATTGCCTATGGCCGTGACGACGCCACCCCGGAGGAGGTCGAGGCCGCGGCCCGAGCTGCGCAAATTCACGATTTCATCACCTCGCTGCCCGAAGGCTATGACACTATGGTCGGTGAACGCGGGCTCAAACTGTCAGGTGGTGAAAAACAAAGGGTCGGCATCGCGCGGACTTTGCTCAAGAACCCGCCGATCCTGTTGCTGGACGAGGCGACCTCGGCCCTGGACACGGATACCGAGCAGGACATCAAGGATGCGCTGGCGCGCGCGGGAGAGGGTCGTACGGTTATCACTATTGCCCACCGCCTCAGCACCATTGCCGAAGCGGACCGGATCGTGGTTCTGGAAGCAGGCGAGGTCATCGAACAGGGCACGCATGACGAGTTGCTGGCGCGGTCGGGGCGGTATGCCCAATTGTGGAACCGGCAGCAATCGGACGGGGAGGCGGCCTGAAGATCCAAACTTGGAGCGAAACAGAGTAGGATACACCAAACCAGGAGGGTGCCTGTCATGATGAAGCGACTGAAATCACGACTATCGTCTATTGTGATAGCGATTTGTCTGCCCGTCATTGTGGCGGCCGATCCCATCGTGGGTGTCTGGAAGACTGAACCTGACCGCAAGAACCTGATTTCGCACATCAAAATCACGGCGTGTGGAGATAAGTTCTGCGGTCGGATCCTTTCGGCCTATGACGCTTCAGGCAAGGAAGTCCAAACACCGAATATCGGCAAAAAACTGTTCTGGGACGTGGTCGGTGAAGGCGGTGGAAAATACGGCGGCGGCGAATTCTGGGTCCCGCTGATCAACGTGGATGCGGTGCCACAGATGACGTTGCAGGGGGACAAGCTGCTGGTCAAAGGATGCGAACATGCGATTTGCGCGCATCAGACGTGGTCCCGGTTGTGATGATGGCCAAATGAAAAAGGACCGGGAATACCGGTCCTTTTTCCTTTATTCAGCAGCTTTCAGCGGCGGGCCAGAGGGGCGACCAGACTGATCTGATCGACTGTCCTGTTCTGATCCTTCAAAACGCGAGTCGTCCTCCCACACAATTTCAGTGGCCTGCATCTGCCGGGCAGAGCGCCCTATCGCCATGTCCTGCGCGATCTGGCTGGACCGGCCTGCCGTTACACGGGCCAGAACTCGGCTGAGCCAAATCGCATAGGTTGTCACCCAGACCCGCAAGGCCAGAAGCGATGGCGTCACGATCAGCGTCAGGACAGTTGCAATGCCCAGGCCAAACACCACCGCCGTGGCCAGCTGTTTCCACCACAGTGCGGTGGGGCTGTCGATGGAATAGCCGCCATTGATGAAGTCCAGCGATAGGCCGAACATCATCGGCGTCAGACCGGCCATCGTTGTCAGCGTGGTCAGCAGCACAGGGCGGATACGGGACTCCGCAGTGCGGATGATCGCCTCGATCCTCGGCATATAGCTGCTGTATTCCTGATAGGTGTCGATCAGAACGATATTGTTGTTCACCACGATACCGGCCAGGGCCACGATGCCGGTCCCGGTCATGATGATCGAGAAGGGCTGTTCCATCACGATCATGCCGATCAGAACCCCGGTGGTGGACAGAACCACTGCCAGCAGCACGAGCACCGAATTGTAGAACGAGTTGAACTGCGCCAGCAGGATCACGAACATCAGCCCCAAGGCGCCCATGAACGCGTTCACCAGGAAGGCGCCGGATTCTTCCTGTTCTTCCTGATCACCGGTCCATTCCCAGCTGATCGCGTTGGCGAACGGGCCGGTTTCCAGCCATTCCGTCAGCACCGCAATTCGCTCGTTCGGGTTGATCAGCGCAAACTGCGCGTCCCCGTCTTCGATTGCGCTGCGCAGCTGGTCGACACTTTCTGCGCCGGTCAGTTGCACCAGTTCATATGACTTTCCACCCGTACCATTCAGAACGGTGCCGGTCGGTGTGTAGCCTTCCGTCACTTCACGCATGACGGCCAGCCGCACCTGTTTTCCATCGGGGCCTTCGGTCACGACCTTGCTCAGCCCCGGTTCGACATCCGCTTTGACGTCGTAGTATCGCTGCTGGTCGACGCGGTTGATTTCGGCCAGCTTGGCCACGGGTTTGCGTGTTACGAAGTTCGACAACGGCACCAAACCGTCCGGGGTACGAACCTTGAGTGTATCCAGTGTCGACAAAACGCGGTCTTCTTCGGGCAGGCGAACGCGAATTTCGATCTCTTCATCATTGCTGTCCGGGCGCATCTCGCCCAGCAATATGCCGCGCGTGACCAACTGGACCATGGCGCCGACGGTTGCCACGTCGGCTCCGAACCGACCGGCCTTGGCGACATCCACGTCAATCTGCCAGTCGATGCCGGGCAGGGGCAGGGTGTCTTCGGTCTTGATCAGGCCCGGCGTGGTGTCGAAAACCTCGCGGGCGGTGATCGCTGCCGAGGTCAGGTCTTCCCACCCGTCACCCTTGATGCGCAGATGCACAGGTTTGGCTGAAGCAGGGCCTTGCTCCAAGGGCAGAATCTCGACGATGATACCGGGGATCGTTGCAAGTTGGGCATTCAGTTCATCAATCACGAAGTCGCCGTCATATTCGGGCGCCACGAAGTGCCGCTCGAACAGGCCCCACAGAGCGGATTCCGAGATGTTGGGACGATCTTCCCACGGGATGATTTCGAACTGAACCCGGCCCACTGTATCGGCCGGCGCCTGAGCGCCACCGTTATTCTGGTTCAGGCCACCTTCGCCGGCAAAGGCAAAGACATTTATGACCGCGGGATGAGATCCGATGATCTCTTCGGCCTGAAGAACCATCGCGTCTTTTTCCGCCAAGGACAGGTTCCCGCGGGCACGCACATATGCGGTGGCCTGTTCAGGTTCGCTTTCCACGAAGAATTCAACGCCACGGGATTCCTGGGGGAACCAGACGAATGTCACGAAATACACCGCAGAGAAAACGACCAACAGAGAGACAATAGGCATGATCGGGTTGCCGACCAGGAACCGGATCACATGGCCAAACGGAGTGTGTTCGTCTGCAGTGTGAACATGGCCCTCTTCGCCGCGTTCAATTTTCGCCGCGCTCAGGGTTACGGACCCGGCAAACGCCCCGAACAGGAACAACAGTGCGCCAGCGATCGAGCCACCGGGCAGCAGGTAGTTTGGGTTCAGGACCTGCATCGCGCCCAGAAAGATCATGTACAGCGACGGCGGCACCATCAACACCCGTACCCACCATGGCGTGCGGGCCCGCAACCAGGTCGAGGACCGGTCGAAGATGCGGCTTAGCCGACCGGAAACACCGCCCATGACAGGCAGATAGATCAGCGCCACGATCAGTGAAGCCGACAGAACGAAGATCAGCGTGACCGGCAGCATTCCCATGAACTCACCAGGAATACCGGGCCAGAACAACATGGGCAGGAACGCACAGAGTGTCGTTGCGGTCGAGGACACGATGGGCCAGAACATGCGCTGGGCGGCCTCGACATAAGCATGCATCGGGCCGACGCCTTCCTTGATACGTTTGTCGGCGTATTCCACAACCACGATGGCGCCATCCACCAGCATCCCCACAGCGAGGATGAGGCCGAACATCACGATGTTGGAAATGCTGATGCCCATGACGGCAAGAAACGCAAAACACAGCAGGAACGAGGTCGGGATCGCAAATCCGACCAGCAGGGCGGCCCGCGTGCCCAGCGAGGCAAGAACCACGATCATCACCAGCGCGATTGCAGTCAGAACCGAGCCTTCAAGCTGGCTGACCATCGAGCCGACGATGCGGCTCTGGTCGTTCGATGTACCCAGGTCAACCGCCGCCTGAAGCTCGGGCGGCCATTTGGTCTTTGCATGGGCGATGGTCTCCTTCACCTGAGCGACAGTGTCGATCAGGTTATATCCCTTGCGTTTGACCACCTGCAGCGCAACGGTCGATTCACCGTTGAAACGGGCCGTGCCTTCACGGTCTTCAAAAGTGTAATTGATCTGCGCCAGTTCCCCCAAGGTTACGACCCGATCCCCGTTGACCTTGATGGGCAGGCCGTAAACATCCTGTGCGGTTTTAAACGACGACGGTAACTTGACCGAGAAGGTGCCTTGCGCGGTTTCAACTTCACCGGCCGCAATCAACTGGTTGTTGTTTCGCACCACGTTGATCAGCTCGTCCGCCGTCACGTTGTACGCCTCAAGCCGCAGCGGGTCGATCACAACCTCGAGCATCTCGTCGCGATTGCCCGCGATGCCGGCTTCGAGAACGGAATCCAGAGCCTCAAGATCGTCCTGCAGATCCTTGGCGACACGGGCCATCGTGCGTTCGGGAACGGAACCAGTCAGGTTCACGATGACGATCGGGAATTCGGAAAAGTTGATCTCAGTCAGGGAATATTGTTCTGCGCCTTCGGGGAAGTCCGCCTGAGCTGTGTTCATCGCGTCACGCACGTCCGCCATGATCGCGGTTTTATCCCAACCGAAGTCAAATTCCAGCGCGACCCCTGCATAGTTTTCGGCAGCAGTAGAGGTCATTTCCTTGAGCCCGTCGAGATCCGCCAGTTCGGTCTCCATCGGCTTGATCAGCAGGTTTTCAGAATCCTCCGCGGAAATTCCGGGAAACTGCACTGATACAAACAGGGCGGGGATTTCGATATCCGGCTCGCCTTCTTTTGGAAGCGAGACATAGGCAAACCCGCCTATAACGAGCGAGATGGCGATAAATGCCAATACCATTCGGGCCCGATCAGCAGCCCATGCGACAACGCCGGTCATTGGGATGCTTCCCGATAGGTCGGCGCAACAGTTACACCGCGTGTCACGAATTCCTGACCGACAACAATAATATCCGTCGTTTCGGGAAGGCCGTCGATCCACACGCCCTCTGTCGTGTCACGCAGAATGCGGACGGGCATGAAATCGACGACATTGCCGGTACCGACCGTACGGACACCCAATTGACCTTCGTTGCTCAGGGTCAGTGCGGATTGAGGCAGCAGGTGCGCCTTGGTGCCCTCTGCCGCGATGCGAATGGTCGCGGTCTGACCGTCGCGAATGGTCAGATCCGGGTTCGGAACCGTGATTTCAACTTCGAAGGTGCGTGTTGTCTCATCCGCCGAGCGGCTAAGAAAGGTGACACGGCCGCCAAGCTGCCGACCGGTGACCAGTGTTGCCGACGCCTCGGACCCCACCTGAACACGGTTGACCTCGGTTTCCGGAACATACCCGACCAGTTTGATCGGATCGAGCTGAATTACAGTCGCGCACAGGGACCCGGGCTGCATCAGGCTGCCCAGTTCTGCGGTGTCGCTTTCCAGCAGGCCCTTGAACGGGGCTTTGATGGTCAGGCGTCCGACCTCTCGTTGCGCGGCTTCAACTGCGGCTGTGGCTGCTTCGATTCCGGCCCGGGTCGCCTCCAACTCGGCTTCGGCGGATTTTACACCTGCTTTGGCGGCGCTCATCGCAGCCTCGCTGGAAATCCGGCGGGTTTCCGAAGCAAACCCGGTTTCCGCCAGTTTGCGCGAAGCCGTCAGATTGATTTCGGCCTCGGCCACACGGGCATGCGCCTCTTGCAAGCGGGCTTCAGCCTCGGGAATGCGGCTTTCGGCTTCGAGTTTGCCGGCCAGCGCCTCGGCCAGTTGCGCCGGGCGCGTGCCGGGGTCGAGTTCACACAGAACATCCCCGGCCTCGACAAAGGCACCTTTGCGCTTGGGTTCCGAGATGACCGTGGATGTGGTTTCAGACAGAACCTCGACCTGCCGGTTCGCCTTGGTTTGTCCGCGCAGCAGAACCGCACTGTCAATTTCGCGCGCCTGCGAACGCAGGGCGACTACGCCAACGGCATCAATATCGGTCTCGTCGGATTCGGCGGCTTCGGTCTGCGCCGCTTCTTCCGCTTCGCCACGCCCGGCGAAAGCAAACAAAGAGTCGCGCTCAAAAACAAGAAAATACAACGCAATAATAACCAGAAGGGCGTTGATGAAAGAAATCAAACGCATTCAGTGTTTCTCCTAGAATTCGGTGCCAACGAAAGCGGGCCGTCTTGGTATGAAATGGGGCGTCGGCTGTGTAATTTCTACACTAAACTGAATAGTTCGGTTTAGTTTTTTTCGCAAGAGAGAAGCCAAGCGGTGAAAATGCGCAAAATCGGACCCTTGGCTTGGCGTTGGTGCCGGGGTATGACATGGCGCACTTATACAAGACACACAGCCCAGGGGGCAGGAATGAGCGACACCGACAGTTTCATTGATGAGGTCACGGAAGAGGTACGCCGTGACCGGATGTATCTGCTGCTGCGCCGTTGGGGCTGGGTTGGTGTGGCGGCGGTCGCGCTGATTGTTGGCGGGGCGGCGTTCAATGAATACCGCAAATCCCGCGATACGGCGCAGGCGCAGGATCTGGGTGACTCGATTCTTGCGGCCCTGTCGGAAAACGATTCTGATGCACGGGCAGCCGGTTTGCGGGAAATCGAGGCGCAGTCGCCGGGCGGGAATGCTGTTCTGAACATGCTGCTGTCTGCGTCCCAGCTTGAAGCGGGATCGCGCGAAGAGGCAGTCAACAGTCTGAACGCGGTTGCCGTGCAGGGGGATTTGCCCGAGATCTATCGTGCGATCGCAAGCTTCAAGGCGCTTTTGTTGCAAAGCGACACCTTGCCCGCCGCCGACCGTCGGCAGCAGTTCGAAGCGCTGGCAGCGCCGGGTGCGCCCCTTCGACTGCTGGCCGAAGAGCAACTGGCCCTGATCGACGTGTCCGAGGGCAATGTCGATGCGGCACTGGACCGCTTGCAGGCGCTGCGTCAGGACGCCGAGGTCGGTATTGATCTGCAACAGCGTGCGGCCCAGCTGATAGTTGCGTTGGGCGGCGAACCCGAGCCATTGGTGGCGCAACAGGGCTGACCAGGCGGGACAAAAGACTTAATGACAGGCGAGTTCGGAACACCATGGTAACAAGACTAATTTCCCGCGCGGGATTGCCGGTTGCGGCACTGGCTTTGACCGCATTGACCGCCTGTGAACCTCCCGAAGCGATTTTGCCCGGAGAACGTGAAGACATCCGTCCGGCGTCTGATCTGGAAACAGTGGAAAAAAGCGGCTCTCAGCCCATCAGCCTGCCAGCTCAAAAAGCGAATGCCAGCTGGCCGCAAAGCCCTGGTACGGCTGCTTACCGAACCTCGAACGCAGCACTGCGTGGCACGCCACAGCGGGTCTGGTCTGTGTCGATCGGGCAGGGCGACTCGCGCAAGCAACGTATCACCGCCGAACCGGTGGTTGCGGGCGGGTTGATCTATACACTGGATGCGGGGGCGACGGTGTCAGCGGTCACGCCGCAGGGCCAGTTGGCCTGGGATACCGATCTGGTTCCGCCAAGCGACGGTGATGCAGACGCCACCGGTGGCGGCATGGCGTATTCGAACGGCGTTCTCTATGTGTCCTCCGGGTTCGGGCGACTGACCGCATTGGATGCAAAAACGGGCGCCGTGCGGTGGCAGAAGCGATTGGACGCAACCGGAAGCGGCTCTCCGATGGTCAATGACGGGTTGTTGTACCTGGTTGCGGGGGACGAAACCGGGTGGACCATCAACACCAAGGATGGGCGTATCGCCTGGCAAATCGAAGGCACGCCCAGCGTCGGCAACGTTCTGGGCGCACCGGCACCGGTGATTGCCTCGGACCTGGCTGTGTTTGCATTCGGGTCCGGCGATGTTGCGGCCACCTTCCGCCGTGGGGGCATCCGTCGCTGGAATGCGTCCGTCGCAGGCGGGCGGCGGGGACGGGCCGCTGCGCAGATCGTTGACGTGACCGGCAGTCCGATGGTTGTCGGAAACACAATCTATATCGGCAACCATTCTGGCCGGACCGTTGCCTTTGACGCTGCCACCGGTGAACGCCGCTGGACCGCCGATGAAGGAGCGGTTGATACTGTCTGGCCCGCAGGCAACAGCATCTTCCTGATCAGTGACCGCAGTCAGCTGGTGCGCTTGAATGCGGCCGATGGCTCGATCATCTGGGCGCAGGATCTGCCAAGCTTTGTCAAGGACAAGCGAGGCCGCCGTGGACCGATCTTTGCACATTACGGTCCGATCCTGGCCGGAGGCCGTATTGTGATTGCATCCAATGATGGTTATCTGCGCTTCTTCAATCCGGTTAACGGGGCACTGGTTCACCAGGTCGAAGTTCCCGGAGGTGCAACTACGGCTCCGGTTGTCGCCGGGCAAACGCTGTATGTCGTTTCCTCCAAGGGGGATCTACACGCTTTCCGTTGACGGCAAGATGCGCTAAAGGGCGCTTCTTGAGTCTTGAAAGTTGAGTATCATGTCGCTGACCCTCGCCATCGTGGGGCGCCCGAATGTGGGCAAATCCACCCTGTTCAACCGCCTTGTGGGCAAACGTCTGGCCCTTGTCGACGACCAGCCCGGCGTGACGCGTGACCTGCGCGAAGGCGAAGGGCGTCTGGGCGATCTGCGCTTTACAGTGATTGATACGGCGGGTCTTGAGGACGCGACGGATGACAGCCTTCAGGGGCGGATGCGCCGTCTGACGGAACGTGCCGTGGACATGGCTGATGTTTGCCTGTTCATGATCGACGCGCGCGTGGGTGTGACACCTACGGATGAAATGTTCGCAGAGATCCTGCGCAAACGGTCCAAGCACGTGATCCTTGCGGCCAACAAGGCCGAAGGCAATGCTGCGGATGCGGGTGTTCTGGAAGCTTACAACCTTGGTCTGGGTGAACCGGTCCGCTTGTCGGGCGAACACGGTGAAGGGATGACGGACCTCTATGCGCAGCTGATGCCTCTGGCGGATGCGGCAGAGGAAAAACAGGTCGAGGAAGCCCCGCAAACGGACATTGAACTGGACGAAGACGGTGAGGGTGAGACGCCGCTGATCACCGCGGCCAAGCCCTTGCAGGTTGCGGTGGTGGGGCGTCCGAATTCGGGCAAATCCACCTTGATCAACAAGATCATCGGCGAAGACCGTCTGTTGACCGGGCCAGAAGCCGGGATCACGCGTGACGCAATCAGTTTGCGAATCGACTGGGCTGACCCGGACGGCCAAAGCACGCCGATGCGGATCTTTGACACCGCAGGGATGCGCAAGAAAGCAAAAGTACAGGAAAAGCTGGAAAAGCTTTCCGTGTCCGACGGCCTGCGCGCGGTAAAATTTGCCGAGGTCGTCGTTGTGTTGCTGGACGCCGCGATCTCGTTTGAACAGCAGGATCTGCGGATTGCCGATTTGGCCGAGCGCGAAGGCCGGGCCGTTGTCGTCGCCGTCAACAAGTGGGACATAGAAGACAACAAGCAGGAAAAGCTGCGCGAGTTGAAGGAGTCGTTTGACCGTCTGCTGCCGCAACTTCGCGGCGCGCCGCTGATCACGGTTTCCGCCAAGACGGGCCGGGGACTGGAGCGTTTGCGCGCCGCGATCCTGCGCGCCCATGACGTCTGGAACCGCCGGGTGCCGACTGCCGCCTTGAATCGCTGGCTGACCGCGATGCTGGAACAACACCCGCCGCCAGCCCCACAGGGACGCCGGATCAAACTGCGCTACATGACGCAGGCCAAGACCCGACCTCCGGGGTTTGTGGTGATGTGTTCGCATCCCGACAAAATGCCTGAAAGCTATACCCGTTATTTGGTGAACGGTTTACGGCAGGATTTCGACATGCCCGGAACACCGATCCGCCTGACGCTGCGCGGGCAGGGGGACAAGAACCCCTACAAGGGTCGGCGCAAGAAAAACGCGGGCGCATTGGCCAAGCATCTGAAGGGACGCGGGTAAGCTGCGCACCAGAATCAGGGCTTTGATGACACAGGCAGGTTGTCTCAATCGTTCCCAAGGACGAATGCGCGGTTCGCTTCTGCGGCATTGGCGATACCCTCCGACGTCCCATTGCCCTGTTCTATGGCCGTCGCCAGTTCGGTCGCGGCTGAACCTGTCGTGAAGATCGATGCAATTCGCGTTCGACCTCCGAAAAGACCTTTGGAAGCGTCGGCATTGTCATAGGTCAGGTCAAATGTCGAAACCAAACTGACCGCCTCATCATTGGGTCGTTTGTTTTGATTGCGCGATATGGGCGGAACCAGCGTTGTTATGCGGCGCTGTACACCTGCGTTGACCTCGACAGGCAGTGCCTTGGCAGGATCAGAGCGCAAGGCGATGTTTACGCCGCTGCGTTCCCCATAGACCAAACTGCGATCCTGAATTGAGGTGCAGCCCGCGACCGCGCAACTCGTGCAGGACTGCATTGCCAGTCAAGATGGCGGCAGAGGATGAGGTGCCGAAGCCGTTAAAAGAGCACCCCGCAAGCGAGACGCAGATGAATGGCGCAAATGGCAAAAAATTTCTCGATAAAGTCAATCAACAGGCCTGAAAAAACTGTTTGTTTTTCTGATCGGTAGCCTCCACGCGTCAACTCAGAGGGGCATGCGAATGCGGTTGAAGCTTTTCGAGACACTTCAGGGCAGTATTTCTCGGGCGCTTCCTTCGTTTGAGAGGCTCGCGTTTTTCAGTGCCGGTGATCCTGACGCCAGCGCGTAACTGCGCCAATTTTCAGCGTTTTCGCTCTGAGGGCGTGACAGTCCCTGTTCTGCGCGTTAGCATTCATGTGTGTGCATCTGTCAGCACATGCATTGCCTGCACGCGGTCAAGCCGCGCCTGGATTTTTAACAGATTAATACAGGACCATCGTGGGGAGCGGACTGGATGGATCTGAGGGAATACACAAGACACTACGCAGTTCAGGACAACAGATTGGCTGCACTGAGCTATTTCGGCACGTTTGCGGTGTATTTCGCATCGTTGTCTCTGGCGATCGTATTCGTGGATCGCTGGTACATCATGATCCCGGCCGGGATCGTTTTCGCCTTTTCGGCGGTACGCCTTTATGTGCTGCAACATGATTGCGGGCACCATTCGCTGTTTGAAACGCGAATGCAGAACGAATGGGCAGGGCATGGTCTTTCGCCATTCACCTTTGCACCGTTCGAGGTGATGAAACAGAACCACAATCTGCACCACGCGGGGATCGGAAACCTTGAGCATCGTGAGACCGGCGAAATTCACACCATGACATTGCGGGAATGGCAGGACGCGGACTGGAAAACTCGTTTGTTTTACAGGCTGTATCGAAACCCTTTCATCCTGGTGCCGGTCGGTGCGCTGTTCACATATTTCATTCGCTATCGCTGGCCCAAGAACACTGTTCGTTTCGGTGTCAAAGGCGTCTTGCTGCACAATGCCTCGATCATCGTATTTTTGGGCCTGTTGTACCTGGTGGCGGGCATGACCGGAATTCTGGTCTGGCTGGTGTTTTCTTTTCTGGGCGGAATGCTGGGTGTGTTTCTCGTGTATCTGCAACACAATTTTGAAGATACCTATTGGGATCGCCGTCCTGATCTGAACCCGCAGACTGCAGCGTTGCATGGATCTTCTGCACTGGATTTCGGATGGTGGTTCGATACTGCCGTCGCCTGCATCACGCTACATGACATCCATCATTACAACGCACGTATCCCGTCGTACCGGTTGCGGGCCTGCCACTATAACCTGCCGCCTGAATTCACGCCTCGTCGGATCAAGTTCCCCGAGGCAGTAGCGGCTTTGAACCTCAAGCTTTGGGATGAGGATGCGAAACGCCTCGTGCCATTCCCGAAAAATGACCGAACCGCTGGGTTGGCGCATAGCTGATCCATTGGCTCTGAGAAGGCAAGCGCTGAACTGGCGGACATGCATTTCCAATGTATACGCGATGAGGCAGGGCGATAGAGAAAGGACCCTTAGATGACTGCAGTGACCGACGTAAAAGGTGTGGGAGAGGCGCTGGAAAAAGCCCTAGCAGCCAATGGCTTTAAGACCGCAGAAGCGATAGCGAAGGCGTCACCGGCAGATCTGGTCAAGGTTCCTCGGGTTGGTGAGAGCCGAGCCGCCGTATTGATCGAAGCCGCAAAAGCCGCAATAGCCGCAACACCCACTGCCGGGAAGCCTGGCGCGCGCAAGGCGCCGGCACGAAAGCCAGCGGCACGGAAGCCAGCAGCCGCAAAACCAGCCGCCCGAAAGCCGGCGACACGAAAAGCCGCCCCGCGCAAGACCGTGGCCGCTGTAGCGGCAGAAAAACGGGCGGAAGAAGCTGCACGCAAAGCGGCAGAAGAACAAGCGGCGGCCGAAAAAGCCGAAGCCGCAGCCAAGAAAAAGGCCAAGGCCAAGGCGAAAGCTGAAAAAGCCGCCAAGAAACGCAAAGAAATGGAAGCCGCGTTTTCCAAGGCCAAGGATAAGGTGAAGGCAAAGTCCAAGAAGGACAAAAAATCGAAAAAGAACGAAAAGAAAAAAGACGCCAAGAAGAGCAAAAAAGACGCCGAGAAGGGCAAGAAAAAAAGTGACAAGAAGAAAGATAGCAATAAGGACAAGAAAAGGGCGAAGAAATAAATTCCTTCGCCCTGTCTTGCATTGTGAACCGGCGCCCGGTGGTGCCGGTTTCGTTTTTTAGGCCAGTGTGCCGTCCAGTTGCAGGGTCAGTTTGCCGCCCAGATAGGGGCTCAGGACTTCGGGCAGGGTCACGGTGCCGTCCGAGTTCTGGCCATTTTCCAGCACTGCAATCAGGCAACGCCCAACAGCCAAACCCGAACCGTTCAGCGTATGGACGTATTCCGGCTTGCCGCCACCGTCGGGGCGGAACCTTGCGTTCATGCGGCGGGCCTGAAAATCACCGCATGTCGAAACCGAGCTGATCTCGCGATAGGTGTCCTGACCGGGCAACCAGGCCTCGATATCATAGGTGCGGCGGGCGCCAAAGCCCATGTCACCGGTACACAGGATGACAGTGCGGTAAGGAATGCCCAGCTTTTCCAGAATGCCCTCGGCGCAGTGCAGCATGCGCTTCTGTTCTTCATCCGATTTGTCCGGATGCGTGATCGAAACCATCTCGACCTTTTCGAACTGGTGTTGCCGCAACATCCCGCGGGTGTCTTTGCCCGCGGATCCGGCCTCGGACCGGAAGCACAGGGAATGCGCGGTGTAGCGGCGGGGCAGATAGCTTTCCTCGATCAAACTGTCGTTTACGATATTGGTCAGCGACACTTCGGAGGTCGGGATAAGCCACCAGCCTTCGCGGGTCTGATAGCTGTCTTCGCCAAATTTCGGCAATTGGCCGGTGCCCTGCATCATCTCGGACAGAACCAGAACCGGGCCATTCACCTCGGTCAGCCCGTTTTCGGTGATATGCGTATCCAGCATGAACTGCGCCAAAGCGCGATGAATACGGGCGACTCCACCGGACAACAGCACAAATCGCGAACCCGAGAGTTTGGCCGCGGTTTCGAAATCCATGCCTTGCTGAACGGCTTCGATCTCGAAGTGTTCCTTGGGCGCAAAATCCAGTTCACGCGGTGTGCCCCAGCGGCTGATCTCGACGTTGTCGTTTTCATCCACGCCATCCGGCACATCCTCGGCGGGCAGATTTGCGATCCGGATCAACTGATCCGTCAGCAGGGCATCCAGATCCTTGGCCTCGGTCTGCATGCGCGCGATTTCGGCCTTTTTCTCGGCGACCAGCGCGCGCAGGCGTTCGAATTCGGCTTCGTCGCCTCGAGCCTTGGCAGCCCCGACTTCCTTGGACGCCTTGTTCTGTTCGGCTTGCGCTGTTTCGGCCGCCAGAATCTTGGCGCGACGGCTTTCGTCCAGCCTGAGCAAATCTGACGACACCGGCGCGTCCCCACGGCGCGCTAAAGCGGCGTCGAAAGCGGCAGGGTTTTCGCGAATGGCGCGGATGTCGTGCATGTCTCAGATCCTTGAATGCGTGAATCACTGAAACCGCTTATGCACCATCTGTGGGGCAGGGTGTAGCGCCGGTTACGACTTATCCGCTTCCTCGTGCGATTCATGTGCCAGATGACCATCCCATTCATCCGCCGGGATTTTTGGTTCTGGCGGATCAGCCATGTAAGATGGCGTCATGATCTGCACTTTGTTCTCATTGAAAACGGCGACAATGTTGCGATGCAGGTCCGAGCGGATTTTGGGAATGATGCTGCCGCGGGTGGTGTAACCGTTGATCTGATAATTGATGGCGTAGTCGGCCAGCGCCGTCCACAACACGAAAGGTTCAGGTTTGGCCTTGATCCCCTTGGTGCGGTTGGCCGCCTCGATCAGCATTGCTTCGACCTTTTCGGGCGGTTCTTCATATCCGATGCCAACCGTCGTGTGCAGCAGCAACCCACTGCCATCGGTTTTCTTCGAGAAATTCACGACGTCTGAATTCATCAATTGGGCGTTCGGGATCGAAATCAGCTCGTTCTTGATGGATTTCAGATGCGTCTCCATCAGTTTGATTTGAACCACGTCGCCGATATGCTCTCCGATCTGAATACGGTCGCCAATTGACGTGGAACGGCGATAGATCACGAAAAGCCCCGCCAGCATGTTGGACACGACCGAGTTGGCACCCAGCGACAGCATGGCGCCGACCAGAATGGTCAGACCCTGGAAGGCGGCCGAATCCGAACCGGGAATGTAGGGAACGGCAAAGACGAGCGCGATCAGAATCACGATAACCCGAGCGATGTTGAACGTCGGATTGACCCAGTGTTTTTCAAAATCGCCCATTTCGAACGAACCGGCTTCGACCGCGTCGAAGAACACGCGCATGCCCTTGATGATGTACAACGTGACCCATGCGATCAGGCTGAGCATAATCAGGTTTGGGATATAGCTGAGTATTCCCTTGAATATCAGCAGTACCGGTTCTGTCAGATAGGTAAGCAGCAGTTGCGCGAAATAGCGTGTTTCCGCAAAGGCCAGTAGAACGAAGGACAGGTAATAGTAGAAGCCGAGAAAGAAGATGACCAACAGGGCAAAATTCAACCCGTATCGGATCAGGGCTGCGATTGCTTCGGCCTGAACGCTTTTGGCCGTCGCCGTTTCGACATCCTTCAAATAACGCTTTACCAGTTTCAGAGTGCGCCGCCTGATCCGCCGGTGCAGCCAAAGGATAACCAGCACGAAGACGACAAAGCCTGAGGTCCATCCGGCGGCTTCAATCGCTCCGGATACCCGGGCTTGATCTGTACGGTTGGAGCGGTAGGAAAGGATGGCCTCTTCGATGGCCTGACCATGCAAGAAGCCGAGGACGTCCAGCTCCATCTGGTCCAGTTCGGCGTCCGCAACCGTTACGATCGATACGATTTCACCGTCGGCGCGAATGCGTATACCCAGGTCGGTTTCTTCAAAGGTGATGTCGACCGTGGGGCTTTCCGAGGCTTCGGCCACCTCAATGATCTTGTTCTGCACGCTTTCGGCACGTTCCGGCGCGGGCAGGGCGCTGGAGCCGCGCAGGAAGAACAACATGTCGCCGTCCACGATGACGGGTGCCTTGAAACTTTCGGTTTCTTCCGCCTCGGGTTCGGTGGCTTCGGCAGGCAATTCCTGGGCCTTCACCGGTGCGGCCAGACACAGGAGCAAGGTCAGCACAGACAGCAAAAGCGTCAACGATTGGAATGGTTTGTATCTAGCTCTCATTGCCCCCCCTGATGTTCGACTATAGCCAAATTGAGATATCTGCATAGGACATATCTGCAACGATTGACCGGTTCATGTGGCACCTTTGTCAGGTTGCGGCCAATCACATGACCACCTTTGCTTGCAAACACGCATTTCAAAGCATAGGTTCCGGCAAAATTTGCGGAACGGTGCCGCAAGATCTGAACAAAGGAATATCCCATGGAAGGTGGCGCAATCGCCCAGTTTCTCCCGCTTATCCTGATCTTTGCGATCATGTATTTCCTGCTGATCCGTCCGCAGCAGAAGAAAATGAAGGAACATCAGGCCATGGTCGATGCCGTGCGTCGGGGGGATCAGGTTGTCACCCAGGGCGGGCTGATCGGCAAAGTGTCGAAGGTCAAGGAAGGCGAAAACGAGATCGAAGTCGAGATCGCCGAAGGTGTCAAAGTGCGTGTCGTCAAATCGACCATCGCTCAGGTTCTGAACAAAACCGAACCCGCGAAATAACACCACCTTACAAATCCTTGAAAAGGCAGGGTAATGCTGCACATTGATACCTGGAAGCGGGTTCTGATCTGGCTGGTCTGCGTGACTGGCCTGATCATGGCCCTGCCAAATGCGTTTTACACACGGGTCGAGCAATCAAACGACGCCAAAGCTGCGATCGAGCTGGGCGTGGACACGCCCGAGTTGCAGGCCGAGGCGGGGCAATGGCCGAACTGGCTGCCCTCGTCACTGGTCAATCTGGGCCTTGACCTGCGCGGCGGTGCACATCTGTTGGCCGAAGTTCAGGTGCAGGAAGTCTACGAATCCCGGATGGAGGCGATGTGGCCAGATATCCGTGACGCCCTGCGCGATGAGCGCTCGACCGTTGGGACGGTCCGCCGTCAGGAATCGGCCCCAGATGAGATTCGCGTGCGCATCAGCCAGCCTGAGGGCATGGCGCGGGCACTGGAGGTCGTGCGCGGTCTTGCCCGTCAAGTGCAGACCCTGACTGGTGTCGGGGCAACGGATATCGAGGCACGTGCCGAAGGCGACACGATTGTCGTTCAGTTGTCCGAGGCAGAAAAACTAGCCTCAGACGACCGCACAGTGCGTCAATCGTTGGAAATCATCCGCCGCCGGATCGACGAAGTGGGAACCCGAGAGCCGACCATTCAGCGTCAGGGTGCTGATCGTATCCTGATTCAGGTGCCTGGCATCGGCAGCGCGGGTGAGTTGAAAGAGATCATCGGCACGACGGCGCAACTGACCTTTAACCCGGTTGCCGGACGCGGCACCGATCCGGATGCCGTTGCAGGCATCGGCGAGGAAATCGTGCCGTCGATTGACGAAAGCGGTGTTTACTACACAATTGAGTCCGCTCCGGTCGTTACCGGAGAGGAACTGGTCGATGCGCAGCCCGCATTCGACCAAAACGGCCGCCCTGCGGTCAACTTCCGGTTCAACACGTCTGGTGCGCGCAAATTCGGGGATTACACCCGCGACAATATCGGAGCCCCCTTTGCCATCGTTCTGGACGATGAAGTGATTTCAGCCCCCGTGATCCAAAGTCATATTCCGGGCGGCTCGGGCATCATCACCGGCAACTTTACGGTTGAGGAAAGCACCAACCTGGCCGTCTTGCTGCGAGCGGGCGCACTGCCTGCCGGTTTGGAATTCCTCGAAGAACGTACCATCGGACCCGAGTTGGGGCAGGACAGTATCGACGCGGGTAAAGTCGCCACAATCGTGGCCTTTGTGGCAGTACTGGTTTTCATGGCGCTCAGCTATGGTCTGTTCGGGATCTTCGCCAACATCGCGCTGATCATCAATGTGGGCCTGTTGTTCGGTCTGCTGTCCATGATCGGAGCAACCTTGACCCTGCCGGGTATCGCGGGGATCGTATTGACTGTCGGTATGGCGGTGGACGCCAACGTGCTGATCTTTGAACGTATCCGCGAGGAATTGAAATCCGCCAAAGGTCCGGCGCGCGCAATCGAACTGGGCTATGAAAAGGCGCTGTCTGCCATTCTGGACGCGAACGTGACCACATTCATCACCGCCGTGATCCTGTTTGCCATGGGCAGTGGCCCTGTGCGCGGCTTTGCAATCACTCTGGGCCTCGGCATTCTGACCTCGGTCTTCACCGCGATCTTCGTGACGCGCCTGATGGTCGTGATGTGGTTCGAACGCCGCCGTCCGAAAACGATCGAGGTTTGACATGAGACTGAAACTCGTACCCCAGAACACCTCGTTCGATTTCTTCAACCGCTGGAAGGTCTGGTTGGGCATTTCCGGCCTGATGATGGTGATTGCCTTCACCTCGTTCATGCTGCAAGGGCTGAATTTCGGTATTGATTTCCGGGGTGGCACGACGATCCGGACGCAAAGCGCGGTCGAGATCGATGTGGGCACATACCGAGATGCCATCGCCCCACTGGAACTGGGCGATGTGACCATCACCGAGATTTTCGATCCAACCTTTGCGGATGACGAAAACGTTGCGATGATCCGCATCCAGGCGCAGGAAGATGCCGAGGCTGTCGAAGCAGCGACCATCACCGCCGTAGAGGACGCGTTGCAGCAGGTAATACCTGATATTCAGTTCGTCTCCGTAGAATCCGTGGGCCCCAAGGTCTCGGGCGAGTTGATCCAGACCGCCGTCATCGCGGTGGCTTTGGCGATTGGCGCGGTGCTTGTCTATATCTGGCTACGGTTCGAATGGCAGTTCGCGCTGGGGGCCGTGGCGGCACTGGTTCACGATGTGATCCTGACCATCGGCATCTTCTCGGAACTGCAAATCCGGTTTGACCTGGCCATTATCGCGGCCCTTCTGACCATCGTCGGTTATTCGCTGAACGATACCGTGGTCGTTTTCGACCGGGTGCGAGAGAATCTGCGGAAGTACAAAAAGAAAGACCTCAAAGAGGTGCTGAACATTTCGATCAACGAGACGCTCAGCCGGACGGTGATGACCTCGGTCACCACGTTGCTGGCGTTGATCTCACTTTATGTTCTGGGTGGCGATGTGATCCGCGGCTTCGTATTCGCGATGATCTGGGGCGTGATCGTGGGCACCTATTCATCGGTCTTCGTCGCCTCGACCATCCTGTTGTGGCTGGGGGTCAAGCGCGACTGGTCCAAGCCGTCGAACACGGCGGGCAACCAGTTTGCCAATATTGATGCCTGAGGCGTTGCAACAGGCCTTGTCCCTGCCGGGGCTGGGTTGGTTGGTTCTTACCATCGGAGCCGCGGGACTTGTCCGCGGCTTCACTGGTTTTGGCACCGCGATGATCTTTGTTCCGGTGGCCACTCAATTTCTGCCGATTGCCGATGTCGTCTTTCTGATGGCAGCCACCGGGATCGTATCGACCTTTGCGCTGGCGCCGCAGGCATGGCGTGAATGCGACAAGACCGAAATCAGCACTTTGGGCGTTGCAGCGGCATTAACCGTGCCGCTTGGCCTTTGGGTCATGGCACAGGCCGACACGGTCGTTCTGCGCTGGATCGCCTGCGGTATCACCGGCGTGACCCTGTTGGCGATCGTCACTGGCTGGCGCTGGCAGGGGCGACTGGGTGTACCCGGACGGCTGGCCATCGGAGGCAGCGCAGGCGTGATCGGCGGCATGACCGGACTGACCGGCCCGGTCGTTATCGTATTCTATCTGGCCAGCTCTTCAGACGTACGCAAGATTCGTGCCAACACGATCATCTTTCTGGCTTTGCTGGACGTGGCCATCGTCTTCAGCATCCTGATCGGAGGCGCTGCGGATCTGTCGATCCTTTGGATTGTCCTGCTGCTGGGCTTGCCCTATCTGACCACGACACTGATCGGCAAGGCTCTGTTCGATCCAAAGCTCGAACGGATCTATCGCGCTGCGGCTTATTCGGTCATTCTGATAGCAGTCGTGTCCGGCTTGCCGATCCTGGATTGAAGGAGGGAAGAAATGCGCCTGAACCAAGTTACGTTTTCAGATGCCAAACCGGTTGATGGCTATGGCCCCGGTTTTTTTCGCATTGGCGGTGATGTGTTCGAAGGCGCCGTTCTGACGGGCCCCGCAGGACCTGCCACCTGGGGCGGTTATGAAGATGCGCAGCCACTTCTGGAGCTGGCCGATGGAATTGACGTTCTGCTTGTCGGTACGGGCAAAGACATGGCCCACATTCCCCAGTCTTTGCGCACCCAGCTGGAGAGTGCCGGTGTCGGCGTCGAAATCATGAATTCTCCGGCTGCGTGCCGCACCTACAATGTCTTGCTCTCTGAAGGTCGCCGAATAGCGCTTGCTCTGATCCCGGTCTGACGGGATCACTTCATCTGGCTGAAAATATCCCGGGGTTTGTGAGGGGCTGGCCCCTCACTCGGACCTCTCTGCTCAGAGCTCCCACAACCGAACTGCGGCAAATCCCACCTTTTGCCTCTGATGACATTCCGATAAGCGGGTCTCATGACTCTGATTGTAACCGACCTGTCGATCACCCGTGGTGGCATTCCCGTCCTGGAGCATCTCAGCTTTCAGCTGCCTCCTGGCAAAGCGCTGATTCTGCGTGGGCCGAACGGGATCGGCAAAACGACCCTTCTGCGCACATTGGCCGGGTTGCAGCCGCCGCTGAAGGGTCAGATTCAGGGCGCGGAAGATCAGATTGCATATGCGTCCCATTCGGACGGGCTGAAACCGACGCTGACTGTATCCGAGAACCTGACGTTCTGGGCTTCTGTTTTTGGAACCAACGGCATCCAGACGGCGTTGGACGCGTTCCAGTTGAACGAGCTGGCGGATCGCCATGCAGGGAACCTGTCGGCAGGTCAGAAACGGCGGCTGGGGCTGGCACGCATGCTGGTCACCGGGCGGCCGATCTGGATGCTGGACGAGCCGACCGTTTCTCTGGACAGAAATGCGGTGCAGATGTTCGCCGATGCAGTCCGCGCGCATCTGGGGCAGGGTGGGTCAGCCCTGATCGCGACCCATATCGACCTTGGCCTCGATGGTGAGGTTCTGGACGTCGGCCCGAACAAGGCCAAACCCAAACCCATTGACGATTTCGACGGAGGCTTCCTGTGATCGCCCTTCTGCTGCGCGACCTGAAACTGGCCTTCCGTGCGGGCGGCGGGTTTGGTTTGGGATTGGCCTTTTTCCTGATCGTGACCGTGATGGTGCCGTTTGCAGTGGGGCCACAATCGTCACTGCTGTCCACCATTGCCCCCGGTGTGCTCTGGCTGGGGGCGTTGCTGGCTTGCCTGCTGTCTCTTGACCGTCTTCTGGCGCTGGACTGGGAGGACGGGTCACTGGACCTGCTGGCCACGGCGCCGCTGCCACTGGAATCAGTCGTGACCATCAAGGCGATGGCCCACTGGCTGACCACAGGCCTGCCTTTGGTTCTGGCCGCACCTTTTCTGGGGGTCTTGCTGAACCTGCCTGCGCAAGGGTTCTTCTGGCTTGTCATCTCGCTGCTGATCGGCACCCCGGCCATGAGCGTGATCGGAACATTCGGCGCTGCCTTGACCGTCGGTCTCAAGCGCGGCGGGTTGCTGTTGTCGCTTCTGGTGTTGCCGCTTTACGTCCCCACCCTGATTTTCGGGGCCGAGGTCGCCCGGCGTGGGGCAACGGGGATGGACGTGCAGACGCCGTTGTTGATGCTGGCGGGGATCACGGCGGCCACCATCGCGTTGTTGCCCTTTGCCAGCGCGGCTGTGTTACGCATCAATCTGCGGTGAACCGTCCCAACTTTGACTGATGTCAATTGAGAAAACCCCCAACTCGGACTAGATAGGGCCCATGTCGATAGCAGCCAAAGCCAATGCCCTCTGGGAATACGCCAACCCGCGCAAGTTTCTTGCGACCAGTGAACGTGTCCTGCCGTTTTTCTGGATCGTCTCGATCTTCTGCATCGTCGTCGGGCTGGTCTGGGGGTTCTTCTTCACGCCGGACGACTACAAACAAGGGTCGACGGTCAAGATCATCTATCTGCACGTCCCGGCGGCACTGATGGCGATCAATTGCTGGCTGATGATGTTGGCAACTTCTCTGGTCTGGCTGGTGCGGCGTCATCATGTCAGCGCGCTGGCGGCACGGGCGGCTGCGCCGATCGGGATCGTGATGACCCTGATTGCGTTGCTGACCGGGGCGATCTGGGCACAGCCCATGTGGGGCACCTGGTGGGCGTGGGATCCGCGCCTGACGTCGTTTCTGATCCTGTTCCTGTTCTATCTTGGCTATGTCGCGTTGTGGGAAGCCATCGAGGATCCGGACACTGCGGCGGACCTGACTTCGGTTCTGTGTCTGGTCGGATCCGTGTTCGCGCTGCTCAGCCGATATGCGGTCAACTTCTGGAACCAGGGCCTGCATCAGGGCGCATCAGTCATGCGCGCGGCAGCCGTGACCGGGGCCGATACGGAAGAAAAAGTCAGCAATATCTACTTCTATCCGCTGTTGCTGTGCATTATCGGATTTGTGCTGCTGTTCATCGCTTTGGTGCTGTACCGCACCGGAACTGAAATCCGCGCGCGGCGCATCAAGGCGTTGCAGGCGCGGGAAAGGGTAGGCGGATGATCCCCGATCTTGGAAAATATGCTGACGCGGTTTTGTCGTCTTATGCCGTGTCCATCGTGCTGCTGGTGGCATTGATTGTGTTCAGCGTGATGCGAGGGCGCAAGGTACGCACTGAAATGGAAAAGATCGAACAAAGGATTTCGCGAAATGGCTAAGATATCGCCCCTGATGATCGCGCCGCCTTTGATTTTTGGCGCGTTCGCCGTATTGGCCGGGATCGGTATGTTCCGGGAAGACCCCAACGCGTTGCCCTCTGCCCGCGAAGGCCAACCGGCTCCGCCCGTGGTTCTGAGCGAGTTCCCGGAAAAGAAGCTGTTTGATGACGCCTCGCTGCGGGATGGAGAGGTCAAGCTGGTCAACTACTGGGCCAGCTGGTGCGCACCATGCCGCGCCGAGCATCCCAATCTGGAGGCCCTGGCCGCCGAAGGCATCCCGGTCTATGGCATCAACTACAAAGACCAGCTGGACAACGCCCAAGCCTTTTTGACCGAGCTTGGCGATCCCTACGCCGCGATTGGACGTGATGAGAAGGGTCGCATGGCATTGGATTGGGGCCTTTACGGCGTTCCCGAAACCTATGTGGTTGATGGCGACGGCACGATCATTCTGCGCTTTGCCGGCCCGATTACGCAGCGTGTCATTGAAAACACTCTGCGTCCGGCGTTGGAAAAGGCTGCGGGCGGTTGAGCAATTTGAAAAACGAGGTTTAAGCTATCTTACAAGCGATAGCCTCCGGTCACGCCCAGAACCTCTCCGGTTACGAATCCCGCCGCGTCCGAGGCCAGAAACCGAACGACCCTGGCAATGTCTTCCGGAGTTCCGATCCGGCCCAGCGCCGTTTCCTTGACGAATAGCGATGTCAGATCGTCAGGACGGGGGTCTTCGGGGATGTTGATGGCACCCGGCGCAACCGCGTTGACGCGGATTCCGTCCGGGCCAAGCTCTTTCGCCATGGCGCGCGTCCAGAGGTTCAGCGCGGCCTTGCTTGCCCCATAGGTCGCGGCGTCGCGCGGTGGCAATGTTGCGTTCATCGATGAGATGCTGACGATCGAAGCGCCGCGTTTCAGATGCGGCAACGCCGCAGCAAGCAACGCGGCGGGGGCCAGCACGTTGAGGTCAAGAATGGCGCGATGGTCCGCGGCCTGAAACTCTTGTTTCGGAGTGGAGCGAACAAGACCAGCGTTGTTCACGATCACGTCCAGTCGCCCGAAGTGATCAATGACCTTTTCGACCACCCGGTTGGGTTGGTTGTCTTTTGTAAGGTCAGACTGAACCGCCAGAACGTCACCTTTCAGTAATTCTGAATCGGGGTGGCTGGCCAACCAGGTGAAGGCGACATGGTGATCACCGCGCAGGTCTTCGACTATTGCCCGCCCAATTCCACGTGCGCCACCGGTTATCAGTGCAACTTTTTCCATGAACTCAGATGACCGGCAAAGCGCCCAGGATTCAACGTTGTTTTTTGCGCTGCCGGATTGCTGTCACTTGCGCAGCAATATCCAGAGCATTGCCGCGATGAAAGCGAAGGTGACAAGGTTCATCAATGTGTCCGTGAGATCACCGATCAGCATTGCGTTGGCCCTCCTCTCTGAGCCCGCGGAACAAGCAAACCATCAGCAGGACCGAAATGAAGACAAAGGGCAATGCGCCAAGCGAGATGAGGATCTTCACCGAGTCCACGGATCCCGAAAGGATCATTGCAACGCTCAGCAGTCCCAGCAATCCCCCCCAGATCAGACGCACACGCGGCGGGGGATTCTCGTCCCCGCCCGTCGAGAAGGTGCCCAGAACAAATGCCGCGCTTACGACGCTGGTCACGATGAATAGAAAGGCGGCCAGTACCGTTGCAAGCGTGGTGATCACGGAAAGTGGAAGTCGGTCGAGCAGGGCGAAGGTCACGCGTTCGATGTTTGTCTGTGTATAGGCCAGCAGTTCGCCCGCACCATTGAGTGCCTCGAACAGGCCAATGCCACCAAAGGCACCGAACCAGAGGATTGAAAACAGCGTGGGGGCGAACAGGACGCCGATCACGAATTCCCGTATCGTGCGACCGCGAGAGATGCGGGCGACAAAGACGCCCACGAACGGGCCCCAGGCAATCCACCAGACCATGTAGGTCAGGGTCCAGTCGCTGAACCATCTGGTGACGTCATCGCTGAAGAACGTAAAGGTCTGAAATCCCCTGGGAATGACATCGGTGACATAGTCGCCGAACCCCTGAACGATGGTATTCAGAAGGTATTCGGTGGGGCCAAGGACCACCGTGTAGGCAACAAGGCCGATTGCGATCAGCATGGCGGCATTGGACAGGCGCGCCATGCCCTGGCCCAGATCGATCATGAGTGCCGGGATATACGCAGCAACCATTGCCAGAAACACGACACCAATCAAAAGGGCGCCGACCGTTTCCCGACCGCCCAGCACTGCGATGCCGTCTGCCACCTGAAACACGCCCATGGCCATGGAGCCACCGACACCAATGGCAATGGCGATGATCGCCATGAAGTCCGAAAGCCACCCGACGCGTTCCGCCCAGCGTTCACCGGGAAACAGGTTCTTGATCGGCGCACTGACCATCATCCCCGTACCACGCCGAAAACTGAAATAGGCAATTGTCAGCGCGGTGGAGCCATAAATCGCCCAGGCATGCAGCCCCCAATGGAAATTTGTCGCCAGCATCGCCTGCTGCGCCGCGATGAAATCCGGTGCCATGCCGGAGATGAAGTTGAAATGGGTCAGCGGTTCCGCCACCGCCCAAAACAGCAGGCCGACGCCCATACCGGCGGAGAACAACATTGAAATCCATGTGGCGGTGGAAAACTCTGGCTCCTCGTCATCCCGGCCGAGGCGAATGTTTCCATAGGGTGAAAATGCCAGAAACAGGCATCCGATCAACATGCCCGAAGCGGCGAGCATCACGAACCAGCCGCGGCTGTGGAAGGTCTGCTGGACGATGCCGCTTGCCCAGGTCACCAGGCTTTGAATGTCCACGACACCCCATATCCCGACCACGGCAATTACGCTGAGCGAACATACCAGCAGGGCGTTGGGTTTCTTCATGGCGTTTGGTTTTCCGTTGATGACCTTGCCCAACAGTTTCAGGTTTTCGAATAAATGACCAGAATACAAAAAAACCCCCGGCGGGTGGCCGGGGGTTTGAATTGCACGCTTTGCTATCGGTTATGATGCCTTCGCAAGATTGCGCAGGACGTAATGCAACACGCCTCCGTTTTCGATGTATTCAATCTCGGGCGCGGTATCGATGCGGCATTTCAGGGTGATGGTCTTTTCGGTTCCATCGCCATAAACGATCGTGCAGGGGACTTCCTGTAGCGGCTCGATCGTATCCAGCCCGTGAATCGAAACGGTTTCATCCCCTTTCAGCCCCAGGGTTTTGCGGGTGTCGCCACCTGTAAACTCGAACGGAATGACCCCCATGCCAACAAGGTTTGAACGGTGGATTCGCTCAAAGCTCTCGGCGATTACGGCCTTGACGCCCAGCAGCGCCGTGCCCTTGGCCGCCCAGTCGCGGCTTGAGCCCGCGCCATATTGCTCGCCACCGAATACCACAAGCGGGGTGCCGTTCGCCTGATAGGCCATCGAGGCGTCATAAATTGACGTCTGTTCACCGTCCGGGCCTTTGGTGTAACCGCCTTCGACGCCGTCCAGCATTTCGTTCTTGATGCGGATGTTGGCGAAAGTGCCGCGCATCATCACCTCGTGGTTGCCGCGACGTGAACCATATGAATTGAATTCACGCGGCTGAACCTGACGTTCGATCAGGTACTGGCCTGCGGGCGAGGTCGTCGCGAATGACCCCGCGGGCGAGATGTGGTCGGTCGTGACCATGTCACCCAGAATGGCCAGAACCTTGGCGCCTTCGATGTTGGAAATCGTGCCCGGTTCGGGGCCCATGCCTTGGAAATAGGGCGGGTTCTGGATATAGGTCGATGTCGGCGGCCAGTCATAGGTTTCCGCATCGGTGGTTTCGACCGACTGCCATTTCTCGTCCCCTTTGAAGACGTCGGCGTATTTCGATTGGAACGCTTCGCGCGTGACGGTCTGTTCGACCAGTTCCGCAACCTCCTGCTGCGTCGGCCAGAGGTCTTTCATATAGACGTCGTTGCCGTCCTTGTCCTGACCGATCGGTTCGGATGTCAGGTCGATGTCCATGGTGCCTGCCAGGGCGTACACGACGACCAGAGGCGGCGAAGCCAGATAGTTTGCGCGCACGTCAGGCGAGATGCGGCCTTCGAAGTTGCGGTTGCCGGACAAGACCGAAGTGGCGACCAGATCGCCTTCCGCAATGGCCTCCGAGATTTCTTTCTGGATCGGCCCCGAGTTGCCGATACATGTGGTGCAGCCGTATCCGACAAGGTTGAAGCCGATCTTGTCCAGATCCTCTTGAAGGCCTGCGGCCTCGAGGTAAGCGGACACAACCTGCGACCCCGGTGCCAGTGAGGTTTTGACCCAAGGCTTGCGATCCAGCCCCAGCGCGGCTGCCTTACGCGCCACGAGGCCCGCTCCGATCATCACGTAAGGGTTCGACGTGTTGGTGCAGGACGTGATCGAGGCGATCACGACCTTACCCGATTCCATGCCATAGTTTTCGCCTTTGACCTCGACCTGTTTGCCCATCGGGCGCTTGAAGGTCTCGGCCATTTCCTTGGCGAAAGCGGCTTTGGCGTCAGTCAGCGCAACATAATCTTGCGGGCGTTTGGGCCCCGAGATTGCCGGAACAATCGTGCCCATATCCAGCGACAGGGTATCGGTGTAGATCGGCGCATAGTTTTCATCGCGCCAGAAACCGTTTTCCTTGGCGTAGGCTTCAACCAGCGCGATGCGATCCTCGTCGCGGCCGGTGTTGCGCATGTAGCGCAGCGTTTCGCCGTCAATCGGGAAAAAGCCGCATGTCGCGCCGTATTCAGGGGCCATGTTGGCGATGGTCGCACGGTCGGCCAGCGGCAGACGATCCAGGCCTTCGCCGTAAAATTCGACGAACTTGCCCACCACGCCTTTTTCGCGCAGCATCTCCACGACCTTCAGAACCAGGTCGGTGCCGGTTGTGCCTTCGACCAGATCACCGGTCAGCTCAAAGCCCACGACCTCGGGGATCAGCATCGAGATCGGTTGACCCAGCATCGCGGCCTCGGCCTCGATCCCGCCGACACCCCAGCCCAGCACGGCCATGCCGTTGACCATGGTGGTGTGGCTGTCGGTGCCGACCAGCGTGTCGGGATAGGCGACTTCTTCACCGTTCTGGTCGGTGTCCGTCCAGACGGTCTGGGCCAGATATTCAAGGTTCACCTGGTGGCAGATACCTGTGCCGGGGGGAACAACGCGGAAGTTGTTGAATGCACCCTGACCCCATTTCAGGAACTGATACCGTTCCATATTGCGTTCATATTCACGGTCCACATTCATCTGGAACGCACGCGGGTTGCCGAATTCGTCGATCATGACGGAATGGTCGATGACCAGATCGACCGGGTTCAGCGGGTTGATCTTTTGCGCGTCGCCGCCCAGCGCCTTGATGCCATCACGCATCGCGGCCAGATCCACCACGGCCGGAACGCCGGTGAAATCCTGCATCAGTACGCGGGCAGGGCGATAGGCGATTTCACGAGGGTTTTTGCCACCGTTGGCCCCCCATTCGGCAAAAGCTTTGATGTCATCGACCGAGACCGAGAACCCGTCATCCTCGAACCGCAACATGTTTTCCAGCACCACCTTGAGTGCGGCAGGCAGTTTCGAGAAATCGCCCAGACCGGCCTCTTGCGCGGCGGGGATCGAATAATAGGAAATGGATTTACCATTCACGCTCAGACTGTGGCGCGTTTTGGCGGTATCCTGTCCGACTTTGATGGGCATCTGTGGCCTCCCTCTCAAATGACTTGGATATTAGGATTTGCTGAGTGTTATCTGCATCACCAAGCCCCCGTGTTCAAGGCTGAACACGCAATGAGAGGCAATTTTGTATACTATTGTACACTTTTTCGCGGAGGGAATGTATCAAAGCCTCAAGAAACCTTGATTGGCTGTTGAGTGTCAAAGCAGCTATCCCTGAGATCCAACCGCTCAACCCGAGAGTTCACATGTTCAGATCCATTGCCTTGACCACCGTGTTTTCCTGCCTTGTGGCGGTACAGGTCGCGGCCGAGGAAGACCCGGTTGTGGTCGAGCTGTTCACGTCTCAGGGGTGTTCATCCTGCCCGCCGGCGGATCGGATCATGCATGATTTGGCCAAGCGCGACGACGTCATAGGGCTGGCTTTGCATGTCGACTACTGGGACTATATCGGGTGGAAGGACGAATATGCGAACCCCGATCATACGCTTCGGCAGCGGGCTTATGCCCGCGAGGGGGGGCGTTCCATGATCTATACCCCGCAGATGGTGATCAACGGGCAGCACGACATCGTCGGGGCGCAATCCCGTGAACTTGATCGATTGATCGAAGCGCATCTGAAAGCAGCGCCCGAAGCGCTTGTGACGGCCGTGCGCTCAGCCGATGAAGTGACAGTGGATGTGACGCCCGTCGAGTTGCCGAAAGGCGATACCTATGACGTGCATGTGGTTCAGTATTCTCCCATGCGTCACGCTTCGATCCGTCGTGGAGAGCTGGCCGGGCACGAGCTGGACTATGCCAATGTCGTTGAGGCCTGGCAGATTGCGGGGCAATGGGATGGAACTGCACCGCAATCATTCACGGTTCAGCTTGGTTTGGACCTGCCGGCAGTCGTTCTGGTTCAAAGGGCCGGGGAAGGGCCGATTGTTGCCGCCACCCGGGTCAAGTGATCAGGGCATTTCTTCCGGTTTGATGCCCAACCCGTTCCAATGTTTCCAGCGACGGTGAATCCAGAACCATTGCCCCATATGCTGCCGCACCATCTTTTCCAGATCGTCATTGGTGAACTGGGTCATGGTTTTAGGGTCCGTGTGCGGAACCGGTTCGTGCAGAACGATCTCAAAATCGATACCGTTGGGCTGACGCACCGCGTAACACGGAATCAGCTCGGCATTGTATTTGATGGCCAACTCGGCGTTCAGCACGGATGTCACGGCGGGTTTGCCGAAGAACATCAGTTCCTCACCGCCCATTGCATGAAGATCGGAAACGATGGCAATGATCCCGCCCTTTTTCAACGAGCGTACCATCTCGACCATTCCGCGCCGCCCCTGTTCGAACATCGGGGCGCCTGTCTTGTAGAAGGCTTCGACATAAGCGTCGTTGAAATACGGGTTGGCCATCCGCCGATACAGGCAGCCGATGGGCTGACCGCTGTATGTCTGCAAGGCGATGCGCGCTGCCAGGTAGTGACCGAAATGCGCCGTAATCATCATGACCGGACGCCCCTCGGCAACAGCCGCGTCTAATGCAGTGATACCTGGCCCAGAAATCTTGGCCTTGCTCTGCCGTTCGATAAAGTCTTCCGGAGAAAAATGTTCCATGATCGCACGACCGGCATTGTCCGGCACATCGCGGCAGATCTGCCTGACTTCGGCTTCAGGCAAGTCCGGGCAAGTAAGCTTCAGATTCCGACGAACACGTTTGCGAAACCCGACAACAGGTGCCAGAAACCGCACGATGGCCCCCATCGTTGCAATACGCCGCTCATACGGAAGCATGCGCATAACGCGGATGACCCCCTGCAGAAACAGGTTGGCGACATAGTATTTCCCAAGCTCAAACCGGCTGAGCTCCGACTTTTCAACGGGCATGGAGGTGTCTCACCGCGTGTTGCGAATTGCTGAGAAAGACATACAGCCCGATGCCTGCAAGCTCAAGCGCCCAGACGGGCGGAAAACCTGAACCCGCAGCAGGTGGCCGGATCGCGCAATACCCGTGGGTTCGCGGGGTCAGGCTGCATCTTCCTCGTCATCGTTTTCGATCAGAACAATGGACCCGGCATCGACCAGAACGCGAACGGCGGCCACGACCTGTGTCATGGCATCTTCGGCTTCCGATTGTTTGACGCGCCCACGTTCGGCCATTTCCTCGCGCAGATTATCGGCCATGCGGGACGAAATGTTTGACAGAATGAATTCAACGGATGCCTTGTCATCATCTGCGGCGGCACCTGCCAATGCGGTGACAAGAACCGGCTGTTCCACTTCACGCAGGATGGCGGGAACGTCGCGGGCCGCGATACGGCTTGGGATATGGGCAAAAGTGAAGATCGATTGGCGTACCAGATCCGCAAATTCGGCATCGTCCTCGTCCAATGCGTTCAACAAGTCGTCGCGTGTTGCGGCCGCCGACTGGTTCAGGATCGCGCCCACGCGTGCGTCGGGACCATTGTCGAAAGCCTGAGCAGGCCGCTGATCCAGTTGCGCGGCCAGCGACCAGCCAATACGTTCAACCGCTTCGGGGGTGACATTTGTTGTTTTCGAGATGGCATAGGTAATGCGCCGCGCAACCGGGCCCGGCATATGGGCCAGCATCTGCGCCGCCTGTGCGGTATCCATCTTTGAAAGCATGACGGCCGCCACCTCGATGCTTTCCGACTGAGCCATTTTGGCAAGATCCTCAACGGGTACGTCACGCAGGCGTTGCCAAGGGTCGCCGATTTGGCGCACCCCGGCAAGCTTGCGCAGGCGCGCGGCCGTCGATGGTGCGATCTTTCCGTTCATCGCATCCAGTGCACCTGCAAGCCCATGTGGAAAAGCAAGCCCGACATTGTCCAGAGCGTCGCTGAATTCCTGGGCCACCACGCCTAGAGTGACGCGATCGACAAGGCCCATTTGACCAAGTTGATGGGTCAATGTCTCTTGCAGGTCGTCTGGCAATTCCTCAAGTGGAACATCGGCGCCTTCGTTCAACAGAAGGCGCACGACAACGGCCGCTTTTTGCCGACCGGTCAATGTGCGCGGAACAACTTGCGGCGCGTGTTCATCCCCTGCGGCAAGTGGGGCAGATCCCCCATTTGCCATTTGTATCAAAGCGTTTGTGTCCTGCATCTGCCCGTAGTGCCAAATTTCCCGAACCACGGGCAGATTAACGGGAGTTGGGTTAAATAACCCTGAAGCTCAGTAGCTGTAGGTCAACCCTGTCCGGATGGCCTCGCGCAGAGATGTCTCGGCCCAGGTCCCTTCGCCGCCGCGGGCCTTGATCTCGCGCCATTGCTCGATTGCCAGATCGGTTTTGCCTTCGGTTACAAAGCCTTGCGCCATGTAGCTGCGCGCCAGAAGATTGTCGGGATTGGCATTGATGGCATTCTGGTAAAAGACGTTCGCCAGCTCCAGCTCGCCCATCTTGCGGTAGGTAAAGCCCCAATAGGTCTGCACACGGTCGTCGTCCTGATCCATGATCCGCAGGATATCCTGCGCGTGCCCGTATTGCCCGTCATAGGCCAGTTCGCGGACGGCGTCGTAAAGCTGATCTTCCGACAGGTTGGTTTTGTTGGGTTTGACGCACCGGCCTCTGGCTTCGTCATAGACCCGACCGAACAAACATTTCTTGGTCGTATTCGTCGGTTTCGGCGGGCTGCTGCTGTCGCCGCCTGCGGCGTGGACCACCGGGGCAAAGGCGAAGGCCTGCAAAGCGAGGGCTGAAGCTAACAAAAGGCGCATATTCTTACTCCGTTCTCGGGGCTGCTCACAAAATCATAGTGCGATCTACAAAAAAGCTAACAGTGGAACGGTTGCTTTTATTCACAAGTCGGACAGAAATTCGTCAGCTGTTGACGGATTTCGCGCAGCTTTGCGTTTCAGTGTCCCAGGTTGTGCCGGGCGCGCAGGATTGCGTCTGTTTGGAATGCCCGCTGCACGCAAAGCTGGCAGATGCCACACAAACAAGTGCAAGTGAGCAAAGAACGGTACGGATCATGGTGCCTCTCCCCAAAAAATCATCCACAGAATAACCGATTTCGGGCGGTCTGGCAAAAAACAAGGCCCGGCCTGTGAAATGCAGACCGGGCCGTGGGAAGGCGGCGTCGAGACCTACGTTATTCGCCGAATACCCGGGCGAAGATCGTATCAACGTGTTTGGTGTGATAGCCGAGGTCGAATTTCTCTTCGATTTCTCCGGGGCTGAGCGCGGCAGTTACATCGGCGTCCGCCAGCAGTTCCTGTTTGAAATCGGTGCGGTGTTCCCAAACCTTCAACGCGTTGCGCTGGACCATGGCATAGGCGTCCTCACGGCTGACCCCTGCCTGGGTCAGGGCCAGCAGAACACGCTGGCTCATGACAAGACCGGGGAATTTGTTCATGTTTTCCAGCATGTTTTCGGGGAAGATCAGCATCTTGTCGATCACGCCGGTCAGACGGGCCAGCGCAAAATCCAGTGTAATCGTGGCATCCGGACCGATCATGCGCTCGACCGAGGAATGCGAGATGTCGCGTTCATGCCAGAGCGCGACATTCTCCATTGCCGGGATCACTGCCGCGCGTACCATGCGGGCCAGCCCGGTCAGGTTCTCGGTCAGTACCGGGTTTTTCTTGTGCGGCATGGCAGACGAGCCTTTCTGGCCCATCGAGAAGAATTCTGCGCCCTCCAAAACCTCGGTCCGCTGCATGTGGCGGATTTCGATGGCGATGTTTTCGATGCTGCTGGCGATGACGCCAAGCGTCGCAAAGAAGGCCGCATGGCGATCACGCGGGATCACTTGGGTGCTGATCGGTTCGGGCACAAGGCCCAGTTTGTCACAGACATGTTCCTCGACGGCGGGATCGATATTGGCGAATGTGCCGACGGCGCCGCTGATGGCCCCGGTTGCGATTTCCGCACGGGCGTCGCGCATACGGGACAGGTTGCGGTCCATCTCGGCATAGAACCGGGCAAAGGTCAGGCCCATTGTCGTGGGCTCTGCGTGGATGCCGTGGCTGCGGCCGATGCGAACCGTGTCCTTGTGTTCAAACGCACGGCGCTTGAGCGCTGCCAAAAGCCCTTCGAGATCGGCGATCAAAAGGTCCGCCGCGCGCGTCAGCTGGACGTTGAAGCAGGTGTCCAACACGTCCGAACTGGTCATGCCCTGGTGCACGAACCGGGCCTCTTCACTACCGACATGTTCGGCGAGATGGGTCAGGAATGCGATGACGTCATGCTTGGTGACGGCTTCGATCTCGTCGATGCGGGCGACGTCGAATTCCACGTCCTTGGCTTTCCAGACGGCTTCTGCATTCTCGCGCGGGATCACGCCCAGATCGGCCATGGCATCGCAGGCATGCGCCTCGATTTCGTACCAGATGCGAAACTTCGTTTCGGGCGACCAGATGGCAACCATGTCAGGGCGGGAATAACGGGGAATCATTGGCGGCAGCACCTTTATGTGATTGGATGAGGCGTTGGCGCGGGGTTTAGCCGCCTGTGCGCAAGGGAACAAGATGTGAGAACAGGTATGAGACGGTTTGCCCTGATTTTCGCCCTTTGGCCGGGTGTTTTAGTGGCCGGAGACTTCCAGAAACTGTCCGGAGAGGAAATCCTGTCAACCTTGGCGGGCAAGAAGCTGGAATACGGCGCGGGTGTTTGGCAGGTTTTCGAAGCCAGCATGACCACGCAGTATTTCTCGGGCGGGCCCAGTGTCGGGCGCTGGGCGGTGAGAGGGGATCAATACTGCTCGACTTGGCCACCTGCCGATTTGTGGGCCTGCTATGACGTCTGGCAAAACAGGGACGCGATCCGTTTCGTTGATGATGCGGGCGGCCAGACCGTCGGGGTCTATGCGAAATAGAACTCATGTCTTTGTCTGAAAAATTGGGGCGTGATGCTTGAAAGAGTCTGGCAACATGTGTGGGGAAAGGAAATACCTGAACGCGGTTTTCCTGGGTCTTCGCAGCGCAGTGCTGGACAAGTCGCGCCTTGAGCGGTCAAGCTGAGGGCGAAGAAATCATCAGGTTATTGAGATATGCGTTTATTATCATCTCCAATTCTTGCCGCTTGCGCCGCTGTCTGGCTGGGTGGGGCAGGATCAGCACTGGCCGACACTCCGGTGACATATATCGAGGATGGTCGCGCCCTGTTTCGGTTCGACGTGCCAGATTTCTGGGTGTTGCGCACTGGCGGCCCGCGTGAGATCGAAGACACCGGGTTGGATGATCCGCGTGCGGTGGCTCGGGTCATGGGGCTGCGCCCCGTAACGGACGACAACGTCTGGATGGGGTTTGTTTCACCTTCAGGGGTTGCAACCATTCAGGATGGGGTCCGCTACTTGCAGGACATCGACAAGTTTCTGGTCAAAGACCCGACCCTTACCAGCACCAGCGACACCCGTATCGGCGGGTTGCCCGCCCGTGTCTTTCGGGGGACGGGGCGCCGCGATGGCAAGGGGGTGAACTTCACGGCCACTGTCATTGATTTGCCGCGCAACCGTGTCGCCATAGCTGTTGCCATCCTGCGGGACGGGGCAGACCCGGATTTCGCCGAAGATTTGAACGCCGTTTTCGCGTCGTTCCGGTCGCTTCTGTGAGGGGGGCAAGATGCGCATTGGACTGATCAAACGGATTTCCCTCGCATTGGGGCTGGGGGCCGCGACTTTGACGTTGTCGGCCTGTGACGGCGTAACGGTCGGCGTCGGATACGGGTATGACCCGTTCTATGACTCGATGCTGTGGAACGACTACTATCGCGATGTCGATGTGAATGTTGATATCGACCGCCCGGACCGCCCAGATCGACCTGATCGGCCCGTGCGTCCCGAGCGTCCGAATCCACCGGTTGCCAAACCGCCTGCGCGGCCGCAGCCCCCGGTGGCCCGGCCACCTGCCGCGCGGCCACCGATCCATCGCCCGGCACCACGCCGCAGATAATCAAAAGGCCGCCTGTCCGGCGGCCTTTTCTCAGGTAAGAAGTTCGGTCGTGATATGCGCCGAGCCTTCAAGTGTCCGGTGAACCGGGCATTTGTCTGCGATTTCCAGCAGGCGCTGTTTTTGTTCCTGATCAAGCGGGCCGTTCAGGCGGATTTTGCGGCGGAACTGATCCACTTTACCCTCATTTGCCAAACCGGCATCTTGAGCATGAACTTTGTCATGGCAGACATCGACGTTAACACTGGTCAGCGGCCATTTTTTGCGGCGCGCATACATCCTTATCGTCATGGACGTGCAGGCGCCGAGGCCGGATGAGACAAAGCCATAAGGCGACATGCCCTTATCCGTGCCGCCATAAGAGGCAGGCTCATCCGCAACCGCATGATGGTGCGGGCCGGCCTGAATATCCTGCATGAAGCCATTCGGATCCGCCTCTGTCACGCGAACGACACCTTCCGGCGCACCCGGGGGTGGCGCGGGGGGGCAAAGTTTCAGATAGCGCGAGACCCAAGCCGAGATGACATCCGCGGCATATTCAGCATCAGACGTCCGTGTGATCAAGTGATCGGCATCGTCGAGGGTGACGAAGCTTTTTGGATGCTTTGCAGCCAGAAAGATGGTGCTTGCGTTGTCGATACTGACCGTTTCGTCCCGAGGGGCGTGCAGGATCAGCAAAGCGGCCTTGAGATCAGCGATCGAGGCAGACAGGGCCGATCCCGCAATGTCATCCACAAACGCTTTGCCAATTCGAAACGGGCGCCCGCCCAAGGTGACCTCGGCGCTGCCCTCCTGTTCGATCTGGGGCAGGGCTTCCTCGAAATGATGGGACACGTGGCCGGGATCCGCCGGTGCGCCCAAGGTGACCACGGCCTTGACCGTCGGAATTCCGGCACGCGCCCGCAAAACCGCTGCGCCGCCAAGCGAGTGACCGATCAGAAGCGCAGGGGCCATGTTTCGTCCGGCCAGATATTGCGCGGCCGAGATCAGGTCCTCGACATTCGACGTGAAAGTCGTGTTGGCGAATTCTCCTTCGGAATGACCCAGGCCGGTAAAGTCGAACCGAAGCACTGCAATTCCCATGGCCGCCAGGCGGGCCGAAATGCGCCGGGCCGCAGGTATGTCCTTGGAACAGGTGAAGCAATGGGCAAACAGGGCCGTCGCAAGGACCGGACCATCCGGCAAATCCAGCCGCGCGGCCAATTGGCTGCCGTCATGTCCGGCAAAAGTGATGCGTTCCGTGGGCATGTCGGCTCCTTGAACGGTTCGGGGAAACATCCCCAATACTGTGGTCAAGCCCGCCGGGTCACAACCCTTATGTCAAACGCGTCACGGGAAGGTGAGAACCAAGCGAGCGTCTTGCAATCCGAAAGATGCCACGGGCGGTGACAGGCGTGGCCGCTAATTGGAGGTGTTTGGCGCTCCATCAATGTGTGTGATGCAAAACCGAACAAACATTCGTTTCACTTATGTCGCAATCAGGCCCATCTACGGCCTACAGCAATTGATAAAGGAGACGCAGATGGCACATGCAGACGCTGCCGCACACCTTCCAAAGATACTTCCCAGTACAGTCATGGCGATTGTTCTGGCTGGCCTCGTGGGTTTTGCCGTCGGGCAATCCCGGCCCGCAGTTTTCAGCGGGCCGCACGCTCAGGTAAGTCCAACTGTCGAAGACTGGCACGGCAACGTGCGCCGGTCACATTGGTCAGAATGAGGCGCCGGCCTCACTCGAGCCCCATCAACCGGGCATCGAAGGGGTATTTCGTCAGGTTCTCATATCCGTCTTCGGTTATGAGAACCTGATCCTCCAGCTTGATGCTGAAATCGCCACCCACTTCGCCCACGCAGGCTTCGACACACAAGACCATTCCGGGTTCCAGCGGATAATCGTAGGCCCCTTCAACCGCCTTGTCCGGATAAGCAACCAGCGGCCATTCATCGCAAAGCCCGACGCCGTGCATCAGACAGCCATATTTCTGCGCCTGGAACTTCTCGTCCAGCCTGTGGGAATTTGCGGTCAGTTCCGGGATCATAACGCCGGGCTTGAGCATCTCCATATTGGTCATGATGTGTTCATGGGCGTGCTGCATGGCATAGATCATGTCCTCGCGTGGCTTCTGATCGCCGATCCACCAACTGCGGGAAATATCGATGCAAATCCCGTAAGATCCAATCAGGTCGGTGTCGAACGAGATGATCTCGTTCTGCTGGGTGATCCGCGGGCCGCATTCCTGAAACCACGGGTTGGTCCGCTGGCCCGAAGCCAGCAGACGGGTTTCGATCCACTCACCGCCACGCCTGATGTTTTCGGCGTGAAGAACAGCCCAGATATCATCTTCCGAGGTCTTGCCGTCGCCGACATTGGCACGGGCAAACCGTTCCATTTCGGCAACCGCAGTTTCGCAGGCATGGCTGGCGCAGCGCATGGCCAGGATTTCGTCAGGCCCTTTGATGGCGCGGGTCTTCTCGGTCAGTTCTTCGCCTTCCATGATGTCGAACCCCTGCGCCTCGAGCGCGCGCAATCCGTGCAGCATGATCTTGTCGACCGCCAGGCGCATATTGCCGCCGCCGTGTTCTTCGATCAGTACGCGTACTTCGTTCGAGAACACATCTGCGGCAACGTCAACCTTGTCGCCCCGGTCGAAGTAAAACAGGTCGGCGCCCGAGCGCTGCTCGCGCACAAGTGGGTTGAAGGTGCTGAGGAAGGGGGAGTTCTTGTAATCCCAGATCACCATATAGCCATCTGCACACAGCAAAACCGCCCGAAACGGATTGTGGGTGTTCCACAGCTGCATATTCGTGCTGTCGGTGGCATAGCGGATATTCAGCGGATCAAAAATCAGCAAGCCGCCATAGCCGCGGTCCACGATGGCCTGTGTCAGCCTCTTCCAGCGGTGTTCCCGCATCCGTGCCAGATTGGGAAGTTCCAGCCCCGCAGCGGCCCACTCGTCAAACGCAAGCTGCGTCGGACCAATCTCGATCCGGTCATTTTCGTTTGGCGTACCATCGCCCAATGTCGTGCCACGGCTGGGGTCAATCTTGCGCGCGTCTCGGTAGTGCTGGTTCATGGCTGGCCTCGTTGCTTGTTCCAATTACAATTCATCCGCCACAACCAATCGTCTGAGAAAAATGCGACGGCGAGGTTGTCGTTTTCGACCGACAAGAAAAGCTGCGCATGCTAAGCCCCCGGCATGACTCGTATTCTGCAAAACAAGATCCCGTATGATGTCGAAAACCCACGCGCTTTGCCGGGTATTCAACCGGCAACCATGGAAAACTGGCTGCATCAGGATGAGGCTTTTGCCGACCAGATGCGGCGCCGCGAAGAAATTCTGTCTGAGCGGCGCGACGATGTTCTTGCGCTTGATCCTGGGGCCAAACCTGCCGCGGTGGAGTTGCTGGATCTGGTGCTGATGCAGACATATCCCACGGCCGGGGCAGAGGCCGCAAGGCCGGATGGCATATCCGTCGCGATCGACCGCGACCGACCGCTTGATACGCTGTGCAGGCTGGTGCAGGAGGACTTCTGCATTCTTCAGAAACGGGGAAATGAGCATGTTCTGACGGGTGCCATTCTGTGTTTTCCTGCCAGTTGGCGCTTGTCCGAGAAATTCATGCGGCCGCTGATTGATATCCACGTGCCCGTGGAAAGCTATGACGCCAATGTCGCGAAACGGGTACAGAGGCTGTTTGACGGTATTCAACCCGGTCGCCCGCTGTGGCGCTTCAACGCCCTGTGGTACGAAGACCCGGAGTTGTTCCAACCTCGCAGTGCCAGTGAGCCGCGCGAAATACGGGACCGGCGTCAGGCGTCTTATCTGCGAAGCGAGCGGCAGACGTTGTTGCGTTTGCCGAAAACCAACGCGGTCGTGTTTTCCATCCACACATACGTTCTGGCCGCAAACGCGATCCCAAAAACGGAAAACCCCGCCTGATGGCGGGGCCTCCTAGGAGGGTCTTCGATAATTCTTTTACATGCCCAAGGCACCCGCAACATCAGCCAACGCGTTGCTGGCGTTCAGCGCGACAATGGCGAATGTGAGCACAAGCACCTGTGTGTTCAGGCGGAAATCCTCGCCCCGGATCAGGTTGACTGCGGCCATCGATACGGCAATTGGCGCTGAAATGCTGGCCAAAACTCCGGTCATGCACCAACTACTAAGGCGCAGGATGTCGCTTGGCTTGTCATCATCATCCGCGATGGCCGCACCTGCGTCCATCTGGGTGGGCAGGTCTGCCTCGTCGCTTCGGAACGCGATGCTGAGCAATTGTTCGTCGGTCAGTTGAATTGGACGCGCGGCAGGAGAGTGTAGGGCAGTGATCGTGTCATCCTGTTCAGACTGCTGCATCCCGGCGAACTGTCCGGTCAGTGATTGAAAGATCTGCTTTCGATCCCGCGTTGTTCGGCTTGGTGTCAGGGTGTCAAAGGCGCTCATGAAGTGCTCGACTGTAAGAACCGTGTGCGGCGACAACCATTCAACCCGTCGGGTCGAACAGATATCGACCATGCGATACAGAGTGACCACCAGCATCAGTTCCGAAATCTCGGCGTCGTCCAAAAGTGGCGAGACTGGCGTAATTGTCAGCACCAACCTGTTTTGGGGATGCGACACGCGGGGCTTTGTTATGGTTTTCAACCCTGCGGCGCGATCCATGCGCTCGTAGCGGTCCTGCTGCCCGGAGGCGCCTGTATCCAGAGTCATCCGCACAAGATACTGGCTCGAGACGATGCTGGCCTCGGTCGCGCTGAGCAGGGCCTTGCGCTCGACCAGATGACCGTAGTCTTCCAGCGTCGTGGCAACGATGGATCCAAAGCGCTCTATTGCGCCGGTTGCGTCGCCATCAAATTGCAGGCCGCCATGGTAGCTGTGCTTCCGAGCCACTGCCCCGTCCTTTTCTGCGTTCTGTTATTCAAAGACTAGCACCCCATCTTGGAGAGAATTTGGCGAAAAATGCAAAAAAGTGAAATTTCCTAGCGATTGGTTACGCTTTGGAAACCAAGCAACTAAAGGCTTTTGTTTGTCACTGTGGCGGAAATGTGGCGAAATCAGGTGCGGCGCGTGGTGCCGGTGCGGCGGGGCTAATTGTCGATTCGGGCAGCCATTATTGCGATGGATTGCTGATAGACCGAGGCAGCATTCCACTGCTGCAAGACGCGAAAATTTGGTTCTCCGGGTTGATAACCGCGCCCCGGTTTCCACCCCTTCTTGCGAAGAAAATTGGCGGTTGAGGCCAGTGCATCCGTCATGTTGTAGAAGTCCACGCGCCGGTCGCCCGTAGCATCGACACCATAGGTCAGGGCGTTGCCGGGCAGGAATTGCGTGTGGCCCAGTTCGCCATGTTTTGCCCCTTTTGTCGCCATTGTGATACTGCCCGTGTCGACCAGTTTCAGTGCCCCAATTGCGTGGGGAATAAAGAACTCTGACCGGCGACAATCATAGGCCAGTGTTGTGATTGCGGAAACAACCTGACTGTCGCCCATGAAATTGCCAAAGCCGGTTTCCATGCCGTGAATGGCGATCAGAACGCCCGCAGGAACACCATATTGCCGCTCAAAGGCGGCATAATAGTTCGGGTTGGCGGCTTTGCGTTTGCGCCCCTGTGCGACAATAGTATCGGCCCCTCGGACACGCATGAATTTGTCCAGCGAGTATTTGAAGCTTTTTTGATTGCGGTCCGCAGCGATGGTGCGCGTGGCATATTGTGTCTGGGACAGCGCTTGCAGACCTTTCTTTTTCACTCCCGCCTTGCGTGCCTGTTTGGCAAAATCGGCCTTCCATGCCTCAAATCCAGCGCTGGTGTTGCCACAGGGTGCGGCCAGAACCGGGGACGTCAGGGAAAGGGCAAGAATGGTGGCAAGGCGAAACATGGGCGTAATCCGATGGAATTGAAATCTGCGGTTAGCCTAGCGTGGGCTGCGTCTTGGGCAAAGCGGTTAATAAAGGTCCAACTCGCCCTTTTTCCTGAGCGTTTCGAACCATTCCTCAGGCGTGGCATTGATGCGGGCGTGTTTCACCATCATCGCATTCATATTTGGCAGATGGGTCGAATCCGGCCAGTCTTCGGGTTGCCACAGATGTGCGCGGATTACACATTTGGGACAGTGTGCAAATGCTGTCTCGACATGGATGAGCAGCGCCAGTTTGGGTGGGTGCCCGTCAATGGCCATGGTTTCAAGCAAACGGGGGTCAGCACAGATGCGGGCCGTGCCACGAATGCGGAGCGTTTCCATCTTACCCGGAACAAAGAACAGGACGCTGACGCGCGGATCCTTGAGAACATTGTGAAACGTATCCACGCGTTTGTTTCCCGGCCGATCCGGGATCGCGATCAGGGTATCGGACAGCACCTGAACAAAGCCGGGCGGGTCACCACGGGGTGAAACATCAAGATGCCCATCCGTGTTGGCCGAAGCGATAAGGCAAAAGGGCGAGGTCGCTATGAAATCGCGACACATCTGATCGAGGGAGGACACCTCCTTGGCAGTGATCTGTGGCAGCGGATGGCCAGAGATCCTCCTCAGCTCCTGTTCGGATGCCACAAGGTTTGTGAATTTCGAGAAAGGTGAGGTATCGCAAGGCATGCTGTCGTCTCCGGTCGGGAGTGTTCTCACCAGTTTGTTGGATCAACGGCGGCGCGTCAAACCGTGTGGGCAGAAATGACAAGGGCGCCCGAAGGGGCGCCCTGCCAAATCGTTTCCGTACTCAGCTTAGCAGCTGTAGTACATGCCGTACTCCACCGGGTGCGGCGTGTGCTCGTAGGTTTCCACCTCTTCCATCTTAAGTGCGATGTAACCGTCGATCTGGTCTTTGGTGAACACATCGCCCTGAAGTAGGAAGTCGTGATCGGATGCCAGAGCTTCCAGAGCCTCACGCAGGCTGCCGCAGACGGTCGGGATGTCGGCCAGTTCCTCGGCGGGCAAGTCGTACAGGTTCTTGTCCATCGCCTCGCCGGGGTTGATCTTGTTCTTGATACCGTCCAGGCCAGCCATAAGCAGGGCGGCAAACGCCAGATAGGGGTTGGATGACGGATCGGGGAACCGCGCCTCGACACGTTTGGCTTTGGGGCTTTCAGTCCATGGGATACGCACACAACCCGAACGGTTACGTGCCGAATAGGCTCGCAGAACGGGGGCTTCAAACCCGGGGATCAAGCGCTTGTAGCTGTTGGTCGACGGGTTGGTGAAGGCGTTCAGGGTCTTGGCGTGTTTCAGGATGCCGCCGATGAAGTACAGCGCCTCGTCCGAAAGGTCGGCATATTTGTCGCCAGCGAACAGCGGCTTGCCATCTTTCCAGATCGACATGTTCACGTGCATGCCGGTGCCGTTGTCACCTGCGACCGGCTTGGGCATGAAAGTGGCCGATTTGCCGTAGGCGTGTGCTACGTTGTGGATGACGTACTTGTATTTTTGCAGCTCATCGGCCTGCTTGGTCAGGCTGTCAAAGACAAGACCCAGCTCGTGCTGGCACGAGGCCACTTCGTGGTGGTGCTTGTCGACCTTCATGCCCAGACGTTTCATGGTCGACAGCATTTCCGAACGCAGGTCCTGCGCTTCGTCGATGGGGTTGACAGGGAAGTAGCCGCCCTTGACGCCCGGACGGTGGCCCATGTTGCCCATCTCGTATTCGGTGTCGGTGTTCCACGACGCATCCGTTGCATCAACTTCGAAAGATACTTTATTGATGCTGTTGGAAAAACGAACGTCATCGAACAGGAAGAATTCAGCTTCGGGACCCATATAGGCAACGTCACCGATACCGCTGGACTTCAGGTAGGCTTCGGCTTTCTGCGCGGTTCCGCGCGGGTCGCGACCATAGGCTTCACCGGTGTCGGGCTCAACGATCGAGCAGTGCAGACACAGTGTCTTCTCCGCATAGAACGGGTCGATGTAAGCCGAAGTCGTGTCGGCGATCAGTTTCATGTCCGAGTTTTCGATCGATTTCCAGCCTGCAATGGACGAGCCGTCAAACATGAAGCCTTCTTCCAGGAAGTCTTCGTCGACCAGATCGACGTCCACCGTGACGTGCTGTAGTTTGCCGCGCACGTCGGTGAAGCGGATGTCGACATATGCGACGTCTTCTTCGCGGATTGTATTGAGAACTGCGTCTGCGCTCATTCCCTTGGTCCTTCTGATAGATGTGTCAGTAATGTTGTGAGTTAGAGTGCTTCCGAGCCGGTCTCGCCGGTCCGGATGCGAATGGCTTGGTCGACGGGCGAGACGAAAATCTTGCCGTCTCCGATCTTGTCGGTTTTGGCGGCCGATACGATGGCTTCGATCGCGGCGTCGACCTGGTCGTCGTCCAATACGACCTCGACCTTTACCTTGGGTAGAAAATCGACGACATATTCCGCGCCGCGATACAATTCGGTATGGCCTTTCTGACGACCGAAACCCTTGACCTCGATGACGCTGAGGCCCTGGACGCCCACATCCTGCAATGCCTCTTTCACTTCGTCCAGTTTGAACGGCTTGATGATCGCTTCGATCTTTTTCATCCCGGCTCACCTTGAATGGTTGTCTCAGGGGCAGTGATCACGTCTAAGATCGGGCGGCAATGTGATTGCGATATCGTGCGGGTCGGGGTGCTTTGAAAAACGGCTGTATGCTATTTTTTGAGCGACTTGCACAAAAAGTAATCAAAATTGAATCGAGCAAGGGGTGAAAGGATGGAATTGCTGACGGCGGCACAGATGCGGGCCATTGAGCAGGCCGCCATCAAGTCTGGTGACGTGACCGGTCTGGAGCTGATGGAGCGGGCCGGGCGGGGTGTTGTTGACGCGGTTTTCGAAGAATGGCCCGTGTTGGACAGGCGAGGGGCCAGCCCCTCGCGCTCCCCGGGATATTTAGGGCCAGATGAAGAGGATCCGCTGCGCGCAGTGGTGCTGTGCGGACCGGGCAACAATGGGGGTGACGGGTTTGTCGTGGCGCGGCTTTTGCAGAAGCAGGGGTGGGCGGTTGAGGTGTTCCTTTATGGAGACCCGGAAAAGCTGCCTCCGGATGCGCGGGTGAATTATGAGAGATGGGGGGCAAAGAACGAGGTTCGCGTCTTCGCTGTCGACTCCGCCCCGTTGGCGGATGATTTTCTTGGGTTTCCAAAGAGCATTGATCTGGTTGTCGACGGGGTTTTTGGCACGGGTCTCACCCGGCCATTTGCAGGGGCGTTTTCCATGTTGGCCAATGCGCCGGTCAGAGACCTGCTGCGAGATCGAGGCGTAAAGGTCGTTTCAATTGACGCGCCAAGCGGCTTGTGCGCCGACAGTGGTCGCATTCTTGGTCAGGCGATTGTTGCGGATATGACGGTGACGTTTCACAGCAAGAAGCTTGGGCATGTTCTGTGCGATGGTCCGGTGACCTGCGGGACGGTCCGAACCAAGTCGATCGGGCTTGAAACACTGGAAGACGGTCAGATCGTTCACACGACCGAGGCTGACGGGGTGAAGCTTTCGAAAGTTTCGGTTGGCCACAAATACTCACATGGTCATGCTTTGATCCTGTCTGGGGGGGCGGGCAAAACAGGGGCCGCGCGTTTGGCGGCGCGGGGGGCTTTGCGGGTTGGAGCGGGGCTGGTGACGCTGGGCGTGCCGCCGTCTGCGCAGATGGAGGTGGCCAGTCAGATCACGGCCCTCATGTTGCAGCGGGTTGATGGGGCTGATGGATTGTCTGAAACACTTGAGGATACGCGCCTGAATGCACTCTGCCTTGGGCCTGCGCTGGGATTCGAGCGGGCGCGGGCGCTGGTGCCGATTGTCCTAGCTGCACGGCGGGCGACCGTGTTGGATGCGGATGCTTTGTCAGCTTTTGCAGAGGATCCCGGCGCCCTGATCGCGCGATTGCACGACAAATGCGTACTGACGCCGCATGGCGGGGAATTTGCTCGGGTATTCCCGGACATCGCCGCGCAGATGAACGCGCAACCGGCCAAAGGCCCGGCGTTTTCCAAGGTGGATGCGACGCGTGCTGCCGCAAAGCGGGCTGGGTGCGTGGTTCTTTTCAAGGGCCCGGACACGGTGATCGCTGCGCCGAATGGACGGTGCGTGGTCAACTCGGCCGTATACGAAAGAGCGGCCCCATGGTTGGCGACGGCCGGGTCTGGCGATGTGCTGGCCGGGTTCATCGCAGGTTTGTTGGCGCGAGGTTTGGCACCGATGCAGGCGGCGGAAACTGCGGCGTGGCTGCATGTGGAGTGTGCGCGCCAGTTCGGGCCGGGTTTGATCGCGGAAGATTTGCCGGAACAGGTGCCGGAGGTTTTCAGAAAGTTGAATATTTGAGTTTGTTGGGCGTGGAACGGCTCAATTTCCGGTGAGTCGGCGGAAATCCGCCGTCCAGGTTCACATCAGTGCAGACCGAATGTTTGCCAGATGCATGGCTGGACGTCACAATTTATTTGCACACTGTGCTTTGGATCTTCGAATGGATTCGTAACTGTATGAAATAAATGAAAAATAACCAATTTTTCGATATGCCATGTTGCGAATTTGCAATTCTTGCGAGGGAGTGAATGCGGACCACTGGAACGCGCGCAGTTCGTAAACAATTGGACAGTACCTGAACCCCGAACCTTTCATGGTGAGTGAAATGACCCTTAACATCAAACCGATATCAGTAGCCGCTGTTCTGACTGCGACGACCGCCATCCCGGCTGTGGCGGAAATGAAATACGAAAACAATAGTGGCGGATATGTGCTGCTGTATGGACAACTGCACCCCGCCTTGATCTCGGTGGATGACGGACAGGATACCGAGACCCGTGTTCTCGACAACGATCTGTCGAACAGCCGTGTTGGCCTGCGTCTTGTGCAGCCATATGGAAGCAACGAATTCCAATTTTGGTTTGAATCAGGCCTTGGCCTGCCGGGTTCGGCGTCTGCCGATCAATTCGGAACCAACGCAGATGGTTGGAATCGCGAAGACATTCGCCACGTGGATTTTTCGCTGAAAGGTGGCTACGGCAAGTTTTCGGCAGGTCAGGGCAGCATGGTCGCTGATGGCGCCGCAGAAGTTGATCTGTCATATGTCGGAACCGCGCTGTATTCGTTTACCAACGATGAAAATGCAGGGTTCTTCTATCGGGACACGACCGGTATGCTGAGCGGTATTACGGTTGGTGACAGTTCCAGCAACTTTGACGGCGCGCGGCGTGGTCGTGTGCGGTATGATACGCCGTCGTTCAACGGGTTTTCCGCCGGATTCGCATATGGTCAGAACATTTTGTCCAGCAGCGACGACGACGACTATTATGACGTCGGCCTGTTTTATGAAAACACCTTTGCCGGTGGTGTGGAATTCGCTGCAGCCGTTGCCTATTCGGTAAGAGACCGGGATAACAATTCGGGGGATCGCAAAGATACGATCGGTTCTGCTTCTGTCCTGCTTCCCAGCGGCCTGGGCTTTACGATTGCGGGCGGTACGCGCGACGATGATCTGGCCGGTGCCACGGATCCGAACTATTGGTATGGTAAGATCTCGTACGAAGGCAACTGGGTGTCCTGGGGCAAGACCGGCGTCGGTATCGACTATTATGATGGCTCGGATTTCCAGAGCAACGGTTCTGACACCAAAGCATGGGGTATCGCGGTCGTGCAGAAAGTCGAGCCGATCAACACGGATGTTTATCTGAAATACCGCAACCACGATTTCGATGACGGCACATCCTTTGACAACAACGAAGCATGGGTTCTGGGCGCACGCTGGAAGTTCTGATTGTCTGGCTGGAACAAGCGCGAACGCCCCGGTTTCCGGGGCGTTCTTTTTTGCGGTTTTGGCGATCAAATACCACTGGATTCAGCCTTTGCCCCTTGCACGCGGGCGGCAGGGCAAATAGAAGGCTTCAAATTTGCCCGGCGCGCCCTTTTTGCGCGCCCCGAATCCTATGGGGACTACCATAATGCAGGTTACCGAGACGCTGAACGAAGGTCTGAAACGTGGCTACAACATCGTTGTGTCAGCAGCCGAGCTGGACGAGAAGGTCAATGAAAAGCTGACCGAAGCGCAGCCGGAAATCGAAATGAAAGGTTTCCGCAAAGGCAAGGTGCCGATGGCGCTGCTGAAAAAGCAGTTCGGCCAGCGCCTGTTGGGCGAGGCGATGCAGGAAACCATCGACGGCGCCATGAACAAGCATTTTGAAGACAGCGGTGATCGCCCCGCGCTTCAGCCCGAGGTCAAGATGACCAATGAGGACTGGAAAGAAGGCGATGACGTAGAAGTCGCCATGTCTTACGAGGCGCTGCCAGCGATCCCGGAAGTTGATCTGAAATCGGTCGAGTTGGAAAAGCTGATCGTCAAGGCTGATGAAGCAGCCGTCGAGGAAGCTCTTAACAATCTGGCGGAAACCGCTCAGGATTTCAAAGCGCGCCGCAAGGGGTCAAAAGCCAAGGACGGCGACCAGATCGTGTTCGATTTCGTCGGTAAGGTTGACGGCGAGGAATTCGAAGGTGGTTCGGCCGAGGATTACCCGCTGGTTCTGGGCTCGAACAGCTTCATCCCCGGCTTTGAAGAGCAGCTGGTTGGCGTGAAAGCCGAAGAAGTAAAAGACGTCAACGTCACGTTCCCTGAAGAGTACGGCGCCGAGCATCTGGCGGGCAAAGACGCTGTTTTCACCTGCACCATCAAGGAAGTCAAAGAACCGGTTGCTGCGGAAGTGAACGACGAACTGGCTAAAAAATTCGGTGCCGAAGATCTTGAAGCCCTGAAAAGCCAGATCGCAGAGCGCCTGGAAGCTGAATATGCAGGTGCATCGCGCGCCGTGATCAAGCGCGCTTTGCTGGATGCGCTGGACGAGAAGGTGTCGTTCGATCTGCCGCCGTCGCTGGTTGAAGCCGAAGCCAAGCAGATTGCGCATCAACTGTGGCACGAAGAAAACCCAGAAGTCGAAGGCCACGACCATGACCCGATCGAGCCCACGGACGAGCACACCAAGCTGGCCGAGCGTCGCGTGCGTCTGGGCCTGTTGCTGGCTGAACTGGGCCAGAAGGCCGAGGTTGAAGTTACCGACGCCGAGATGACGCAGGCGATCATGAACCAGGCACGTCAGTACCCGGGTCAGGAACGTCAGTTCTTCGAGTTCGTTCAACAGAATGCACAGATGCAACAGCAGCTGCGTGCCCCGATCTTTGAAGACAAAGTAGTGGACTACGTGTTGGAGCTGGCTCAGGTCACTGACAAGGAAGTCAGCAAAGATGACCTTAAGAAAGCCGTTGAGGCACTGGAAGAGGAGTAATCCTCTTCCTTCCCTTCGTCAGAAGAAGGGACAAAAAACGGAGCCGCCTGCAATCAGACGGCTCCGCATGGGTGGCTTTTGTATCTATGAGGTGAGGGGGTCAGGCCTCATGAGCAAAAGCACGGGGGGTTTCCAAAAGAGCGGTTCTTTGCTCTGGCGTGAACGTATCCGTGAGCGCTTCGATCAGCTTGAGGACATCCTGCCGTTCAGCTTCTGTTTTTGCGGCGCTCATCTGTTCCACAAAATATTTCTCGAGATCGGTGAGTGGTTTGTGATCCTGGTTCGCGGGGTTCTGTGCTGCGGCTTTCTTAGCGGCGAACAGAGCTAACGCTTCTTCTTCGTCCATAAAGACGTCGTCGTGAATGCCCGCAAATTCACGCAGGCCGGCGATGCGTTCTTCGGTGCAGTCCAGCAGAGCGGCCAATGCGTGAACCTTACCCATTGGAACTGTCTTACCGACATAGTCGTAAGGCGCGCAATTCGAACGCTTCAACACCCTATCCATAACCGGATCAATCACGGTGATGATGTCCTGAATACCTGCATTTTTCGCATATTCCAAAGATCCGATCATCAACTCGCAAGTCGCGTAGGAGACCGAGTTCTTTTCTTTGCCACGCGTGAGCCGTTGCGTGTCGACGCAGAAACGGGTTGATTCCCACATGGTCGCACTGCGAAGTGGTGCTTCGCCGCAAAGGATCGCCGAGAAGACGTCCGACAACATGTGTGGTCCAGTGGTCTGGAGGGCACGCACGGCTGCGACGACATTCCCCTCATCGTCGAGTCCGATTACATAGGCCGGGTCCAGATGATCGAACTCGTCGATCTCTTTGCCATCTTCAATGTTGACGTCCCATCCCAGGCGTTCGCCAAAAACTCTTGCTCTCAACTCGAACATTTCATCAAGAACTTCACTGAACATATGTCTGTTCAGGCCATCTACCACGATGATCATTTCTTCCCCCTTCGAGTGGTTGTTCGGTAACTTAGACGTTACCGGACACAGGGGATTTTTCTATTGGGGGTTTCCCGTATTTTGGCGAAATTTTGCGTTTTTTTTGTTTAACTTGGGGTAATAAGCCCAATTGCAATCGCCCGGCCAACGGCCTGAGGGGTGGTCAGCGCACTAAGCTTTTCTCGACTGGAACGCAAGTGCACTTCTACGGTTCGGTGTGAAATGGACAAAATATCGCCGATGTCCTGTTGCGATTTCCCTGCCGCAACCCACTGCAAGATCTCTGTCTCACGTCTGGAAAGTGTTGGATGATACAGCGCGCTGGTCAATTCGTCTGAGGAAACCACATTGTCATGGATGTGCACTGCCATCGATTGCAAGTCACTGATGACATGCGTGTATAGCTTGCGCCATTCCTCTTTGCTGCAATTGCGCGTTGCGCTCAGCAGGCCGATATCTCCGTAGGGACCGCGCACGGGAATTGTAACGCCTTGGTTTGGCAATCCAAAATCATGGGCATCCCGGAATACACGTTGGAAGTCGGGGCTGCGCTCAAGTCGGCTCCAATCCACTGGCGCGATGCTGCGGCGGGCCATATGGATGGTCGGATCAATCATGATCAGACCCTGGTTTTGGTAGTGCTCATTCCATGCGTCGTCATAGGTAACAAAGCCGGCAACCGTGCCGGCAGCAGGGTTCATGCCAGCATAAGCAGCATGATCCATATCATGCTTCTCACAGATTTGCCTTAGAAATTCGGTGTATCGAACTTCTGAATCCGGCAGAGTGCTCAGATCGACAATTTCCATGTGGTGCCTACCAGCTGCGGCCCATCTTACAGCCCGATGGTGTCGTCGAGCATGCATATAACACAGAGTGGAACCCGTTTACCTCACCGAGCCAGAACACCATACTTTCCGAAACATGACAAGGCGAGGTACTAATTGTCTGCGCAATTCCAAATAATGAGACATTCAATAGAACATTTTTGTCACTATTCGGCAAAAAGTGCTAATTTCACGCGGCTTTCTGACGCTAATCACCGTCAGTTGGCGGGTTTCAGCCCAGTTTTCACCAACAATCCGCGCGCTTTGGCTTCGGGGTAAAAGCCCTTGGCATAAAGAAATATGGCCCGATCCTGGTTGCCATCAGACAAAAGCCAGGCACCCCGAAGGTATTTCCCGGCGAACTCAAGGTTGGTGTCCGCGTCCAACAAGCCTTTGGCGTTTCCGGTGTATCCCATGGATCGTGCGGTGGCCGGAAGGATTTGCAACAACCCATAATAGGGCCGGTTGACCGCCCAGGGGCGATGCGTGCTTTCACGAATAGCAAGCTTGTGAACAAGCTCTCGCGGAAGCTCGTAGTGGTCCGCCCATTTGTTGATCGACGCGCGAAGTTCTGGCGTTTCGTTTGGATAGAGCGGAGGATTGAATTGCGGTGTTTCCGCCTTGGATACTTCTCCTGCACCGCAGGCAACCAACGGGGCTGTCAGTAAGAGTGCCATGAGATTGCGACGGGTGAACAGGGGCATACGTTTCTCCGGGGTTTCGAGTGGCAATGATATGGCCTGAGTATTTGGCTGCAAGATTATGGATGGAGTTGGGCTAAAATTTGCTGGTTTGGCTCGGAGACAAAAAAGGCCGCGCTGAAGCACGGCCTTTGTTGTGTTCGAAACCTTGCCGGATCAGGCTTTGGCTTCGTCTTCCTCGGCAGGAGCGGCTTCCGGAGCCAGCTCTTCGTCCTCGGATGCAGCCGAGCCGATGTCGTCGAACAGTTCGGCGATCTCGAATTCAGCGGCTGCTTCTTCTTCGGCGGCCAGTTCCTGGATCGATTTGCCCGAGGCCTGAAGTTCGGCTTCTTCTTCCGAACGCGCCACGTTCATCTTGATTTCAACTTCGACTTCGGGGTGCAGCTTGACTGCAACCGAGTGCAGACCCAGTTCCTTGATCGGATTGACCAGAACAACCTGCTTTTTGTCGACGGTGAAACCAGCTTCGGTTGCAGCCTCTGCGGCGTCACGCGGGGTGACCGAGCCGTACAGAGCGCCAGCATCCGATGCCGAGCGAATCACGATGAACTGCTGTCCGTCCAGCTTTTCAGCCAGTGCTTCAGCCTCTTTCTTGGTTTCCAGGTTGCGTGCCTCAAGCTGCGCTTTCTGGGCTTCGAACGACGCGATGTTGGCGTCCGAGGCGCTCAGAGCTTTGCCCTGAGGCAGCAGGAAGTTGCGGGCGTAGCCGGGCTTGACGTCAACGACGTCGCCCATTTGACCCAGTTTCGCAACGCGTTCCAGCAGGATAACTTGCATATCAGTCTCTCCTTACTTCACTGCGTAGGGCAGCAGGGCGAGGAAGCGGGCGCGCTTGATAGCACGGGCCAGTTCACGCTGCTTTTTCGCCGAAACGGCGGTGATGCGCGAAGGTACGATCTTGCCACGCTCAGAGATGTAGCGTTGCAGCAGACGAGTGTCTTTGTAGTCGATTTTCGGCGCGTTCTCACCCGAGAACGGGCAGACCTTGCGGCGGCGGAAAAATGGTTTTGCGGCCATGGTTTAGTGTCCTTTCCTCAGGCAGTGATCAACGACGCTCGCGGCGGTCGCCACGTTCGTCACGCTTCTGCATCTGAACCGACGGGCCGTCTTCGTGACCGTCGACCTTGATGGTCAGAACGCGCATGACGTCATCATGCAGGCGCATCAGGCGTTCCATTTCCTGAACCGCACCCGAGGGCGCATCGGTTTTCAGGAAGGCGTAGTGGCCCTTGCGGTTCTTGTTGATCTTGTAGGCCATCGTCTTGACGCCCCAGTACTCGCTATCAACCAGCTTGCCGCCGTTGTCAGCCAGAACGGTGCCGAAATGTTCGACGAGGCTTTCCGCCTGCGCGTTGGACAGATCCTGACGCGCGATCATTACATGCTCATACAGTGGCATGTGCACTCCTGTTTATGTCAAGGCGCATTTCATAGGCGGGGCCATTCGGTCCTCCGCGACCCTGCCACGAGAGGCTGCGCGATTCATCTGATTGCGAAGGATGGCTCCGTATACACGTTTGAACCGCAGGAGCAAGCCCCGCCACATATGCCTTTGAGACGCCGCCCAATTTCCTTTGGGCCGCCCAAATGCTGACGCTTTTCGGCTCAAAGTTGTTTTGCATACCGGACGTTACCCGGACCAAACAGAAATTCGACAGTAACCTGATAAAAGGTGAAGTGTTATGACCGCGACCAATACAAACACATACCGGGAAGAGGCGGCAGGCTCGCGCTTTGAGCATTCGGTGCCGGTAATGATTGCCTTCGCGCCAAACTGGAAGGCCCGTTTGATCCTGGCGCGGTTGGCCGGAGCGTTTCTGATCTTTTCGGCGTTTTCGATGTGGCTGATGCCGGGTTCGATCGTTGGCGCAGATGTCTGGCCGATCAAGATGGTGGCATCCATGCTGTTTCTGATCGTCGGTGTCAGTTTGCTGACAATTGAAGTTCTTGATCAGCGCCCGGATGCCTATTTCGACCCGATCCGCCGCGAAGTCCGTGTTCTGCAAAAGAACGAAGACGGACGCCCTCAGACGGTGCTGCGCCGCAGCTATGAATCGCTGGGTGGTGCACGTTTTGAAGAAAACGAAGTCCACTTGTTTGATGTAGATGGGAGCCTTTTGATGAAGCTGCCCCTTGAATCGGCGGATGTCAGCCGAGCGTTGAAAGGGCAACTGAGCAAGAGCGTAACAATTTTCGGCTGAACTTTATTCTGTTCAAAAAGGAACAGATGTTGTGACTCGAAAAAGGTTGTGTGCCGCCGACAGGCGGCACATTTTGTTTGTGAGCAACCCTGCCGGGTTGCATTCACAAAAACGCGGAGATTGTTATGAAATCCACCCTTCTTGCTGCTGCACTGGCCGTATCGGCGACCACGGCATTCGCCAGCGCCGAGAAATACGTGCTGGACCCGAGCCACAGCCAGGTTGTCTTCAGTTATGATCACTTGGGCTTTTCAACCACAACCGGCATGTTCTCGGGCTTTGAGGGCGAGATCATGTTTGATCAGGAAAATCCCGCCGCTTCCAGCGTGAGCGTGTCGATGCCGGTATTGGAGATGTTCACCGGTTGGAAGCCGCGTGAAGATCACTTCATGACCGAGGATTTCTTTGGTGCGACCGAGGGCGATCTGATCACCTTTACCTCGACGGGTATCGAAGTGACCGGTGAAGACACTGCCAAGATCACCGGCGACCTCACCATGAACGGCGTGACCAAATCCGTTGTTCTGGATGCCAAACTGAACAAGGTTGATACCCATCCAATGGCGAACAAGCCATGGGCCGGTTTCGACGCCACCACGACCCTTGTCCGCAGTGAATTTGATCTGGGCCAGTTCGCACCGTTTGTCAGTGACGAAGTGCAGGTGCAGATCTCGGTGGAAGCGCAAAAAGCCGAATAAGCGCGAGGCAACGAACACGAAAACCGCCGGTGATCCTATCGCCGGCGGTATTTTTTGGCATCACTGACTGCGGGACGCGGCGAGTTCCACAGTGACGGTGACGGTGAAGCCGAGAGAATCTTCGGTGGGCTGCGATGCGCCGATGCCGAAATCCAACCTGTTCAGATCAACCGAGCCTGTCATGGTCGCGGTGTCGTCCTGAAGGTCAAGTGAAAACGGTAGTATGATATCGATCGTCTTGTCGCGGATTGTCAGTGGTCCGCGTGCCTCATATCCGCTTTCGGTTTTGAAAAGGTCAGCCGCGAACTGGGCCGTCGGAAACTGGGCGTTGTTGAAGAAATCCGCACCCATGGCCTGTTCGGTTACGGTTCCGAGGCTGAGAGAACCTATTGCGATCGTGACCTCGACGGACCCGGCCGGGCCAGGCTCGGCCGGGTCGTCAAAAGCAATTGCGGCTGTCCAGTCGGAAAACGAGCCGGTGACCGGGCTGCCCAATTGCGAGATCGTAATGGACAAGGTGCCGTTCTGAACCTGCCAGTCTGATTGCACCTCGGCCAGTTGGACGTCGGCGTCATCATCGTCGGCCTCACGCGCAAATTCGCCAGAGACCCAGCCACCGGTGAGGACAAGCGCCCAAACGGCCACCGCGGCGACGGCGGGCACAAGGGAACGATGCTGGTGTGGAGGCTCCGGTGCGTCCGACCCACCCGGCAACATCCTGCGCAACGTGCTGTCTTTGTCTATGACGTGATGCTTCAACGCTCCGGCAACATGCAGGACCAGCGCGCCGACGAGCGTCCACATGAACAGCCAATGCAGAACGCCTGTCACCTCGGCCACAATGGTTGATTTCGGTACAAAAGGCAGATTTTGGCCGAAGGGCCAGAGGATTGGAGCAAACCCTTCGGTTGCGGCGTGGTGCACCCAACCGGTCAGTGGCACAAGCACCAGTGACCCATAAAGAAGCCAGTGGACAGTTTCGGCGGCAAAAGCCTCGGGCTTGTTGTCGGCATTCAGCAGGCCGGGCTTGGTTTGCGTGAAGGCCCACATTATCCGAGCCAAAGCAACGAAGAACACGGTGACGCCTACGGTTTTGTGCAATGAGAACATGCGCGCCGCGCGTGCGATTTCGGCCTCGCTTGGGGCTGTGGAGGCATGCAATACGGCGTGGGCCAGATTGTCCGCGATCCAGCCGAGCGGCAGGGCCGTGAAAATCAGCAACGCGGTGAGCCAGTGAAACGTCTTTGCGACACTTCCGTAGCTTGAGAAGGAATTGGTCGAGGCCATGGGTGCAACGCTCCGGGATTCTGTGCTGCGCTCAAGTTAAGGTTATCGGAGGTCGACACAAGTAAGCGCTTGTGCACAGCCAAGGTGCCAGAATGCAGAACACAGGCAGAGCTTGTGCCAGACGATCAGTCAGTTTACACCCCGCCGCAACCTGACATCATCCATGAGGTTGCAATGACACTCGCGTTCGTTTTTCCGGGGCAGGGCGCCCAGACCATCGGTATGGGCAAAGCACTGGCCGATGCCTATCCGGCGGCGCAGGCCGTCTTCGATGAGGTGGACGAGGCGCTGGGAGAGAAGCTGAGCCACGTGATCTGGGAAGGCGACATCGCCGACTTGACGCTGACTCAGAATGCCCAGCCGGCTCTTATGGCGACATCCATGGCGGCAATGCGTGCGCTGGAAGCCGAAGGCGTTTCGGTTGGTCAGGCGGCTTTCGTGGCAGGTCATTCCTTGGGTGAATACTCGGCCCTTGCAGCTGCGGGGGCTTTGTCGGTTGCGGACACCGCGCGCCTGCTGCGCACCCGCGGTCTGGCGATGCAAAGTGCCGTACCGGTCGGCGAGGGCGCAATGGCGGCCATTCTTGGATTGGATCTGGAGGCGGTGCGCGCCGTTGCTGAAGAAGCCGCGCAGGGGCAGGTCTGTCAGGCTGCCAATGACAACGATCCAACCCAGGTCGTTGTGTCCGGTTCCAAGGCTGCTGTCGAGCGTGCCGCCGAGATTGCCAAAGAAAAAGGCGCAAAACGTGCTGTTATGTTGCCTGTAAGTGCTCCATTTCACTGTGCGCTGATGCAGCCTGCGGCAGATGTCATGGCGGAAGCGCTTGCTGCCGTCGAGATTAAGGCGCCTTCCGTGCCTTTGGTGGCCAATGTGCGCGCCGAAGCCGTCAGTGATCCGGATCTGATACGTCAGTTGCTGGTGGAACAGGTGACGGGGTCGGTTCGCTGGCGTGAAAGCGTTCAGTTCATGGCCGCGCAGGGCGTGACTGAAACGTGGGAAATCGGTGCTGGCAAAGCCTTGTCCGGCATGATCCGCAAGATCGATCGTGCCATTGCAGGCAAGGCTGTGGGCACACCGGAAGATGTTCAAAAGGCCATTCAGGCCGAATCGTAAGCTCAAAAAGCGTCGTGGCCGACGCACCAAGAGGAAAACCGAATGTTTGATTTGACAGGTAAAAATGCGCTGATCACCGGTGCTTCGGGCGGTATCGGAGGCGACATTGCACGTGCGTTGCACGGTGCTGGCGCAGCGGTCGGATTGTCCGGTACACGAGTCGAACCATTGCAGGCTCTGGCAGACGAACTGGGCGAACGCGCGCATGTGCTGCCTTGCAATCTGAGCGATCCGGAAGCCGTAGAAGCGTTGCCAAAGCAAGCGGTCGAGGCGATGGGATCGGTGGATATCCTGGTGAACAATGCGGGTATCACGCGCGACAACCTGTTCATGCGCATGTCCGACGAGGAATGGCAGAGCGTGATAGACGTGAACATGACCTCGACGATGAAACTATGCAAAGGTGTGATCCGCGGCATGATGAAGTCACGCTGGGGCCGGATCGTGAATGTCTCGTCCGTGGTGGCCGCAATTGGCAACCCGGGGCAGGCCAACTATGCTGCGTCAAAAGCCGGGATAATAGGGTTTTCCAAGGCTTTGGCTCACGAAGTGGCAACGCGCGGAATTACCGTTAATGCCGTGGCACCGGGTTTTATAACGACTGCAATGACCGAGAAGCTGACCGAGGAGCAGAAAAAGGGTCTGTTGCTCAAGGTTCCGGCGGGCCGCATGGGTGAACCCGAAGAAATTGCAGCGGCTGTTCTGTATCTTGCCAGCCCCGAAGCGGGTTATGTTACCGGAAGCACCTTGCATGTGAACGGTGGTATGGCCATGTTGTGATCGCCACAGGGGCAGCGCGAAAGCGTTTGCCTCTTGCGTCGACTATGCTATAGGCGGCGCATCTATGCGGGGCCGGTTGTTCAGGTCGGCCTTCGACTTCCCGGTTCGCCGGGACCCAAACCGCCCGAAACGGGCAAATCAAAGCCAACCCGTGCGGGCAAGGGCAGAATCGGGCAGACCGCCCTGTAAAGGAATGAGGAATAGACATGAGCGACGTCGCAGATCGCGTTAAGAAGATCGTTGTTGAGCACCTGGGTGTTGAAGAAGATAAAGTCGCGGAAAACGCGTCTTTCATCGATGATCTGGGCGCAGACAGCCTGGACACCGTTGAACTGGTCATGGCCTTCGAAGAAGAGTTCGGCATCGAAATCCCCGATGACGCAGCCGAGACCATCCAGACCTTCGGCGACGCGGTCAAATTCATCAGCGAAGCGTCCTAAGCGTTTCCTTCTGATCAAAAGCGGCGCTTCCGGGCAACGGAGGCGCCGTTTTTTTATGCCCGCTCAAAATTCATGCTTGCGCGTGCATTTTCGGATGCGCACTGTTTCCATTGAGGCAAAATTCAAAGTGGACAGGGCATGATAAGATCCACTCCCATGATAAATACCGCGCGTTTGACGCTGTGTGCCATGCGCCCGGAGGACTTTGACCGGTTCGCCGAGATCTGGAGAGATCCGTGCGTCGTTCAGCATATTGGCGGCTCACCCCGATCGCGCGGAGAGGCATGGGATTCCTTTTTGCGCAATGCCGGGCATTGGCACATGGCCGGGTTTGGACAATGGGGTGTGCTGCAACAATCGAATCGAAAGCTGATCGGACAGGCCGGTTTCTTTTACGGAAACCGTCAGATGGGCGATGATTTCGACGGCTTTCCCGAGGCGGGCTGGGTTCTGGCGCCCGAGGCGCAGGGGCAGGGCCTGGGGTATGAGGCGGCCAAGGCAGCGCATGACTGGTTTGACCGGGTGATTCCCGGGCCTTTGGTTGCGATGGTGAATGCGTCCAACGCCTCGTCGCAGAAGCTTGCCAAAAAGCTGGGCTATGTATTGATGCGGGAAGGGGTGTATAATCAAACCCCGGTGCATTTGCTTCGGCGCAACGGCCCACCTGCGCTCGCGTAAATCCGCCAACTTAACACTATGCCGCAAAATGGCCAAACTGTGCCGATCCCGGTGATATTGGGAGGGCGTTCAAGGTGTATGCTTCCGGGGATTTTCAGAGCGATTGAGCGGAGGACCGAGCTCATGAGGATATACCCCACTATGGAATTGCAGAACGGCCGGTGTGTCACGTTAGACAAAGGTCGTTTGGACAACGCTATGATTTGGCATGTAAACCCAGTCGAAACAGCGCGAAGCTGGGCCGAAGCGGGTGCCGAATGGATGCATCTGACCGATTTCGACGCGATCGAAGGCAAGGATACCAACGTCGAATTGATTGAAGAGATTATCCGCGCGGCCGAAATCCCGGTTCAGTTGGCGGGGGGTATGCGGACCCGCGAACAGGTCGAACGCTGGATCGACAAGGGCGTCGGTCGCGTCGTGATCGGGACGCTGGCAGCGCGCGAACCGAAACTGGTCAAGGAATTGGCCACGCTCTACCCGGATCAAATCGTGCTGTCGGTCGATGTCTGGCAAGGTTATGTAATGACGGATGGCTGGCGCAGCCAAAGCGTATTCACGCCCGAAGCGTTTATCGACGCATTCGAAGGAGCGCCATTTGCTGCTATCGTGGTGACGGATATCGACAGCGATATGGAGGACGTCGAGGCTCAGCTTGGCCTGATCTCGGGGCTTGCCAGCCATTCGCGCACCCCTGTGATAGCGAGCGGGGTTGTACGTACCGCGGATGACATCTCGCGGCTGGCCTATATTCCCAATATCTCGGGTGCAATCGTGGGACGTGCACTGTTTCGAAAGACACTTGACCTGACGGATGCACTGGAAATGGCAAAATCGGCGCATGAGCCGGTGGCACAGTTCCAATAAACACGCTTCGCCCTTTCAACTAGATCCGTGAAAGGGCGGGCACCGATTTCCGTAACCCACAGCGGTACTGCTTCGGTTGCCCGGCGGCGGGAAGCCCGCCTGAAATCGCCGTTGCTCTTGCCCCCGCACCCCGGGCCGGGGTAAGAGCGGTTCTCATAACAGGAAGCAGGCAAGAGGCACTTCATGCGCAGAGTCGTTGTAACCGGTCTTGGATTGGTCACTCCTTTGGCCAGCGGGGTCGAGGAAACCTGGTCGCGGCTGCTGGACGGAGAGTCCGGCGCTGGTCCCATCACGCATTTTGATGCGGAAGGCAGTGGTGTCGCCACGACCTACGCTTGTGAGGTGCCCCGCGGGGATGGAACCGACGGGACCTTCAATCCCGATGACTGGATGCCGCCGAAAGAGCAGCGCAAGATTGAGGACTTTATCCTGTATTCCATCGCAGCCGCAGAAATGGCCTGCAAGGATGCGAACTGGTTGCCGGAAGATGAAGAGGACCGCCTGCGAACAGGTGTTCTGATCGGTTCTGGCATCGGGGGGTTGGGTTCGATCGCGAATACAGCCAATCTGATCCGCGACAAGGGCCCGCGCCGGGTTTCACCGTTCTTTATTCCGGGCGCTCTGATCAACCTGGCATCAGGTCAGGTGTCGATCCGGCACGGCTTCAAGGGGCCGAACCATTCGGTCGTGACGGCGTGTTCCACCGGTGCCCATGCAATCGGTGACGCCAGCCGTATCATTCGGGCAGGTGACGCAGACGTCATGGTTGCAGGTGGCGGCGAAGGCTGCATCTGCGAAATCGGCATCGCCGGGTTCAACGCATGCAAGGCGTTGTCGACCAAATATGCAGACAACCCGAAGGCGGCCAGCCGACCCTATGACGTTGATCGCGACGGATTCGTCATGGGCGAAGGTGCGGGCATCGTCATCCTGGAAGAGTATGAACACGCAAAGGCCCGCGGTGCGAAGATCTACGCCGAGGTGCTGGGCTATGGCATGTCGGGCGACGCATATCACATCACGGCACCGTCCGAGGATGGTGACGGGGCAGAACGTTCGATGAAAGCCGCGTTGCGCAGCGCCGGGCTGGAGCCGAAGGACTTGGACTACATCAACGCCCATGGCACTTCGACCATGGCGGATACGATCGAACTGGGTGCGGTCGAACGTCTGCTGGGAGACCACGCCGCGAACGCCACCATGACGTCGACCAAATCGGCAACCGGTCACCTTTTGGGTGCAGCGGGGGCGATCGAGGCAATCTTCTCGATTCTGGCGATCCGCGATCAGGTCGCACCTCCGACGATCAACCTGGACAACCCCGCGGTGGAGACACCGATTGATCTGGCCCCGAACGCCAAGCGTGAGCGAGAGATCAACGTGGCCCTGTCGAACTCGTTCGGGTTTGGCGGCACCAATGCCAGCGTGATCTTTGGAAAGGCCAACTAAATGTGGCGGGCCATTGCTTCGAACGCGCTGACCATTCTGGTGGTCGGCCTGTTCCTGATGGGTGGACTGATCCTTTGGGGGCAGACCCAGTACAAGGCCGAAGGCCCGCTTGAAACCGCGATCTGCCTTCAGGTCAGAAGCGGATCGAACATGACACGTGTCAGTCAGGAACTGGAAGAGCAGGGCGCCATCCGCAGTGCCACGATCTTTCGGATGGCCGCCGATTACACGGATCGGGCACAGCAGTTGAAAGCCGGCAGCTTCCTGGTGCGGGAAGGCGCGTCGATGGAGCAGATCATCGACGAAATTACCAGCAGCGGTGCCAGCACCTGCGGATCCGAGATTGAGTATCGTATCGGTGTGACGCGTGCTCAGACCCGTGTGCGCGAGTTGAACCCGGCGACCCTGGATTTCGTCGAAATCGCGTCGTTTGATCCCTCGGAAGACGAGGTGCCTGAGGCCTATACCGAGAAACGCAACGAGGCGGACACCCGCTACCGCGTGTCGCTGGCCGAAGGTGCGACCTCGTGGCAGGTGGTCCAGGCGTTGAAGGCGTTCGACGCTTTGACAGGTGAGGTGACCGAGATCCCGGCCGAAGGGATGCTGGCGCCTGACAGTTACGATGTTGTGGCGGGCCAGGACCGTACCGACATTTTGCAGGCGATGCAGGACAAGCAACAATTGCGGATCAATGCCGTTTGGGAGAGCCGTCAGGACGGGTTGCCGCTGCAAAGTCCCGAAGAAATGCTGATCCTTGCGTCGATCATCGAAAAGGAAACCGGAGTTCCGGAAGAGCGCGGGCAAGTGGCCAGTGTTTTTGTGAACCGGCTGAAACAGGGGATGCGGTTGCAGACGGACCCGACCGTCATCTATGGCGTCACCAAAGGGCAAGGCACGTTGGGGCGCGGGCTGCGCCGCAGCGAGCTGAACCGACCAACCCCGTGGAACACCTATCAGATAGACGGTTTGCCGCCGACGCCGATTGCCAATCCGGGCTTGGCCAGCCTTGAAGCTGCTGTTGCGCCGGATGACACGGATTTCGTGTTCTTCGTTGCCGATGGCACGGGCGGCCATGCATTTGCCGAAACCTTGCAGGAGCATAATCGCAATGTCGCCAAATGGCGCGAGATTGAGGCAGAGCAGAATTCGGGGAATTGATCTGAACGAAAAATGGTTTCGTTCATCGTGTTGCGCCAACGCCGGTCATTGAACCGGCGTTGGCTTTTTTGTGTTCCGATCTTAGGCCGCCGGACGTTTGCCGCGTGGGCGACGCCGTTTGTTTGCTGCGGGTTTTGACCCCGCGTCGGCGGATTTGGGTTTGAACCCCCGGCGACGGTTGTTCGGGCGGCGCGCCGGTTTTTCAGGTTGCACAGCTTCGGGCATCGCGCCACTGGCAACTGGAATCTCGATCTTCATTAGCTTTTGAATCTGGCGCAGCAGATCAACTTCTTCCGCGGAACAGAAGGCGATGGCTTCGCCCTCGCGCCCTGCGCGGGCAGTGCGGCCGATACGGTGGACGTAGTTGTCAGGTACCTCGGGCAGGTCGAAGTTGATCACGTAGGCGACGCCCGGGATGTCGATGCCTCGGGCGGCAACGTCGGTGGCCACCAGAATGTTGATGTCACCCGCGCGGAACGCCTTGATCGCGCGATCACGCTGACCCTGGCTTTTGTTGCCGTGGATGGATGCGGCGTTGTAGCCATCGGCCACAAGCCCTTTCATCAGCCGTTCCGCGCCATGTTTGGTGCGGGTAAAGACCAGTGTCAGGGCATCCATGTCCTTCGACAGGATGTCACGCAGCTTGGCTGGTTTCCCGGGTTTGGAGACGAAGTGCAGAGATTGCGTAATCTTGTCTGCGGCTTTGCCCGGAGGCGAGACCTGCACCCGCTGCGGGTTGGTCAGGTAAGCGCGGCTGAGCTCTTCCATCTGCTTCGGCATGGTGGCCGAAAACAACATGGTTTGGCGTGGGGTGCCCAGGGCAGGAGCGATTTTTCGCAGTGCATGGATAAAGCCCAGGTCAAGCATCTGGTCTGCTTCGTCCAGCACCAGATGGCGTACCGCTCCGAGGTTTACCGCGCCCCGCTCCATCAGATCTATCAGGCGGCCCGGTGTGGCGACCAGAATATCGGTGCCACGGGAAAGGAACATTATCTGCTTGTTGATCGATTGGCCACCGACAACGGTGGCCACGCGCAGCTTGGTGCCCTTCGTCAGGGTGCGCAGGCTGTCGGCGATCTGGTTCACGAGTTCGCGGGTGGGCGCCAGGATCAGTGCCTTGGCGGTTTTCGGGTCGGGCTTGCCGGGTTGGGCCAGAAGGTGATCGATCAGAGGCAGGCCGAAAGCCAATGTCTTTCCGGTGCCGGTTTGCGCCAGTCCCAGAATGTCGTGACCATTCAGAGCAAGCGGAATCGCCTGGTTCTGGATCGGTGTGGGTTGAGTGAAATTGGCGCGTTTGAGTGCCTCGTTCAGTGCCGGGGCAAGGCCCAGCATATCAAAGTCGAACAAATAACTATCCTTTACAGCCCGGAGCGTTGGCCCGCGGACAGGTCATGAAGGGTCGCGCGTTGGCGACCGGCAGGGGTTGTGCGAGACCTCGGAACGAGCAGGTGCATCCTGCGCCATCCGGCCGTCGCGTCAAGAACCCTGCGTGATGGGGAACTGGAATGATGAGTTGGCGCTGTGGGGCGGACGAGGTCCGCTCGGGCTCACGCATCAGCGCTGTGATGTGGCGGACATGAGGGTTTCGCAATGGAATGTCAAGCACTGGTAAGTCTTCTGGTGGTCTTCTGAGTTGAAAGAGGCACTGTTCGCGGCACCGGACTGCCATTGAATTAGTGCGTTAAACCAACGGCCCTGTTGATCGCCATTCCAGTATTCACGGCTTGATAGGTTGGAAATGGCATCCTCTCGGCTGTGTAAATGTCGCGTCGGATCCAGTTTTGTGCTTCCAACTGGTGAAGGGATGAGGACAGCGCCCGATCTGTAATAACCGCAAGACCTGATTTGATGGCCGAGAAACGATGCGGGGTGCCTGCCAACGCCAGAACTGGCACAGTCCATGATTTTCGTAGAAGTTTGATTTCATCCTCAGAGCGGGCGGTAGTAATTATCTTGCTGGCGACCGTGGCGGCCTGGGTTCCGAATGGCGTAAGTCGAAATTCTGGACGTAAAGGGTGCCCATGGCCGGGGTTTCTTTCGATCATTCCAAGTTCAATAAGATGAGAAAGGCTGGCTGCAAAGGCCGTTCGGCTTGCGTCGGTCGCTGCCAAAAGCGGGGCTTGCCGGCCCGGAACTTTGGCGTGCAGCAGAGCAAGAATTTTCAGGGACCAAGCCCGCGACGTCAGCTTGACAAGTGTATTTATGTCCATAAAGTATAGTAAATATATTTTTCAAAAAAGGAAAAGCCTTATGTCGCTCGTTTCATTGAAAAACACCATCACACTTGCGATGTCCGTTCGGGATCGACATGCCAGTGCGGAATGGTACGCCGCCAAGCTGGGATTTGAGCTTATCCACCACATTGATGAAGCGGGATGGAGCGAATTGCGAACCAATGTCGACCGTGTCACTTTGGGACTGGGCGAACAAGCCGAAGCCTCTCCGGGGAATTGCGTGCCTGTTTTCGAAGTCGCGGATATCGCGGAGGCGCGCGGAAAGTTGGAACTTGCGGGGGTGGAATTTGACGGTGAAACGGACACGATTGTGGGTATGGTCAGCACGGCAACGTTTTATGATCCGGATAGGAATGCGCTGATGCTGGCGCAGGATTTGACAGGCCAGAGCTGAGAGTAAGAGGTAAAGGAAAACTCAACACAGCGACCGCTGCGTGTTGCGTCGACGTTGCGCAACTCATTGACTTTGCGCACTTAATACCGTATAGCTTGTGACATGCTAGAGGAAGTGGGCAACGGCCCCGGGGCGACCCGGTGGCCGTTTTTTGCTTCTCTCGTGCGGAGAAAACTCACGCATGAGGTCACAGGCAAACATGACTTTGATTACCCCGGAAGAGCGGATTTCCCAGACGGCTGAATTGTTGCAGTCGCTTGAGAGGTCCATTCGCGATCTGCGGCAAGCGGCGGAAGACCTGCGCAAACAGATCGGAGCCGGGGAGGATGCAGATCTTGCTGGTTCAGCCAAGCAACTCGGGCAGTTAGAGGGGCTGATCCGAAGTTGTCAGAAAGTGGAGACAAGCTTTGTCGAACAACATCACAGACAAGCCGGAATTGCCCAAGGAGGGTACGCGCTCGATCTTGACCGAGCTCGGTTTGAAGTCGGGTGCAGGCTGGCTCGCCTCCGCGCCTGTTGCGGTGCAGAACAGATTTCTGAGTGAGATCGGGGAGGGAGGGCTGTGTGCCCTCCCTTTCCTGTTCGAATTCTGGGCGCTGCCGCATCAGCTGCCACCCGAGGGCGACTGGCGGTCCTGGGTGATCATGGGCGGACGCGGTGCGGGCAAGACACGCGCCGGGGCCGAGTGGGTGCGGTCGATGGTCGAGGGGTCTTTGCCATTGGATAAGGGCCAGGCCTGTCGGGTGGCTTTGGTTGGTGAGACCTTCGATCAGGTACGCGATGTGATGATTTTTGGCGATAGCGGGATTTTGCAATGCTCGCCGCCGGATCGTCGGCCGGTGTGGAAGGCATCCGAGCGCAAACTGATCTGGCCCAACGGGGCCGAGGCGCAGGCGTTTTCGGCGCATGATCCCGAGGGGCTGCGCGGCCCGCAATTCGATGCGGCATGGGTGGATGAGTTGGCCAAGTGGAAGAAGGCCGGCGAGACCTGGGACATGCTTCAATTTGCGCTGCGGTTGGGGGATCAGCCTCGGGTCTGCGTGACCACGACGCCGCGCAACGTGAAAGTGCTGAAGGATCTGCTGGCCTCGCCGTCCACGGTTCAGACCCATGCTCCGACCGAGGCGAACCGGGCCAACCTGGCGGCTTTATTTCTGGACGAGGTGCGCGCGCGTTATGCGGGCACGCGGCTGGGGCGGCAGGAGCTGGACGGGGTGCTGCTGGCCGATGCCGAAGGGGCGTTGTGGACAGGCTCGATGCTGGATGCGGCGCGGGTCGAGGCAGTGCCCGAGCTGGATCGCATCGTCGTTGCGCTGGACCCGGCGGTGACGGCGGGATCAAGCGCCGATGCCTGCGGGATCGTGGTGGTGGGCGCGCAATTGCAAGGCCCGCCCGAGGACTGGCGCGCCTATGTGCTGGCTGATCGGACGGTGCAGTGCGTTGGCCCGGCGGGCTGGGCGCAGGCGGCAATTGACGCGATGGACGAGTTTGGCGCAGAACGGCTGGTGGCCGAGGTCAATCAGGGCGGGCAGCTGGTGGAAGAGGTGGTGCGGCAGGTGGACCCTCTGGTCCCGTTCCGGGCGGTGCGGGCCTCACGTGGCAAGGTCGCACGGGCCGAGCCGGTGGCGGCGCTGTACGAACAGGGGAGGGTGCTCCATGTGGCCGGGCTGGACGCGCTGGAGGAACAGATGTGCCAGATGACCGCGCGCGGGTTCGAGGGGCAGGGCTCGCCCGACCGCGTCGACGCGCTGGTCTGGGCGCTGCATGAGTTGGTTGTAGGGCCCGCGGGGGCGTATCGGCGGCCGAGGGTGCGGAGGTTGTGAAGTTCATTCACTAACTTCTCAGCGCGCCGTACCAATGAAGCGAAGTCAACAGTTATGATCGTTCTATCCCGATAAGGCGCAATACTGGGCTTGATATTGGTGAAGCAGACTTAACAGCCGATGAGGCTGTTCAGCGTCTTGCAATTCGTTCATCCCGAACCAGTAAGATTTTTCGGGAGAAAACTCCATGGAACCGTAAAGGTCGCCTGTTCCATACGGAGTAGGACTATACGGTTCGATAAATCTAAACGCTATCTCCCCGAACTGAATATGCTCCGCCAGGCTGACAACACCCCAATCCGAGCTGTTGGGATCATTGGGGTCGGGTAGGTCAGTTCTCGCGAGATCAAAAGTGATGCCGAGAGTTCGTATGCCTTGAGCTGTCGTTTCTTCAGCCACGGCAGTCAGATTGCAGCCGCGCACATCAATATAGTTTCGAAAACGTATTTCAGGGAAGTATTCACGACTGCCAATCTTGTTTCCTCCCTCGATCCGTCGGGTCTCGGAAGATTTCTCTATTTCTTGAGCAAGCGATGATTGGGCGTCTTGCGCTAGTGAAATTTCAAGGGGAGTGAATACCAATAGGCTTGAAAATACTATGTTTCTCATAGGTTTCCCGACTTTATGTTTCTTCTTCTATAAAGGAGCGCGAAGCGAGATAGAATGATCACAACCGAAATTTTAGAACCAGTCGTTAAGTTTTGATTGGGCTACGCGTTACCAAGTGTGGATTTAGCTGTTTCCAACCGTTGCCCACCCCCCGTACGCTCCATTCCCGAGGCTTAAACGTCTTTCCCTCATAACTCCTTTCAACAAGCCGGGCAGAGCGGCGGCAGAAAGGAGCACAGATGGTATTCGATTTCTTGCGTCGTGGATCGGCTGAAGCGGCGCCCGAGGCAAAAGCAAGCGCGGCTGGGCCGGTGGTGGCGTGGCAGACGGGCGGGCGCGTAGCCTGGAGCCCCAGGGACGCGGTGTCGCTGACGCGGACGGGGTTTTCAGGGAACCCGGTGGGGTTTCGTTCCGTCAAGCTGATTGCCGAGGCGGCGGCGGCTTTGCCGTTGGTGTTGCAGGATCAGGCGCAGCGGTTTGATACCCATCCGATCCTGTCCCTGATGCGTCGTCCGAATGCGGCGCAGGGGCAAGCGGAGTTGATGGAGGCTCTGTTCGGGCAGTTGCTGCTGTCGGGCAATGCCTATGTCGAGGCGGTTCAGGCAGAGGAAGGCCTGCCGGTCGAGCTGCATGTGTTGCGCTCGGACCGGATGAGCGTCGTGCCGGGGGCGGATGGATGGCCCAAGGCGTATGACTATGCGGTTGGTGGCAAGAAGCATCGGTTTGCGGCGGAAGCCATCTGCCATATCAAATCGTTCCACCCTCAGGATGACCACTATGGGTTCTCGCCCATGCAGGCGGCTGCGATGGCGATTGATGTACATAACAGCGCGTCGCGATGGTCGAAGTCGCTGCTGGACAATGCGGCGCGGCCTTCGGGGGCTTTGGTCTGGAAGGGTGATGGCCACGGGGTGATGGGCGAAGATCAGTTCCGGCGTCTGTCAGACGAGATCGAGGCGAACTATCGCGGGGCGCGCAATGCAGGCCGTCCGATGGTTTTGGAAGGGGGGCTGGATTGGAAGCCGATGGGGTTCTCTCCGTCCGATATGGAGTTTCAAAAGACCAAGGAAGCCGCCGCCCGTGAGATCGCGCTGGCCTTTGGGGTCCCGCCGATGCTGCTGGGGATCCAGGGCGATGCGACCTATTCGAACTATCAGGAGGCCAACCGGGCGTTTTATCGCCTGACCGTGTTGCCCCTGGTGACGCGGGTGGCGGCGGCGGTGTCGGAGTGGCTGGTGGGCTTTACCGGTGAGGATTTGATGCTGAAGCCCGATCTGGATCAGGTGCCTGCGCTGTCCGCAGAACGGGATGCGCAATGGGCGCGGGTCAACGGGGCCGACTTCCTGACCAACGCCGAGAAGCGTGCCTTGCTGGGCCTGCCGGAGCGTGCGGATGGGTGAGGGGTATCCCTCGTTCGAGTGCGCGCCGGGTCTGCGTCTGGCCGCGCATGAGCGGGTGGCCGAGATCCAGCATGCACATCTGTGTCGGCGTCTGGATCAGATCGAAGAGATGATGGAGCGGCTGGAGCGCCGGCTGTGGCTGACGGTTTATGGCGTGGCGGCGGTGATTCTGGCACAGGCGTTTCAATCTCTCTTGGTGGTAGCGCCATGAGTTCAATGGGTTACGTGGAGAAGTTCATGGATTTGGAACATAAGTTCGCACGGTTCGGCGACGGTTTGTCGGTTACGGATGATGCGGTAATCGAGGGCTATGCCAGCCTGTTTGGGCAGGTCGATCAGGGCAGTGACGTGGTGCAGCGTGGCGCCTATCGCGGTTCGCTTGACAGGTTGGCCAGGGCGGGGCAGCGCGTCAAGATGCTGTGGCAGCATGATCCGGCGCAGCCCATCGGCGTGTGGGACGAAGTACGCGAGGACGACAAGGGCCTGTGGGTCAAGGGGCGTCTGCTGGAGAGCACGCAGAAGGGCCGCGAGGCGGCAGAATTGATCCGGGCAGGTGCGATGGATGGTCTGTCGATCGGCTACCGCACCAAACGGGCCGTGAAGAATGACAGGGGCCAGCGGGTCCTGACCGAACTGGAGCTGTGGGAGGTGTCATTGGTGACCTTCCCGATGCTGCCCAGTGCGCGGGTGGCGGCGAAGGGAAGGACACCTGACGCCGAGGAGGCCCTGCGCTGTATTGCCGACGTATTCAACGATGCCCGGCAGGAGCTGGCGCGGAACTAGCGCGCCTCAAAACCACTCAGAACAGGACATGCTGATGAGCAAGACCGAAACCCCGGCCTTGACCGGAGAGGGTGCGCCCCTGGTTCATGAGGTGAAGCAGGCGATGGCTGGCTTCGTGAATGAATTCAAGGGCCTGAAAGCCGAAGTTAACACCAAACTGCAACAAACAGAAGAGCGACTGACCATGCTGGATCGTAAATCAACCATCGCGGCACGCCCGCATCTTGCCGCTTCGATCGAAGACGGAGCCCCGCATCAGAAGGCATTTGACGCCTATGTGCGGTCCGGCGAAGATGACGGGCTGCGTGGCCTCGAGATGGAGGCCAAGTCCCTGTCAACAGCGGTCAACAGCGATGGTGGCTATCTGGTTGATCCGCAGACTGCCGAGACGATCAAGTCGGTTTTGAACTCGACCGCCTCGATCCGTTCGATTGCATCGGTCGTGAATGTCGAGGCAAATTCGTTCGACGTGCTGATCGATCACACCGATGTAGGTGCGGGCTGGGCTGACGAAAACTCGGCCACAGCGGAAACCGGAACATCGTCGATCGATCGCATCTCGATCCCGCTGCACGAGCTGAGCGCGCTGCCCAAAGCGTCGCAGCGTCTGTTGGATGACAGCGCCTTCGACGTCGAGGGCTGGCTGGCCGGGCGCATTGCCGACAAGTTTGCACGCGCCGAGGCGGCCGCATTCATCAACGGCGATGGCGTCGACAAGCCCAAGGGGTTGATGATCCACCGAGCGGTTCCGAATGATGGCTGGTCCTGGGGCAGCCTTGGCTATGTCGCGACCGGTATTGATGCGGGTATTGATGCGGATGCGATTGTCGATGTGGTTTATGCGCTGGGCGCGCAGTACCGGGTCAACGGGACCTTCGTGATGAATTCGAAGACCGCAGGTGTGATCCGCAAGCTGAAGGACAGCGATGGCCGCTTCCTGTGGTCCGATGGTTTGGCCGCAGGTGAGCCGGCGCGTCTGATGGGGTATCCGGTTCTGATCGCCGAGGACATGCCGGATGTGGCAACCGACAGTTTCTCAATTGCCTTTGGTGACTTCCAGGCTGGTTACACCATTGCCGAGCGTCCTGATCTGCGCGTGCTGCGCGACCCGTTCAGCGCCAAGCCACATGTCCTGTTCTACGCGACCAAGCGCGTCGGCGGCGATGTCAGCGATTTTGCTGCGATCAAGCTGGTGAAATTCGGCACCGCGTAACGCGGGCTGAATCCGGGGGGCCCTAGCCCCTCGGACGGCGGGCGCGGGCCGGAGTGAGATCCTCTGCGTTGTCTAGCTGCTCCCCTCCGTCCGAGCAACGTGGGGCGGCGCGTGCCCGCCATTTTCCAAGGATGGGGCCCTGGAGGGGTCCGAGATTGCGGAGTGAGTGGATGATGTTGATCGAAGAGACCGCCATCGCGGATGCGGCGCTGCCGGTGGATCAGTTCAAGGCGCATCTGAGGTTGGGCACGGGCTTTGCCGAGGATGATGTGCAGAATGAAGTGTTGAAGGGGTTCCTGCGGGCCGCCATTGCGGCGATCGAGGCGCGCACTGGCACGGTTCTGATCACACGGGATTTCTCGTGGAGTTTGAACAGGTGGCGCGACCCGTCGGGCGAAGTGCTGCCTGTGGCCCCGGTGGTTTCAGTGCAGGCCGTGACGCTGACTGACAAGCAAGGAGCCGAAACAGTTGCGGACGCCGCGACCTATCGCCTGGAGCATGATAGTCAGCGGCCCCGGATCCGCCCATTGGGATCCAGCCTGCCTGCCATCGAAACGGGTGGTTCCGTAAAGATTTCGTTTGTCGCGGGGATGGCGCAGGATTGGGGCGGGTTGCCTGCCGATCTTGGGCAAGCCGTGCTGCTGCTGGCGGCGCATTACTATGAATACCGGGATGAAACCTCATTGGGCGCTGGATGTATGCCCTTTGGTGTCACCAGCCTGATCCAGCGCTATCGCATGGTGCGTTTCGGGGCGGGGGTATCGCAATGAATACGCCGCATCTGAACCGTAAATTGGTGCTGGAGGCGCCGATGCGAAGTGCTGATGGGTCGGGGGGCTATACCGAAACATGGGCCGCGATGGGGACGCTATGGGCCGAGGTGACGGCGCGCAGTGGGGCCGAACGGCAGATCGCCGGAGCGTCCGTTTCGCGTGTCGGGTACCGCATCGTGGTACGCGGAGCGCCCATGGGATCTTCGGTGCGCCCCGCGCCAGATCAGCGGTTTCGCGAGGGAAATCGCTGTTTCGTAATCCGGGCCGTGGCCGAGCATGACCCGCGCGGCAAGTTCCTGACCTGTTTCGCAGATGAAGAGGTGGCGGCATGAGCTATGGCGTTTCCGCCGCTTTGCAGGCGGCCGTGTATCAACAGCTTTCAGCGGACGCAGCAGTCAGCAGCCAATCGGGGGGCGCGATCTATGATGCCGTACCCGCGGGAACCGTGCCGCAGACCTATGTGACGCTGGGCCCCGAAGAGGTGCGGGGCGCGTCGGACCAAACAGGCGCGGGCGCGATACACCGCTTCACCGTTTCGGTGGTGTCCCAGGAGGCAGGGTTCGGTGCTGCCAAAACACTGGCGGGCGCGGTGTGTGACGCGCTGGAAAATGCGCCACTCAACCTGGTTCGCGGGCGTTTGGTGGGGCTGTGGTTCGAGCGGGCCTCGGCCCGGCGCACCGGGACCGGCGGCACCATCCGCCAGATCGACCTGAAGTTCCGCGCCAGCGTGGAAGATGACTAAGCAATCAACGGAGAGAGCACATGGCTGCCCAGAACGGAAAAGACCTGTTGGTCAAAATGGATATGAACGGTACCGGCCTGTTCCAGACCATCGCGGGGCTGCGAGCCACGCGCATAAGTTTCAATGCTGAAAGTGTGGATGTCACCAGTCTGGAAAGCCAGGGTGGATGGCGCGAGCTTTTGTCCGGGGCGGGGGTCAAATCGGCTTCGATCTCTGGCTCTGGCGTGTTTAAGGATGCTGGCACGGATGAACGCGCGCGGCAGTTGTTCTTTGATGGCGAAACTCCGGCCTTTCAGGTCATCATCCCTGATTTCGGGATTGTAGAAGGCCCGTTCCAGGTGACCAGCATCGAATATGCGGGCTCGCACAACGGTGAGGCGACCTATGAGATGAGCATGGCCAGTGCCGGTGCTCTGACCTTTACGGCGCTTTGATCCGATGGCCAATCCGTGGACAGGCGAGGTGGCGCTGACCATCGATGGCGAGCAGCGTGTGCTCAAACTGACGCTTGGTGCTTTGGCGGAGCTGGAGCAGGAGCTGAATGCTGGGTCGCTGGTTGAGCTGGTGCAACGGTTTGAGGGCGGTGCGTATTCCAGTGCAGATGTTCTGGCGCTGATCGGTGCCGGTTTGCGGGGCGGTGGCTTGAACATTGCCCGGGCCGACCTGATGCATGCCGAGATCGAAGGCGGCCCCATGGCTGCCGCCAGAACCGCAGCCGAATTGTTGGCGCGCGCCTTCATGGTGCCGGAGGGCGCATGAACGGGTTCGACTGGCCTGCCCTGATGCGGGCCGGATTTCTGGGGCTGCGACTGACGCCGGATCAATTCTGGCGTCTGACCCCGGCAGAGCTGCGGCTGATGCTGGGGCAGGGTTCCGGAGCGCCCGCAATGAACCGGGCGGGGTTGGACGCTTTGCTGGCGGCCTATCCGGACAAGACACAAGGAGAGCGTGATGACAGATCATGACGGGTTTGATGACCTGCAAGAACGAGGCGAAGCGCTGGGCGATTCCCTCGGCGATGCTGCGACTATGGCGGCGGCGTTTGACAGCCAGATGAAGCGCATCAGCGCCGCATTTGAAGAGACCGGCAAGGATGTCGCCACGCTGGAGCGCGGCATGTCCAGTGGATTGCGCAAGGCCTTCGATGGTGTCGTTCTGGATGGGATGAGCCTTTCCGGTGCGTTGGATATCCTGAGGAACTCGTTGATCCAAACGGCTTATGCGGCTGCGATCAAGCCGGTGACGGACCACTTTGGCGGCATGCTGGCCAACACGGTCGGCGGGTTGGTGAAGGGAATTCTGCCCTTTGCTGATGGCGGCAGCTTCAGCCAGGGCCGGGTGATGCCCTTCGCCAATGGCGGTGTGGTCAGCGGCCCGACCATGTTTCCCATGCGCGGCGGCACCGGGCTGATGGGAGAAGCCGGGCCAGAGGCGATCATGCCGCTTGCGCGCGGGGCCGATGGCAAGCTGGGCGTGCGGACGCAGGGCGCCGGGCGTGCCGTGAATGTCGTGATGAACATTTCGACACCTGACGTGCAGGGGTTCCGCCGCTCTCAGGGGCAGATTGCGGCCCAGATGAGCCGCGCGCTGGGGCGCGGCAATCGCAACAGGTAAATCAGGGAGCAGCTGATGAATTTCCACGAGGTGAGATTTCCCGCCAGCCTGAGCTTTGGCTCGGTCGGGGGGCCGGAACGGCGCACGGACATCGTGACGCTGGCCAATGGTTTTGAAGAGCGCAACACGCCCTGGGCCCATTCGCGTCGCCGATATGACGCGGGGTTAGGGATGCGTTCGCTGGACGATATCGAGACACTGATTTCGTTCTTCGAAGCGCGGCAGGGCCAGATGTTCGGCTTTCGCTGGAAAGACTGGTCGGATTTCAAATCCGGCAAGGCCACGGCGGATACCAATTTCGGAGATCAGGTGATCGCGAAAGGCGACGGAACACGCACCGAATTCCAGTTGATCAAGACCTACCATTCGGGCGGAGCAAGCTATGCGCGCCCCATCGTGAAACCGGTATTGGGGACGGTGCGCCTGGGGCTGGATCAGGATGAGGTCCGCGAGGGCGTGGATTTTGACGTTGATCTGACGACGGGCAGGGTCACGTTTGCGGACCCGCCGCCGGAAGAGGTCGATATCACTGCGGGTTTTGAGTTTGATGTGCCGGTGCGTTTTGACACCGACAAAATCCAGACCAGTGTTGCCAGTTTTCAGGCCGGAGACGTACCGAATGTTCCAGTGGTCGAGGTGCGCATCTGATGGCTGAAGATATTGAGGGTCTGCACGCGCATCTGCAAAGCGGGTTGACAACGGTCTGCCGCTGTTGGGCGATCAAACGCACGGACGGGCAGGAATACGGTTTCACCGACCACGACATGGAGCTGAGTTTTGACGGGTTGACCTTCAAGGCCAGCACCGGCCTGACGGCCGCCGCCATCGAGCAGGCCACCGGCCTGTCCATCGACAACACGGAAGCGATGGGCGCCCTGTCTGACGCGGCCATTCGCGACGAGGATATCGAAGCGGGGCGTTTTGACGGGGCCGAAGTGCGGGCCTGGTTGGTCAATTGGGCAGATCTGGATAAGCGCGTCCTTCAGTTCCGTGGTTCAATCGGTGAGTTGCGCCGCTCTGGCGGCGCGTTCCATGCGGAATTGCGTGGCCTGACCGACTTGCTGAACCGCCCCTTGGGGCGCGTTTACCAAAAGCCTTGCACGGCTGTGTTGGGGGATCGGGCCTGCCGGTTCAACACCGACACGCCGGGGTATTGGTTCGACGGTGTGATCTCGGGTTTCGATGGCGGCACCCTTTTGCATGTTGCAGGAGGCCAGACCATTGAAGAAGGCTGGTTCGAACGGGGGCGCGTGGATGTTTTGTCCGGTTCTGCCAAGGGGTTGTGGTCTTCGATCAAGAACGACAGGCAGACGGCAACCGGGCGCGAGATCACGCTTTGGTCCGGTTTCGGGGCCAGCCTGGCGATTGGTGACGGTGTGAAACTGCGGGCAGGATGCGACAAGCGCATGGAAACCTGCCAGTTCAAGTTCAACAACTTTCTGAATTTTCAAGGGTTTCCAGATCTTCCGGGCGAAGACTGGGTCATGGCTGTTCCCAAGAAAAGCAAAGCCAATAGCGGAGGCAGCTTACGGTGACGATACGTAGCGAGGATATTGTGACAGAGGCGCGCAATTGGCTTGGAACGCCTTATATGCATCAGGCCTCGGTCAAAGGTGCCGGTGCGGATTGTCTGGGCCTGTTGCGCGGCGTTTGGCGCGCCGTGATCGGGCGGGAACCTGAATCTGTTACGGCCTACAGCATGGACTGGTCCGAACCGCAGGGTGAGGAACGGATGTGGGTGGCTGCCAGGCGGCATCTGGTCGAAAAACCAATAGGCAAAATGGCATCGGGGGATGTTCTGCTGTTTCGGATGCGCGACGCAAGCGTCGCCAAGCATCTGGGCATCGTCAGTACCACGCACCCCGAGCCCCGCTTTATTCACGCGTATTCCGGCCACGGCGTGGTGGAAAACGCACTGAGCAGGCCTTGGTACCGCCGTATCGTTTCCTGTTTCGAATTCCCGATGGAGATGCATTGATGGCCACTATTCTTCTTTCTGCAGCCGGGGCCGCGCTGGGCGGTTCGATCGGGGGCACGGTTGCGGGCCTTTCAACCGCGATTATCGGTCGGGCCGTCGGTGCGACGGTCGGGCGAGTCCTTGATCAGAAGTTCTTTAACCAGTCCGTTATGGGCAGCGGCAGTGAGGTCGTCGAAACCGGCCGCATGGATCGGTTTCGGTTGACGGAAACTGGCGAAGGTGCGCCGGTGACCACCGTGTTTGGCCGTATGCGTGTGGGTGGTCAGGTCATTTGGGCTTCGGATTTTCTGGAGACCCAGACGACCACCACAGAGGGTGGCGGCGGCGGGGGCAAGGGGAAACCCAAGACCCCTGAGGTGACTACCGTCACGTACAGTTACTCGATTTCGCTGGCGATTGCGGTTGGCGCCGGTGAGATTGCCGATGTCGCGCGGATTTGGGCGGATGGAGAAGAACAAGATCGATCCAGCCTCAACATGCGGGTTTACCATGGCACGTGGGATCAGTTGCCGGATCCTCTGATCGAGGCGATTGAAGGCGCTGGAACGGTTCCAGCATATCGCGGAACCGCCTATGTCGTGATCGAGGACTTCCCGCTCGGCGCTTTCGGCAACCGGGTGCCGCAGTTTTCATTTGAAGTTGTGCGCCCCACGCAGCGGGACATGCCCGATCACGACAGTGCATTGCCTCAGATCGTGCGCGGGGTCGCCATGATACCGGGGACCGGAGAATACGCTCTGGCCAGCTCTCAGGTGAATTATTCACAATCTGGCAAGAGCTGGCCTGCAAACGCACATTCCGCGTCAGGCACCTCGGATCTTGTCTCCTCGACCCGAGCGCTGGAAAGCGAGTTGCCCAATTGCGATGCTGCATCATTGGTGGTGTCGTGGTTCGGCGATGACCTGAGATGCGGACATTGCAAGATCCGGCCAAAGATCGAACAGCGCGAGAACGACAGCAGCGATATGCCCTGGATCGTATCTGATCAGGCCCGAAGTGACGCCGGGCTTGTGGTGCGACAGAACGGCCGCCCGGTCTATGGGGGGACTCCGGCCGATGCGGCCGTGGTCGAGGCGATCCGGCATCTGAACCAATCCGGCAAACGGGTGATGCTTTACCCATTCATCCTGATGGAGCAATTGCCGGGGAACGGGCTGCCTGATCCCTGGTCGGATGCGTCAAGTCAGCATCACCTGCCATGGCGTGGGCGGATCACCCTGGATGTGGCACCGGGACGTCCGGGTTCCGTGGACCAGACGGCATCGGCCGATGCACAAGTCGCCGCGTTCTTCGGAACAGCACGTGCGCAAGATTTTGCGATCAACCAGGATACGAACGGATCGGGCGGCACCGGCAGTGGCTCGGGTGGTCTGGTCAGGCCCAGACCGGGTGGTCGGCCTGACGATAGAGGGGATACCGGTTTAACTTGGGTCTCCGGGGGCGGTACCTTTGGCGGGCTGCTGGGGGATAGCGGTGTCACGGCCAAAGAAATCATCACATATTCCGGCCCTCAGGAATGGAGCCTGCGGCGTTTCATTCTGCACTATGCCATGCTGTGCAAGGCTGCCGGCGGCGTTTCGTCGTTCTGCATCTCGTCCGAGATGCGTGGCCTGACGCAGATCAGGGGGGCTTCGGGCTTTCCGGCCGTTGCGCAGCTTCGCGCCTTGGCGGCCGAGGTGCGTCAGATTCTGGGGCCGGACACGAAAATCGGCTATGCAGCGGATTGGAGCGAGTATTTCGGATACCAGCCAAAGGGCACCAGCGACAGGTATTTTCACCTCGACCCTCTTTGGGCGGACGACAACATCGATTTCATCGGCATCGACAACTACATGCCGTTGTCCGATTGGCGTGACGGTGAACATCATCTGGACGCCGAGGCCGGCGCGCCTTCGATTTACGACCTTGGGTATCTTCGCAGCAATATCGAAGGCGGTGAAGGGTATGACTGGTACTACGCCTCTCCGGAAGAGGCGGAAGCGCAGATCAGGAATCCGATCGAAGATCAGGGGCATGACGAGCCGTGGATCTGGAGATACAAGGACCTGCGCAGCTGGTGGTCGAATCCGCATCACGAACGGATCGGAGGTGTGCGTCAACCCAACCCGACCGATTGGGTGCCCGGATCGAAACCGATCTGGTTCACCGAGTTGGGGTGTGCGGCAATCGACAAGGGCACGAACCAGCCGAACAAATTCCTGGACCCGAAGTCATCGGAATCGTTGTTGCCCGCGTATTCAAACGGGCTGCGCGACGACTTCATTCAGGTTCAGTATCTGACGGCGATGCTTGGCTATTGGAGCGATCCGAAGGTCAATCCGATCTCGGACATCAACGGCGCGCCGATGGTGGACATGGCAAACGCGTATGTCTGGGCATGGGATACCCGTCCGTTTCCGACCTTTCCGAACCTGAAAAGCCAGTGGGACGATGGCGAGAACTATCCCAGAGGGCACTGGCTTAACGGTCGGTCCGGGTCTCGCACGTTGGCCTCCGTGGTGACCGAAATCTGCCACGGTGCAGGTGTCACGGATATAGACGTCTCTGGTCTGTACGGTGTGGTCCGCGGGTATGTCATCGAAGACGTGACGAACGCTCGTTCCGCCTTGCAGCCGCTGATGCTGCGCTATGGGTTTGATGCGATCGAAAGGGATGGAGTGTTGAAGTTCCAGATGCGCGACGGGTACGGCGCGGTTGCCTTGAACCCCGACCATCTGGCGATCAGCAGTGATCTTGAGGGCACGGTTGAACACCGGCGTGAGGCCGAGGCCGAAATGACCGGGCGCGTTCGTCTGCGCTTTGTTCAGTCGGACGCGGATCATGATGTCGTCGCGGAAGAGGCGGTTTTGCCCGATGATCGCACCCATTCCGTATCTGTGAATGAGATGCCTCTGTCCATGACCCGTACCGAAGGGCGGCAAACGGCCGAACGCTGGTTGAGCGAAGCCAGAGTTTCCCGTGATACGGTTCGGTTTGCGCTTCCGCCGTCTCAAATGCACCTGGGGGCAGGGGATCTGGTTCGTTTGACAGATGCTGAAACCGGGCCGGTGTACCGGATCGACCGGTTGGAATCCGCCGACCTGCAACTGGTTGAAGCGGTCCGGATCGAACAGGGCGTGTACAAAGCGTCCGAATTGAACGACGACCCGGCAACGGTCAAACCATATGCGGCGCCGGTCCCCGTGCTGCCGGTTTTTCTGGATCTGCCCTTGATCACGGGGGCCGAGGCCCCTCATGCGCCCTATCTGGCCGTTACCGGAGATCCGTGGCCCGGGGCGGCAGCGGTCTATTCCTCGTCCAGCGACGATAGCTATCGCCTGAGCGACGTCATTGCCCAGCGGGCCGTGGTCGGCGTGACCGAAACACCGCTGAGGCGCGCCAGTGCCGGTGTCTGGGATGAGGGCCCTGCCTTGAAGGTCAAACTGCTTGCAGGTCAGTTGGAATCCCGCCCGCGCAGCTCGGTGCTGAATGGCGTCAATCTGGCTGCAATCGGTGACGGAACACCCGGTAACTGGGAGGTTTTTCAGTTCGCTGACGCGGCGCTCGAGGCCCCGGATGTATACGCGTTGTCCGGGCGGCTCAGGGGTCAACTGGGAACAGACGCCTTGATGCCTGATGTCTGGCCGGATGGATCAGTATTCGTTCTGTTGAATGAAAGGGTGCAACAGATCAGCTTGCTGCGAAACGAAAGGCGTCTTGCCAAACATTATCGTATTGGGCCTGCGACCCGCGGCTATGATGACCCGTCCTATCAACACCTGATTGCCTCGTTTGCAGGCAACGGATTGCGCCCCTATGCGCCTGTGCACATGCGGGTTCGGTCTGGTGCCGCCGGGGATGAGCTTGCGTGGATCCGACGTGCCCGAACGGATGCGGATGACTGGTCGGGGCTGGAGATTCCCCTGGGCGAAGAAAACGAATCCTACCTGGTCCGTGTCATTGCGGGTGGAACCGTTCTGCGTGAAGAACTGACATCCGAACCAAGGTGGACCTATTCGACAGCCATGAAAGCGGCGGATGGTCAGTCCGGGGTCTATGAGGTCGAAGTGGCCCAGGTATCTGCTGTATTCGGACCGGGTGCTTGGTCGCGTCTTGCGGTTGGGCAAGCTGCCTGATGCGGCCGGTTCTGCATGGGGATGTCAGTGCTGCGGCGCGCGCCTTGCTGGCCGTGGCGCAGCCGGACAGGGGGGCTTTGTGTGTGCGGATGATCCACGAGGCGGAATTGGCCGACAGGCATTTGGAGCGCACGGGCTAGCTCCACCCGGTCTACGGCAATGGTTCTCTCATGGCCGTTGCGCGAAACAGGGCCCTGGCCGATGAACCCGGGTTTGACGATCTGCAATATTGCCAGTGTTTTGAGATGGTTCTGCACCAGCTTGCCAGATTTCAGGCTAGCCGGACGCGCAGCTGACGCATTTGCTGGCAGCCAGATCCAGATTCAGCCGCCCATCCGGAATGCGCTCTCCGCAGTCTTCGCAATACCCGAACTCGCCCGCTTCAAGCCGTTCCAACGCGGCCAGAAGCCGGCGTGTTTCCACATCGCGATTGGCCTGCTGTGCCTTGGCCATGGCCTGATTTTGCAGCGCATCCATGCGGCTCAGCCGTCCAACGGCCTGTTGATCCAGCTCGACAACAGCCTGAGCCTGCTGCCCCGACGCTGACATCTGCTGCAATTCCGCCAATCGCTCGCGAATTCGTGTTTCGAAATGGGTGCGCTCTGACTCATTCATTTTCGTTACATGACCGATCATGGGTTTGCGTTTGGTCTTTTTGCCACTAAATGGCATTCTAGGCGCAGCAAAGGATCAAAGCCATGTTCGAAAAGCGCAGCCATGTGACACCGGTTGATCCGGTCTGGACCCGTATCACATCCGAGGCCCATGCGGCCGTCGAGAAAGAGCCCCTCATGGGGGGGCTCGTGCACGCCTGTATCCTGCATCACCGCAGCCTTGAACGCGCGCTTTCATATCGGGTGGCGGCCAAGCTGTGCTCGAACGAAATGTCGATGATGGTTCTGCGTGAAATCGTGGATGAGGTATATGCCGACGATCCGGATTTGCTCGAAGCTGCTCGGGCGGACCTTATGGCCGTTTACGAACGTGACCCGGCCTGTCATCGGCTATTGCAGCCGATCCTGTATTTCAAAGGGTACCAGGCCATGCAGGCCTATCGCGTGGCCCATTGGTTGTGGCGCAAGGGGCGCTATGATCTGGCCTATTTCTTCCAGATGCGCTCATCCGAGATTTTCGGGATCGACATTCACCCGGCAGCCAAAATCGGCAAGGGCATCATGATCGACCATGCCCATTCCATCGTGATTGGCGAGACGGCAGTGGTGGGCGACAACGTGTCGATGCTGCACTCGGTGACGCTGGGCGGAACCGGCAAGGAAGAAGAAGACCGTCATCCAAAAATCGGAGACGGTGTTCTGATCGGGGCCGGGGCCAAGGTGCTGGGCAATATCACCATTGGCCATTGCAGCCGCATCGCCGCCGGTTCGGTGGTGCTGCAAGAGGTGCCGCCCTGCAAGACGGTCGCCGGTATCCCCGCCAAGATCGTGGGGGAAGCCGGGTGCGACCAGCCTTCGATCTCGATGGATCATATGCTGGGCAAGGATCAGTAACAGTTCAGCGAGAGCGGTTGGCGCGTTTGTCCAACCGCTTGCGCCGCCGTTCTTCCCTTTTTTGTTTGCGAAGCTCCTGCCGTCTGTCCTGTGCGGCTTTCTGCCGGGCAATCGCGGCCGGATCGTTTGGCTTGAACTTTGAATGCTCACCCGTATAGCCGTTGGGCTTTGCCATGGCACATTCAGGTGCCGTGGCTGCGGGTATCGCCAAAACAGTAGGCCGAGAATGAGATTTCTTGAGAGCATCGCGCACCTGCCTTCCGTCTGCTTCTAAAGGAAGGAAATGGGGCGCTTGGATACATCGGGCAATCGGTGCCCCGATCACGCAAGTTCAATTCAGTGCAAACACTTGAGGCTGCCCGCGCTCCGGCTGTCCGGGGCACGGGCATCATTCGGGTCGTCAGGCCAGCATGACCATCGGGTTTTCCAGGTTGTCGACAATAGCCTTGAGCAGTTCTGCCCCCAGCGCGCCGTCGATGACGCGGTGATCGACGGACATGGTAACAGACATTACGGTCGCCACCGTCAGTTCTCCATCATCCCCGACAACGGGCTTTTTCACGCCGGTGCCCACCGCCAGAATACCGGCATGAGGCGGGTTCACGATGGCGTCGAAATTGTCGATGCCGAACATGCCGAGGTTCGAGATGGCAAACGTGCCACCCTGATACTCGTGCGGTGCCAACTTGCGCTCGCGGGCACGAGCGGCGAGATCCTTCATCTCGGTCGAAAGCGCCGACAGAGATTTCATGTCGGCGTCCTGAAGAACCGGGGTGAACAACCCGCCCTCGATCGCGACCGCTACGGCCACGTCCGACGGCTTGAGTTGCAACACGCGGTCACCCGCCCAGACGGCGTTGCAGGCCGGAACCTGCTGAAGCGCGTTGGCGACGGCCTTGATGATGAAGTCGTTCACGCTCAACTTCACGCCACGGCCTTCCAACTGCTTGTTCAACTGGCTGCGGAACTTCAGCAGCGCATCCAGCTTGATGTCACGGCGCAGGTAGAAATGCGGGATGGTCTGTTTGGCCTCGCCCAGTCGCGCAGCGATGGTTTTGCGCATCCCGTCGAGCTGAATTTCTTCGTACTCGCGGCCCTCATACATCCGCGCGACCATATCGGCGGACGGTCCAGAGGCCGCCGCCGGTGCGGTCGCAGGCGCGGCCGCGGCGGCTGCCGGGGCAGTGGGCGTCGCAGTGGCCGTCGCGCCCTCGACATCCGCCTTGACGATGCGGCCATGCGGGCCAGAGCCTGTGATCTGTGCCAGATCTAGGCCTTTCTGCGCAGCGATTCGTCGGGCTAGAGGGGAAGCAAAGATACGACCGCCATCCGCCTTGACCGGAGCGGCCGGCGCAGGGGCAGGGGCGGGCGCCTCGGACGCCGCAGGGGCGGCGGCCTCGTTGCCCGCGTCGGCTGCGGGGGCAGCCTCCGGGGTCTTGGCCGGGGCCGCGGCGATGTCATCGGCGCTTTCGCCATCTTCCAGCAAAATCGCGATGGCGGTATTGACTTTGACCCCTTCGGTGCCTTCGGGGATCAGGATTTTGCCGACGATGCCTTCATCGACGGCTTCGAACTCCATCGTGGCCTTGTCGGTTTCGATCTCGGCTAGCAAATCGCCGGAGGAGACGGTGTCGCCTTCCTTGACCAGCCATTTTGCAAGCGTGCCTTCCTCCATGGTCGGTGAAAGGGCGGGCATCAGAATTTCGGTGGGCATCTGTCTGTCGCTCCTTACCGGTAGGTCACTTGTTTCACGGCTTCGATCACCTCGTCCGTAGTGATCAGGGCCAGCTTTTCGAGGTTCGCGGCGTAGGGCATCGGAACATCCTTGCCGGTGCAGTTGATGACCGGCGCGTCGAGATAATCGAATGCTTCCTGCATCACGACGGATGAGATGTAACTGCCGACCGAACCTTGCGGCCAGCCTTCTTCCACGGTCACCAGACGGTTGGTTTTCATCACTGAGTTGATGATCGCACCGGTATCCATCGGACGGATGGTGCGCAGGTCAATCACCTCGGCGCTGATGCCGTCTTCGGCCAGCCTGTCGGCGGCTTCCAGCGCGTATTGCATGCCGATGCCGAAGCTGACGATGGTCACGTCCGAGCCTTCGCGCCAGATGCGCGCCTTGCCCAGCGGCACGGTCAGGTCATCGACCTGCGGCATGTCGAAAGTGCGACCATAGAGGATTTCGTTTTCCAGGAAGATCACCGGGTTGGGGTCGCGGATGGCCGATTTCAGCAGACCTTTGGCATCGGCTGCGGAATAGGGCATCACCACCTTCAGGCCGGGGATCTGCATGTACCAGGCGGCATAGTCCTGGCTGTGCTGGGCAGCCACGCGCGCGGCGGCGCCGTTGGGGCCGCGGAACACGATCGGACAACCCATCTGACCGCCAGACATGTACAGCGTTTTGGCGGCCGAGTTGATGATCTGGTCGATCGCCTGCATCGCGAAGTTGAACGTCATGAACTCGACGATCGGTTTCAGCCCGCCAAAGGCCGACCCGACGGCGATACCGGCGAAACCATGTTCGGTGATTGGTGTATCGATCACGCGCTTGGGGCCGAATTCGTCCAGCAGACCCTGGGAAATCTTGTATGCGCCCTGATACTCCGCGACTTCCTCGCCCATCAGATAGACGTCTTCGTCGTTGCGCATTTCTTCGGCCATCGCGTCGCGCAGAGCTTCGCGAACGGTTTCGGATTTCATCTCGGCATCTGCCGGCCAGTCGGGCGACAGGTCGACCACCGGCGCAGCGGGGGCCGCAGCAGCAGTAGGAGCCGGGGCCTCGACCGCCGCCGGGGCGGCTTCGGCCACCGCTGCGGCTGCCGGTGCAGCCGCGGTCACGGCCGAGGCGTCTTCGCCTTCCTCGACCAGAACCGCAATCGGGGTGTTCACTTTGACCCCTTCGGTGCCTTCGGCGATCAGGATCTTGCCGACGATGCCCTCGTCGACAGCTTCAAATTCCATTGTCGCCTTGTCGGTCTCGATTTCGGCCAGGATGTCACCGCTTGATACGGTGTCGCCTTCCTTGACCAGCCATTTGGCCAGCGTGCCCTCTTCCATCGTGGGCGAAAGGGCGGGCATGAAAATTTCGGTTGCCATGTCTTATTCGTCCTCTCAGGCGTAAATGTCGGTCCAGAGCTCTTCAACGGCGGGCTCGGGGCTTTCTTTCGAGAATTCGGCGGCTTGGTTCACGATCTCTTTGATTTCCTTGTCGATCGCCTTCAGGTCATCCTCGGTCGCGTGTTTGCCGGTCAGCAGCAACTCGCGCACATGTTCGATCGGGTCGCTTTGTTCGCGGACTTTCTGAACCTCTTCGCGGGTGCGGTACTTGGCCGGGTCAGACATCGAGTGGCCGCGATAGCGGTAGGTCTTTACCTCAAGAATGTAAGGGCCCTTGCCGGCGCGGCAGTGGGCAACGGCCTTTTCACCAGCGGCTTTGACGGCCAGCACATCCATTCCGTTGACGATCTCGCCGGGGATGCCGAAGGCTTCGCCGCGCACATAGATATCGGGTGACGAGGTCGAACGCGCCTGCGCTGTGCCCATGGCGTATTGGTTGTTCTCGATCACGAAAACCACGGGAAGATCCCACAGGGCGGCCATGTTGAACGTCTCATAGACCTGACCCTGGTTTGCGGCACCGTCGCCGAAATAGGTAAAGGTCACGCCGCCATTTTCCTTGTACTTGTCGGCAAAGGCCAGACCTGCACCCAGCGGAACCTGCGCGCCGACGATGCCATGGCCCCCATAGAAGTGCTTTTCTTTCGAGAACATGTGCATCGAGCCGCCCTTGCCCTTGGACAGGCCGCCTTCGCGCCCGGTCAGTTCTGCCATCACGCCGCCCGGGTCCATGCCACAGGCCAGCATATGGCCGTGGTCACGATACGAGGTGATCCGCTTGTCGCCGTCCTGTGCTGCCGCTTCGAGCCCGACAACAACCGCCTCTTGACCGATGTACAGGTGGCAGAACCCGCCGATCAGGCCCATGCCATAAAGCTGACCCGCCTTTTCTTCGAATCGACGGATCAGAAGCATCTCGCGGTAGTATGTCTTGAGTTCTTCCGCAGAAACATTTGGTTTCTTTGTGGTTTTTCGCGCAGCCATAGTGGCGATCTCCCCCTTTCGGCAAGATAGTTTAGCGTTAAACTATCTCATAAAGCATTTGTGGCTTTCTGGCGAGGGGAAATGTGACGCAGCGTCCGCGCAGGCGCGGCGCAGCCGACAAACAAAGCGGTGCGACGATGGTTCGAAGATGTCCGGCGGCCTAAAAAGGATCAGCGGATCACGATCTCATCCGCCCGGATCATGCCAAGAACCGAACGCGCCTGCTGATCGAGCAGGTCAAGATCCAGATAGGTGTCGGACAGGCGCCGAGTCAGGTTTTCCAATTCGGCGATTTGGGCATTCAGCTTTTCCAGGTCCTGTGACAGGGCGTCCCGTTCCGCAGCAATTTCGACCCGCCGAAACAGGCCATAGTCACCTTGTACGGCGGCAAAGGTGAAATACACACCAAGCATGAAAGCCACCGAGAAGAAGATGATTGAGCCCAAACCGGGCCGATGGGAACGGGACACTCTGTTTACCGCCGTATGAAAACTAGCCTCAAAAACGTGCCCTTTGCGAGCATCTGGACACACTATGTCACAGGTGATTCGGGTTGTGAATCCCCTGTTTCGATTTTTTCATCAGTAATTTAAGCGCGTCCTGATCCGCGTCAGCGCCATGATTCCAGCGCCTGATTTCGCGCGACGGTTTGTTCTTTCATGCAGGTCCAGTAGAACATCGGCGCAGCGCTGCCGCCGCCCGACAATTCCTTGTCACAGGTTACGTCTCGGGCCTTCAGCCAGGCGCGTTGTTCGGTCAGAAGGGCATCACCGTCGCCGCGTGCATCGGCTGCGGGCTTGATCTGAGCCCACAGCCGGTTGAGTTCGCGATCTGCGGCCTCCCATTGTTCCTTGGCGCAGAAATTGGCGTCAAGCTGGGTTTGGCCGCCGCAACTGGATTGAGCTGCGGCAGAGCAGGGCAGCATAATTAGGACAAGAAGGTAAATTGGCTTCACGGCAATATCCCCCGTTCAAAAGGGGATACTACCATGGACCATGTCAGGCGATCAAAGGCGGCAAGTGGTGCTTACTGATCCAGCGCTGCGACACCGGGCAGCGTTTTGCCTTCCATCCATTCCAGAAACGCGCCACCCGCGGTCGAGATATAGGTGAAGTCCTTGGCGGCACCCGAGGCGTTCAGGGCAGCAACCGTGTCTCCACCTCCGGCGACCGAGATCAGCTGGCCCGAACGGCTGAGCGCGGCCGCCTTCAAGGCGGCGGCATTGGTGGCGGCGTCGAACGGTTCCAGTTCGAATGCGCCCAGCGGTCCGTTCCAGATCAGGGTTTTGCTTTTTTCGAATATCTCAATGATCGCGGCCACGCTTTCGGGGCCAGCGTCCAGGATCATGCCATCGTCGGGGCATTGATCCGCGGGCAAAACTTGATGCGGGGCATTGGCTTCAAACGTTTCGGCCACCACGACGTCACGCGGCAGAACGATCCGACAGCCGGTGCTTTCGGCCTTGGCCAGAATTTCGGCTGCGGTGTCTTTCATCGCAGTTTCGGCCAGCGATTTTCCGACACTGACACCTTGCGCGACAAGGAACGTATTGGCCATGCCGCCACCGATCACCAGATAATCGACCTTGTCGATCAGATTGCCCAGCAGTTCCAGCTTGGTCGAAACCTTGGCCCCGCCCACAACCGCTGTTACGGGGCGTTCGGGCGCGCCCAACGCGCTTTCCAGTGCCTGCAACTCGGCCTGCATCAAACGACCGGCACAGGCGGGCAGCAGGCGCGCGATGGCCTCGGTCGAGCTGTGGGCCCGGTGCGCCGCTGAAAACGCGTCGTTGCAGTACACGTCACCCAGCCTGGCCATACCTGCGGCCAGATCAGCATCGTTCTTGGTTTCGGCCGCGTGAAAACGCGTGTTCTCGAGCAACAGAACCTGGCCGGGCTGCAACGCCTGTGCCGCCAGTTCGGCCTCGGTTCCGACACAGTCGGCGGCAAACAGGACTTTGGCGTCAAAAGCGCTTTCGAGGGTCGGAACCAGTTGCTTGAGCGACAGGTTCTCGCGCCGCTCTCCTCCGGGGCGACCGAAATGGGCCAGAAGGATCGGTTTGCCGCCTGCGGCCAGAATATCGCGCACCGTCGGCACGATTCTCTGGATGCGGGTGGCGTCGGTCACAACACCGTCAACCACGGGCACGTTGATATCCACACGCACAAGTACGCGTTTGCCGTTCAGGTCCATATCGTCCAGTGTTTTCCAGCCCATTGTGCGATCCTTGTCATTGGCAAATGATTTAGGCGGTTCTTTTCCTGCAATTTGCCCTCAGGTCAATGCGTCACTTGGCATTCGTACGCGTGCGTCATAGGTATTTGCGCAAGATAAACGACAGGAGGGCCTCATGGCCGAGATCAAGGATCCCGAAAACACGATCATCATCGAGCTGAAAGACGGCAATGTCGTCATCGAGCTGCTGCCGGATGTGGCGCCTTTGCACAGCGCGCGGATGAAAGAACTGGCCCGCAGCGGAGAATACGACAACGTGGCCTTTCACCGAGTGATCGACGGCTTTATGGCCCAAACCGGTGACGTGCAGCATGGCGACATGGAAGATGGGTTCAACCTGCGTATGGCGGGGACCGGCGGTTCGTCGCTGCCGAACGTACCGGCAGAGTTCTCCAAGCTGCCCCATGATCGCGGTACGCTGGGCGCGGCCCGGTCGCAGAACCCGGATTCGGCCAACTCTCAGTTCTTCATCAACTTCAAGGACAACCACTTCCTGAACGGTCAGTACACCGTTTATGGCCGCGTCATCGAAGGCATGGAGCATGTGGACGCGATCGTTCGTGGCGAGCCGCCTGCGAACCCCGACCGCATGATCAGCGTCAAGGTGGCCGCAGATGTATAAGCTTGCCGCCACCTTTGCCTTGCTGGCAAGCCCGGCGCTGGCCAGCGGTTTGCAGATCGAGGTCGAAGGGGAAGGGGCCAATGGCACGATCTCCATCGATCTGTTCGAAGATGTCGCGCCGAAGCACGTGGAACAGATCACGGTACTGGCTGCGGACGGCAAGTATGATGGTGTGGTGTTCCACCGCGTGATCGAAGGTTTCATGGCCCAGACCGGCGATGTTCAATACGGCAATTCCACCGCGAACGGCTTTGACATGCGGTATGCCGGGCGTGGTGGGTCAGACCGCCCGGATCTGCCGGCTGAGTTTTCTGATCTGACCTTTGATCGTGGCGTGGTCGGCATGGCCCGGTCGCAGAACCCGGATTCAGCCAATTCGCAGTTCTTTATCATGTTCGAACCCGGCCCGTTTCTGGATGGCCAGTACACCGTGGTCGGTCAGGTGACCGACGGGATGGACGTGGTGGATGCAATCAAACGGGGGCATTCCCAGACCGGAGCGGTTACGGGACAGCCCGACGTGATGAAAAAAGTCACCGTCACCGAATGAACCGAAACAGCCCGGCGTTACAACGAGCGCCGGGCTGTTCCTTATGGTTGATTGAACGAAACTCAATCGTCTTTTGACATCGCTTTCCAGATGACAGCACCGATCGCGCCGCCGATCAGCGGGGCCACCCAGAACAGCCACAGCTGTGACAGGGCAGGGCCGTCGGCAAACAGGGCGACGCCTGTGGACCGGGCCGGGTTGACCGAAGTGTTGGTGACCGGAATTGATACCAGGTGGATCAGGGTCAAGGCCAGACCAATTGCGATGGGGGCGAAACCGGCCGGTGCCTTGTCCGAGGTTGCACCCAGGATGATCAGGATGAAGAAAGCGGTCATCACGATCTCGATCACCAGAGCGGACATCAAAGAATACCCGCCGGGCGAGGCCTCACCATATCCGTTGGACGCAAATCCCCCGACGCCGGCGAAGTCGGGCGCACCGCTGACGATCAGATACAGAACCACTGCGGCGGCGATGGCGCCGATGACCTGAGCGATCCAGTAGGGCAGCAGATCCTTTGCCGGAAACCGCCCGCCGATCATAAGGCCCAGGCTGACCGCCGGATTGAAGTGCCCGCCCGAGATATGGCCAACCGTGTAAGCCATTGTCAGAACCGTCAGGCCGAAGGCGAAGGAAACGCCAAGCCACCCAATGCCGACATCTGCAACGCCCGCTGCCAATACGGCACTGCCGCAACCTCCGAGAACCAGCCAGAAGGTGCCGAAGAACTCGGCCAGTAGTTTTGATGACATGAAATTTCCTCCACAATGCAATGAGCTTAAGTGTAGTTCATAAATTAACTTTTGTTAAATTGTGCAGAACGGGGAATTTTCCCGGCACCCTCGCACCAGGGGTCGCAAAGCCCTTAGTGCCATTGAGCAGGATCCAGGTGAAACAGCTTGGAGAGTTGCTTGTAAACCTCCGAGTCCGACCTGCGCAGGGCCTTTGGTCGCTCAAAGAACACTTCAACCGAAACGGCGAAAAACTCCTCGTGCCCTTCCGCGCCATAGGGGTCGATTACGGTTGGCTGCCCGGATTCGACGGCGCGGACATGCGCGTCATAGGCTGTCAGGAATGCGGATTCCCATTCTGAAAAGCTTTGGTCGTCGCTAAGTACGGGCACTCCGTTGGCCGACCCTGTCAGATCGTCGATCTGATGGGCAAATTCGTGAAACACAACATTTTGGCCGTCATGATCGTTCATGGCCCCGCGCTGGCTATGCGCCCAGGACAGGATCACCGGGCCGCGGTTCCAGCTTTCCCCTGTGCGCACGATTTCCTTCTCGGTGACGACATAGCCGCTGTGACGGCTCTGCCTGGATTTGAATGCGCTGGGATAGATCAGAATGGTAGTCAGGTTATCATACCAGAGATCGGTATTCACAACCAGCAGACAGGCTTGCGCGGCGATGGACAGTTGCATGTCTTCGGTAACGTCCAGGCCGTCACACCCGATGAATTCAACCTGATCAAGGAACAGGTTGATCTTGCCCTCCAGCTTTGCGCGCAGGCCGTGCGGCAGTTTCCGCAAGATCGGGACCTGAGTGTCGACAAGCTGCCGTTGTTTGTCGGTCAACGGAGCGGCCAACAGGGCGTGGCGCGCCTGTCGTTTGGACCAGAAATATAAGGCCAGACCTGCGGCGATCACCGCAATAAGTGTCAGAAAAATCAACATGGCCCGACCCTAACGTGTTCCCGGCGGGATCAAAACAAGTTTCCCGGGTATAGGCTGCGGTGCAAAAAAGAAACGCCGCTGGTCTCCCAGCGGCGTTTCCGATCTGACCTGATGGGTCGAATTACTGTTTGACGTCTGCTGCCGGGTTCGATCCGGCTTTGGCGCTGCGGCCCGGATTCAGCGGATCGTCCTGGCGCTGTACAGACCCTTCGAAATGCGCTCCGCTTTCGATGGCGATGGTCTTGTGGATGATGTCGCCTTCGACACGTGCGGTCGATGTCAGACGCACCTTGAGGCCACGTACGCGACCCACGATACGTCCGTTGATCACGACGTCATCTGCGGTGACTTCACCTTTGATCGTTGCCGATTCACCAATGGTCAGAAGGTGAGCGCGGATGTCGCCTTCGACTGTGCCTTCCACCTGAATGTCACCAGAGGTTTTGATATTGCCAGTGATGTGCAGATCCGAAGACAAAACCGACGCAGGTGGCTTGGGCTTGGGTGCAGTGGCAGGTTTCGACTCGGTCGGTGCAGGGGCCGCTGGGGTCGCCGGAGCGGCTGGTTTGGCCGCCTCGGGTGCCTTGGATGCGGGCTCGTTGATTTTGCTTTTAGAAAACATTTCTCGCAGCCTTGATGTAAGTCATTGGGTTTACGGGTTTTCCGTTCACGCGCACCTCATAGTGCAGATGCGTGCCGGTCGACCGTCCGGTGCTACCCATATCAGCAATATGATCCCCGCGCGAGACCCTTTGACCAACCTTCACGTTGATCTTGGTGTTATGAGCGTAAAGTGTCTCAATTCCGAATGCGTGCTTGATTTTCACAAGCCGTCCGAAACCGGATTGCCAGCCTGCATGGGTAACGACGCCGTCTGCTGTCGCAAAGATATCCGTGCCTTGCGGCCCTGCGAAATCGACCCCGTTATGCATCCGGCGACCACCGGTTTTGGGGTCGCGCCGGCTGCCATAGCCGCTGGTGAAACGCACGGCCGAATGTACAGGATTGGCAAAGGGGGCCTTTTCCGCCGCAAGTCGGTAAAGGTTCAGCTGATCCATCTGTTTCAGCAATGTATTCGCGCGGGCTTCCTCGGCGGACAACTCGTCCACCTCACCGCGCGTGCTAAGGGATAAAGGGGTCAGCGGACCGCCCATACCGCTATATCCGCGCCGGACCTCTTCGATGATACGGTCTGTTGGCATTCCCGCCTGACGGAACATCTTGTCCAGCGGCTCGACCGAGATCACCATGGCCTCTTCCAGCTGCCGGAAAATCTCGTCGCTGCGTTCCTGCATAAGGCGAATTTCCAGCTCAAGATCATCGCGCTGGTCCAGTGCTTGCCGGGCGTCGGCGGCGATCTGATCGCGTTCCTCGGCCGTACGCGCCAGAGCGTCTGTCATGAAGGCCATCTGAACCGGCGCGCTGGAGGCCGTTACGTACATGTCAGCGTTGCTGTTTTCCTGCTTCAGCGCCGCCAGTTCCTTCCGCGCATCTTCCCGCTGTTTCATGGTTGTGCGCAGCGTGGTCTGAATGACTTCGATCCCCGTCTCAAGTTCGCGACGGCGGTTTTCCGAGGCCAGCAGTTCGGACTGCATGGCGGATATCTGTTCCAGTGCGGCGTTGAAACGATCCTGAGCGGCGAGGGCTTCCTGCGCACGGGCGTCGCGTTCTGCGGACAGGACATTCAATCGTTCCTGATAGGTTGCCTGGTCGCGTTTCGCCTGTTCCCGGAAGTTGCCCGAACCGATGCTGTCCATCAGCAGAATGGCAGTTGCGACAGCGGTCCATCCGACCATGACGGCAACACCGGCCACCGCGACCACCTGCGTTTCCGAGCTGAGACGGATAAAACGTGTATCTTTGTCAGACTTCAGAAAAACCCGGCGTTCCGGAAAGTACCGTTCAAATGCGGAGTGTATTTTTATTGCCAGACGTGTTCGCACGCGTCCTACCTCTCATCCCCAAGATCGGGACCGGTTGTGAGTGCCGGCCGCTCCTTGGGCCGACTGCATAAAGGGCAGGCAGCGTTCGGGCAAGTTTGTTGATCAGTCTGGCGCCAACTGCGTAGAAATCCCCCCAAAGATCGGCGGGAAATTGCCGAAAAGCATGTTGAGGCGTCAGTTGGTGATATCGCCGGGCGCGGGTAGGTCTTCGGTCAGCGGCCAGTAGAAATCGGGCGGCAACCCGGCCTCAGCCCGTTTTTCCTCGTTGAAGGGTGGTTTGAGGACGCCGTGGAAATACCGGCGTACCAATGCGTGAAACACATCCTTGGGGTCCGTGTTTTCCCGGCCGCACAGGAAGTGAAACCACTTGGACCCATAAGCGACATGGCCGACTTCTTCGGCATAGATCACCTCAAGCGCGGCAATGGCCTGCTCGGCCTTGGCCTTGCGGAAAATCTCGATCATGCCGGGGGTCACATCCAGACCACGCGCTTCGAGCACCATCGGCACGACCGCAAGCCGTCCCATCAGGTCGTCTGCTGTGTCTTCGGCCGCGCGCCACATTCCGGCATGGGCGGGCAAGGCGCCATAGTGGCTGCCCATCTGCTCCAGACAATCGCAGACCATTTCGAAATGGCGCGATTCCTCTTCGGCGCATTTTACCCAATCGTCATAAAACCCGATCGGCATCGGCACATGGCCAAAGCGGGCAATGATATCCCAATGCAGATCGACGGCGTTCAGTTCGATATGCGCCACGGCGTGCAAAAGGGCGATGCGGCCCGCCTCGGTGCCCGGTTTGCGCTTTGGTACCTCGCGCGGAGACAGGAGTTCTGGCCGTTCCGGGCGCGCGGGTCGCAGCGGGGGTGACGCCGTCCCGATCTCGATCGGGGGCGCGTCGCCCTTGCGCGACGCAAACCACGCGGCGGCGTGCTGTTTGGACAGGGCGGTCTTTTCCCGACCTTCCGCCGTTGCAAGAACTTCGGTCGCCATCTGAGTCAGCGATTTGGACACCATTATTCTCCGCCTGGTTGATCCTGTGGCTCTTAAACCGGATGGCGACCGTGGTCGAGGGCGTTACAGCGCGCGCACGGCTTCCAGCACCTCGTCTACGTGACCGGGAACTTTGACCTTGCGCCAAACGCGGGCAATTTTGCCTTCGGGATCGATGATGAAAGTCGAACGCTCAATCCCCATCGACTTGCGCCCATACATGTTCTTTTCGACCCACACGCCGTAGTCTTCACAGACGGTCGAGCTCTCATCCGACAACAGCGGTGTGGTCAGCCCATGCTTGGCGACGAATTTGTCATGTTTGGCGACGCTGTCGCGCGAGATGCCGAAAACTTGAGCGCCCGCATCGGCAAAGGCCTGAAGTTGTTCCGAGAAACCGATGGATTCCTTGGTGCAGCCCGGCGTATCATCGCGGGGGTAGAAAAACAGAACCACGGTGCTACCGCGCAACGCCGAAAGCGTCACCTCGCCGCCGCCGTCGCGCGGCAAAGTGAAGTCAGGGGCGATGTCTGAAACGTCGGGCATTGGAAACTCCGCTAAAGGTTTTTAAAGGCTGCCTGATATCATAGGGCAACGCGTGCGGGTTGGAAGGCGTGGATAGCAATTTGAAGCAGCACGAAGACGGTGACGGAGCACAGCCGGATAAGCCCGCGCGCCGTCGGTCTCGCCGCCGGGCCGCTGGTCTGTGGGCCATGCGTGGCACTTTCGTGCTGGTACTTCTGGCGCTGTTCACCGGTTTCATGGTTGTCGGACAACGAATGCACGCCCCCGTCTGGCTGCGGGACAGGGTCGAGGCGCGGCTTGAGCAGGCTTTGGGCGGGCTGCAAATCCGGTTTGGCGATGTGAGTTTCATCATTCACGAGGGATGGCGACCCCGTCTGCGTTTGACCGATGTGGCCATCAGCGACGCTGAGGGTCGGCAAATTGCGCAGGTGTCCGACATGCGCGCCAGCCTGGCCATGCGCCCCTTGTTGCGGGGGCACGTCCGCCCCAAAAGGATAATTCTGAGGGGTGCGCAGATCGCCGTGACCCGGGACAAGGACGGGGCGCTGAGCCTTACGGTCGGGTCCGGCAGCGCACCGGTGCAGGAGGCCCCGAACCTGGCACAGCTTATCGAGGCTTCGGATCAGGTTTTCCTGTCTCCTGCGCTATCGGCGCTGACCTCGGTCGAGCTTGATGCGATCACACTGGATTATCGCGATCTTCGGCAGGGGCGGTCCTGGATTCTGGACGGTGGGCATATTCAAGCCAACCGAAGCGGCAACGAAGTGCGCTTGGCAACCGGGTTTTCGGTTCTGGCGGGGCGTGACTATGTCAGTGACATCGAGGCCAATTATACAAGCGTTCTGGGCACACCTGCCGCACAATTCGGAATCTCGGTCACCGATCTTCCGGCCGAGGACATCGCGGGCCAAACGCCTGCCCTTGCCTGGTTGCAGGTTCTGCGGGCCCCGATCTCGGGTGCCTTGCGCGGTGGTGTCGACGAAAACGGAGCGATCGGAACTTTGTACGCCACGCTGAATCTGGGGGCCGGGGCGGTGCAGCCAAACCCGGAAACACGCCCGGTTCCCTTCGAATCCGCGCGCACCTATTTCACCTATGATCCCAAAGGTCAGATTCTGGATTTCAACGAAGTTTCGGTGGTCTCGGCCTGGGGTGAGGTTCAGGCTGACGGAAAGGCGTATCTGGAAGGTGCAGAAGATGGCGTGCTGGACAGCCTGTCTGCACAGTTGCGGCTGTCCGGTATCAACGTGAACCCGGCAAACCTGTTCCCGCAACCTATTCAGCTTTCGCGGGCCAGCCTGGATTTCAAGATGGTCCTCAACCCGTTCCAGCTGCATCTGGGTCAGATGACCATTGAAGATCCGGGTCACACGGTGCGTGCCTTTGGCGTCCTGACCGGGCGGCCGGATGGCTGGGCCGTCAAGCTGGACGCACACTTGGATCAAATGACGTCGGACAAGGTTCTGGGATACTGGCCCGAACGTCTGGCCCCGAAACCGCGAGAGTGGGTGACCGAAAACCTGTACGAAGGGGTTCTGTCGGATATGGACTTTGCCCTGCGCCTGCTGCCCGGATCGAAACCGGATCTATATCTGGATTTCGGATTTGAAAAGGCGAAGATTCGGTTTGTCAAAACGCTGCCGCCGATCGAAAAGGCGCAGGGTCAGGCCAGCCTGATCAACAGCAGGTTCACGGTCACTGCACAGCAGGGTGTTGTGATTGCGGATGACGGCGGTGCTGTTGATGCGTCGGGGACGTCCTTCATCATACCCGACACGGATATCAAGAAATCCGCGCCTGCGATTGCGCGCATTCAGGCCAAAGGCAGCGTGACGGCCGCGTTGTCGTTGTTGGACAGGCCTCCGCTGGAATTGCTCAGCAAGGCGGGGTTGCCCGTTGACGTAGCGAAAGGAACGGTGTCGCTGGCGGGAACCCTTTCCTTGCCTTTGAAAAAGGGTCTCAAGTTTGACGAGACCGAGTTCCATTTCGACGGAAGGTTGGCCAACGTGTTCAGTGACCGCTTGGTGCCCGGATTTGACGTTAGTGCTGATCTTCTGGACCTTTCTGGTGATCAGTCCGGCGTTCAGATTCAGGGGCAGGGGCAGTTCGGGGATGTACCGCTGACGGCGCTCTGGCGGCAGCCTATAGGCGGCAAGTCGGATCAGCGAAGCACCCTGACCGGTCAGATCGAGCTGTCGCCGCGATTGATGGATGAGATCGGCGCCGGCCTGCCTCCGGGGATGCTGACCGGCAAAGGGATTGCAGATATCACGTTGGGGCTCGGCGCCGGGGTTGCCCCGAAATTATCCGTCACATCCGATTTGCAGGGGGTCGCGCTGGCCATACCCGAACTTGGTTGGAGAAAGGGGGCCAATTCGACCGGCTCTCTGACGGCCGAAGCGACTTTGGGATCGCAGTTGAAGGTGGATAGCCTGCGCATAAATGCAGCCGGATTGCGTACATCAGCCTCCATTACGTTTCGCGAAAACGGCGAATATGACCGGGTTCGCTTCACCTCTTTTGACCTCGGCGACTGGCTGGCGGTCCCGGCAGAGCTGATCGGGCGCGGAAACGCCATGCCGGATATCCGTGTGCTTGGCGGCGTCCTTGATATGGGTCGCGCGAATTTCGGCGAAAGCGGCGGATCGGGCGGCGGGGGCGGCGCCGGGCCTAAACTGGACGTGGCTCTGGATCGCCTACAGGTTACGGAAACCGTCGCGCTGACCGGGTTCCGGGGCGCATTTCAGACGACCGGCGGAATACAAGGGAACTTCACCGCGCAGGTCAATGGCGGCGCGCCGGTCAGGGGGCAGGTCAGCCCCAGAGGGAACCGAAGTGCTGTTGACCTTACGTCGCAAGATGCGGGGTCCGCGCTGCGATCGGCCGGAGTACTGACACAGGCGCGGGGCGGAGAAATGAATCTCAAGCTCGAACCTGTGACGGCACCGGGCAGCTATGACGTGATACTGAAAATCACCAACACACGGATTACCGACGCCCCGGCCATGGCGGCCTTGCTGAATGCCATCAGCCTTGTGGGCCTGTTGGATGAAATGGCGGGGCAGGGTATCTTTTTTGCAGCAATCGACAGCCGGATGCGTGTCACCCCCACAGACATCAAAGTGCTAAGCGGCAGTGCCGTCGGCCCGTCGATGGGCCTGTCTTTTGATGGCACCATCGATACGGTGAACGGCTTGCTGAACCTGCGCGGTGCGATCTCGCCCATATACCTCCTCAACGCAGTTGGCAGCGTGTTTACGCGCAAGGGCGAGGGCGTCTTTGGCTTCAACTACACTCTGACCGGCCCGCTTGCCTCGCCCAAAGTTTCGGTAAATCCGTTGTCCGGTCTCGCACCTCTGTTCCTGCGCGACCTGATGCGTGCCCCGGCACCCAAAGTTCAGGATGGTCCGAACGCAGTGCCGCAGAAACCGGATGAACCCAAACGCACATTTGGCTCATCCCCAAGTGACCGCTGACAGGATATGGCCGAATCTGATGCAGGGTTGTAAGGCGCGGGCATGAAACTTAGCGATTTTGATTTCCATCTGCCCGAAGACCTGATCGCCACGCGGCCGGCCAGCCCGCGTTCCTCTGCGCGCTTGCTGGTGGCGCAGGGGGATGCAATCACGGACAGCCATGTTTTCGACCTGCCCGATTTCCTGCGGCCGGGTGACCGGCTGGTGTTGAATGACACACGGGTCATTCCGGCGCGACTGAACGGCCGACGCCACCGGGACAGCGCGCAGGGGCCGGTTTCCGCAGGGATCGAGGCCACTTTGCTTGATCCACAGGCCGATGGCACGTGGTCTGCGTTGATCAAGCCGCTCAAGAAGGTGAAGCTTGGGGAAGAGATTGTCTTCTCGGATGATCTCAGCGCCACGCTGGACAGGGTTGCGGATGGCCAGGCTTATCTGCGCTTCAATCTCAGCGGCGAGGATTTCGACGCGGCGCTGGATCAGGCCGGAGCAATGCCTCTGCCGCCCTACATCGCAACCAAACGTCCGGCTGATGAACGGGACAAGACGGACTATCAGACCATCTGGGCAAATCATTCCGGTGCCGTGGCCGCCCCGACGGCATCATTGCATTTCGATGAGGCGCTGATGAAGGCGCTGGCAAAACGGGGGGTAAGCTTCACGCATGTGACGCTTCATGTCGGGGCAGGGACTTTTCTTCCGGTCAAGGTTGAGGATGTCACAACACACAAGATGCATGCTGAATGGGGGCAGGTAAGCCCCGACGCCGCCGCTGAGATACAGGCAACCAAGGTCGCCGGCGGGCGGGTGATCCCGGTGGGGACAACGGCTTTGCGCCTGATCGAAAGTGCGGCACGGTCAGGACAGATCGAACCCTGGGAAGGCGAAACGGATATCTTCATCTATCCCGGTTTTGAATTCCACGTCACTGACGCATTGATGACCAATTTTCACCTGCCGAAATCCACGTTGCTCATGCTGGTTTCGGCGCTGATGGGGCAGGATCGGATGCGCGATGTCTACGCGCATGCCATCGCCCGGAAATACCGGTTCTTTTCCTATGGCGACGCGTCGCTTTTGATCCCTTGAGAGGCGCGGAAACAGCATCGCGGATCGGGAATGTCGTAGACAAGCGCGACGTAGGCGGTCTTTGATCGCAGAACGACACTAAAATCAGGTTGGCACTAGTCGGAGGCCCCAATGATTCAGGTCCTTTCCAGCGCATGGGCGCTGCTGCTCGGCATGGGGTTGCTGATGGTCGGAAACGGCCTTCAGGGCACGATTCTGGGTGTGCGGGGTGAGATCGAAGGCTTTTCGACCCTTGAGATGTCTTTTGTCATGTCGGCCTATTTTCTGGGCTTTCTGGGCGGCTCACGCCTTGCGCCCGAGATGATCCGGCGCGTTGGCCACGTGCGGGTCTTTGCGGCCCTTGCGTCATTTATTTCGGCCGTGATGATCATGTATCCCATGCTGACCAACCCGATCGCGTGGGCTTTGGGCCGGGTGGTGATCGGGTTCTGTTTTTCTGGCGTCTATGTCACTGCCGAAAGCTGGCTCAACAATGCGGCCAGCAATGAAAATCGCGGGCAGGCGCTGTCGCTCTATATGATCGTACAGATGACGGGGATCATCAGTGCGCAGGCGCTTGTTCTTGTCGGCGACCCCGCCGGTTACGAGACGTTTGTGATCGCCTCGATCCTGGTTTCAGTGTCCTTCGCACCGATTTTGCTGTCGATCTCGCCGACACCGGCCTTTGATACCACCAAACCGATGACCTTGAAGAAACTACTGGAAACCTCGCCTCTGGGCTGCGTGGGCATGTTTCTTCTGGGGGGTGTGTTTTCCGCGCAGTTCGGCATGGCGGCGGTGTATGGCGCCCGGGCAGGGCTGTCGCTTGTTGAAATTTCGACCTTCGTTGCGGCGTTTTATATCGGCGCAGTGGTCCTGCAATACCCTTTGGGCTGGTTCTCCGACCGAATGGATCGCCGCTTTCTGATCCTGCTTGTGGCGCTCGCCGGTGCCGGTGGCGCAACGATCGCTATGATGATGGGCGGATCGTTTCCAATTCTGCTTGCTTCGGCTTTCCTGATCGGCGGTATGTCCAACCCGCTATATTCACTGCTGATCGCGCATGCGAATGACTTTCTGGATCACGAGGACATGGCGGCCGCATCCGGTGGGTTGGTATTCATCAACGGTCTGGGCGCGATTGCCGGGCCGGTGATCACCGGCTGGCTGATGGGGGATGCCGTATTCGGGCCACCGGGCTTTTTTCTCTTTATTGCGGCACTGTTACTCGCAATGGCACTTTACGCCCTGTATCGGACGACGCAGCGGGCATCGATACCCGTGGACGAAACCGGCACAATGTCGACGCTGTATCCAACGGCCTCGCCAGTTGCGTTTGAAGTGGCACAGGAAGTCGCCATCGAAGCCGCCGAGGCCGAACAGGCTGAGCAGGAAGATGCCTAGGACACAGGATTATGTCGCAAGTGTTGCAATATGTTACTGTAACAGTTCTGTAAAACGGCCTTAAATGACGTTACGTCCAAACTACGGGCACAAGACGGAGTTTAAGGCAATGGTAACGCCTGAAGAAGTATTGAGTTTTTGGTTAGATGAGGTGGGTCCAAAGGGCTGGTACATAGAGGATGAAGCGCTGGATTCAGAAATCCGCGCACGTTTTCAATCAACGTGGGAGGCTGCGGCCGAGGGCAAGTTTTCGCTCTGGCTGACTTATCCCAGCGGGTCACTGGCTTACATAATTTTGACGGACCAGTTTCCACGCAACATGTTCCGCGGGCAAGCGCGTGCTTTCGCGACGGACCGAGCGGCCTTGGCGGCTGCGAAATGCGCGGTGGACAGAGGTTGGGACAAGAAGATCGATGAACCGGCCCGGCAGTTCTTTTACCTGCCGATGATGCATTCGGAAAATCTGTGTGATCAGGAACGCTGCGTGCGTCTGATCTGTCAGAACCTAAGCGGCGATACAAGCAATCTGCTGCACGCCCGTGCGCATCGTGAAGTGATCCGCAAGTTCGGTCGTTTCCCTTACCGGAACAAAGCACTGTCGCGCAGCTCGACCCCCCATGAAGAGGCTTACGTCGACATGGGCGGCTATGGCAGCACTGTGCGAGAGCTGCAAGCAATGGCCTGAGATTGTACAAAGGTTTTGCGCCTCTGTTGTTAGTGCGGTGGCTTCAGGCTCCCGGCTCGCATCCTTTGAACGACAAGACGCGTTCGGACGCGACGTCTGCTCCGGTCTGTATGGCCTGGGCGATCAAAACCTCTGGTGTCTCTGCAAGTTCTGTGAAACGCTCCTGCGCAGTTTGTAGCTTTTGTTCAACCGCGTTCAGGCGGCGCAATGTTGCCTGGATATTTTGAGCGGTTTGACTGTCCGTAACTTGGTTTTCCCTCATCAGCGTCGTCAAATCACCGCGCAACGCGGAAAGCTCGTCCCGAATGCCCTTCGCTTCATCCCGAATAGGGGCAAGAACTTGCACTGTCTCTGAGAATTCCGCCGAGACGCTTTCGACTTTCGATGCCAGCTTCCAGCCTAAAAACAAGCACAGCGCCACAAGTATCAAAGTTGCGTTTAGCAGAGCAAGCGCCAGATCTTTTAGTGTTTTGGCCATGGTAAACCCCTTGAATTCAATGTGTTCACAAATGTCCGAGCGGCGTCGGCGTTTCTGTTCTAGCCATAGCATGGGCCTGCGTATAGGCTGAAATCCGCATATTCAGGTAAGGTTTACCCTGTGTCTCATTTGTCGCGGGAACGCGTGTTGATGCGTTTCTGAAAATAGTTTAATGGTAAACTAAATTTTCACCACCTGCGCCGAGAGGAACACATGGCTGCACAATCCTATGATCTGATCGTAATCGGGGCTGGCCCCGGTGGCTATGTCGCCGCCATCCGTGCGGCCCAGCTTGGTCTGAAAACCGTCGTGGTCGAGCGCGAGCACCTTGGTGGCATCTGCCTGAACTGGGGGTGCATTCCGACCAAGGCATTGCTGCGGTCCTCCGAAGTGTTCCATCTGATGGCACGCGCCAAGGATTTCGGATTGAAGGCCGACAAGATCGGTTACGATCTGGACGCGGTCGTCAAAAGATCCCGTGGTGTTGCCGGGCAGCTTTCGGGCGGCATCGGCCATCTGCTGAAAAAGAACAAGGTCGCCGTGGTGATGGGGGAGGCGACGATCCCCGCAAAAGGCAAGGTCAGCGTCAAGACCGATAAGGGCACCGAAGAACTGACGGCCAAGAACATCATTCTTGCAACCGGCGCACGGGCCCGCGAACTGCCCGGTCTCGAGGCTGATGGCGATCTGGTCTGGACGTACAAGCACGCGCTGCAACCGCCCCGGATGCCAAAGAAGCTGCTGGTCATCGGCTCGGGCGCGATCGGAATCGAATTTGCCAGTTTCTACAACACGCTGGGGGCCGACACGACGGTGGTCGAGGTGATGGACCGCGTGTTGCCCGTGGAAGATGCGGAAATCAGTGCCTTGGCCAAGAAAGCCTTCACCAAGCAAGGCATGACCATCATGGAAAAAGCCATGGTCAAGCAGTTGGATCGCGGCAAGGGCAAGGTCACCGCTCATATCGAGGTCAAGGGCAAGGTTGAAAAGCACGAGTTCGACACCGTTATCTCGGCTGTCGGGATTGTTGGGAATGTCGAAAACCTCGGGCTCGAGGCGCTGGGCGTCAAGATCGACCGCACGCATGTGGTGACGGATGAATATTGCCGCACCGGCGTCGATGGCCTTTATGCGATCGGTGACATCGCGGGCGCGCCCTGGCTTGCACATAAAGCCAGCCACGAAGGTGTCATGGTTGCCGATCTGATCGCGGGCCAGCATGCGCATCCGGTCAAGCCCGAAAGCATCGCCGGATGTACCTATTGTCAGCCGCAAGTGGCCTCGGTGGGATATACCGAAGCCAAGGCCAAAGAGCTGGGCTATGACATCAAAGTCGGTCGCTTCCCCTTCATCGGCAACGGCAAGGCCATTGCTCTGGGCGAACCGGAAGGTCTGATCAAAACCGTGTTCGACGCCAAGACAGGCGAATTGCTGGGGGCCCATATGGTCGGCGCGGAAGTCACGGAACTGATTCAGGGCTATGTGGTTGGGCGGCAGCTGGAGACGACCGAAGAAGACCTGATGAACACGGTCTTCCCGCACCCGACTCTGTCAGAAATGATGCATGAAAGCGTGTTGGACGCTTATGGCCGCGTGATCCACATGTAACGTCATACGCGTGTTGCGATCGGACAGGGGGCTCTGCCCCCGCCTTGCTGCGCGCGGCTCCCCCGGGATATTTTGGGCCCGATGAACAAGGGATCTTTTATTCATCTGGCGGCAAATATCCCGGAGCGCGAGGCAGAGCCTCGCTGAAATCCGTTACTTGTTCAAAGCATCCAGAATGCGGGCCCACGAACGGATGCCCTTGTGAAAGCTTTTGACGTCGTATTTCTCATTCGGCGAATGGATGGCGTCGTCCTCGTTGGCATAGCCGACCAGCATCGAATCCAGCCCCAGAACGGTATTGAAATACCCGACGACGGGGATCGAGCCGCCCATGCCGGTAAACACCGCTTCGCGGTCCCACTCGTCCGACAGCGCTTTGCGCGCGGCTTCGAATTCCGGGCGATCGATATTCATGACCGAAGCGGGCGAACCTTCCAGATCGTTGTCCCAGACAACTTTTGCATCCGGGGACAGGCGATCCTCGACATGTTTGCGGATCTTGTTGCGCAGCGCGTCGGGGTCCATGTCGCCGACCAGTCGGCACGTGATTTTACAATGCGCTTCCGAAGGGATAACGGTTTTCGAGCCTGCGCCATTGTATCCGCCCCACAGCCCGTTCACCTCAAGTGTCGGGCGCGCCCATTGCTGTTCGAGCGTCGAATAGGCTTTTTCGCCGTGCGGCTGGGTATAGCCGACCGAATTCAGATAATCCGCTTCATCGAAACCGCAATTCTGCCACTGGCGCAGCTGGTCCTGGGGCACTTCATGAACGCCTTTATAGAAACCATCGACCGCGACACGCCCGGTTTCGTCATCATAGAATGAGGCAACGATCTTCGACAGCTCGCGCAGCGGGTTCAGCCCCGGGCCACCGTAATGGCCGGAGTGCAGATCGATGCGGGGCCCGATGATCGTGAACTCGTCCTTCAGCATGCCGCGAAGCTGCGCGGCAATCGACGGAACACCTCGCGACACCATGGATGTATCGCAAACCAGCGCCAGATCCGCTTTGAGTTCGGCCGCGTTTTCTTCGAGGAAGGGGACCAGCGAGGGTGAGCCGGATTCCTCTTCGCCTTCAAAGAAGAAGGTGATGCGGCAGGGCAGGGATCCGTGCACCGCTTTCCATGCGCGGCAGGCTTCGACGAATGTCATCAATTGACCTTTGTCGTCCGATGCCCCGCGCCCGCGGATGACGTGGCCGTGCTCGGTATCTTCGATGGCGGGGTCAAACGGGTCGCGCGTCCAAAGGTTCAACGGATCGACGGGTTGCACATCATAATGGCCATAAAACAGGATATGGGGTGCATCCGAGTCCTCGCCCACATGGCCTACGACCATCGGGTGTCCCGGGGTTTCCCGTTTTTCTGCTGCAATTCCGATACTGTTGAGGTCGGCAACCAGCCAGTCGGCCGCACGGCTGACGTCGGCCTTGTACGCGGGATCGGTTGAGATCGAAGGGATGCGCAGCAGCTCCATCAGGCGGTCGATCGAGGTTTGCAGATCTTCGTCAATCCGGTTCAGCACGGTGTCTAGCGACATGGGGATCTCCTGCTTGTCTGTGTTCGCGCGAACCCTAGCAGCGTTGACGGCGCCGTCCAGAGCGGTTGATCTGAATTGTTCATGCAATCACAAGCCCGCGAATGACGTTGCGCGGGCTGCGTCGTTTCCACGCGTCCGATAGCCGGAACTATACTTGCCGTGAGCATTGCAAACTTATATTTGATGCAAATCAAAGTTGGGTTCACCTGTTCGGCTGTAACCAGCTGAATAAAGTAACACAAAGCTGCTGATACAGGTTAAGCTGTTGGATGTGGCAGACTAATTGCCCAAGGGAAACCGGAAACGGGCATTCAAGGAGGGTCCGTTGGACTATACTGCTCAGCTCGATTCAGCGATTGCCAGGCTGCATGACGAAGGACGTTACCGGACCTTTATCGATATCGAACGTCGCAACGGACACTTTCCGCACGCGGTACGCACGCGCCCGGACGGCTCGCAGCAGAACATCACCGTATGGTGCGGCAATGACTATCTGGGCATGGGCCAGCACCCTGTTGTTCTGAACGCAATGCACGAGGCGGTCGAAGCCGCAGGTGCAGGATCGGGCGGGACGCGCAACATCTCGGGGACAACGGTCTATCACAAACGGCTCGAGGCCGAGCTGGCAGATCTGCATGGCAAGGAAGCCGCGCTTTTGTTCACCAGCGCGTATATTGCCAACGACGCCACGCTCAGCACGCTGCCCAAGCTGTTTCCGGGGCTGATCATCTATTCTGACGCGCTGAACCATGCTTCGATGATAGAAGGGGTGCGCCGAAACGGCGGGGCCAAGCGCATCTTCCGTCATAACGACGTGGCGCATCTGCGCGAATTGCTCGAGGCGGACGATCCCGCCGCACCCAAGCTGATCGCGTTCGAGTCCGTCTACTCGATGGATGGCGATTTTGGTCCGATCGAAGAAATCTGCGATCTCGCAGATGAATTCGGCGCGCTGACCTATATCGACGAAGTGCACGCGGTGGGCATGTATGGCCCGCGCGGCGGCGGCGTGACCGAGCGTGACCGGCTGGCACATCGGATCGACATCATCAATGGCACTCTGGCCAAGGCATATGGCGTCATGGGGGGCTATATCGCCGCCAGCGCAAAGATGTGCGATGCCGTGCGGTCTTATGCGCCGGGCTTTATCTTTACGACATCGTTGCCGCCGGCAGTTGCCGCAGGGGCTGCTGCATCCGTTGCGCACCTGAAAACCGCGTCTGAGCTGCGCGAGCAGCACCAGACCCAGGCGAAGATCCTCAAGCTGCGGCTGAAGGGAATGGGCCTTCCGCTGATCGACCACGGCAGCCATATCGTGCCAGTGATCGTCGGCAATCCGGTGCACACCAAAAAGCTCAGCGATATGCTGCTGGACGATTATGGCATTTACGTGCAACCGATCAATTTCCCGACCGTCCCGCGCGGAACCGAGCGTCTGCGTTTTACCCCGTCTCCGGTGCATGGACCCGACGAAATGAACCGTCTGGTGCAAGCGATGGACGAACTTTGGTCACATTGTGCGCTAAATCGCGCCGAACTTGCCGGATAACCTAACGCCAAAGTGTGCAACGAGTTTGCCGCGTGTTAAGCTTACGCTAACAAAACGAGTAGACGAATCATTCTGGGAATGATTCGCCACTTACGCGAAATACGCGACAGGCAGAATGGGGCAGCAGGGATGATTGGGCGCAGATCTCAGCGCGAATCCGAAGAGGACGTAGATGTCAGACCAAAAGGGTTTGACGACTACGAAGTTCGCCTAGGCGACAAGATGCGCGGTGAACGCGCAACGATGGGCAAATCTCTTCTGGATGTTCAGCGCGAGCTGCGGATCAAAGCCAACTATATCGCTGCAATTGAAAACGCCGACCCAGATGCGTTTGATACACCCGGCTTTATCGCCGGGTATGTGCGTTCCTATGCGCGCTATCTGGGTATGAACCCCGATGAGACCTTCGCGACTTTCTGTGAGGAAAGCGGATTTGAGGTCGCGCATGGCATGTCCGCAGAGGCCTCGGTGGTGCGGAAACCTTCGGGGGCTCTGCCTGCGCGCGGTCCGATGGGGCGGGATCCGTTCATTTCGCCCAATACGCCCTATATTCCGGGCAAGGAGTCTCTGGTCAGTCAGATTGAACCTCGCGCAATCGGCTCGTCGCTGGTTTTGCTCGCGGTGATCGGTGGCATTGGCTATGGCGGTTGGGCTGTTTTGAACAAGATTCAGCAAGTACAGGTCAGCCCGGTTGAACAGGCACCGGTGGTTCTGTCTGATCTGGATCCGCTGGATGCGGCGCGCAGCAACGTGTCAGATGATGTTACGGAAGTGGCAAGTGCCGAAGCACTGGACCGTCTCTATCGTCCGCAGGCGCTGGATGTCCCGGTGCTGGTCTCGCGGGATGCTCCGATCTCAACGCTTGATCCGCGCGAGGTTGGAACCTTCCGCCCGCCCGAATTGCCGCAGTTCGAAGTGGCTGAACTGCACACGGTCGAAAAACCGGCCCTGCCGCAAGTGGTCGAACAGATCGATACCACGCTAAAGATCGTGGCAGTTGATCCCGCCTGGATGCGTGTGACGGCTGCGGATGGCAGCGTCATTTTCGAAGGTACGCTGGGAACCGTCGAGCAAGGCAGCGTATTCGAAGTGCCCCTGACAGAAGAACCGCCGACATTGCGTGCGGGCGCGTCGGGATCGGTATATTTCGCGATGAACGGTGAACATTACGGCCCGGCGGGTGCTCCGGGCACGGTCGCCAAGGGTGTTGTTCTGTCGAAAGACGCCGTGTCCGAGGCCTATGCCGTCGCCGATCTGGAGGCGGAACAGAACAGTGCGCTCAAGCAACTGGTGGCGGAACTGCAAACCGAGGCGACAGAAACGCCCGCCGAGTGATCTAGCCATTGCGATAACCCCGTTGCCGAACTATCTACAATCGCAACTCAGGCAGACGCGGATCCGTCCTTATGTCCCTAAATCACGTGCGCCCATGGCGCGACATCTATCGTCGTAAATCCCGTCAAATCATGGTCGGCAACGTCCCCGTTGGTGGCGATGCACCCATTGCCGTTCAAACCATGACCAACACGCTGACCACCGATGTGGCGGCGACCGTGGCGCAGGTACAGGCCGCGGCAGAGGCCGGCGCTGACATCGTTCGCGTATCGGTTCCTGACGAAGCGTCGTCCAAGGCGCTGAAACAGATCGTTCGGGAAAGCCCGGTGCCCATCGTGGCGGACATTCATTTCCACTATCGGCGCGGGATCGAGGCCGCCGAAGCGGGCGCTGCCTGTCTGCGCATCAACCCCGGCAATATCGGCGACGAAACCCGCGTAAAAGAAGTCATCCAGGCGGCGCGCGACCACAACTGCTCGATCCGCATCGGCGTGAACGCGGGCAGCCTGGAAAAGCACCTGCTTGAAAAATATGGCGAGCCGTGCCCCGAGGCGATGGTAGAAAGCGGGCTGGAACATATCCGCATCCTTCAGGACAATGATTTTCACGAGTTCAAGATCAGCGTAAAGGCCAGTGATGTGTTCCTGTCGGCCGCGGCCTATCAGGGCATTGCCGAGGCGACGGATGCCCCCATCCATCTGGGCATTACCGAGGCCGGAGGGCTGGTCAGCGGCACGATCAAATCGGCCATCGGGCTGGGCAGCCTGCTGTGGATGGGGATCGGCGACACGATCCGCGTCAGCCTGTCTGCTGATCCGGTGGAAGAGGTCAAGGTCGGGTTTGAAATCCTCAAATCCCTTGGCCTGCGCCATCGGGGCGTCAATATTATCTCGTGCCCATCCTGCGCGCGGCAGGGTTTTGATGTCATCAAAACCGTCGAGGCGCTGGAACATCGCCTTGAACACATCAAGACGCCGATGTCCCTGTCGATCATCGGCTGCGTGGTCAACGGGCCGGGTGAAGCGCTGATGACCGATGTTGGTTTCACCGGCGGCGGGGCAGGGGCCGGCATGGTCTATCTGGCCGGTAAAGCCAGCCACAAGATGTCGAACGACCAGATGATCGATCACATCGTGGAAGAGGTCGAGAAAAAGGCGGCTGAACTGGATGCGGCGGCTGAAGCGGCTGAATAGCCTGTTTCTTCACGACATCTGAAAAAACGGCATCTGTTGTGTGGCGCAATGGATGCCGCCGCCAAGCTCTCCCAGCACATCCGCGTCAAGCGTCACGACTTCACGCCCAGGGTGGTGCCTTGCAAGTGTTTCCGACGCGATCCTGTCAGTTTCCGAGTCTCCGAACCGGGCCGCAATCACACCGCCATTGCAGACGTAGTAATTGGCATAAGAGGCCACGAAATCCAGGTTTTCGACACGGCGGAAATGCGGCTCGGGTATCACGTCCATGTCGATGCCCGCGGCAATGAGACGATCATGGGTGTCCAGCGCGGCCATTTGGAAAGGATCATCTTTGTCCGGTTCATCCGGCAAGTTGATGATGCCGCGACCGGGGCCGGTAAAGCGGGCCAGACTGTCAATGTGATAGTCGGTGATGTCTTCGCCCCAGACACCTTCGGACCAGATCATGCGTTTGGCCCCATAGGCCGCCAACAACCGGGCTTCGATCTCGTCCCGAGTGAGGCCGGGATTGCGGTTGTCATTCACCCACGAGCTTTCATGCGCCATAAGTGTCCCATGCCCATCCTGCTCGACGCCACCGGCTTCGCCGATCAGCCCGGTCGGCAACAGGGGCAGACCCAGCCTTTCGGCCACTCTGCCGGCAATTTTCGCATCATGTGCGTGAACCTGTTTTCTTCCCCACCCATTGAACTGGATCTGTTGGACCGCAAGCGCGCCACGGTCGTTGATCGCAAAGACCGGGCCTGCGTCCCGGCACCACAGATCTTCGGTCGGGACATCCCAGATCTCGACCGCCGCAGAAAGCCGTTTGCTGATGTCTGCGTGATGTTCCGCTCCGGCGAGCATTGTGACGGGTTCAAAAGCAGAGATCGTGTTTGCGATTTCCGCAATGGTCCCCTTTACCATTTCCAGAAAAACGGGATCGCGATAGACGGTGCGGCTTACCGGCCATTGCATGAAAGTGCGTTCATGCTGGGCGTCTTCGGCCGGCACGTGGAAGCCGGTCGCGGACTGCGCAATAGACTGGCCAGAGAAACCCGTCATACCCAACGCTCCTCCGGCCACCAGAAATTCCCGCCGTTTCATGGCACGTCGCCGACAGATCCGGCCTTAGCCGCGTTCGGCACGTATACCGTTAACGATCTGCTGCATCTGATCGGCTGGCAAATAGCCACGCAGCATCTCTGTGCCCAACACGAACGAAGGCGTGCCCGAGATCTGCATCCGCTGGGCCAGAGCACGGGTGCGCGCAATCTCATCCGTAACGCGATCGCTGTCCATCGCCGCGATGATCTCGTCGCTGTTCAGCCCCAAACCGTCCGAGATGCGGCGCAGGGCAACTTCGGTTGGCTCGCCGGTGAATTCCAGCAGGGCATCATGGACCTGCTTGTATGCGTCGTCGCCCGCCACGTGTTTGGTGGCCACGGCAAAACGTGAGGACAGCACAGACGCATCACCCAGAATGGGGAATTCCTTGATCACAAGGCGGATGTTGCCGTCTTCCGCCAGCAGGCTGGTAACTTCGGGAACGGCACGGCGGCAATAGCCACACCGGTAGTCCATGAACTCGACCAGCGTGATGTCGCCATCCGGGTTGCCGCCAACCCAGCTGTACCCATCATCGAACAGTTCATCCGCATTGGCGGCGACCAGTTCTTTGTCCGCCGCGGCTTCGGCGACGGCATTGCGCTCTTCCAGAATGTTGATGGCTTCGATGATCACTTCGGGGTTTTCCAGCAGGTATTCGCGCACCTGGGCACCAAATTCCGCCTTCTCGGCATCGTTCATCGCATTCAAGTCCAGCGCCTGCGCCGAGGTCGCCGCCATGGAAAGCCCCAGAAGGGCGGGTGCAGCATGTCTGAGGATCATTTCCGTTTCCTTTTGTCTTTGTCGAGTCGTTCCGCCGCAATCAACACGTCTTGTGCCCTTTGCCAACCCGGTGAACCTTCGGGCAGTCGTGCCACGGCGCGTTTCGCGTGAATTCCGGCATCTTTCAACCGCCCTTGCAGCGCATACCGCTCTGCCGTCACGGTGGATGCCATACCATCATTGCCAACCTGAGCATAGGCCACACCCAGATCCTGCAACAGCCTGGCGTTCCGGTAGTCCCGGGCGCGGGCTTTTTCCAGCACGCTCAGGGCCTGTTTGGTTTGACCCTGCGCCAGCAACGCCCGCCCGTATCCAGCCAGGATAAGCGCATCGTTCGGAGCCATTTCAACAGCGTTCCCATACGCTTCAACAGCCGCGCCTATTTGCCTGTTTTCCAGCAGAATTTGCCCTTTCAGGTCATAATAGTAGGGGTCGTTCGGGCGCAGCGCCAGTGCCTCGTCGATGGCACGGCGCGCGCGATCCAAATCACGGTTCTGATGATGGGCCGAAGCCTCGCGCATCAGGCGGATGTCCTGAGCGGTTTCTTCTTTGGCGCGCCGTAATGTCCAACTGGGTGAGCGTAAGAAGGCCGACAGTTTGCCTTTGACGCGGGCAAACCAGTAATCGGCATTGGCATTCGGAACGGCCTTGTCGCCGAACTCATCCAGAAACGCTTCGGCGGCGCGCAATCGTTCACGACTGGTGGGATGCGACCGCATGTACGGGTCCTGATTAGCGACGCTCAACAATTCCTGACCCGCGAATTTTCTGTGCAGCTCGACCATGCCGCTGGGGGAAATCTGTGCCCATCGCAGATAGCTTGCGGCGCTTCGGTCGGCCGAGGCCTCTTCGGCGCGGGTATGGCCCAGAAAGCTGCGGATTGCGGCGCCTTGGGTGCCTGCGGCGATGCCAATGGCGGCTTCACCCCCTCCGGCCGCAGCCGCAAGCAGGGCCAAAGCGGTACCAAGGCCCGCATTGCGCCGCGCCGCCTTCAGGTTTTCGGCGCGGCGGGCCAGGTGGCCGTTCGCGATATGCGCGGCCTCATGCGCGATCACCGCTTGCAGCATTTCGGGGCTTTCGACCGTAAGGATCAGCCCGTAATTCAAATAGATGGCGTTGTAGTCGATGACGAATGCATTGAACGTGTTGTCATTGACCACAAGGATTTGAACCCGATTGGTGTTCAGACCGGCGGCACGCAGAACCGGAAAGGCCAGCTCGCGCAGGCCACGCTCGATATCGGGGTCGCGGATCAGGCTTTGCCCATGGGATTGCGTTGCCGCCGCCAGCCAGACACCAACCGACAGGATCAGAGCCGGGATTGACGTCAGCAGGGATACGCGTTCAAAAGCCATGGCTGCAACATGGGAGATGGGCATGAGAAACTCAACCCGGTCCGGGGTCGATCCCTTCATCGTGATGGACGTGATGGAGGCCGCGCGCCGTGCGGAAGAAGCGGGCCGCCATGTGATTCACATGGAAGTTGGCCAGCCCGGAACCGGCGCCCCCAAGGGCGCGACCGAGGCGCTGGCCAAGGCGATGGATCAAAGCCCGTTGGGCTATACGGTGTCTCTGGGTTTGCCTGCACTGCGAAAGCGTGTCGCGCAGCTTTATGGTGAGTGGTACGATGTGGACCTGAACCCGGGGCGCGTGGTCATCACGCCCGGATCGTCCGGCGGGTTTCTGCTGGCTTTCACGGCATTGTTCGACAGCGGGGATCGCGTCGGAATCGGTGCGCCGGGGTATCCGTCTTATCGCCAGATTCTCAGGGCACTTGGATTGGTGCCGGTCGATCTGCCGACCGCGCCTGAAAACCGTCTGCAACCCGTGGCAGCGGATATTCAGGGAATGGGCCTGAAGGGGCTGATGGTGGCGTCACCGGCGAATCCTACCGGCACGATGCTGGATCACGCCGCCATGGGGTCGCTGATCGAAGCCGCACACGGGCAGGGGGCATCCTTCATCAGCGACGAAATCTATCATGGTCTGGAATACGAGGCCAAGGCCGTGACCGCGCTGGAACTGACGGATGAGTGCTATGTGATCAACTCGTTTTCCAAGTATTTCTCGATGACCGGTTGGCGCGTGGGCTGGATGGTCGTGCCTGAGGATCAGGTGCGCGTGGTCGAGCGGATAGCCCAGAACATGTTCATCTGCGCGCCGCATGCCAGTCAGGTTGCCGCACTGGCCGCGATGGATTGCGAGGACGAGCTGCAAGCCAATCTGGACGTGTACCGCCGAAACCGCGCCCTGATGCTGGACGGGCTGCCCAAGGCGGGCTTTACGAAAATCGCGCCTCCGGACGGGGCTTTCTATGTATATGCCGACGTGTCTGACCTGACCGATGACAGCCGCGCATTTGCGGCCGAGATTCTGGAAAAGGCCGGGGTCGCGGTCACGCCGGGTCTGGATTTCGATCCGCAGCGCGGCCATACGACGTTGCGTTTTTCCTATGCGCGTTCGACGGCCGACATTCAGGACGGGCTGGAACGGTTGCGCGTTTTCATGACCCAGCGGAAGGTGATCGGGGAACCTGCCTGAGCCGTTCACAAATCAGCCCTTGTGGTATAGGCTGCCCGGCAAACGATCTCGGGAAAACTTGAGGCCATGAGCAGGATCTTCATTTGCATCGCCCTGATCTGGGCGCTGTGCGGCAGTGCCGTCGCGCAGGATTTCAGCGCGCTGGCACGCGTTCAGCCCGACCAAAGCCGCATCACGGATGTGGGGCGAACTGGCGTTCGCGTGGATATCGGCCTGAGCCAGGGGGTGCCGTACCGGATCTTCACCTTGCAGGATCCGTACCGGATGGTTCTGGACTTCAACGAAGTGGATTGGACCGGGCTGAACCGAACGGATTTCCTGCAATCCGAACGCGTCAGCGGCGTGCAATTCGGAGCCTATGTTCCGGGTTGGTCGCGGCTGGTGTTGGAACTGGGCGCACCGATGGCCGTAGACACAGCCGAGCTGTCGGTGGCCGAGGATTCGGGGGCGGCGCTGCTGTCTCTGAACCTCAAGGGCACGGATTTTGACACGTTCAACGCAACCGCAGGTGCGCCGCGCAATCCGGGTTGGGACTTGCCGGAACCGGCTGACCTGCCGCAGGCACCTTCGCGTTCCGCGGACCGGCCGTTGCGCGTAATGCTCGATCCGGGGCATGGCGGGATCGATCCGGGCGCCGAAACCGATGACGTTGATGAAAAAACCCTGATGCTGACCTTTGCCCGCGAACTGCGCGAAGTGCTATTGCGATCAGGAGGTTACGAGGTGGTCCTGACCCGCGTTGATGATCAGTTCGTCTCGTTGGAACGTCGGATTGCCCTGGCGCATCGGGCTGGCGCGGATCTGTTCATTTCGCTGCACGCGGATTCCCTGTCGGAAGGGCAAGCCCATGGGGCGGCCGTCTATACCCTGTCTGCCGATGCTTCGGATGTGGCCAGTTCAAAACTGGCTGAACGACATGACCGGGGGGATTTGATCTCGGGCATCGATCTGAATGGTGCCGATGATCAGGTGGCTGATGTTCTACTTGATCTGGCGCGCCAGGAAACGATGCCGCGGACCAGGTCCTTGGCCAGCGCGATCGCCAACGGGATGGCCCAGCAAGGCGGGCCGATGAACCGCAAACCGCTGCGGACCGCTTCGTTCTCGGTGCTCAAGGCGGCCGATATTCCGTCTGTTTTGGTCGAACTTGGATTTCTGTCCAGCCCCAGAGATCGGGAAAACCTCAGGGATTCGGAGTGGCGGGCGAAAATGGCCTTGGGGATATTTCAGGGGATCGAAGACTGGCGCCAGAAGGATGTGATCCGCAAATCCCTGATTGGCCAGTGACCTTGCGACGCAAAACGGCTAGAATACGCTTGGTGTTTTGACCCTTGGGCGGTGCAACACTATATAGGCACCACCGCGAGAAAAAGGCAGTAACGTGATCCGGTTCATTCTTTCGTTTTTCGGGGCGATCTTCAGTATCGTTACCTTGGGTATTTTCATGGTCGCACTGGTGATCGGTGCGGTCTTCTGGATGTATGGCCGGGACCTGCCCAGCCACGAATCCCTGGCCCAGTACAAGCCCCCGACGATCAGCCGGATCTATTCGGGCGAAGGTCAGTTGATCGACGAATTTGCGCAGGAACGCCGCCTGTTCACGCCGTCCGCGGAAATTCCCGATCTGGTGAAGCAGGCGTTTATTTCGGCGGAAGACAAGAATTTCTATACCCATCAGGGTTACGACCCACGCGGCATCGTCGCGGCAGGTGTCGAAGCGGTGCGCACCAAAGGCGGTACCGTGCGCGGTGCGTCGACCATTACGCAGCAGGTGATGAAGAACTTCCTGTTGTCGGGCGACCGCCGGGCGGAACGCAAGATCAAGGAAATCATCCTGGCCACCCGGCTCGAGGATACCCTGGACAAGGAGCAGATCCTTGAGCTGTACCTGAACGAGATCTTTCTGGGTCAGAACTCGTACGGCGTGACGGCCGCCGCGCAGACCTATTTCAACAAGACCTTGCAGGAACTGGCCCCGCACGAGGCCGCGATGCTGGCCGCGATGCCCAAGGCGCCGTCGGATTACCACCCGGTTCGGGAAAAGGAACGCCTACTGGCCCGCCGAAACTATGTGTTGCGCGAGATGTACCAGAACGGTTACATCGATCAGGCGACCTATGAGTCCGAGGTCGAGATGCCGCTGCGCTCGGTTCAGAACGGCGATTTCGAAAGCTTCCGCACCGCATTGCCGCCGCGCGACTACTTCACCGATGAAATCCGTCGCCAACTGAGCGAGGACTTTGGTGAAGGTGAGTTCTTTACCGGCGGCTTCACGGTTCGTGCGTCGGTGGACGAGGAAATGCAGGTCGAGGCCGCAAAGGCCCTGCGCACGGCGTTGCAAAAATATGACCGGTCGCGCGGGAAATGGCGCGGCACCGGCGAAGTGATCTCGGAAGAAAAACTGGCGGATGAAGCGCAGTGGCGCGAGGCGCTGTCGCTTCTGGAAATCCCGCGCGATGTGGTGCTGCCGACGCGCTGGTATCCCGCCGTGGTTCTGAATGTCTCGGATCAGCAACTTACCGTCGGGATCGAAGACGGCCCTGCGGATGGCACCATTCCGCGGTCCGATATCAAGTGGATGCAGGGTGATTTTGCGGCGAACTTCAAGCGCGGTGATGTGATCCTCGTTGTCGAGGGCGAAGAGGGGCAGTGGTCTGCCCGTCAGGTGCCCGAAGTTCAGGGCGCCTTTGTGGCGATGGATGTGAACTCGGGCCGAGTTCTGGCGATGCAGGGCGGGTTTTCTTATCAGGATACCGTTTTCAACCGCGCCACGCAGGCACAGCGCCAGCCGGGGTCCAGCTTCAAACCCTTTGTCTATGCCGCCGCGCTGGACAGCGGATACAGCCCGGCAACCATCGTTGTGGACGCACCGATCGAGGTGAACACGCCACAGGGCTTGTGGCGGCCCAAGAACTCGTCGAACAAGTTCTACGGGCCAACGCCCTTGCGCACCGGGATCGAGCAGTCGCGGAACCTGATGACCATCCGTCTGGCCCAAGAGGTCACGATGCCGGTGGTTGCAGGCTACGCCGAACGCTTTGGCGTCTATGACCGGATGGGCGCGTTCCTTGCAAACTCGCTGGGGTCCGAAGAAACGACGCTGTACAAGATGGTCGCGGCTTATGCGATGTTCGCGAACGGGGGTCAGCGGGTTGAACCCACACTGGTCGACCGTATTCAGGACCGGTTCGGCAAGACCATCTATCGTCATGATGATCGTCAATGCCTGAATTGCAACTCGACCTGGCTCGAGCCCGACGAGGCCCCAACCCTTGTCACGGACCGCGCGCAGGTCATGGATGCCATCACGGCCTATCAGCTGACGTCCATGATGAAAGGCGTGGTGGATCGCGGCACCGCCTCGCGCTATGTGAACCTGCCGGTGCCGACGGCCGGCAAGACCGGAACCACCAACGAATCCAAGGATGCGTGGTTTATCGGGTTTACCTCGAACATCGTGGCTGGCTGCTATATCGGTTACGACCGCCCGCGCCCGATGGGACGGGGGGCTTATGGTGGTACCTTGTGCGGCCCGGTGTTCCAGAGCTTCATGGAAAAAGCCGTCGAAAAGTATGGCGGTGGGCCATTCAAGGTTCCAGAAGGTGGTCATTTCATCAAAATCGACCGTTTCAGCGGCGCCCGCCTGCCGGATGACGCCACCGGCGACTATGTCGTGGCCGAATTCTTCCGCGACGGCGTCGATGGGTTTATCGACCGTGTCTATGACGGTGGTTTTGCAATTGGTTCGGACCTGCCTTTGTTCGAGGAAGTACAGCGCGCAGGTGTGCAGGTTCAAACCTCCACCGGTCAAACCATCACGGTCGGCCCCAAGGCCACGCAAGGCGATCTGAGTACCGGCGGTCTTTACTGATCGGCCACGTCCAGAAAAAGGCGCAAAAGGTCGGCTTCCGGGTCGTTTTCGATGGCACCTTCGGATCGCCAGCAGATGGACAAGGCGCATTTGACGGCTGCCCATTGGGCCAGCCGTTTCTCTGAAACATTCATGGCTTCGGAATAGAGCGACAGGCAGGTTTCGATCTGCCGGGGATCGCGCACCAATTCGGTCATGCCTTTTGGGTGCCGCAGTGCATTTGCCAGTTCAAAGGCCGGATCTCCTGCATATCCTTTGGCATCGAAAACCCGCGGTCCATTGTGGGTCAGAATAATGTTGTCCGGGTGAAGATCCCCGTGCAGGGGCACCGGCATGGGCTGGCTGATCAACAGGTGCTGACCCAGATTCGTGGCAGACAGCACGTCCTTGCGCAGAAGGGTTGGGCAGGCCGGAGCAAAGGTGCACCCGAACAAAGGGGCGACCACCTGGTTCAGGGGTTTCAAGCCATCGACGTCTGCGGTGGCCTTCCCATGCAGGCGCGCCGCCGTTTCTGCAAGGATCGCAACAGAGTCTTCAGGGCGTCCTGCCCGTGCAATGTCCCCCAAAGACGGGCCTTCCAGCCATTCCATCAGAACGGCATTCCGTTCCTCGTTGAGAACCCGAACCGCGCCCCGGTCATGCCAGGCCTTCAACAAAGCGGTCCCGGGTTCTTCGTTGCCGCGATCCGGTCCGCGATAGAGTTTCAGGGCGGCGGGCCCGTGTTCCGACCGTACCTTCCACACCCGCGCCTGGGCCGTCTCGGCAACCAGTTCCGGTTGATGCAATTCCCATCGGTCCAGAAACTCTTTGAATGTGCCTTGCATTCACGCTCAGCCCGTCTTGTGGTGTCTCGCACCTCTTGCTATCACGCAGGCCTGATTGAGCAAGTTGGGACAAGACCATGCGCGCCGAAACCCAGAACACTGTGGCGGAAATCGAAAAGTCGCTGGAGCTGCTGGCGCAGCGCATGGACTATGAGACCGCGCCGCATCGCCTTGAGGAATTCAATGCGCGTGTCGAAGATCCCAACCTGTGGGACAATCCGGAAAAGGCGCAGAAACTGATGCGCGAGCGGCAGATGCTGGTCGACGCGATCGAGACCTACGAGTCCATCAAAACCGATCTCAGCGACAATATCGAACTGATTGAGCTGGGCGAAATGGAAGAAGACGAAGAAGTTGTCCAGGACGCCGAAGCCGCGATCAAGGCGCTTCAGGCCAAGGCCGCGAAGAAAGAGCTTGAGGCCCTGCTTGACGGTGAGGCCGACAGCAACGACACCTTCCTCGAGATCAACTCGGGCGCGGGCGGAACCGAAAGCTGCGACTGGGCCTCGATGCTGGCGCGGATGTATGTGCGCTGGGCCGAGAAAAAAGGCTATACGGTCGAGCTTCAGTCCGAAACCCCGGGCGAAGAGGCAGGGATCAAATCCGCTGCGTACAAGATTTCGGGGCACAACGCTTATGGCTGGCTGAAATCCGAAAGCGGCGTGCACCGGCTGGTGCGGATTTCGCCTTTTGACTCGGCGGCCAAGCGGCACACCTCGTTCTGTTCGGTCTGGGTCTATCCCGTGGTCGACGACAATATCGAGATCGAGGTGAACCCCGCCGATATCCGCATCGACACCTACCGGTCATCGGGTGCCGGTGGTCAGCACGTGAACACCACGGACTCGGCCGTGCGGATCACGCACATTCCAACCGGGATTGTCGTGACCTCGTCCGAGAAGTCGCAGCACCAGAACCGCGATATCGCCATGAAGGCTCTGAAATCGCGCTTGTATCAACTGGAGCTGGACCGCCGGAACGCCGACATCAACGCGGCACACGAGGCCAAGGGGGATGCGGGCTGGGGCAACCAGATCCGGTCATATGTTTTGCAGCCCTACCAGATGGTCAAAGACCTGCGGACCAATTACGAGACCTCGGATACCAAGGGTGTTCTGGACGGCGATCTGGACGGCTTCATGGCGGCCACACTGGCCCTGAACGTGGCGGGCAAGAGCCGCTCCGAGGCCCAGGGCGACATCTGAGGTGAAGCGTAACAGCCCTTTCCTGAACGTTCTGAAAGGGCATTGGCAGCTTATCCTCATCACGGCCCTGGTGTTTCTGCTTTGGAATACACTGGTTGCGGTTCCACTGAAGATACTGGTCGTCTTTCTGCATGAGCTGTCTCATGCGGTGACGATCCTGATGACGGGCGGCTCGGTCGAGAGCTTTTCGATCTCATCACAACAGGGCGGCGTTGTCGTCGGCCGGGGCGGCAATCGCTTTCTCAGCCTGTCTGCCGGGTATCTTGGTTCACTGGCGCTTGGCATGGCCCTTTTGATCCTTGCCCTGCGAACAAAGGCCGACCGCGCCGTTCTGGCGGGTTTTGGCGGTGTCATGTGTCTGGTGGCGGTGCTGTATATCCGCGACCCGTTCGCCCTTGTTTTCAGCATCGGAACCGGGGCTGCGATGATTGCTGCGGCGTGGTATCTGCGCCCCGATGTAAGCGATCTGGTGCTGCGCGTGATCGGATTGACCAGCATGATCTATGTCCCTTTCGACATCTTCGACGACACGATCCGACGGTCCGGCGCGCGTTCGGATGCATTCATGCTGGCCGAGGAATTCGGTGGCTCCACCATGTTGTGGGGCGGGATCTGGCTGGTGCTCAGCTGCATGGCGATTGCTCTTTGCCTGCGCTATTGGCTTGGGGCCGACAGCAACCTGCATTTTCGCGGATCAGCGCGCTGACATTGCCGTCCGGGACTTCACTGAAAAGATACATTTAAACAGTGGGTTTAAATGATCCGAGCTGCCCGCTAGGCTGCCGGAAACGACAATGGATTGGCGCGTCATGGACCTGACCCGGATATCGGCTACAGACCTTTTGAAACAGTTGGCCAACCGGCAGGTTTCAGCCTCGGACGTGATGCAGGCCACGCTGGATCGCATCGCCAAGGTCAATGGTGAGGTGAATGCCATCGTGGCGCTGAGGGATTCAGATGGTTTGATGGCCGAGGCGAAGGCCCGTGACGACGGCTCGATCACCGGCCCGCTGCACGGTCTTCCAATCGCAGTCAAGGATCTTGTGAACGTGGCGGGTGTCGTCTCGTCGCAAGGATCACCAGTTTTTCAAGGCCACGTACCAGCCAGTGACGATCTGATCGCCGCGCGGATGCGGCAAGCCGGTGCCATCCTGGTCGGAAAGACCAATACGCCGGAATTTGGGCTGGGATCGCACACGTTCAATCCGGTCTATGGGGCGACGCGCAACCCTTATGATGCCGACCGTACCTGCGGTGGCTCATCCGGCGGGGCGGCGGTTGCTTTGGCGACGGGCATGGTTGCGCTGGCCGATGGCTCGGACATGATGGGCAGCTTGCGCAACCCTGCCGCCTGGAACAACGTTTATGGCTTTCGGCCAAGCTGGGGCAGGGTGCCTTCCGATCCCGTAGGGGACAGCTTTTTGCACCAGTTGTCGACACTGGGCCCCATGGCGCGCTGCCCCGAAGATCTGGGTGTTCTGCTTGATGTCATCTCGGGTCCGGACCCGCGCTTGCCGCTGGCCGTTGAAAGTGCGCCGGTGTCGCCGGTGACCGCCACAGATCTGCAAGGGCTGCGGATCGGGTGGCTTGGCGACTGGGGCGGCGCTTTTCCGACCGAGCCCGGTATTCTTGACATCTGTAAAGACGCGATGGACGTGTTCGAAACACGTGGCGCGCGGGTTGAGGACGTCGCCCCGCCTTTCGATGCCGAAAAACTCTGGACCAGCTGGATCACCCTGCGGTCGTTCAGCGTGGCCGCCGGGCTGGAACCCTTGGCGTCGCAAAAGGAAGATTTGAAAGACTCGGCACAATGGGAACTGGATCGGGGTTTGGCAATGAGTGCAATGGAGGTGCACCACGCCAGTGTCATCCGCTCGGAATGGTTCCGTTGCGCGGCGAACCTGTTCGAACAGTTTGACGCGTTGGTTCTGCCGTCTGCTCAGATCTGGCCGTTTTCGGTTGATTTGCCTTACCCGACAGAGATAGCGGGCCGGGCCATGGATACCTATCACCGATGGATGCATGTCACGATACCGGTCAGCCTGATCGGCCTGCCATGTCTTGCTGCGCCCGCGGGGTTTGGCACGCAGGGGCTGCCGATGGGGTTTCAATTGTTCGGGCCCAGAGGATCGGATCGGAAACTATTGTCAGTCGGTGCGGCTTACCACGCCGAAACCAATTGGCCGAACAAGCGGCCGGCGATGCCATAGCGCCGGTCAGGGAGGAGGAAGACAAAATGGACAAACCCTTTGGTGTTCCGGATATGCGACCGGTCGATACCGCCATGCTGCGTACGGCATTGCAGCGCGCCTGGGCCGACTTTCGCCGCGCACCGCTGTTCGGACTTATTTTTGCGGGGTTTTACGTACTGTCCGGGTGGGCGATGGCATGGGTGACAATTCAGACCGGAACAACCTTTTGGCTGGTGCTGGCGGCCATCGGGTTTCCGCTGATCGGCCCGTTTGCCGCCGTTGGTCTGTACGAGGTATCGCACAGGCTGGAACAAGGCGAGCCGCTCGATTTTGGCGCGATCTTCGGGGTCGTGATGCAGCAAAGCCGCAGACAATTGCCCTCGATCTGCGCGATCATAGTTGTCGTGTTTCTTTTCTGGTTTTTTCTGGGGCACATGATTTTTGCCCTGTTCATGGGTTTGGCGACGATGACCAACGTGTCGACCTCGCTTGAGGTGTTTCTAACACTGAATGGCCTGACAATGCTGGCCGTCGGCACCGCCGTCGGGGCGGTTTTTGCGACCGTTCTGTACATGATCACCGTTCTGTCGATCCCTCTGCTGCTGGACCGCGAGCTGGATTTCGTAACGGCCATGATCACCAGCTTTACCTACGTGTCAGAGAACTTTCCGGTGATGCTGGCCTGGGGTGCTTTCATTGCGGTGCTGACATTTCTGGCGATGGTGCCCTGGTTTCTGGGGCTGCTGGTGGTACTGCCTTTGCTGGGACATGCCAGTTGGCATCTGTACCGGCAGATCACGCAGAATGATGAAGGGAAAACACCTACCTGAGACGGTAGGTTACAGGTTCTGAGCCACGTTGTTCGTCGACAATCGCGCAGCAGCAAAGATGGCCGTCGAGTCGTGCCCAAGGTATTTCAGCACAACGGGTTCGGGCGTTGTCGCATTTGTCGGGCTGATGACCGACCCACGCCAATGAACTGCCGTTCCCGTAGGGTCCGGAGAGATCAGATAGACCCGGCTGTTGTGACCTTCCCGCTGGGAGGTGAGCATATAGACAGTGTCACCGCTTGCGGCCGCTATCCCCTGTATCTCCCGCGCCTTCGGGGGTGCTTCGGGCATTGCCGCACGCGACACGTAACCACGGATCAACGTACATTGGGCCAGGGGTCGGGCGTGCAGCAGGGTCATCCGGTGTTCAGCCGACAGGCTTTCGATCACCGCGTAGAACCCGGGGGAAAACGGGGATTTCTCGATCGCATCCGCACCCGAGCCCAGAAACTCTGTCAGGGCCGGAGTTGCAGGGTGTTCTTCGATCTTTTCGATCTCGTCCAGCGGTTTCAGAAGAATGCGGGCATCGACATCGAAAAACCTGCATATACGGTCCAGCACATCCGGTCTGGGTACGCTTTCACCGGAAAGATATCTGTTAAACTGGGTACGGTTTACGCCAAGTTGTCGGCACAGTGCCGAGATCGAGCGATATCGCTTTGCCAATTGCCGAAGGTTCGCACCAAACATTGCGCGAATCTCAGCCGGACTACGAATATCGTCAGTCATGGGTGCCCACGTCTTGCTTAGTTTCCGGAAGAAACCATCGTTGCACTGAAGCCGAAGCCCTGTGCATTTTTAAAAATCGTACAGAATGACCCCAAGCAACGTATCCCCACGTCGCGTTGCAGCTTCGAGGCTAACGCCCTCATGTGTAAAGGCAATAGGCTTTATCTGAAAATGCCTGATCTTTTTCGGGAAAAGCCGACCTTATGGCAATTATAGCGCATTCAGATCGCAAGAGTTGAATTTGAAAGGACCAGCCACCCTAAAAAGTGTTCCCGCCTTGGCTGCAAGACAAGTGCCAAGGCGGGACAGTTCGATCAATCGCCGCGCAGCAGGGCCGCCACGCCGGTACGCGCGATTTCCATCAGGCCCAGCGGGCGCATCAGGTCGGCAAATGCGTCGATCTTGTCGGGCGCACCGGTGATTTCGAAGATGAAGGAATTGAGTGTGCTGTCGACAACATTGGCGCGGAAGATATCGGCCAGTCGCAGGGCTTCGACCCGCTTGTCGCCTTCGCCGACAACCTTGATGATCGCCAGTTCACGCTCGACCGAGGCGCCCTCGACCGTCAGATCATGCACATCACGCACCGAGACAATCCTGCCAAGCTGCGCCTTGATCTGTTCGATGACTTGGGGCGTGCCGGTGGTGACGATGGTGATGCGGCTCAGGTGGCCGGTATGATCAACCTCGGCCACCGTAAGGCTTTCGATGTTGTAACCACGACCCGAGAAAAGGCCGATGACACGGGCCAGCACTCCGGGCTCGTTTTCGACCAGAACCGCGATGGTATGGCGTTCCTGAACGTCCGAGAAGGTGGGCCGTAGGTTATAGGCCGAATGGCGGGTAGAGCCTTTTTTGATATGTAGGGCAGACATTTACGTCCCTTTCATCATCCTTGACAGGTCGGGCGCAGCGCGGCGCTCAACCAAATCCGTCGAATTTTGTTAAACCAGAACCGAGCCTTTGCTATCGATCACGCCCTGTGTTTCCGCCTCGCCCAATAGCATCTCGTTATGGGCCTTGCCCGACGGGATCATGGGGAAGCAGTTCTCGTGCTTTTCGACCAGACAATCAAAGATCACCGGACCGTCGTAATTGATCATCTCCATGATCGCGTCATCCAGATCGGCGGGGTCGGAACACAGGATACCTTTGGCGCCAAAGGCCTCAGCCAGTTTTACGAAATCGGGCAGGGCCTCGGACCAGGAATGTGAATAGCGCTCGCCATGCAGCAGCTCCTGCCACTGACGGACCATGCCGAGGCGTTCGTTGTTCAGGATGAACTGTTTCACCGGCAGGCGGTACTGAACGGCGGTGCCCATTTCCTGCATGTTCATCAGCCAGCTGGCCTCGCCGGCGACATTGATCACCAGAGCATCCGGATGCGCCATCTGCACGCCGATCGAGGCGGGGAACCCATAACCCATCGTGCCCAGACCACCCGATGTCATCCAGCGGTTGGGGTCTTCGAACCCAAGGTACTGCGCCGCCCACATCTGGTGCTGACCCACCTCGGTGGTGATGTAGCGATCATGCTTTTTTGTCAGTTCTTCAAGGCGTTGCAGCGCGTATTGCGGTTTGATCGACTTTTCGCTGTTGGTGAAGGCCAGGCAGTTGATCTTGCGCCACTCGGCGATCTGGTTCTGCCATTGTTTGACATTCGCGGCGTCCGTCTTGCGGCCGCGCGACTTCCAGATCTTCAGAATATCCTCGAGCACATGCGCCACATCGCCGACGATCGGGATGTCCACCCGGATGACCTTGTTGATCGAGGACGGGTCGATGTCGATATGCGCTTTTTTCGAGTTCGGCGAAAACGCATCGATGCGCCCGGTGATCCGGTCATCGAACCGCGCACCGATATTGATCATCAGATCGCAATCATGCATCGCCATATTGGCCTCATAAAGGCCATGCATGCCGAGCATCCCCAGCCAGTTCTCGCCCGAGGCGGGATAGGCGCCCAGACCCATCAGGGTTGAGGTGATCGGAAAGCCCGTTGCATTCACCAGTTCACGCAGCAACTGGCTTGCCGCGAGGCCGGAATTGACAACGCCACCGCCGGTGTAGAAGATCGGTTTCTTTGCTGTTTCCATCGCGGCAACCAGTTCGGTGATCTCTTCCAGATCTCCTTTCATCGCGGGTTGGTAATGCGACGTCGAAGGTTTCGGGCTGGCATATTCGCCCGACGCGAACTGCACATCCTTCGGGATGTCGATCAGCACCGGGCCGGGGCGGCCCGAGGTGGCGACATGGAATGCCTCGTGCAGGGTTTCAGCCAGCGAGTCCGTGTCCTTCACCAGCCAGTTATGCTTGGTGCAGGGGCGGGTGATGCCTACGGTGTCGGCCTCTTGAAACGCATCCGATCCGATCATGAAGGTCGGGACTTGCCCGGTCAGAACGACGATCGGGATCGAATCCAGCAACGCATCGGTCAGACCGGTGACAGCATTGGTGGCACCGGGGCCTGACGTGACAAGCGCGACGCCCGGTTTTCCCGTCGATCGGGCATAGCCTTCGGCCGCGTGGATCGCGCCCTGTTCGTGACGCACCAGAATGTGGCGAATGTCGTTTTGCAGAAAGATCTCATCATAGATCGGTAGCACGGCGCCACCGGGGTATCCGAATACCGTGTCCACGCCCTGATCCTTGAGGGCCTGAACCACCATCTTTGCGCCGGTCATCTCACGTGTCATCTGCTTTGCTCCGTTCGCGACATGTGTCTTGCGTTCGACAAAAAAAAGCCCCCGATTTTTCGGAGGCGCATGGGTTCGATTATGGTTTACCGTTACCGGCCCATGCGCGTGGTTCCTACGATTACGACTAGCGTTCTCATCGCCAGAGGCTCCTTTTTGCTTGGAGGCGACATTATGGTCGGGGGGAAGGGGCGTCAACAGGCAATTGCACCAATTTTCTATCTCAGCGGCGGTATTTTGCGACATTTTATTGCGCAGATTGCCGTATGTCGGGAATTACCGGGAATTTGGCGTGAAAATTGGCCGTTTTGTACGCGGATAAGGCGGTCTGAAAGCGTCAGGCCGATGTCCGAAACGGGCATGATCATTACTTTTTTCTGCGCCACGCTCAACGTGCAGGGGGCAAAACCCGGAGGCTTGAAATGTTGCAGGACCTGGTTGATCTTGGCCGCTATCCAATCGATTGTCCGGATTCACCGGCTTATGATCGGCTGATCGAGGATTTGAGACGCGAGTTGGAACAGGATGGATGTGCTGTTCTGCCGGGTTTCGTGCACGAAGCAGGGGTCAAGCTTCTGGTGCAAGAAGCCGAGGGGGTGGCGCCCAAGGCGCACCGGTCCTTCAACAGAACCAACGCCTATTTCACGAAGGACGACCCAAGGCTTGGCATCGCCCATCCGATCCGCCGGTTCTATGATCGTTCGAACGCCTTTGTTCCGGCCGACAATCTTTCGAAATCCGGCCCGCTGCGGCGCATTTACGAGTTCGACGGCTTTCTTCCCTTTGTCCGCGATGCCCTGAATGAACCCGAAGACCGCTTTTTCCGCTACGATGACCCATTGGCGGACGTGATCATCAATGTCGTGGAAGAAGGGCAGGGCTTTCCCTGGCATTTCGACACCAACAACTACACCGTGACGCTGGCCATCCAGAACGGAGAGACGGGCGGCGCGTTCGAGTATGTGCCCAACCTGCGGACGGCGGAAAATGAAAACTTTGATCTGGTGGCCTCGGTTCTCGATGGGAACATGGGGCGGGTTCGCCGGCTGGAGCTGCGGCCGGGGGATTTACAGATTTTCAAGGGCCGGTATTCACTGCACCGGGTCGCTCCGGTTAGAGGCAAGCGCCGTCGTTATGTCGGCATCTTTTCCTTTGTCGAGGCTGAAGGCATGTGTGGCGGTGTGGAACGGACGCAGCAATTGTATGGCCGCGTTTTGCCGCATCACTACAAGCGCGCGGGGCTGCGAAAGGATCAATTGCTGGATTGAGTGGTCAACCTCGGTACAATGCATCTGTTTCCTGTCCGGAGAGTCAGATGCCCAAGATTTTGCAGCTTACACCATTTGTGTTGTGCTCGTCCCTGAAGGACCAGATCGACTTCTATTGTGATCGCCTTGGGTTCACCTGTGGGTTCACGCAAGACAATTATGCCTTTTTGAAACGTGGTCCTGTTGCGATCCGCCTTTTGGAGTGCCCGCCGCGGGATGACGGCAAGCCATTGGGTGATGAACACTCCTTCTATATCGATGTTGAAGACATTGATGGGCTTTATGACAGCCTGCGCGACCGATTGGCCGATCTGCCCGAAGGCCGTGTCAGGCCGCCGTTCAATCAGCCCTATAATCAGCGTGAATTCCACGTTCTGGATGAAGACGGGACATTGGTTTTTTTCGGAGAAGGTCTTTGACCCGGCGGGTAGCGCTCCCGCCCATCGTCAACACGCTTGCGGCGCCTATCCTATGGTTGGGCCGGGCAGCGCTGCGCGCGCGTGCAGATCAGAAACCGACACCAGTCCCTTGCAGCACGCCATGTTCCAGAGCGTAGCGTGTCAGCCCGGCGGTTGAGGATATGCCGAGTTTGCGTTTGATATTCTTGCGGTGCGTTTCGACCGTCCGCACGGAAATATCCAGCGTTTGCGCAACTTCCTTGTTGGATTTGCCCTGCGCCAGTTCCAGCAGAATGGTCTGTTCACGTCCGGTCAGCGCTTCGCGCACGTTGTTGCCCTTGGGCTTGAGCGATCCGCTGGCGCCGGTGCACAGATACTGTTCACCCCGCATCACCGCATCAATGGCCTGCTTGATCTCTTCCGTGGGCACATCCTTGAGCACGTAACCTTTGGCACCGTGGCTGAGCGCGGTCGAGATATATTCCGGGCTGTCATGCATCGACAGGATCAGGATGCGCGTTTCCGGCAATCGCTCCAGGATGATTTCCGTGGCGCTGAGACCGCCGAGGCCGGGCATGTTCAGATCCATCAGGATCACATCCGGGGCAAGGTCAACAGCCTGATCCACTGCCGCCTGTCCGCTGCCAAGCGTACCGACAACTTGGATCTCATCATAGCTTTCAAGGATGGACTGGATGCCCTCGGCCACCATTGGATGGTCGTCGACGATAAGAACTCGGATGCTTTCGGCGCTCATGTGCCGGCCTTTCGGTTCGGAGTTGCGTCTTCCTGCGGCGGCAGAAGGTGGCTCAGCGGCAGGCTGACCTCGATGACAGTGCCGCCGCGCGGTCCGCGTGATGACAGAATGCGCAGGGACCCGTCAAGCTGTTCGATGCGCTCTTGCATGTTGCGCAACCCGATCCCGGTGCTGGGGGTGCTGGGATCGGTCCGCATGCCCCGGCCATTGTCAGTGATCCGCATGGTTGCACCTTTCTTGTGCCCGCGCAGGTCTATCGTAACATGCGTGGCGCCAGAGTGGCGCTCGATATTGGTCAGCGCCTCTTGCGCGATGCGATACAGGGCAATCTTGCTGTCCTGATCCAGCCGGTTGCGGAACACCACGGTCGAGAATTCCGTCTCGATCCCGGTGCGGTCCCGGAAATCGTCGGTCAGAGCTTTCAGCGCTGGCCCAAGGCCCAGATCGTCCAGTACGCCGGGGCGCAGGTCGCGACTGATGCGGCGGACCTCGGTGATGGCGGTGCCAAGATGGTCAATCCCTTTGTCCAGCGGATCGCGTGCGCCCGCATCATCGCCGCGGGACAGGCGCCGCCGCGCGTTGTCCAGCGCATAGCGTACACCGACCAGAATCTGGCTTATGCCGTCATGCAGTTCGCGGGCAACGCGGCCTCGTTCCTCTTCCTGGGCATCGAAGACGCGCTGGGTCAGTTCCTTCAGCTTGGCGTCCGCAAGTCTGCGCTCGCGGATGTTCAGCAACATGCCGGATGCAAAGACGATGAGCACCGCCGCCACAACGATCGCGCCGATATACATGAAGGTGCGCTGAACGCGGGCCTCGACCTCGGCCCTGGCGTTGGCGACCGTTGCAACGATGTCGTCGATGAAGACTCCGGTTCCCACGACCCAGCGCCAGTCCTGAAGCCCGACGACATAGGCGATCATCTGCGCTTCCTCTCCGGTCGAGGGCTTTTGCCACATGAAGCTGTGCCAACCGGCCCCCTGGCGGGCGAGGCGGATGAACTCGTCAACGATCGGAGTGCCATCGCTGTCCGTCAGCCCTTCCCAGTTTCGGTTGATGAACTGCGTCTGGCGGGGGCTGACCAGATTGTTGCCGTCATAATCGTAGACAAAGAAGAACCCATCCTGGCCATAGATCATTGCCGACAGGATTTGGGTCACGAGGTTTTTCGCGACCTCGTCATCAGGCTCGGCCCGGCCGTAGATATAGGCGAACCCGTTGCGCGCCTGTGTCACGTAGTTGCGCAACTCTTCCTTCTTGGCTTCGACCAGGCTGCGTTCCAGCGCTTCGATCTCACGCTCGGCGGTCGCGCGCGCCTCGTATGCCACAAGCACGGCAATTGCCGCCACGGCCACGACCAGCGGGATTGCGGCAACCAGTGACAATTTCTGCGCATAGGTCAGCGAGACCAGATGTCGGAGTCTTTGCATGGACGAATCGATACGCAAGCGGCGGCGAAAATGCAAAAAGATTGGGCTTTGTTCGGGGAATACAGAGATTATCGTCGGGGAAGACGTGCTTTACGGTCTGATTTCTTGCTGGAAATCGCAAAGAATCCGATTCTCTACGCAGTAGTAGGTATTCCCTTTCAGTTCGGTCACATTAGGCTGACGCGCACTGAATGCGACAGGTCCGGTTCTGCCGGGCCGTGACTATGAAGGGGAGGAACACTCATATGGATCGTCGTTCATTTCTGAAAAAATCCGCGCTGGGCGGTTCGGCTGCTGCAGCGACCGCATTGGCGGCACCGGCTTATGCTCAGGGCCAGCGTACCCTGACCATGGTGACCTCGTGGGGTCGTGGTCTGGCGGGCGTGTTTGACAGCGCGCAGCGTTGTGCCGACAGCATCAACGCCATGTCGGATGGCAGCCTGAATGTTGAAATCAAGGCGGCAGGCGAACTGGTTGGCGCCTTCGAAGTATTTGACGCGGTGTCGTCGGGTCAGGCGGACATGTATCATGCCGCTGACTATTACTTTGTGGGTCAGCACCCGGGTTATGCGTTCTTCACGGCCGTTCCTTTCGGCATGACTGCACAGGAACTAGTGAACTGGTACTATCATGACGGCGGTATGGAGCTGCATGACGAGCTGGGCGAAATCTTTGGCCTGAAGTCCTTCCTGGCCGGCAACACCGGTGCGCAGGCGGGTGGCTGGTACTCGAAAGAGATCAACAGCCCCGAAGACTTCAACGGTCTGAAGTTCCGTATGCCGGGTCTGGGCGGCAAGGCGCTGGGTAAACTGGGCGCATCGGTCCAAAACATTCCGGGGTCGGAAGTGTATCAGGCGCTGTCGTCCGGCGCGATCGACGGTACCGAGTGGATCGGTCCATGGGCCGACGAAAAGGCCGGCTTCCAGGAAATCACCAAGACCTACTACACTGCGGGCTTCCACGAGCCGGGCGCAGGTCTGTCGCTGGCAACCAACCGCGACGTGTTCAATGAACTGACCCCGGCACAGCAGAAGATCATCGAGATCGCTGCTGCCGAAGCGCACCAGTGGAACCTGGCACAGTTCCTGGCCAACAACGGCGCAGCGCTGCAGCGCCTGCAGGCGGGTGGCGTCAAGGTTCTGGAATTCCCGGACAGTGTCTGGGACGCGTTTGGTCAGGCCAGCCAGGAAGTTCTGGACGAGAACATGGGCGATGAGCTGTTCAAGAAGATCCACGACAGCGCGATGACGTCGATGGCGGCATCGTCTGCTTGGAACAACCTGTCATCGGGTGTTTACACCGCTCAGCGCGACCGTGTTCGCGGCTAAGCCATTCTGATCCAAGAAAAACCGGTTCCCCCGCGTGGCGGGGGAGCCTTTCCCGTTGCGCTAAGGGGTTTGGGCAAGCAACAATAATCCCATGCACAACTGAGACGACCTGGGGACAACATGCAGGACGAAAACGGTATCTCGTTCTTCGGCGCCCTGTGGAATGGACTGGTCTGGTTCATTCAGAACATTGCCGAAGCCTTCTATAATTTCGGATACGCCATCACGCATCCGCAACTCTGGCTGGACTGGTCCGACAAGGCGTCGATCATGCGCTTTGTCTATTACGGCGGTTCGGTCGAGTTCTTCTTTGTGGTGTTCACGTTCTTTCTGGTTCTGACGGCCATCGGGCTGTACTACCGGAACTTCATGTGGGCCATCGTGCGGGGCCTTGAGGGGTTCGCCAACACCACCGGGCGCTTCTTTGCCTGGGCGGGCCTTTTGATGGTGATCCAGCAGATCGTGATCGTTTTCATGCAGCGGGTCTTTACACGACCCGATATGTCTTTTGGTTTGGGTATCCCGTTCCAGATGGATATCAGTTGGTTCGCGGAAGAACTGAAGCTGTATAATGCGATGGTCGTGTGCCTGTGCTGTACCTACACATTCGTGCAGGGTGGGCATGTGCGCGTTGACCTCATCTATGCCGGCATCAGCCACCGTGCCAAACGGGTGGTTGATATGTGCGGTGCGGTTTTGTTCATGATGCCCATGGCGGTGTTAACTTGGATGTATGGCTGGTACTTCATGTGGCGGCACCTGATCGTGCCGAAACCTTCGGCCAGTGACACGCTGGACCGGCTGGTGGCCAAGTCCCGCGCCCTGCGCTGGAACGTGGAAACCATTGGGTTCAGCCCCAACGGATTCAACGCCTACTTCCTGTTCAAGATCTTGCTGGTGGCCTTTGCAGCCATGGTGTTCCTGCACGCAATCGCATTCCTGTACCGGTCGTATCTGGAATACGTGGAAGGGCCGGAAAGCACCGGAAAATACCTCGACAAGGACAGCCTTGGTGAGGGTGAAGAAGCCTATGAAGGCGCACATTAGGGACGGAGACCCAGACTATGTTGTTCGGACTTGATGGCGTCGAGATAGGCCTCATTATCGTATTCTTCTGCCTCTTCGGAGGCATCCTTTCCGGCTTCCCGGTGGCCTTTGCCATCGGCGGCGCCGGAGTGATTTCCTTTGGGATCATCGCGGCACTGGACAGTGCCGGGCTGTTGATCCACCAGGCAATCGACACAGGCTCACAAGCCTATCGGGATATTGTAAATTCCGGGGTAAAACCTGATGTCATATCGGTATTCCGATACCCGGATTTGCCAAGAATAGCCGAGCCGGTCTTTGTCTCTGGCTGGGAAACCGCGCTGGACCGCAACGTGTCGTTCATCGTGAACCGCATGAACGAGCGCGTACTGGCAGGGCAATCCATTGAGACCCTGTTGGCCGTGCTGATGTTCGTTCTGATGGGGATCACGCTGGAACGCTCGAAAATCGCGAACGACCTGCTGACGACGATGGCGCGCGTCTTTGGACCGCTGCCGGGTGGTCTGGCCGTGTCCATCGTGGTTGTGGGGGCATTTCTTGCGGCCTCTACCGGCATCGTTGGCGCGACCGTGGTGACCATGGGCCTGCTGGCGCTGCCAACCATGTTGCGGAACAATTACTCGCCGGAACTCGCAACGGGTGTGATCGCGGCCTCGGGTACGCTGGGGCAGATTATTCCGCCCTCGATCGTGATCGTTCTGCTTGGCACATTGGCGGGCGATTTGTACTCGACAGCGCAGGAGACGCGGGCAGTTGAGGCGGGATGTACCGATGCGCTGACCTATTTGGGAGAGCCGGCGGTTGTCTCGGTCGGAACCTTGTTCCAGGCGGCTCTTTTGCCGGGGATTCTTCTGGCCCTGCTTTATGCGTTGTATGCGTTTGGTTATGCATTGCTGAATCCCCATAAGGCACCTGCCGTGGCGCTGTCAGGCGGGTCGGGTGAGCCGATCACCCGGTCCGAAGGTCTGACTTGGCTGCTGGGCGCACCGGTTGCGCTGATTGTCGGCACCGTGTTGCTGGGCAATGTCGGCCTGATCGGCAGCCAGAACATTTCGGTCTCGGCTTTCTCGGACATCGGACAGGGCGCATCGTTGCGTACCAACGTGTCGGAAGAATGCAAGGTATCGATGATCGATCTGCATGGTCAGGCCGCCTGGGATCAGGCCGTCGCCGAGCAGGAAGCCATTGATGCCGCTGGCGGTGCAGCTGAGTCTCAGCGCCTGACCGAAGAAGAACTGGCCGCCGCACAACAGGAAATGATTGCATCAGCCGCACCAATTGGCACGGGTGTCGCGATCACCGTCGTGCTGTTGGGCCTCACTCTGGTTCTGGGCCGTGGCATCGCCCCCTCGCGTGCGCCACAGCCGCTTATCGTTGGTGCGATTGGTCTGCTGCTTATGGTGTTGGTCGATATTTTGCTGATTTCGCCCACAACAACTTCAGGGGCGACGTTCCTGTTGCTCGCGTTGCCATTTGCGCTGGCCATGTATGGTTGCAAGGAAGCCGCAGCGCGATGTGCGACCAATGACCTGATCCGCGTGGTCTTCCCGCCACTGGTTCTGATCATCGCGGTTCTGGGATCGATCCTGGGTGGTGTGACCAACCCGACGCCGGCGGCCGCGCTGGGTGCGGGTGGCGCGATCATGCTGGCGGCCTATCGCAAGCTTCAGGATCAGGGGCGATCGGGCAAGGTGATCATCTGGTCGACCTTTGCCGTGATCATCGCCTTGCTGATGGGGGTGAACTTCGACCTGCGGGTCAATCAGGGCAATGTGACGTTGGAGACCTGGATCGCCTTCATCATCGCGTATGCGGCCTATCTGTATGCCTTGTTCGGTCTGCTGTTCGGCTGCTGGGTGCTGTACTCCAGCGGAGTTCTGACCCCGGTGGTGCGTGAGACGGCCAAGGTGACCTCGATGGTGTTTACCATCCTGATCGGATCGCAATTGCTGAACCTGGTGGTGATCTCGTTCGGAGGGGAGCACTATATCCAGCAATTCCTGAAGAGTTTTGACAACGAGTTCACGGTCTTCCTGATCGTGATGCTGGTGTTGTTCATTCTGGGCTTCGTGCTGGATTTCCTCGAGATCATCTACATCGTGATCCCGATCGTGGGGCCGGTGATCTATGGCGGGTCGTTCGACCCGAAATGGGTGACGATCATGGTGGCGGTGAACCTGCAAACATCCTTCCTGACACCACCGTTCGGGTTCGCGTTGTTCTACTTGCGAGGGGTTGCACCGAAGGAAGTGACGACGGGCCATATCTATCGCGGGATCATTCCATTTGTTTTGATCCAGGTGGTAGGGATCGCAATTCTGTGGTTCTTCCCGGCGATTGTCACGATCGTACCGGACCTGATCCCGAACTGATCCGGATCATCAAAATGCAAAAGGGGGCCTGTCGGCCCTCTTTTTCTTGTTTGTTGCAGGGAAGGGGCCAGCCCCTTCTTGCCCTGCGGCCAATTCATCCCCGGGATATTTGGGGCCAGATGAAAAAGCGGATCAGGTGAATTGGATCAGATCCCAGCGGTTGCCATAAGGATCGCGCCAGACGGCGACTGTGCCATAGGATTCGAAGCGGGGAGTTTCTTCGAAATGGACCCCGTTGGCACGCATCTGTGTGTAGTCGCGTTGGAAATCATCGGTTTGAAGGAAAAAGCCCACACGGCCGCCGGTCTGGTTGCCGATGGCGGCGCGTTGTTCGGGCCCGTCGGCTTTGGCCAAAAGAAGGCCGCCGCCGCTTGAACCCGGCGGTGTGATCAGGACCCAGCGTTTTCCGCCCCCGAGATCGATGTCCTTCAAGAGCTGGAAGCCAAGTCTTTCCGTATAAAACGCAAGTGCGTCATCGTAATCCGGCACCACGAGGGTGACGGCGTGCAGGTTCTGTTTCATCGGATGGTCAGCCCTTGGTGGGGTGGCGGTCGGGAAGCTGGATATTGGCCACTTGCTCGGCAATCGGAGCGGTGGACAGGGGGTGCCGTGAGGAAGAGCAGAAGGTATTTGGATCTGTGATCTTTTGCCATTCGCCCTGAACATAGGCCTCAAGCCCAGAGAATTTTGCCTTGTAGCCCATCTTGGGGCTGCCGGGGACCCAATAGCCCAAGTAGATATAGGGCAGGCCAGCTTCGCGCGCGATCTCGATATGGTCCAGGATCATATAGGTGCCCAGAGAATTCTGAGGCTGCTTCGGATCGTAGAAAGAGTAGACCATGCTCAGCCCATCATCGAGCACATCGGTCAGGCTGACAGCGATCAGGTCGCCGGTCTCAGGATCTGCATATTCCACCACCCGGCTTCGAATCGGGGTTTCCTCGATCATTGCCGCAAATTCGAACACGTCCATGTCGGCCATGCCGCCATCGGCGTGCCGGGTGTCAAGATAGCGGCGGAACAGCTCATACTGCTCGTCCGTGGCCCAGGGCGATGTGGCGCGGCGTTGCAGAAATCCGTTGCGTTTCACCGCGCGTTTCTGGCTTTTTGTCGGGCGGAACGCCGAAACGTCGATCCGGGCGGACAGGCAGGCCGCGCAATCTGTGCAGGAAGGGCGGTAGAGTACATTCTGCGACCGGCGAAACCCCTGCTGCGACAGGGAATTGTTCAACTGTTCCGCACCTTCGCCTTGGAGCGCGGTGAACAGCTTACGCTCCATCCTGCCATCGAGATAGGGGCAGGGTTGCGGGGCCGTGACATAGAATTGTGGCGCAATTGGCAGCGTGTGTCGCATGAAGTTCCCAGATAGCCTCGGGAGGGATGATAGCAACCGTTCCCGAGGCCGCCAAGTGTTTCGCGCAACCGCGTGTCAGGCCCGTCGATTGATCATGACCGTGCCCAGAAAACTGTCGGTCAGACCCTGGCCGCGGGCGCTGGTCAACATCATGATCACCGAGATGATCTGGATCACCGCAAACGCCATGCTGACGAAATAGCCGGCAGTGTGGGCGATGGCCTTGCCCATATCCATTCGTTCTCCGAATGCGTCGCGCAATTCGATTCCCATGAACCGCATGCCCAGTGTAGCCGAGCCGTTGGTGATGGTTACTACGCGATAGACAAAGCTGATCACGGCATAGATCACTGCCAGGAAAAACAGACCGAGGCCTGCGCTCAACAGGATCGCCACCGTGCAGAGCAGCGAGATGAAGGCGATATCAAACAACCACGCGACAAAGCGTTTGCTTGTCACCGAGTTGTAGAATTCTGGTTGGGTATCCGGGTCAGGCAGGTGGTTCATTCGTCAGGTCCGAAAAAATGGTTCAGGGTACCCTGTCCCGGAATGCCGGGACAGGGCAAGGTCAATTAGGCGGGCTTGGCATTTCCGTCGTCTTCATGGTTCTCGCGAGCGCGTTCGTCCATGAACTCGTCGAATTCGGCCTTGTCCTTGGCCTCGCGCAGGCGGCGCAGGAATGCCTCGAAGTCCTGCTGTTCGCGTTCAAGGCGGGCCAGTGTATCTGCCTTGTAAGCGTCAAATGCGCTGTTGCCGGATGGTTTCATTGCGCTCATGTGGCTGTGCCAGGATTTGCGGCGGCTGCAGGATTTGCTGAACATGCGTTTGCTCCAGATCATGTAAGCCAGAAGGGCCAGGCCAACCGGCCAGAAAAAGATGAAACCAAGGACCATGGCGGCGATCCAGGCCCCTTTGCCTTTGTCATCCAGCCAGGCCTCGATTCGGTAAAGCCATCCCGGATTCGCGGGGACGGCGGGGTCGGACAATGCGGTCATTTGAGCTCTCCAGGGTTGATGTAAACTCTTTTCACATTGCTTAGATGGGGTCGTGGACGAGGGTTGCAAGGGCTCAATGTAAAAAAGATTTACATTCAGCAATTCGGTTGACGGTGAGCGCCATCAGCCGCAGGTTGCGGAAATGGATATGACAGAACACAAAACGGCACCTGCGCTGAATGAAATTCTGAATTTGGAAAAGCAGGTCTGGATGGCGCTGGTCGAGGGCAACGCAAGCGCGGACCGGGCATTGCTGAGCGCGGATTTTCTTGGGGTCTATCCGACAGGATTTGCCAATCGTGACGATCATGTCGGCCAATTTGCAGATGCTCCGACGATGGCCGAGTTCGAACTGAGCGACGAGAGATTGCGTGTTCTGACACCGGATATCGTCTTGCTGTCCTACAAGGCCGATTACCTGCGCCCGGGTGCGACAACGCGCGAGGCGATGCTGATTTCTTCTTTGTGGGAACGCAGAAACGACGTTTGGGTCAACAGTTTCAGTCAGGACACGCCGGTTCAGAACACCTGATCAGAATGCCCCATTGACGATCACGCGCCGCGATGCGCAGTTTGCGCCCATGACAGACGTTTTAGCCATTTCAAGACTTCCGCGCGCTTTCGATCCATCCCTGGGGGCCGAAGCGCGGGCCCTGATGCCTGATTTGCCGGCCGAGATGGCGGAATTGGTGGCGGGCACCGCCGGTTCCAGCCCCTATCTAAAAAGTCTGATCGAACAAGAGAAGGGCTGGCTGCCCGAGGCCCTGATGCACCCAGATCAGGCATTGGCTGACGTCATGGCTGCTGCGCGTGATCTGCCGCCGGATCAGTTGAAACCCGGATTGCGGCAGGCCAAGCGGCGAATGGCTCTGCTTACGGCGTTGGCCGATATTGCAGGTGCATGGCCATTGGAGAAGGTCACGGCGGCCCTGACCGATTTCGGTTCGCTGGCCGCGGATGTTGCCGCCAAGGCCGAGATCGCGACACTGATCCGGCGCAAGAAGCTGCCGGGCATGACCGAGGATGATGTCGAAACCGCAGCCGGCCTGGTCATACTGGCGATGGGCAAGATGGGCGCGCATGAGCTGAACTACAGCTCGGATATCGATCTGATCGTCCTGTTTGATGAGACGCGCTTTGACCCCGATGACTTTTACGAGGCCCGGCAGGGCATGGTTCGGGCCACGCGCAACTTCTGTGCGACGTTGAGCGAGAAGACGGCGGATGGCTATGTGTTCCGAACGGATCTGAGGCTGCGCCCCGACCCGGCCGTGACACCGGTTTGCATGGCGATGGAGGCCGCCGAGCGGTATTACGAAAGCCTCGGTCGTACGTGGGAGCGCGCGGCTTACATCAAGGCGCGGCCCTGCGCCGGGGATCTGGATGCGGGGCAGCGTTTCCTTGACGGCTTGCGCCCCTTTGTCTGGCGCCGCCATCTGGACTTTGCTGCCATTCAGGATGCCCATGACATGCGCCTGCGCATCCGGGAAAACAAAGGGACGGGCGGGTCTTTGTCGATCCCCGGTCACGACATGAAACTGGGGCAGGGCGGTATCCGCGAGATCGAGTTTTTCACGCAAACCCGCCAATTGATCGCGGGCGGGCGGGACGCTGACCTGCGGGTACGAGGCACGGTTCCCGGGCTGGCGGCGCTGGCGGCAAAAGGCTGGGTGCCACAGGATGTGGCGGACAAGCTGACCGATCATTACCGCGCGCACCGCGAAGTCGAACATCGCATCCAGATGATTCATGATGCGCAGACCCACAAGGTGCCGAACTCACCCGACGGGATCGAACGCGTCGCCTGCCTGATGGGGATCAGCAGTGCCGAGTTGACGCAGGACCTGAAAAACCGCCTGACCGAAGTGCATGAGCTGACCGAAGGGTTCTTTGCCCCCGGACCTGGTGCGGCGCCCGCCCATGTACAGGATGTGGAGTTCGACAAGAACGTTCTGGCCCGATGGACGACATATCCGGCCCTCAGGTCCCAGCGCGGCGCGCGGATTTTCGAACGTCTGCGCCCCGAGTTGCTGTCACGTCTGGCCAAAACCGCCAAGCCCGACGAAGCATTGATGGCCTTGGACGGGTTCCTGGCGGGCCTGCCCGCCGGGGTGCAGCTGTTTTCGCTGTTCGAGGCGAATCCGCAACTGATCGACTTGCTGATCGATATCGTCGGAACCTCGCATGCTCTGGCTTCGCACCTGTCCCGCAACGCGTCGGTGTTTGATGCGGTGATCGGGGGCAGTTTCTTTGCGGATTGGCCCGGGCAAAAGGCGTTGCAAGCGGAATTGACGCAGGCTTTGTCGGAAGAAACGGATTATGAAACCCAGCTTGATCTTGCCCGGCGCTGGTGCAAGGAATGGCACTTCCGGGTCGGCGTGCATCACCTTCGCGGCCTGATTGACGGAAAAAAGGCAGGTCGGCAATATGCCGAGCTTGCGCAGTCGGTTATCGCGGCGATCCTGCCGCATGTCACCGAAAATTTCGCCCGCAAACACGGCCCTGCACCAGGGCGCGGCGCTGCCGTGCTTGGGATGGGGTCGCTGGGGGCAGGCCGGATCAACTCGCAATCCGATCTGGACATGATCGTCATCTACGATCCTCTGGATCAGGACATGTCTGACGGTCCGCGCCCTCTGGCCACGCGCACGTATTATGCGCGGTTCACGCAGGCCCTGATCACGGCATTGTCCGCGCCGATGTCGCAAGGACGCTTGTATGAGGTCGATATGCGATTGCGTCCCTCGGGCAATCAGGGGCCGGTCGCGACCAGTTGGGCCAGCTTTGTCAATTACCAGCGGAACGAAGCCTGGGTGTGGGAGCATCTGGCCCTGACCCGCGCGCATGTTGTTGCCGGGGATGCCGGACTGGCCGAGGAAATCGAAGCCTTCCGCACCGAGTTTCTGTCGCACCCGCGAGAGCAGGGGAATGTTCTGCGCGAAGTGGCCGAGATGCGGTCACGCCTGGCCGCGGCCAAGGCGCCCGCCGGCATCTGGGACGCCAAGAACGGCCCCGGCCGGCTGATGGATATCGAATTGATGGCCGAAACCGGTGCTTTGCTGGTAGGGTCCGCGCAGCGCGATGTCGCGTCGGGTCTGGATGGTGCCGTCGCAGCCGGGTTGCTGGATGTCGCGCAGGCGCAATCTCTGAAAGACTGCTATGACCTATTCTGGTCGGTGCAATGCGCCGCGCGGTTGCTGTCGGGCAAGACAATCGAAGCCGACAAGATCGGCGAAGGCGGTACTGCATTTTTGTGCCGCGCCACCGGGTTCGAACAGGTCGAGGCGTTGCAGGCGGCATTGCAGGAATGTTACACGACCGCGGCCGATCTGATCGGCGGCGTGATAAAGGGGGAAGAAGATGGCGCGCAGCAGTGATCCCAACGACCACAAAGGTCTGATCCGCGAAGCCTATCGAATCGACGGCATCACCCTGCCAGAGTGCCGCAGCATCTTTTTGGACTGGGCGCTGAGCCTTCCTGCGGATCGCGACCAGAACACGGCGCTGGCCGAGCTGCACGCGGGCTATGCCGAGCAGAACCCCGATCATCCGATGACACAGGTTCTGACGGAAGGCCTTCAGACGGCAAAGGCCCCAAAACGCCGCGGCGGTTGGCGATCCCGTAACCGCTAGGGCTTTCCCACCGGCGCGTTCAGGACTATGAGGGCGCCATGACCCAATCTGCCGACCGTCCCCGTATCCGCCTGAAACCCAAAGCCAATGCGCGCGGCCTGCGCCATGGTTTCCCCTGGGTCTACGCCAATGACATCGTCACCGACCGCCGTACCCGAAAAATTCCGGCGGGCGCTCTGGCCGTGCTCGAAGATGACAAACGGGCGCCCGTCGCGCTGGTCGCGGTCAACCCCGCGTCCAACATCATGTGCCGGGTGCTGGACCGTGACATCGATGCGCAGCTTGACGCGACATGGTTCGAGAACCGTTTGCAGCGCGCCCTCGATCTGCGAGAAAGCCTGTTTGACGCCCCGTATTATCGCCTGATCCATGCCGAAGCGGACGGCTTCCCCGGCGTCATCATCGACCGCTTTGGCGAGGCCTGCGTCATTCAGCCCAACGCGGCCTGGGCTGAGGCGCATCTGGGCCTGCTGACCCAAGCTCTGGTCAAAGTCACTGGCGTGACCACGGTGCTGAAGAACGCCTCGGGCCGTACACGCGGGCTGGAGGGGTTGGACGACGTCAACCAAGTATTGCGCGGATCCGCGCCCGATGCGCCCCTGCCTGTGCCGATGAATGGCGCCACCTACATGGCGGATCTGACAGGCGGTCAGAAGACCGGGCTGTTTTACGACCAGCGCCCCAACCACGCCTTTGCCGCGCGCCTGGTTCATCCCGATGCGCAGGTGCTGGACGTGTTCAGCCATGTGGGCGGCTTCGGTCTGGCGATGCTTGCAGGTGGAGCGGGGCAGGCATTGTCCGTCGATGGCTCAGCCGCCGCGCTCGACCTCGCGAAACAAGGGGCCGAGGCGTCGGGCCTTGCTGAAAAGTTCCAGACCCGACAGGGCGACGCGTTCGAGGTTCTGACTCAATTGGGCGAAGAAGGCGCGCGATTTGACGTGGTGATCTGCGATCCGCCCGCGTTTGCACCGTCCAGACAAGCGCTGGATGCGGGGCTGCGCGCCTATGAACGTATCGCACGACTGGCGGCGCCTCTGGTCAAACCCGGTGGTTATCTGGGGCTGTGTTCATGTTCGCACGCGGCTGACCTGAGCCGGTTCCGCGATGCGTCCTCCCGTGGGATCGGGCGCGCCGGGCGTCAGGCGCAACTGATCCACACCGGGTTTGCGGGTCCGGATCACCCGCAACTGCCGCAACTGGCGGAAAGCGGCTACCTCAAAGCAGTGTTCTACCGCCTGTGAAGGCCGTTCTCGACACCTGCGTCATCTATCCCACGGTGATGCGCGAGATGCTGCTGGGCGCGGCCCGCCTTGGCCATTTCACTCCGATCTGGTCTGCCCGCATCCTCGAAGAATGGGCCCGCGCCGCGCGCAAGCTGGGCCCGACGGGCGAGGCGCAAGCCCGCGCCGAAATTGCCTTGGCGCAGGCGCAGTGGCCGCAGGCCGAACGCGCGCCGGTCCCGGGGTTGGAGCAGCGCCTCTGGCTGCCCGACGCAGCCGATATCCACGTCCTGGCGACGGCCATCACGGCCTCGGCTGACGTCATCGTCACCGTCAACGCCAAGGATTTCCCCAGAAATATCCTGGCAGAGGAGGGGCTCGACCGCCGAGATCCCGACGGCTTGCTGCATGGTCTCTGGCTATCGGATCCTGACGGCCTGGCGACCACCGCCGATCGCGTTTTGAGTGAAGCCATCCGCCTCTCCGGCCACCAATGGACCTTGCGCGCGCTGATGAAAAAGGCCCGCCTTCCACGCCTTGGCAAGGCGCTCACCCAATAGGCTGGATGCCCCTTCATCTGGCTAAAAATATCCCGGAGAGCGCGAGAGGCTGGCCTCTCGCTGCGCACCCTCAGCCACGCGCCCAACGCTGCTCAAGGGCCTCCAGTGCCGCAATGCGCTCACCCGTTTTCGGGTGGCTCATCAACCATGCCGGGGCAACGCCCGCCCGTTGCTGCGTCAGGTCTTCCAGCTTGTGAAACAAGGATTTCTGCGGCCCGATCCCGATTCCGGCCTTGGTCAGCAAGGCGGCGGCATATTCGTCTGCCTCATACTCATCCTGTCGTGACAGGCGCGAGGCCAGCAATGACGTCAAGGCATTCGCAATCATCGCTCCGATGAACGGAATAAACCGGTTCAGCACCATGATCAGCGCCGTCCGCATTGCGTTTTGACCTGAAAAATCAATCATCCGTCGCTTTGCATGACCCAAGGCAACGTGCCCCAACTCATGTGCGATCACGCTGGCCATCTCCTCGGCCGAAACCTCTCCGTTGCGGAATTTTCGGTAAAACCCGCGCGTGATGAAAATCCGACCGTCCGGAGCAGCCAGCCCGTTCACCGGGTCGATCTCGTAGATATAGACGGGGACCCGATCGATTTCCAAAGCTGCGGCCAGCCGGTCCGTCATCCGTTTCAGCACCGGGTCGGCCAGTTCGGTCGATTTTGCGTCCAGCTCACGATGGGTGCGCCAGACCGAAATACGGTACATCACGATGGCGTAGCCAATTGCCAGCAGGATCGGGGTCAATCGAAGCATGTCAAAGATATGGTCCGAACATGGGCATTGCGCAAGTCACACCTGCGGGATGTTCGTCGGGACCCGCATGTTCGTGTGCCGAAATCGGCAAAACCCTCCTCGTGCGCCGAAACAGGCACAACCTTCGATAAGTTGTGATCTTGCGATATGAGCTGTTGATTATTTCAACGATCCCACTTAACCGACGGGGCGCTATCGATGGGGGACCCATGACCGACAAGAACTATGAAGCGCGTCACCTGGAAACACTCGACCGGGATTTGCGGCGCTTTTCACGCCTAGAAATGGCGACCGCACAGGCTGGACGGCCCTTTGTGGGCTCAGGGATTGCCCTGGCATTCATTGTCACCGCAGGCCTTGTGGCCGCTTTTCTGTTCGGGCAGGGCAACAACGCGCTTGTCGTCGTGATCGCGGCGATGTTCGGGGCCTATATGGCGCTGAATATCGGGGCCAATGACGTCGCCAACAACATGGCCCCTGCGGTGGGGGCGAATGCGCTGACCATGGGCGGTGCCATCGCGATTGCCGCCATTTTTGAAAGCGCCGGGGCGCTCATTGCCGGGGGCGATGTCGTGTCGACCATCGCCAAGGGAATTATTGCGCCGGAAAGCATGGGAACGGCCAACGTCTTCATTTGGGCGATGATGGCGGCGCTGCTGTCCTCGGCGCTTTGGGTCAATCTGGCCACATGGGTCGGCGCGCCGGTTTCCACCACGCATTCGGTTGTGGGCGGCGTCATGGGGGCAGGGATCGCCGCGGCTGGGTTCGGCGCCGTAAGCTGGGGTACCATGAGCAAAATCGCCGCCAGTTGGGTGATCTCGCCACTTCTGGGAGGCTTGGTCGCAGCCGGTTTCCTGTGGTTCATCAAGGCCAGGATCATCTATCAGGAAGACAAGATCGCCGCGGCCCGCAAATGGGTGCCGATGCTGGTCGGGATCATGGCGGGCGCCTTTGCATCTTATCTGGCGCTCAAGGGCCTCAAGAAAATCATCAAGATCGATCTCGGGACGGCGTTGCTGATCGGTGCGGCGTGTGGAGGGCTGATCTGGGCAGTGATGATCCCGGTGATCCGCCGCCAGTCCGAAGGGCTTGAGAACCGCAACAAATCGCTGAAGATTCTGTTTGGAATTCCACTGATCGTCTCTGCAGCGCTGCTGAGCTTTGCGCATGGCGCAAATGACGTTGCCAACGCGGTGGGGCCGTTGGCCGCGATTGTGCAGGCTTCTGCCTCGGGCGATTTCACTCATGCCGTCAGCATTCCCCATTGGGTCATGGTCATCGGTGCGTTCGGGATATCGTTCGGCCTGTTCCTGTTTGGTCCGAAACTGATCCGCATGGTCGGCAGCCAGATCACCAAGCTCAACCCGATGCGGGCCTATTGCGTCGCCCTGTCGGCCGCGATCACGGTGATCGTTGCAAGCTGGCTGGGCCTGCCTGTCAGTTCCACCCATATCGCGGTTGGCGCTGTCTTCGGGGTCGGGTTCTTCCGGGAATGGGATGCCGAGCGGAGGCTGAAACGCGCAAGGCTGGCCTTTCCCGAACGCCCCCGCGTCGCGCCGGAAGAACGCCGCCGCCGCAAGCTGGTTCGCCGGTCGCATTTCCTGACCATCGTTGCCGCGTGGGTTATCACTGTTCCCGCAGCCGCAATGCTGGCAGCGATCCTGTTTCTTGGGATTCAGGTGATTGCCGGGTAAACTCTGGCGCTGACCTCAACGGGTCAGCGCTTTCATTCCCTGTTCCAGCCCTGCCAGGGTCATCGGCACCATGTGGCCTTCGAAGATTTCCTGAATCATGCCGATGGAATGGGTGTATTCCCAATATTTCTCGGGCACGGGATTGATCCACAGGTTCGACGCCCATTGATCCCGCGCCCGATGCAGCCAGACTTGCCCGGCCTCGGCGTTCCAATGCTCGTTGGCGCCGCCGGGATAGGCGATCTCATATGGGCTCATCGAGGCGTCGCCGACGAAGATGCATTTGTAGTCGGGCCCATAGGTGCGCAACACTTCATGCGTGGGCGTCTGCTGGTCCCAGCGGCGGCGATTGTCACGCCAGACGCCTTCGTAAAGGCAATTGTGGAAATAATAATATTCCAGATGCTTGAACTCGGACCGTGCGGCTGAAAACAGCTCTTCCACCACTTTGATATGCGGGTCCATTGAACCGCCAACATCCAGGAACAGCAGGACCTTGACCGCGTTGTGACGTTCGGGGCGGGTCTTGACGTCCAGATAGCCGTGTTCGGCCGTGGCGCGAATGGTGCCGTCCAGATCCAGTTCTTCCGCAGCACCTTCGCGCGCCCAGCGGCGCAGGCGTTTCAGGGCAACCTTGATGTTGCGCGTGCCCAGTTCAACCGTGTCGTCTAGGTTCCTGAATTCGCGCTTGTCCCAAACCTTGACCGCGCGCTGGTGGCGGCTTTCCTTTTGGCCGATGCGCACGCCTTCGGGGTTGTAGCCATAGGCCCCGAAAGGAGAGGTCCCGGCCGTGCCGATCCACTTGTTGCCGCCCTGATGGCGGCCTTGTTGTTCCTTGAGACGCTCGCGCAGCGTGTCCATCAGCTTGTCGAAACCGCCAAGCGCCTCGATCTCGGCTTTTTCCTCGTCTGACAAGTGTTTTTCGGCCATTTTGGCCAACCAGTCGCCGGGGATGTCAACGGCTTCCAGAACTTGGTCAAAGCTGATCTCGTACAGCCCTTCGAAACTGGCGGCAAAGGCGCGGTCGAACTTGTCAATGTTGCGTTCGTCCTTCACCATCGACACGCGGGCGAGATAGTAGAACGCCTCGACATCATAGGTGGCCAGACCCTTTTTCATGCCTTCCAGAAAAGTCAGATACTCCCGCAGCGATACCGGGATGCCAGCTTTGCGAAGGTTTTCGAAAAAGGGCAGGAACATCGTGTCAGGCCACCAAACGCACCAGAATCAACGAGATCACCAGACCCACCAGCGCAAAGGCAATGCCGTATCCGGCGGCATATTGCGCCATGTCGGCCCGATTGCCGCTGCGCTTTTTCGCGGCCAGTGCGCCTAAGGTCGCACCCAGTGCCGCCATTCCCAGAACTACCAACATATGTGCGTCATCCGTCTTTCGTGCCATCCGTGTTTCTTCGGCCATTGCCCCGCGACAACGACTGGGCCACCAGATCCGAGCCAAACCCGTACCGCGCCCATCCCAAGCTGTCCAGCCTGACGGCACGTGCCTGCTGTATCTGCCCCGCCTGCTTCAGCGCTTCTGATTTCAGCAACAACAACGTGGCCAGCAAAGACGCATTTTCAGCCCGTGTCATGACATCGATGGCCCTGTTCAGCTCGGGCAGCACACTGGGTCCCTTTTCCTGTGCCAGCGCAAATGCCGCGGTTTGCGTGGTGACATAGGCCTGATGCACCTCTGTGCCTGGCGTGGCCTTCAGAAATTGCTGCGCAATCTGAAACTGGCGTTGAGCTTCGTTGGGGTCCCGGAATTGTTCCATCCGGCCTATCAGGTAATGAGGATAGGCGCGGCGGTGATCCGTCCATCCCTGTTGTTGACCGATCCGCGCCGCCTTTCGGGCAGCGCGCAGCTGTCTGGGCGACCCTGCGCCCGGTCCCAGTGATTTCTGAATCGCGTCAATCCATTCGCGCGGCGTATCCGTAAAGGGTTGAACGGGCACCCTGTCCCCGCGCGGGTTCATCCGGCTGAGAACCCCCGGGATGACCGCGGCGACCTGATCGCGGGTCATGCCGGTGCGCAGTTCCGGCGCATAGGCAGCCCGCAGGATCAACATGTCAAACCCGGTCAGAACCGTATGGATATTGTCGTCGTTGAACACCGAATCCGGCAGGTGATACAGATCGTTCAGCGGACCAAGCGCTTGTGCCAGTTCTTCATGCAGGCAATCACGTATTTCCTGCGGACTGACGTCGTATGGGATGAAAATCCCAAGCCGTTCGCGTTTGCGCAGTTCAGTCCAGCTGCTTTTGATTTTTCGGCGGTCACGGCGATATTCTTCAAGGCTCGAGGAGTTGGGGACGACGAAACAGGCCGCATTGGGCAGAATGCGCAGAATGTCTTTCTGGCTGACGGCTTCGATGGTGATATTGGCCTGTCCTTCGTCGATCTGTCGGATGTTGATCCCGGCCTCGCGCTTCAGACGGTTTAGCAACCGGGTCAGATCCTGCTGCATGCTTGCGGTCGGCGATCCGGTCAGACGGACAGTGACCGGGGTCTCAAAACGCGTGAAAACGGGCAGGGCGGCGCCGCTTTCCAGTTCGAAATGCAGGGACAGGAAGTCAGAGGCGATGTTCTTGTTGGACCGAGCAGGCGGCGAAGGGCGCGCCGTTGAAAAAGACTTTTCAGGCGGCAGGCTTGCTTCGATGGGCGCGACCTGATCGGGCAGTTCGATCGTTTCAACCGTCGCGCAGCCGGCAACAACCAGTGCCAGAAAAAGGGCACTCAATCGCTTCATGAGCGGGCGTACTTGATGAACGGTGTCAGTGTGCCGATGCGATCATACAGTTTCCGCGCAGTGTGGTTGAATTCCTGGGTCAGCCAATAGACCGACGGCGCGCCCTGACGATCTGCCTCATCATAGACCGCCTGGATCAAGGCCCGGCCAACGCCTGCCCCCCGTGCCTCGGGTCGCGCGAACAGGTCTTGCAGGTAACAGACCTTTTCCACCTTCCAAGCGTGGCGATGAAACAGATAATGTGTCAGTCCGACCAGGGCGCCATTCTGCTCGGCAACGAAGCAGGAAAAATCCTGCGGGTCGTCGCCCAGCAGTCTGGAAAAGGTTGTTTCGTATACATCATCGGGCAGGGCAGTTTCATAAAATGCCAGATAGTCCCGCCACATGTCGGCCCATTGGCTTTTGTCCTCGGCACGCAGGGTGCGGATTGTCAGTGCGTTCGCCACGCGATTCATCCAATTCTGTGGGCGGCGAAGCTCTGTTTCGCCAGATGGGCCGATGCTGGCATCCGGGCCGTCCCAAGGCAAGCCATGATCACCGACCGGTCCCCCTCTGGCTATCGTTTGCCGCGCGCCATAAAGGCCAGACGTTCGAACAGATGCACGTCCTGTTCATTCTTCAGCAGCGCGCCATGCAGTTTCGGAAGCGCATCTGCGCCGCCGCGCTTGAGGTCTTCGGCACTCAGGTCCTCGGCCAGCAGCAGCTTCAGCCAATCCAGCACTTCCGATGTTGACGGCTTTTTCTTGAGCCCCTGCGTCTCGCGGATTTCATAGAACTGGGTCAGGGCGGTGGTCAGCAGCGCATCCTTGATGCCGGGGTGATGAACCTCGACGATGCGGCGCATCGTGGCCTCGTCCGGGAAGCGGATGTAGTGAAAGAAACAGCGGCGCAGAAACGCGTCCGGCAATTCCTTTTCATTGTTCGAGGTGATGATGACGATAGGGCGGTTTTTGGCCCGGATCGTTTCCCCTGTCTCGTAGACATGGAACTCCATCTTGTCGAGTTCCTGCAAAAGGTCGTTTGGAAACTCGATATCCGCCTTGTCGATCTCGTCGATCAGCAGAACGACCTTTTCGTCGGCCTCGAAGGCCTGCCACAGCTTGCCCTTGCGTATATAGTTCGACACGTCATGCACGCGTTCCTCACCCAACTGGCTGTCCCGCAGGCGGCTGACCGCGTCATATTCATACAGGCCCTGCTGCGCGCGGGTGGTGGATTTCACATTCCACTCAATCATCCTCAGCCCCAGTGCGCCGGCCACCTGTTTGGCCAGCTCTGTCTTGCCGGTGCCGGGCTCGCCCTTGACCAGCAATGGGCGTTCAAGTGTGACGGCGGCGTTCACGGCAATCGTCAGATCGTCAGTGGCGACATATTCGGCTGTACCTTGAAAGCGTGCGGTCATGGGCCTCTCGTGTGGTTTTTCGTGATCCGTGGGCAGGTTGTGTTGTCCGGGTTACAGACGGTCAACGTTTTTGACAACCCGCGTCCCTGCGTCGGTTGAGGCGATTTTTGCAGGAACTCCAAGCCCTTTTGGTTGATTCGTGTGCGCGAATATACCCTGCCAATTGACACCTGCCTCAAAAAGGCCTGCTAAATTTCATAGAAAAACAGGGTTTTGTTGTTGTTTGTCTCATATTTAGACAAAACAGCACGAGGGCGGGCTGAAGCAACGTTTGTGTAGTGACAATCCCACGCCCGTCGGCTAAACGCTGCGCAGAAGGGGGTGCCAAATGTCAGGTGAAACATCCGCGACCGACGTTTCTGGCCATACCGAGGGAGCAAATATGAAACAGGAAGTTTTTCTGCCGGAGGATTACCGCCCGGCCGAAGATGAACCTTTCATGAATGACCGTCAGCTTGAATATTTCCGCCGCAAGCTGTTGGATTGGAAGAACGAGCTTTTGGCGGGCAGCCGCGATACGATCGAAGGGCTGCAGGACAACACCCGAAACATTCCGGATGTCGCAGACCGCGCGAGCGAGGAGACCGATCGCGCTCTGGAACTGCGAACACGTGATCGTCAGCGCAAGCTGGTTGCCAAAATCGACGCAGCCCTACGCAGGATCGAAGAAGGTGAATACGGGTATTGCGAAAAGACCGGCGATCCGATTTCGCTGAAACGTCTGGATGCACGTCCGATTGCGACCATGACGCTGGAGGCGCAAGAGCGCCACGAGCGCCGCGAAAAGGTCCACCGCGACGATTGATCGCCGGGTGAAACTGGAAAATTTCGAACGCCGGGGCCTGTGGCTCCGGCGTTTTTGCGCTATGCGGGGGGCATGAAGATCAATCGGTTGAATTTCTGTGTAATTGGCGGCGGCATCGGCGGTCTGGCGGCTGCGTTGGCGCTGCGGCAACACGGGGCGCAAGTCACCCTGCTGGAGCAAGCCCCGGCATTGACCGAGGTTGGCGCAGGTCTTCAGATCAGTGAAAATGGGATGTGCGTGTTGCGTGCGCTTGGGGTGGCGGATCTGTCTGCGGGCCAGAAATCGTATGGTACGATCTTGCGCGATTACCGCAAAGGGCGCGTTGTCAGTCGGCTGCCCGGGCCTTCGGCTGGCCCGACCTATTATTTTCACCGTGCCGATTTGTTGAATCTGCTGCATTCTGCGGCCCGCAAGGCCGGTGTGGATGTCCGTCTGGGGGCCAAGGTTTCCAACGTGCAAAAACACCCCAACGAAGCCGAAATTCTGTTGGCGAGCGGCGAGCGGCTGCGCGCCGAATGCGTCATCGCCGCCGACGGTGGCCGAAGCACGATTCGCCCGGCTCTGAACGGGCCCGAGACACCCGAGTTCACGCACCAGGTCGCCTGGCGCGCCACCATTCCCTGGCGACCGGATTCAGACGTGGTGACGGCATCCCTGTCCATGGGGCCGGGTCGGCATGTCGTAACCTATCCATTGCGCGATCAAAGCATGATGAACATCGTTGCGGTCGAGGAACGCTCGGACTGGCGGGAAGAGGGATGGAAGCTGAACGGTGACCCGGACGAGCTGCGCGCACGTTTTTCAGGGTTCGGCGGTCCGGTCGGTGAGATTCTGTCAAAGGTTTCGGATGTGAATCTGTGGGCCCTGTTCCTGCGCCCGGTCGCAGAAAAGTGGCAAAACGGTCGTCTGGCATTGCTGGGGGACGCGGCGCATCCGACCTTGCCGTTCATGGCGCAAGGCGCTTGCCTGGCGCTGGAAGATGCCTGGACGCTTGCACGATCATTCGACGAACACTCGGGTGTCACCAGCGCGCTTGCAGCCTACGAGAAAATGCGCCGGCCAAGGGCAGAAAGCGTGGTTGCCGCTGCCGGGTCGAACGCACGCAATTTCCACCTGTCAGGCCCCGCACGTCTGGCGGCCCAATGTGCGCTTATGGCCATCGGAGGGAAACTGTCACGCCGTTACGAATGGATCTACAGCTACGACGTCACGGCCTGAAACGCTAGATATCCAGATCGACCCAGACAGGCACGTGATCCGAAGGTTTTTCATGCCCGCGCACGGCTGCATCAATCTGGCAATCCCGCATTAGATCCGCCGCTTGTGGGGTCAGCAGAAAGTGATCGATCCGAATTCCGTCGTTCCGGTTCCAGGCCCCGGCCTGGTAGTCCCAGAATGAATAGTGCCCCGCGCTTTGGGTGGTGGCCCGGAACGCTTCGGTGAAGCCCAGATTCAGGATCTTGCGAAATGCGGCGCGGCTTTCAGGGCGAAACAATGCGTCTTTGCGCCATGCTTCGGGGCGTTTGGCGTCCTCCGCCTGCGGGATGATGTTGTAATCCCCCGCCATCAACGCAGGCTCTTCGGTTGCCAGCAAATCACGGGCACGGTCATACAGCCGTTTCATCCATGCCAGTTTGTAATCGTATTTCGGGCCGGGTGCGGGATTGCCATTGGGCAGGTACAATCCACAGATCCGAAGAGCCTTTTTACCAACGACGGTGGCTTCTATCCAACGGGCCTGTTCATCCGCGTCATCGCCGGGAAGGCCGCGGGATACATCCTCGAGGGGAAGCTTGGACAATATTGCAACGCCGTTGAAGCTTTTTTGCCCGTGAGTTTCCACGTTGAATCCACGCTCTTCGAATATCTCGCGCGGGAAGTTTTCGTCGACCGATTTGATCTCTTGCAAAAGCACAACGTCCGGCTGCGCTTCATCCAGCCAACGGGGCAGGGCTTCGACCCGCGCCTTGATGCCATTGATGTTGAACGTGGCGATTTTCATGCGCGATCCTCCGAAGACTTGGTGCAACCTATCGCTCAGAACGGGTCCAACGGCAAGGCGGAGATCGGATTTGCGAGGCTCTGCCCCGCGCTCCGGGATATTTTGGGCCAGATGAAGAAACGGAATATTAACTGAATTTCTTCAAATTGGGGTGGCGGTACAGGCGGGGACGCCGATGACCGCGCCAGGTGAAGTCCTCTGGTCTTACGGTCAGAGGGCGGACCCCTGCTTCATCTGGCTGAAAATATCCTGGGGGTGTGGGGGCAAAGCCCCCACGGTTACATCGAAAAAGATGTGCCACAACCGCAGGAAGAGGTGGCGTTGGGGTTGTCGATCACAAATCGCGCACCGATCAGTTCCTGGGTGAAGTCGATGACCGCGTTTTCCAGGAAGGGCAGCGAGATCGCGTCAACAATGACTTTTTGCCCTTTACCTTCAAGGACCAGATCATCTTCTTTTGGCGTGTCCAAAGCGATTTCGTATTGAAAACCCGAGCAACCGCCGCCTTCCACTGCGACGCGCAGTGCCTGACCCTGATCCGCCGCGCCGATTTCAGCAAGGCGTTCGAAAGCGCGATCCGTGACTGTTGGGGGCAGATTCATGCCGGTCTCCAATGGTTTCCTTCCGTTACGCCATACAATATAGAAAGCGCAAGGACAGGCGACAAGGACAGGCCATTTGGACAGAGCTAGTTTTGCCTCGGATCCGGACCGCACCAGGGGGCGGCATGTGCCCGAGGAGGAAAGCAGTTTCCGATCATGCTTTCAGCGCGACCGGGACAGGATCATTCACGCCAGTGCCTTTCGGCGCCTCAAGCACAAGACGCAAGTGTTCGTTGAACATGAGGGCGATAGCTACCGCACCCGCCTGACCCATTCCATCGAGGTGGCGCAGGTGGCGCGGACCATTGCCGGCGCCCTGAGTCTGAACCCAGAGCTGACCGAAGCCGTGGCCCTGGCGCATGATCTGGGGCACACGCCCTTTGGACATACCGGCGAGGACGCGCTGCACGCGTTGATGAAGCCCTTTGGTGGTTTTGATCACAACGCACAGGCCATTCGGATCGTCACAAAGCTGGAGCGCCACTATGCGGAATTCGACGGGTGCAACCTGACTTGGGAATGCCTGGAAGGGATTGCCAAGCACAACGGGCCGGTTGATGGCGATCTGCCCTGGGCATTGGCCGAGTGCAATCAGGATTTCGATCTTGAACTGCACACCCATGCCAGCGCGGAAGCCCAGGTTGCGGCCCTTTCCGATGACATAGCATACAACAATCACGATCTTCTGGACGGGTTGCGCGCGGGGTTGTTCTCGGACGACGATTTGCAGGACCTGCCGATTGTCGGGGTCTGTTACGCCGAGGTGGATGCCAGATACCCCGGGCTGGATTCCTATCGCCGGCGTCACGAAGCGCTCAGGCGGGTTTTCGGGGTCATGGTGGCGGATGTCATCAACACTTCGAACGATCTCATTGCTGTGTCTGGCGCGCAGTCCGTCGAAGAAATCCGACATCTTGGGTATCCTGTCATCCAGTTCTCGGATGAAGTTTGGGCGCAACTGCGTGAAATCAGGTCGTTTCTGTTCACACGGATGTATCGCGCACCCAGGGTGATGTCAGTGCGGGCAGAGGTGGCAAAGATCGTGGAAGATCTGTTTCCGATCTACATGAACGATCCCAGGCAAATGCCTGTGCGCTGGCACGATGACATTGAAGCTGCCAGGGACGACACAGCCTTGGCCCGCATCGTTTCCGATTACATTGCGGGCATGACCGACCGATTTGCCTTGCAGGACCATGCGCGGCTGACGGGCTGATCACTCCACGGCTATGTAAGCGATGGCCCAGACTTGCTGAGCGGCTTGTTTAGCGGACTGTTCGGCGTTCTTCGTTGGTGGGAACACGATCATCGTCGGGCCGTAACCTCCGATCCCCATCGGTGCGCCATCAGCATGCGTTGCAACGATCGGTTTGTGCGTGGCGATACTGTCCCACTCGATTTCAGCCTGATACCCATCCAGCGCCATGGGAAGAGCGGTTTTCCCCTCGGCCCCTGCCAATGTCATGACCTCTGCCAAAAGCGGGCCTGAAAACCTGTAATCCCGCTCATTGCCCGGAGGACCATAGGGGATAGTGATCTCGAACTGCTCCAGCCCGTCCAGCATAGCAGCATCAAACCCAGCCGCGCCGCCATGCGTGACCTCCAGATAGCCCAGCAGACCGCCGTCATTCTGACCCCGCGCGGGCAGGTTTGTTTCGCTGACCGCGCCGCCCAGCGTCAGCAGCACGTGGCCTTGCGGCTGTGGCAGGTCGGCCAGCGCAGGCAGGGCGGCGGACAAAAGCAAGGCAAAAGACAAGGTGCGGTGCATCAACGGTCTCCGGTAGCTGTGTACAGGCCTGAGATTAGCGAGATGTTTCGCCAAACCAAGCTTAAACATTAGGCGTCCATTGACCTTGCCGCATTGCGTGGTAAACCCCGCGACAAGCAAAAGGACATCCGAAATGAACCTGTTTTCCGAGATCCGCGGCCTTGTACTGGACGCGCTGGCGCAGATGCAGTCCGAAGGCGCATTGCCCGAGGGGCTGGGCTTTGACAACGTGGCGGTCGAGCCTCCGCGCGACGCGGCGCATGGGGACATGGCAACCAACGCCGCGATGGTGCTGGCGAAACCTGCCAGGATGAAGCCGCGCGACATTGCGGATGTTCTGGCCGGGAAACTGGCAGCGGATGACCGGATCACAAGCGCAGAAGTGGCAGGGCCCGGTTTCCTGAACCTGCGTCTTGCGCCGTCCGTCTGGCAAGGCGTGTTGGCGGCTGTGCTGGAAAAAGGCACCGATTTCGGGCGCTCGACCATGGGGCAGGGGCAGAAGGTCAATGTTGAATATGTTTCTGCCAACCCGACCGGTCCGCTGCATGTCGGGCACACACGCGGCGCGGTGTTTGGGGATGCGTTGGCAAGCCTGCTGGCCTATTCGGGCCATGACGTAACCCGCGAATACTATATCAACGACGGCGGCGCGCAGGTGGATGTGCTGGCGCGGTCGGCCTATGAACGCTATCGCGAGGCCAATGGCCTCAGCCCCGAGATTGCCGAAGGACTGTATCCCGGCGATTATCTGATCCCGATTGGCGAGGCGCTGAAAGAGAAATATGGCGACAGCCTGATCGACAAACCGGAAAGCGAATGGCTGGAAGAGCTGCGCGAGTTTTCGACCGACGCGATGATGGACCTGATCCGCGCCGACCTGAAGGCGCTGGGCGTAGAGATGGATGTGTTCTTCTCGGAAAAATCGCTCTATGGCACAGGCCGGATCGAGGCCGCGCTGCAATCGCTGACTGAAAAGGGCCTGATCTATGAAGGCGTGCTGGAGCCGCCAAAAGGCAAAAAGCCCGAAGACTGGGAGCCGCGCGAACAGACCTTGTTCAAATCCACCGAACATGGCGATGACGTCGACCGCCCGGTCAAGAAGTCGGACGGCAGCTGGACCTATTTCGCCCCCGATATCGCCTATCATTATGACAAGGTGAGCCGTGGCTTTGACGCGCTGATCGACGTGTTCGGGGCGGATCATGGCGGCTATGTCAAGCGGATGAAGGCGGCCGTGTCGGCCCTGTCCGATGGCAAGGTGCCGCTGGATATCAAGCTGACGCAGCTGGTGAAACTGTGGAAAAATGGCGAGCCGTTCAAGATGTCGAAACGGGCCGGGAACTTTGTCACCCTGCGGGATGTGGTCGATCAGGTTGGCCCGGATGTGACGCGTTTCGTGATGCTGACCCGCAAGAACGACGCGCCGCTGGATTTCGATTTCGACAAAGTGCTGGAACAGAGCCGCGAGAACCCCGTGTTCTACGTGCAATACGCCCATGCCCGGGTGATGAGCGTGCTGCGCCGTGCCGCCGAGGCGGGGATCGACGCCACCGACGACACGTTACGCGGGGCCGATCTGGCGTCGCTGGACCACCCCGCCGAACTGACGGTTGCCAAGAAGCTGGCGGAATGGCCACGTCTGGTCGAGATCGCCGCGCGGACCAACGAACCGCACCGTGTCGCCTTCTATCTGTATGAACTTGCAGGGGATTTTCACGCTTTGTGGAACAAGGGCAATGACGAAACCCAGCTGCGTTTCATTCAGGATGGCGATGTTGTCACAAGTCAGTCGAAAATTGCGCTGGCCCGGGCCGTTTCTGTTGTGATTTCAGCGGGCTTGGGTATTCTTGGCGTCACCCCGGCGCAGGAGATGCGGTAACAAATATCGCCCGAACCGCCGGTACGAGGTAGGCAAGAAATGACCCGCGCGCCTTATTTTCGGGCGCGAAGCGGGCAGTGAGGCGGACATGGCGAGTTACGATTACTCGGGGCACCAAAGCCCCGGGCAGAATGATTACCCGAATCAAGCGCATTTCGAGGATGCGTATGACTATCCCGACGAGATGCAGGATTACGACGCGCCGCGCGGCGCGTTCGGACTGGGGCGGGCCGTCAATTTCCTGGGGGCTGTCGCATCGTTGGCACTGGTCGCCGGCGTCGGAATCTGGGGATACAAGCTTGTCATGCGGGATGTCAGCGGCGTGCCGGTCGTGCGGGCAGCCGAAGGGCCGATGCGGGTGCAGCCCGAAAACCCGGGCGGAACACCAGCCGATCATCAGGGCTTGGCCGTCAATGCCGTGGCAGCCAAGGGCAGTGCTGCCGCCCCGGCGGATCGTCTGATTCTTGCGCCGCGGCCGGTCTCGTTGACGGATGAAGACGTACCCGCCGCTGATCTGAAGCCGACACCGGCGCTGCATGTGGTGGAAAAACCGATTTCAACCCAGGAAGCCGCCCGATTGCGCCAGAACGCAGTGGATGCGCTGGTTGCGGAATTGGCTGGTGAAGCAGCCAAAACGCAGCAAAACGCCGAGGATGGTGTGCAGCTGGCATCGCTGACCACCCCCGAGGAAGAACCCGCAATTGACCCGGCCGATTTCGCAGCCGCTTTGCCGGACCCGGCCATTGCCGCGCTGCCGGGTGTGCGCCGGTCCTTGCGCCCCTTGACCCGCCCGGCACGCACCTCACGCAGCCGGGTGTCGCCAAGCGAGAATTCCGAAGACGCTATCAATGCCGCGGTCAAGGCTGCGGTTGGGTTGGATGTTGATCCTGATACGCTGGCAAAAGGCACGCGTCTGGCGCAGCTTGGAGCCTATGACAGCGTTCAGGTGGCGCAAACGGAATGGGATCGCCTGATCGGGAAGTTCGGCGAATATATGGCCGGAAAACAGCGCGTTATCCAGAAAACCTCAAGCGGTGGGCGCACCTTTTATCGCCTGCGCGTGCTGGGCTTTGAAGACCTGAGCGACTCGCGCCAGTTTTGTGCCGCGCTTGTTGCGCAAGGGGCTGATTGTATCCCGGTGGCCGTCAGGTGAAGTACGGTGCCACGATCACCGATGCAGAGGGCCTGCGCCTGACGCAACAGGAAAAAGACTTGTTTCGGCAGATGAACCCGTTCGGGTTCATTCTGTTCGCCCGCAACATCGAACACGCGGATCAGGCGCGCGCCTTGTGTGATGATTTCCGCGAGGCAGTCGGGCGTAATTGCCCGATCACCATCGATCAGGAAGGTGGCCGCGTGCAGCGCCTGCGGGCGCCGCTGGCTCGCGAATGGCTGCCTCCGTTGGGTCACGTGGCCAATGCCGCCGAGCAGGCCGAGCGCGCCATGTATCTGAGGTACCGCCTGATTGCCGATGAATTGTTTGGTCTGGGCATCGACAGCAACTGTGCGCCCATGGTGGATGTCGCGCGCCCCGAGACGCACAAGTTCCTGAAGAACCGCTGTTATGACTCTGATCCTGAACGCGTTTCCAGAATTGGCAAAGCCGTGGCGCGGGGCCATTTGGATGGCGGAGTGCTGCCGGTGCTCAAGCATATTCCGGGCCATGGACGTGCCACGCTGGACAGCCACCATGACTTGCCGCATGTGGATCTGCCCCTGGATGAGCTTGAGCGCAGCGATTTCGTGCCGTTCCGGGCCTTGAACGACCTGCCGATGGGGATGACTGCGCATTTGGTCTATGACCGGATTGACCCGCAGCCTGCCACCATCTCGGCAACCATGATGGATGTGATCCGCGACAGGATTGGCTTCGGCGGGCTGATCATGACCGATGACATCGGGATGAAGGCGCTCAGCGGAACGCCTGCTGAGGTATCGCGGCAAGCCATAAGCGCGGGCTGTGACGTCGTTCTGCACTGCAACGGAAGCTTTGCCGAGCGCGCCGAGGTGCTGGAAGCTGCCGGGGAGATGTCCGATGTGGCACAGGCCCGCGCAGAACGGGCGCTGGCGATGCGCAAAGCTCCGCAGGAACTTGACATCCCTGCCGCCGAGGCGGAACTATCTGCCCTAATGGGCGGGCAGGTATATGAACGATAATCTTTTCAGCGAAGATCCTGTCTCGGTCGCGGATCGTCTTGCGGCCGAAGCGCTGATTGTTGATGTCGATGGGTTCGAAGGCCCGCTGGACGTTCTTTTGACCCTGTCGCGCACGCAGAAGGTTGATCTGAGGAAAATTTCCGTACTCGCGCTGGCGCAGCAATACCTTGCCTTTGTCGAAAAGGCGCGGGCGCTGCGGATCGAACTGGCCGCCGACTATCTTGTGATGGCGGCCTGGCTGGCGTTTCTCAAGTCCCGCCTGCTGTTGCCGCCAGACCCCGAAGACGAGGGACCTTCGGGCGAAGAACTGGCTGCACATCTGGCGTTTCAATTGGAACGCTTGCAGGCGATGCGCGACGCTGCGGCACGATTGATGGCGCGCGATCAGCTGGGGCGAGATTTCTTCAAACGCGGGCAGGGCGAAGATATCACCCGGATCCGCACCGTCACCTATTCCGCCACGCTACTGGATCTGATGCAGGGCTATGCCCGCATCCGCACCCGTGATGAATTCCGCCCGTTTGTGATGGACCGCGATTCGGTATTCACCATGGAACAGGCACTGGAACGGATGCGACCGCTGATCGGGTTTGCCGGGACATGGACCGACATGGAAACTTACCTGCCCGATGGCTGGGATTCCGACCCGGTACGGCGCAGGTCGGCAACGGCGGCGACCTTTGCGGCCTCGCTGGAACTGGTGAAAGAAGGACATATGGAAATCAAGCAGAGCGAGACATTCGCTCCGATCCAATTGCGCAAGAGGACCGAAACACGTGACTGATGCCCCAGAAGAGACCGGTACGCTGTTCGAGGCGCCTCCACTGGCAGAGCAGGAGCGTATGGTCGAAGCCGTTCTTTTCGCCAGCGCCGAGCCGGTGACGATTGCGGATCTTGAGGCGCGGATGCCCCATGGCAGCGACGCGGCGCAAGCGGTTGAATTGCTTCAGAAACGTTACGAGGGGCGTGGCGTGCGCGTGGTGCGCGTGGGGGATGCCTGGGCCATCCGCACGGCCCCTGATCTGGGTTTTCTGATGCAGAAGGAAACGGTCGAGACCCGCAAGCTCAGCCGCGCCGCGATCGAAACTCTGGCCATCGTGGCTTATCATCAGCCCTGCACGCGGGCCGAGATCGAGGAAATCCGGGGTGTGTCGGTTTCGCGCGGGACCATCGATCAGTTGCTTGAGATGGAGTGGATCAAGCTGGGCCGCCGCCGCATGACGCCGGGTCGTCCGGTGACGTTTGTGGTGACGCCTGAGTTTCTGGATCATTTTGGTCTGGAAAACGCGCGCGACCTGCCGGGCCTGAAAGAGCTGCGCGCCGCGGGATTGTTGGAAAATCGGCCTCCGCCGGGTGCGATCCCTTTGGGGGAAGGGCGCGAGGACGAAGTTGACGAAGACCAGAGCGAGTTGTTCGAAGAAGAGTGATCGAACAGCCCTTTTGTTGCCGCATAAAGCGTCTATCTTTGTGCGTGAGGACACGGAGTTGAGCGATGAATGCAAACCGGATCATCGACATGATTGTGCGTCAGGTCATGCGCCGTCTGGTCAACAAAGGTGTGAACAAGGGTATCGATCTGGCCAGCCGAAAGGGCGGCGGACCCGGCACATCGAATGGGCCCGGAAAAACCAGCGCACCGAGACATGCGCAGAACCTCAGGCAGGCACAGCGCGTGACCCGTCAAATGCGCCGGTTCATGAAGTTCTAGGGGTCAGCTTGCGGCTTTGAAGTGCTTTGACAGTTTCAGGCCCTGACCCTGATAGTTCGAGGCAATGCCCGCACCATAAAGCTGGGTCGGCATTTCAGACATTTTTTCATAGACCAGACGTCCGACGACCTGTCCGTGTTCCAGCACGAAGGGCGCTTCGTGGCAGCGCACTTCAAGCACGCCGCGGGAACCGGCCCCCCCGGCAGCGGCATGGCCAAAACCGGGATCAAAGAAGCCTGCATAATGCACTCTGAACTCACCAACCATCGCCAGATAGGGTGCCATTTCAGCCGCGTACATCGGTGGAATATGCACCGCCTCGCAGCTGACAAGGATATAGAACGCACCGGGGTCCAGGATGATGCAACCATCCTTGGTGCGCACTTCTTCCCAATAGTCCTGCGGATCGTATTCACCGATTCGATCCAGATCGATCACCCCGGTATGAGGTTTGGCGCGATAGCCCACAAGATCGGTATCGGGCAGTTGCAGGTCGACCGAAAAGCCCAGACCGTCCTGAATGACAGCAGGTCCGTCCACAAGCGGAGATTCGGCATGCAAGGACCTCAGTTCCACATCGGACAACACGGCCTGACCCTGGCGGAAACGGATCTGGTTCAAACGCATCCCGGGACGAACCAGAACCGAGAACGAGCGCGGGCAGATTTCGGCAAAAAGCGGGCCTGTGTAACCTGCGGGCACCCGGTCGAACTCGGTACCGCCATCGGTGATCGTCCGCGTCAGAAGGTCCAGTCGCCCGGTCGAGCTTTTGGCGTTGGCCACGGCGCTCATGCTGTCGGGCAGCGCAAGCGATTCCATCAGGGGCACCAGATAGACGCAGCCCTTTTCCAGAACCGCGCCATCCGAGATATCGATGCGGTGCATCTCAAACTCGGTCAAGCGATCCGTAACGGTCCGGCCTTCGCCCGCAAGAAATGAGGCGCGCACACGGTAAGCCACTGTTCCCAGTCGCAAATCAAGGCTGGCAGGTTGAATCTGGGCAGGCAGAACCTCGGGTTCGGCGGTGATCTCACCGCGCGCGATCATCGCCTCTAGCTGTTGGTTCGGGCAAACACCTGTCATCTCGATCCCCCCTGGTGCCAGAGCGGGATCTGGCCTGTATGCCATAAACGTCGGTGTAATTTGGTCGGGCTAGCAGGACTCGAACCTGCGACCTTCCGTCCCCCAGACGGACGCGCTACCAGGCTGCGCCATAGCCCGACGTTGGGGTGTTCATAAAGATTTTCCCGGCAGGGGCAAGAGGAAATCAATGCCTTTTGTCCTAACCCGTCGCCTGTGTTTCGACACGGTCCAGCCAGCGCCGCAGATCTTTTGCAATCGGAGCGATGCGCCGCAGCAGGTCGTCATCAAAATCTGTCTGATTCCACGCAAGCGACGCGATTCCCCCCATCAAGGGCGCGGCGTCCAGTTCGGGCTCTGGCTCCGGCTGTGATGCGTCAGAGGCGCGTGCGTTTGTCTGCGCATCGTCCTTGCCGGTTGGCTGGATCGGTTCGCGCAGATCCATGCGAATCTGTTCCGTTGCGGGGGCAGGCTTTGGTTCGAACGGCACCACGGTGTCCTGGACGGGCGCAATTGTGGCTGGGCTGGGATCGTCCAGGGAAGGGGACAGCGCCGCGACATGTGCGACGCCTTGTTCGCGCAGGATACGCTGGACACCTTTGATCGTGATTCCGTCTTCGTGCAGCAGTTTCTTGATCCCTCCCAAAAGACGCATGTCATTTGGGCGATAATACCTGCGTCCACCTGCGCGTTTGACGGGCTTTACCTGCGTGAACCGGCTTTCCCAGAATCGCAGAACATGAGCCTGAACACCGAGCCAGTCCGCAACTTCGCTTATGGTGCGAAAGGCATCGGGGGACTTACTCATAACCTGGACGTCCTGAACTTACTTGCGGTTCCCGGCTGCGACGCGATCTTTCATCAGATGCGACGGGCGGAAAGTCAGCACACGGCGCGGCTGAATCGGGACTTCTTCGCCGGTTTTGGGGTTGCGACCGACACGGGCGGTCTTGTCGCGAACACTGAATGTACCGAAAGACGAGATCTTCACCTGTTCACCACGCACCAAGGCGTCGGACATGTGGTTCAGAACGCTTTCAACCAGCTGCGCACTTTCGTTTCGTGACAGACCTACCTCACGAAAGACAGCTTCGCTCAGGTCCATTCGAGTCAGTGTTTTGTCGCCCATGCTAATTCCCCTGTTGCTATCGAAGCATATGGGTATGGCAAATTCGCTGTCAATATCAATGAATTGCGGGCGGCTGTGTAAGCCGGTTTGCGCCGGTTACCAGCGCAGAACCACTGCGCCCCAGGCCAGACCGCCGCCAATGGCTTCGGTCACGATCAGATCACCCGGCTTGATCTGTCCGCGCTGCTTGCCCACGGACAGGGCCAATGGGATGGATGCGGCCGACGTGTTTCCGTGATCCTGAACGGTCACAACCACGTTTTTCATCGGCAGGTTCATTTTCTTGGCGGTGCCCTGAATGATGCGGATGTTGGCCTGATGCGGCACGATCCAATCAACGTCCGAACTGCTCAGCCCCGCTCGTTCCAACGCTGTTTCCGCTGTTTTTGTAAGCTTTTCAACGGCATGACGGAAAACCTGATTGCCCTGCATACGTAGATGCCCGGTGGATTGGGTCGAAACACCGCCATCGACATAGAGAAGATCCTTGTAGCGCCCGTCCGAATTCAGGTCGGTTGCCAGAATTCCGCGGTCCTCGGCGGTGCCTGTGCCCTTTTGGGCCTCCAGTACCACTGCACCGGCGCCATCGCCGAAAAGAACGCAGGTGGACCGATCGGTCCAATCCATGATCCGTGAGAAAGTCTCGGCCCCGATCACCAGCACGCGTTTGGCCTGACCGGAAACAATCAGCGCATTTGCGTTGGACAGTGCAAAAACGAATCCGGCGCAAACAGCTTGCACGTCAAAGGCAAAACCCTTGGTCATGCCCAGCCGTGCCTGAACCATGGTGGCGGCCGAAGGAAAGGTCAGATCCGCAGTTGATGTCGCCAGTACGATTGCGTCAATATCATCCGCCGTCAGGCCCGCGTCGGCCAGCGCGGCCTGGGCGGCGTTGGTGGCCAGATCGGATGTCGTCTCGTCCTCGGCGGCAAAATGGCGGCGTTCGATCCCCGAGCGGGTCTTTATCCATTCGTCGGTCGTGTCCAGGGTTTTTTCAAACTCGGAATTGGGAACAACGCGTTCAGGCAAATAATGCCCGACACCTACTACAACTGAACGGCCTGCCATTTTCCGGTACTGCCTTTTTTGTTATTTATCTGTTTGCGGCGCTGATTGCGCGGCATCTTGTGCAAGCTGGGCAGTGGATGCAACCCGCGCAGCCAATTTTTCGGAAAAGCCGGACTGCGCCAGGGTGAAGGCCAGTTTGATCGCAGCTGACACGCCTGTTGCGTCAGCGCCGCCGTGGGATTTCACCACGGTGCCGTTCAGCCCCAGAAACACGCCACCATTCACGCGTCGCGGGTCGATCCGTTTCTTCAAACGGTTCAGTGACGTGATAGCCAGAATCGAGGCCAATCGGGATAGCGGGGAGTATTTGAACGCCTGCCGCAGCAGGTCACCGATCAGGCTTGCCGTGCCTTCGCCGGTCTTGATCGCGACGTTGCCGGTAAAGCCATCGGTTACAATGACATCCGCCTTGTCACCGGGGATGTCGCTGCCTTCGACGAAACCCACGAAATCGAAATTCGCCTGTTCCGCGAAGCCCGCGATCATCGAGTGCGCCTCTTTCAGTTCGGCGCGTCCCTTGTGTTCTTCGGTGCCGACATTCAGAAGCCCGATCCGAGGGCGGCTCAGGGCCAAACCGTTGCGCGCATAAGAGGCGCCCATCAGGGCGTATTGCAGCAAATCCTTGGCGTCGGCGCGCACATCTGCGCCGACATCCAGCATCACGTTGAACCCCTGAGGGTTGCGCGAGGGCCACAGTATCGCGATGGCAGGCCGGTTCACGCCCGGCAGTTTGCGCAGGCGCATCATCGACAGGGCCATCAGCGCGCCGGTATTGCCGCAGGACACCGCGCCATGGGCTTCGCCCTGGCGTACCGCTTCCAGCGTGGACCACATCGAGGTCTCTTTGCCGTTGCGCACGACCTGACTGGGCTTGTCCTCCATCGTGACCACGCCCGAGCAATCACGAAAAACGACGCGCCCCTCAAGGACACGCCGTTTGGCGACAAGCTTGCGCAATACCTGTTCGGGCCCGTGCAGCAAGAACCTGATATCCGGGTTCTTGTCGGCCGATTTCGCAAGACCGGCAACAACGACCGAGGGACCTGCGTCCCCACCCATAGCGTCGACCGAGATGGTTATCCGTCCGGCGTGCGTGGGCTGTTCAGTCATGCCTTGGTCTGCGCTCGATCAGGCTTAGGCTGCGTCTTCGTCCAGATCGATTTCATCGGCCTGAGCGACGACTTCGCGATCATCATAGTGGCCGCAGGATGCGCAAACGTGGTGCGGGCGCTTCAGCTCGCCGCAGTTCGGGCATTCGTTCGGGTTTGCAGCAACCAGAGCGTCGTGTGCGCGGCGGTTGTTGCGACGCGACTTGGAAACTTTGTTCTGTTGGACGGCCATGGTCTCAACCTTTGTCTGACTAGGGGTCGCAGAATCGCTGCCGACCCGGGTTTCGTAGTTCGTTTATCGTGGTTTGACGCGCGTTTAGGCGACGGGCCCCGCAATGTCCAACCCAAAATCCGATGAGCGCGCGAAAATACTGCGATTCTCGGTATGTTCAAGCGATTTTTCTGACCGCCTGCTATGACAGGAAATCTGCGCTCTGTCACTCGTCTTTTTTGAGCGCATCGCGCAACCCCGCCAATCCGGCGAAAGGTTTGGCGTCTTCGTCGGTCATCGCCTGTTTTCCGGGTTCGGTATGGTCTGCTTGACCCAGTTCCGCACCCTCCTTGCGCGGATATTGCGGCAGGGCCAGCGACAGCGCCTCGACCATCACCAATGCGGGGTCGATTTCCGGGCCCAAGGGCTCGGATTCGTCATCCTGGGGAATTTCGAACTCGGGTTCATCCGGGTCGGTCCAATCGGCCAGAAAGGTGCGGTGCACGGGAATGTCGATCCGGGTCGTGACCGGCTCGAGCGTCACGACACAGGGTTGGATCACGGTTGCACCGAGTTTGCCGTTGAGAACCCAGTCGCGCTTGCCTTGTGCGCGAAGCTCGCCGGAAAAGCTGAGTTTGCGCAGCCCCAGCAGCCCCAGATCCTGCCTGATCTCATCCAATGCGGCGTTTGCGGGACGCAGTTCAAAGGGTGTCGGGGCGTTCTGGGGCAGGTCAGCCACCCGAAATGATGTAACGTTGCCCATTCGTGAGCCTTTCTATGTGTTGAACCGTGGCAGCGGTTTCTGTAATCGGATAGAAGCCGTAAGAGGCCAAGGCAAGAGGGTGTGCATGTTGAAGGTAGTGAACCGGTTGAAACCAGCGACGAAATCGCTTGTGTTTGTTGCCTGTCTGGCTGCGGCCGGGGCCTGTACGCCGATCTACAAGAATCACGGCTATGTGCCTCCGGCCGAGGAACTGGCCGAAATCAAAGTGGGCGTCGATACGCGCGACAGCGTGGAAGAAGCCATTGGCGCACCGGGTGCGTCCGGGGTCGTGCGGGATTCGGGCTATTACTATGTCCGCTCGCGGGTGCGCCATTACGGCCCGAAACGGCCCGAAGTGGTGGCGCGCGAACTGGTCGCCATCAGCTTTGATCAGCGTGGGGTCGTCAGAAACATCGAGCGTTTTGGCCTGGAAGACGGCATCGTGGTTCCGCTGGAACGCCGTGTGACCGATTCCAACGTTCAGGACAAAGGCTTCCTGCGTCAGCTTTTGGGCAATATCGGCAACTTCAACCCGGCCAATATTCCTGGCTCCAACTGATCGCGCCGGAACCTTGCGTTGGTCACAAGGCGGTCACATGTCTTGTGTTAACGGTGTCGTGCCGACACTCGTGGGTCGGCACCCATGGAGGACGCGACCGTGTCGGCGGCAGTTATGTTGAGAAAGGGGCGCTATCGCGCCCGAATGGCGGAATCGGCCGAGGATATCAGGGCCGCACAAAGCCTGCGGACATTGGCATTCGGCACCCGGCAACCGGACATTGACGGTTTCGACACGCAATGCAGCCATGTCCTGATTGAAGATATGCGATCCGCCGGGCAGTTGGTCTGCTGCTTTCGGATGCTGACAATGGAACATGGCGGTGAAATCGGACGCAGCTATTCAGCACAGTTCTACGACCTGAGCTCGTTGGAAGAGTTCAGTGGCCGCATGGTCGAGATGGGCAGGTTTTGCGTTCATCCGGGTCTGAACGATCCCGGCATTCTGCGTGCCGCCTGGGGTGCAATGACGTCCCATGTCGATCAATACAATGTCCAGATGCTGTTTGGATGTTCGTCCTTTGCCGGGACCGAAACCGGGCGATACCTTGATGCCTTTGCAATGCTCAAACATCGCCACCTGGCCCCGAAACGGTGGTTGCCGCGGGTCAAGGCTCCGGACGTGTTCCGTTTTGCCGCACGTCTGCGGCGCCGGCCGGACGCGAAAAAGGCAATGTCGCGCATGCCGCCCCTGTTGCGGACCTATCTGATGATGGGAGGGTGGGTGAGTGATCACGCGGTTGTGGATCGCCACATGAACACGTTGCATGTGTTTACCGGGCTTGAAATCGGGGCGATCCCTCCGGCCCGAAAACGCCTGTTGCGGGCATTGGCCGGTTGAGATGAGTATTTCCGAAAAGGTGAAGACAGGGCGTTGACGCAGTGTGGCCGCCGGTTTAGCTGGCGGGCATGGCGAGAATTCCTTTGTTGCAGATGTCCGGCATATCCCTGACTTTCGGGGGCGAACCGGTGTTTTCCGAACTGGATCTGGTGGTACAGCCCGGTGACCGCGTGGTGCTGGTTGGGCGCAACGGGTCGGGCAAATCCACACTGATGAAAGTGATGGCCGGCCTGGTCGAGGCTGACCGCGGTGAAATTGTCGTGCCGCCCGGAAAATCCGTGGGCTATATGGAGCAGGACCCGACGATGGAGGGCTTTGCCACCCTGGGAGACTATGCGTCGAGCGGGTTGGAGCCGGGTGAGCTCTACAAGGTTGAACGGGCGGGTGCGGGGCTGAAATTCGATCCTGCGCGCCCGGTTGAGACTGCTTCGGGTGGTGAGCGGCGGCGGGCGGCATTGGCCAAACTGATGGCCGAGGCACCGGACCTGATGCTGTTGGACGAACCGACCAACCATCTGGATATCGAAGCCATCGCGTGGCTGGAGCGCGAGCTTGGGTCGACACGAGCGGCGTTTGTGCTGATCTCGCACGACCGGGCCTTTTTGCGGGCACTGACGCGGGCGACACTGTGGATTGATCGGGGCGCGGTTCGACGGCAGGAGCAAGGGTTTGACGCGTTCGAAGCCTGGCGGGACAAGATCTGGGAAGAAGAAGACCAGCAGCGTCACAAGCTGAACCGTCTGATCAAGTCCGAGGCCAAATGGGCGGTCGAGGGTATCAGCGCGCGGCGCAAACGCAATCAAGGCCGGGTGCGGGCCCTACAGGCGCTGCGGGCCGAAAAGGCGGCACAGATCAAGCGTCAGGGTTCCGCTGCGATGACGTTGGAGGCCGGGCCAAAATCGGGCCGCAAGGTGATCGAGGCCAAAGGGCTGGCCAAAGGGTTCGGCGACAAGCAGATCGTTCGGAATTTTGATCTGCTGGTGCAGCGCGGTGATCGTGTGGCCTTTGTCGGACCGAACGGGGTTGGCAAGACGACCTTGCTGAAGATGCTTCTTGGGCAGGTGGCGCCGGACGAAGGTTCGGTGTCGCTGGGTACCAATCTTGAGGTCGCGGTGTTCGATCAGACCCGTGCGCAACTGGACCCCGAGATGAGCTTGTGGGACAGCCTGACCGGCGACCCGGACATGCGGGTTTCCGGCAAGGCCGATCAGGTGATGGTTGGCGGGCAGCCCAAACATGTCGTGGGCTATCTCAAGGAATTCCTGTTTGACGAGCGGCAGGCAAGGGCGGCTGTCAAATCCTTGTCGGGTGGGGAAAAGGCACGGTTGCTGCTGGCCAAGTTGATGGCGAAATCTTCCAACCTTCTGGTGCTGGACGAACCGACCAACGATCTGGATGTCGAAACGCTGGATCTGTTGCAGGAGCTGTTGGACGACTACGATGGAACGGTTCTGCTGGTCAGCCACGACCGGGATTTTCTGGACCGCGTTGCAATGACGACCATCGCGATGGAAGGCAACGGGCGGGCGACCGTCTATGCCGGCGGCTGGTCCGACTATATTGCGCAGCGGGGTGAAGTTTCCGAGAAAAAAGACAACAAAACAAAGTCTTCCAAGCCGAAGGTGAAGCAGGAAGCAAAAGCCAGGTCGGGATTGTCCTTTTCCGAAAAGCACCGGCTGGAAAAGCTGCCGGCCGAGATTGAACGGCTGGAGGCCGAGATTGCAAAGCTCGAAGAATTGATGTCCGACCCCGAGCTGTTTACCCGCGAGCCGGTCAAGTTCCAGAAAGCGTCCGAGGCGCTTGTCGAACGGCAAGACAAGTTGTCGGCGGCCGAAGAGGAATGGCTGACACTGGAAGAGAAAGCCCAGGCTGAGTAGACGCCAACTGCGCGCGCCTTATCAGACAGCGTGGAAAAAGCTGCTCAAGACCGGAGTTCGCCTGCTGCTTCGGTTTTGCCTGGGACCGGACCAGCCGATCCGCGTCAATTCGTTCAGCTTGCTTCGGCTGCGACCCCGTCGAGCATATTTATTCAAGTGGTGAGGTGAAGCGCGTTCAAATGCGTCTGCGACGGTTCGCGGCTGTTCCCAATTGCATGGAAGGCAACGACACCGGGATGTGTCGCAACCACATTGGGGTCGTTTTGGGTGCATTCTTCTTCGGTGCAGGCGATGACACTTTTGAGTTCGGCGCGGTCAAAATCCACCCTTGCCCGGGCGCGCGCCCCCTTGGGGACACGTTTACCCTGCGCTGCCTGAAAAAAAACAGGCGCTGCGCCTTGTGATCAAGGCCCTGGCGGATTGGGGGAAAAGCAGGGTTATCGGTGGGCGCGTACAGGCCGGGCAGGGTTTCCAGCGACGGTCTCGCCGGCGGGAACGTCTTTTGTCACCACACTGCCCGCTCCGATGATGGCATTGTTACCGATCGTAACGCCCGGCATGATGATCGCGGCCCCGCCGATCCAGACGTTTTCGCCGATCCTGACCGGGTGGGCGATTTCGAGCCCCCGAGCCCGCAACGCAGGATCTTTCGCGTGTTCGGCGCAATAGATCTGCACCGCAGGCCCAAGCATCGTGTCATTCCCAATCGTCACCGGCGCGGTGTCGAGCACGACACAGCCTGCGTTGAAAAACACACGGTCTCCCAACGACAGGTTTATTCCGTAGGCACAGTGAAACGGAGCCTCGAGAAAGCAATCCCGTCCAACTACTGCGAACAGGGCTGCCAGTTCCGGCGCGATGGCCCCACGGGCATCCGGCGGGCATATGTTATGGGCATGAACGGCCCGGCGCGCTTCGGCGCGAAGCGCATCCAGTTCCGGGTCAAGGCAGCAATACCATTCACCCGCTTCCATTTTCTGCCGCTCGGTCATGAGCCCCGGTTTAGCGCATACGCAGGGCACCGTCGATGCGGATGACCTCACCGTTCAGATAGCCCATCTCGACGATGAAGCCGGCCAGTCTTCCGTATTCCTGCGGATCGCCAAGGCGGGCAGGGTTCGGGACGTCGGCGGCAAGCTGTTGTTGCACCTCTTCGGGCAGGCCCGCCAGCATCGGGGTCATGAAAATGCCCGGCGCGATGGTCATGACGCGAATGCCGGTCGAGGCCAAGTCGCGGGCCATCGGCAGCGTCATGCCCACGACACCGCCTTTCGAGGCCGCATAGGCCGCCTGACCCTTTTGCCCGTCAAACGCAGCGATCGAAGCGGTGTTGATGATCACCCCACGTGCCCCATCTGGTTCGGGTTCATTCTTTGCCATTTCGACAGCGGCCAGCCGGGACACGTTGAAGGTGCCAACCAGATTGATGTCGATCGTACGCTGGAATGCATCCAGAGGGTGAGGGCCATCCTTGCCGACAGTCTTGATACCATAGGCGATACCTGCGCAATTCACCGTGGCCGTGATCTTGCCCATCTTGTCCATGCAATGGCGCACGGCTTCGGCCACCGACTCTTGGTCGGTCACATCCGTTTGCACGAAATGCCCGCCAATCTCGGCGGCGACCTGTGTGCCGCGATCTGCATCACGATCCAGAATGGTGACCTGCGCGCCTTCCGAGGCGAAGTGGCGTGCCGTGGCTTCGCCCAGACCGGACGCGCCTCCGGTGATGAGGGCGGCAGTGGTGGACAGGTGCATGGTGAACTTCTCCCAAGGATATGAACACTTGTTCAATAACTGCACTTTGGGGTCAGTGTCCACAAATTTGAGAAAGCAGGATCCTGGTTGGCGGGTAGGGTCCTTGGCCCCGATGTTTCGGCCGATCCTCAACAAGACTTAATGCCGACTTCACGAAAACGCGCCTGTTCGTGAGCGAAGAACTCGGCGCCTTTGTGTGTTTTTCCGCCAGGAGGATCTGTTATGGTAATAAGTACGAAACACATACTGGGTGCAGTTGTCGCTGTGCCCGTTTTTGGAATGGTGATGGTTGGCGATGCTGCTGCTGCACCGGAAACCTGCAACTGGAAAACGGCTCGGACTCTTGCCAACGCGGGGGACTATGCCGGGTTGTGCGATTGTGTGCAGGTAACCCCGAGTTTTCTGGACAGGCTTCAAAAGCGGGCCGACTTTGAAACAACTTTGAGTGTAGCCGGGGCGCAATGCCCGGGGCTGGCCGCGTTGCTGACGGATTTGCCGACGGCAAGCCTGTCTGGTTCCGCAGAAAATCGGGGTGAAAGCCGCGGCTCTGAACCCGGTGGGTCTGGATTCGCCGATGCTGGTGGAACTGTCGGAGGCGGTGAAAGTGGCCCCAGCGGCGCGTCTGAAGAAAGCGAAAACAATGGAGGTGGCCAGTCCGGCGGTGGAGGAAGTGAATCCGGCGGCGGAAGTGAATCTGGCGGTGGAGGTGACTCCGGCGGTGGAGGTGAATCCGGTGGCGGTGGCGAATCCGGTGGCGGTGGCGAATCCGGCGGTGGTGAAGGCAAAGGCGAAGGTAAAGGCGGCAAGGGTAAAGGTGGTGGTAAGGGCAACAACGGCCATGGCAATGGCGGTGAAGGCAGCAGCCCGGGCCGCGGTCATAACGCCAACAACGACGAAAGTGGCGACCGGCCCGGTCGTGGCGGCGGAAAAGAACGCAGATAAGCACGGCTTACTGAATGAAAAACGGCCACCCGTTTGGGTGGCCGTTGCAGTTTCGTGTCTTTCAGCCTTGCCTGGTCAGCCCAGTTGAACCAGCGCGTGGCGCTTTTTGCCTGCGCTCAGCTTGATCGGCGAAGACAGGGCATTTGCGTCAATCATCAGCCCGGCATCGGTCAGTGGCGCGTCGTCCAGCTTGGCACCGTTTTCGGCGATCAGGCGCTTGGCCTCTTTGCCGGATTTGGCGAGGCCGGATTTGACGATGATCTGCACGATGGACATGCCGTCACCCAGTTCGGCCTCGCTTAGGGTCAGAGTCGGAAGATCCCCGCCCACGCCACCCTTTTCGAAGACTTCGCGCGCGGTGGCTTCGGCGTTCGCCGCGGCCTGCGCACCATGGGCCAGAGTTGTCACCTCGTTGGCAAGACGGATCTTGGCCTCGTTGATCTCGGACCCTTGCAGCGCGCCCAGACGATCGCACTCGTCCACCGGCATTTCGGTGTATAGCTTCAGGAACCGCCCGACATCCGCGTCGGTCGTGTTGCGCCAGAATTGCCAGAACTCGTAGGGCGAACGCATGTCAGCGTTCAGCCAGACCGCGCCATCCTGAGATTTCCCCATTTTCTTGCCGTCGCTGGTGGTCAGCAGGGGTGAGGTCAGGCCGTAGATCTCGTGATCCAGCACGCGGCGGGTCAGGTCGATCCCGTTGACGATATTGCCCCACTGGTCGCTGCCGCCCATCTGAAGCAAGCAACCATAGCGGCGGTTCAGTTCCAGGAAGTCATAGGCCTGTAGGATCATGTAGTTGAATTCGAGAAAGGACAGTGATTGTTCACGGTCCAGTCGGGATTTCACCGATTCAAAGCTCAGCATCCGGTTGACCGAGAAATGACGCCCGATGTCGCGCAGGAAATCGAGGTAGTTCAGGTCGTCCAGCCACTCGGCATTGTTCAGCATCAACGCTTTGTTCTCGGCCTCTGTGTCATAGTCGATATAAGCCGAGAACACCTTTTTGATGCCCGCGATGTTTTCGTCGATCTGTTCGGGCCCCAGCAGGGGGCGTTCATCCGCGCGGAACGAAGGGTCGCCAACCTTTGTGGTTCCGCCGCCCATCAGGGTTATCGGCTGGTGACCGGTTTTCTGGAACCAGCGCAACATCATGATCTGGATCAGGCTGCCCACATGCAACGACTTGGCCGTAGCATCAAAGCCGATATAGGCCGGTTTGCACCCACTGATCAGCGCGTCGTCAAGGCCCTGATAATCGGTGCAGTCGGCGAGAAAGCCGCGCTCGATCATCGTGGCGATGAAATCCGATTTGGGGTGGTAGGTCATATCGTGCCCTTTGGGTTAATGTTGCGGGGCACTGTATAGGCGGCAGCGCGTGGGAGGAAAAGCCACCTTTTCACCGCGGGCGCGGGGTGCGGTCGAGGGTGTCGATCCAGACACGCGCGCTGAGAAAAAAATTGCCGGGCCGGTCCGGAACGCTTGCCTTTTCGCCCCAACAGAAGGCACGTTGACCGGGCTGCAACCCAAAGGTGAAATCCCGGACCCGGAGGCGGCGAAAGACACAGCCAATTCAGGAGGCAGGCTTGGGCCAGACCATCGCGAAATACGGAAAGCTCCGGGCTTTGGGCGCAATGTCCGGCACATCCATGGACGGGGTTGATGCCGCGTTGGTGGAAACCGACGGGCATTCGATTTACGGGTTTGGGGACAGTGGATACCGCGCGTATTCAGATGCCGAACGCGACGTGTTGCGCGCTGCGCTGGGCCAGTGGCACGGACCCCAGGTCGATGCGGCGGCAGAGATGGTGACAATCGCCCATGCCGAAGCACTGTCCGAGTTCGAGGATGTGGATCTGATCGGCTTTCACGGGCAGACGCTGGCGCATGAGCCGCGCGGGCGCGGGACCTTGCAGGTCGGTGACGGGCTGGGGCTGGCGCAGGCCCTTGGGCGCCCGGTGGTCTGGGATTTCCGCAGCGACGATGTGGCGATGGGGGGCGAGGGGGCTCCGCTTGCGCCCTTCTTTCATTTCGCCTGTGCCAAATGGTTCGGTGCGGACCGGCCGCTGTGTTTCCTGAACCTGGGCGGGGTCGGCAACCTGACCTATGTGGATCCGGCGTTCGAGGGCCCCGAAGCGCCCGGTGCGTTGCTGGCCTTTGATACAGGCCCGGCCAATGCGCCGGTCGATGATCTGATGCAGGCCCGGCTGGGGCTTCCGATGGACCGTGACGGGGCGCTTGCGCGCGATGGAACGGTGGAAATGGGCGCGCTGGAGCTGTTTCTGGCCGAGCCGTATTTTTCTCGCATGCCGCCGAAATCCCTGGACCGGAACGATTTTTCGGAAATGATCGGTTTGGTCAAGGAACTCAATGACGCTGACGCGGTGGCGACTCTGACAGGTATGTGCGCCGCAGCTGTGGTGCAGGGGATGGAGCACTGTCCGAAACCTCCGTCCTGTGTGTTGGTCACAGGGGGCGGCAGACGCAACCCGGTGCTGATGGAGATGTTGCGCGTGTCGCTGGATTGCCCGGTCGAACCGGTTGAGGCGGTGGGGCTGGACGGCGACATGCTTGAGGCGCAGGCGTTTGCCTATCTGGCGGTGCGCGTCGCGCGGGGATTGCCGACCTCTTGTCCTGGAACCACCGGCGTTCAGGCGCTTGTCGGTGGCGGGGTCGTCAGTACGGTGTCGATGGACCCGGTCGAATAACCCGATCCGGAAAACAGTTCAAAAAAACAACTCTTTGTGCGACGATTGCCCGGACCGATGGATCAGGGGCATGGCAGTATGGCGACCAAGGCAGAGCTTGAGGCCGAGTTGGAGAAGTTGCGGAAGCGGAATGCGACGTTGGAGGCGCAGGCCGAAAAGGAAGCGGGTTCCGAAGATCCGCCTGAGGGCACCAAATCGTCGGATGAAATCCGGCAGCTGCTGGAAGACCACGGGATCGACCTGAGCCAGGTTCAGTCCTTGGGGCATGACGTTGTCGAGGAGTTCGGTCGGCTACAGAAAGACTATCCGATCACGGCGTTGCTGATTGCCTTTTCGCTTGGGTATGTCGTTGGGCGCGCGCAGGGCTAGGAGGCAGGTTATGAGCAGACTGAGCAAGAACCTGGTTACGATCTATCGGACCGAACGTTTGATTGCGCGCCGCCGTCTTGGGGTGGTGCAGCAACAGACCATACTGATGGGCATCGCGGGCATCGCGGCATTGTCGGCGGTGGTGCTTTTGAATGTTTCCATGTTCTTGGCGCTTCAAAGCTCGATGTCACCAGCATCGGCGGCGGCGCTGTTGGCCTTTGGAAACATCGTTTTCGCCGGGCTTATGGTGCTGATTGCAAGACGCCGAAATATCGACGACGAAGTCGCACCGGCCGTCGAGGTGCGCGATATGGCCATAGCAGATATTGAAGACGAATTGGAGGAAATGACCACAGAGGCCAAAGAGGTCGTGCAGGCGGTCAAGAGCATTGGATCGAACCCTTTGGGATCGGCAGCGACGCTGCTGGTGCCGCTGATCAATTTGTTGATCAAAAGCCGAAGCGACAAATAGAGGCGCAACCCGAAGGTTCATCGACACACCGGAGCGCCCTTGCGGCGGGCCGTGTCAAAATGGAAATGCCCGACGTGATAGCGGTCGGCGTCCGGGCCAAGCACGGTTCCGAATATGCCGCAGGCGCCATCGTGCAGCTTTCGCAAAACAGCGCCTTGCGCGTTGTTCCATCCGTCCCGGACCGTGATCTGTGTTCCGTCCTTTAGAACGAAGGTCGATATGTCGATCGCCCTTCCGCGCGCATGTTCCGAGATGCGTGAGCGCGGCTGGTTGTTCTGGGTCTTGCAGGCATAGTGGCCAACGATCCGCATCCCCTTCAGCCCGCCGCCCATATCGGCAAAGGCTGGCTTGGCCGTGTTTTCGATCCACGTTTTCAGCGTGACCGCTGTCTGGCAGTCCATCAATGAGAATTGGCTGAGTGCGATATCAGATATTTTGTAAACCCGAACTGGGTTCGTGATCCCGCATCCGCGAGCCTTTCCCGCGACGGGCTTGCGTGTTTCACCCAGAATGGTCCAGTCGCCGCACACGGCGCCCCGTTCCTGCATTCGTTCACGGCCCACTTCGAATTGCCGAAACTTGCAGGGTCGCAGGGCAGGACGCCTGGAAACCAGCACCGCAGGTTCGACTGTCACGGTCGCGTCAGCATCTTCAGCCGTTTCTTCCCCGATCAGCTCAGGCGCAGTCAGATCGGATGCAAGACGGGCCTCGGCGCAAGTGGGCTCTGCGCTGGCGAATGCCGCGCTTTGACACAAGAACAAGACAGTCAGCAGGACCTGCTTCATTCTTACTCGTTACTCCGTCGCCTGTGGCTGCGTGTACAGAATGATCAATGGGCAACCGTCTGTAAACTGACCTTTTCAGGGATCGTTATGTAAACATTCACGCCTTGGGGATATCGAAGCCCGGTGCAGCAAGTTCGAACCCCTCGAACTGGAAACCGGGCGAGACCGTGCAACTGACCAGCGTGTAATCACCCGTGCTGCGGGCGGCTTGCCAATGGCCTTCCGGGACGATCAATTGTGGTGCGCCAGAGGAAAGATCGGGGGTCAGCACATGTTCGGTGGCGGGGCCTTGGTCCATTGCGCTGAGCGACAGGACAAGCGGTGCGCCGGCATGGTACAGCCAGATCTCGGTCGCATCAACACGGTGCCAGTGGCTGCTTTCGCCTTTCTGCAACAGGAAGTAGATGCAGGTGCCGGTGGGGCGACCTTCGTTTTCTGCGCGCCATGTCTCGGCGTACCAACCACCTTCAGGATGGCGTTGCAGGTTCAAGCGGTCGATAATCTCTTGTGCGGTCATGTGGTTCCTCGTGTTTGGGTGCGATTATGCACGGGCCGGTGTGATCCGCTATGGTATTCATGCGTCCGAGGGATATGTTTACGACATGACCCTGAAAATCCCCTTCGATAACTCCTATGCCCGTCTGCCGGATGCGTTCTTTGCACGGCAGTCACCGGTTCCCGTGCGCGCGCCAAGGATGATTGCGTTCAACGATGATCTGGCCAAATTGCTGCGGATATCGCCCGGAGACGTCGAGGACATGGCCGAAGCCTTTGCGGGAAACAGTATTCCCGAAGGTGCCGAGCCCATCGCACAGCTTTATTCCGGGCATCAGTTCGGGCAGTACAACCCGCAGTTGGGCGACGGACGTGCGGTGTTGCTGGGCGAGACGGTCGGAACGGACGGGGTGCGCCGGGACATCCAGCTGAAAGGTTCGGGTCCTACGCCGTTTTCTCGCCGGGGCGATGGCCGGGCCTGGCTGGGGCCGGTGCTGCGGGAATATGTGGTATCCGAGGCGATGCATGCCCTGGGCATTCCGACCACACGTGCCTTGGCAGCGGTGGAAACCGGCGAGACCGTCTTTCGCGAGGGCCCGATGCCCGGAGCGGTTCTGACCCGGGTTGCATCCAGTCATCTGCGGGTGGGGACATTTCAGGTTTTTGCCGCGCGTGGGCAGATGGACAGCCTGAAGCGCCTGACGGACTATGCCATTGCGCGGCATTATCCCAAGGCAGAAGGGCCGATGGGCCTGTTACGTTCGGTGCGCGATGCGCAGGCCGGTTTGATTGCACGGTGGATGAGCGTGGGGTTCATCCATGGCGTGATGAATACCGACAACTGCTCGATCGCGGGCGAGACCATTGACTACGGCCCATGTGCGTTCATGGATACGTATCACCCCAACACCGTTTACAGCTCGATCGACCGGATGGGTCGTTATGCCTATTCGAACCAGCCCGATATCGCGGTGTGGAACCTCGCGCAGTTGGCAACGTCCTTGATCCAGCAGATGGACGACAAAGAGGCCGCTGTGGAAGAGGCGACCGAGATCGTCCACGCGATGCCGGACCTGCTGCAACAGAATTGGTTGTCCCGGTTCCGGGCGAAGATCGGACTGGCAACCGCGGACGAGGGCGATCAGGAACTGATCACCGATCTTCTGAAGCGCATGGCCGAGGGGCAGGCGGATTTCACCAATACCTTCCGGGCGCTGGGCGGCGGCACGGCGCGGGATCAGTTCCTTGACCCGGCAGCGTTTGACACCTGGGAAAAAGACTGGCGCGCGCGGTTGGCGCACGAAGCGACGCCACAGGAGGTGATGGCCGCCGCAAACCCTGCATTCATTCCGCGCAATCACCGGATCGAACAGATGATCCAGGCGGCGGTGCAGGGCGACTATGCGCCCTTCGACCGGTTGAACGCTGTGTTGGCACGACCGTACGAGGATCAGGGGGATGCGGAAGACCTGAGGCGTCCTCCGGCCGAAAATGAGGTGGTTCATGCGACATTCTGCGGGACATAACGCGCAGCCCGCGTCTATTTCCGCAGGATTTCCAACACCGCAGCGCTGACGATCAGGGTGGCGCCCAGAAATTCTCGCAGGCCAAATGGTTCTCCTGACAGGGCTGCGGCCGACGCGATGCCAACGACAACCTCGCTCATCAGCAGCAGACCGACCTTTGCGGGGGACAGCTTGGTTGCTGGCCAGATGGTCATGTAGATCATGGGCAGGACATAAAAGGCCGACAGCAGCGCGTATCCCGCTATGCGGATCGACTCTTCGCTTGTGATGTTCGGCAGGGTTTGGCCCCCAAGCATCAGCAGGCTGACAAGCGACAGCAACAACGCGCCAATCACAAAGGCAAAGACCTGACCCGAGATGGTCATGCTGCCAGCCTTGTACAGGCCCAGTGTGCCCAATGCCCAGCACATGCCCGATGCCAGCGCCAGCCAGTCGCCCAAGTTCTGCGGCCATGGCACGAATCCGGCGCCTCCGAGCACGACAAACAGCCCGCCAAGCCCGCAGATCAGGCCCGCTAGGCGCATCAGGCTCAGGCGTTCTTTCAGAAATACGACGCCCAGAATCGTGCCCCAGATCGGAGTGAGATAGAACAACAGGATCGAGCGGACGACGTCGGTGTAAACAAGGCTGATCGAATACAGGCTGAATGCAGCCCCTGTGAACATTCCGCTGAGCATCAGATCGCGCCATTGCCGGGCCAGCATGCGTCTGTCGGGCCAGACAAAGGGGATCAACGCAATCAGGGCCGCGCAGTACATCGCGATCCCTGACCACGGGCCGGTCAGGCCCTGATCGTAGAAAAACCGCACCGGAATCCAATAAAGGCCCCACAGCGCGCCGCCTGTCACCAAAACCATACTGGCCCGGGTGCTGTTGTCGGGTTGGGTCTGGCTCAGGCTCATGCGGGCCCCGCTTTGGCTGCGATGCGTTGTCGTCACCGCATCGGGATAGAGCGTTGCAGGGCCGGGGATCAAGCGGAACCTTCGCTTTGATGTCAGCCACGTTTCAATCGCCGAAATAGCAGGCAGATTGCCGGGGGCGGGTGTCGTATCGGAATTGTCGCAGCAGGAAACCGAGCACAGGGGTTGCGCCTCACGTCAGGCATGGCACTTTAGGATCAATTCATTTGGTCAAGCCCTCATGCCAACTTCGTCCACGCTGCGTATCGCAAGCTACAACATTCAGAAATGCGTCGGGTTGGATTTCCGGCGTCAGCCCCAGCGTATTCTGCAAGTCATCGAAAACATGAAAGCGGATATCGTGGTGTTGCAGGAGGCCGACAAACGCCTGCCGCCCCGTCCGGCCGCGCTGCCGCATTTCATGTTGGACGAGGCGGGATGGCAGATCGTCGATCTGGGCGGCGCGGGAAGTCTGGGCTGGCACGGCAACGCGGTGATCTGGCGCGGAGAGGGGATCTCGGTCCGCCGAAAAGGGCATCACGAGTTGCCGGGGCTGGAGCCGCGCGGGGCGGTTCGGGTCGAGTTCGACACCCATATCGGGCCCTTGCGCGTGATGGGTATGCATCTGGGACTGCTGCCAGCGTCGCGGCGACAGCAGATTTTACACATTCGGCGGAACGATTGGGACATGGACCAGATGCCGACTGTTTGGGCCGGTGACTTCAACGAGTGGTCACGTCAGCCAGTTCTGGATCATCTGGTCCCCGAAATGCGGTTTCTGCCCCCCAGACCAAGTTTTCCCGCCGCGCAGCCCCTGGGCGCGCTGGATCGGATCGCGCTGGGCAGCGGAATACAGGCCGTGGCGCACGGTGTTCACGACACACGTCCCGCGCATATCGCATCTGATCACCTGCCGGTCTGGGCCGATCTGACGCGCGCCAGATCAGAAGGTCGCAAAAGGTGAAATCCCTGTAGCGAAACCTGCGCAGACATATTAAGACAGACACCCGAGCAAGTCTGAGGGGCATCATGTCGGAAACGATTATTGGGCGTTGTGAAGCCAAGGGGCTGCGCATGACCGGTCAAAGAAGGGTCATCGCGCAGGTGCTGGAACAGAGCGACGACCACCCGGATGTCGAGGAACTCTATGCGCGGGCGTCTGCCGTGGATAAAGGCATTTCCATTGCAACGGTCTATCGCACGGTCAAACTGTTCGAAGAGGCTGGTATTCTGGAACGCCTTGAGTTCGGCGACGGACGGGCCCGGTACGAGGATGCCGAGCGCGATCATCACGACCACCTGATCGACATGCAGTCAGGAGAGGTAATTGAATTCGTCGACCCCGAGATCGAAGCCCTGCAGGAAAGAATCGCCGCGAAGCTTGGGTACAAGCTGAAGGGGCACCGGTTGGAGCTGTATGGCGTCCCGCTGGAAAAGGACTGACCCATCACGAAACGCGATTGATGCCCTCACTTTAATTCATCAGGCGTGACGGGAATTGTCTTGCCAGATGCCGTTGGTTGAGGTTGTTGTGCATCTACAGGCACCAGATGTGCCCTTTCCAACGGACGCGCAAATGAACAACGTAAACGGCATCCTGCTGCTCATCGGGTCGATGGCGGCCTTTGCACTTGAGGACATGTTCATCAAGCTCCTGTCCGGCTCTGTGCCGACAGGGCAGATCATGGTGTTTCTGGGTGTGTTTTGCGGGCTCGTGTTTGCCACGATGTCAGTGGTCACCCGCAAGCGGATCCTTGACCCCGTGGCATGGAAAACCCTGCCATTGATCCGCGCTGCGACCGAAGGCTTTGGCGCGGTGGCGTTCGTGACGGCGTTGTCTCTGATCGACCTGTCCACCGTTGCGGCCGTGTTTCAGGCCATGCCGCTGGTCGTCACCATGGGGGCGGCCCTGTTTCTTGGAGAGCAGGTCGGGTGGCGTCGCTGGAGCGCGATCGGCGTCGGCTTTGTCGGTGTTTTGATGATCATCCGCCCGGGGATGGAGGGCTTTCGGCCCGAATCCCTGTTTGTGGTGTTGTCCGTGGTCGCAATTGCGGCGCGCGATCTGATTACCCGCAAGCTGGACCCACGCGTGCCTTCATCCGTCGTTGCGATGCAGGCCTATATTGCGGTGGCTTTGGCCGGCCTGCTTCTGATGGTCATGTCCGGGGCATCCTTCGTGCCGGTTCAAGCCGGTCAAACGGGCCCTTATGCTGGGGCGATCGGATTTGGCGTGCTGGGCTATTACGGCATTGTCACTGCGATGAGGGTGGGCGAAGCCTCCGCCCTGATGCCGTTCCGGTACACGCGTCTGGTGTTTTCGATCCTTGCTGGAATGCTGGTGTTCGGTGAACGCCCTGATGCGCTGACAATGGCGGGGGCGACCCTGATCATCGGTTCGGGTCTTTATACCTTTGTCCGCGAACGGCGTCTGGCGCGGGAACTGGCACCCGCCTGACCCTGTTGGCGCAAACAACGAATTGTTAGCCCTAAATGTCCGGGAATATGTGTGTTAGCGTTAACGGAACCGGTTTACTTTTGGCCGGTTGCTGCTATGACGCGTGCAACCGACCGCAGTCACAGGGACAGGCTTCATGAGCACCATCATCGACATCCACGCACGCGAAATTCTGGACAGCCGGGGCAATCCGACAGTCGAAGTTGACGTGATTCTGGAAGACGGCACCATGGGCCGCGCTGCCGTGCCCTCGGGCGCGTCCACCGGTGCCTATGAGGCGGTTGAAAAACGCGATGGCGACAAGGCGCGCTATATGGGCAAAGGCGTTCTGGAAGCCGTCGCCGCCGTGAACGGCGAGATTGCCGAAGAACTGGTGGGCTTTGACGCGACCGAGCAGGTGGCCATTGACCAGGCCATGATCGAGCTGGACGGCACCGAGAACAAGGGCCGTTTGGGTGCAAACGCTATTCTGGGTGTCTCGCTGGCCACGGCGAAGGCAGCGGCGGATTTCACCACCCAGCCGCTCTATCGCTATGTGGGCGGCACCTCGGCGCGGGTTCTGCCGGTTCCGATGATGAACATCATCAATGGTGGCGAACATGCCGACAACCCGATCGACATTCAGGAATTCATGATCATGCCGACCGCCGCCGCGAACATTCGCGAAGCGGTGCGCATGGGGTCCGAGGTGTTCCACACGCTGAAAAAGGAACTGTCAGGCGCAGGTCTGGCGACCGGTGTGGGCGACGAGGGCGGTTTTGCCCCCAACATTGCCTCGACCCGTGAAGCATTGGATTTCATTCTGAAATCCATCGAAAAGGCGGGCTACAAGCCGGGTGAGGAAATCCATCTGGCGCTCGATTGCGCGGCGACCGAGTATTACAAAGACGGAAAATATGTTCTGTCGGGTGAGGGCACGACCCTGACATCCGAGGAAAACGCGGCCTATCTGGCGGCGCTGGTCAATGACTATCCGATCATCTCGATCGAAGACGGCATGTCCGAAGATGACTGGGATGGCTGGAAGGCCCTGACCGATGCCATCGGCGACAAGGTGCAACTGGTTGGTGATGATCTGTTCGTGACCAACCCGGAACGTCTGGCCGAAGGGATCGAACGTGGCTGTGCGAACTCGATGCTGGTCAAGGTGAACCAGATCGGCTCGCTGACGGAAACCCTGCGTGCCGTCGATATGGCGCACCGCGCGCGCTACACCAACGTGATGTCGCACCGTTCGGGCGAGACCGAGGACGCGACCATTGCCGATCTGGCGGTTGCCACCAATTGTGGTCAGATCAAAACCGGATCGCTTGCACGATCGGACCGGTTGGCGAAATACAACCAGCTGATCCGCATCGAGGAGTCGCTGGGGGAAGTGGCCGAATACGCCGGCGCGTCGATCCTGAAATAAGCATGGATTGGGGGCAAACGGCCCCCATTTTTCAAAGTCCGGTCTCTGATCCGTCAAGCGGTCGTTCCGCCGCCCGCGCCGTAACCCCTGTGATTGATCAATTGGTGTTGTTGACCCTTCGCACCTCTTGGATTCAAGCGTTTCATGGGCCTTGAACCAGCATCTTCCGGACGATCCCGGTGAAAGTTGCGGCGGGAAACACGACTTCAGCTAATATCCACCCTTGATTGAACCTCTCTGGTTTGATCCTTCTTTGGGTTTAAGATTGCCGGGCCTGCTTGTAGTTGAAGTTGAAATTTTTCGAGAAATCTTCGATCTTTTCGCGAAAAAGGCGTGATCCGGATTACGCAATCATTTCAATGGTTTTTGTTTCGCAGGCGTATTGCATTGGCCCTTTTGTATCAAAAAAGAATGCAAAAATCACATTATGTGTGAACTTGTTACTAAGTAAATCACAGGCACGTGATCTAATCTGGATGCATTGCAGAAAGGAGACCACGATGTCTGTATCCAAATTCCTTCTGGTAATCGCAGCAGCTTCCGTCACAGTTCTTTCCGCCTGCGCGGGTCCGGGAACCTACCCAATTACCGGAGATCCGGTCTCGGCGAATGACCCGGTACAGGACATGAACCCGGCCAATATCTTCCGCGGCGAGTCTCGTTAAAGCAACTTGCTCATCAGCATATATCTGTCGCGTGGTTTGAACCCGGTGCGCAGATAGATTTTCTGAGCGGCTTCGTTGTGTCGGTCGACTTCCAGATGAAGGGCAGTCAGCCCGGCTTCGGACAAAGCTTTGGGCAGTGCCAGCAGAACTTCGGTCGCGATGCCGCGGCCGCGAACAGCGGGTCGGATATAGATTTCGTCCACGAAACCGTCCATCCCGCCGAATTCGACGGACCAGCCGAAGGTCAAAATGATGTAGCCCAACGGCGCCCGTCCGGGGCCGATCAGATAGACACAGCCATGGGGAATACCCTCGAGCAGGGGTGTCAGAGCATTTCGGGTCTGGTCCGGGTCTTGCGTCAATCCGGCCTCGGTATGGAAGGCGGTGACCAGTGCCATCAGACGATCCAGGTCTTCGGGGCGCGCCAGGCGCAGGGCGGCGCTCATAATCTGGCCAGCCTTTCCGTCAAAAGATTGAAGAAGCCGTCGGCGTCGATTTCCCCAATGAACAGCGCATTGGGCGCGCGGTCGGTTACGCCCCACCAATCGGCGACGGTCATGCCCATTGTCAGCTCGGACTGGGTTTCAATCTCGACATTCACATGACGGCCTGAAAACAGCTCGGGCCGGATCAGATAGGCGGTCACGCAAGGGTCGTGCAAAGGCGCACCCGCGCTGCCGTATTTTTCCTTGTCGAACCTCTCAAAAAAATCGGTCATCTCGGCGACAGCGATTCCGACTTTGTTTCCCAGCGCACGGAACGCATCATTGCGGGGTTGGGTGACCAGCGCCTTATGCGTGACATCCAGCGGCATGACCACGATAGGTCTGCCGGATTTGAAAACGATATCAGCGGCTTCTGGATCGACGTGAATGTTGAATTCAGCTGTCGGGGTGATGTTGCCGACCTCGAAATACGCTCCGCCCATCAGAACGATTTCCTGTACCCGGTCCACTATGTCCGGAGCCTTGCTGAACGCAGTCGCGATATTTGTCAGTGGCCCCAGCGGGCAAAGGGTTACCGTGTCCGGTTCTTCAGCGCGCAGGGTGTCGATGATGAAATCCACCGCGTGCCCCTCGGCCAGCGGCATCTGCGGATCGGGCAGGTCCGGGCCATCCAGACCTGTCTTGCCATGCACATGCTCGGCCGTGACCAGCGGGCGGTTCAACGGTCTGTCGCAGCCCGCATAAACAGGTATGTCGGTCCGGCCCGCCAGTTCGCACACGATCCGAGCGTTCTTGGCGGTCAATTCCAGGGGCACGTTGCCTGCGACCGCCGTGATGCCAAGTACCTCGATGTCCTCCGGGCTGGCCAGCGCCAGCAGGATGGCGACGGCGTCGTCCTGTCCGGGATCGGTGTCGATGATGATCTTGCGAGGGGGCATGGGTGTCTCCGGTGGTCGTGAAGGTGGGACACTCGCAAGTGTCGGGTGCCTTGTCTACCCGTTTCTGGGTGCGGCCAAAACATCAACCGGCGGGAGTTTGCCGTTGGCGCGATGCTCTTCGGTTTTGACCTCGTCCCAGAGCGCATCCATCTCGGTCAGGTCGCTTTGCGAGGGGGTCTTTCCCCGTTCGGCCAGCCGGGCTTCGATCTGTTCAAAGCGACGGGTGAACTTGGCATTGGTGCGGCGCAGGGCGGCTTCGGGTTCGATACCCAGGTGGCGGCCCAGATTGACCATCACGAACAGCAGATCGCCGAACTCATCCTCAAGCGCATCCGCGTCCATCTTGTCACGCGCCTCTTCCAGTTCGGCGGCTTCTTCGGTGATCTTGGCCAGCACGTGGCTTGCATCGGGCCAGTCGAACCCCACGCGCGCGGCCCGTTTTTGCAACTTATGGGCCCGTAGAAGGGCAGGCAGGTTGGCGGCCACCCCGTCCAGCGCGCCTTTCTGTTCCTTGCCCGCACGTTCGGCCGCCTTGATCGTTTCCCAATCCCGGGTCTGCTGATCGGCGGACTTGTCGCGGGATTCGTCGCCAAAAACATGCGGGTGGCGGTTGACCATCTTGTCTGACATGGTGCGCACTACGTCCTGAAAGGTGAAATGCCCAGCCTCTTCAGCCATTTGTGCGTGAAAGACCGACTGGAACAGCAGATCGCCCAGCTCTCCCTTCAACTCGTCCCAGGCCTCGCGCTCGATCGCGTCGGCGACCTCATAAGCCTCTTCTATCGTATAGGGCGCGATGGTTGCGAAATCCTGTTCGATATCCCACGGGCAACCGGTTTGCGGATCACGCAGGCGGCGCATGATTTCCAGCAGACGCTCGATACCAGCGTCGCTGTCATGGATCAGAGGATTTTCGGCCATTGCGAACCCTTTCATTCCGGTGTCAGATGCATCCATCCCGCAGTCCCGATCAGGAGTCCAGCCCAGATGCCCGTCGTCAACCGAATTGCCGATTTCTCTGCCGATATGACCAGATGGCGCCAATATCTGCATACGATACCCGAGTTGGAGTTTGAGTGCTTTGAGACTGCCGCGTTTGTGGCCGAGCGTCTGCGTGAATTCGGGGTTGATGAATTGCATGAAGGGATCGCAAAGACCGGGATGGTCGCGATCATCAACGGGCAGGGCGACGGCCCGACCATTGGCCTGCGTGCCGATATGGATGCATTGCCGATTACCGAAGAAACAGGCGTCGATTATGCATCGAAGAATCCCGGAAAGATGCATGCCTGCGGGCATGACGGGCACACCACAATGCTGCTGGGTGCGGCGCGGTATCTGGCCGAAACGCGGAATTTCCGCGGCCGCGTGGCCCTGATCTTTCAACCGGCCGAGGAAGAAGGCGGCGGCGCGGGCGTGATGGTCGAAGAAGGCATCATGGAGCGGTTCGATATCTCTGAGGTCTATGGAATACACAATGATCCGGGAAACCCGGAAGGTACGTTCCATACCACGCCGGGACCGATCATGGCGGCGGTGGATACGTTCGAGATTCATATTCAAGGGGTCGGCGGCCATGGCGCCATGCCGCATCAGACCCGCGACCCGGTCATGGCGGCCTGCGGCATTGCGCAGGCAATCCAGACCATTGTAAGCCGCAACCACTATGCGGTGGAAGACCTGGTTGTTTCGGTCACCCAGATCCACGCCGGAACGGTGAACAACGTGATCCCTGATACTGCCTATTTGAACGGAACCGTGCGGACCTTTGATCCTTCTGTACAGAAGATGGTGATGGAGCGGATGGAGCAGATCGTGCAGGGGCAGGCCGCGTCTTACGGTGTCGAGGCACGGCTGGAATATCAGGTGGGATATCCGGCGACGATCAACGATGCTGAAAAGGCTGCCTTTGCCGCGGCCGTCGCGCGCGAAGTGTCAGGGCCTGAGCGGGTGATCGACACTATGGGACGCGACATGGGGGCCGAGGATTTTTCATACATGTTGCAGTCGCGGCCGGGGGCCTATCTGTTCCTGGGGCAGGGTGAGGGTGCCGGGCTGCATCATCCGAAATACAACTTCAATGATGATATCGCGCCGGTGGGGGCATCGTTCTTCGCTCGGATCGTGGAAAAGGCGCAGCCGTTGGGCTGATGGGAGAGCGAAATGGCACTGGAAGACGCGAAAAACCAGGTGGATGAGGCATTCACCAATCCGGACCTCAAAGGACTGTCCTATGAAAACACCTTTGGCGGGGCGACCTCGTTTCTGCGCCGACTGTACACCAAGGACCTGACCGGCGCCGACATCGCCGTGACCGGCGTGCCGTTTGATCAGGCGGTGACCAACCGCCCGGGCACCCGTCTTGGTCCGCGTGCGATCCGCGAGGCCAGCGCGCTGCAATCTCCCGATGCGCCTTATGGCTGGCCCTTCGATGCGCTGAGCGAGCTGGCGATCATCGACTACGGCGACATGGCCTATGACTATGCCAGCATTCCCGCCTTTCCAGACACGCTGACCGACCATATCCGCACCATTCTGGCGGCGGATGTGGCCTCGGTTACGCTGGGGGGCGATCACTATATCAGCTTTCCGATCCTCAAGGCCTATGCCGAGAAATACGGGCCGATGTCGCTGTTGCAGTTCGATGCCCATACCGACACCTGGGCCGACGACGACATGAGCCGGGTGGACCACGGCACCATGTTCTACAAGGCGGTGAAGTCGGGGATCGTGGATCCGAAACGCTCGGTCCAGGTGGGGATCCGCACCACCAACGAGGACACGCTGGGCGTCAACATCATCGACGCGCGCGAGGTCTACGAATCCGGCCCCGCTGCCGTGGCGCAGAAGATCAAAGGCATTCTGCGCGACAGCCCGGTCTACCTGAGCTTTGACATCGACGGTCTGGACCCGGCCTTTGCACCGGGCACGGGGACACCGGTCTGGGGTGGTTTGAGCTCCATTCAGGCGCAGATCATCCTGCGCGACATCGCCGGGATCAACATCAAGGGCGGCGACGTTGTCGAGGTGTCTCCGCCGTTCGATACATCCGGCGCCACGGCGATTGCGGGGGCGCATGTGGCGACGCAGATCGTCTGCCTGTTGGGGTGGAACAAGCTGGCAAAAACATAACCGTTTGGATGCGTATTAACCATTGGTTAGCCATACTTCCGGTATGTGCTGGGTAAAGAAAGTTGAAGGGATGGGGATACAACGCGCATGACTGAATTCAATCAACCGGTCAGCGGCAATGATCTGGCGCGGTTCTCGGGGCCGAATACGTTTATGCGCCTGCCCCAGGCTGCCTCGTTGGCGGGGCTGGATGTGGCGGTTCTGGGGATTCCGATGGATATCGGCACCTCGTGGCGATCGGGCACCCGGTTCGGACCCAAACAGATCCGCAGCGAAAGCGCGATGATAAGGCCCTACAACATGGCCACCTCGGCGGCTCCGTTCGACAGCTTGCAAATCTCCGACATCGGGGATCTGGCGATCAACACCTTTTCGCTTGCGGACAGCCTGAGGATCATCAAGGAAAGCTATGATGCAATCCTGGCAAAGAACGTGACCCCGGTGGCGATGGGGGGCGATCATTCGATCACCCTGCCGATCCTGCGGGCCATTGCGGCAAAGCATGGGCCGGTGGCTCTGGTGCATGTGGATGCCCATGCGGATGTGAATGACGAGATGTTCGGCGAGAAGGAGACCCACGGAACCGTCTTCCGCCGCGCCTATGAAGAGGGGCTGATTGTCCCCGACAAGACCTTTCAGATCGGCATTCGCGGATCGGGCTACGCGGCTTCGGATTTCATCGAAGCCAAGGATTGGGGCTTCCGCCAGTTCCCGGCCTGGGAGTTGTGGCAGCAGAATCTGACGCAGATCGGTTCTCAGATCCGCAAGATCATCGGGGATCATCCGGTCTATGTCACCTATGACATCGACAGCCTGGACCCGGCCTTTGCACCGGGCACGGGTACGCCAGAGATTGCCGGGCTGACTACGCCGCAGGCGCTGCAACTGATCCACGCGTTGCAGGGTGTGAATGTAGTGGGGTGTGATCTGGTCGAGGTTTCACCTCCGTATGACCCGTCCGGCAACACGGCCCTGACGGCAGCCAACCTAATCTACGAGATGCTATGCATCCTGCCGGGTGTGACGTCACGGTAAACCGGCCCGGAACGGCTTGCCCCGGCGCGTGATCCGCATAGGGTTTCTGCAAGAGGGTAAAGCGGGATGAAAAGAATGGTTCTTTGGGCGGTGATCGCGCTGGTGCTTGGGCTGGGCGCTTACATCCGGCTGGCCCCATCTGCGCCGGCCCAATGGCATATTGCACCGATTGCAGAGGTTGATCAGGACTTGCCGGGTGGCGTTCTGCGCGTTGTTGCAACCGGCCCGGAAGGTTTGCAAAAGCTCGATCGGATCGCCCGCGCCACGCCGCGCACCTCGGTTTTGGCAGGTTCGGTCGATGAGGGCATGATCACCTATGTCACCCGCACGAAATGGATCGGTTTTCCCGACTATACCACTGTTCAGCAGGACGGCGACACGCTGCGCATCCATGGCCGTTTGCGGTTCGGGCGCAGGGATTTCGGGGTGAACAAGGCACGGGTTGATGGGTGGTTGAAGCAGATGTAACTGCTCTACCGGCGCTCAGGACGCCTCATCCTGTTCAAAGTGATCAACTGGATCGCTTTGCAACCCGGACGATAAACACCCTTCCTGCACCTCGCGCCACATGGGCACGTTCAGGGACATCTGGCATTGTGCCGTGAACATGCGGCCGTCGACTTGTAGGCAGATCATCTCACCCAGTTCAATGCGGGACCCGGACGTGTCGGTGCAATAGCAATCGCGGGTCTTGCCGTCGGGGCCGACGTAATCGGCGAAAACCGGCGTGGACGTCAGCAAAAGGGCAAGCAAAATCCGTTTCATGACAGCAAGCTTAGCACGACGTGGCCCTTGACCAAAGCCCCCGGATGATAGACACCGCCGGGATGATCCCCGAAGAACGTCTTGAACAGATCACCCAGCGATTCCAATACCTCGAAGCTGCCATGGCGGATGGCGCATCGGGCGGCGATATTGCGGCGTTGGCCAAGGAATATTCCGACCTCAAGCCCGTGGTCGATCAGATCATGGCCTGGCGCCAGCTGGTGGCAGATCTGACTGAGGCCGAGGCGATGCTGGCCGACCCGGATATGAAGGAGTTGGCCGAAGAGGAAATTCCGGACCTGCAATCGCGCATCCCCGAGGCGGAACACGCGCTGCAACTGGCGCTGTTGCCCAAGGATGCGGCGGATGCGCGGCCGGCGATGCTGGAAATTCGCCCCGGTACCGGCGGGGACGAGGCCGCTTTGTTCGCGGGCGATCTGTTACGTATGTATCAACGCTATGCCGAGGCCCACGGGTGGCAGTTCGAGATCATCGAAGAACAGGCTTCTGATCTGGGCGGGATCAAAGAGGTGGTGGCCCATATCAAGGGCGACAACGTCTTTGCCCGGCTGAAATACGAATCCGGCGTGCACCGCGTGCAGCGCGTGCCCGAAACCGAAAGCGGCGGGCGCATCCACACCTCGGCGGCGACGGTGGCGGTACTGCCCGAGGCCGAGGATGTCGACATCCAGATAGACGCCAATGACATCCGTATCGACACGATGCGCAGTTCCGGCGCGGGCGGGCAGCACGTGAACACCACCGACTCGGCGGTGCGGATCACCCATATTCCGACGGGCTTGGTGGTCACAAGTTCCGAGAAGTCCCAGCATCGCAACCGCGAGATCGCCATGCAGGTGCTGAAGACGCGGCTTTATGACCTCGAGCGGCAGCGGATCGACAGCGAACGTTCCGCCGACCGGGCCAGCCAGGTGGGGTCAGGGGATCGTTCGGAACGCATTCGCACCTATAATTTCCCACAGGGGCGGATGACGGATCACCGGATCAACCTGACGCTCTATAAACTGGATCAGGTGATGCAGGGGGATCTTGACGAAGTGATTGACGCTCTGACGGCGGATGATCAGGCCCGGTTGTTGGCCGAGATGGCGCAATGATGGGGCTGCAAACAGCAGCGCAGGCCATGGTGGCCGCAACCGCGCGTCTGAGGGCCGCGGGCGTGGATGACCCGGCGCGGGATGCGCGCCTGTTGTTGGCCCATGCCGCACGGATAGAAGCCAGCCGAGTGACGCTGATTGCCCCGGAAGAGTTGCAGCCCGAGATCGCTGAACGCTATGACCAGTTGGTTTCTTTGCGTGCCATTCGGGTGCCGGTGTCTCATCTGCTGGGGGAGCGCGAGTTCTATGGGCGCAGGTTTCGTGTCAGCTCCGATGTTCTGGATCCACGCCCCGAGACTGAAACCCTGATCGAGGCCGCGCTGAGCGAACCTTTCGACCATGTTTTGGACCTCGGCGTCGGGTCGGGCTGTATTCTGGTCACACTGCTTGCGGAGCGCACCAGCGCTTCGGGCCTTGGGGTCGACCTGAGTGAAGCCGCCTGTCTTCAGGCCAGCGCCAATGCCGTGCTCCACAAGGTGCAAGGACGAGCCGAGATTGCGCAGTCAAACTGGTTTGAAGACATTGAAGGCCAGTTTGACCTGATTGTTTCCAACCCGCCTTATATTTCCGTAACCGAAATGGAGGATCTTTCGCCCGAAGTGCGGGAGCACGAGCCGCGCATGGCGCTGACCGATGAAGGGGACGGGCTGGGCGCGTATCGGCAGATTGCGGCCTCGGCCCCGGATTACCTGCTGCCAGGCGGGCGAATACTTGTGGAAATTGGCCCGACACAGGCAAATCTGGTGTCTGCCTTGTTTGATGCGGCGGGTTTGGCGGATATTCGCGTAATCCCCGATCTGGACGGGCGTGACCGGGTTGTCGGCGCGAAGATGCCGGGTTGAAACTGTTGTCTGAGGCCAAAAAATGCTGCCCCGAGTAAAAAAGCGTGTGAAAATTCGAGATTCCTCTTGTCTGCACGGTCAGGACATGTTTACTCAGGATTAGTCGGCGAGGTTGACGCTGTTGCAGCGCACCCCTGACGCCAAGCCCAAAAAAGTCGACATCCCGTCACGGCAAACGCCTCTGAGCAGTGCAAAACACGGGTTGAGCGACAGCGCATTGATAAGGCTGACGTGAAGTAAAATGAGATCTTCCAAATCCCGCTCGCGGGCCAAGAACAACCGCAATCGTCCTTCCGGCGGTAACGTCGTAAACCGGGTATTTGACAGCTCGGGCCCTGAAGGCAAGGTGCGTGGCACGCCGCAGCAAATCATTGATAAGTACAATCAGCTGGCGCGTGACGCTCAGCTGTCAAACGACCGCGTTGCGGCGGAAAACTTCCAGCAGCACGCAGAACATTATCTGCGCATGCTGAGTGAGGCGCAGCGCGAGATTGAAGCGCGCCGCGAAGAGCAGGAACGCCAGAACCGCGAACGCCAGGCCGAGCGTGATCGTGAGCGCGCAGAGCGCCAGGAACGTGAAGCGGCCCGACAGGCCGATCCCGCCGAAGCGCCGCAGCCGGACGTAATGGATTTCGCGGTACCGGACGCTGCTCCGGAAAGCGGTCTGGTCGAGACACCGGAAAGCAAAGGGGCCGAAACCTCGGCAGCTGAGAAGAAGGAAAAGCCTGCGCGCAAACCGCGGGCACGCAAACCAAAGCCGGCGCCAGCGGCTGAAGATGCGCCCAAAACGGATGGCGACGCACCGGAAGCGGCTGAATAAGCCGGCATCAGAATTTGCAAAGCCCCGAGGTCAAGCCTCGGTGCTTTTTTGTGATCAGTGCTTCTGGATTTCGCGCGCCAAGGCACAGAACGCTTCAAGCGGAACCTGCTCGGCCCGTTCTGTGGGCTGGATACCTGCGGCCCGCAGGCGATCCTCGATATCCGGGGCAACGCCTTTGAGCGAGGCGCGCAGCATTTTGCGGCGTTGATTGAAGGCAGAGGCCACCAGTCGCGACAGGGTCGCGGCGTCAGCAGGATAGCGCGGTTCGGGCAGGGCGGTCAGGTGGACCACCGCGCTGGAGACTTTGGGCGGAGGGGTGAAGGCGCCGGGGGGAAGGGACATGGCGATGCGCGCCTCGGCCCGCCATTGGGCAAGGATGGCGAGACGGCCATACGCCTTGCTGCCCGGCCGGGCCACGATGCGTTTGGCCACTTCGCGTTGGAACATCAGCGTCAGGCTCTGCCAGAAGGGGGGCCATTCCGGGGGTGTCAGCCAGCGTACCAGCAGTTCGGTGCCGACGTTGTATGGAAGGTTGGCCGCGATTCGGATTGGCGGGGTCAGGTGTTCGAGCGGGTTGATCTCGAGCGCGTCACCATTGATGACCTCCAGCCTTCCGGGATAGGCGGCGGCGATATCGTTCAGGGCGGCGATGCAACGGGTGTCTTTTTCGACCGCCACGACCTTGCGCGCGCCTTCGGACAGAAGCCCTCGGGTGAGGCCACCAGGACCGGGGCCGATTTCCAGTACGTCGCAGTCTGCAAGATCGCCAGCCTGACGGGCGATTTTGGCGGTCAGGTTGAGGTCCAGCAGGAAGTTCTGACCCAAGGATTTGCGCGCCGAGAGTTGATGTGTGGCGATGACCTCGCGCAGAGGGGGGAGATTGTCGATAGCACTCATGATCCGATTACCGTGACGCAGGCCGCAGGGGCAGCGCCAGAAATTTTATGCCTCCGGCGGGGATATTTTCAGCCAGATGAAGGATCAAGAGCCTTGTGCCATGCGTTGGGCAAGCTTCAGAGCTTCGATCAGGCTGGTAGGATTGGCGATGCCTTTCCCGGCGATATCCAGTGCAGTGCCATGATCTGGCGACGTGCGGATGAAGGGCAGGCCAAGGGTGACGTTAACGCCCCGGTCGAAATCCAGTGTCTTGATCGGGATCAGGGCCTGATCATGATACATTGCGATCGCCGCGTCATAGCGGGCGCGGGCAGCGGCGTGGAACAGCGTATCCGCAGGGTGCGGGCCCGTCAGGCTCGCATCTTCCGGGTTCAGACGGGCCAGCATTGGGGCGATCCAGTCAAGCTCCTCGCTGCCCATTTTGCCGCCTTCGCCGGCATGGGGGTTCAGGCCGGCTATGGCGATACGGGGGTGCTGTATGCCAAACTGGTCGCGCAGGCCGCGCGCGGTGATTTCGATCGTCTCGCGCAGCAGGTCGGGCGTTAGCGCGGCGGGAACCTGCGCCAAGGGAATGTGGATTGTCGCCGGGACAACCCGCAACTGGTCGCTGGCCAGCATCATGACAACCCGGCGGGTGCCCGACAGCGCAGCCAGAAACTCGGTATGGCCGGGATAGGTAAACCCGGCCCCGTCGATCAGGGCCTTCTTGTGAATGGGCGCGGTGCAAAGAGCGGCCGCTGCCCCGGCTTTCACAAGATCGACGCCGGTTTCGATGGCATCGATCACCGATGGGGCATTGGCCGGGTCTGGCTGACCGGGCATGTTTGCAGCAGGGAAGTTCAGTTGCAGCACGGGCAAGGCCTGATCACTGACTGCAACAGCATCCGAAGGGGTTTGGATTTTCGCAATGGGCGTGCCAGCGGGCAGGTGGTTGGCGTCGCCGATAAAGAAAAACGGGCAGGTTTGGCGCAGCTCGGCCCATGCTTTGGCCGCGATTTCAGGGCCGATCCCGGCCGGTTCACCGCAGCTGAGCGCAATCGGGCGTGTCATTCCTGAACAATGGTGGCGTCAGCCCGCAGCTGCTCAACCAGGCTGGACGCAAAGGCCTGTAGCCGCTGCTGCGCCAGTGCATTCGCGACATCCGCCCGCGAGGTGTCTTCGCCCAGGTCGCGGACTCGGTTGCACAGCATCAAGAACACCAGCGTCTGCCCGTTGTTTCGGGTCAGGTTTGTTGACACCTCGAAGCGATCCAGCTTGGCCAGCTCTACGGCGAAATCGCGTGGTACTTCTGAAGGGCTGGCTTCGATACGGTCCAGGACTTCGACGGGTTGATCCTTGGCGATTCCATACAAGTCATCGCAGGTGTCGATCTCCTCCCGCAGGGCGGCAGCCCGGGCCAGGGTCTCGGCGCTGCGACCACCCGGCAGGTAATAGGCAGCATAATCTAGCTTGGAAATACGCGGCGCTGCGGTTGCCACCTCGCGCAATCCGCGCAACTGAAACAGGGCGACGGCGTTTGGCAAACTGATGGGATCGGTGATCTCACCGTTCTGAAGCCCAAGAATAACCGGCTGCAAGGCAGGAGGCAGGTTGGAGATATTCAGCCAGTCCAGACGTCCGCCTTCGTTGCGGGTTGCCGCTCCGGAATATTGCGCCGCTGCGGCTGAAAACGCTTCGATAGTTTCAAGTCGCGAGATTTCTTCCGCCAGCAATTCGGTCTGTGCAACGGTTTGTGGGTTCACCGGGATGATGATCTCGGACAGCAAAACCTGAAGGCCGCCGCCACCGGTTTGTCCCAGCGCGCGATCAATCTCGTCTTCGGTCGGACGGGCCTGCGACAGATAGCGCGAGCTGATATAGTCGCGCCAGGCCAGCTGATCTGCAACATAATCACGGACAGTTTCCGGGTCGACGCCTGCCTCACCCAAAAGTTGCAGGAACTGTTCGGTGGACAATTGCCCGCGCGAGGCGAACTCGTCGATACCCAGTTGTACGGCTTCCGGCGCAGCTTCCACGCCTGCTTCACGCATGGCCTGCTTGCGCAATTTTTCTTCGATCAGGGCTTCTCTGACGTCAGCTTCATTGCCGCCGGGCAGGCCCAGAACATTCAGGAATTGCAGGCGCTGTTCCAGTTCGTACCAGGTGACGATATCCTGATTCACGCGGATCGCTGGCGAGAACAGGCTCTGGGCGCTGACCTGCGGTGCTGAAAAAGCGAGGAAAACGGCGGCCAGTGCCGGCGTGACCGGTTTGTGCCAACCGGAACGAAGAAACCTGGAGAAACCTGATATCAACTGCATTTTCTCTTGTATGTGTTACCACCGCCTTCAAGGGCGTATCCTGTCAGCGATAGGGTAAAGCCGAATTCTGTCGAAGGCTCAATAGTGGATGTTGAAGTAAAGCGTCTGCTTACGGACATGTTAACCTGAACACATTCGTTCTGGTAGGTTACACCAAGCCCCAACCGGATTGGCTCTGACTGGTTCAGATCATAGCGTGCCTCGGCATTCGTAAGCCAGTTCTGGTCGACTTGATAGCGGCCCAGAAGCCAGATTTCCGAGATTTCATCCGCAATGTTTTCCGCCGGATCCTCTTCCTGCCAGATATAACTTCCGGACAGGCCGGCAAACTCGGATGCCCAGGCGCCGCGCAATTCAGCTTTGACGAAACTGAAATCGCTGTCTATCAGACCGCGCCCGCCGAGTGACCAACCGTTGGCCGTGGTGATTTGCCCCGCCACCAGCAAGTCGGACGTGGTGCCCTGCAACCCGGACGTCAGGGTGAAATTCGGGTCGGCATCCGCCCGAAACACCTGACCCAACGTTACAAGCGCCTGCTGTCCGTCTGCACCATAGCGGGCCCAGTTCAGGCCGATGACCCCGGTGGCACCGTCTTCGCGCTGATCTTCCGCAGGGAATCGGGACAGGGCCAGCAGGTTACCCTGATCGAATTCCTGAAACGTGCTTTCATCATCTGGCACATCAGTGTCCGAGACATGGGTCCATCCCAACTGTGCGATCGGTTCCAGAAGCTGAACCGCGCCGGTCTTTTCACGACGGGTCATCGGATAGCGAAGCGTCAACGCCGCGCGCGGCGTCGAGCGGGTCACATTGCTGGGAAAGTTGCTGTCATGGCGAATATTGAACGTATCCACCGATGCGCCCAGCGTCGCGTCCGCGCGCAGGCCCGATGCAAATGTCCAGCTTCGCAACCATTCGGCATCAACAGTTGCCCTTGCTAGGTCACGGCCAACGATATCGGCGTCGCTGGTGCGTTCATGTGCATGACCGATGAAAGCCAGCCGAACCTCGCCGCCAAGTGCGCCGGGGAAGAATCGCTTTTCATAATTCAGGTCGAAGACGCGGGATGGGATTTCGTCCTGATTTTCACTGTCACGCAGTGTTTTGTAATGGATCAGGCTTGTTTTGAACGCGGTGTCGCGTTTGATCCGTTCCAGCGCTATCTCGCTGCGCAAACGATCCAGGCCCGGCAGCCCGTAGTCCGCCAGATAGGCGTCGTCCGAGGTGGTTTGCAGAGCGAATGTCAGCCGGAAATCGTTCTTCAGGTTGAACCAACCGCTGGCGAACAGATAACCGCGATCCTGATCGGGCTGGACATCATCACGGGTATAGGCCCCTTCAAGCTGAATGCGCCCGTTCACGAACGCCTGGCGATATCGATACCCCAGCGTCGTGGTCTTGCCCGACAAGTACGGCGTCAAGGTCAGATCCTTGTGGTCCCCCAGCTTGAAGAAATAGGGAACCTGAACCCCCGTTCCCAGTTGTGAGGTGCTGCGGATCGACGGCACAAGAAAGCCGGTTGCGCGCTCCAATGTCGGATCCGGCAAGCGCAGATACGGGAAATAGAATACCGGATAATCAAGCACGCGAAGCTGCGCGCCTTCAAAGTACAATTGCCGCTCCAACTGGTCATGTGTGACCTTGCGGGCGCGGATCTGCCAAAGGGGTGGCTTACCATTGGTGCAGACATGGCAGGAAGTGGCCGAGACCTTGCTGAATTGCGTATAGCGGCCCGCTGCCCGTTTCGCCTGAACCGAGGCAATCTGGATCTGCTGATCGAAAACCATCCGAGCACCGATCAGCAGACCGTTTTGGATACCGCTGTCCAGCTGTCCGGAATCGGCCAGAAGGGTCGACTGGCCCCCCTGATCAATGCGAATAGGTCCCTCGAGCGTCAGCTCACCCGTTTCCCGGTCATAGGTGACACGTTGGGCTGACAGCTTGGTATCGCCCTGAAAGGCTTCGACATTGCCTTCGGCCACCAGTTTTCTGTCGGGTGTAATAAAGACTTTGTCGGCAACCAAAAGGGCGGGTTCGGCCTGTGACTGCGCAGCTTGCGGGTCAGGCTCGGCCGACGTGGTTTGCGCCGCCAGAACGGTCGGTGCCGACAACGCGATTGCGCTGGTCAGCAGCAGGGAAATCATGCTCCGCATCAGCCGTCCTCCGCGTGTAGAAGCAGGCCAAGGGACAACAAGATGGCGGCGAAGGGCGGCGCCCAGGCCGCGATATAGACGGGCAATTGTCCGTTTTCCCCGAGGATTTGCGCAAAATTGCGGACGAAATAGATGGCAAAGCCAAGCAGTACGGCCGTCAAAACTGCTATTCCGGTACCGCCGAACCGAACGTGGCGCATGGTGAAAGCAGCCCCGATCAGCACCATCGAGACCAGAAAGAACGGCCGGGCCAGCTGCACCTGCAACCAGACTTCATATTGCTTGGTCGAAAACCCGGCTTCGCGCAGATCCTTGATCAGTTGCGGCAGGTCAAAAACCGACACTGAATCCTGTTGCCCCAGAGTGTCCAGAATCCGCTGCCGGGTCAGCGAGGTCGGCAACTCCAGCCGTTCATGCTCCACCGAACTGGTTTCGGGGTTCTGCCCATTCTGCAAATTCCAGATCTTGGCCCGCGACAGGACCCAGTTTCCGTCTTCCAGCACGGCCCTGTCGGCGACGATCTGCTGGGTGGGTTTGCCATCGCGCGCAAAGGTGATGATGGTTACGTCGTCCAGGCCAAGCGTATCCCCGTTCGAGGTGCCCCGGGCATGGATGACGGCCTGACCGTTTTCCGCGGATTGACGCAGCCAAAGGCCTTCGCTGCTGATCGAAAGCGCTGAACTGCCGTTGTTTCGATAGGAATCAGACAGGCGTTGGAATTCTTGGGATGTGGCCGCAGAGATGGGGTTCAGCAATGCCACCGCAAGCGCACCGATGATCAGGGCCAGCGCCGCTGGCGCGACCAGTGCGCGGATACCCGAGCGACCCGTGGCGCGGGTCACCACGAGTTCAGAGGTCCGCGCCAGCCCGACGAACAAGGCAATGGTGGACAGAATGACCAGCAGGGGCAGCATTTCACTAATGGCGGCCGGTGTGTTCAGAAGCGTCAGGTGCAACAATTGGCCGAAGGACAGGTCGACGTCGTCAAATCGGCGGATCTGTTCGATCAGATCGATGAGAATCATCAAGGTCAGAAAAATACCGCCGATGACCAGAAAGCTCTGTAGAAAGCGGCGGGCGAAATAGCGGTCGAGGATCACAAGACTGCCCCCGCCAAGCCTTTTGCGCCGGAAAACGGGCCGAAATCGCGCGTGCATGTCTTCCTGCGCGACGGCGTATGCCTGCCCTCTCGTGTCACGTCTTTCTCCCCCGAGCCTGCCGGTTATTTTTTCGGGACCTTACTGCAATTGAAACGCGGGGAAAACTGCTATCTGGTCAAGTCGGGCGGCGCGGGCTAGGTCTTGGGGAACAGAATTCGAGGAGTTTGCAATGAGCAGTCTGATACCGGTCCGCTTTCAGGAGTTTGACTTGGATGCGATGGCGCAGGCCGAAGGGCGGGTGGCCATCATCATTCCGTCGGACGGAAAAATGAACCCTGCGGCGCGTCGGGCCAATCGTCTGACGAAAGGCGCTGTGGCGCGGCTTGTCGAAAGTGAGAAATTCGGAAAGTCCAAGACCGGCGATGTTATCTCGATGGCCTGGCCGGCTGGGATGGCGGCCGAAGCGCTGGACGTCGTCGTGCTGCCGCGCCGCCCGGAAGCCGACGAGGCCCGCAAGGCTGGTGCCGCGTTGGCCAAATCCGCAGGTTGCAAGGACATGCTGGTGATGGTCGGCAATCAGGCGCATACCGAAAATCTGGCCCTTGGCATGGTGCTGCGCAGTTATGATTTCAACGCGCACAAAACCAAGGACAGCGAAGGCAGCGGTTCAATTACGATCGGACATTCAAAACCCAAGGAAGCCGAAGCAGAGTTTGCACCGCTATACGCGATCGCCGACGGCGTGCGGATGACCCGTGATCTGACCAACGAACCTGCAAATGTTCTGACCACCACGGAATTTGCCGATCGTCTTGTCGAGATGCAGGAGCTGGGCCTGGAAGTCGAAGTTCTGGAAGAGGACAAGCTGGCTGAACTGGGCATGCGCACTTTGCTGAGCGTCGGGCAGGGCTCTGCCAGCCCGTCCAAAGTCGTTGTGATGCACTGGAATGGCGGCGACAAGGACGATGCGCCCTTGGCTCTGGTGGGCAAGGGGGTGGTTTTCGACACAGGTGGCATTTCGCTGAAACCGGCCGGTGGCATGGAAGACATGACCATGGACATGGGCGGTGCCGGTGTTGTCGCGGGCACGATGCGCGCGTTGGCCAAGCGCAAGGCCAAGGCCAATGTGGTGGGCCTTGTCGGGCTTGTCGAGAACATGCCTTCGGGCAATGCCACCCGTCCGGGCGATGTGGTCAAGTCGATGAAGGGCGACACGGTCGAGATCATCAACACGGATGCCGAAGGCCGTTTGGTTCTGTGCGACGTGATGTGGTACGCACAGGAGCGGTTCAATCCGGTGGGCATGATCGATCTGGCCACCCTGACCGGGGCGATCATCATCGGGCTGGGTCATGAGAATGCAGGTGTGTTTTCCAACAATGACACATTCTGTGACGCCTTCCTGAAATCGGCCCGGGCCGAGGATGAAGGCGCGTGGCGGATGCCGTTGGGCGATGCCTATGACAAGCTGCTCAAATCGCGCATCGCCGACATGAAGAACGTCGGTGGCCGTCCGGCGGGCTCGATCACGGCGGCGCAGTTTCTGCAACGTTTCGTGAAAGAGGATACACCATGGATTCATCTGGATATCGCGGGTGTGGCTTCGGTGTCGTCCGAGACATCCTATGCGCCCAAAGGTGCCACGGGCTGGGGTGTGCGCGCGCTGAGCCGGTTCGTGCAGGACAATTTCGAGTAAGCGAATGGGTGCTGTCTATTTCTACCATCTGACCCGCCAGCCGCTGGAGCACACCTTGCCTGTGCTGCTGGACAAGGCGCGGCAGGCCGGGTGGAAGATTGCCGTGCGGGGCACCGATCCCGCACGGATGGACTGGCTGGATGAAAAGCTGTGGCTGGGCCCCGAGGACGGGTTCCTGCCGCATGGTCGCGAAGGCGGCCCGCATGATGCCGAGCAGCCGATCCTTCTGACCACCAGCGCCGAGGCCCCTAACGGCGCGGTGTGTGTCATGGCGGTGGACAGCGCGCCGGTCGAACCCGAAGAGGTGTCGGCCCTGAAGCGGGTTTGCATTCTGTTCGACGGCAATGATGACATGGCCGTGCAGCACGCGCGGGGGCAGTGGAAGACGCTGACCGGCGCCGGATGCGCCGCGCAATACTGGTCGGAAGAAACCGGGCGGTGGGAAAAGAAGGCCGAAGCCTGACGGGCCGTGCCATTTATCAGGAGATTTGAGGATGCAGATGAAGCCTCTGGGCCGCACCGGGATTGTCGTGAGCGATCTTTGCCTCGGGACGATGACGTTCGGGTCGCAGACCTCGGAATCGGATGCGCACCGGCAGATGGACATGGCGCTGGACGCGGGGATCAACTTTGTGGATGCCGCCGAGATGTATCCGGTGAATCCTGTCGCCAAAGAGACAATTGGTCGTACCGAAGAAATTCTTGGAAACTGGAACGCTGCAAATTCGTCGCGCCGGGTGGATTTCGTACTGGCGACCAAGCATTCGGGTGAGGGGCTGTCATATGTTCGCGACGGTGCGCCGATCACTGCCAAGACCATTCCCGAGGCCATCGAAGGGTCCTTGCGGCGTTTGCAGACGGATTACATCGATCTCTACCAGTTCCACTGGCCCAATCGCGGCAGCTATATGTTCCGTCAAAACTGGGATTATGCGCCTTCGGGCCACAATACCGCGGACGTTCTGGAAAACATGCAGGAGTGTCTGGAGGCCTTGCAGGTTCAGGTGGACAAAGGCAACATCTGTGCTTTTGGTCTGTCGAATGAAAGCGCATGGGGTACGGCGCAGTGGCTGAGACTGGCCGAACAGACGGGCACACCGCGTGCGGCGTCCGTGCAGAATGAGTATTCGTTGCTGTGCCGTCTGTTCGATACCGACATGGCCGAGCTGAGCGTACATGAAGATGTCGGCCTGATGGCGTTTTCACCCCTGGGTACCGGGCTGCTGACCGGGAAATACCAGGGCGGGGCCGTGCCGGACGGCTCTCGTATGTCGCTTTCGCCTCAATTGGGCGGGCGCAAGTCTGACCGGGTGTTTGATGCGGTCGCGGCCTATCTGGATGTTGCCGCGCGACATGGCCTGGATCCGACCCATATGGCGTTGGCCTGGTGCCGCTCGCGACCATTCATGATGTCGGCGATTTTTGGCGCGACCACGGTCGCGCAGCTTGAACACGTATTGGCCGGTGCGGATTTGACGTTGTCAAAGGAGGTGTTGGCCGAGCTGGACGCTGTCCACAAGGCGCACCCGATGCCGTACTGAGGCGAGGGGGCTCTGCCCCCGGCACGCTGCGCGTGCCTCCCCCGGGATATTTCTGGCCAGATGAAGTTGGATCCGGTCAGTGATGGGTGGGGTGCGCGCGCTCTTGCCTGAGGTCGCGGGCAGATTGGCCATGCGCGGTGCGGAAAGCGCGGGCGAAGCTGGATTGCGAGGCAAAACCGGTGGCCAGCGCGACATCCATCAGTGGAAGGTCGGTGTCTGTGACCAGACGGCGGGCCTCGGCCAGGCGCAGTTGCAGATAATGATCCTGCGGCGTGGTGTTCAGGCGCAGGCGGAACTGTTGTTGCAGGGTGCGCGGGCTGGTGCCCAGCTGGTCTGCGATATGGGCCAGTGGCAGGGGGTCATCCAGGGATGCCTGCATCAGCGAATTCGCCTTTGCCGTCAGCGCGGTGTGGCGATGTGGAACGCCGGTGCGGCTTTGCGGTTTGCCCGGGTCCGGCGCGCCATCATAGAGGAACAGGCCCGAGACACGGGAGGCGAAACCCGCGCCATGACGGGCGGCGATGATGTGCAGCATCATCTCGACAGCGGGAATCGCGCCGCCCGAGGTCAGGCGACCGTCCGAGACGGTGAAACGGTCGGGGCGCACTTCGACGTCGGGGAAGCGGGAAGCGAAGCTTTCCAGGTCTTCCCAGTGGGTTGTCGCGGGGTGGCCGTCCAGCAGCCCGGCCTCGGCCAGCAACCAGGGGCCGCCGTCAATCCCGGCCATCGTCGCCCCGGTACCGGCAATGCGGCGCAGCCCGGCCAGCAGGCTGGGGGTGGCGTGGCGGGCCAGTTGGAAGCCCGCGACGACAATCATGAGGTCGCAACCTTGCAGGCGAGCGAGCGGGATGCCGGGCACTTGCAACGCGCTGGTCAGCATCGCGGGTTCGGCTGTGGCGGTCACATAGTCCCAGTCAAATGCGGGCCGGTCCGCCAGACGGTTGGCCGCGCGCATCGGATCGACCGCCGAGGCGAAGCTGAGCGTGTTGCATTCATCCAGCACCAGAACGGCGGTTTTCAGGGCCCGATGTTCGGGTTGCAGTATGTTTTTTGCGGATTGCATCAAGTTCGATTCGCATTCTGCCAAGTGGTTTTCCCAAGGCTGCGCCAGAGTCGGGCCAGAACGCAAATCGGAATCCGTGGAGAAGCCTGGGGAAAACCCAAGGCAAAACCGGGTATAACTTGGGGAAAACGCCATGCCTCTGGAAATGAACCGCGAAGTCTTCATCACCTGCGCCGTGACCGGCTCGGGCGGGACGCAGGATCGCAGCCCGCATGTGCCACGTTCACCGAAGCAAATTGCCGACAGTGCGATTGCCGCCGCGAAGGCGGGTGCGGCCGTGGTGCACTGCCATGTGCGCGACCCCGAAACAGGTGCCCCGTCGCGCGATCTGGCGCTGTATCGTGAGGTGACCGATCGGATTCGGGATGCCGAGGTGGACGCAGTGCTGAACCTTACGGCTGGCATGGGCGGAGACATGGTGTTCGGCGGTATCGAAAACCCGTTGCCATTGGCCGAGGCTGGAACCGATCTGGTTGGTGCGACCGAGCGTGTGGCGCATGTGGCCGAATGTCTGCCCGAAATCTGCACGCTGGATTGCGGGACGATGAACTTTGCCGAGGCGGATTACGTCATGACCAATACGCCCGGCGCGTTGCGGGCTATGGGGCAGATGATGACCGATCTGGGCGTGAAACCCGAGATCGAGGCCTTTGACACTGGCCATCTGTGGTTTGCCAAGCAACTGGTGAAAGAGGGAATTCTGGAACCCAACGCCCTGGTTCAACTGTGCATGGGCGTGCCGTGGGGCGCGCCGGATGATCTGAACACCTTCATGGCGATGGTAAACAACGTGCCCGATGACTGGACCTTCAGCGCGTTCTCGCTGGGGCGGCATCAGATGGCCTATGTGGCGGCCTCGGTGCTGGCGGGCGGCAATGTGCGCGTGGGGCTCGAGGACAACCTGTGGCTGGACAAGGGTGTGCTGGCCGAAAACTGGCAATTGGTCGAACGCGCAGGCACCATCATCGAGAACATGGGCGCGCGGGTGATCGGCCCGGCCGAGGTGCGCGAGAAGCTGGGGCTGGTCAAACGGGCGCCCAAAGGTTGACCTGCTTGCGTCCCTTGCCATGACCGGTAAGTGCGGGGGCGCCAGCAAAAGGAAGTGAGCAATGCGATCGGTGCTTGTAATCTGCGCGACGGTCTTGGCCGTATGTCTGCCCCGGGTCGGGGTGGCACAGACCGCGGAAGATCCTTTGGCCCGCGAGGACTGCGAAGCCAAAGGGGGAAGCTATGAGATGGGCGGGCGGATACGGCAGTTTATCTGCTTTGAACCATTGCCCGACGCTGGAAACTCCTGTGAAAAAGCCTCTGACTGCGCAGGGTTCTGCCTGTCGGACACCAAACAATGCAGCGCGGTGACGCCGAAATTCGGATGCATTCCGCATTTGGATGAGACGGCGCGCGCGCAGGTAATCTGTATCGATTAGAGGACAGCATGACAAAGACGGCAGCAATTATCGGGGGCGGTGTCATCGGCGGCGGATGGGCCGCACGGTTCCTGCTCAATGGCTGGGACGTTCGGGTGTTCGACCCGGACCCCGAAGCAGAACGCAAAATAGGCGAAGTACTGGACAACGCACGGCGATCCCTGCCGGGGCTGAGTGACGTTCCGTTACCGGCCGAGGGCGCGCTGAGCTTTCATGACGACATGGCCGACGCCGTACAGGGCGCGACGTGGGTCCAGGAAAGCGTGCCAGAGCGGCTGGACTTGAAGCTGAAGGTTTACAAGGGCTTGCAGGAGGCTTGTGATCCAGATGCGATCATCGGGTCATCGACCAGCGGGTTCAAACCATCCGAGCTTCAGGAAGGTGCTTTGCGGCCCGAACAGATCGTCGTGACGCACCCGTTCAATCCAGTCTATCTGCTGCCGCTGATCGAGCTGGTGCCGACCGACAAAAACCCACAGCAGTTGATTGAAAGGGCCAGGGAATTGCTGACCTCGGTTGGATTCTTTCCGCTGCATGTCAAGAAAGAGATCGACGCGCATATCGCCGACCGCTTTCTGGAAGCCGTCTGGCGCGAGGCGCTCTGGCTGGTCAAGGATGGCATTGCAACCACCGAAGAAATCGACGAGGCGATCCGGATGGGCTTTGGCATCCGCTGGGCGCAGATGGGATTGTTCGAAACCTACCGCGTGGCCGGAGGTGAAGCGGGGATGCGGCATTTCATGGCTCAGTTCGGGCCAGCCTTGAAATGGCCCTGGACCAAGCTGATGGACGTGCCGGAATTCACCGATGAACTGGTCGACCTGATCGCCGATCAGTCAGACGCGCAATCCGGAATGCATTCGATCCGGGAACTGGAGCGCATTCGCGACAACAATCTTGTTGGCATGATGCGGGCCCTCAAGGCGCAGAATTATGGCGCTGGGGCGGTGCTGAACCAGCATGATGCGCTGTTGAAACCGGGTGCCCTGCCGTCGCTGGATCAGGCGGATCTGAGCCAGCCGATCCTGACCCTGTCCCGCGCCGTTCCGTTGGACTGGACGGATTACAACGGCCATATGAACGAAGCCAAGTATCTGGAAGCCTTTGCGGCCGCCACGGACCGTTTCATGGAGATCATCGGTTGCGATATGGAGTATATCGCGTCGGGTGGCAGCTATTTCACCGCCGAGAACCACATCCGTTACATCGACGAGGTCCATGCAGGGGCGAAGATCGACGTGCGCACGCAGATGCTGTTGGGGCAGGGCAAGAAGCTGCATGTCTTTCACAGCATGTATGAAGGCGACAAGCTGTTGGCCACGGGCGAGAGCTTTCTGCTGCATGTCAGTCTTGAAACCCGCCGTCCCAGCCCGCCGTCGCCCAAGATCGAAGCAGCGATGGCGCGGATTGCCGAGGCACAGGCCGGTTTGCCTTACCCTGAAGGGGCGGGTGCCGCCATTCGGAAGCCATCGTGACCAGGCGCGTATTGGTAACGGCCGGGGCATCGGGTGTCGGTCATGCCATGGCCGCGGCGTTTGACGCTGCTGGTTATGATGTCTGGGTAACGGATATTGACCAGTCAGCCCTGGATATCTTGCCCGACCATTGGGTGGCGCACAGGGCTGATGTGACAAATGAGGCCGACATGAGCGCGGTGTTTCAGGCTGTCGGGGCCGCAGGCGGGCTGGATGTTCTGTGCGCAAATGCCGGAGTCGCCGGGCCGACCAACGCGATCGAGGATATCGATCTGGATGCATGGCGCGCCTGCGTCGCGGTCAATCTGGACGGGGCCTTTCTGGCCGCCAAGCACGCGGCCCCTATGATGAAATCGGCGCGGGCGGGCAGCATCATTTTGACCTCTTCGACAGCTGGTCAGTACGGCTATCCGTTCCGAGCGCCCTATGCCTCGGCCAAATGGGCGGTCATAGGGTTGATGAAAACGCTGGCGATGGAACTTGGGCCGATGGGCATTCGCGCAAACGCCATTTGCCCGGGTGCCGTGGAAGGCCCGCGTATGGAAGGTGTCTTGGCCCGAGAGGCAGCTGCGAAAGGCATGACCCGCGATGAGGTCTATCAGGGCTATGCCTCGGGCACCTCTATGGGGCGCTTTGTGGAAGCGCAGGATATCGCCAATATGGCCGTCTTTCTTGCTTCAGACGCAGCACGGCTGGTGTCTGGGCAGGTGATTGCGGTGGATGGGCACACGGTCAACCCCGACCCAAAACTGTAGGTCAGCCCTGATTTGGTCCCCGGATCTGGCGGATGGTCTGACGGACCGCCTGCCAATCCTGCGCCTCTTTCTGGTTTCCGGCGGCTTCGCATTCACGCATTTTCTGCGCGGCTTCCGCCTCGGCCCGGTCTCCGTGCGCGGCATACAGCGCGCGCGCGTATTGAGCGGTTTGAATTGCGTCCATTCCTGTGGTCCTCCGTTTGTGATCGGAATGCCCGTTGGTTCGCGCCAAGGGACGATAGCACAGGTTTTGCGCCGCTGCATCAATTCTTGCCGGATACAGCCGTTCTGAGTTGTCGCAAGTGGTCCGGGAAATCGCGAGCGGCCACATCGGCCTCGCGCACAAGTGTGTCGAAGTGCCGTGAAAATGTCTCGATCCGGTCCCGGTCTCGGAACGCCATATAGTGACTGCCTGCGTAAAAGACGCACAGCAGCGGCCCGAAAATCGTTACAGGGGCTGAATAAAGCCGTTTGGCATCGAACAGATAGATACGCATTCGGGGATAAAGCTGTTCACACAGCTCCAGCAGATGATCGATCTGCTCCTGACGAATTTTTGGGCAAAGGCCATGGTAATACCCCGTGCCGCTTGCAAAGCTTTCGATCTCGAACAATGGCATTGCAATTTCGTAATCAGACTGCGCACTGCGCATCCACGCCAACCTGTCTTCGGACGCACCGATGGCCTGATCCGCCGTGCGCCCCAGATGGGGGGCATATTCCCACTCCAGCACCGCGCGCGTCTTGAGCATGTCAGGCAGGGCGGCCGGAACATAGCGGATCTTGTACCCGGCGGCTTCTTTGTGCCAGTCGAAAATCCGCTCATCGACCAGGGCGCGGGGCGCTTCGGTAATGGACAAGGAACTGGCCAAAATCTCTGCCGCGCTTTCCGGCCTGTCGGACAGGCCCAGCAACCAGTCGGCCGAAACGCCCAGTGCCGCGGCGCAGCCACCCACAACATGCGCATTGGGAAGACGCGCGCCATGATCGGTCAACAACTGAGATACGGTTGAACGGTCCACGCCGATATGGCGCGCAAGCGCGCTTTGGCTGACGTGACGGTCCTCCATCGCGCGGGCAAGGCGTTGGCGGAATTGAGCGGCGCGGTCGCGTTTGTCGATATTTTCCTGCATTAGGTGAAAAGTATCACAATTGATGAATTTTGTTAATCATATTCAGAATTTTCAGCGCGTGCACTGAACGGTACCCCCTTTGTAAAAGCAAAAAGAATGGGGTTCGGAATGGAAACGCGGCGAAGATCTGTCGTGAAAGCAATCGTATGGAATGTCATGGGGCTGGCCACCATGACGCTGGTGGGCCTGATCGCCACAGGCTCGGCCGCCGTCGGCGGGGCATTGGCGCTGGTGAATACCGCCATCGGCCTGGCGCTTTACATTGTCTATGAAAGAATTTGGGCCGGAGTTTCGTGGGGGCGCAATGGCTGAGCCCTCAACACCCAAGTCGCCCGAATGGGGTACATTTGCCCTGATCGTCGGCTGCTATGCCGCATGGCTGGTCGGGCTGTTCTGGTTGGCGGATGTTTCGCTGTGGTTGACGGTGCTGGTTTTGGGCTTTGTTGCCGCCCTGCATTCGTCTTTGACGCACGAAGTCCTGCACGGGCACCCGTTCCGAGCCAAATGGCTGAATGAGGCGCTGATGGCGCTGCCGCTGACCTTGGCCATTCCGTATAACCGTTTTCGCGATCTGCATTTGGCGCATCATCAGGATGCCACTTTGACCGACCCGTATGACGACCCCGAGTCCAACTATCTGGATCCCAACGTCTGGGCGGACCTGCCGGGTGGCGTGCGGGCTTTGCTGGCCCTGAACAACACGCTTCTGGGGCGGATGGTTCTGGGTCCGGCCATAGGGCAGGTGCTGTTTCTGCGCGACGAATGGCGAGGGCTGCGGCGCGGCGACAGGGCGATCCTGCTGGCCTGGGCATTGCATATCCCCGGCGCGGTTGCAGTACTGTGGATCGTTGCACAGTCGGCCATGCCGATCTGGGCCTATCTGATTTCGGCCTATATCGGGCTGGCGTTGCTGAAAATCCGCACGTTTCTGGAACACCGCGCGCACGAGAAGTCTCGCGCGCGGACCGTGATTATCGAAGACAGCGGGCCGTTGGCGTTTCTGTTTCTGAACAACAACCTGCATGTTGTTCATCACATGAATCCCGCCGCGCCATGGTATCGGCTGCCGTCGTTGTATCGGGATGGCAAAGACAGGTATCTGGCCTGCAACGAGGCGTATGTTTACCGCTCCTATGCACAGATCTTCCGGCAGTATCTGCTGCGCGCCAAGGACCCGGTTCCGCATCCGCTCTGGCCAAAGCACTGATTTGGCGACACAACGGGTGACATGAGTCTCTGGATCCCTGTCACCATCGCCGCCGCCAGTTTTCAGACCGTGCGGTTCATGCTGCAAAAATCCTTGAGCAGCGTGAAACTGTCTGCCGCCGGCGCGACCTTTGCGCGATTTGCGTATTCCATGCCGCTGGCCGTTGCTGGGCTGTTTGTGGCGATGCTGACAACGGGCGCCAGCTTGCCTCCGATTGGTGGAGTGTTCTGGCTGTACGCTGTCATCGGAGGCACGGCGCAAATCCTGGCGACGATCTGTGTTGTGGCGTTGTTCAAACAACGAAACTTTGCGGTCGGGATCACCTTCAAGAAAACCGAAGTCATTCAGACCGCGATCGTCGGCTTTCTGGTTTTGGGCGACAGCGTTTCCAGCGGCGCGCTGGTTGCGATCCTGTTGGGGTTGATGGCGGTGCTTTTGCTGTCGAAAACCCCCGGAGGAGGCGGCGCCTGGTGGCGGCATCTGACCAACCGCGCGTCCCAACTGGGGCTTGGATCAGGGGTTTTGTTTGCGTTCTCCGCCGTCAGCTATCGCGGGGCATCGTTGCAATTGGGTGATGCCGACGCCTGGTTCCGGGCACTGATCACCCTGGCCGCCGTCGTGACGTTTCAGTTTGTCAGCATGGGCCTGTGGCTGTTGTGGCGCGACCGGGCCGAACTGCGCGCGGTGTGGCAGACCCGATCCACCGGCGTGTTTGTCGGCCTGACCAGTCTGGGCGGTTCGTTTTGTTGGTTCTGGGCCTTCACCCTGCAAAACGCAGCCTATGTCAAAGCGCTGGGGCAGGTAGAGCTGATCTTCAGCCTGATGGCCTCGATCCTGTTTTTCCGCGAGACGATCACCCGGCGAGAAATCGCCGGGATGTTGCTGTTGGGTGTCTCGATACTGGCCTTGGTGCTGGCGATTTAGCCGGCACGACGCTCGTCAAAGCTCAGGGCAATGAAGCTGGGCAGGTGATCGCCCATACCCACCACGGCCCGGCCATTGTCTTCCTTGCGCCCGCGGCCACGCCCTTTGGGCTCTCGCTCTTTCCGGGTGTCTTTCTTGGCTTCGGAGTCCCGGGCTTTTTTCTCGGGCTTCGGCTTTTCAGGCTTGGGCTCTTCCTTGACCGGATTGTCGATGCGCGGGATGTCCTTCTGGATCAGCTTTTCGATCGCAGCCAGGGCTTTTTCATCGCGGACCGAGCAGATCGTGATGGCCTTGCCTTCGCGCCCGGCGCGACCGGTGCGGCCGATACGGTGCACGTAATCCTCGGGGTGGCCGGGGACGTCGAAATTGAACACGTGGCTGACGGCTGGAACATCCAGACCGCGCGCAGCGACGTCGGACGCAACCAGCAGACGCAATGATCCGTCGCGGAACCCGTCCAGCGTCTTCATCCGTTGCGATTGGTCCAGATCGCCATGGATCGCAGCGGCGTCATAGCCGTATTTCTTCAGCGATTTCGCGCAGATATCGACATCTGTCTTGCGGTTGCAGAAGATGATTGCGTTGGTGCACTTTTCGCCCTCTGCGTCGATCAAGGCGCGCAGCACGTTGCGTTTCTGGCTTGCTTCACGGTCCCGACGGCCGCCTTTGAACATGACAACGCCCTGTTCGATCGTCTCGGATGCGGTCGCTTGCCGGGCGACTTCAACCCGGGCAGGGGCGGACAGGAAAGTATCCGTGATGCGCTCGATCTCGGAAGCCATGGTCGCCGAGAAGAACAATGTCTGCCGCGTGAACGGCGTCAGCGAGAAGATGCGTTCGATATCAGGAATAAAGCCCATATCCAGCATCCGATCGGCTTCGTCCACCACCATGATCTGAACACCGGTCAGCAGCAGCTTGCCACGTTCGAAATGGTCTAGCAGGCGGCCCGGAGTGGCGATCAGAACGTCGACGCCGCGATCGATCAGGGCCTCTTGCTCTTTGAAGCTGACGCCACCGATCAACAGCGCCTTGGTCAGTTTCAGGTGTTTGGTATAGGTGTCGAAATTCTCGGCCACCTGGGCGGCCAGTTCCCGCGTCGGACACAGCACCAGCGAGCGCGGCATGCGCGCGCGGGCGCGGCCCCGGGCCAGCAGGGTGATCATCGGCAGTGTGAAGCTGGCGGTCTTGCCAGTGCCGGTCTGGGCAATCCCCAAGACATCACGGCCTTCCAGAGCGGGCGGAATCGCGCCTTCCTGGATCGGAGTGGGGGATTCGTATCCGGCCTCTTCAATGGCTTTGAGGACCTTCGGGTTCAGGTTCAGTTCGTTGAATTTTGTCATGTATGTCCGGTTTTTGCGGACACTTGACCTGGCCCGCGCGTCAAAGATGTGCCGGGCCCGGATGGCCATGCGCGTAATGCGACATTTCGGCTTGTACGCGGACATAACAAAAACGTTGATCGGGGTCAAATGAAGAGAATTTCACCTGACCCTGCCTGTTGCCTGCGGTGAATTTCAGCAACAATTCAGCAACTTCCGGGGAAGTGTTTCTGTAGTTTTTCGTCCAGGTTCAAAGGGCGGTGGCGCAGCAGGCCGTGGCGTTCCAGGTTGGCGCGCACCTCTGCGTCCGCGCCGCTCATTTCATTGTAGAACGCACGCAGCCCGTCCATGCCCTGTTCGGCCTCGATCCAGTTGAGCAGTTCGTTCTTGCTCAGCCCGCCCTGTTCGCGCGGAACATTCGGAGCCATGCCGGCCTGGTACGAGCCACGATCCATGCGGAACTGGTAGTGCGCTATCCAGTGATCCCAGTCCGGCGCATGACGATGGCACAGATCGATCTGGGGAAGCTCGTATTTGCAAGGCAGCAGCACCTTGTTCTGAAAAAGGTTGTGGATGCGGATGCTCAGGTTTTTCAAGCCGGTGCGCACGAACAGCTTTCCCTGCACGTGACTCAGGAAACCGCCCATGACGAAGGCGCCGTAATTCGGGTAAATGGTCTCGACCAGCGCTTCGCGGTTCGGGCCATGCGGGATATGAGCTTTGAACAGGTCATCGCCCCCGGCCAAGGCCTCCAACGGGCGGACACGCACCGCGGGAACCGTGTCTGGAACATCGCGCAGGACATCGGAAATGGGGGCCGCCGGCCAAAGAAACTCATCCACATCGATATGTGTCAACCAATCCAGCCGAGTGTTTCGATAGGCAAAAGTGGCGTGAACCGACTGGCGCACCTGATGCTTTTCCGGTCGTGCGCGTCCGCGTTTTTCCCAAAAGGTGTCATCACAGTTACGGACCCGGACCTTGGGATGCATTCTCAGTGCCCTGAACGTGCGGCGGTTGGGTTCGTCCATGTAGATATACATGAAATCCGCCCCCAGTTCGAGGTGATGGGCCACGAACCGAAGGACGTCTTCGGTTGGTCCCCGGACCATGGAAACAATGCCCCAGGTGGTCATTTGCGCGGTGCGCGGGCGTCGCGCATGCGTTTCAGGCGTCGAAAAATTCCACCTGGGTCCTTGTTCAATTGGATCATCAGGTGATCCACCAGCGGCGCAATCGTGGGATCGTTCATCGCCTTGGTCCAGATCGGAGCGATGAGATTGACGTCAAGCCCGCCTTTTTCAAAGGAAAAGCCTTTCATCTGATAGGGCAGCGGGACGTGGTTCCTGTCCTTGAACTGAAACGGCGTTTCGGGGGCCAGCCCCGAGAAGAGCCGCTCGAACTCATACAGCTTCATCATGCTGAAGAACACGCGCAAGGCATGTCCGACCTCGCGCTGTGTCGGCGTTTGACCGTGATCCGCAAAAGTCTGAACAGACGATACCAGCCAACGCAGGTCTAGGGCGGAAAGAAGATGGTCGGAATGTTCGTCCCACAACCGGCAGAACAGCGCAGGGGCCTGACGCGGAAAGGAGCGTTTTCTGAGATTCGAGATCAGCTGGGCGTTCAGGAAGGCAAGCTCTGACTTTCCGACGAATTCCCGCGCGATCTGAACGCGTTTGCGATCCCAGGTGGTGCTGCGCCCGGGCGGTAATTCGGTGGCGGAGTCAGGTACGATGCGTTTGGCCAGATCATCCAGATCGACGTCAAGCTCGGGCAGGGTCAGGGTGCCGAACTGAAACGGGCTGCGCCGGTTCTCATAGCTGTCCAGCATGTCGGGCAGGCCACCGGGATAGGTCAGTTCGTCGTCACTCATGCGCGCAGGATTGCACAGCCAAACCTGCCTGTGCAATCAGACAGTTGCCTCAGGTCATCATCTCTTTTGTCGCGGTCAGGTTCAGCGCGGGATAGTCACGGACCACCCGATCGATATCCCATTGCAGGCGGGTCAGATAGACGATGTCGCCGTCATGATCATGCGCGATGTGCTGCTTGTTGGCGGCCACGAATTTCTCGACTTCGGCCTTGTCACCGCTGACCCAGCGGGCCGAGGTGAACTGCGATGCTTCGAACCGTACCGGCAGGCCGTATTCCATTTCGATCCGGCTGGCGAGCACTTCGAACTGCAATGCACCCACGACCCCCACGACAAAGCCCGAGCCGATCGAAGGCTTGAACACCTTGGCCGCACCTTCCTCGGCGAATTGCATCAGGGCTTTTTCCAGATGCTTGGCTTTCATCGGGTCGCCCGCGCGGACGCCTTGCAGCAGTTCCGGCGCGAACGACGGGATGCCGGTCACCCGCAGCGCTTCGCCTTCGGTCAGCGTATCGCCAATGCGCAGCTGCCCGTGGTTGGGAATGCCGATGATGTCACCGGCCCAGGCCTCTTCTGCCAACTCGCGGTCAGAGGCCAGGAACAATACGGGGTTCGAGATCGCCATCGGTTTCTTGCTGCGCACATGGGTCAACTTCATGCCACGCTTGAAGTGACCGCTGGCCATACGGACAAAAGCCACCCGGTCGCGATGCTTTGGGTCCATGTTGGCCTGAACCTTGAACACAAAGCCTGCAACTTTCTTTTCATCCGGGGAAATCTGGCGGGGTTCAGCGGATTGAACCTGTGGCTGCGGGCCATAGGCGCCGATGCCTTCCATCAGTTCTTTGACGCCGAACGAGTTGATGGCCGAACCGAACCAGATCGGTGTCATGTGGCCTTCCAGTACCGCCTGCGGGTCAAGCGCGGGCAGCAATTCGCGCGCCATCTCGACCTCTTCCAGCAGTTTGTCCAGCAATTCGGCAGGCACATGCTCGGCCAGTTTGGGATCGTCCAGCCCGTTGATCTCGATGCTTTCGGCCACCTTGTTGCGGTCGGCGCGGTCCATCAGTTCTAGCCGGTCGCGCAGCATGTCATAGCAGCCTATGAAGTCGCGCCCCACGCCGATGGGCCAGGCGGCGGGCGTGACGTCGATGGCCAGCATTTCCTGAATTTCGTCGATGATCTCGAACGTGTCGCGGCTTTCGCGGTCCATCTTGTTGCAGAAGGTCAGGATGGGCAGATCGCGCAGGCGGCAGACCTCGAACAGTTTCTGCGTCTGGCTTTCCACGCCCTTGGCCCCGTCGATCACCATGACGGCCGCGTCCACGGCTGTCAGCGTGCGATAGGTGTCTTCCGAGAAATCGCTGTGGCCGGGTGTATCCACCAGGTTGAACCGGAAGTTCCCATAGTCGAACGACATCGCCGAGGCCGAGACCGAGATGCCGCGATCCTTTTCCATCTGCATGAAGTCCGACCGGGTCCGCCGCGCCTCGCCCTTGGCACGCACCTGACCGGCCATCTGGATCGCGCCCCCGTACAGCAGGAACTTTTCCGTCAGCGTGGTCTTTCCCGCATCCGGGTGCGAGATGATGGCGAATGTCCGGCGCCGGGCGATCTCGGGCGGCAGGGTGGGTTGGTTCGAGGTATCAAGCATGAGCGCGCGTATATGCGGGGAATCTTGCCGAAGCAAGACAAAGGGTCTGGTACGAATCATGGGTCTGTGGCAGAAAGAACATATAGTGAACAAATGATGGAGTGGATCAATGAATTTGAAAGAGATTGCCGATGAACTCGTGGCTGGTTGCCGGGAAGACCGGGCCAAGGAAAACCTGTCCAAGCTGTATGCGCAGGATGCGGTGTCGGTTGAAGGGCAGGATTTTCAGGGAATGGGTCGGGAAACCAAAGGGATCGACGCCATCCGTGGCAAGCATGAGTGGTGGGAAAGCGCTCATGAAGTGTCTGGTGCGTCTGTCAGCGATCCGCTTCCTCATGGCGAAGACCGTTTTGCCGTGATTTTCGAAGTGCAGGGCAAGGTGAAGGAAACCGGCGAAGCGTTCGATATGCGCGAGGTTGGTGTCTATCACGTCGCCGATGGCAAGATCATACGGGAAGAGTTCTTCTATTGATCGACGATCCGTTTCTGGTCTTCCCTGTCTGGCCGGTGCTAGACATGCGGCGATGACTGACAGGGAGGATCCGATGGATCTGGGAATTCAAGGAAAACGCGCGCTGGTCTGTGCCAGCAGCAAAGGATTGGGTCTTGGCTGCGCCGAGGCGCTTGCCGCGGCTGGCGTGAATCTGGTGATGAACGCACGCGGCCCCGAGGTGTTGGAGGCTGAAGCCGCACGCCTTCGGTCAGAACACGGCGTCGAGGTGCAGACGGTGGCTTGCGACGTGACCACGCCCGACGGTCAGGCGCAGGTGATCGAGGCCGCGCAGGGCGTTGATATTCTTGTGACAAATGCCGGCGGACCGCCACCCGGATCGTGGTCGGACTGGGAGCGTGATGATTTCATCAAGGCGCTGGATGCCAACATGTTGACGCCGATTGCATTCATGAAGGCCCTGATTCCCGGAATGATGGAAAAGGGTTGGGGCCGGGTGGTGAATATCACCTCGCAATCCGTGCGTGCGCCGATTGCGGTTCTGGGCCTGTCAAACGCGGCGCGTACAGGTCTGACGGGCTATGTGGCCGGAACCTCGCGTCAGGTGGCGCCTCACGGGGTGACCATCAACAACCTGCTTCCGGGCATCCATGCCACGGATCGGGCGGATTCTCTGGACAGCGGTGTGGCGGCGCAACTGGGTATTTCGATTGACGAAGCGCGTGCCAACCGTGCGGCGACGATCCCGGTCAGACGCTATGGTTCACGGCAGGAGTTTGGTGCGACCTGCGCGTTTCTGTGTTCGCAACATGCGGGCTTCATCGTTGGCCAGAATATCCTGCTGGACGGCGGTGCGACCAACCTGACGATGTGATCATGGCGCAGGGGTTTTCGTTGAAAGATCAGTTGTTCAACGCTGAGAAAGTCCGCTTTCTCAGCAACTTGTTCTTGGATGCTGAACTGGGTTTCGACGCCTCTGCGTTTCAGGCACAGGTCATGTCACGTCTGCCTGAACTGGAACTGAAGCAGCGTATGAGCTGGATCGCGACATGCCTGCAACAGGCCGTGCCGGGCGACTTGCCGACAGTCGCCCCGGTGATTTTGCGGTCTTTGCCGCCTCCGCTGGACCCTGCCAGATCGGATGATGATTTCGGCGATTTCATTTTCGCGCCGCTGGGTGAATGGGTCGTGGCCATCGGGCTGGATCACGTTGATCTGTCTCTGGATGTGTTGGAGGAGCTGACGCAGCGGTTTTCGATGGAATGGGCCATTCGGCCTTTTCTGAACCATGCCCCGGACAAGGTGCTTGGGCGGATGCAGGACTGGTGCACCCACGGCAGCTATCACGTGCGCCGATTGGTCAGCGAGGGAACGCGGCCCCGTCTGCCATGGGGGCAGGGCATCGGTCTGGGTCTGACGGACCCGTTGCCGCTGTTGGACAGGTTGCACGGCGATCCGACCCGGTATGTCACGCGGTCGGTGGCCAACCATTTGAATGATATTGCCAAGAAAGACCCGGGCCTGGTGCTTGGGCGTCTGGACAAGTGGCGCACCGAGGCGCGACAGACCGCGGCAGAGCTGGAGTGGATGACCTCTCATACGTTGCGCGGTTTAGTCAAGGCCGGGCACCCAGAGGCGATGAAGATGCTGGGATATGACCCAGATGCGGATATCGCCGTGACAATTGATCTGAGTTCCGAGGCCCGTATCGGCGAAGCGCTGGAGTTTTCCGTTGATCTGACCGGGGTAGGGAAACAACCGGTTCTGGTGGATTATATTATTTTTTTTCAGCGCCCTGCGGGAAAAACATCACCTAAGGTGTACAAGCTGAAACAGGCGGCTTTGAACAACGGCAGGCTCACGTTGGCCAAGCGTCACAGGCTGAAGGGTGATGCCTCTACCTTCAGGCTAATCCCCGGCGCGCATCGGCTTGAGGTTCAGGTGAACGGCGTTATCCGTGCCGGTGTGGACTTTGAGTTGCTGGAGTAGTTGGGCGCAGGAACACTCACGCTTTCGTCAGAACGACCGTGGCCAGATTGCGAATGCAAGGCCATTGCACTAGCTGCGTACAGGCAAGCATGACGGGGAAGCAGCGATGAAACACGATTCGGTACGGAATTATTATGGTGAAGTCCTGCAAAGCAGTGCGGACTTGCAGACCAACGCCTGTTGTACGCCTGACGACATGCCGGATCATCTCAAGCGGATTCTGTCCAGAATTCATGACGATGTGCTGACCCGATATTACGGGTGCGGTCTGATCGCGCCTCAGGATCTCGAGGGCATGTCGATTCTGGATCTTGGCTGTGGGGCGGGGCGCGACGTCTATGCGCTGTCTGCCATGGTTGGGGAAAAAGGCCGGGTCGTCGGTGTGGACATGACACCCGAACAACTGGACGTTGCCCGCGCGCATCAGGAATATCACGCCAAGGCGTTTGGGCACGCCAAAAGCAACGTTGAAGTCCATCACGGCTATATCGAGAAGCTGGAGGAACTGGATCTGGAACCCGGATCGTTCGACATCATCGTCTCGAACTGCGTCATTAACCTGGCGACCGACAAGGATGCCGTGCTGCGCGGCGCGCATCGGTTGCTGAAAGAAGGCGGAGAGATGTATTTCTCGGACGTCTATGCCGACCGCCGTGTCCCGCAGGCGATGGCCGAGGATGAGGTTCTGTATGGCGAATGCCTGTCGGGTGCATTGTACTGGAATGATTTCCTGTCGATGGCGCGCAAGGCAGGTTTCGGTGATCCGCGCCGGGTGACGCACCGCGCGCTGACCATCGAGAATCCTGCGCTGGAAGAACGTGTTGCCCCGCTCAGATTCCTGTCGGCGACCTACCGTCTGTTCAAGCTGCCGGCGCTGGAACCGGCCTGCGAGGATTACGGCCAGGCGGTGATCTACAAAGGCACTGTTCCCACCGCGCCGCATGCGTTTGTACTGGACGATCACCATGTCATCGAAACCGGCAAGGTCTTTCCGGTCTGCGGCAATACCTGGATGATGCTGCGGGACACGCGGTTTGCCCGCCATTTCGACTTTATCGGTGATTTTTCCACCCATTTCGGCATTTTTGAAGGCTGCGGCGGCGAAAGCCCGTTCGAGGCAACAGGTGAAAACGCATCATCTGGCGGTTGCTGCTGATCTCTTGCACCTGAAGGGCGGGGTTGCTATCCCCGCCCAAGCCCGATGGATTTGATCGGGAAAGGCAATGGGGTCCATCGGTGACAGGTAACGCAACTCCTCCGCGTCTGGAAATTCGCAACATTGTTCGCCGGTTCGAAGGGCGGGTCGTTGTGGATGACGTGTCATTGACCGTGCAGGCCGGCAAGGTGACCTGTTTGTTGGGGCCGTCTGGCTGCGGGAAATCCACCACCCTGCGCATGATCGCCGGGGTCGAGATGCAGGACTCGGGCGAGATCTACGTCGATGGCAAACTGATCTGCGACACCGTGTTTCGGGTGCCCCCGGAACGGCGCGAGATCGGGTTGATGTTTCAGGACTTTGCGCTGTTTCCGCATCTGAGCGTGGCCAACAACGTGGCCTTTGGCCTGAAAGGCAGCAAGGACGAGAAACGAGCCCGGGTCGAAGAGCTTTTGCGCAAAGTGGACCTGATGCGGTTCATCGACGGGTTCCCACATCAGTTGTCGGGCGGCGAGCAACAACGTGTGGCCCTGGCCCGCGCTTTGGCGCCACGGCCCCGGATCATGCTGATGGACGAGCCCTTTTCGGGCCTCGACAACCGTCTGCGCGACGGTATTCGGGATGAGACGCTGTCCATTCTCAAGGAAGAGGATGCGGCCGTTCTGCTGGTTACACATGAACCGGAAGAGGCGATGCGGATGGCGGATGAGATCGCGCTGATGCGGCGCGGCAAGATCGTCCAGCAGGGCGCGCCATACAATGTCTATACCCGGCCGGCGGACAAGGCGGCCGTGGCCTTTTTCAGTGATGTCAACGTGTTGCGGGCGCAGGTGAACGGAGCGCTGGCAGACACGCCGTTCGGCCAGTTTCTGGCGCCGGGTATTCCGGATGGAACGGATGTCGAAATCGTATTTCGCCCCCAGCATGTCAAACTGGATTTCGATCGCAACGGCAAGGGCCCGCTGCCGACCGCGACCGATGGCGTTGCCGCGCGGGGCGTGGTCGAGCGTGCGCGTTTTCTGGGAAACGAAAGCCTGGTCGAGTTTCGCATGGACTACGACGGCTCGATCCTCAGGGCGACGGTCCCCAATGTCTTTGTGCCCAATCCGGGCCGTGTCATGTGGCTGACCATTCGCCGTGACAAATGTTTCGTTTTCCCCGAGGCGCAGAGTTAACCTCGCGATTTCCGTGCAAGTGGTGCGCGAAAGCCTCAGATTGCAGGGTCGCGTCGCTTGCCGCATCGCGGGGCTGGGTCTATCAAGGGCCAAACGCGGGGGTAAATCGGGCACATGCGTATTCTTCTGACCAATGACGACGGGATCAACGCTCCGGGCTTGATCACGCTGGAGGCGATCGCTGCCGAACTGGCAGGGCCTGATGGCGAGGTTTGGGTTGTCGCACCTGCCTTCGAGCAATCCGGCGTCGGGCATTGCATCAGTTACACCCACCCCACAATGATCGCCAAGCTGAGCGAACGGCGTTATGCGGCGGAAGGGTCGCCCGCGGATTGCGTATTGGCGGGGTTGCATGACGTGATGTCGGACTGCCCACCGGATCTGGTCCTGTCCGGCGTGAACCGGGGCAACAACTCGGCCGAGAACACGCTTTATTCGGGCACTATTGGCGGCGCGATGGAAGCGGCCCTGCAAGGTATTCTAGCGATTGCCTTGTCACAGTATTTCGGCCCGCGAAATCTGGGGTTGGACGACCCGTTCGAAGCTGCCGCTCGGTTCGGGGCCGATCTGGTCCGGCGCATTCTGGATGCAAATCCGGCGGAGCAGGGTGATTACCGCCTGTTTTACAACGTGAATTTTCCACCTGTTCCGGCAGATGAGGTGCGCGGTACGCGCGTCGCCGCGCAGGGTTTCCGGCGCGACACGCATTTTTCGGTCGAACCGCACAGCTCGCCCTCGGGGCGGCGGTTCCTGTGGATCAAGGGTGGCTATCAGCATAACCCGACAGCGCCGGGAACGGATGCTGCGGTCAATCTGGAAGGCTATATCTCGGTCACACCGATGCGCGCCGACTTGACCGCATATGACATGCTGGAGGCATTGAAGGCGGTCGAATGAGCGGACTGGACCCGGAAACCGTGATGCAGTTCCTGTTTGCCCTGCGCAAACGGGGGGTCACGGATGCGCGCGTTCTGGAGGCAATGGAACAGGTTGATCGGGGCCGCTTTGTCACCGGCCTGTTCGCAGATCGCGCTTACGAGGACATGCCATTGCCGATCTCCTGCGGTCAGACGATCAGTCAGCCGTCGGTCGTTGGTCTCATGACGCAGGCGCTGGACGTTCGGCCGCGCGATACCGTGCTCGAGATCGGAACCGGGTCAGGTTACCAGGCCGCAATTCTGTCGAAACTGGCGCGCAGGGTCTATACGGTCGAACGCCATCGGCGGCTGGTCAGCGAGACAGGGAAGCTTTTTGCCGATTTGGGGCTTACGAATATCACGGCCATGTTGTCGGATGGATCCTTTGGCTTGCCGGAACAGGCTCCGTTTGATCGGATCATCGTGACGGCCGCGGCCGAAGACCCTCCGGGACCGCTCTTGGCGCAGCTGAAAATCGGGGGTATTATGGTTTTACCCGTGGGTCAGTCGGACACGGTGCAGCAGTTGATCAAAGTAACGCGCACTGAGGCCGGTCTGGACTATGAAGAATTGACGTCGGTCCGTTTCGTGCCTCTGCTTGAGGGGCTTGGCAAGGACGATGCGTAACAGGCTTGATAAATTGGTCGTCGAAACCCCGGACAACAGGGGCAGGCGTTGAGGACAGAATTATGAGTGCAGTATCCAAATCAGCTATGCGTCGCTGCGCGACCGGAGTGGCCGCTCTGGCCATTCTGGCCGGGTGTGAGGGGCCACTGGATTACGACCTGCGCGGTCAGGTCGGCGGATTTTCGACCACTGATGCAGTGCAGTCGGCAACAACGTCGCGCCCGTCGCCCGACAGCCGGGGGGTGATAACCTATCCGAACTACCAGGTTGTCGTGGCCCGACGGGGCGACACGGTGCGCGATGTGGCCGCGCGTGTCGGCCTGCCCGAGGGTGAGCTGTCTCGGTTCAACGGCCTTCAGACAACCGACACCCTGCGAGAGGGCGAAGTTCTCGCCTTGCCGCGTTCGGTAGGTGCAGGCAGTGGCGTAGATATCGCATCAGTTGCCGGAGCCGCCATTGATCAGGCCCCTGAAACGGGGGGCGTCCGGACAACGACGCTGGAGCCTGCCAAGCCAGCCCCGGCGCCCGTCGCAAGCGGGCCGGAACCTGTCCGCCACAAGGTCAAGCGCGGCGAAACGGCTTACACGATTTCGCGCCTCTATCAGGTGCCGGTGGAATCGCTGGCGGAATGGAACGGCCTGGGGTCCGACTTCACCGTGCGTGAAGGTCAGTTTCTGTTGATCCCGGTCAAGAACCAGTCCGCGCCACGTCAAAGCGCTGCTGCAGCGGCACCGGTTGCGGCCACCGAGGTAACGGAGCCGGGGCAGGGGTCGCCGACGCCGACGCCTCCAAGTGCCACGCAGCCCTTGCCCGACGAAAAGGTCGCGCCGCGCGCTGAAGCCCCTGATGTGACTGCCGAAGCCCCGACAAACACGCGATCTACGGCCCTGTCCCTGCCGGTCAGCGGCACCATCATCCGCGGCTACAAAAAGGGCAAGAACGAAGGTATCGACATCGCTGCGGCCCCCGGCACAGCCGTCACTGCGGCTGAGGCGGGAACCGTAGCGGCAATCACCGCGGACGCGGATCAGGTTCCGATCATCGTGGTCAAACACAAAAACGATCTTCTGACGGTCTATGCCAATGTTGATGACATCACCGTCAAGAAAGGGGATCGTGTGCGCCGTGGACAAAAGCTGGCGCAGTTGAGGGGCGGTGACGATGCCTATGTGCATTTCGAGGTGCGCAAAGGGTTTGAATCGGTGGATCCGGACCCCTACCTGAAATGAGGGTGTATGGCCCGTTTCGGGCCATGCCCCCGGCGGGAGTATTTTTTGAAAAGATGAAGTGTGTCAATCGTTTGGGTCGTAGTCGCTCAGGCGTTTGCCGGGCTCGTCTGCGAAGATCTCTGGCAGCGGCGAGACGGATTCGATCAGGTCGATGCGGAAGACGCGGAAGCCGTTGCGCAGTTCGCACCATGCTGTGAGCGTCCAGACGCGGCCCCAGTACTCCATGTGAAGCGGACGGATTGTGCGTTCAGTCAGAACGCCGTCAATGCGGCGGTAGGACAGCCGAAGCTTTTGGCGTGATTTGATGGCCGCGCGGATCGGAGCCATATGTGCAAGCCCGCGGGCTGCATCTGCAAAAGGGTAGACCGCGAATTTCCAGCTATCGGCTTCGGCCACAACCTGTGTGGGCAGAACGGCATCGATCTTGTCTGCCAGAGAGTTCGCGGCGGCTTTCAGGTCTGGATCTGCGGCCTCGGCCACGATCGCCATGCCGAGGTTCAGGGCCTCAAGCTCGGCCGGGGTCAGATTCAGCGGCGGCAGGGTGATCTGCTCGCGCACCATGTAACCCACGCCGCGCTCTCCTTCGACCGGAACACCCGAGGCGACCAGCGTGTCCATGTCGCGATAGATGGTACGGACCGACACTTCCAGCCGGTCCGCGATGTCCTGCGCGCGGTGCAGTTTGCCGTCGCGCAGGATCTGGATGATATCGAACAGGCGGTCAGTTCGGCGCATGACACGCCGTCCGGACCGCGCCTAGGCAGTCATGTTCCACAATACGGCCTCATGGCGCATCTGAACGCTTTCAGGGTTGATGGCCGCCATCATGCTTGCTGCACATTCCTGTTGCGGGAACTGCGCCGCAGCGTCCTGCGCGGCCTTCATGTCCGTCCAGACGACATAGTCGGTCCAGCGGCCGTCTGCGCCCTGGCTGAGCTGCCGATGGGCAAAGCCGGGCGTGCTGCGAACAAAGGCTTCGGATGCCTTGCTGAGCTTTACGAACTCTTCAGGGGTGGTGCCGTTGGCAAGAGTGAAGGTGACGATTTCAGCAACATGGGTCATGTGAGTCTCCGTTGACCAGGTTTCGATACCGTCCTCTTAACGACGTTCAACTGACATAAACCTGTCAGTTGGAAAACGCGAGCCCTTAGTTTTTTGCAGATGAGGTCAATTTTCGCCCTCAATCTGTGCCGTATCCCTTTTGGGACAGGGCCTGGAGGCGTAAACACGGTCCCAGTTCATATTCCCGGCGCGCATATGCGTCGATGAAAAAGGAGAAGAGACATGCTCAACAATATCGGCCTTCCCGGTCTTCTGCTGATCGCCGTCGTGGTTCTGGTTCTGTTTGGCCGCGGCAAGATCAGCTCGCTGATGGGCGAAGTCGGCAAAGGCATCACCGCGTTCAAGAAGGGCGTCAAAGACGGTTCGGAAGAACTGGAACAGGACGCGTCGGAACTGGCCAAGGACGTCACGCCTGAAACCGAGAAAGACAAGGCGTAAGCGCGGATGTTTGACTTGGGCTGGACCGAACTTTTGGTCATCGGCATTGTCGCCCTGATCGTCGTCGGGCCGAAGGACCTGCCGGTTTTGTTCCGCAATGTGGGGCGATTTGTCGGCAAGGCCCGTGGCATGGCACGCGAATTCAGCAGCGCCATGAACGAGGCGGCCGATCAGGCCGGTGTGAACGAGATCAAGAAAGGTCTCAACGCCGCCGCGAACCCGGTTGGCTCGGCCATGGATGGCGTGAAACAAGCCGCGCAGGATATGGCGAAAAGCATGGATCCCACCAAGTTCGATCCTGACAGCGAAACCGGTAAACTGGCAGCCGAGCGAGCCGAACAGGCCAAGAAAATTCAGGCCTCAACGGCCCGCGCTGCCGCCGAGCGCAAAGCCAAGGAAGCTGCCGAGGCCCTGGCAAAGGCAGAAGAAGCCGAAGCGGCGCTGAAGACTGAAGGCGAAACATGACCAAGACCGACGAGATCGAAGATACCTCGGCCCCATTGATCGAGCATCTGGCCGAGCTGCGCACGCGGTTGATCCACTGCGTCGTGGCCTTTCTGGTCGGGATGATCATCTGCTTTACGGTGGCCACGCCGCTCTTTAACTTTCTGACCAATCCCCTGTGTGAGGTTCTGAATGAGCGTGGACAGGATTGCGGCCTGATCTTCATATCGCCACAGGAAGGGTTCTTTGTCGCGATCAAGGTCTCGCTGCTTGGCGGGTTCATTCTGGCGTTTCCCTATATCGGGATGCAGATGTGGCGCTTTGTGGCTCCGGGCCTCTACAAGTCGGAAAAGAATGCGTTTCTGCCTTTCATGCTAGCCTCGCCCTTCATGTTCCTTCTGGGCGCAAGCTTTGCTTTCTACGTCGTCACGCCGTTGGCCTATGACTTCTTCCTTGGGTTCCAGCAGTTCGGGGCTGAAGGTGAAGCCGTGGCCGATGGAGTAACTACAGCGCCGCTGAGCGTGGTGTTTCAGGGCTCGGCGCAGGAATACCTGAACCTGACGATCAAGTTCATCGTGGCCTTTGGGCTGTGCTTCCAATTGCCGGTTCTTCTGACCCTGATGGGCAAGGCAGGGCTGGTCAGCGCCGAAGGTCTGGGGGCCATGCGCAAATATGCGGTGGTTGGCATTCTGGTGCTGGCGGCGATCGTGACGCCTCCGGACGTGATCACGCAGATTATTCTCTTTGTTGTGGTCTATGGCCTCTACGAGATCTCGATCTTCCTGGTGGCCCGGGTTGAAAGGAAACGGGAAGAGCAGTTGCGTGCCGACGGCTACTATGACGATGAAGAAGCCGAAGCAGACGAAGATCTGATGCGGGAATTCGAAGACGACAAGTAAACTGCTGAAACAACAGCCGAGGCGCGCCCCGTTCGGGCGCGCCTTTCTCGTTCGCGGGCCTTGTTGCGCCAATCAGAACATGCTTTGAACCGATCCGTATCTGACCGGAGGAGCCGATGGACGACCAAGCCCTGAACCGTATTGCTGCCGCGTTGGAGCGCATGGCGCCGGCGCCTTTGGCCACACCGGATTTCAATGCGGCCCCGGCCTTTGTCTGGCATGTGGAACCGGAACGCTTGGAGCCGGTTGAACAGGTCAATCGCGTCGATCTGGATCTGCTGGTCGGCATCAATCGGTCGCGCGACACGTTACTTGACAACACCCGCCGCTTCGCGGCCGGCTACAAGGCAAACAATGCACTTTTATGGGGCGCGCGTGGGATGGGCAAATCCAGCCTTGTAAAGGCTGTCCACGGCACACTGAGCGCAGATCATCCTGACCTGAAGCTTGTGGAGCTACAGCGCGAGGATATGGGCTCGGTCGCGCGTTTGCTGAACCACCTGCGCGCGGCGCCTTATCGGTTCATCCTGTTTTGCGACGACCTCTCGTTCAGTCACGATGACCAGCATTACAAATCGCTCAAGGCCGTTCTGGATGGCGGTATCGAAGGTCGCCCGGAAAACGTGGTGTTCTACGCGACCTCGAACCGCCGTCACCTGATGCCGCGGGACATGATTGAAAACGAACGTTCCAGCGCCATCAACCCGTCAGAGGCGGTCGAGGAAAAGGTATCACTGTCCGACCGCTTCGGTCTGTGGCTGGGATTCCACCCCTGCGATCAAGACGAATATCTTGCCATGATCGACCGCTATTGTGCCGCCTATGGCGTTTCGGTCGATGCCGAAATCCTGCGCGCCGAAGCAATTGAATGGCAGGCCACGCGCGGATCGCGTTCAGGCCGTGTCGCGTGGCAGTTCTTCGTCGATCTGGCCGGGCGCAACGGCGTTCATATCGCCTGATTCCAGCTTCATCTGGCCAAAAACATCCCCGCCGGAGGCATGGCCCGTCAGGGCCATTTCCTAAAGCAGCGCCAGTATCCGGGCGGCCTCATCAGCCGTGCTCGTCAGTGCATCGCGATCTTCGCCCGGGTGGAACCGGGCACGCACGGCGGTCGGCATCGGTGCTGGTTCCACGATCGAAACGCGCGGACCGGTTCGTTCGGTCTCGGCCGCCCAACTGCGGGCCAGCGCCATTTGCGCGGCCTTGGTGGCCCCATAGATGCCATAGAACTTCTGTCCGGCTTTCGGGTCATCGAAGAATACCGCGTGGCCGTTTTCACCCAGCAGCGGCGAGACATATGGGATCAGAACCGAGGTTGCGTTTGCATTCGTGTTGGCTGCCTTGGTCCATTCCTTGGGGTCAACGAAATGTACCGGCGTCAGCGCCGAGGTGTGAATGGCCGTATGCAGCCACAAATCCACCTTGCCCCAACGGTCATGGATCCCGCGGCACAGGGTTGCCATCGCGTTCGGATCAGTGATGTCCATCGGTGCCAGCGTGGCAGAGCCACCCTTGGCCTTGATGCGATCATCCAGTTCTTCCAGCCCGCCAGTGGTCCGGGCGACGGCGACGATGTGGTATTCGGGCGCCAGCGCTTCGGCCAGGGCAGCGCCCAGCCCGCGCGAGGCCCCGGTTATCAGGGCGATTTTGGTCGTATCGGTCATGCCTGCGGTTTGAACCCCCGCGCGCGGGGCGTCAAGATGTGATCAGCCGCCGGGGATGGCGATACGTCTGGTCTGGCCGCTTTGTCGCAGCATTATGCCATGCTCATCAATCGCGACAACTGTGCCCGAGGCAACGCGGCTTCCGGGTTTTACTTCTTTCACGCGGCCTGATGACAGTCGCATCAGGGCGCGCATATCCGCTTTCGGCCCGAATACGCCCAGAACCGAGACGGAATTCTTCTTCAGCGCGCCCCGCTGTGTGGCCGCGCTTTGGACTTTGGCGTTTGACATGATCCGCGGTCCGGGGCGTGGCCCGGACCCCTTTTTGAGTGAGTGGTCGCGGCCAGATAGCAAAACGCTCAAGCGAACAAAAGCGCTGCACGGACAGGTGTCATCACGATTTGGCGCCCTTGAAAAAAGCCCTTGTGATTGCGTGGAATTCGCCGACTGGTTGTGGCAAGTTTCCACTCATCCACATCCCATGACAGCAATCAGGCCGGTCGACTGCTATCGGCTGGCCGGGATGATCCGCCGTTTTGATTCGCTTTTCAGAACGGAAAACCGACCGTGTCAGTCCCGTTTCGTCCGCTCAGCCCGAGGCCAGTTTCGCCGCGTTCCAGGACCCGCCCGGAACCTGCATGTCGGCGCGCTTCTGGCTGACACGGCTGCTGTGTTCCAGATTATCCAGATAGTCTTCGCTGACGCTGCCCGTGATGTATTTGCCGTCAAAACAGGAACAGTCGAAGGCTTCGATCTCGGGATTGCCCTCTTTGGCGGCCCAGATCAGATCTTCCAAGTGCTGATAGAACAGGGCGTCGGCACCCAGTTCTTCGCGGATCTCTTCGACTTCCTTGCCGTTCGCGATCAGCTCGGCCTTGGTAGGCATGTCTATACCGTAGACATTGGGGTATTTCACCGGCGGCGAGGCGCTGGCGACATAGACCTTCTTGGCCCCGGCATCGCGGCACATCTGAACGATCTTCTTGATGGTGTTGCCCCGTACTATGGAATCGTCGATCAGCAGAACACTGTGGCCGTCGAATTCCAGCGGCACGGCATTCAGCTTGCGGCGGACGGATTTCTGCCGTTCCGCCTGACCCGGCATGATGAACGTACGCCCGACATAGCGGTTTTTCACCAGCCCTTCGCGATAGGGGATGCCGGTGATCTTTGCGGCTTCCAGGGCCACGGGGCGGGCGCTGTCGGGCACCGGTATGATCCGATCGATTTCCAACCCCGAGTCTTGAATCTGTTTCGCCAGCGTCTGGCCCATGCGCATCTGCGTTTTGTAAACCGAAACGCCGTCCAGCAAAGAATCCGGGCGCGCTAGGTAGACATACTCGAATATGCAGGGCGTCAGCTTGCCTTCGACCGCCTGATACTCGTGCATGTTGCCGTCCAGATCGATCAGGATCGCCTCACCCGGGCGAAGATCACGCAGCTTTTCAAAGCCGTTGATGCCAAAGGCCACGTCTTCCGAGGCAAAGGCATAATCATCACCGTCTCCGTCCACTTCGCGTTTGGCGACCGAAAGTGGGCGAATGCCAAACGGATCGCGGAAGGCCAGCATACCGACACCCGCGACCAGACAGATCACGGAATAGGCGCCCTGAACGCGTTCCATCGTCATCTTCACACCGGCAAACAGATTGCGGATGGGTTCGCCGTTGCCATTCACCTTGATCGCGTCCGCCACTTTGTCGGCCAGGACGTTCAGAAGGATTTCAGAGTCTGACGTGGTGCGCAGGTGCCGGCTGTATTTGCCGGTAACCTTTTCGCGCTGCTCAGCGGTGTTGGTGATGTTGCCGTTGTGAACCAGATAGATGCCGTAAGGGGCGTTCACGAAAAAGGGTTGCGCTTCGGCCGCGCTGAGGGACCCCGCCGTCGGATAGCGCACATGCCCCATGCCCACACGACCCAACAGGGTTTCTGCATCCTGGGCGTTGAACACATCCTTGACCAGTCCGTTGGCCTTCTTTTCGCGGAAGAATTCGCCGTTATAGGTCACGATCCCTGAGGCATCCTGACCCCGGTGCTGCAACATCAGCAGCCCGTCATAGATTTCGGCAAACACATCATGTGTCCGGCTTGCGATTCCCAAAATCCCACACATTTACGGGGCTCCAACTTCTATGACGATTTGACCTGAGGGTTGACCGCCGTTCGGCTTCGGATCCTCTGCAAGGCGCGTGCTGTCAGTTTGGTGGCAGGCGACAACGACGCCAATAGGGCGACCATCACAACGACCAGCGCGCATTCGAACAGAAAGAACAAGATCGGTGGCTCCGATTCCGTGGCGGGTTGGCCTCCACATAATGCCTAATGGCGTGGCTGTCATCAAAGGATCACACTCACCTATTGCCGCAGGTCAGGATTTCGCAGATCGGGGCAAGTTCACGAAGGAGATGACATGTGCAATCATATGTGCTGTCATGCCAATTAATATGTGCAAATCAGGATGGGTGAAGCACGCAAAGGGCCGGAATGTGGCAACATAAACCTCAAAAGAAGCAGGAGCGGATCAAACAACGGTGCCACAGGTGCCGGGGAATGGGCCGGGCGCCCTGTCAGATCTGCAACGGGGCGGGCGAAGTTGTCAAAAGCCGGGATATTCTTGGAAAACCGATCTCCAGCCGGTGCGACGGGTGTTTCGGGCTGAAAACGATCCGCTGCACGATTTGTGGCGGGGAAGGTTATATTTGAATAGAAAAAGCCCGGACAGTGCCGGGCTTTCATCACGCAATGCACCCTGAGTTTACCCGTCAGCTGGTGCCGTGGTTTCGGGTTGTTCGTTTCCTGCCGTGCAGCTGGCAACCAGTTCCTCGTATTGTGCAGTCACCCAACCCAGAGCGGCTTCGGGGTTTTGCTCTTCAATCTGGCTGCTGAACTGCTCGAACACCTTGGCCGAGCGGCTTTCGTCCACGATTGTATAGGACTGGCCGGTCATGACCGTGTCATAGACAAAGAAGGCGATTGCAACCAGCAGAATACCGCGCGCGATGCCGAAGAACAGCCCCAGCGCCTGATCCAGGCCACCCAAAGCCGAGCGCTGCACCAGCGATGAAAACAGCGGTGTGAAGATGCTGACCACAATCAAAGCCAAGGCAAAGACGGCTGCAAAGCCGGTGATCACCGAAAGTTCACAGCTGTCGCGCAGGAAATCCCCAACCACCGGGATTTCTTTGACCAGCGGTACAGCCTGTGGGGCAAAGATGAATGCCAGAACGGCCGCCGCGACCCAGCCTGCAATGGCCAGAACTTCGCGCATGAAGCCACGTGAGTAGGCCAGCAAGCCCGACAGCACGATGATCAGGGCGACGACCCCGTCAATTATTGTAAAACCTTCCATGGCCCTCGCCTGTTCTTTTTCTGCCCCTTAAGGCGCGACTTTAACCTGCTCCGAAGGTTTCGCCAACAAACCCCACCAAATCAGAGGGTCGGGTGAGTGTCAGACCTGCCACAGTGCCGGTTTTACCACCAGCCGGAGCAATTGCCGCCGTGAAACCAAGTTTTTGCGCTTCTTTCAACCTGTTTTCGGTCTGTGGGGCCGGTCTAAGTGCGCCGGACAGCGAGATTTCTCCGAATACGACCGTGTCGGCGGGCAATGCTGTGTCTTCGCGGGCACTCAGAAGGGCGGCGGCCACAGCCAGATCGGCGGCGGGTTCGCTGACCTTCAGACCTCCGGCAACGTTGAGATAGACGTCGAGCCCGGCAAAAGGAATGCCGCAGCGGGCCTCGAGCACCGCAAGGATCATCGCCAACCGCCCGCTGTCCCAACCAACAACGGTGCGGCGGGGCTGTGAATGGGGCGAGGGTGCGACCAGAGCCTGCAATTCGACCAGCACGGGACGAGTGCCTTCAATGCCAGCAAAAACAGCAGAGCCGGGGCTTGGCGTGCCACGTTCGGACAGGAACAGGGCCGAGGGGTTGGTCACTTGCGCCAGACCCTTGCCGGTCATCTCGAACACGCCGATTTCGTCCGCTGGCCCAAAGCGGTTCTTGACCGCGCGCAGGATGCGGAACTGGTGGCCGCGCTCGCCCTCGAAATAAAGGACGGTATCAACCATGTGCTCGACCACACGAGGGCCCGCGATCTGGCCTTCCTTGGTGACGTGGCCAACCATGATGATCGAAACACCGTGCCGTTTCGCAAACGTGGTCAGTTCATGGGCTGCGGCCCGGACTTGTGATACGGAACCGGGTGCGCTGTCGACATTGTCTGCCCACATCGTCTGAATCGAATCGATGATGGCCAGGCCCGGTTTTTCGGCTTCCAGCGTCGTGAGGATATCGCGCAGGTTGGTTTCGGCGGCGAGTTGAACGGGGGCGTCCTCAAGCCCAAGACGGCGTGCGCGCATACGAACCTGTGCGCTGGCTTCTTCGCCCGAGACATAGATGGTCTTCACGCCCGCACGCGCGAAACGCGCTGCGGCTTGCAGCAGCAGGGTGGATTTCCCGATGCCGGGGTCTCCGCCCACCAAAAGGGCGGAGGCCGGGACCAGCCCGCCGCCCAAGACGCGGTCCAGCTCCTCGACCCCGCAGAGGGTGCGGGGCGGCGGTGTTTCCTCGGTGGACAAATCCGTGAGTGCGATGGACTGGCCGCGTTTGCCGCCGAGGGATTTTCTGGCCGGGCCAGTCGATATGGGCGCGTCCTGAACAATGGTGTTCCATTCGCCGCAACCGTCGCAGCGTCCGGACCATCGTGTATGCGTCGCACCGCAGGCCGAGCAGGAGAAGGATGTCGTCTTTGCCATGACGCACTTGGTGCCCGAGCTTGGGCGGTTCTTCAAGCCCTTGCGGGCTTTCCTCACCGCCGATGGCGCGCTGCGGCCTCAGGCCCGGTTGGGCCATCGCCCGAAGCGGGCGCTGGCGCGCCTATTCCGCCGGTCGAAGGGGCGACAATGCAACCACGCTGGACGCCTTTGAGGAGCCGATGTTGCGCGGTGTGTGCAGTTGGGTCGACAATTCGGGCAGAAGCTCGAACAACTCATCCCGCAGGCGGGTAAGTTGCGACCTGGCGATCGTCTCTTCCATTTCCACATCCCGCGTCCATTGACGCAATTCGTTCTGGATGACCTGCGCCTCTTCCAGACGTTGTTGAAACAGTTCGATCTCTTCCTGTCGCTGTTGCAGGAACATCCGCGCGCGTTCGACCTGCGCATCGCCATAGGTCCGGGCCAGTTCCTGACTGATCTGGCTCATCTGCGCGGCCAGTTCCAGGATCTCGGGCTCGAGCGATTGCAGGTCGGGGTGCTGGCGCAGAAACCCCATACGTTCCTTGACGGCGTCAAACTCGGACGACATCATGAACAGCCCGCCGCGATCGGCGGCATGTGCCATTTGATACGCGTCCGCGATGTCATGCATATTGAGGGCAAAATTGCGGTGGTTGTTTTCCAGCGCCATCATTCGGGCATTTGCCGGCAGGTAAAACGCCAGCATGAGAATCAGCGCTGTCAGGCCAATCTGGATTAACATGCCGGCATCCTTTGCCGGCGCCTCGCCAAATCCGGCCTGCATCGAGAGCCAAGGCAATACGCCAAAAGCGGATAACAGTGTGGCTGAAACGGCTGACAAGGCCGCCAAACAGATCAGGAAAAAAGTCAGTCTTAAAAAGGCATTCTGAAATTGCAATGTAATACTGTGGAGGGCGGCCATGATCGTCGAACTCCTTCTCAAACCGGTACACACCGGGCCAAAGCGGAAGGTAGTCAAACGATTGCGTACGATCCGCTGCGGACCCGAAAACTACAAAACACTGCTGCTCGAAATATAAAGATGATACTTAGATTTGTGTTTTCATTCAATTAGGTCTGAGCTTTTCGTGAAGTGGATGTCATCTCTGTAATATGGCCAAGCACGATCGACGCCAAAATGCAGGCCGTGAACAGGTAGAGACCCCATGCGGTCTCAACGGTGGCGTATGAGATGCCCTTGGCCAAAGTGATGTAAAGCGCGATCAGGAAAATGTCGGCCATGGCCAGCTTGCCGAGGATGTTGAGCGCAGGTTGGACGCGGGCATCCAACAGGTTCCATTGGATCAGCGCGGTGCCGATGGTTTTGATGTAGGGCGCGAAGAGGGCGAAGATGGTGACGATCAGCGCAAGGAAGACGTCGGATTTCCACAAGGATTTCAGCCCGGTGATGACACTGATTTCGCTGAGGCCGAAGATCGGCAGAAACCCCGCGCGCATCAGCGGGGCGAACCACGCGATGGGGTAAAGGATCAGGAGGGAGAGGGTGGCGAGGCGGAGGGGCATGACTGGGCGTCTAGGTAAGATTTCGAAATTTGCGGCGATGATTTGATATGGTTACCTTAAACCAGCACTCGCCACTGAGTTATTTTTAGACGGGGAGGAATGATGTCGGGTTTTGTGGCCTTCAAGTCAATTGTCGATCCATCGGACTGTGATTTTCTGGGGCATATGAACGTGTCCAAGTATTTTGCGGCATGTTCGGATTCCGTTTTTGCATTGCAGGCAGAGTTGGGGCTGACGTCCGAAGACATGCGGTCGGGAAGAAAGCTATCCTTTGCGGTGGTCTATGCAGAAAGCAATTTCCTTGCGGAATTGAGTGCCGGCGAGGCGATCCAAATGGAAAGCGAAATCCTGAAAGTAGGAACGAAGTCCATGACTTTCAGCCACAAATTAGTTCGAGTGATGGACGGTGAAACGACATTTTCGACGGTTTTCAAATGCGTCTTGCTCAACCTGCAGACAAGGCGCGCCGAAGCTATTCCTCAGGACGTTATCGAACGCTCGGCAAAGTGGCTGGCAAAGAGCGAAGATTAACGCACCGCCTCAATCGGCCCCTCTGCACTGCCGCTGATGAACTGCTCCACATAAGGATCACCCGAGGCATCCATCTGGCCCACCGGACCGGTCCATTGAATAACCCCTCCGTGCAGCATGGCAACGTTGTCGGCAATCGCGCGGACCGAGCTCATGTCGTGGGTGATGGTCATCGCGGTGGCGCCCATCTCGGTCACGATTTCGCGGATCAGGTCATTGATGACGCCGGACATGATCGGGTCGAGGCCGGTGGTGGGTTCGTCGAAAAAGATGATTTCGGGCTCGGCGGCGATGGCGCGGGCAAGGCCCACGCGTTTTTGCATGCCGCCTGACAGTTCCGCCGGAAAGCGGTCGGCCACGTCGGATTTCAGACCTACGCGGCGCAGTTTGTCGATGGCGAGTTCGCGGGCTTCCTCGGTTGGACGTTTCAGAGAACCACGCAGCAGGCGGAAGGCGACGTTCTGCCAGACGGTCAGTGAATCAAACAGGGCCGCGCCCTGAAACAGCATCCCGAACCGTGCCAGAAAGGCATCTCGGTCGCCTTTGCTGGCGTCTTTGCCGTCCACATAGATCATGCCGCTGTCGGGCTTGATCAGGCCCAGAATGCATTTCAACGCGACCGATTTTCCGGTGCCCGAACCGCCGATGATGACCATCGAGGTGCCCTTGGGGATCTCAAGGTTCATGCCTTGCAGCACGTGGTTGTCGCCAAAGGCCTTATGTACGTTCTCCATCCGGATCATAGCGAGAAGAATACCCCTGTGAGAACGAAGTTTGCGGCCAGGATCAGCACCGCCGCGGCCTCGACCGAACCCTTGGTGGCGCGTCCCACGCCCTGTGCACCACGCCCGGAATTCATGCCGTAGTAACAGCCCATGATGGCCGCGATCAGGCCAAAGGCCGCGCCTTTGACCAGCGACGAGACGATGTCGCGGGCTTCAAGGAAATCGATCGTGTTTTTCAGATAGGCGGCCGGGTTGAAGCCCAGATTTTGCGTGGCGACGGTGTAACCCCCGGCAATTCCGATGATGTCACCCACTGCCACCAAAGCCGGCACCGTGATCAGGGCGGCCAGAACGCGCGGGACGGTGAGGTATTTCATCGGATGCGTGGACAGCGTGACCAGCGCGTCGATCTGTTCGGTCACTTTCATCGTGGCGATTTCGGCCGCGATGGATGAGGTCACGCGCGCAGCAATCATAAGGCCGACCAGAACCGGGCCGAGCTCTCGCACCATGCCGATGGCGACGATCTGGGGCACCACCGCTTCGGCGTTGAAACGCGCGCCGCCAGCGTAGATCTGCAACGCCAGCGCACCGCCGGTGAAAATCGCGGTCAGGCCGACGACCGGCAGAGACAGCCAGCCGATGTTCAGCAGGGCCATGCCAAATTCGCGCGGATAGAAGGGGGGGCGCAGAATGTGCGAAATCGCATCAAGCGCGAACAATGCCACCCGGCCAAAGGCCGCAAGCAGGCTAAGAACTGTGCGGCCCAGACCTCCGAGCGCGGTGAGCGGGTTCATTCCACATAGCCCCGCGAATAGCGATTGCCCATTGATGTGAGGATTTCATAGCCAATTGTCCCGGCAGCTTCGGCCAGGTCATCGACGGTCTGATGGCCATTCAGGATACGCAGGCGTTCCGGGTCTTTGGGCAGGTCTGTTACGTCCACCGTGATCAGGTCCATCGAGATACGGCCAACAACCGGGCAGGGCTGATTGCCTGCGAAGGCGTCGATGCCGCCCCCGATGGCGCGATGCAGGCCGTCCGCATACCCGGCCGCGACGGTGGCGATACGGGACGGCCGGCGCGCCACCCAACTGTTGCCGTAACCAACGGTTTCGCCCACGGCCAATCTGCGCACCTGAATGACAGGCAGATCGACGGTGACAACGGGTTTGGCATCCGCAAAGGGCAGGCCGCCATACAGGCCGATGCCCGGGCGGCAGAAATCGAAATGGAACTCGGGCCCCAAAAGCAAACCGCCGGTCGCAGCCAGAGAACGCGGCGCGGCGATACCGTCGGTCATCTCGCGGAAGGTTTTCAGCTGATGCCGGTTCATCGGATGGTCCGGCTCGTCCGAGCAGGCCAGATGAGACATGACAACGGCTGGGTTCAGGGCCTCAGCCCTTGGGCGCAGTTCGGCCCAGTCGGCGGGTTCCAGACCCAGCCGGTTCATGCCACTGTCCAGCTGAATCCCAAAGGGATGGTCGGGCAGGGCCTCCATATGGCGCTGATACTGCTCGCCCGAATTGATCAGCGGGGTCAGGTCGTTGGCGCGCAGAAGGTCTGTGTCGCCCTCCATATGGCCGGAAAAGACAAAGATCATCGGGCCGGGGCCGACCGCCTTGCGGACAGCGGCGCCTTCTTCTGCGGCCGCCACAAAAAACTTGCGAACGCCTTCCTCGGCCAGTGTATCGCTGACGGGCCCGGCACCCAGCCCATAGGCATCGGCCTTGACCACGGCGCCGGTTTCGACCCCGGTTTTCGCGTCGAGCGCCCGCCAATTCCTGGCGAGCGCCTGAAGATTGATCGTCAAACGTGCAGTACTCATGGCACTGTTCATGACATTGCGCCGTCCAAGGTCAAGAGGGAATGGCGCATTTACCTGTCGGTTTATGTTGGTGTTTGGTCTGTTGTTACGGAAAACGCCATAAAACCGGAGGAAATGGCAGCATTCCGCCATGGTTGCAGGTTTTGGGGATTGTCTTCACATCAACGTTAAAGCGATCCTGGGAACCGGATCGTTCGGTTCCGGCAAAGACCGGGCGCAGCGTCAACTCATGAGGGAGCCATGGATTTTTCTACCGGTTTGACCCGTGACCCGTCAGAGATCATCCGTCTTTTTGCAGACGTTTTTTCCGCATCGGAAGGGCCAGAGGAAGGGGCGGCAATAGGTGCATTCGCACGTGAATTGCTCAACAGCACGCCGCCTGAAGATATCCTGGTGTGCACGGCTCAACACGATCACGAGCTGCTTGGCTGTGCCATCTTTTCCCGGATGACGTTTTCGCAGGATACGCGCAACGTGTTCATCCTGTCGCCGATGGCCGTGCAGACGGGCAGGCAAAAAACAGGTATTGGACAAGCGCTGATTTCCTATGGTCTGGATCGCTTGCGGGCCGCAGGTGTGGACGTGGCACTGACCTATGGCGACCCGGCCTATTATTGCAAAACGGGTTTTGTGCAGATCACCGAGGATACTGCCCAGCCACCGCTGAAACTCAGCCATCCGCACGGCTGGTTGGGACAGGCGCTGGACGGTTTTGACCTGAAACCGCTGAAAGGCCCGTCGCGATGCGTTTCCGCGCTGAACAATCCATTGCTGTGGTAGGCGGGATCGGTTTTTTCGCTTTGGTCGATGGCCTCGGATCTAGAGCCTAGAACAGAGCCTCATCTATGATCGCCTTGCTGTTCCGGACATGTCGGGCCACCAGCTTTTTCTGTCGCCTTCCGCTGGGGATATAAAAGGCAGGGTCCATATCCTTATTGCAGTCGAGACCCGGAAAAATCTGCAACAGCTCGTGCAACGCTTCGGGCGGAAGGGATTTGAGGGCTTCGGGGCCGGTGAACAGGCTTTCACTTGGCGCGCCTTCGGCAAAAAGAACCACATGACGGTCACAGACAACGTGATGATAAACCACCTGCGTCGCATCGTAATCCACGTAAACGCCCGGCAGGTCTGTCAACCGGATGGCCGAGACCAAAACGTCTCTTGTGTCGAACATGCGCTGCGCGATGTCCGATCGGACCAGCATTCTGTGCTGTCGCGAAACCGTCAGGTCTCGGCGGGGCAGGCCGTGCCCCAGGGCGCCGGCCGTAATGCGGACTGGGCGCAGTTCGGGTGATTTCAACAGATCGGCCTGGCGCAGGGACCGGGATAGAACAAGCCGCACGGTGGCCGCGCTGCCTTCGGTCGTCATCACTTTGTCACCGGGGCGGATATCCTGAACGCTGATTTCGCCACGGTCCGTCAGGATCAGGGTGTCCGAAACGAAACAGGGGGCGCCGGGGCTGGGATTGGGATCTTCAACAAAGTTGACCCCGTCCTTCGATGACAGAGACGCGGTATCGTCCGTGCCGTTGCTGCCGATCTGGGTCGAGGTCTGGCCACTGGCCGGCCCCTGTGTCGCAGTTACCTGCGAGTCGAAGGATACAAAGCTGAGGACCGAACCATTGTCCGAAAGTGAGACCGCCCCAAACCGGTTGATGCGCGCCGAAATCACGTAATAGTCGAACCCGCCCACGGTGGTCATCGTTCCGTTGTCGACATCCGTCGAACTGCGCACCGAGCCATTGGGGTTGTAAACATCGACCTGCAAGCCGGTGACGTCGGTTCCGGTCGGAACCCGGATTTCAATGAAATCTCCGTCCGGAGCAAAGTTCGGGCCGTTGCGATATCTTATTTCCGATATGATCGCGGGCAAATCAGTGGGTCTCCGGGCGGGTTTGGCGCGTTGGGTTGAACGTCACCGTCACGTTAACACCGGGCAGGAAAAACACCAAAGGGCTTGGCGTTTCATATCTGGGGCAGGTGTTCTGTCCGCGATCAATAACCCTCGATTTCACCACCCTGTTGCCAGGGCTTGACCAGATTGCCAAAGCGGGTGAATTGGGCTTCGAACGACAACTCGACCGTACCGATGGGTCCGTGACGCTGTTTGCCGACAATGACTTCAGCCTTGCCGTGCAGACGTTCCATCGCCTGCTTCCACTCTTCCATCTTTTCCAGTTCGTGATCACCGGGCTTTTCGCGCTCTTTGTAGTATTCCTCGCGGAAGACAAACATCACAACGTCGGCGTCCTGCTCGATCGAGCCGGATTCGCGCAGGTCGGACAGCTGCGGGCGCTTGTCGTCGCGGTTTTCCACCTGGCGCGACAGCTGTGAAAGAGCAATGACCGGGATGTTCAGTTCCTTGGCGATGGCTTTCATGCCCATCGAAATCTCGGCGATTTCGTTCACCCGGTTGTCGGCCATGCCGCGGCAGAGCTGTAGATAGTCGATGACCAGCAAGTCCAGCCCGTGGGTCCGTTTCAACCGTCGTGCCCGGGCGGCGAGTTGCGAGATCGGCAAGGCAGGGGTGTCGTCAATAAACAGAGGACAGGCTTCCAGCTCTTTCGCCGCATCCACAAAACGACGGAACTCGGCCTCGGTCATGTCGCCCTGACGGATTTTGTGGCTGGAGATCTCCGAGGCTTCCGCCAGAACCCGGCCCGCAAGCTGTTCCGCACTCATCTCGAGTGAGAAGAAGCCAACAACACCGCCATCGACCGCGCCTTCGCTGCCGTCGGGCTTTGTGCCACGCTTGTAGGCCTTGGCAACGTTGAAGGCGATGTTGGTCGCCAGCGAGGTTTTACCCATGGATGGCCGCCCGGCCAGAATGATCAGGTCGGACGGGTGCAAGCCACCCAATTGCTTGTCCAGATCGGCCAGGCCGGTGGAAATCCCGGCCATGCCGCCGCCGCGCTGGTAGGCCTCGTTGGTGACGTTGACGGCTTCGGTGACAGCCTTGAGGAAGGATTGGAAGCCTTGCTCGGTCTGGCCCTGCTCGGACAACTGATACAGCTGCTGCTCGGCCTCGACGATCTGTTCTTTCGGCTCGCTCGAGACATCGACCCGCGCCGCTTTGTCCGAGATGTCGCGGCCCAGCCGGATCAGCTCGCGCCGGATGGCAAGGTCATAGATCATCTGGGCATAGTCGTGCACCGCGAATGCGCTGATCGAAGCGCCAGCCAGTTTGACCAGATAAGCGGGACCGCCCAGTTCCTTCAGGCCCTCATCCTCGGCCATGAATGATTTGAGCGTCACGGGCGAGGCGAGCGCATTCTTTGCAATACGGGCCGAGGCCACCTCGTAGATACGGGCATGGACCGGATCATAGAAATGTTCAGCCCCGATGATCGAGGCGACCCGGTCGTACAGGTCGTTATTGGTCAGGATCGCACCCAGAAGCTGTTGTTCGGCCTCAATGGAATGCGGCATGGTTTCGGCGTTCTGAATCCGTGCCGCTGCCTGCTCGATACTGCTGATCTCGTTCATTTTGTCCCCGCTGCCCGTTCCGAGGTTCTACACGCGAAACGTCACCGCAAGCTATCTGGAAATACCTGTGACTAACTTGGGGTAAAGCCTAGGGATAACTTTCCAGACCGCTTGGATGCCTGCATATGCATCGCTTATTATGTAGGAATTGTCGGAAAAGTCACTACATATCGTGGCGACCTGCCCGATTCTTTCGGGTTTATCCCCAATCCTTCCACAATAGGTTTACGCTGGTTTATTGGCCTCTTGCCATCCGCGCGGGTCGTTCAGGAAAGCTTCGACACCCTCAAGTGTTTCCTGATCAAAGGCTTTCTGTGCCTTGGCCTCGGCCAGAACATCCCACCATGTGCAGAGCGAGTGGAGCTTGACGCCATGATCACCCAGCGTTTTCTCGGTCTCGGGGAAGATGCCGTAGTAGAAGATGACGGCTGTGTGCCCGCAGGTGGCACCGGTTTCGCGGATCGCATCGACAAAGGACAGTTTCGAGCCGCCATCAGTGGTCAGGTCTTCAACCAGCAACACACGCTCACCTTCGCTCATCGCCCCCTCGATTCGGGCGTTGCGGCCATAGCCCTTGGGTTTCTTGCGCACGTAGGTCATGGGCAGAGCCATGCGCTCGGCGACCATGGCGGCAAAGGGGATGCCCGCCGTTTCCCCGCCTGCGATGTTGTCGAATGCCTCAAAGCCAGCCTCCCGCATTACCGTGACGGTCAGGAAATCCATCAGGGTCGAGCGGATGCGCGGGTACGAGATCAGTTTGCGGCAGTCGATATAGGTCGGGCTGGGCAGCCCGCTGGCCAGCGTGAACGGTTCCCGCGAGTTGAAATGCACGGCCTTGATCTCCAGCAGCATCCGTGCAGTCAGGCGGGCGATTTCGGTGCTGTCGGGAAAAGAACTGGGGATCATGGCGCAAACCTCGGGGCTGAAAACACGTTGCGGGCTGATAGCCCGACCCTTGGGCCGGAGTCGAGAGGGATTGGACAAAAGAAAAGCGGACCCCCAAGAGGTCCGCTTTTGCCCATACGGGCGATGGGCAGCCAAGGTGGGCTTAACTGCTCATGTCATAGGCCCGCTCGCCATGTACCGAGAGGTCGAGGCCATTTGTCTCGGTCTCGGCGTCTACGCGAAGTGGCGTGATCTGTGCAACCAGTTTGACCAACACAAACGTGACAACTGCCGTAAAGGAACCCACGATAACGAGCCCGCCCAACTGAGCGGTCCAGGTTCCAAGGCCAAACAGGGCGATCATGAGTGTGCCGAAGATACCGCCGACACCATGCACGGCGAAGACATCCAGCGTGTCGTCGATATTCAGCTTGTTACGCACGATGCTGACGGCTTCCTGACACAGAACACCGGCCACCGCGCCAATGATCAGGGCCTGAACCGGACCGACGAAACCCGATGCGGGCGTGATCGAGGCCAGACCCGCGATTGTGCCGGTGACCAGACCGACCATCGAGGCCTTGCCAAAGCGGATACGCTCCCACAGGGCCCAGCTTAGCGATGCCGTAGCCGCGGACAGGTGCGTGACGGTCAGCGCCATCGCCGCTCCGCCATCGGCGGCCAGTTGCGAACCACCGTTGAAACCGAACCAGCCGACCCACAGCATTGCGGCGCCGACCATGACATAACCGGGGTTGTGCGGCGGAGTGGTGCGGTTGCGACGCGGCCCGAGGATGACCGCGACAATCAGTGCTGCCAGACCAGCGGTTTCATGCACCACGATGCCACCAGCAAAGTCTCGCACACCGATCTCGCCCAGAATGCCGCCATCAGCCAGCATCCCGCCACCCCAGATCCAGTGCACCACGGGCGCATAGCACAGCAGCATCCACAGCGCCGAGAAAGTCAGGACAAAGCCAAAGCCCACACGTTCGACATAGGCGCCCACGATCAACGCCGGGGTGATGATGGCAAAGGTCATCTGGAAGGCGAAGAACAGGATCTCGGGCAGGGTTCCTGCAAGGCTGTCCACGTCGACTCCGTTGAGGAAGGCCTTGCCCAAACCACCCCAAAGCCCGCTTTCACCGGGTCCGAACGCGATGGAATACCCTGCGACCAGCCACAGGACGCTCATCAAACAGGCAATAGCAAAGCAATGCATGAAAACGCTGAGGACATTTCGGGCACGCACGAGCCCGCCATAGAACAGGGCGAGGCCTGGCAATGTCATGAAAAGGACCAACGCGGTTGCTACGATGATCCAGGCTGTATCGGCTCCGTTCATGGGCCATTCTCCCTTCCGAATGAGTGCGCGGATCCTTGGAAACTTGGCACGGATCGGCGCTGCGTGAGCGGTGTGGGCTGTTTCAAGCCACCGTCGGTTGGAGAAAAAAGAGGCAAAGCGAAAAAAAGTGCCTGTTTTGGCAGCCTTTTTTCAACTGACTTCAAAAGAAGCGGTTTTTTTGGCCATGTGCTGAAAGTTTAGGCGCCTGCGGAAAGGGCCGTGTACAGCAGGGTCAAGGCGTGGTCACGCGCCGCGCGCCGCACGGCATCGCGACCGGGTGCGCCGAATTCGACGGTTTCGACATGCGTCGGCTGTCCCTTGACGGCCAAGCCGAAACACACGCGCCCTTCGGGTTTGAATTCGGACCCGCCCGGCCCGGCAATTCCCGTGATCGAGACGGCAAGTTGCGCCAGCGAGTTGCGCAGTGCGCCATCTGCCATTTCACGGGCCACCTGTTCGGAAACCGCACCATGCGCGTTCAGCGTTTCGGCCTGAACGCCCAGCATGTCCTGTTTGGCCTCGTTGGTGTAGGTGACAAAACCCCGATCCACGACCGCAGAGCTGCCGGGAATATCGGTCAGGGCCGCAGCGACCATGCCGCCTGTGCAGCTTTCGGCGGTGGCGATCATCACGCCCTGCGCCTTGGCGCGGTCCAGCAGGTCTGTCACGTTCATAACCCCAGAACTCCGTGTGCGATACCTGCCAGAACCATCACTCCGATGGCTGCAAATATACCCGCAATCACGTCATCCATCATCACGCCCATCGGATCGCCGCGGCGATCAGCCCAGCCGACAGGGCCGGGTTTGGTGATGTCGAACAGACGAAACAGGATGAACCCAGCAACCCAGCCGGGCCAGAGCGCGGTAATGTCGATTCCATGCGCCCAGGACGGATAGGAAATTGCCCAAAGCGCAATGAACTGGCCTGCGACCTCATCAATGACGATTTCAGATGGGTCGTGGTCATCCTGACCTTCGGTCATCACGCGTGTGGCCCACAGGCCGCCGACAAAAACCGCAACCGTTGCGAGGGCCAGCAACGGGAAACCACCCAGCATGTGCAATACCCAGGCCATTGGCAGGGCCACCAGCGATCCCCAGGTGCCCGGGGCAGGGCGCAAATAGCCGACGCCGCCAACAGTCCCGATCATCTGTGCCGCGTTCATGCTTTAACCAGACATGCCGTGGCCAAAGAGGCGATGCCCTCGCTGCGGCCGGTGAAGCCCAGACGCTCGGACGTTGTCGCCTTGACCGAAACCTGATCTGCACGCAGGTCCATGATTTCAGATATTTTTTCTCGCATGGCTGGTGCATGAGGGCCAATCTTTGGATATTCGCAGACCAGCGTGCAATCGACGTTCGAGATACGGTATCCCATCTGCCCCGCCAGCTCGACCGCGTGGCGCAGGAAAATCTCGCTGGCGGCGCCTTTCCATTGCGGATCCGAAGGTGGGAAATGTTGCCCGATATCCCCCTGCGCCAGTGCGCCATAGATCGCATCGGTGACCGCGTGCATTCCGACATCGGCATCCGAATGGCCTTGCAGTCCGCGGTCATGCGGCACTTTCACACCGCAAAGGGTCACATGATCCCCATCGCCAAAACGGTGCACATCGTACCCGTTGCCCAGCCTTACATCCATTTCCGTTCCCATTATGCGTTCCGCCCGGGCAAAATCCTCGGGTCGGGTGATTTTCAGATTGTCCGCATCGCCCGGTACGATGCAGACATCAAGCCCGGCGGCGCGGGCCACCTCGACATCATCCGCAGCGCCGCCCGGATGGGCGGCGTGGGCGGCGGTGATGGCGTTATAGTGAAACCCCTGCGGAGTTTGCGCGGCGAACAGGTTGCTGCGATCCTGCGTTCCAGTCACGGCCTGTTCATGCCCAACCCACAGCGCATCGGTCACCGCCAGCCCGGGCGCCGCCGCCGGACATGTTTCCAGGGCGTTCAGAACGTCGGTGATGATGCGGGGTGTGACGCAAGGCCTTGCAACGTCGTGGATCAAAACGCGCTGTACGTTCCGGTCGGCCAGTGCAGCCAATCCATTGCGCACCGATCCCGCGCGATCCGTTCCGCCCGCAGCCAGGATCAGGTCGGTTTCACGGAATTCTTCCCATGCGGCGCTGTCTTCGTCGGACAACACCAGAACAATGTGATCCACCTGTCCGCGAAAGCGCTCGATCGTCCAATCGGCCACCCGCCGGCCCGCAAGGCTGCGCCATTGTTTTGGCACGCCACCCCCGGCGCGCGACCCGCGACCGGCGGCAACTATGATGGCGGCAGTTGTCATATGTGCGCGCTCTCCTCGTGATGGGCATTGTTTAGGCGGCGGTGAATGCAGAGGCAATCACCCATGGTCATGTGATTAATAATTAGGCAAATGATGATTTTGCGGGCTTGTCGCGTGCCGTTTTGTTGTTCATATGCGCAGAAACCGATATCAAAACCACAACTGCCCAAGGATTAAGCACGTTGACATTGCACCTTGCCGACAAGGAAATAGCACCGCCTGTTTTGCTGGCCCCCATGGCCGGAATCACCGACCGCCCGTTTCGCGATCTGGTGATGCGTTTCGGTGCGGGTATGGTCGTCAGTGAAATGGTCGCCAGTCAAGAGATGGTACAGGCCAAGCCCGGCGTGCGGGAACGGGCGGAACTGTCCGCGGATGTGGAAAACACCGCCGTGCAACTGGCCGGGCGCGAGGCCCATTGGATGGCCGAGGCGGCCCGTCAGTTGGCCGACCGTGGCGCGCGGGTGATCGACATCAACATGGGGTGCCCCGCCAAGAAGGTAACAAACGGTTATTCCGGCTCGGCCCTACTGAAAACGCCGGACCACGCGCTGGCACTGATCGAGGCCGTTGTGGGCGCGGTCGATCTGCCGGTGACGCTGAAAACCCGGCTGGGATGGGACGATAGTCTGTTGAACGCGCCCGACGTGGCACGCCGCGCTCAGGACGCGGGTATTCAGATGGTCACGATCCATGGCCGCACACGCTGTCAGTTCTACAAGGGTCACGCCGATTGGCAGGCGATCCGGGCGGTGAAAGAGGCCGTATCGATCCCGGTCATCGCGAACGGAGACATCGTGGACACTGACGCCGCCCGAACCGCGTTGCGCCAATCCGGCGCGGATGGGGTGATGGTCGGTCGTGGCGCCCAGGGCAAGCCCTGGGTGTTGGCGCAAATCTGTCACGACCTGTACGGGGCCGAGGCGCCCGAGATTCCGACCGGTCATGATCTGGTTGATATGGTTTGCGCGCATTATCAGTCGATGCTGGATTTCTATGGCGCTGATCTGGGTCTGCGTGTCGCCCGCAAGCACTTGGGATGGTACATGGACGAAGCCGCAACGCCTGCGCCCTTGCGCCGGGCGGTCCTGACGTCACGTGATCCGGCGGAAGTTCTGCGTCTGTTGGCAGATGCGCTCAGCGACACGGACGAGGTGGCGGCATGAATTCCGATGCCAGCATCTGGAACTCGCTGCCGGTTCCGGCGTTCATTATTGATGAACAGGACCGGATATCCGATGTGAATGCTGCGGGTGAGGGGTTTCTGAACGCGTCGCGCAAATCGGTGATCGGCCATCCGGTGTGGGATCAGATCGCCGTGGACGCGCCGTTGGAAGAGGCGTTCGAGCGCGCCCGCTGGCAGGGCACGCCATTGTTCGTGAATGATGTGGATGTGGGGTCGGGTAGCCGAGCGCCGCTGCAATGCGCGTTGCAGATTGCGCCTTTGGTCGGGCATCCGGGCTCTATGATCATGATCATATCGCCTCGTGAACTGGCAGGTCGGATGACGCGCGGGAATACCGTCAAATCCGCGGCACAATCCGCCATCGGTATGGCAGAAATGCTGGCGCACGAGATCAAGAACCCGCTGGCCGGGATCACCGGTGCGGCGCAGTTGCTCAGCATGAATATACCGCCGCAAGATCTTGAACTGACAGACCTTATTGTTGCCGAAAGCCGCCGGATCGTGAAGTTGCTGGAACAGGTCGAGCAATTCGGGAATCTTCAGAAACCTGACTTCAAGCCGGTCAACATCCACGATGTGCTGGATCGCGCAAGACGGTCGGCATTGTTGGGATTTGGCGCTGATATGACGATCGTCGAAGACTATGACCCGTCGCTGCCGCTGGCTTACGGAGACCCGGATCAGATTCTGCAGGTGATCCTGAATCTGCTCAGGAATGCGTCCGAAGCCGCAGGACCGCAGGGTGGAACGATCCGCCTGCGGACCTATTTCGAACATTCCTTCCGGTTGCGTCGCAGTGACGGATCTGGGCATTCGCTGCCTTTGCAGATCGAGATCATCGATGATGGTCCGGGCCTGCCAGAAGACATCCGCGGCGACATTTTTGATCCCTTCGTATCCGGCAAGGAAAACGGCACCGGCCTGGGGCTGGCGCTGGTCAGCAAGATCATCTCGGACCATGACGGCTGGATTTCGGCCGAATCCGTGCCCGGGCGAACGGTATTCAAACTGTCGCTGCGCCGCGCGCCGCGAGACGCAATCGAGGACAAGAAGGAGAGCACCTGATGGATGGCACCGTATTGGTCGCGGACGACGATCGCACGATCCGCACTGTTCTGACACAGGCCCTCACGCGTGCCGGGTGCAAGGTGCATGCGACCTCATCACTGACCACGTTGATGCGCTGGGTCGGCGAGGGGAAAGGGGACGTGGTGATTTCCGACGTGGTCATGCCTGATGGAAACGGTCTTGAGATGCTGCCGAAGATTGCCGAAGACCGCCCCGGTTTGCCGGTGATCGTGATTTCCGCACAAAACACCATCATGACGGCGATTCAGGCGACAGAGGCGGATGCGTACGATTATCTGCCAAAACCCTTCGACCTGCCGGATCTGATGAAACGGACGGCGCGGGCGCTGGATCAGAAGCAACGCGCCCAGCCAGAGCCGGCCGTGGGCACAAGCGAGCGCCCAGAAGAGCTGCCACTGGTCGGGCGAACACCGGTGATGCAGGCCCTTTACCGGTTGGTCGCCCGGGTGATGAACACGGATCTCTCGGTCATGATTTCCGGGGAAAGCGGCACGGGCAAGTCACTGATTGCGCGAGCCATTCACGATTTTTCCGACCGTCGAACCTTGCCTTTTGTCACTGTCACCGCTGCCGAACTGCGCGATCTGGAAGGCCCGGCCCGTGTGATGGCGCGGGTTCGCGGCGGCACGCTGTTGATAGACGAAATCGCAGATATCGAAGATGAGGTTCAGGCGCGCATCGTCCGCATGATGGATACACCGGGCGATCACGTTCCCCGTTTCATGGCCACCAGCCAATCAGACCTGACCGAAGGGATGGAGAACGGGCGCATCCGTCAGGACCTTTTTTATCGCTTGTGCGGGGCGACGATCCACGTTCCATCACTGCGTGAAAGGGTGGATGACATTCCGCTGCTGGCCGAGCACTTTCTGGCTCGGGAAGAGCGGGAAAACGGCACTAAACGCTGGCTCAGCCCCGAGGCGGTGGAACTGGTGCGGCGCTATTCCTGGCCCGGGAACGTGCGGCAACTGGAAAATGCCGTGCGCCGGTTGGGTCTGACCAGCCGTGCTGATGAAATCACCAAAGCCGAAGTGGAAACGGTGCTGGGCAGCCAGCCAGAGGCGGAACCGGTCCTGAGCGGCGGTGAGCGCGAAAAGCTTTCGACCTCGGTCGAGCGGCATCTGCGGAGGTATTTTGACCTGCACGGCAACATTCTGCCGCCCCCGGGCCTGTATCAACGCATATTGCGGGAAGTTGAGGCCCCACTGATCGAAATCGCGCTGGATGCAACTGGCGGAAATCAGGCGAAATGTGCCGATTTGCTGGGAATCAACCGAAATACGTTGCGAAAAAAGATTACGGATCTCGATATTCAGGTGACACGTCGACGCAAACTGATGTAATATCGCCACACAAACCGTGGCATCCCGGCATCTGTTGGGAAAAGATCACGATATATGGCGGTAAGCCGCGCAAGCGGCACATCAGGATGAGGGCAGACAGTGGCAACCCGAGCACAGAGCGGGATGATCCCATCGATCAGTCGATGGCGTAAATCACGGAAACTGCGCAACTTTGGCACGTTTGGCCTGGTTCTCATGGGGCCTGTTCTGGCGCTGGCCACTTACCTTGTCATCGGTCCTTTCGATCTTGGCGCCACTGCACCGACCTTGCGGCTGATTCTGTTGGCCGATCTCGTATACGTTCTGGTTGTTGCTGCACTTGTGCTTGGGCAGGTTGGCAGCTTGATTGCCGCACGTCGGGCCAAGTCGGCGGGTTCGCGCCTGCATTTGCGCCTGATCGGGGCGTTTACTCTGCTGGCGCTGGTTCCAACCGTGACCGTGGCGATTTTCGCCGGATTGACCGTCAATATCGGGCTTGAGGGCTGGTTTTCCGACCGCGTTCGCCAGGTTGTGGGATCTTCGCTGACGGCGGCAGAAGCGTATGAACAGGAACACCGCCGAGGGTTAACGCAAGACGCGTCTGTTCTTGCGCGATATCTGGACAACGCCCGATCGCTGGACTTTTATATCTCGGACGCTGAACTGCGCGAAGTTCTGGCGCAGGGGCAAGCTCAGATTCAACGGGGGCTGCGCGAAGCCTATGTCATCGACGGTGGTGGCGAAATCAAATCGCGCGGGGACCGGTCCTACCTGTTCAACTACGAAGCCCCAACCCCCGAGCAGATTGCAGAAGCCACCGACAAGGGCCTGCTGATCATCGCCGACTGGCCCAACAACGAGTTCCGCGCGCTGGTTCCTCTGAAGGCTTATCTGGATCGCTATCTCTATGTCAGCCGCGAGGTGGATGGGCAGTTGTTGACGCTGCTGGACGATACCAAGGAAACGGCACAGTTCTATCAGCAACTGGAAAGCGAACGGGGCAGGGTGCTGTTCGAGTTCGGCCTGTTGTATCTGGGCTTTGCGTTGATCCTGATCCTTGCGGCAATGTCCCTGGGCATGTGGTTTGCCGAACGGCTGTCGCGTCCCGTGGGGCGGTTGACCACCGCGGCGCAGCGGGTTGGTGCCGGTGATCTGAGCGTCCAGGTGATTGAAGAGGCCAGCGACGACGAAATCGCGATGCTGGGCCGGTATTTCAACCAGATGACCCGGCAGTTGAAAGGACAGCGCGATACGCTGTTGGAGAACACGCGGCAAATTGAAAGCCGGCGCCGTCTGTTCGATTCGGTGCTCAGCTCGGTCACTTCGGGTGTCGTTGGGGTGGACCCGGAAGGATGCATTACATTCGTGAACCGTTCGGCCGAGCGGTTGCTGGATTGGACCGGGGGCGAGCAGCATCTGGCCATCGGCATTGCGGTGCCGGAATTTCTGCCCCTGTTCGAAAGTCTGAAGGACAGCGGGCAAGAGGCCGTTCAGGGCGAAATCAAAGTGACCCGCAAGGGGCGGCTCGAGAACCTGTTGGTCCGCATGGCCATCCGTCGCGGAGAAGATGGCGGCCTGGAAGGTTATGTGGTTGCCTTCGATGACGTCACCGATCTGGTCAGCGCCCAACGGATGGCGGCCTGGGGTGACGTGGCCCGCCGCATCGCGCATGAGATCAAGAACCCTCTGACCCCGATCCAGCTGAGCGCGGAACGGATCAAGCGCAAGTTCTCGCGCAAACTGGATGAGGAAGACAGCAGCAGCCTGGATTCGATGACGAACGTGATTGTGCGGCAGACCAACGACCTGCGTCGCATCGTGGATGAATTCTCGAAATTTGCACGGATGCCTGAACCTGAACGCAGGGAAGAAAACCTTGTTGATCTGGTGCATGAGGCGGTCCTGCTGCAACAGGCCGGGCAGCCGGATGTGCACATTGATGCCGATCTGCCGCAACAGCCCATCATGGCCGATGTGGATGCAACCATGCTGAACCAGGCGCTTACCAACCTCATCAAGAATGCCGGGGAAGCAATTGTAACCCTTAAGGAAAAAGGGGCGCCCGACAACCTTCAGCCACAGATCAAAGTGGCGGTTACCAATGATGATGCGGGTACGGTCATAACCATTGCAGACAACGGGATCGGCCTGCCCGAGGATCGGGCACGGCTGTTTGAGCCCTATGTAACAACACGTGACGAAGGGACCGGGCTGGGCCTGCCCATCGTCAAGAAGATCATTGAAGAGCATGGCGGCGCGCTGACCCTCGAGGATGCGCCCGTATTTGACGGACAGGACCATTTTGGCGCGATGGCCGTGATCCGATTGCCGGGGGTTACTGTGTCCCAAACGGCAGCGCCACAGAAGCAGGCAATTAGAACCAACAAACTGAAAGCAGGCCAAAGATGAGTGACATTCTGATCGTAGATGATGAACGCGATATTCGCGAGCTGGTGTCCGACATTCTGGAGGACGAAGGCTATTCAACCCGGCTGGCGGCCAACTCGGACGAGTGCATGGCGTCGATCAACTCTGAACCGCCGGGGTTGTTGATCCTGGATATCTGGCTGAAAGACAGCCGAATGGATGGCATCGACATCCTGAAAGCGGTGAAACGCGACAACCCGGATGTGCCGGTGGTGATCATTTCGGGCCACGGCAACATTGAAATCGCCGTCGCCGCAATCAAGCAGGGCGCCTATGATTTTATCGAAAAGCCGTTCAACATAGACCAGTTGATGGTGGTGATCCGCCGCGCGATGGAAACCTCTCGCCTGCGTCGCGAGAATGCGTCTCTGAAGCGGAAAGAAGTCAACAATTCCGACATGATCGGCAAATCCGCCGCGTTCCGCGCCATGCAGGGGCAGTTGGACAAGGTGACCAAGTCGAATGGCCGCGTGATGCTCAGCGGCCCTGCTGGGTCCGGCAAAGAGATTGCAGCACGGTACATCCATGCCCATTCAAATCGCGCCAACGCGCCATTTGTCACGGTAAACTGCGCCGGGATCGAACCCGAACGTGTGGAAGAGGTGCTGTTTGGCCGGGAATCGGCAGAACGCGGCGTGGAATCGGGTTTGCTGGAAGAGGCGCATGGAGGCGTGGTCTATTTTGACGAAGTTGCCGACATGCCCCTTGGGACACAATCAAAAATCCTGCGGGTGCTGGTGGATCAGCAGTTCCAGCGTGTCGGTGGCAGTGACAAGGTGCGCGTGGACCTTCGCGTGATCTCGTCAACAAGCAAGGATCTTGACGAAGAAATCGCGGCTGAACGGTTCCGCGAAGAGCTGTACCACCGTCTGAACGTCGTGCCGATTGCCGTGCCGTCACTGGAAGATCGGCGTGAAGATATCCCGGTTCTGGCGCAGCACTTTATTGAGATGTGCAACGAAACTCAGGGTTTGCCGATCAGGGAACTTTCGGAAGAGGCTGTCGCGCTGTTGCAGACGATGACCTGGCCCGGCAACGTGCGCCAGCTCAAAAACCTGATCGAGCGGGTTCTGATCCTTGGCGATGGCTCCGGCCCGATTGAGGCGCGTGAGTTGCCCGACGAGGAAGAAAAGGCAGAAGATTCAGGTCGTGTCGTGTTGTCTGGCGCATTGGCCACCTTGCCGTTGCGCGAAGCCCGCGAGGCGTTCGAGCGAGAGTATCTGCTGACACAGATCAACCGGTTTGGCGGCAATATCAGCCGCACGGCCAGCTTTGTAGGCATGGAACGCAGTGCCCTGCATCGGAAGTTGAAATCGCTGGGCGTGGTGACTTCGAACAAATCCGGTGCGCGCGTGGCGCAAATCGATGAACCCGAACCGGCAGAATAATCTGCCGGTCGCACGGCCTCAGCCGGCCTGGCCAGGCGTTATGATCTGAAATGAGCCGTCATCGAATTTTACAAAGCACGACGCGCTGTTGAGCGGTGGCAAAGTGGTTGTTCGCGTTGCGGGCACGCGTGATTTGACGTTCTGCTTGCACGGCGGCAGGCTTACGGGTCGAAACCCTTTCTGGGCCATGCATTGCGCTTCGACCGTGTTGCGCAGGCCCTGATTTACATCCACGGTATAAACACGGCCGGGCTGCCACCAGCCGGGTGATCGATAGCAACGACCCCTGCCATCGCAATATGTGCGCCCCGGCCAATAGGTTGGCGGGCTTTGGCGGATCTGATTGGCTACCGGCACCTCTTTAACCGCCTTCAGCTGGCACTGAGTGGTCTCTTTTTGCAGGCGCGATACGCTTTCACCTTCGCGGTAGTAAAGCGAAAGTGGTCCGCAAGAAGTCAGCACCATCAAAGGTAACAGCATGGGAAACAGCGTTTTCATGTGCTTATCTTGCCGCAGCCGGGCTGCGATGACAATTCAATTGACCGCTCTGGGGGCATCTGTCATTCAATCCTTTCAGGCAGAAGGGCCAGAAGCATGAAGGTCATTATTTGCGGTGCGGGTCAGGTCGGCTGGCAGATCGCGCGGCATCTTTCGGGCGAGCTGAACGATGTTACCGTCGTGGACAACAATCCCGACCTGGTAAGGCGGGCGACTGAAACGCTTGATGTGCAGGGGATCGCCGGGTTTGCAAGTTATCCGGACGTGCTGGAACGGGCAGGGGCCCGTGACGCTGACATGATCATTGCCGCCACCCATTCGGATGAGGTGAACATGGTCACCTGCCAGATGGCGCATTCGGTCTTTTCGATCCAGCGCAAGATCGCGCGCCTGCGGTCGAAATCCTACCTCGAGGCGATCCACTCGGATCTGTACCGTCGTGATCATCTGCCGATTGATGTGGTGATCAGCCCCGAACGCGAAGTTGCCGCCGCCGCCATGCGCCGCCTGTCCGCCCCATCCGCCTTTGACACCGAGATTTTCATGGACGGCAAGGCGCAGCTTCTTGGGGTGCGGGTGGAAGAGGATTGCCCGATCGTGAATACACCGTTGCGGCAGCTGACGGATCTGTTCTCGACCCTCAGTTCCATCGTGGTTGGGGTGCGGCGCGAAGGCACGCTGTTCGCTCCCGAATCCGAGGATCAGCTGTTCGTGGGCGATGAATGCTATGTCTTCACCAACGTCAAGGACGTGGATCGCACCATGGAGGTGTTCGGCAAGGCGCAGAAGCGGCAGGATCGCGTGGTGATCGTGGGCGGCGGAAATGTCGGGCTGGAAGTGGCCAGAACGCTGGAAGAACGCGAAAGCCGCGTGCGGGCCAAGATCATCGAACGCGACCGCCATTGCGCTGAACTTGCCGCCGAAGCTCTGGAACGGACGATCGTGCTGCATGGCGACGGGCTGGATGCCGGGTTACTGAGCGAAGCGGGGATCGAGCGGGCCGATGCGATGCTGGCAGTTACGGATGACGACCGTACGAACATGCTGGCTGCGGTGCGTGCCAAGGCCGAAGGCTGCGCTCTGGCTATTGCATTGATCAACGATCCCAGCATGGTGGCCCTGATGGGGCCCTTGGGGATCGATGCTTATATCAACCCGCGAGCCACGACCGTCAGTTCGATCCTGCGGCACATCCGGCATGGACGGGTGCGTCAGGTCTATTCCATAGGGGACGCCGAGGCCGAGGTGATCGAGGCCGAGGTTCTGTCAACCTCGCCTATGGCCGGGCAACGTCTGCGCGATATCGACTTTCCCGAGGGGGTGCTTGTGGGCGCGGTCCGCAAGGGAGACGAGGTTTTGCGACCGACAGGCAGCCTGCGGATCGATGAAAAAGATGTGGTCGCAATCTTTGCCATGGCCAAGGACGTACCAGAGGTTGAACGCCTGATGCAGGTTTCAATCGATTTCTTCTGATGGCGCATGCAGGGACACAACAGGTTGGATTGTTGCGGCGGTTGCCGTTGTTCCTGCTGATCTGGGGCATTGCATCCCTGACCATGTGGATTCCAGCGATCTATGCGTTGGCTCTGGACGATCACGACACGTCACGATCCTTTCTGTATTCCGGGATCTTGGGCTTGTTTCTGGTTGCCACCATCGCGATGGCGTCCTCCAACCGCATACCCCGGCGCGGCACGTTGGGGCAGCTGGCGGTGATGCTGGCCTGTTTCACGCTGCTACCCATCTTTCTGGCGATCCCATTTCACGACGCGCTTGGAACGACCACCTTTCTGAACGCCTATTTCGATATGGTCAGTTCTCTGACGACCACGGGGGCGGACCTGTTTCCGGATCCGGCCCGCCTGACGGCCCCGTTGCATTTGTGGCGCGCCATGGTCGGTTGGATGGGCGGCCTGCTTATGTGGATCGCCGCTGCGGCGATCCTTGCGCCGCTGTCGCTTGGCGGGTTCGAGGTCACTGCCAAAGGCCAGCCGGGGCGCCCGGTGTCAGGGGTGGCACAGAGCGAGCGCGTGGACCCGCGAGGCCGTCTGATCCGTGTCGCCAGGACCCTGACGCCAGTCTATGTCGGGCTGACGACCGTGATCTGGGTTCTTCTGTTGATCGCCGGTGAAGTCGGTCTGACGGCCGTGTGCCATGCGATGGCAGTGATGGCCACGTCCGGAATCTCTCCGGTCGGGGGTATGGAAGGGGCGCAGGCCGGGTTTACGGGCGAAGCCATCCTGTTTCTGTTTCTGTTCTTTGCTCTCTCGCGTCTGACTTTTTCGAAGGATACCGCGACAACAGGCTATTCCCGTCTGGATACGGACCCAGAGTTTCGCATCGGTCTGATGATTGTCCTGGCTGTCGCAATCCTGTTGTTCTTCCGGGTTGTCGCGGGCGTGACGGAAATCGGTGGTCAAATGGAACCAATGCAGGCCTTGCAGGTCATCTGGGGGATGCTGTTCACCGTTCTGGCTTTCCTGACGACGGCCGGATTCGAAAGCGCGAACTGGAACGACGCACAGCAACTGTCGGGTTTGGGAACGCCCGGTTTGCTGTTGATGGGGCTGGCATTGATCGGCGGCGGGGTCGCGACGACGGCCGGAGGGGTCAAGCTGTTGCGGGTCTTCGCGCTATATCTGAATGGCGCACGAGAGATCGACCGCCTGATCTATCCCTCGTCCGTCAGCGGTGCAGGGGGGGGCAATCGCCGCATTCAAAGCGATGGTGCGTTCATCGCCTGGATCTTTCTGATGCTTTTTGCGCTGACCCTTGCGGTATTCAACCTATTGCTTGCGGCGATGGGGTCCGGATTCGAACAGGCCATGGTGCTGAGCGTGGCCACACTCAGCACGACGGGGCCGTTGATCGAGTTGGCCACCGACGTTCCAATTCGCCTGATCGACCTTTCTGCCAGCGCCAAGCTGACGCTGTGCGCGGCCATGGTCATCGGGCGTCTGGAAACGCTGGCGATCATTGCCCTGATCACCCCGTCGCTTTGGCGGGATTGAGCCGGGCACATCATGCGGCGGCTAACGCCTGATTTTTCATCTGGAATATCTGTGCGTAGCACTCCATACTCTGCCGGAGGGAGCGCGTTGGTCCGCAGCGCGTAGCAAGAACAATGGCGAGATTATAAAAATATGGCTTCGGACAGACAGAATCTTCAGGATGCCTTCCTGAACAATGTACGGAAAGCTAAGGTTCCGGTCACGATTTTCCTGATCAACGGTGTGAAATTGCAGGGTGTCATCACCTGGTTCGACAATTTCTGCGTATTGTTGCGCCGCGACGGACAGTCGCAGCTGGTCTACAAACACGCGATTTCGACCATCATGCCGTCACAGCCGATCAACCTGTATGAGGGCGAAGACGCCTCTTGATGGAACATGAGCGGGCGCGCACCCGGGCCTGGGTGCTGCATCCCGAAATCAAATCAGACGAACAGCGCCGTGTCCCCGAACCGGCGCTGGAAGAGGCGGTGGCACTGGCCGCCGCATTGCCCGATCTGGACGTGATCGGGTCAGAAGTCGTGCGACTTCAACGCGCGCAGGCCGGGTATTTGTTCGGCAGCGGCAAGATTGAAGAACTTGGCGAGCGTTTTCGCGACAACGAGGTTGAACTGGTTCTGATCGACGGGCCGGTGACCCCGGTGCAGCAGCGCAATCTGGAAAAGGCGTGGAAGGTCAAGATCCTCGATCGGACCGGGTTGATCCTTGAGATTTTCAGCGATCGCGCCCGCACGCGGGAAGGTGTGTTGCAGGTCGAGATGGCCGCGCTCAGCTATCAGCGGACGCGGCTGGTACGGGCGTGGACACACCTTGAACGTCAGCGCGGTGGTTTGGGATTTGTCGGCGGACCCGGCGAAACCCAGATCGAAGCCGACCGCCGCGCCATTGACGAGCAACTGGTACGCTTGCGGCGGCAGTTGCAGAAGGTGGTCAAGACCCGGACACTGCACCGGGCCGCCCGGGCCAAGGTGCCTTATCCAATCGTCGCACTCGTCGGGTATACGAACGCAGGGAAATCGACGCTGTTCAATCACCTGACCGGGGCCGAAGTGATGGCCAAGGACATGCTGTTCGCCACGCTGGATCCGACCATGCGCCGCGTACAGTTGCCCGATGGCCCCGAAGTGATCCTGTCGGACACGGTGGGCTTTATCTCGAACCTCCCTACCGAGCTTGTGGCGGCTTTCCGGGCCACGCTGGAAGAAGTCCTGGGTGCCGACCTGATCGTCCACGTGCGTGATATCAGCCACGAGGAAACCGAGGCGCAGGCGCAGGATGTCGAGGCGATCCTGACCTCGCTGGGCGTCGGCGAAGAGAGGCCCCGGCTTGAGGTCTGGAACAAGATAGACCTGCTGAGCGCCGATGAGCGCGAGGCAACGCTGGCGCGGGCGGACCGAGATCCTGAGATATTCGCGATTTCGGCTGTAACCGGGGAAGGCATCGCGCCGTTGCTGTCCGAGATTGCGATGCATCTGCAAGGTGCACGGCGTGAGGTGGTATTGGATCTGTCTTTCTCTGACGGGGACAAGCGGGCCTGGTTGTTCCGCCAGGATGTGGTGCGTACAGAAGAACAGACCGATGACGGTTTCCGCATCACGGTATTGTGGACCGATAAACAGGCGGCTCAGTTTGACTCGTTGTAGATTTGGGGACAGCGCTGTCCATGTCTGACAAGCCGGACCAAAGAGTGTTCCTGACCGGCCATATCGATGTGCCCGTGGACCGGCTGGAAGAGGTGCGCGCGGCGTTGCCGGACCATGTGAAACTGACCCGGGCGGAACAGGGCTGCATATCCTTCGACGTGATCGAGGATCAGACCCGTCCAGGTCGGTTCAACGTGTCAGAAGTGTTTACAGATCAGCAAGCTTTCGATGCACATCAGGCCCGGACACGGGCGTTTGACTGGTCGCGGGTCACTCAGGGGATACCGCGGGACTACAGGATGGAACGCGCATCCAGCGGACGGTGAGTCAGGCCCCGTCTATCTGCCGTTGATGGTCGTCCGCGTCGAACCAGCCCGATGATGATTGTACAAGGTAATCTGACGTCAGTTCCCATTCTTCCCAGCCGCGCGCTATGACGTGATTGCCGGTTACGGAATGGTGCCCTTCGCGGGTCCAGACGAATATGGCATGAGATCCGGCCCATCGCATCATGTCGCAACGCAGCTCGAGATCCGGAAAATCCGCGTAAAAACCCCGGGCCATGTCGGCGATCGCCGCGCGCCCCTCGATCGGGTCGCCCCGGTTGATGGTGACCTGCCCGTTTGACGCGAAGAAGCCGGCAACCGCGTCGGGGTCACCTGAGCTCCAGGCTATTGCGTAGTCTCGCGCGAGGTTATTCAGAGTATCCCGAATGCTGGCCATACTCGCCCCCTTTTGGTCCCACATGATCGGTGCCGTTATGTTAGGCGAATAAAGCTGTGGGTGCCACGATGCCCCCGCGAACAGGGCGGGGACTTGCCGAATAGGCGGATTATCGCGGGATCAGATTGGTTACCCCGACAGCCGCGGCGCGGGCCAGATCAAGATCCAGTGACATGGGTATGTATTCGCCACGCCGCCACAGCTGCGCCTGATCGTCATAGTAACGCGACAGGAAATGACCCGATTGCCCAGTCGCAGTAATGAAGACCGAGCTGTTGGGGTCGGCAAAGTCATAAACCCCGCGATACCCGGCGCCGTGCACATTCTGGAACGGATCAGGCCCTTCCCCCGATGTTCGGCCACGCAGCAATGTGTTGTCGCCGCCGCTGGTCGATTGGCGAATGTTCACAAAAAACCGCAATATTGGGACAGAGCCCAGCACGGGGTGATCATGCGTTGCCTGATGCGCGTCGCCCCAACGAAGGGATTCAAGCGCGCTGCCATATCGTTCAGAGATCCAGATCAGCGCGTCGTCCAGCGCAAGCCGCGCCATCTCGGTGCATGTCTCGACCGGTGCGCTTTGGATCACGTCGCACCAGACACCCGCGCCGTCAATGTCGCGATAGACCCGTTCGATGAACAGCGGTTCGACATGTTTGTATTCGCTGGCCAGAGGCCCAAGCTCGTCCGAGATCAGCCGGATTTGCAGCGCACGCAGCCAGGCCGCATAGATCAACGGCTCGGGCAGGTGTTCGTTCATCTCACCGTTCCAGTCCGCCAGCAGCGACAGTGCGATCTGGCGCTGGCGTTCCGGCGTTCCTTCCGGGGCCGAAGCCCCGGTGAACCACAGATCGGCACCGATCAGCGGCAGCAGGGACCGCGCGGTAAAGCTGACCGTGTCCAGCTGTGCCTCGATAAAGCTGTCGCGGGTATGCACCTCGCGCGATTGCATCAGGCGTTCCCAACGATGCACGCGCTGCGTATCGCCCCATTCATACGAGACGTGATCCGGGAAGGGGCGGTCGATGATCTTGTTGTTCGTGTTGCCCAGAACGCCGCCGACGGGGGCCACAAATTCCGGGTTGTCGGCATAGGGCAGGCGGCCTTGCCAGCGATTGGCCTCGATCCAGCCGGGCGAGGGGATGCGCCCCCTACTTTGATTTAGCAGATCACGCCGAGGCATGGCGCCGATCAGCTTCATCCCGATGGTCGTCTTGTCGACCAGCGACAGGTTCTGAGAAGGCGCGATGAACTGCTCACCGACCGCGATGGCCTGCTCCACGTTGTCGGCGTTCATCAGCGCCATGGACGCCGACATCGACGTGTCCTGCGGGCTGAGCGCCGTCCAGGACAGCGATGCCACATGGCCCGGCGGCGTGATGGTTTCCAGCTTGTAATCCGTGCCCGGCAGCACCGGCCCATTGTCCGTCCAGCGCAGGGTCAGCGTTACCGGAGCTTCCCCCTTGATCTCGATGATCGAAGGGCGGGTCTGGAATTCCTTGAAGCCGGTCGGGGTCAGGTATTCCTCGGGATTGTCAGGATTCAACTGCTCGATATGAACGTCCTGATCGTCAAGATACGAGGATGTCAGCCCCCATCCCAGCCGGTCGCTGCGTCCGGTCATGATGGCGGGCACACCGGGGATCGAAGCCCCGATGACACCGCCTTTTTCTAGGCCGAGATGTGCCAGGTACCAAATCCCGGGCGCAGTGAAACCCAAATGAGGGTCGTTGGCCAACAGGGTTCCGCCACTTGCAGAACGTGACGGCGCGGCGGTCCAGGCGTTTGAAGCTCCGGCCAGACCACGTTTGGGAAGGGGTGAAAGAGGTGTTTCGGGAATGTCCGTTCCCGCCGCATAACGCGGAAGATCTGGGAACAGGGTGGCATATTCGGGCAGCGCGGCAATGCCGGGTCCGGGAACGTCGGGCAGGATGTCGGCCAGACGTTCTGGGTTGTTCAGCATCAAGGACGTGCGCGCGCGCAGAACTTCATCGGTCAGGTGGCCTGACAGTTGCAGCGCCATCAGCTTGATTATTGCGATACTGTCACCCGGTTGCCAGGGCGAGACCGGAGCGTTGAACAGGAACATCTCGGGTGCGCCGCGACCCAGCGCCTCTTCGTTGATCTCGGTCAGGCGGGCATTGACCCCGGCGGAATAGGCACGCAAGGCGGCCTTGGTATAATCGTCCTGCACCTCGACTGATCGGTGGGCCAGCCCGTAAAGGTCCAACCTGCGCAGCAGCTTGTCGATGTGAAGCGTGCGCGGGCCAAAGACCTCGGACAGACGACCTTGCGCGGTACGGCGCATGACCGTCATCTGCCACAGTCGATCCTGTGCGTGGGCATATCCCAATCCAAAGAACACATCGGGATCGGTCTGGCCCAGAATATGCGGTACGTTGGCGGTGTCGCGTACGATCTCGACCGGGGCGGTCAGACCTTCGACCTCAAGCGTTTGGTCATAGTCCGGCAGGGATTGGCTGGCCAGAAAATAGACAAGGCCCATGGCGGCGAGGATCAGGATGATCAAACCCGACGCGATGCGCACCAGCCAGCGGAAAACAAGACCCATTACTGCCCCTATTCTTGTTCAGATAAATGTTGCGCAGAGACTAGAGGATGGTCGGTCCGACCGAAAGAGGAACGCGGCAAGAACCTGCGCGGGAAGGGGTGAAATCAAATGCCCCGCCGCAGTGTTGTGCTGCGACGGGGCCGTGTGTGGGGGAAGTGGTAATCCGGGTTATGGGATGATGCGGGTGTATTTCGTACCTTCGACGGTCGCGCCGAATTTTAGACCGGCCTGGCCAAAGACCACCGCCAGCACCGGCGAACGCAGTGTTGTCGTGTCCGTGGACAAGGAATTCCCAGTTGCGTCAACTACATATCCAATATCGGCACCGGCTGTCCATCCGCTGGAACGGCGGAAATCGTTCAGCGCATCTTCGGTCATGAAGAACAGGATATGCGCATATTGCTGCGCACCGATTTGCAGACCCGCGGTTCCTGAAATTGCAGAATAGTAATCGACCGTTGCGCCGTTGATGCGCAGCGCGCCTTGGCCGTAGGCACCGCCAAAGAAGATCAATCCGGCGTCGGTGATCAGGGGCATAACCAACATGCCGTTGGCTTTGTTCGCGATTTCCACGGTGTTGGGATACCGGCTGTACATTTCGGTCAGCGTGGCATCGACGCGGGCGTCGATCATGGCCGAGTTTGAATTGCCGACGCCGTTGCCGCAGGCGGCGGTCAGGGACAGGCATGCCATGCCCAAGGCAAAGCCGCGACGGTTCAGTCGGGGGGAGTTGGAACTGCTCATGGTTTTTTTCTCTGTAACTGTGCCTGATGTGTCGGGTCATCCCGATCTTGCCGGCAAGGATACGCCGATTAGGGCGATGTGTCACGGGAAAGCTGCCCGCTCAAGGGGGCTTGTCGGCGAAAAATTGCGACTCTTCGGGGTTTTAGCCCTGCAGGATGCGGGCAACCTGAGGCGAAAAATAGGTCAGAATACCGTCGCACCCGGCGCGCTTGAAGGCCAGCAGGCTTTCCAGCATCGCCTTTTCTGCGTCGATCCAGCCATTCTGGGCGGCTGCCTGGATCATCGCGTATTCGCCCGAGACTTGGTAGGCATAGGTGGGTGCACCAAAGCTGTCTTTCACACGACGGCAGATATCCAAATAGGGCATTCCGGGTTTGATCATCACCATGTCCGCGCCTTCGGTCAGATCGCGTTCGATCAGGCGCAGGGCTTCGTTCGAGTTGGCCGGGTCCATCTGATAGGTTTTCTTGTCACCGGTCAGCGCGCCCGAGGCACCCACGGCGTCGCGGAAGGGCCCATAAAAAGCGCTGGCGTATTTCGCGGCATAGCTGAGGATCATCACGTTGCGATGCCCGGCACCTTCCAATGCGCGGCGCATTTCCCCGATCCGGCCGTCCATCATGTCCGACGGTCCGATGATGTCGGCGCCGGCATCGGCCTGGGCAAGGGTCATCTTGACCAACGCTTCGATGGTCTGATCATTCACGATCTCGCCGTCGACGACATAACCGTCATGACCATTGATATTGTACGGGTCCAGCGCCACGTCCGTCATCACCGCAATGTCAGGGGCTGCCGCCTTGATCGCCCGGATCGCCCGGTTCGACAGGTTGTCGGGGTTCCAGGCCTCGGCGCAGTCTTCGGTCTTGAGCGCGGAATCCGTGTAGGGAAAGATGCATATCGCCGGGATTCCAAGCGCTTGCGCTTCGACGGCCGCTTTTGCAATCAGATCCACCGACCGGCGCACCACTCCCGGCATCGAGGGAACAGGTTCTTCAACCCCTTCGCCGTCGCGGACGAAAACGGGCCAGATCAGGTCGTCCGTGGTCAAGGTGTTCTCGCGCACAAGTCCGCGGATTGCCCGGGATTGACGGGCACGCCGAAAGCGGGTCATGGGATAGGGGGCAATGGTCGGTTTCATGGCGCGTTCTCCTTGAACATTCGTGCATTGGGTGGCATGAATTCACAAAGGTCTCAAGGGTATCAATGGACGCGGCAGCGTGGCCAATCCTCCCTGAGTGGTTTGAATAAAGGGTTGGGTTTGGACTGGTACTCTTCGATCTTTGAAGTCATCGACATGCGCAGCTTTTCGAATCTCTGGTTCTGGATCGTGCTGGCGGTTGTCTGGTCTTCGGCGAGTCACTGGGTAATGGGCATTCCCTACGATCTGGTGGTGCGTGCCCGACGCATTGGCGGGCAGGTCGAGATCGACCTACTGGACATCGTTCGCATACACACCAACCGGATCCTGTTGATCGTCGACATGTCAGGCACCATCCTGTTGGCATTCGGGTGTTTTCTGTTCACCGGGCTGGCCACGCTTGGGTTCTATTACGGCGTCGAATTCGCGCAGGCCGTGTTCCTTCTTCTGTTTCCACTGACGCTTGTTCTGGTGGTGAACATCGTGCACGCGCGACGATTGCGGCGGCAGGAACTGACGCTCGAGTCCGTTTCGAAAACCATTGCGCGCTGCCGGCTCTATACCCAGATCATAGGCATGATCTCGATACTGGTCACTTCGTTCTGGGGCATGTATCAGAACATCTCGATTGGCGTTCTGGGATAGCAAAATCTGAAAGGCGAGGCGATGAAGGCTCCGAACCACGTGACAGTTGGCGGCGCCCCCGAAGGGTTTGACGCGCAGCTTGTGCTGAACGAAATCGCCCGCAGCAACGGGCCGGTGGCCCATGTCGCACGTGACGACAAGCGGATGGAGGCGATGCGCGCGGCACTGGCCTTCTTTGCCCCCGACATGCCGGTCTTCGTGTTTCCGGGCTGGGATTGTCTGCCCTATGACAGGGTGTCCCCCAATGCCGACATTTCAGCGGCCCGTGTTGCCACGCTGGCGGCGCTGGTTCACCAGATGCCGCAGAAATTCGTGTTGTTGACGACATTGAATGCGGCAACCCAACGCGTCCCGGCGCGAGACGTGCTGCGCGAAGCGGCGTTCACCGCCCGTGTCGATCAGCGCATAGATGAGGCCGCGCTACGCAACTTCCTGGTGCGCATGGGCTTCACGCAAAGCCCCACCGTGATGGAGCCGGGCGATTACGCCATTCGCGGCGGTATCATCGACATCTTCCCGCCGGGTGAATCGGGCCCCGTCCGTCTGGACCTGTTCGGAGACGTACTGGACGGCGCGCGCCGTTTTGATCCCGTGTCTCAGCGCACGACCGAAAAGCTGGACGTGGTTGAACTTGCGCCGGTGTCCGAGGTCATTCTGGATGATGCGGCCATCACGCGGTTCCGCCAGAATTATCGGATCGAATTCGGTGCCGCGGGTACGGATGATCCGCTCTACGAAGCGGTAAGCGCCGGTCGCAAGCATCAGGGTATCGAACATTGGCTGCCCTTCTTCCACGAGAAGCTTGAAACACTGTTTGATTATCTGCCGGATGCCACGATCACCGTCGATGATCAGGTTACACCGGCCAGATTGGCCCGATGGGAGACGATTGCCGATCAATACGAAACCCGGCGTCTAGCGCTGGAAAACCGATCCCGCATGGATACGGTCTATAAACCCACACCTCCGGGGCTGCTGTATCTGGATGATGCCGCGTGGGAGGCGGCTGTTGCGGATCGGCGCGTCATGCAGTTCAGTCCTTTGCCGCAGGCCTCGGGTCCCGGTGTCATCGATGCGGGCGGGCGGATCGGGCGCAACTTTGCTCCGGAACGTCAGCAGGAAAGCATCAGCCTGTTCGGTGCTCTGGCCAGCCACATCACCGCCAAGCTTGACAAAGGTCCGGTGCTGATTGCGTCCTATTCAGAAGGTGCGCGCGAACGTCTGACCGGCCTGATCGAGGATGAAGGTCTGGCCGAGGCGATTCCCATTGCCAATGGAACGCGCATCGGAAAGCGCGGCCTGCACCTTGCCGTCTGGGCGCTGGAACATGGTTTCGAGACCCCCGACCTGACGGTGATCGCCGAACAGGATGTTCTGGGCGACAGGCTGATCCGCCAACCCAAAAAGCGCCGCAAGGCCGAGAATTTCCTGACCGAGACCCAATCCCTCAGCCCCGGTGATCTGGTGGTGCATGTGGATCACGGCATTGGTCGATACATGGGGATGGAGGTCGTCACGGCCGCCGGTGCCGCCCATGAATGCCTGCTGCTGGAATATGCCGAGCAGGCAAAGTTGTACCTACCGGTCGAAAACATCGAACTGCTGTCGAAATACGGCCATGACGAAGGGCTCTTGGATCGACTCGGCGGTGGCGCCTGGCAGGCCAAGAAGGCCAAGCTGAAAGAGCGCATTCGCGAGATGGCGGACAAGCTGATCCGCATCGCGGCGGAACGTGCTTTGCGTAAAGCCCCCGTTATGGACCCTCCGCCGCACGCGTGGGAGGAGTTCAGCGCGCGTTTCCCCTATCAGGAAACCGATGACCAGTTGCGCGCCATCTCGGATGTGATGGAAGACATGCATTCTGGTGCCCCCATGGATCGCCTGATCTGCGGCGACGTCGGTTTTGGCAAGACCGAGGTGGCGATGCGCGCCGCCTTTGTCGCCGCCATGTCCGGCGTGCAGGTTGCGGTCGTGGCACCGACAACACTGCTTGCCCGACAGCATGCGGCAAGCTTCAGGGAACGGTTTCGCGGCTTCCCTCTGGAAGTGCGGCAATTGTCGCGCTTCGTCTCGGCCAAAGAGGCGCAGCAGACACGTGAGGGGCTGGCCAAGGGCACGGTCGATATCGTGATCGGGACCCATGCGCTGTTGGCCAAGAACATACGGTTTCACAATCTGGGTCTACTGGTCATCGACGAAGAACAACATTTCGGCGTGGGACACAAGGAACGGCTGAAGCAACTGCGCAGTGACATCCATGTTCTCACTCTGACCGCAACCCCGATTCCGCGAACCTTGCAATTGTCGCTGACCGGGGTGCGCGATCTGTCGATCATCGGCACACCGCCCATCGACCGCTTGGCGATCAGAACCTATGTCAGCGAATTCGACGCGGTCACGATCCGCGAGGCGCTGCTGCGCGAACACTATCGCGGCGGGCAAAGTTTCTACGTGGTTCCGCGCATCTCGGACCTGCCCGAGATCGAGGAGTTCCTGAAAAGCCAGCTGCCGGAACTGACCTATGTGGTTGCACATGGCCAGATGGCGGCGGGTGAACTCGATGACCGAATGAACGCGTTTTATGACGGTAAGTATGATGTGCTGCTGGCGACGACAATTGTGGAAAGCGGTTTGGACATTCCAACGGCGAACACGATGGTCGTGCACCGCGCCGATATGTTCGGTCTTGCGCAGCTCTACCAGATCCGGGGCCGGGTGGGGCGATCCAAAACCCGTGCCTATGCCTATCTGACCACCAAGCCACGGCAGAAACTGACGGCTACGGCCGAGAAACGCCTGCGGGTTCTGGGCTCGCTGGATACGCTGGGCGCCGGGTTCACTCTGGCCAGCCAGGACCTCGACATTCGGGGCGCTGGCAATCTGCTGGGCGAAGAGCAGTCTGGCCAGATGCGCGATGTGGGCTACGAACTTTATCAATCCATGCTGGAAGAAGCGATTGCCAAGATCAAGGCCGGCGAGATGGAGGGCCTGTCAGATGCCGACGACCAATGGGCCCCACAGATCAATCTGGGCGTGCCGGTTCTGATACCCGATGATTACGTGCCCGATCTGGATGTTCGTCTCGGCCTCTACCGCCGCTTGTCGTCGCTGTCGACCAAGGTCGAATTGGAAGGCTTTGCCGCAGAGTTGATCGACCGTTTCGGCAAATTGCCGAAAGAGGTGAATACCCTGATGCTGGTCGTGCGCATCAAGGCCATGTGCAAAAGGGCGGGCATCGCCAAGCTGGACGGAGGCCCGAAAGGCGCGACGATCCAGTTCCATAATGACAAGTTCGCATCCCCTCAGGGATTGGTCGAATTCATTCAGAACCAGCGCGGCATGGCCAAGGTCAAGGATAACAAGATCGTCGTGCGCCGGGATTGGAAGAAAGACAGCGACAAGATCAAAGGGGCCTTTGCGATTGCCCGCGACCTTGCTGAAAAAGTGGTCGCGGAAAAGAAGAAGACCAAGGCTGGTTGATAGGCAGGATGGGGCTCTGCCCCCGCTGCGCGTTCGGCGCATCTCCCCCGGGATATTTACGGCCAGATGAAGTCACGGATCCCAGCTTCATCTGGCTGAAAATATCCCCGCCGGAGGCATCGCGCGGCAGCGCGATCCCGCCTATACACGCATTGCAGCCTGCGCGCAGAAGCAAGACGCTGCAACCGCCCGATCAGCGCGGGCCAAAGCCAAGTCGAGGCGTTGTTTGATCTGTCGGATTTCAACATCTTCCCCGCGGGCTTTGAGACAATCGTACAGCCCCTTCAGGCTCCAGACGTTGTCGAGATGGATCGAAGCGCGGCTGAGCGAGCCGCCTAGGCCAAGATCTTCGCGATAGACGGCCTCTGCTTCTGCCGCATGACCTTGTTCGAACAGCAATGCGCCAAGCGCGTGGCGGGTGGGCTGCATCCAGCCCCAGGGCTCGTCATAGGGCAAGGTGTCGTCCAATTGGACCGAGCGGCGCAGATGGGCAAAGGCGATCTCGAAATTGCCCTTTCGGTATTCGATCTCACCGCGCAGCATCTCCCCCGCGATTTCCAGCAGGTCGATCACACGATTGTTGTGCAACCGGCGTGTTTCCGGAACGCATTCCCTGGCTGCCAGAAACAGGTTCTCTTCCGCTTCGGCATGGACAACGTCACCGGTTGCGGCATGTGCGATGGCGCGGGCGTAATGGGTCGTGGCCGTCAGGGTGCGGTAGAGATCCGGATCGGAGGGCAGCTCCAGCGCCTTGGCCTCTTCCCAGCGGCCAAAGCGGATCAGGATGTGCGGTCCCATGGACATGTAGCTTTCGAAGTAGTCCGCCATTGGGGGGCTTTCGATGCGTAGCATCTCCTCTGGCGTTGTATCCCACAAACCCTGATTGGCGCGCAGGGCAGGTTCGATCTGACCCAGAAACAGCGCGCCGTAGATGGCGAAGTGATAGTTGTGTTGGCGGTATCCGGTGTAGATATTGAACGCGCCTTCGCGTTCGTAATACTTCAGATCCGCATCCGAGGCTTTTTCGTTCCACTGCACCACATTGTGATAATGGCCGCACAGCACGTCAATATGTGTTGGCATATGCACCAGGTGCCCCGCATCGGGCACCAATGTGCGCAGGACATCACCGGCTTTCAGAGCTTTTTCCGGCGTGGGCGACATCTCCATCAGGTGAACATAAAGATGCAGCAGGCCGGGATGTGACATGGCGGCCGGATCGTTGGCCATGGCCCATTCCAACGCCTCTTGTGCTTCAAGCGTTGCAGCGCCTTCTGCCGGTTGACCTGTTTGCAGGTCCCACATTTTCCAGGGCGTCAGGTTCAATAGCGCCTCGACGTAGATCGTGCGCAGGTCCGCATGATCGCGGTGCGCGGCGAAGGCCGCGCGCATCGCTTCGGCAAAATCTTGGTCCCACCGGTGCATGTCCTCTGCCGGCTCTCGTTGCGGATAGCGCGCAGGGAGGGCTCGGATCAGAGCTTGCTCGACGGGGGTACAGCCGTCTGCCAATCGAAGGGCGTTTTGCATGGCATCATAAGCCAGCGCCAGCGCCTTGCGGCGTCCCCGCTCGTCCTGCAAGTCCCATGGCAGGTTGTAATTCGGTCCCGCCGCGTAGGCGACGCCCCAATATGCCATGGCGCATTGGGGGTCATGTTCGGCTGCGCGCTGGAAACAAACCACGGCTTCTTCGTGATTGTACCCATAGGTCCAGTTCAGGCCGCGGTCGAACCACAGCTGAGCCTCGGGAACGGAGGTCGTTACCGGACATGAATAGCTGCCCAGATCATAGTATTCGCGCATCAGAAGCCCTCCGCTTGGTTCAGGTCGAGGGTAGCGTGTTTCTGACGAGTCGCACAGATCAGGCTGGCAGACGTTCTTCAACGCGGCCCATGTGCAGCATAAGCCCGAAGGCCAGAATGCACATGCTCAGGATGCCGAAGGTCAAAGGCGCGATCGAACCGTCGAACAACAACCCGATCGGGGCGGCGATGGCAGCGGCCAGCACCGTCGATATCGATCCGATGACCGAGGCTGCCATTCCGGCAATATGCCCCATCGGCTCCATCGCGATGGCGTTCAGGTTGCCCAGCGTCACGCCGGCCATGAAAAACACCATGGTTTGCCAGAACACGAACAGCGCGAATGAGGCTTCTGGTGAAAGATGCGCGGCGTTCAGGGTCATGACAAAGGTGGTAATCAGGATTTGCCCCCCCAGCGCCCATGTCACCATCCGGCGCATGCCCACACGCACCACTAATGCCGCGTTCAGCAAACTGGCCGACCCGGACATCAGCGCCACGAACCCGAACCAGAACGGAAAGCTTTCGGCGCGGTCATGGATAACGTCATAAACGGGCTGAACCATTGTCAGCATGGTGAACAGCACCCCCATGCACAGGGTCTGAACTATGATCGAAAGGCGCACGGTCGGATGCGAGAACATTTCCTTCGTGGCCGAGAACATCAACGGAATGCGGAAGGGACGACGGTTTTCACGGGCCAGAGATTCCGGCAACCGAATGCCCATCCAGGAAATGATGATCAACGCAAACAGAATGAAAGACACAAAGATCCCGCGCCATCCGAACAAAGCGATCACACCGGCGCCCAGCATCGGTGCCGCTGCGGGTACCAGTGTGAAAATCATCATCGCGATTGAGATGATACGCGCCATTTCGCGGCCTGAATACAAGTCGCGAATGATCGCCATGGCCACCACGCGCGGACCTGCGGCGCCCAGGCCCTGAACCACACGTGCAATCAAGACCAGTTCCAGTGAAGAACTGGCCCATGCGACAGCAGACGCCGCAATGTACAAAGCCGCGCCGCCGTAAATGACCGGCTTGCGTCCCAGCGCATCCGAAAGCGGGCCTGTGAAAAACGTGCCGATCCCCATGCCCAACACAAATGACGTCAGGATCAGTTGGGCACGGTTAACGTCATCGGGGCTGAGCTGCGCGCCGATCTCGGGCAGCGCAGGCAGCATTGAATCGATCGAAAAGGCTATGGTGGCGAACATCATTGCAATCAGTGCAATGAATTCCGCCTTCGACATGCGATTGGCCATGAAGACCTCCTAACCCGTTCGCGCTATCACGGCGGGTCGGCATAGGCCAGACTGGAAATTTGCACAGACCTCTGTGCTATTCTGCAGGGGAAGCCTCAAGTTGAGATATGATTTCAGCGATCACTTTCTCCCACATTTCAGGAGGTTGGGCACCGGGAACTGCGTGTTGATTGGCGACAATGAAGGTCGGGACCGAGCTCACACCCATTTTGCGGGAATGAGCATCGCGGCTGCGGATATCCTCGCGGTCGGCGTCTGATTTCAGCAGCTTCATGACCACGGCGGCGTCCATTCCGGCGCTGTCCGCGATATCGGCCAAGACTTCGTGGTCGCCGATGTCGCGACCCTGCACGAAATAGGCGTCGAACAGCGCGTCGACGACGGCATTCTGCTTGCCTTCGATGCCAGCCCAATGGATCAGGCGATGCGCATCCAGCGTGTTGGGGGTACGTTTCATAGCCTCGAAGTTGATGTTCAGACCGGCCTTTTCGGCATGTTCCACCACCGGCGCATAGGCGCGAACCGCGCCGTCCTTGCCGCCGAACTTGCGCTCGAGATAATCGCGCCGATCCATTCCTGCATCCGGCATGTCAGGATTCAACTGGAACGGATGCCATTCAATGACAAAGGGGTGGTCGGGTACGTTGGCCAGCGCCTTGTCCAGTTGAGTCTTGCCGATATAGCACCACGGGCAGATCGGATCGGACAGGATGTCGAGCTTGACGGTCTGGGTCATTTTGTTGGTGCCTCGAAATAGGCCGGCAGCGCCCGGCGCAGGAGTTTGCCATTTCCGCCGGTCGGCAGGGCGGGCAGATGGATGAAGGCGCGTGGTTGTTTGTAACGCGCCAGGTTGGCTTCGACATAGGTGCGCAAGGCCGCATCGTCCAGCTTTTCCGGGCCCGTATAGAAGGCCGCTATCACAAATGTGTCCGGTTTGACCTCGACCGCGGCGGCGCCGACCTGAGTGATGCCCGGAAAGCGGGACAGGGCGGCTTCGACCTCGACCGGGGACACGCGATAGCCACCCGCGTTCATCATATCGTCGTCGCGGCCCAGATAGCTGATCTGACCATCCACGGCCATGGCGCCCTGATCGCCGGTCAAAAACCACTCTCCCTGTATCCGCGTTTCAACCTCATCGGGTGCGTTGAGATAGGTCAGCATCAAGCCGGGGTCAGTGCGGTGAACGGCAATGGTGCCTTCTTGCCCCTTCGGCACCGGACCGTCCGGACCAAGGATCGCCACACGACGCCCCGGTTGCGGTTGTCCTAATGCGTCGCTGCGCGCGGGGTGATCCGGGCTGGAAGAAATGAAGGTAGAGCATTCGGACATGCCATAGGCTTCGAACAACTCGGTGCCGGTGGCCTTTCGCCATTGTTCGTGCAGCGCGCGCGACAGTTTCTCACCCGCGCACAAGCCGTGGCGCAGGTCTGGTAGCTCCATCTGATCGCGCCCTTGCACCATCTTGCGAAAGACCCCGGGGGCCGCTGCAAAGATCGTTGCGCCATGCTGGCGCAGCAGGGCAGGCAGGGCCGTGATTTCGGTGCCGGGCATGGGGATCAGGGCAGTTGCGCCCATGGTCCATGGATCCATCAGGCCGGTGCCCAGCGTATAGGTCCAGTTGAATGCTCCGGCGTGACAAAGCCGGTCGGTCTCGCGCAGACCATACCAGCCATCAACCATCATCTGCCGCGCCCAGATTGCCCGGTGGGCATGGGCCACGGCACGAGGCTTGCCCGAGGTTCCAGAGGTATAGACGGCATAGGCCATACGTTCCGGATCGCCCATGTCAAATTCTGCCGGGGGCAGGCATCGCATCGCTTTCAGCGCGTCCAGCCCGATCTGCTTGGAATGCGAGGCGCAGGCAACGCCCGGATCACGCAGAATCACCGCCGGAGAAAGCTCGTCGATCATTTTGGCGGTTTCGGGTTCCGTCAGTTGTGACGATGTCGGCACCGGTACGATGCCCACGGCAATTGCCCCCAGATAAGCAATCGGGAAATCCACCGTGTTTCCCAGCCGCATCAGCGCGATATCACCGGGTTTCAACCCGGCCCGCAGCAATCCCGTGCCTGTGCCCAGCACAGCCGCTTTCAGATCGCGATAGGTCCAGTCCTGCGCGCCGTTCGGGCGCAATATCGACAAAGCCACTTTATCCTGCGCGTGATCGGCACGGCCCAGAACATGGGCCGCCAGATTGAATGGCGTGGGGCAGGGTGCGGGCGACCCCTGATCGAAGATTGACAACATGGCCTCTGGCTATCGCGCCGCCTGCCGCGTTGCAAGCGTGGCTGGCCGGGCCTATAGAAGGGTCATGAGCACTCAAGACCCCAAATCTCTGATCCGAATTGCCCGCGACTCTGGCGACCATACCGAAGTCGAACCGCTGGACCTTGGCGCACGTGTGCGAGAGCTGCGCAAAGCGCGGGAATGGACATTGGAACAGGCCGCCAGTCAGGCCGGATTGGCACGCTCGACCCTCAGCAAGATTGAAAACGGGCAGATGTCGCCGACTTACGACGCGCTCAAGAAGCTTGCGACCGGGCTGGAGATTTCTGTTCCGCAACTGTTTACGCCGCCCCAGCGCGAACAGGTGATCGGACGCATGGCGATCACCCGTGTGGGCGACGGCACAGCTCATGCCACCACAACCTATGAGCATGAGCTGCTAGCCGAAACCCTGACCAAGAAACAGATGCTGCCCTATCGTGCGCGGGTCCGCGCAAGATCAATGGATGAATTTGACGGCTGGGTGCGCCATGACGGCGAAGAATTCATGTATGTGCTGACCGGTGTCGTCAAGCTTTACACCGAGTTTTACGAGCCGGTTGAGATGCGCAGAGGGGACAGCGCGTATTACGACGGCAGCATGGGCCACAACGTGATTTCCGTCAGTGATGAAGACGCGACGATCCTTTGGGTTACATCACTTGCCTAAAGCGGTTCTGCTGTATTCCCGGTTCAGCCCTTCGGTGAACAGGAAGTCTTCGACCTCTTCATGCGCCTCATTCATCGTAAGTTGGTGACGTTCGGCCAAATAGGCTTCAAACCCTTTTCGATCCTTCAATACGCGCATCATGTCCTTGTCACGCAGGTTCGGAAAACGCCGCTTTGCGCGTTCGCATGCCGCATTCCAGTCGTTCGTAAGATCGGTCCAGTTTATCATCAATGAGCTTCCCTTAGCAACGATTAGGACTGCTCTCCCCCGCTTCACAGTACGGATAGGGTGCCGTGACGTAAGACATGACAAAATGTCGCAGCGCTGGATCTCGCCTTCTTGAGGGGGAAAAGTGCCCGCTGCGAAGTTTCCGCAACGGGCCGGCGGGCCTACATTTGGTGTGAGTGGTGGCGGGCCCGGTTGTTCTGTAATCCGCAGCGCCAGATTGTCCCGGCAGGCAGAGAGGCGAGGTCATCGCCAGCTCGTTACTAAGCCTAAATGCGCAATATATATGCATATTTTCCGGATAAGTAAAACTGTTTGTGGGTGTTTCTTTCTGGATCGCTTGCATGTGACGATGTTGGTCGCTGATTACGATGCTTCCAATGCGGCCAAACGATATCTTGTGTGGGATGGTAATGTGCTGAAATTTGCCGATTGGTGGAAATTTCCTGAGCTCTGTTTGTATGAAACAGCTGGAACTTCAAGCTTCCGTCTTTCGGAAACTTCAATTGGAAAGACCAGCCGAATTCACATGTACAACGCCTGGTCTTGGGTTTGCGCCTTTTTACCGGGCGTCGTACCACCAGACTTCGGGCATGTACTGCGGACCGTCGCCATAGATGGGCAGAATTTCCGGGTGCTTAAGGTCTTTGACATGAGCAATGCGCCCGATGTCGAAGCTCCAGATCGGGATGACATAGCGGCCTGCCGTCAATACCCGGTCCAGCGCGCGGGTGGCCGAGGTAAAGTCCTCGCGGGTTTTTGAGGCCAGCATGGCATCGATCATGGCATCAACCGTGGGCGAAGATACGCCCATCAGGTTACGAGTGCCGGGGGCATCGGCAGTTTCGCTGCCCCAATAAAGACGCTGCTCATTGCCGGGAGACAGGGAAAGCGCCCGGCGGAACGTCGTGACGTCAAAGTCCAGTTCAGACGTGCGCCCGACATATTGGGCATTGTCGACCTGTTCCGTCGTGACCCGGATGCCAAGACGTTCCAGCGCACGGGAATAGATCTCGACCACGGTTGCCATCTCGCTGTCACCCTGTTGAAGCAGGAAAGTCATCTGAAAGGCATCACCATTTGCATTGCGCAGCACGCCATCCTGAACGGTCCATCCCGCCTCGGCCAATAGTCCGGCGGCCTTGCGGAGGTTTGCCCGGTTCCGGGCCGACCCGTCGCCTTTCGGCAGTTCATACCCTTCCAGCGTGCCGGGCAACAGGATGTCAGCGAAAGGAAGCAACAGGTCTTTTACCTGCCCCTGGGCCGGGCCGGGCTGCATCGCAAGGTCGGAGCCCGAGAAATAAGACGTGATCCTTGGTTGCGCACCACCGGTTACCGTATCGTTGATGAAATCGAAGTTGAACGCGAGCATCAGCGCTTCGCGCACGCGCCAGTCGTCGAACGGAGCCTTTCGTGTGTTCATCACGAATCCGGTCATTCCCGAAGGTTTTCCATGCGGAATTTCGGTCTTGATGACATCGCCGCGCTGCACGGCGGGAAAGTTGTATTGCGTGTCCCATTTGTCGGCGTTGAATTCACGCACGGCTGACAGCTCTCCGGCCTTGAAAGCTTCGAACAAGACGCTGCCGTCGCCGTAGAATTCGATCCGCAGCTCATCAAGGTTCATGGTGCCGCGGCGAAACGGGATGTCGTTCCCCCAATAGTCCGGATTGCGTCGCAGATTCACAAAGCGTCCCGCTTCATAGCTTTCGATCACATAGGGGCCGGTTCCAATCGGCACATCATGCAGTTGTGCATCCGCGAAATCCTTGCCCTCCCATTGCGCCTTTTTCAGGATCGGGCGCATCCCGGCCAGCAGCGCAAGCTCTCGGTCGGGTTCATTGAACGTGATCCGCACCGAACGCGGGCCGGTTTGTTCGATACTGTCGATCTTGCCCCAAAGACCGCGATAGCGCAGATGCCCCTGCGTGCCCAACGTTTCGTAAGACCAGATAACATCATCGATCGTGACCGGACTGCCGTCGGAAAACCGCGCCTCCTCCCGCAGGGTGAATTCGACCCAGGACCGGTCTGGATCGGTCTCAACTGATTCGGCTAACAGCCCGTAAAGTGTGAAAGGTTCGTCCCATGACCGCCCCATCAGGCTTTCATGGGTCCAGAAAGGCAATTGCCATGGCGAGGTGCCTTTTTGCAAAAACGGGTTCAGGCTGTTAAAGCCGCCCGTGTTTCCGAACACGGCTTTGCCGCCTTTGGGTGCATCCGGGTTGGCGTATGGGAGTGACACAAAATCCGGTGGTAGGGCCGGGTCCCCATACATAGCTATGCCATGAGACGATTCTGCATGGGCGACAGAGGTCACGAAAATGCTGGCGATTCCCGCCACAAGTGATCGAAACGGACGGAGAAAATCCGGGCTCATTTTGGAAACAATCCTGCTCTGGCCTTATTTTGTTGGTATTCACCGTAGTGATGATTTTTCTTATTATCAAACTTTTAGCTTGGACCAAGGCGCAGAATTGCTTATAAAGGTTGCACTGCTCGATAGGTTTCTTGCCTGTATGAAACCTGCCTCAATAACTTAACGCCCGCTTCGTGCGGGCGTTTTTTTTGCCTGTGGAAGTCTCAGGCCGGTATTCCAATCCCACATGTTTCCCCGTTTTCTTTGCAGGTGCAGCATGGCATGGTGCGCCTGATCAACGCTTGAGGGAGAATGGACATGAGCCTGTCCGGCAAAACGGCAATCATCACGGGATCAAATTCGGGCATCGGGCTCGGCGTCGCGCGCGAGCTGGCCAGGGCCGGTGCCGATGTGGTTTTGAATTCCTTTACCGATCGCGATGAAGATCACGCGCTGGCCGCCGAAATTGCGAAAGAGACCGGAACCAATGCCCGCTACATCAAGGCCGACATGTCCAAGGGCGAGGAATGCCGATCCTTGATCGAACAGGCGGGGTCTTGTGACATTCTGGTGAACAATGCCGGGATTCAGCATGTCTCACCGATCGACAAATTCCCGGTTGATAAATGGGATGCAATTATCGCAATCAACATGAGCTCGGCCTTTCACACCACGGCGGCCGCGTTGCCGATGATGCGCAAGGCGGGTTGGGGACGTGTAGTTAACATCGCCTCGGCCCACGGTCTGACGGCATCCCCTTTCAAGGCGGCATATGTTGCAGCCAAACACGGTGTGGTGGGAATGACCAAGACCGTAGCGCTGGAAACAGCGCAGGAGCCGATCACCTGCAACGCCATCTGCCCGGGATATGTGCTGACGCCGCTGGTCGAGTCCCAGATTCCCGACACGATGAAAGAATACAACATGAGCCGTGAGGACGTTGTGAAGAACGTTCTTTTGGAACGGCAACCGTCCAAGGAATTCGCCACGGTCGAGCAACTGGGTGGAACGACTATCTTCCTGTGTTCGGACGCGGCCGCTCAGATCACCGGAACCACAATTTCCGTCGATGGTGGCTGGACCGCGCTTTGAGGTTTTGCGGGGGCGCTGCCCCCACACCCCCAGAGTATTTTGGAAAAAATGAAGGGGTTGCGGTATGAAGCGGATCAATCTGGCTTTGCAGGGGGGTGGGGCGCATGGGGCGTTCACCTGGGGTGTGCTCGACCGTCTTTTGGACGAGGAAGACATCGAGGTCGCTGCCATTACCGGAACTTCCGCAGGGGCGCTGAACGGTGCGGCCTACAAGTCTGGAATGGTTCATTCCGGGCGCGAAGGCGCGCGGGCGCGCCTGGACGGGTTGTGGAAGCGCATGGGCGCTATTGGCGACATGCGCTTTGCTAACTGGTTTCGCGGCCTTGAACCGGCGGCCATTGCGCAGGCGATGGAATATTCGGTGCCGTTTTCGATTGGGGATGCCTGGTCGCGGATGGTGTCGCCCTATGCGTACGGGCCGTTCTACAGCAACCCTTTGAAGCCGGTGGTGGACAGGTTCAATTTCGACGAGGTGTGCGCAGATGAAGGCCCGCGCCTGTTTGTGTGTGCCACTTGCGTACGCAGCGGCAAGATCCGCGTCTTTACCGGCGACGAAATCAGCACCGACGCCATCCTGGCCTCGGCCTGTTTGCCGACCCTGTTCAAGGCGGTTGAGATTTTCGATCCGAAGACAAACCGGACCGAAGCCTATTGGGACGGAGGGTATACCGGCAATCCGGCTCTCTATCCGCTGTTCAACGATGATTTGCCGGATGACGTGGTGATCGTGAACATCAATCCGCTGGAGCGCGACGAAGTTCCGGTCACACCGCAGCAAATTCAGAACCGGATCAACGAGATCAGCTTCAACTCATCCCTGTTTCGCGAGTTGCGGGCGATCAGCTTTGTCCAACGGTTGCTGAAAGAGGGCAAGCTGACGGCCGGAGAGATGAGCCGCGTGCTGGTTCACATGATTGCAGATAACGAGTTGATGAACAGCCTGTCTGTTGCCACCAAAACCGTGCCCAATCCGGTCATTCTGCATAAGTTGAAACAGGCCGGACGGAACGCCGCAGACGGTTTTCTTGCCAACCATAAGGACGATTTGGGTCAGACCAGCACAATTGATCTGCCTGCGATGTTCAGCTGATCACTCGGGCGGCTGTGTCGGGTCTTTTCCATTCGGGTATACAAGCCCCGCCGAAATCACCAGTTTGGCGGCGTCTTCGATGCTCATGTCCAGCAGGATCACGTCTTCTGCGGGGAAGAACAGCAGAAACCCAGATGTCGGGTTAGGTGTTGTGGGTACGAACACGCTCAACAGCTCGCCTCCGGTTTCGGCGCGTTGGCTGACCTCACCCTTGGCGCTGGTCGAGACAAAGCCGATGGCCCAGATCCCGCGACGCGGGTACTGGATCAGGCAGGCTTTTTCAAAAGAACGCTCGGTCTGGGCAAACACCGTTTCCGAGATTTGCTTGATCCCGGAATAGACCGAGCGCACGACGGGCATCCGATCAACAACGCTTTCGGCGAAGTGGATCAGGGAACGGCCCAGAATGCCCTTGGCGATCCAGCCGACCAGAACGGTGAAGATCAGGAAGATCACCACACCCACACCGCGCAGGTTGATGCCCACGTATTGTTCGGGCTGGAACTGTTGGGGCACCAGCGGCAGGACCGCGCTGTCTATCCAGCCGACCACCGACCAGATCAGCCAGACCGTCAACCAGACAGGCGCAATGACCACGATGCCCGTCAAAAAGGACGCGCGCAGCCGTGAAAGCATGCCCGGGCGGCGGTGAGGCTCTTCGTCGAAGGGTGTATTCATTGCGGTTCCGAATGGTTTCCGGATTTAGGTAGTCAATCCACGGCCTTGGTACAATAGGTTAACGTCACCTCTGTTTGACGAGCGCTTGCGCGATCTTGGCCGCCAAACGCGCATTGTTTCGAACAAGGGCGATGTTGGCGACCAATGACCGGCCTTCGGTCTTTTCAAAGATACGTTGCAGCAGATAGGGGGTCACGGCTTTGCCGGTGATGCGATGGGCATCTGCATCTGACTGGGCTTCGGCGATGATGGGGGCCAATTCCTCGGCCGGGATTTGATCGGCGGCTGGAATCGGGTTCGCCACCAACTGCCCGCCGGGCAGACCCAGCGCGCGGCGGGTCGTGTGGGCTTTGGCGATGGCATCGGCACTGTCCATGCGCAGGGGCGCGTTTAAGGGCGACTTTGCCGACCAGAACGCAGGAAACTCGTCCTGGCCATGTGCGATCACAGGCACGCCCAGGGTTTCCAGAACCTCAAGCGTTTTGGCGAGGTCCAGGATGGCCTTCGCCCCGGCTGCGACGACGGTCACGGGCGTATGCCCAAGCTCGTGCAGATCGGCAGAGATGTCGAAGGTGGTCTCGGCCCCCTGATGCACGCCGCCGATACCGCCGGTGGCAAAAACCTCGATCCCGGCATAGTGCGCGGCGATCATCGTGGCGGCAACGGTGGTGGCCCCGGTGCCACCGGTCGAGATGCACGCCGCCATGTCCGCGCGCGAGATCTTGGCAACGCCTTGGGCCTGACCCAGCCATTGCAGCTGATCCTGCTCTAGCCCGACATGCAATTTGCCTTCGATCACGGCCATGGTTGCAGGAACCGCACCCGCATCGCGGACGTCCTGTTCGACCTGTACCGCGACTTCGATGTTCTGCGGATAGGGCATCCCATGGGTGATGATGGTGCTTTCCAGCGCGACGATGGGCAGGCCCGCATCTTTGGCGGTACGGACCTCGGCAGAATATTGGATGTCGATCACAGTGGGGTTTCTCCGGAAACGTAGGTTGCAGCGGCGTGCAGAGCGCGGGTCAGAGCCTCGTCACTGGATGCAACGCCGGATTCTGAGGCGATATGGGCCGCCATGAAGGTATCCCCGGCACCGGTCACGCGGGTGACCAGAACGGCAGGGGGTGTTTGCGTCAGGATTTCTGTCGAGCTGCCGATGGTTGCCGAATTGCCGCCGTCGGTGACCAGCACACGCAGCGCGCCGCGATCCAGAAGGCCTTTGGCCGCGGATTCGGAATCGGTGAACTCGCGCTGGCACAGGATACCGGCCTCTTCGAGGTTCACGTACAGCGTGGCGCGGGCATGTTTCAGGAACGGCAGCAGTCGTTCGGCCTTGCCCGGCGATGCCGGGGCCACGCGCAGATCCGCACGCGCAAAAGCAGGGCTTTGGGCAATTTCTTCCAGCAGGTCCAGTGTCAGATTGCCATCCAGTGCGATCGGGCCCTCAAATGGTGCGTTCTCATAGCCCAGAGGCCCGTGCATCAACGGATGCAGTATTTTAGCGCCTGCGGCCTCCAGCGAATGCGCGTCGGCAATCGCCGCGATCAACCCGTTCGCACCTTCGACGGCCATATAGCGGTCAGTCGGCAAATCCTGCGACCGATAGATGTGATCCGTCACCATGCCGAGGCGCGAACAGGCATGGACAAGTTCGTCGCCTTCGGGATCGCGGCCAATGGCGGTCAGCAGGGTGGGTGTCATGCCGAAACGAACCAGTGTCATGGCAATGTTCATCGCAACGCCGCCGGGCAGGCGGGTGATCCGGCCCGGCACGTCCGAGCCCTGTCGCATGGCGCTGGCCGATCGGCCGATCACGTCCCACAGGACCGAGCCGATGCACAGGATATTGGTGTTCTGAGTCATAGGGGACGTCATGCCGCAGCGGTGTTGCCCGTGCAAGCCGGAACGTCATCGCAACAAGAGATTCCCGACCGGCCTGGGTCGATATCGCCTTTGGGCTTGCGATCCGTGGTCTTCGCGGGAACAATCAAAAGCAATGATTGGTGATTATATTTTCCTGTTGGAGCGTTTCGTATGAATGGCCCTGTCTTCCGTGCCATCCTCCGAGCCCTCAATACCTGCGCCCTGAGTTTTATCGTTCTTCTGACCTTGCATCCGGGATCCGTAAAGGCGCAAACGGCCCCGCCGACGGTCATTGATTTCTGGGTCAAGGATGACACTCTGTTTCTCGAGGTGAAACTGAACGCCGAGGCCATGCTGGTCGGTACCGATCCGACACAACCCGACGCTTATTCCGGCAATTCAAAGTACCGATCTCTGCGGCGAATGGTGTCATCGGAACTGGAACCGCAGATCAGAAATTTCGTTCAGGTCTGGAAGCAGAACCTTGTGGTCGAAGCGCCTGAACGCCTAGACCTGTCTTATGAAGGTGTGCGCATTCCCGTTGTGGGGGATGTGGAAAAAGTGCGTGTTTCCAAATTGTTGTTGACCGCACATTTGTCGGATCAGGCATCGAACCTGCGCCTGACCTGGCCGTTGCAAGGCGGGTCGGTCGTGCTTCGCCAGCAAAAGGTTGTGGCCCCGTATACTGGCTTTCTGGCGGCCGGAGAAATCAGCCCGTTGATCCCGTTGCGGGGCGGGGCGTCGTTGACGACCGAGCAGACATTGCAGACGTTTTTGGCACAGGGGATCAGCCGGTTTGTTCAAAGCCCCCTCAAGCCAACCATCGTTGTTCTGACGCTCGTGATGCTGACGCTGAGCCTGCGGCCTGTGATGTCTCAGGTGGCGTTTTTGGCAGCAGGGGGTTTTGTCGGGCTCGGGTTGGACATGTACGGCGTGTTGGACCTGCCGGAAAGCTTGCAGGATCAGGCCTTGGTGGCTTCGATCATCATTCTGGCGCTATGGAACCTGGTGGCCCGGCACTTGCAGGTCTGGCGCCTGCTGGCCGTGTTTGCCGCAGGCTGTGTTTACGGATTGGCGCTGGCTTCGGATTTGACAAAGATCGGGGTGCCGCCCGATCATCTGGCCCCGGCTGTTTTGGGGTTTGGCGTCGGAAATCTACTGCCTGTCGTCTTTGTGGCTGTTGTGGCCTTTGCCTGCGCGCTTTTGGTTGCAGGCGGGTCACACAGAAAACGAGGCCGGATTTCGGTTCTGGCCTCGATGCTGATCGCCGGGATCGGCGTGTATTGGATGGCTGAACCCTGGTTGCTGGCTTAAGACATTGCCGCCCTCAGCCTGTTCAGCGCACCCAGCGGGTCGTCATCGCCCCAGATCTCGTCCCCGATGCCGAAGAAATCGGTGCAGGGGGCCAGATCGCCGATCAGTTCGGGCGTCAGGCCGCCTTCGGCCACGACCGGAACTTCGATCATCTCGGACCACCATTGGAACAGATCCTTTTCGGCGCGGGTTCCGTCGCCCAACGTGGCGGTGCCTACGGGGCCGAAGGCCACATAATCCGCGCCATGTTCGCCCGCCGTCATGCCATCATGGCTGGACGCGCCGCAGAAGCTTCCGACGATCGCGTCCGCGCCCAGCTCCTTGCGCGCGGCACGGACCGAACGTGCGCCGTCATCCAGGTGCACCCCGTCCAGCCCCAGACGTTGCGCCAGCAGCACGTGGTTCGAGATAACGATGGCCACTTCGCGGGCGTGGGCAACCTCGCGGCAGGCATCAGCAGCACGGGCGATGCTGTCTTCGTCGTTGCCAGCCAGCGCCAGGCGGATGCAGGCGATCTCGGCCCCGTCCAGAACCGATGCCAGTTTGGCGGGGAACGTGCTCAGCTCGATGGTCGGAGGCGTGATCAGGTAAATCTGCGGCTGCTCGGGGGTGTCCATGGGCGCGTCCTTCGGCTTTTGGTCTTTGGCGCGGTTTAGCGGATTGCGGCGGGGAAGCAAACTTTTATGGCCGAGACCATGCAAATTCCAGCCCCAGCGCCTTGCCCTGCAAGAGCCTGCCGATTACAGCAGGCCAAGTTTTTACAAGGTGAACCATGCCCAGCGACAAATCCCAGCCTTCCTTCGTGCTTGTTCGCCCGCAGATGGGTGAGAATATCGGTGCCGCGGCCCGGGCGATGTGGAACTTTGGACTGGACCGGATGCGCATCGTGGCGCCCCGCGACGGCTGGCCAAACCCCAAGGCGGTGGCCATGTCCAGCGGTGCGGGCCGGTTGCTGGACGAAGCGCAGCTGTTTGACGATCTGGCCGGATCGCTGGCCGACAGCACCTTTGTCTTCGCCACCACTGCTCGGCAACGCGGGTTGACCAAACCCGTCTACAGCCCCGAGCGTGCCATGCAGATCGCCGCCGAAAAGGTCGCGGCGGGTGAAAAGGTTGCGGTTCTGTTCGGCCCCGAACGCGCAGGGTTGGAGAACGAAGACATCGCCAAGGCAAACGCAATCATCTCGGTGCCCGTGAACCCGGAATACGCGTCGCTGAACCTGGGCCAATGCGTCTTGCTGACCGCTTATGAGTGGATGCGCCAGACCGGCGACGTGGTTCATGAATCCACCGATCTGGGCAAGGGGGACTGGGCCACGGGGATCGAGGTCGAGAAACTGGTCGAACACTACGAGGACCGGCTGGAAGAGGCCGGGTTCTTCTATCCTCCCGAAAAGGCCGAGGGTATGAAGATCAACCTGCGCAACCTGTGGTCGCGGATGCGGATGACGCGGGCCGACGTGCAGATGCTGCACGGGATCATGCGGCAGATGGTCCGCTGGAAAGACAAAGGCTGAGGCTGGACCTATCTTCCACCAAGCCCTAGCTTGCGACGAAATCAGGACATGAGGACAGCATGAGCGGTAAGCGCAGCATCTTCGAAGAGGTCTCGGACACCGAAAAACAACAGGCTGTTCAACCCGGTATGATCGACCGGGGGCGTGGCGGTGCGCGCAAGGCAATCCGTGCCTGGCTGATGATCCTGTTCGCTTTGGTCGTGGTGATGATCGCTGTCGGCGGTCTGACGCGGCTGACTGACAGCGGGCTGTCGATTACTGAATGGCGCCCAATCACCGGAGCCGTTCCACCGTTGAGCGAGGCAGACTGGCAGGCCGAGTTCGACAAGTACAAGCAGATTGACCAGTGGCGCATTCAGAACCAGTGGATGCAGCTGAGCGACTTCAAAACCATCTATTGGTGGGAATGGGGGCATCGCCAACTGGGCCGCGTGATAGGGCTGGTCTGGGCCATCGGTTTCCTGGGCTTCCTCGTGGCCCGCAAGATACCCACGGGTTGGACCGGCAAGCTGCTGATCCCCGGCCTTTTGGGCGGTGTGCAGGGTGCTGTCGGCTGGTGGATGGTCGCATCGGGTGTGACGCAGGGCGAGGGGATGACCGCCGTCGCCAGCTATCGCCTGGCCACCCATCTGGGGCTGGCATTCGTAATTCTCGGATTCCTCGCCTGGTATATTTTCGAGCTTGGCCGGGAAGAACGTGACCTGATGCAGGCGCGTCGCATGAAGGAAGCGAAACTGTTCTCGTTGTCCACCGGCCTGATGCATTTCGCCTTTTTGCAAATACTCATTGGCGCGCTTGTCGCCGGGATCGACGCCGGACGGTCTTATACCGATTGGCCGCTGATCGGCGGGCAGCTGCTGCCGCCGGACGCCACCGCGTTGGAGCCGATGTGGCGCAACTTCTTCGAAAGCCCGGGGCTTGTGCAGTTTATTCACCGCTGCGCAGGTTACCTGTTGTTCATCTTTGCTATTGTCGTCTGGCGCCGCGGCAGCGCCAGCGCGCATCCTCAGACGCGCTTCGCCTTCAACGCGGCTTTCGCGGCCCTGTCGTTGCAAGTTGTCGTCGGCATTGTGACCGTCGTCTACGGAGCGCCCTGGCAGATCGCCATCTTCCACCAGTTTATGGCCGTCGTCGTCTGGACCCTTATCCTGCGCGCGCGGTTCCTGACTGCATATCCAATCGCAACATCTGTGCGCGGAGTAAAATAACATGACCGCTTTCGACGAACTGATGGCTTTTCAGCGTGAAACCTCGGCACTGGGCCAAATCGCTGGGCGATTGGGTTGGGATCAGGAAACCGTCATGCCGCGCGGGGCCTCGCCTCAACGCGCCGAGGAAATGGCGGCGATCGAGGCCGTCCTGCACGCGCGCCGATCGGATCCGCGCGTGGCAGAGTGGCTGGATCAGGCCGCGCCTCAGGATGAAGTCGGAAAGGCGCAGCTGCGGGAAATCCGGCGCGCCTATGATCGGGCGGTCAAGGTGCCCGCTGATCTGGCCACGGCGATTGCCCGGACCACGTCCGCCGCACAGGGAACATGGGCACAGGCGCGCGCGGACGAAGATGTCTCGGCCTTCCTTCCTGTACTGGAAGAGGTCGTATCGCTGAAGCGTCAGGAAGGCGAGGTGCTGGCACAGGGCGGAGACGTCTATGACGCCATGGTCGAGGATTATGAACCCTGTACGACTGGCGCTCAGATCGCGGCCATTTTCGATGAGATGCGCCCACGTCTTGTGGCCTTGCGCGCGGCCGTTCTGGAACGCCCTGAACCTGCCGCGCTGACCGGAAGCTTTGACGAGCTGACCCAGATGCAGCTTACGCAAAAACTGGCGGTCGCCTTCGGCTATGACCTCAACAACGGCCGTGTCGACAAGGCGGTTCACCCGTTCAGCTCGGGTTCGGGCCTGGATGTGCGTATCACAACGCGAACCAGCGAAACGGACCCGTTCAACTGCTTTTATTCCACCATTCACGAGGTCGGCCACGCGGCTTACGAACAGGGGATCGACCGCGACTACCTGCTGACGCCGCTGGGGCGCGGCGTGTCCATGGGTGTGCATGAAAGCCAAAGCCGGATCTATGAAAACCAGCTTGGCCGTTCGCGTGCGTTTACGGGATGGTTGTTCGATCAGATGAAAGACGCATTCGGCGATTTCGGAATTGCCGATGCAGATGCTTTCTACGCTACCGTCAACCGGGTTCACAACGGCTATATCCGCACCGAAGCTGATGAAGTGCAATATAATCTGCACATCATGCTTCGGTTCGATCTAGAGCGCGCTTTGATGGCCGGGGACTTGCAGGTCAGCGAGCTGGAAGCGGCGTGGAATGACCGGTTCAAGGCCGACTTCGGTTATGCGGTCGACAAACCGTCGAACGGCTGTTTGCAGGATGTGCACTGGTCGGTTGGACTGTTCGGTTACTTCCCGACCTATTCGCTGGGCAATGTCTATGCAGGATGTCTGTATCAGGCACTGCGCGGCGCAGTTCCTGAACTGGATGAGCAACTGGCAGAAGGTGACACAACAGGCGCAACCGCTTGGCTGCGCGAACACGTCCAGCAACATGGCGGGCTTTATGCGCCACGCGAGATTATCCAGAGGGCGAGTGGAGTAGAGCCGGGGCCCGAACCTTTGCTGGACTATCTAGAACAGAAGTTCAGCGGATTGTACGGGCTGTGACGTCATGAATCGGTAGCCGATTGGTAAGGTTTCTTGCCATATACGCTGCAACATTGGCTTTGGCTTGAATACTCAAACCAGCGCGACGTGCAAAAAGTTTTCACACCTGTAACAAGCACAGGAATTCGGGCGCGCGGGTATTTCATGTATGGTTTCTGGGTGACAACCCAATGTCTTGCGTCCGAAGGGCGAATGACCATGTTCAACCGTGATTTTTCTTCATGGATCTCGCGGAACGGCGCAACGGGTGCTTCAGAGTGTGTTTCCTGTCACACCGGTACTTGAACGCCGGTAGGCCAGCGTCGTTCCGACCACGCTGGAAATTGAGCACCAGAATGGCCGGGGCACAGGCTGGGTTTGGAGTGACTCTCACGATAGGCGCGATGTTTCTGAATTCATTGCCAAATACGCTTGAGGAGGTGTTGGCACGATTCCCCATTGATCTGGCACAGATCGTAACCACCGGCCATTCCCGCGGCGAACCGGAAAAGTGCGCATCAACAGATTTCGACATGTATTGCCGCCATGGCTACGACAGCAGAGGTTCCCTTCGCCATACCCGGTTCTGATTGGTCTGATCCAGGATTTATAGGCGCCGTGGAAGCCACGCTAAAGTTCAGGGCTTCTGCGAGTTTTCAAGAGGACCAAGTTTTTTGAGCAAGAAGGCTATGATCAGCGCATTCCTAGGGACTGTGAGGCCGGTTTGAATATTTCGGTTATCGGCTATGAAATCGGGCATGGTGTTCCAAATGGCTGCAGCGATGTGATGCTTGACTGGTTTGAAGCGGTGAATGCTTTGGGCCAGAGCGCTGCTAGCACAAATCCGATCACGTGAAGATCGATAGGAGCCTGCGATATATGAAAGTCAGATTGTTTTTTGATTTCACACTGAACGCTGATTTTGGGTGGCGCGTCCTTTCATTCTGCCCAAACACTTGCCGAACAAACATGCACAGATTGACCTAAACCACTGGCACCAGTTCAATCCGGGTCGCGACGGCTGCAAAGAACAAAACGCTGCCGACCAACACAAATACGTGCCAGATCGTATTGTGGAACGGCAGCCAATCCAGCAGGTAGAAGGCGACCCCGGCCGTGTACACGAGCCCTCCGGCAATCATCAGCGTGACGATTGTGGGGGACAGGTCAGCCAACATGGATTGCCCGGCCCAGACCACCGCCCAACCCATCAATAGGTATAACGCAAGCCCGAACCAACGGAACCGGTTTGGGTCCAGCATCTTGAGAACCGACCCAAGCGTCGCCGAAGACCACAATCCGAGTAGCAGCCCGGGGGGCTGAGCACCGGACAACAGTAGAAACGGCGTATACGTCCCTGCGATCTTGACGTAGATGCCGGAATGATCGAGGCGCTGCAGGAACCCGCGCCATTCCTCGTTTTCGACCATGTTGTACAAGGCGGAAAACGTGAGCATGAGTATCAGCGTCACCCCGTAAACCGAGGCACCCAGAACCGCAGATTGATCATACCGGTAATAGATGGTCATTGTGATCAGCAGGGGTACGGCAACCAACGCACTTGAGACACCGAGCACATGGACCACACCGTCGCTGATCCGTTCCGTGCGACTGTAAGCTGGTCGGATATGCGCAAAAGACCACATATGAAAAGGCTAGGCGGCAGAATGGCTTCGGGCAAGCGGATCATCCCGAGAGCTATCGATATCGTGATCCAGAATGACAAAACGCCCGCAGAGCGAGCGTTTTGTTTCATATCCGTAATTAAGCGTGAGGATTATTCTTCGGTTTCCTCATCACCCTGATCGGCGATCCGGGCGACGCTGACGACCTCTTCGCCCTTACCGGTGTTGAAAACTTTGACCCCGCCGGCGCTGCGGGACCGGAACGAGATGCCGTCGACCGGAACCCGGATCGACTGTCCTTTGGAGGTGGCCAGCATGATCTGATCGTCGATTTCGACCGGGAACGAGGCCACCAGCGGGCCGCTCCGCATCGCCTTGTCCATCGCCATCACGCCCATGCCACCACGGCCGCGCACCGGATAGTCATGCGACGAGCTGAGCTTGCCGGACCCCTTGGCCGTGATGGTCAGGATCAGGTTCTCGGCCGCCGACATCTCGGCATAACGTTCCTGCGGCAGGATGCTGTCGGCATTGCCGCCATCCTCGTCGGCTTCGGTATCGTCGGTCACGCCGGCCATCAGGCGGCGCATTTTCAGATAGGCGGCGCGCTCGTCCGGGGTGGCCTCGAAATGACGGATCACCGACATAGAGACCACGCGGTCGCCCGCGTTCAGCCGGATGCCCCGCACGCCGGTCGATTTGCGCCCCTTGAACACCCGCACGCCGGTTGTGGAGAAGCGGATCGCTCGGCCGGAATTGGTGACCAGCATCACATCGTCATCGTCCGAGCAGATTCGCGCGTTGACCAGTTCCACGCCCTCGGGCAGGTCCATCGCGATCTTGCCGTTGCGCTTGACGTTGGTGAAGTCGCTCAGCGCGTTGCGGCGCACGTCGCCGGCGCTGGTGGCGAAGACGATCTGAAGGTTTTCCCATTCTTCATCCGGCACATCGACCGGCATGATCGCCGCAATGGAAACGCCGGTGGGAATCGGCAGGATGTTGACGATCGCCTTGCCCTTGCCGGTGCGCCCCGACTGGGGCAGGCGCCAGGTCTTGAGTTTGTAGACCATCCCGTCGGTGGTGAAGAACAGAAGCTGGGTGTGCGTATTGGCCACGAAGAGGGTGGTGACCACGTCCTCTTCCTTGGTCTGCATGCCCGACAGCCCCTTGCCACCCCGCTTTTGCGCGCGGAAATCGGCCAGCGGCGTGCGCTTGATATAGCCGCCCGAAGTCACGGTCACGACCATGTCTTCGCGCTCGATCAGGTCCTCGTCTTCCATGTCACCCGACCAGTCGACGATCTCGGTGCGGCGCGGTACCGCGAATTGTTCGCGGACGCTGCGCAGTTCATCAGCGATGATGCCCATTATGCGTTCGCGCGAGGACAGGATATCCAAGTATTCCTTGATCTTGGCGGCCAGCTCTTCCAACTCGTCCGTGACCTCTTTGACGCCCAGTTGCGTCAGGCGTTGCAGGCGCAGGTCAAGGATGGCACGGGCCTGAACCTCGGTCAGGTTGTAGGTGCCGTCGTCGTTCATCTTGGACAGCGGATCGTCGATCAGGCGCAGATAATCCGCGATGTCGGCGGCCGGCCAGCGGCGGGTCATCAGCTTTTCGCGCGCCTCGGCCGCGTCGGCCGAGGACCGGATCGTGGCTACGACCTCGTCCACGTTCGAGACCGCAACGGCCAGACCGCACAGGACATGGCTGCGTTCCCGTGCCTTGCGCAGGTCAAAGGCGGTGCGGCGGGCAACGACATCTTCGCGGAAATCGATGAAGCTGGTCAGGAAACGGCGCAGGGTCAGCTGCTCGGGGCGGCCGCCGTTCAGTGCAAGCATGTTGCAGCCGAACGAGGTTTGCATAGGCGTGAACCGGTACAGTTGGTTCAGCACCACCTCGGGCGTTGCGTCGCGTTTCAGCTCGACCACCACCCGCACGCCGTTGCGGTCGGATTCGTCCTGAACGTGGCTGACACCTTCGATGCGCTTTTCACGCACGGCTTCGGCGATCTTTTCGATCATCGAAGCCTTGTTCACCTGATAGGGGATTTCATCCACGATGATGGCATAGCGATCCTTGCGCAACTCCTCGACGCGGGTCTTGGCGCGGATGATGACGCTGCCGCGGCCTTCCAGATAGGCCTTGCGCGCGCCGGAACGGCCCAGCATCACGCCGCCGGTGGGGAAATCGGGGCCGGGGACGTATTCGATCAACTGCTCGGACGTCAGGTCCGGGTCGTCGATCAGGGCCAGCGTCGCGTTAACCACTTCGCCCAGGTTGTGCGGCGGGATGTTGGTGGCCATGCCCACCGCGATACCGCCGGCGCCGTTGACCAGCATGTTGGGGAACCGCGCGGGCAGGACGGTGGGTTCCTTGTCCTTGCCGTCGTAGTTGTCCTGGAAATCGACTGTCTCTTTCTCGATATCCGCCAGTAGGGCGGCGGCGGGCTTGTCCATGCGGACCTCGGTATACCGCATTGCCGCCGGGTTGTCGCCGTCCATCGAGCCGAAGTTGCCCTGACCATCCAGCAGCGGCAACGACATCGAGAAATCCTGTGCCATCCGCACCAGCGCATCATAGATCGCGCTGTCTCCGTGGGGGTGATACTTACCCATCACGTCACCCACCGGACGGGCCGATTTGCGATAGGCCTTGTCATGGGTATTACCGGTCTCGTGCATCGCATAGAGGATGCGCCGATGCACCGGTTTCAAACCGTCGCGCAGATCGGGGATCGCGCGGCTGACGATGACCGACATCGCATAGTCCAGATAGGACGTGCGCATCTCGGATTCGATCGAGACCGTCGGGCCGTCATAGACAGGGCGCTCGGGCGGGGTTTCATCCATGTTTTCGGGGATTTCTGGCGTATCGCTCACGTAAACTGCCCGTATTTTGTGCTGGGTCTATATCTTGTGGATGCACCTTATCAGACCCGGCACATAAGGTGCAAGCAAGCAGCGCTCCCCAAGGTTCGAATCCTCGGTAACACCCAAGTAACATATTGTTATCTAAGTATTAGGGGGTTTTCGTGCTAGCCTGAGAATATCGTGCAACAAACCGGAGGTCTGCATGAAGACAAGTGAAACCGAATTGATGCTTAAGGGCTATGGCCTGACAACGGCCGAATTTTTCTATCATATGCCCGATTACGTCCACGTCCTGAATACCTTCATCTGGCAGGAATATGACCTTGCGCCGGATCATCCGAAACTCTTCGAATTCATCGAGTTTTGGCAACGAGAAATAGAAGGGCCGCTGCATTCCGTGAAATTCACGCACCGCAAGATGATCGCACCGGGCGAGTGGCGCAACATGGTTGGCGAGTTTCGCGTGAACTGAGTGATCGGCCAGGTTCGCCTGTGCGTCGGAATTCCTGTTCTCATTTGAGGCAAGTCGCGTATGGTGACTGCCAATCTGATGGCGTCACAGGAAAAAACAATGATCAGAGCCGTTCTCTTTGTTGCAGCGCTTTGCATGACCAGCCCCGTTTTTGCCGAGGGTGTTCTGGACAAGATCAAGAAAGGTGCCGAGAGCGTCGGGAAGACGATCGACAAAGGTGCCGAAGCGGTTGACGATACGATCACGTCCACCTCTGAGCTGCTGTCCAACGAGGCAACACCTGAAGAAACGCGCGCAAAGCTTGACGCGATGGCAGGCGAGATTTTGGATCAGCTTTTGGCGGAAAACCCCGATGCGCGGCCACTTTATGACGTCAGTGCCGGGTATGCGGTGTTCGACTCTCGTAAGGTTACAGTATTTCCTGTGTCGGCGGGCTATGGCCGGGGCGTGGCGGTGTCGAAAGACACCGGGCAACACACATACATGAACATGGGAACGGGCGGGGTTGGCGGCGCCATCGGCATCGGTGGGTTCGAGACCAAATTCGTGATCCTGTTCGAAACTCCCGCTGATCTGGATAAGTTCATAAACCAAGGCTATGACGCGACCGCAGAAACGGGGGCCATGTATGGCGAGGACAAAACGGGCGAAACCCTGCGTTTTACTGATGGCCGCTCGTTCTTTGTTCTCAACAAAAAGGGCTGGCGCGTATCGGCCGGCGCGTCTGGCACCAAGTTCTGGAAATCGCCCGAGCTGAACTGATCAGCCAGAACAGCTGGCCCCGCCCAAAACGCAGAATTTGGCGCAATGAGGGTGGTTCAGATGCACGTCCGCCTCGGCCTCGGCCAGGGTATGACCCATCTCGAACTCGGGCTCATAGGGCAGCAGGGTGCAGGCCAGGACAGCAGGTTTTTCGGCCCCCTTGCGTTTGACCACCATACGGGCGCTGGCGCACATGACGTCGTTGGGGGATTTGTCAAGAATTCCCCAGCACGCGGTGGTGATTTCTGGAACCTCGACAGTTTCGTCCATTTCGGGAAACAGAACGGTCTGAGCCGGGTTCTGCGGGTCAATATCAAATCCGTGCCTGGCAAAGAACCTAGCATAGCCAGCACGGCTTTCCGCGTCTGACTCCCCCCAGACCGTACGCCCGGCGATGGCCATGTTGAAACCGTGGTCGCGCAACCATTCCATACCGGCCAGGGTTTTGTCGAAACTGCCTACGCCGCGCTCTTCATCGTGCAGGGCCGGGCGGAAGTGGTCGACCGAAATGCGCAGAGTCAACATGTGGTTGAATTCCTTTTGCAACCCCAGCAAGCCTTCGCGCATTTTGCGGCGTATCATCGGAGCCATTGCGTTGGTCAGGATCAGAACCTCGTATCCTCGTTCCAGCGCGGCGCGTGTCATGTCGATCATTTCCGGGTTCATGAACGGCTCACCACCTGTGAACCCGATCTCGCGCACGGGCCAATTGCGGGCTTCGATTTGATCCAGGAAATCACGAACCTCGTCAGCCGTGATGTAAACCAAAGCGTCATTGGTCGGGCTGCTGGCGATATAGCAGTTCACGCATTCGATATTGCACAAAGTGCCCGTATTGAACCAAAGGGTCTCGGGCCGTGTCAGGGAAACCTTTGCGCGGGTCTGGCCGTCAGCTGTCACCGATTTGTTTTGAAACTTGCCGATATTGGCGAGCTGAGGGGCGTTGTCTTTCATTCCCGCATCCGGTTCTTAAAGGTCATCGATCTGATCTAGCCCTTTGTCGCGGATTTGGTAAGGGTGACGCAGCGGTTCTGACAGAGTTTTGAACAGAGTGATTTTTTGCCGAATGGTTGCGCTAACATTGGACATGCCGGAAGGGGCGAGGTAAGGACAATTCATGGTTTCACGCGTCATACCTGTTGATCCCTTTGATCTGATCATTTTCGGCGGCACCGGCGATCTGGCGCAGCGCAAGATTCTGCCCGCGCTTTACCGTCGGTTTTGCGCCGGGCAATGGCACGAGGATGCCAGGATTATCGCGGCAGCGCGTGCGGGCCATTCCGCAGAAGATTTCCGACAGATGGTCGCAGAATCGCTTCATCGGCATGCTGCGATCCGCGCTTCGGAGTCCCAGAGAGTGTCTCGTTTTCTACAGCGGGTCGATTATGTCCCGCTGGATGCAGTATCAGCCGAAGGATGGGACCTTCTGGGTGAAAAACTGTCACCCAACCGCGTGCGCGCGTTCTATTTCTCGGTCGGTCCCAGCCTGTTCGGCCCCTTGGCCGAGCGGGTCCGGGCCTATGATCTGGCGACCGAAGATACGCGCATCGTGGTGGAAAAGCCGTTCGGGCATGATCTTGGCAGCGCGCGAGAGCTGAATGCCACGCTGGCGGCGCATTTTGATGAAAGCCAGATCTACCGAATCGATCATTATCTGGGCAAGGAAACCGTCCAGAACCTGATGGCCGTACGGTTTGGCAATATGCTGTTCGAACCGTTGTGGAACAGCCAGTATGTCGACCACATCCAGATCACCGTTGCCGAAACCGTGGGCATCGATGGGCGCGAAGAATACTATGAACGCGCCGGCGCGATGCGGGACATGGTGCAAAACCACCTGATGCAGCTGCTGTGCCTGATTGCCATGGAACCCCCGGCGAAGTTCGATCCGGACGCGGTGCGGGATGAAAAGCTCAAGGTGATCCGGGCGCTTGATCCGGTGGAGCCGCATCACATCGTGCGCGGCCAGTTTTCGGCAGGGCCGGAAGGGGTGGGATACCGCGAATGTGTCGGCAATCCACGCTCGACCACTGAAAGCTATGTGGCGCTGAAGGCGCATGTCAGCAATTGGCGATGGGCGGGCACGCCGTTTTATCTGCGTACGGGCAAACGGCTGGTGGCGCGCTCGTCGGTTATCAATGTGATGTTCAAGGACGCGCCGCATTCGATTTTCGGGGAAGAGGCCGGGCGTCACGCCAATGCGTTGTCGATCCGGTTGCAACCCAACGAAGGGATCACGCTGAAAGTGACGATCAAGGAGCCGGGACCGGGCGGGATGCGGCTGATCGACGTGCCATTGGACATGAGTTTCGCCGAAGCGCTGGGGCCTGAGAATCAAGACCCGCCAGATGCTTACGAGCGCCTCGTCATGGACGTGATACGGGGCAACCAGACGCTGTTCATGCGTGGGGACGAGGTCGAGGCCGCCTGGGCCTGGACCGATCCGATCATCGCCGGATGGCTGGCGCGCGGGGACGTGCCGAAACCTTATGACAGCGGCAGCACAGGGCCGGGCGACGCCGAGCTGCTGATGAAACGTGACGGTCGCCGCTGGCAGGGAATAAAGCCATGAACATTCAGGAATATGCCGACCGGGAAATGCTGGCCATCGATGTGGCAAACGCGTTGGCGGGTGAGCTTGAGGCCGCTTTGTTGCATAATGACACCGTTGCATTGGCCGTCCCCGGCGGGACAACACCGGGGCCGGTTTTTGACAGCCTGTGTGCCGCCGATCTCGAGTGGGACCGTGTGCGTGTTCTGCCTACGGACGAACGCTGCGTGTCGGCTGATCACGAACGTTCGAACGAACGTCTGATCCGGGAAAGACTGCTGACAAACCGGGCATCAGTGGCGCAGTATCTTCCACTTTATGTTCCGGGCGCAGAGCCTGAAGCGGCGTTGCCGGAAGTTGAATCGCTGATCGCGCCGGTACTGCCTTTGTCGGTTCTTGTCCTCGGGATGGGGGAAGACATGCACACGGCCTCGCTGTTCCCGGGAATGGACGGGCTGGACAAGGCCCTCGACAGCCAGGCGCCGACCTTGATCGTCGCCCGGACCGATGTGCAGCCAGAGCCCCGGATTTCTTTGACGGCCCCTGTTCTGGACGGGGCCTTGTCGAAACATCTGATCATCTACGGGCAGGCAAAACGAGACGTATTGGACAAAGCCATGTCGATGCCACCGGAAGAGGCACCGATCGCCGCGGTCCTCAGCGGCATGACGGTTCATTGGGCGGAGTGAGGCAATGCAGTTGGATGCTTTGAAGGCGCTTGCAGCAGCTGACCGCCGTATCGTCGACCTGTTTGCAAAGGATGCAACCCGGGCCGGGTCGTTTTCAGCCTCGACCGGGGATTTGCTGTTCGATTATTCAAAAACGCAGATCGATGAAGACGTGCGCGCTGCTTTGTTGCAATTGTGCGAAGATGCCGGGCTTGCGACGCGGCGCGACGCCATGTTTGCCGGGAAGAAGATCAACGAAACCGAAGGGCGCGCAGTGCTGCACACCGCCCTGCGCAACCTTGATGGTGGGCCGGTTGACGTGGACGGTCAGGACGTCATGCCCGGGGTTCTGGACACGCTGCATCGGATGCGTGTTTTTGCCGAGGAAGTGCGCGGCGGCGCCATTGCGGGGGCAGGGGGCAGTTTCACCGATGTGGTGAATATCGGCATCGGGGGGTCCGACCTGGGCCCGGTGATGGCCACGCACGCACTGGCCCCTTATCACGATGGCCCGCGGGTGCATTACGTCTCGAACGTGGATGGGGCCCACATCGCGGACACGTTGCGCCCGTTGGATCCGGCGCGGACGCTTGTGATTGTCGCGTCCAAGACATTCACCACGATCGAAACGATGACCAATGCGCGCACGGCCCGCGCCTGGATGTCCGAGGGCGGAGGTGATCCGTCCCGCCAGTTTGCCGCCGTATCCAGCGCGCTGGACAAGACGCAGGCTTTCGGCATCCCCGAGGCGCATGTATTCGGTTTCGCCGATTGGGTGGGCGGGCGTTATTCGGTCTGGGGGCCGGTCGGATTGCCGGTCATGATTGCCGTCGGTTCAAATGCATTTGATGCGTTTCTGCGGGGCGGGCAGGCGATGGATCTGCATTTCCGCTCGGCGGATTGGGTGGAAAACATGCCTGTGATGCTGGCGCTGGTCGGCATCTGGCACCGTCAGGTTCTGGGTTGCACCAGCCGCGCTGTGCTGCCCTATGATCAGCGGCTGCTGCGCCTGCCAGCCTATCTCCAGCAGTTGGAAATGGAATCGAATGGCAAATCTGTCGCGATGGACGGATCTTCGCTGGCTGTCCCCTCCGGGCCGGTGGTCTGGGGTGAGCCGGGTACCAATGGCCAGCATGCGTTCTATCAGCTGATCCATCAGGGGACGGATGTCATTCCCTGTGAATTCATGGTCGCCGCCGAAGGGCACGAACCCGAGTTGACCCACCATCACCACCTGCTTTTGGCCAACTGTCTGGCCCAGTCAGAGGCTTTGATGCGTGGCCGGTCTTTGGATGAAGCCCGTGAACTCATGGCAGAAAAAGGCCTTGATGGCGACGAACTTGATCGGCAGGCGCGACACCGCGTGTTTCCGGGCAACCGCCCTTCCACAACGCTGATCTATCCGAAGCTTACGCCGTTCGTTCTGGGGCAGATTATCGCGCTGTACGAACATCGTGTGTTCGTTGAAGGTGTTCTGCTGGGCATCAATTCCTTTGATCAGTGGGGTGTGGAATTGGGCAAAGAGCTTGCCAACTCGCTTGGACCTGTCGTGGATGGTGTCGCCAGTGCTGACGGTAAGGACGGATCAACCGCCGCATTGGTCGCCTACGCGCTGAAACACCGAAACTAAGAGCGAAAAATGCCGCCCACGGCCGTGTTGGGCTGCATTCTTTTATTGTCAGACAATTAAATGATTGGCAGGGTTCCTCCGTAGGAAACGACTGTATTGACGCATCGGGTCACGCCCCAAGCCGTCAATGCCAGATGGATAAGGCAGAGGCCATCCAAGGTCTCGCCAAGGACGGGAGGATGTCCATGCTAGGACAGATGATGACGCAGCCCTTGCTGGTTTCGTCGCTGATCGATCACGCAGACCGCTATCACGGTCAGACCGAGATTGTTTCGGTTGAAACGGATGGAACGGTCACTGAAACCAACTGGTCCGAGATTGCGGTGAATGCCCGACGGATGGCGTCGGCCTTGACCAATCTGGGGCTGGAACCGCAGGACAGGATCGGGACACTGGCCTGGAACAATCGGCGGCATCTCGAGATCTATTTTGCCACGTCGGGCGCGGGCTATGTCTGTCACACGGTCAATCCCCGCCTGTTCCCCGAGCAGCTGACCTTTATCATCAACCATGCCCAGGACAGGGTTCTGTTCTTTGATGCGACTTTTGTTCCGCTGGTGGCTGCCTTGCATGATGCCCTGTCCGAAGTTCGGCATTTTGTCCTCATGGGGCCTCGCAATGAAGAGGCTGCGGCTCAGGTTCCTGATCTGAAATTCTATGACGAGTTGCTGGAGACCGGGGATGCAGGTTTCCAATGGCCCGACCTGGATGAAAAGACGGCCTGCGGTCTGTGCTATACGTCGGGAACCACGGGCAACCCAAAGGGCGTGTTGTATTCCCATCGGTCAACACTGCTGCACAGCTTTGCATCGAACACACGGGATGTGATCGGGTATTCAGCGATGGATGTTGTCATGCCGGTTGTGCCGATGTTCCATGTCAACGCCTGGGGGTCGCCCTACGCCTGCGCCATGTCGGGATCGCGGCTTGTGTTGCCTGGGCCGGATTTGCACGGCGAGGCGCTGGTCAATCTGATCGACACCTATGGCGTGACCTTGGCCATGGGCGTGCCGACCATCTGGCAGGGCTTGCTGGCCTATGCCGCGGCATGCGGAACCGAACTCAAAAGCCTTGAACGCACGGTTATCGGCGGCGCCGCGTGCCCTCCGTCGATGATCGAAACGTTCCGCGAAACCTATGGCGTTGACACGGTCCACGCCTGGGGCATGAGCGAGATGAGCCCGCTGGGCACGACGAATTATCCATTGGCCAAACATCTGAAGCTGCCGCCGGAAGAACAGCACAAGATCCGCCTGAGTCAGGGCAGACCACCCTTTGGGGTCGAATTGAAAATCGTGGACGAAGATGGGAATGATCTGCCGCATGACGGCGAAACCCAAGGCGATTTGATGGTGCGAGGTCACTGGGTTCTGGACAGCTACTTCCAGTTGCAGGATCAGGAACTTTTACAGGATGGCTGGTTCGCTACCGGGGATGTGGCCACTTTGGACCCGGATGGCTACATGACCATTCGCGACAGATCCAAGGACATCATCAAATCCGGTGGGGAATGGATCAGTTCGGTCGAGCTTGAAAACATCGCCGTGGCCCACCCCCAGCTTGCAACGGCCGCCGTGGTTGGTGTTCCGCATCCGAAATGGGATGAACGCCCCTTGCTGGTTGCCGTGAAAGCCGATGGTGAAGAGCCCAGCGAAGAGGATTTGCTTGCCTTTTTCGAAGGCAACATCGCCAAGTGGCAGATTCCGGACAAGGTTGTCTTTGTCGACGCATTGCCGCTGAGCGCGACCGGAAAGGTATTGAAACGCAAGCTTCGGGCCGAGTTCGGCGACGCCCTGACAGGGTAGGTCTGCTGTGTTTTGGGGAATTGGCTCCGGCGGTAGGGATCGAACCTACGACCAATTGATTAACAGTCAACTGCTCTACCGCTGAGCTACGCCGGAACGGTTCGCGCCGTATAGCAATCCGGTTTCCCGACGTCCAGAGGGTGCGTGTGTTTTTCGACGAAAAAAACCGGCATAAATCGATGTGATTTTTGACGGCAATGCAGGTCTGAACGAAGGGGGGATTTTGGCTCCGGCGGTAGGGATCGAACCTACGACCAATTGATTAACAGTCAACTGCTCTACCGCTGAGCTACGCCGGAACTGAGGCGCATATAGCAACCCCGATTCCGGACGTCCAGAGGTTAAGTACGAGAACCATCAAAAAATTTTGCTGTTTTAGCGAACCCGCCGAAAAACAGATGAAACTGACAGTGGGCCAATGGGCGTCACTCTGTTTTTTCCAGTCAGATCAATGAGATGAGCGAAAACGTTGCGCTCGGCTGCGGGCAGCAATGCCGCTGGCGTATCCGTATAGATGCGCTCGGCCAGATGCCGCGCTGTCCCGTCTTCTTCTTCCAATGCGCTCAGAATCTGGGCCTCGCGGGTCTGGCGATGTGTAATCAGCCAGTCCAAACGTTCGGCAGGGCTGGTGATCGGTGCGCCATGGCCTGCATGGAAAACCGACCAGTCGCGCGCGCGCAGCCGATGGCAGGCAGTCATGAAGTCGGTCAGGTCACCATCCGGAGGGGACACCAACGAGCTGGCCCACCCCATGACATGATCCGCCGTGAAGCAGATGTTCTGCCAGGCCAGAGCAATGTGATTGCCCAGATGGCCCGGCGTGTGAATGACCTCAAGCTGCCACCCGTCGCCATTGATGGTCTCACCATCCGCCACTTCGACATCAGGGCGAAACTTGGTGTCGATGCCTTCGCCGCCGCCGGTCAGCCCCTGCGCTGCAAGATCGGTCATGACGGCGCTGCGTCCTGCCTCGGGCCCGCCATAAGCATAAATCGTCGCCCCTGTGCGCGCCGCCAGCGGAGCGGCCAGGGGTGAATGGTCCACATGCGTATGTGTGACAATGATATGGCTGATCCTTTGATCCGGCGCCAAGGAATCCAGAATTGCGCCCAGATGTGCCTCGCTTGCGGGGCCTGGATCGATGACGGCAATGTCGCGTTCACCCAACAGATACGTGTTGGTGCCACGATAGGTCATCGGAGAAGGATTCGGGGCCAGAATACGCCGCAAACCCGGATGCAGTTCCTCTGGCTGGCCGACGGGCGGATCGAAATCATCTGGTGCCTGCATTCTGTGCTCTTTCTCTTGTCCGGGCAGCCCGTTAGGTTTAGCGCATGTCTTCGCACTGGCTCAAACCTTATATGCCTCGCAGTCTTTACGCCCGGGCAGCGCTGATCCTGGTTTTACCTGTGATCGTGCTGTTGCTGGTCGTGGGAATCGCGTTCCTTCAAAAGCATCTTGAGGATGTCACCGGCCAGATGACGCGCGCGGCATCCCGCGAGGTGATGCTGATTTCGACAATGATTGAGGACGCGGAAACACAACAACAGGCGCTGGCGTCGATTCGTCCCGATTTGCAGGCCCTTGAGATGAAGGCCAGGTTTCTGGGCGTCAACGAACAGCCTGAGATTGGCGCGCGGCGATGGTACGATTTCATCGCACCGCAGGTCGAATCCGAACTGTATGCCAGGTTGCCCAATCTTGACGCCGTGGCTTTACCCAGCAGCAAAGAGGCGCGGGTTTATCTGAAGACGCATCTGGGACTGCTGCAATTGACGTTCGATCGGCGCAGGTTGTCGCCCGCGGCCCCGCATCAATTGATCGTCACCATGGTGTTCTTTGCGGTCATCATGACGACGATCTCGTTTCTTTACATGCGGAATCAATTGCGTCCCATTACGCGCCTCGCTGATGCGGCGCAGGCCTTCGGGCGGGGGCGAATCGTTCCGTATTCACCCGGTGGGGCCATCGAGGTGCGCGCGGCGGGAAATGCGTTTCTGGATATGCGGTCGCGGCTCGAACGCCAGATCGAACAAAGGACGTTGATGCTGTCGGGTGTCAGCCACGATCTGCGCACCCCGTTGACGCGTCTGAAGCTTGGACTGTCGATGTTGCCGGAAGACGAGGCCGCACCGTTGCAAAAGGATGTCACGGAAATGCAGTCCTTGCTGGATGCGTTTCTGGATTTTTCGCGTGGGGCTGCCGAGGGATCGACGGAAGAGGTCCAACCGGATGAATTCCTCCGCCAGATCGTGGATGATGCAAAACGGGCCGGTCATCAGGCAGAGCTGATCGCGGTCGAGGGGCAGGGGACGGTCATGATACGCCCCATGGCTGTACGCCGGGCGGTGGAAAACCTAATTGGAAATTCCATGCGCTATGGCAGCCGGGCCGAGCTCAGCCTGTTTCTGAACGCAAAATCGATGCGCATCCGCGTTGAGGATGACGGCCCCGGTATACCTGCGGACCAACGTACAGAGGCGGTAAAGCCTTTCACGCGGCTCGACCCGGCTCGCAATCAGAATCAGGGCAGTGGCGTTGGCCTTGGTCTTGCGATTGTGGCGGATGTCGCGCGCGCGCATGGTGGAGCTTTGCGTCTGTCGAAAAGTGAACGTCTCGGAGGGCTCTGCGCGGACATTATTATCGGGCGATAGACCCCCTGTTATGTCTGCGCCTGGGGTTCAATTTTGTTAATTTGTCTGGCCATGGCATCCTGTCCCCATAGTTTTTTGCTTTTTTGGGGGCGCATAGGATGGTTATCGCAGGATTCGTGAAATTAGCCGAAAAGGGGTTTGTCGGGTGCGCGACACTTGCGGCCCTGCTGCCTCTTTGGCAGTGGTATGACGAAACCGATGAAAGGCGGGTGGAACGTCTGACCGGTTTTATCGGGGCAGGCGATACATGTCTGAAATGGTTGCGGTCCGACCTGATCGAGTCGTTGGCATCCGAGTTGTGGCATGCGTCGCAGCAGGACGTGGTGGATGGCGACGAGGATCTGGCGCCTCTTCCGGTTCAGGTGCGTGCCAATATGGCGATATTTTGCGCTGAAATGCTGGACTATTTGCAGAATGACTTCGGCAAGTTCGATGAGCCTCTTGCCTATGATTATTACATGATGATCATGGATGCGTCGTTCTGGGTCGATCCTGATGAATTCGAGACCTATTTGGAGGCGGTGCATCAAGATCCGAGCCTGTCCGGCAGTCACGAGGATTACAGCTTTGGTGGGCGCGACGGTTATTCCTATGAATGGCAAGTAACCCAAGAGGAGCTTGACGCCTATTTTGGGTTCGAAGATTCGGACGGATAAGCCAGCGCATCAAAGTCCAGACGTCAACAACCCACCCGGATGTTTCGGCGAAATGGTAGGCCCGGAGGGACTCGAACCCCCAACCAAAGCGTTATGAGCGCTCTGCTCTAACCAATTGAGCTACAGGCCCGCCTAGGCGCTTGGGTATCACGGTGAACAGCCGCGTCAAGCCTGACCGTTGCAACAAACGCCACAATAGACTAACCCGCCCGCAAAGCTTTCTTGAGGGACCGGACATGACAGCGGGTAAAAACGGAATCACCTATGCCGATGCAGGTGTTGATATCGACGCGGGCAACGCCCTGGTCGATCGGATCAAACCCGCCGCCAAGCGGACCGACCGCCCCGGTGTGATGAGCGGCCTGGGTGGATTTGGCGCGCTGTTCGATCTGAAGGCTGCCGGATACCAGGACCCGATCCTGGTCGGTGCGACGGATGGCGTGGGCACCAAGCTGCGGATTGCGATTGATACCGGCGTCGTGGACGGGGTCGGCGTCGATCTGGTGGCCATGTGCGTGAATGACCTGATCTGTCAGGGGGCCGAGCCGCTGTTCTTCCTCGACTATTTCGCGACCGGCAGGCTGGATACCGATACGGCGGCGCGGATCATCGAAGGGATTGCCGAAGGCTGTGCGCAGTCTGGCTGTGCCCTGATCGGTGGTGAAACCGCCGAGATGCCGGGAATGTATCCCGATGGCGATTTTGATCTAGCCGGGTTTGCGGTCGGTGCGATGGAACGCGGCGCAGATCTGCCCGCGGGCGTTCAAGCCGGCGACGTCCTTTTGGGTCTGGCCTCGAACGGGGTGCATTCCAACGGCTATTCGCTTGTGCGCAAGCTGGTCGAACTGTCCGGTCTGGGCTGGGATTCGCCGTCGCCCTTCGGAGAGGGCAACCTGGGTGAGGCACTTCTGACGCCCACACGCCTTTACGTAAAACCGGCTTTGGCTGCGGTTCGTGCGGGTGGTGTGCACGCGCTGGCGCATATCACCGGCGGCGGGTTGACCGAAAATCTTCCGCGCGTGCTGCCCCAAGGGCTGGGGGCCCAGATCGATCTGGACAGTTGGCAACTGCCCCCTGTCTTCGGCTGGATGGCGAAGACCGGCAGTATCGTTGAGTCGGAAATGCTCAAGACCTTCAATTGCGGCATCGGCCTTATTGTCGTGTGCACCGCGGACAAGGCGGATGAGCTGTCGGCCCTGCTGGCGGATGCCGGTGAAACCGTCGCTCGGATCGGTACCGTCACGGAAACGCCCGGCGTTGCCTATTCGGGCAAACTGCTGTGAGCCAGAAGCGCGTCGCGATCCTGATCTCCGGGGGCGGGTCGAACATGGTGTCGCTTGTTGACAGCATGACCAAAGATCATCCGGCGCGGCCCTGTTTGGTGTTGTCCAATGACGCGCAGGCAGGCGGGCTGAAAAAAGCTGCGGACCGTGGCATTCCGACCGCAGTGGTTGATCATCGCCCTTTCAAGGGGGACCGCAGCGCCTTTGAAGCCGAGCTTTTGAAACCCCTGCGAGAGGCGCGCCCCGACATTGTCTGTCTGGCTGGCTTCATGCGGGTTCTGACAGCGGATTTCGTGTCTCGGTTTCAAGGACGAATGCTGAATATCCACCCTTCATTATTGCCAAAATACAAAGGGTTACACACCCATGCCCGCGCGATTCAAGCCGGAGATTCCGAACACGGCTGCTCGGTGCATGAGGTGACGGCGGCACTGGATGACGGCCCGATTCTGGGCCAGGCACGGGTGCCGATCCAAGGCGATGATACACCGGAATCGCTGGCTGCGCGGGTGCTGGTGTGGGAACACAAACTCTACCCCGAAGTGCTGCGGCGCTTTGCAGAAGGCAACAGGTCGCCCGTCCTGTTGCCGTGAACGCTCGGTGGGTGATTTACACCCGTGCAATAATCGGCCTATGGTCGTCGACAACGCTCGGGACGAGGACAAAAACGGGCAGGCACAAAAACAAGAGCGATACTAGTACGGCGCATGAAAACCCTGACGACGACGCAAGAGCTGGCCGATTTCTGCAAGGCCGCCGAAGGCTATCCCTATATCACGGTCGACACCGAATTTCTGCGCGAGCGGACGTATTACTCCAAGCTGTGCCTGGTGCAATTGGCTGTCCCGTCCGAGGATGAAGACAGCGCGGTTCTGGTCGATCCGCTTGCCGATGGTTTGTCGCTTGACCCGCTTTACGATCTTTTCCGGAATGAAAGCGTGGTCAAAGTGTTCCATGCTGCCCGCCAGGACCTTGAGATCTTCTGGGTCGAAGCCGGCGTTTTTCCCAAGCCGCTGTTCGACACACAGGTCGCAGCGATGGTGTGCGGGTTTGGCGAACAGGTCGGCTATGAAACTCTGGTCCGGAAAATCTGCAAACAAGGCGTTGATAAGACTTCTCGGTTCACCGACTGGTCCCGGCGCCCGTTGACCGATGCTCAAAAAAACTATGCTCTGGCAGACGTGACGCATCTGCGCGGGATCTACGAGCGTCTGGCCGCAGAACTTGAAAAGACGCAGCGCAGCCACTGGGTTGCCGAAGAATTGCGGACGCTGACACAGCCTGCCACATATGACATCCGCCCTGAAGATGCATGGAAGCGGGTAAAGACGCGCACGAACTCGGCCAAGTTTCTGGCCGTGGTGCGGGAATTGGCGCAGTTTCGCGAGTCTTATGCGCAGGAAAACAACGTGCCCCGGAACCGCGTATTCAAAGACGACGCGCTGATCGAGCTGGCATCGACCAAACCCAAAACACATTCGGATTTGGGCGGATCCCGCCTGTTGCTGCGCGAAGCCCGCAAAGGGGCGATCGCCGAAGGTATTCTGGCAGCGGTCAAGCGTGGCGTGAATTGCCCGCCCGACAAATTGCCCAAGGTCGACACTTCGCGCGACAAGCTCAAGGTCAATCCGGCGCTGGCTGACCTGCTGAGGGTTCTGCTGAAGTCCAAAACCGAAAGTTCAGGTGTGGCGGCGAAATTGATCGCCACAAGTGCGGACCTGGATCAGATTGCGGCCGGTGAGCGGGATGTTCCAGCCTTGTCGGGATGGCGGTTCGAGGTCTTTGGCGAGGATGCTCTCAAGTTGTGCGAAGGAAAGATCGCCCTGGCGGCCAAAGGGCAGTCGGTCAAGGTCGTGTCCCTGTAACGGCGCTTACCGGCGCCGTGATTCCAATGCGTTCTGTTGTCCGACCACGCGGACCAGCCGAATACCTTCCAGTTCCTGCTTCGAGACATTGATGGCGTCCGATACCATCCGGGTACGTTCCGACCCTTGCGGCGTCTCATAGCTGGGGTAGTTCACACGGAACACGAATTCCAAAGTTCCGTTCTTCTGGTTTTCTTCCTTTTCAACAGGAACCAGACGCGCGTTGAATGCCCCCTGTCGTACAGCCGTGCCAGACGCATAGATGATCGCGCCGGTGGGGGTTGGGTCGATGCGCAACTCGTCGATCTGACCAATTGGAATGCTGGTGTCTTCGGCATCGGGGCGGGAAAACAGGCCGGTTCCTCCGCCTTGCTTCGGAACCAGTGCGTCGGCGGCATTTGGGTCGGGCGGTGTTTCGGCTTCGACAGATCTGCTGGATCCGAACCAGTTTGAAGGGTTCACCCGAGAGTCACGCCAGCTGCTGCATGCAGTCAGGGCCAGCGTGGCGATGATGAGAACGGACAGAGATTTTTGCATGGACCCACAGACTTTCACACGAGTTCAGGCAATGGGTTAGCGCATATTCTTCGCGTTGAAAAGCCACCGCGGGGGCTGGACAGTGGCGGGTCACCGGCTTAGGTCACAATTGTGAATGCAACCAAAGGATCACCGCATCATGGCCACGCCCGCCTTTGAAGAGATTGTCGAGGATTTCGAGTTTCTCGAGGATTGGGAAGACCGGTATCGCCATGTCATCGAGCAGGGCAAGGCGATGGAGCCGTTGGACGACGCATTCAAGGTTCCGGCGACAAAAGTGCATGGATGCGCCAGTCAGGTCTGGCTGCATCCGATGATTGAATCCGGCGTCTTCAAGTTCGATGGTGACAGCGATGCACTGATCGTGCGTGGGCTGATCGCTGTTCTTCGGTCCTTGTACAACGGTTTGCCCGTGGCCGAAGTTCCCAAAGTCGATGCGGGGGCGGAACTGGCACGCCTTGGCCTGAACGACCACCTGTCCGCTCAGCGCTCGAACGGCCTGCGGTCGATGATCGAACGCATCCGGCAGGTCGCACAGGAAAACGCCTGACCTCATCTTGGGCGGTTTGCCCAGTCCGACAGCGTGTTTTCCAGATCGCCGTAACCGGTGAACCGGCGTTCGAATTCAAGGCCCATTCGGTCTGCACATTCGCGCGCGCGTTCCGTCAGCTCTGGGCTGTCGATCTGGGCCTGATAGACAAGTTTGGTGTAATTGCCGAAATACATGTCACGCAGTTCCGGGTGGCGGTCCAGGCCCAGTGGTTTCCAGACAAAGGCGTCGAATTGCCGGGCCAGGAAATCTGTCAGATAGAACGCGGTTGTTTCGTCTTCTCCGCGGTCCTGAAAGGCCTGATTTCCTTCGAAAAAGGAATAGCAATGGGGCCCCTTCACCATTTCGACCCCAAGTTTCTCGCAGGCGGCCTGAAGCAGACCCCCGGTGCCGCAATCGGCGTAGACGATGTAGATCTTGTCAAAATCGCCTTGATGCTTGGCGACGGCGTCTTCCACGGCCTGGGTGATCCGTTCCGGGTGAACGTGCAGGATCGCCGGCAGGCAGGTCAAAGCCATGTGATCCCAGCCATTCCGTGTTTTGATGTCCAGTATTTCGCGCGCAAGAGCGCCACAGGCAATCAACAGGATGCTTCCCTTGCCTGTATCGTCATAGCCCTTCGAGGTCAGGCTTGCATCATCTGGCAGGGATTCGTTTGACATCACTTGGCATCCTCCGGAGCTTTAGCCATAGGAGGATGATTGAGGCCGTTGGGCAAGCCCCGATCCGACATCTCATGTCAGGCCGCCGACGCATGCGCTTCAAACGCAGTCAGTAGGGGCCGGGCCAGCGGGCCGTACGCGGCAACACCGTTCACCGACAGTTCCGGAAACAGCGACAGGATTTCTTGCCGTGCGGCAGACCCGAGACTGTCCCAGATATGCGCGCCGGGATGAAAGCTCTCGCTCAGGCAATCTTCGGCCCAGAGCAGCTCATGCCGGTCGAACAGCAAGTGGATGTAGGTCACCACCCCTCCGGGCCGCATTATGATGTCGGACCCGTTCACGAGATGTTTGGCAGGCGTCAGGGCTTCGCAATGTCCGGTGTGCAGCTCGAGACGCCAATCCCCAATCAGCATGCGGTGCTGTTGTGACACCATAAGGTCGCGCGTGTTTCTGATGGCGCCCGCTTTGAAAAGAACAGGCGCATGCGGACCCGTTGCCTTGACGGTTCGCCGCCCCATCCAACGCAGGGGTTGCAGCCCATGATCATGGGTTTCAATCCGGTCGCCGACGGACAGGGTTTCAATCGGTCGCGCGCCTTGCTCGGTGCGGATCATCGTTCCGGGGGTAAAGCAGGGCACCAGATCCCAATCTTCACGGCGGGATGTCAGGCCTGAATACCGGTTTCCGGCAAGGCTGTTGAGCGTGATCGAGCGGACAGGGCCAGCCTCCAAGGCGGATTGGTCCGAATTGTCCGAGAATTCCGGCATCAGATAGGTGTTGCCATCCACATCCTGCGCCACAACTGCGGAAATCCTGGCAGTTGATCCGTCAAAATAGGTGATCGTGGCGTTGTAGACCGAAGTGCCATCGAATGTCTGAGGCGGCCCGCCATCGATCGAAAACCGATCATTGGCCGACATGTTGTTCATGTTGTAGTACGAACCCGGATTGCCGACCGCGCTCCAGGTGACGCTGTTGTGAGCCAGCGGATCGTCGGACCCGCCAAAGGTTTTCCCCACAAGCGCCGAAGCGTTTTCAGCTGTGTTGTTGCCTTCGAAACTGTCGATATCGACAAGTTTGCCGAGCGAGATGGCCGTGAATGTAGTCGGCACGAGACCCCCTGAGGATGTGGATGCCTCGTTCTTTTAGACCTGCTTTGGTTTAATATTGGATAATCCGGATCCTCCGGTGACGAGGCGCTTCAGAATCAAAAAGGCCGCCCGGATCGGACGGCCTTTCAATCAGTATTGTTCGGGTCTTAGCCAGCCAGTTGTTAGCCAGCCAGTTGATTGTGCTTGCGGCCCACGAATTCCTTGGCGGTTTCCACTGCAACAGCTGCGTCGCGGCAATAGGCATCCGCGCCGATGGCTTTGCCGAACTCTTCATTCAGGGGCGCGCCGCCGACCAGAACGATGTAATCGTCGCGAACGCCCTGTTCGACCATCGTGTCGATGACCACTTTCATGTAAGGCATCGTAGTGGTCAGCAGGGCTGACATGCCCAGAATGTCGGGTTGTTCGTTTTCCAGCGCTTCCAAGTAGTTTTCGACCGGGTTGTTTATGCCCAGATCGACAACTTCGAAGCCAGCGCCTTCCATCATCATCGAAACAAGGTTCTTGCCGATGTCATGGATGTCGCCCTTCACGGTGCCGATGACCATCTTGCCGACGCGCGGTGCACCGGTTTCGGCCAGCAGCGGTTTGAGAATGGACATGCCGCCTTTCATGGCGTTTGCGGCCAGCAGAACCTCGGGGACGAACAGGATGCCGTCGCGGAAGTCATGGCCCACGATGGTCATACCGCCAACCAGAGCCTTGGTCAGGATGTCATAAGGTGTCCATCCGCGTTCCAGCAGGATGTTGGTACCTTCTTCGATCTCTTCCTTCAGGCCATCGTAGAGATCGTCGAACATCTGCTCGACCAGTTCGTCGTCATTCAGTTCGGACAGGACGATGTCTTCTTCGTCGGACATGGGGTATTCCCTGTGCTGGGCGGGCCATCGACCCGTGGTGGCATTTTTTCCGTTTTGGCCAAAACGTCGCATCGTGACTGTGACGATTGCGACGTCGGTCGTTTCGGGACCGACCTATAAGCCAAAAAATGGGGGGGCTCGATAGAAAAGTCTGCAAGATTATCCTGCAGACTCTTCAACTAACTTCAATCCAACGAAGATTTGGCGGGGGTTGCGTCAAATCGGCGACAGGCCTATGTTTGCGCTAGAACAAAAGAAGAACATACTGACATGAACATCGCGCGGACGATCAAGGCAAGAGGAACAACGACGAACGAAGCTGGTCGGTTTGAACGCTTTGCCACCACGCCCGCCGAAGACGGGTGGGACATAGAGGAAGAATTGCCGCCGCTGCGTACCGAGACAAGCGAAGAGGTTGCGCGCAGCGCTATTACTTATAACCGATCCCCTGACTTGCCTTTCGATCGGTCGATCAACTCGTACCGGGGATGTGAACATGGCTGCGTTTACTGTTTTGCGCGGCCCAGCCACGCGTATCTTGGGCTATCGGCAGGATTGGATTTCGAAACCCGCCTGATCGCTCGACCCAACATGGGGCGTGTTCTGCGCAAGGAATTGTCCGCCAGATCCTACAAAGTCGCGCCGATTGCAATTGGTACGAACACGGACCCGTATCAGCCGATTGAGAAAAAGCACATGATTACAAAATCATGTCTTGAGGTTTTGAGTGAGTTCAACCACCCGGTCGCAATCGTCACCAAGGGTACCCTGATAGAGCGGGATCTGGAGTTGCTTGCCGACATGGCAGGCCGGGGGCTGGTGCGGGTTGGTATTTCGCTGACAACGTTGGATGCGGAATTGTCCCGCCGGATGGAACCACGGGCGCCGTCGCCCCTTCGGCGGTTGCGCGTGATCCGAACGCTGACGGAAGCGGGCGTTCCGGTGCGTGTCATGACGTCGCCCATCGTGCCGGGGCTGACGGATCATGAACTGGAAAGCCTTCTGGAAGCCGGGAAAGAGGCTGGTGCGGATGCCGCAAGCTGGATCATGTTGCGCCTGCCGCGCGAAGTATCGCAGCTTTGGCAGGGCTGGCTTGCCGATCATGAGCCGTCGCGGGCGGAAAAGGTCATGTCCAAACTGCGGGAAATGCATGGAGGGCGGGACTACGATCCGCGTTGGGGGCACAGAATGCGGGGCGAGGGTGAGTATGCCGGGATTATCGCTCAAAGGTTCGTGAAGACCTGCAAACGTCTGGGGCTGTCCATAAAATCGGCCCCGTTGCGTTGCGACTTGTTTGCGGTGCCGCAGCAGCCCGGGGATCAGCTGAGCCTGTTCTGAGGTCTTGCGCCCCGGCTTGCCCGGTGCTGTCTTGCGCGGGAAAACACCGGGTCTTCGCGCTCTCATTGCTTCAGCCCAAACAAAAAGACCCCGGCAGTACCGGGGCCTTCGAAACAGATTGACGTGAGGCGCGTATCAGCGATTTTCGATATCCACGTAGTCGCGCAGCGTTTCGCCTAGGTACAGCTGACGCGGGCGGCCGATTTTGTTTTGCGGATCGGCGATCATCTCTTTCCACTGGCTGACCCAGCCAACAGTGCGTGACAGGGCGAAGATCGGCGTGAACATCGAGGTCGGGAAACCCATCGCTTCGAGAATGATGCCCGAGTAGAAGTCGACATTTGGGAACAGCTTTTTGTCGGCGAAGTACGGGTCTTCCAGCGCTTCGCGTTCCAGTTCCTTGGCAACCTGCAATTTCGGGTTGTCTTCAACGCCCAGCAGATCAAGAACTTCGTCAGCCGATTGCTTCATCACTTTGGCGCGCGGGTCGAAATTCTTGTAAACGCGGTGACCAAAGCCCATCAGGCGGAACGGATCGTTCTTGTCTTTGGCGCGGGCAATAAACTCGGGGATGCGATCAACGGTGCCGATCTCTTCCAGCATCTCCAGGCAGGCCTGATTTGCGCCACCATGTGCCGGACCCCAAAGGCAAGCGATGCCGGCGGCGATACAGGCAAACGGGTTTGCCCCCGAGGACGACGCCAGACGCACGGTCGATGTCGAGGCATTCTGTTCGTGATCCGCATGCAGCGTAAAGATGCGGTCCATGGCGCGGCTGAGGATCGGGTTGACCTCGTATTCCTCGGCAGGAACGCTGAAACACATGCGCAGGAAGTTCGAGGCATAGTCCAGATCGTTGCGCGGATACACGAAAGGCTGACCAGTGTGATACTTGTAGGCCCATGCAGCAATAGTCGGCATCTTGGCGATCAGACGATGCGATGCGATTTCACGCTGCTGCGGGTCCGAGATATCCGTTGAATCGTGATAGAAGGCCGACATCGCGCCGACAACGCCGACCATGATGGCCATCGGGTGCGCGTCGCGGCGGAAACCGCGATAGAAATACTGCATCTGCTCGTGCAGCATGGTGTGGCGTGTGATCGTGGTCTCGAATTTCTCAAGATCCTTTGCCGCCGGCAGTTCTCCGTACAGCAGAAGATAGCAGACTTCGAGAAAATGCGATTTCTCGGCTAGTTGGTCGATCGGATAGCCCCGGTGCAGCAGTTCGCCTTTTTCGCCGTCGATATAGGTGATGGTGCTGTCGCAGCTTGCGGTCGAAGTGAACCCGGGATCGTAGGTGAAGACGCCGGCCTGACCATAAAGCTTGCGGATATCAATGACATCCGGACCAGCGGTCGGAGAATGAACAGGCAACTCATACTCTTTGCCGTGAACGGTCAGAGTGGCTGTTTTGTTGCTTTCGGTCATGGTTGTCCCTTCTTCATTCATGCGCACGCCAGAGATACCTCCGGTGATACGGGCAATGACTGCGCGTGGACGCGCAGTCCGGGTGTTAGCGGAGCAGCGTTACCCCTTTATGAAGCTTGGGTTATTTCGCTGCTTCAGAAAGCCGCGCCAGGGTTTCTTCCCGTCCCAGCACAAGCATCATGTCAAAAACCGAAGGCGTAACGGCCCGACCCGCCAGGGCGGCCCTCAGCGGACCGGCCAGCTTGCCGAATTTGAGCTCCTTTGACTCGGCAAAGGAATTCAGTGCCTCCTCCAGTTCGTTCCGCGACCAGCTAACATTTTGCAGATGCGGCGTCAATTCCGTCAGTATACCATCGGATACAGTTGCCAGTGCCTTTGCCGCCTTTTCATCCGGAACGATCGGGCGGTTTGTCAGTGCAAAATGAGCCTTTTCAAGCAGTTCCGGGAAAGTGCGCGCCCGGTCCTTGAGGCAATACATCGCACGTTCCAGATCACTGGATTGTGTTTCGGTAAGGGGCGGAAGGTCTGCTGCGGCCAGATATGCTTCGATCTCTTGCCGCAGTGCAGCATCATCCGAGATTGCGATATGCTGTCCACACAGGTTTTCAAGCTTTTTCAGATCAAACCGTGCAGGGCTTTTGCCGATCCCGTCCAGATCGAACCAGTCCTTTGCCTGCGCATCCGTGAAAAACTCATCGTCGCCATGACTCCAGCCCAGCCGGGTCAGGTAATTGCGCATCCCGGCTGCGGGATAGCCCATGGCCTGATACTCCTGCGCCCCAAGAGCACCATGGCGCTTGGACAGCTTCTTGCCATCCGGCCCGTGAATCAGCGGGATATGCGCCCAGACCGGAACGTCCCAGCCCATGGCTTCGTAGATCATCATTTGCCGCGCGGCATTGTTGAGGTGATCGTCGCCGCGAATGACATGGGTGACACCCATGTCGTGATCGTCGACAACGACTGCCAGCATGTAGACGGGTGTTCCGTCCGAGCGCAGAAGAATCATGTCGTCCAACTGGTCATTGCGGATGCTCACATCGCCCTGAACCTGATCGTGGATCACGGTCACCCCGTCCTGAGGCGCCTTGATGCGTATGGCAAAAGGTGCATCCGGATGTGTAGCAGGATCGGCGTCACGCCATGGGCTGCGGAACAGGGTTGATTTCCCTTCGCTGCGCGCCTGGTCCCGGAAAGCCGCGATTTCTTCCTGGGTCGAGAAACACTTGTAGGCCTTGCCCTCGGCCAGCAACTGATGCGCGACCTCGGCGTGACGGGCGGCCCCTTCGAACTGGCTGATCACGTCACCGTCGTGATCAAGGCCAAGCCAGGCCATGCCCTGAAGGATCGCGGCGGTCGCCTCGGGTGTCGAACGTTCGCGATCGGTGTCTTCGATCCGCAGCAGGAATTTGCCGCCCCGACCACGCGCATACAGCCAATTGAACAATGCAGTGCGCGCGCCGCCGATATGCAGGAAACCGGTGGGCGAGGGGGCAAAACGAGTGACGACCTGTTCAGTCATGGTGAGGATTAACCTTTTGGTAACCGTATCTGGCATAGTTTGAAGCCTGTCTAACGAGCCCGAAGGACGGGGGCAACCATGCGTGTTCTTGCACGGGTCGAGGCCGCGCTGCTGCGCCAGACAGGCTACCTTTTCTCTTGGACGCCGGTTTTTCTGGCGACGGGGATTGGTCTTTATTTCGGCGTCCGCGTCGAACCGGATTGGTCAGTTTATGCCGGTCTTGTCTGTCTTGGAATCGCTCTTGTCGCCTTGCGCCGCCGGCTGCCACCGGGGTTGGGAACGTTGGCAATCGGGGGGGTGCTGATCGCTGCCGGTTTCATTCTGGCAGGCGTTCGCGCCCATATGGTGGCAGAACCGGTACTGTCGTGGCGATATTATGGCCCTGTCGAGGGGAGGGTCGTCGCCATGGATCGGTCTGCCTCGGATGCGTTGCGGTTGACGCTTGATCAGGTACGCATAGGGGATGTACCTCAGGAGCGCAGGCCGCAGCGCATCCGTCTTTCCGTTCATGTTCCAACGGGCGCAATCGCACCGGGGCAGCGTATTATGACCACAGGTCATCTTTCGCCGCCGCAGGGCCCGGTCGAGCCCGGAGGTTTCGACTTTCGCCGACATGCCTGGTTTCAACGATTGGGCGCGGTCGGCTATACCCGCGTCCCGATCATGACCATCGCGCCAGCGACCGAGGGGATCGACGGCATTCGGGTCACTGCGATCCGCATGGCCATTTCGCAGCGGGTCAGGCAGATTCTGCCCGGTGAAATCGGTGGATTTGCCGCCGCCGTCACCACCGGAGATCGCAGCGGTATGGGGCAGGAGACGCTATCATCCTTGCGGGCGTCCAATCTGGCCCATCTGCTGGCCATTTCCGGGCTTCATATGGGGCTTCTGACAGGCTTCGTATTCGTCGCGTGTCGGTTGGGGCTGTCGTTGTGCCCCCCCGTGGCGTTGCGACTTCCGGTTCGGAAGGTGGCTGCTGTTCTCGCGCTTTGTGCCGCAACCCTTTATTTGTTGCTGTCCGGGGGCAACGTTGCAACCGAACGGGCCTTTGTCATGGTCAGCGTCATGCTGGGGGCCGTATTGATCGACCGACGCGCGATTTCACTGCGCGCGGTTGCTGTTGCCGCCGTAATCGTGCTGGTTCTTCGGCCCGAGTCGCTGCTGAGCCCCGGATTTCAAATGTCCTTCGCCGCAACCACAGCCTTGGTCGCCGTCTTCGGAGCGTTGCGAGAGATGCGCCCGATGCCCGGCCCAAACTGGCTGAAGCCCGTCGCCGGCGTGGTGATGTCATCGGCAATTGCAGGCCTTGCAACAGCCCCCATAGGTGCAGCGCATTTCAATACGATGTCCCACTACGGTCTGCTGGCCAACCTGCTTTCCGTTCCTTTCATGGGTCTTTTTGTCGTGCCCTCCGCCGTCGTTGCGGCGCTTCTGGCCCCGTTTGGACTGGAGGCAATTGCCCTGACCGTCATGGGGTGGGCGTTGCATTGGATTCTTACGGTTTCCGACTGGGTATCGCACCTTGATGGCGCGCAGGGTTTTGTGGTCAGCCCGCCTTGGTACATCCTGCCCCTGGTCGCATTCGGCGCCTTGTGGATGGCCTTGTGGCAGGGACATGCACGGTGGGCCGGAGCAGTGCCTGTTGTCCTGGCATTTCTGCTTTGGAACTCGGGTCACAGACCGGATGTCCTGATCGCTGAAAACGGCGGATTGGTAGGGGTCATGACCGACAAGGGGCGGGCCCTCAGCAAAAACAAAGGCAGCGGGTTTGTCGCCGGTGTCTGGCTTGAAAATGACGGAGACGGCGTTGATCAGATCGAGGCGGCGCTCAGATGGCCGGACAGCGACATCGTGCAACGATACCCGCTGAAGGGTTTTGAGATCATCCATATCACCGGAAAACGGGCGGCGCGGGCGTTTGACGAATGTCAGGAAAACCAGATCATCATCTCTGCTGTTGCGCTTGCCCTGCACGGTTCGTGCGGGGTGTTCGATCCGGAACGGTTGTACGAAACCGGCAGCCTGTCGGTTTCGAACGGAAAGCTGACCTCGAGCGCGGACATGACAGGTCATCGGCTTTGGTCCCCGAAACCTGCCGGGGACCGTCATTCCAATCAGGCTCAATAGGTGCGGATCAGTCCGACCAACCGGCCCTGAACCTTGACCTTTTCTTCGGGCAGGACGCGCGTTTCATAAGCCGGGTTTGCAGCCTCAAGCGCGATTGCGTTGCCGCGGCGGAAGTACCGCTTGAGGGTCGCTTCCTGATCCTCGACCAAGGCAACCACGATGTCGCCGTTATCCGCGGCCGAGGTTTCCCGGATGACGACCACGTCACCGTCATTGATGCCAGCGTCGATCATCGAGTCGCCGCGAACTTCCAATGCATAGTGCTGACCCTGTCCCGAAACCATGGGGCCGGGGACGGCCACGTGATGCGATACATGGCTGATTGCTTCGATGGGAACACCGGCTGCGATCCGGCCCATGACTGGCAGCTCGAGCGCGTCCACCGATACAGGCTCCACATTCGCAGGGCGGGGGGCCTTGGGCCGGTCGCCTTCGATCACACGTGGCGTAAATCCAGCTGTCGGCTCACCGCCAAGGCTTTCGGGCAATTTCACGATCTCAATGGCCCGAGCGCGATGGGCAAGGCGGCGGATAAACCCACGTTCTTCCAATGCGGTGATCAACCGGTGAATGCCGGATTTCGACCGCAGGTCGAGAGCAGCCTTCATTTCATCAAAACTGGGCGGAACACCGTCCGCCTGCACGCGTTTGTGGATGAATTCCAGCAAATCCAATTGCTTCTTGGTCAGCATCGCTCACACCTCGTCGCTCATGCGTTTTCTTTTGTTCTACGCATGTTCACGTTTTGTGTCAACGAATTTGAGGGCAGGTCAGATCGGCAGGTATTCGACCATTTCCCCGATGTCGCGCGCCGGATCGTGTGGGGCGCGGACCAATAGCGCGTTGGACTGAGCCAATACGCTGAGAAGGGAACTGTCCTGATCTGCGCAAGCTTCGATACCGGCATCCGTCACCACGGCGCGCATATAATGCTCGCGCGGCCCGTTCTCGGGCAAAGGACCACTCAGCCGGGCCGTGCGGAAGGGTGGCAGCACCTGTTCAAGCCCCAGCATCCGGCGCACCATCGGGGCCAGAAACAGATAGCCGCAGACCATGGCGCTGACCGGATTGCCCGGCAACCCGACCATCGCCGCGTTGCCGATACGACCGGCCATCAGGGGTTTTCCAGGGCGCATTCGGATCTTGTAGAAGGATTGCTTCATCCCCAACCCCTGCGAGACGTCCGACACGAGGTCATAATCGCCAACCGACGCCCCGCCGATCGTCACGACCAGATCCGCCCCCTGCGCAAGACCAAAGGCCGTTTCAAGCGACGATACGGTGTCCCGTGCGATCGGAAGCACGCGCACCACAGCCCCCAATCCTTCGAGCATTGCCTTCAGGCCAAATGTGTTCGATGCAATGATCTGATCCGGGCCGGGTTCTTCCCCGGGCATGACCAACTCATCACCAGTCGAGATGAGGGCGATCACGGGTTTGCGCGAAACCGGAACGCGAGGGATGTTCATCGCGGCCATCAAGGCCACATCTTCAGCGCGGATCAAACGCGGGGCCGATATGGACGTGCCAGCCTTGAAATCCACGCCAGCGGGTCGGATGTTCGTTTTGGCGCCGGGTGCGTCCGTGATCGTCAGAAGATCACCGCGGCGGTCCGTATCCTCTTGAATCACAACGAAATCCGCGCCGTCGGGCACAGGGGCGCCGGTATAGATGCGAACGGCCTGTCCGGGGCCTACAGCGCCCTCAAAACGACGCCCGGCGGCTGACTCGCCCACGACTTTGAACATGGCGTGCAGTTCGACCTCGTCAGATTTGACTGCATAGCCATCCATGGAAGAGGCGGCAAAAGGCGGCTGATCCCGCGTGGCCGTGACGTCCCGCGACAGAACGCGCCCTGCGGACTGGGCCAGTGGGACTTCTTCTGTCGGCAATGGCCCCACAAGATCGAACAACAGGGCGCGCGCCTCTTCGACAGTAATCATTTCGCCTCGTAACGCCCTGATTTACCGCCATCTTTGAGCAGAACGCGAATGCCGCCTATCTCCATCGCCTTATCGACGGCCTTGGTCATGTCGTATACGGTCAAGGCGGCTGTCGATACGGCGGTCAGCGCTTCCATCTCAACCCCGGTCTGGCCCGAGGTCTTGACGGTGGCCTGGATCCGAACACCTGGCAGGTCCGGGTCAAGAGTCAGCTCGACGGCCACTTTGGTCACCGGCAAAGGATGACACAGCGGAATGAGGTCCGGCGTTTTCTTTGCGCCCATGATGCCGGCCAAACGGGCAATGCCCAGAACATCGCCTTTCTTGGCGCGACCTTCGGAAATGATTTCAAAGGTTTCCGGCGCCATCCTGATGTGACCTTCGGCAACGGCGACGCGATCTGTCACCTCCTTGTCCGAGACATCGACCATATGTGCCTGACCTTGGGCATCGAAATGGGTCAGTGGCATCACATCACTCCGGGGATAAGCGGGTTTGACAGGATATGGCGCGTTGCCGCTTCAACATCGTCCTGGCGCATCAGGCTTTCTCCGATCAAGAAGCAGCGGGCCCCGTAGCGTGCAATGTCCTTCAGATCGTCTGGTGTACCCAGGCCGCTTTCGCACACGATGGTGCGATCGGCGGGCACCAGCTTGGACAGGCGGCGCGTCGTGTCGAGCGTTGTCTCGAATGTCTTCAGATTGCGGTTGTTGATACCGATCAGCGGGCTTTTCAGCTGTGCCGCGCGTTCAAGCTCTGCCTCGTCGTGTACTTCGATCAGAACATCCATTCCCCAATCGAATGCAGTGTCTTCCAGTTCAGCCGCCTGATCATCACTGACCGAGGCCATGATGATCAGAATGCAATCCGCCCCCAGGGCGCGTGCTTCGACCACCTGATACGGGTCGTACATGAAATCCTTGCGCAAGGCGGGCAGGGACGTCGCCTCGCGCGCCTGCGTCAGATACTCTTTCTTGCCCTGAAAGCTGGGGGTGTCGGTCAGGACGGACAAACATGTCGCGCCACCATCTTCATAAGCCTTTGCAAGAACGGGCGGGTCGAAATCCGGCCGGATCAGTCCTTTGGACGGGCTGGCCTTCTTGACCTCGGCGATCAGGCCATAGCCTTGCCGCGAGGCGTGTTGCAGCGCATTGGCAAAGCCACGGGGTTCCGAGGCGGACCGGGCCTCACTTTCCAGTGTCTCCAGGGATTTCTGCGCTTTGTCCGCCGCGACTTCTTCCAGTTTGTAGGCTTTGATTCTGTCCAGAACGGTTTCGGTCATGCGGCTTCCTGTGTCTTGGCGGCCAAGGCCGTGATTTTGTTTTTGGCATTGCCACTGTCGATGCTTTCAGCAGCCATGGCCACGCCTTCGCGCAGATCATTTGCCGCTTCGGCGACGACCAGAGCGGCGGCCGAATTCAGCAACACCGCGTCGCGATACGCGGACGGGGCACCATCCAGCAAAGCCCGAAACGCAACGGCGTTTTCCTCGGGCGAGCCACCGATGATGTCCTCGAACGGATGCACCGGAAGACCTGCGTCTTCGGGGTGCAGTTCGACCTCTTTCACAATCCCGTCTTCCAGAGCGGCGACCCAGCTGATGCCGGTGATTGTAAGCTCGTCGGTCCCGTCCGAACCATGCACCAACCAGGCCCGGTCCGAGCCCAGCAGGCCAAGCGTTTCGGCCATCGGACGGATCAGGTCGCGGCTGAAGGCACCGGTCAATTGCCGTTTGACGCCGGCAGGGTTGGTCAGTGGGCCGAGAATATTGAAGATCGTGCGTGTTCCCAGTTCTTGCCGGGACGGCATCACATGGGCGATGGCAGGGTGGTGCATGGGCGCCATCATGAAGCCGATTCCAACGTCTTTCAGCGCATTTTCAACGACTTGCGGGCCAACCATGACGTTGATACCCATCTGGCTCAATGCGTCTGCCGCGCCGGATTTCGAGCTCAGGTTGCGATTGCCGTGTTTCGCGACCGTGACTCCGGCACCGGCCACGACAAAAGCGGTCGCGGTCGAGATGTTCAGGGTGCCTTTGCCGTCGCCGCCGGTGCCGACGATATCCATCGCCCCCTCGGGTGCGTTTACGGCATTGCATTTCGAACGCATCACGGCGGCTGCCGCGGCGTATTCATCCACCGTCTCACCGCGTGTCCGCATGGCCATCAGCAATCCGCCGATCTGGCTGGGCGTGGCTTCGCCATCGAACAGTATGGCAAAGGCTTTTTCGGCCTCGGCACGTGTCAAAGGACGATCGGCAGCGGCTCCGATCAGCGGTTTAAGCGCGTCGCTCATGCCGGGACTTTCAGTTCTTGCAGGAAGTTTTTGAGTAGGGCGTGACCGTGCTCGGATGCGATGGATTCCGGGTGGAACTGCACACCGTGGATCGGCAATTCCTTGTGCTGCAATCCCATGATCGTGCCGTCGTCCAGCTCGGCCGTGATCTCCAGGCAATCGGGCAGGGTCTCGCGCTCGACCACCAGCGAATGGTAGCGCGTTGCCTCAAAGGGTGAGGGCAGACCGGCAAACAACCCCTTGCCGGTGTGCTTCACCGTGCCCATCTTGCCATGAACGATCTCGTGGCATCGAACCACCTTGCCGCCAAACACCTGGCCTATGGTCTGATGGCCCAGGCAAACCCCCAATAGCGGCGTTTTGGTTTCAGCGGCCGCTTTCGTCAGTGCCAGGCAAATCCCCGCCTGATCCGGATCGCAAGGGCCGGGGCTCAGCAGAATGCCGGCAGGGTTCATGGCCATCGCTTCCTGCACATCCAGCGCATCATTTCGGCGAATGACCATTTCGGCACCAAGTTCGCCTAAATAATGTACCAAATTGTAGGTAAACGAGTCGTAGTTGTCGATCAGCAGCAGCATTTGGGCACTTATCTTCGCTTGGGCATTTCGGGCTGGCGATGCAGCCCCGGGCCACGGTATAATGTCCGCACATACATGCTCAGGCTTGAGCGGCAGCGTCAAGAGGACATACCGTTTCTGGCGCGTTCAATTGGCCGAGTGCCACACCAGATGGCGCAGAGCTGGACGAGGCAGAGGAAAGAGGCGAAAGGCAGGAAAATGGGCGGATTTTTCGGAGGAATGGTCGCGGGCGCGATCGTTGTTTTGATCTTGGGTGCGGTTGTGTCACTCAAGACGCCGATGGTGAATACCCCGGTTGTTGCAACCGAAGCACCGGCGCCGACGATTTCTGAAACTCCCGAGGCTCCAGCTGAAGTGGCGGACGCCGGATCTGACGCCGATCTGGTGGAACTTGCCCCGCGTGCGCCAGAAGCCGCCGATGACGAAGGCGAGGATCTGGCCGATCTGTCGGGGCTGGAAACGTCAATCGATTCCCAGCCGGTTGTCGGTGCGGCAACGGATGCGCTGAACCAACCGGAAGCGGCAGGTGCAAATGAAGTGTCATTCGTGATCGAAGCACCCGCCGCCTTGCCAGAGCCAAGTCAGGTTCCCGCGATTCAGCCAGACGATGCGCTGCCTGCCGTAATTGATGAAACACCGGCCCCGCCGGCAGAGCCCGAGAACACCGAGGTGGCCGCGCTTGCACCCGAGCCAGACCCTCTGCCACGGGCAGCGCCAGAGCCGGAGCCAGAGTCGACAGAGGCCGAAGAACAGAACCCCTTTGAAAACAGCCCGATTGCCGTGGAAGGGGATGAAGACACCATGCCTCGCGAACTTCCGCGCATCGCTGCGCTGCCCCAGATCGGGGGTGAGCAAAAAGCAAGTGCCAGCTCGATCATCGGAAAACGCGTCGTTCCGCTGACGGAACGGGATGATGAGCCGGTCGTGGAACAGGCCTCGGCTGAACAGCCGAAATCGACCAAGCCGATCGAGCGTTTTGGGGCAAAGTTCGAAAACCCCGAAGCCAAACCGTTGATGTCGATCATTCTGATTGATGACGAGGGTTCATTCGGGTCCGAAGCGTTGCAGGACTTTCCGTATCCGATCAGCTTCGCCGTGAACCCATCGGACCCTGATGCGGCAGAAAAGATGGCACGTCATCGCAAGGCCGGGTTCGAGGTGCTGGCACTGGCGGATCTGCCCGAGGCGGCAAGTGCACAGGACGCCGAGGTGTCGCTGTCGGTGTGGCTGGATACCCTGCCGGAAACGGTTGGTATTCTGGAAGGTGTGAACAGCGGGATTCAGGGCAATCGCAAACTGGCCGATCAGGTCGCCGCGATTGCTGCGGGAACCGGTCGTGGGCTGATTACGCAGGACAATGGGCTCAACACCGTGCAGAAGCTGGCGGCGCGAAACGGAATTCCGTCCAGTGTCGTTTTCCGCGATATCGACGGCGCACGGCAGGATCCCAAAATAATGCGCAGATTCCTGGATCAGGCCGCGTTCCGTGCGGGTCAGGAAGGGACAGTGGTCATGCTGGGACGCGTGCGTCCCGAGACGATTTCAGCCCTGTTGCTGTGGGGGCTGGAAGATCGGGGCAACCGCGTGGCAATGGCTCCGATTTCGGCCGTCATGATGAAACAGGTGCAGTGACCTGCGCAGAATGCAAAGAAAAGGGGCGGTGATCATCTGATCGGGCGCCCCTGTTTTTTTAGCCGTTTCCGTTGCCGGTAAACCGCGCGGCGTCAGCTGCCGCGCGCCGTATGGCGTTGGATTTATGAACGGTTTCCATGAACTCGGCTTCGGGGTCGCTGTCGTAAACAACACCACCCCCAGCTTGGATATAGAGTTTCTGATCTTTCACGATGGCGGTACGCAGGGCAATACACATGTCCATGTCTCCGCCCGCGCTGAAATAGCCGACGCCGCCACCGTAAACGCCGCGCTTTTCAGGCTCCAGCTCGTCGATGATCTCCATCGCGCGCACTTTGGGTGCGCCCGAAACCGTTCCTGCCGGCATACCCGCAAAAAAGGCATCCAACGCGTCTTTGTCTTCGGCCAGTTCGCCTACAACGTTTGATACGATGTGCATCACGTGGCTGTATCGTTCGATGATGAACTCTTCGGTCGGACGCACGGTTCCGATCTTTGACACGCGACCGGTATCGTTGCGACCCAGATCCAGCAGCATCAGATGTTCGGCCAGTTCTTTCTTGTCGGCCAGCAGGTCCAGCTCGTTCGCCTTGTCTTCTTGGGGCGTCGCGCCGCGTGGGCGCGTGCCTGCGATGGGGCGTATGGTGACTTCGTTGCCAAACACACGCACCAGGATTTCGGGGCTTGCGCCCACCACCTGAAAACCGCCGAAGTTGAAGTAGAACATGAAGGGTGACGGATTCGTGCGCCGCAAGGATCGGTAGAGAGCAAAAGGCGGCAGCGGAAAATCCTGCGTCCAGCGCTGTGCCGGGACAACCTGAAAGATGTCACCCGCGCGGATGTATTCCTTGGCCTTTTCAACCGCCTCCATATAGCCGGATTTGGTGAAGTTCGACACCGGCGGGGCGACCTCGCGCGCGTCGCCCAGATCGCGGGTTTCCGCGGGCATGGCACGTTCCAGGTCGCGGACCGCATCCATCACACGCTCAGCCGCCTGGGCATAGGCCGCCTTGGCCGATTGACCGTCGCTGGCCCAGACAGGTGAAACCACCGTCACCTCACCCTTGACACCATCCAGTACCGCGATGACAGACGGGCGCAGCATGATCGCATCGGGCAAACCCAGTGGATCAGGGTTCACATCCGGAAGGTGTTCCACCAGCCGAACCATGTCATAACCCAGATACCCGAACAGCCCGGCAGCGGCCTGTGGCAGGTCATCGGGCAATTCCATGCGGCTTTCGGCAAGAAGCGCCCGCAGGTTGTCCATCGGGTTGCCATCTTGGGGCGAGAACGCCTCGGCATCGAAACGGGCCGAACGGTTCAGTTCCGAGGTTTCCCCGTGACAGCGCCAAACCAGATCAGGTTTCATGCCGATGATCGAATAGCGGCCGCGAACCTCACCGCCTGTCACCGATTCCAGCATGAACGCATCTTTCTGCGCGCCCGTCAGCTTGAGCATCAGTGAAACAGGTGTGTCCAGATCGGCGGCCAGACGCGTATATACAACCTGGTTTTCGCCCGCATCATAGGCGCGCGCGAAGGTTTCGAAATCGGGTGTCAGGGCCATATCGGTCTCGTTTAAAAGCTCGCCTGCACGGCGTTCAACGCCTGTTGATCCACCACGGGGCGCGCCCGGGTCTGGGCGTCACGTACGTAGGCGTTAAAGATATTTTGTGCCAAAGCCTGATCCATCTGCGAGCTCAGGGCATCACGCAACTGACGCAGTTCATCCGTATCCGCCGGCGGCAGGGTTTCATCCAGACGCACTATCCAAGCCGCACCATTGCCCGAAACAACGCGCAGCTCGCCCGGTTCCATTGCGAAAACTTCGTTCATGAAATTGGCCGGAACGTCATCCAGAAACGCGGTGCGGGTCAGGGCGTTTTCGACGCGGAAGGGCAGACCGGTCGCGGCAAAATCACCGTCAGTGGCCAGTTGGTTCAGAATGGCATCCGCCTTTTCGCGCAGCGCTTTGTTGGTCTCGGCCTGTTGCCAGGCCGCGGCGACACGGTCGCGCGCGCTCTCCAGCGGTTCCGGGCGGCGCGGCAGAACCTCGTCCAGGCGCAGGGCAAAAATCGACCCGTCTTCGAGGAAGGCGATTTCAGGGAAATCCCCTTCCTGCACGGCTTCTGCGGCCGCTCGGAACCCGTCATAGGCCGCTACGCCTTCGTCGCTGTCACGGGTCCAGTCGATCTGACCCAGTTCCATTTCGGTTTCTTCCGCCAGTTCTTCCAGAGTGGCACCGCCCGCCAGCATGTCGTTGATATCTTCGGATTGCGCCTCGATCAGGCGGCGGGCGCGTTCAGTCGCCAACTCTTCCCGAAGTGCCGGCTCGGCCTCGTCATATGGAACACTGTTCGCGGCCAGTGATCCGTTGACACGGAACAGGGCCGGACCGAACACCGAAGGCAACGGGCCCACGACAGCGTCAAGCTCGGCCGCAAAAACGGCGTCCGCAGCTTCGCCCAGATCCTCACGCGTCAGGTCGCCCAGATCAATGTCGTTCAGTTCCAGATCGCGATCCCGAACCAACTGTTCAAAGGTCGTGCCGCCAACCTCGAGCTGCGCCAAAGCGTCCTTGGCGGCCTGTTCGCTTGGGAAGTTCAGACGTTCAACCAGACGGCGTTCGGGCTGGTTGTATTCGTCGTTTCGTTCTTCATAAAGCTTGCGCAGCGCGTCTTCGTCGATGTCGACCGTGTCCACCAACATTGCTGGCGACAGAATCGCGTAAGTCAGCTGCTTGGTGCGGGGCAGCATGAACTGTTCCCCATTGTCATCATAGAATGCCTGGATCTGCGCGTCCGTTGGTTCGGCCACAGGTGTTTCCAGCGCTTCCGTTCCAACAGTTGCAACCGTAAAGCTGCGCCGTGCGCCGATATAATCGATCATCGTGTCCGTCAGCGTGGCCGGCATTTTCACGCCGCCCATGATTGCGCCCTGTACGATGGTTCTGGCGGATTCCTTACGCAGATCGGATTCGAATTCGGAATCGGTCATGCCGACCTGTTCCAGCTGAAAGCGATAGGATTCACGGTCAAAAGTTCCGTTGACACCCTGAAATGCCGGGATCGAGATGATCTCTTGCTGAAGGTTCTCATCGCCGATGGAAATCGCAAGCTGACCGACCTCGTTGTCCAGCGCCGCCAAAGCGGTCAGGCGGGCAAGGGCGTTTCGGTCCAGACCCAGGTCGCGGGCTTGCGACATCTGCAAAGGTTGCCCAGACTGTGCCTCTACCGCTCGGATCTCACGCTGCAATTCGCGCACGTACTCATCGACCGAGATGCTTTCGTCGCCGACTGTCGCAACTGTGCGGATCGTACCGCTGAGGTTGACCGCGCCAAATCCCGCAAGGCCCAGCATCAGCAGGCCCATCAGAATCCAGACAAAGGTTTTCGAAAGACTTTTAGCGCCTGCGGCCATGATGCCCTCTTGTTTTTTCGGCAGAGTTCTGCCCTGTCGGTTGCGGCCCTGAATACGACGCACACCGCCGAGGGGCAAGCTTAGAAGGACAGGGCCTGCAACCGGTCGAACAATTGGCCCAGCCCGGCCCGATCCAGATTGGCAAAAGCAATGCGCACCTGCCGTTTTCCAGCCGGGTCATGATCCGGCATGAACATGGTTCCGGGCAACAGCAGCACGCCAGCTTCCTTGACCAGACGGCGCGCCAGCTCGTCGGACGGCATGTCGAACGGATGTTCGAGATAGGCAAAATAGGCGCCAAGCCCCAAAAGCCGCCACCCCCGTGCTTCAAGCGCCGGCATCCCTTCTGCAATGGCTGCGCGGCGGTCAAGAATTTCGTCACGCTCGCCGGCCAGCCATTGCGACAGGTTTTGCATACCCCACAACGCTGCGAACTGGCCGATCTGGCCCGGGCAAATGGCGACCGTATCCAGAAATTTCTCGACCTCGGCCAACAAGGCCGGGCTTGTTGCGATGGCACCCACCCTGTGACCCGTCAGACGATAAGCCTTGGAGAAAGAGTAAAGATGGATAAGCGTTTCGTCCCACCCGGGTTGCTGAAACAGATCATGCGGGGGGCCGCTGCGGCTGTCGAAATCGCGATAGGTTTCATCGACGATCAGGCGGATCCCGGTTTCACGGGCCAGGTTATAAAAGGCTCTGACAAGTTCGGCAGGGTATTCGACACCGCCCGGATTGTTGGGCGTGACCAGCGCAATGGCGCGTGTCTTGTCGGTAATCAATCCGCGCGCACGCTCTGGATCGGGCAAAAGATCATCGCCGGTCGGCAGGTCCACGGACCGTACTCCGGCCATATCCAGCCACATTTTGTGGTTGAAATACCATGGGGTTGGCAGAATGACCTCATCCGATTCGCCGGTGATCGCCGATATCACGGCCGAAAACGCCTGATTGCAGCCCGAGGTGATGGCGATCCGAGGTGCGTCTACCTGCGCCGCATAGTGAGAACTGATCTGCGCCGCCAGTTCGGTGCGGAGATCGTCATTGCCCAATACCGGGCCGTAAAGATGCGCGCTGTCTTCGCGCACAGCAAACTCGGCCATAGCCTGCCGCAAGGCCAGCGGCGGCGGATCGACCGGGGCCGCCTGACTTACGTTGATCAACGGGCGGTCGGATGGGAAGGCAATGCCCTCGACCCATCGGCGCGCCTCCATCACCGGAGGTGCGAATGTTGCGGCGGTGCGGCTGAGCGTCATGTGCGGTCTACTGTTCAGAAATCAATCGGTGCCGCGATACGGCTCGACATATTGAAGGGCCATATCCCATGGGAAGAAGATCCATGTGTCCTGGCTGACTTCGGTGATGAAGGTATCCACCATCGGGCGGCCCTTGGGTTTGGCGTAAACCGTCGCGAAATGCGCGTTTGGGTACATGTCCCGAACCAGTTCCAACGTCTTTCCGCTGTCGACCAGGTCGTCGATGATCAGAATACCGGTTCCGTCACCCATCAGGTCGGCGTCCGGAGATTTCAACACCTCTGCTTCACCCTGTTCCTGGTGGTGGTATGAACGCACGCTGATCGTATCGACCGTACGGATGTCCAGTTCTCGGCTGACGATCATCGCAGGCGCCATGCCGCCGCGCGTGATCGCGACTACACCCCGCCAGTTGCCATCATCGGGACCTTGCCCGTCAAGACGCCAGGCCAGTGCACGCGAATCGCGATGAATCTGGTCCCAGCTGATATGAAAGCCTTTTTCGTGGGGCAGGCGGTCCTTGGCGCTCATGTTCTTAACCTTTTTCCACGTCCGGGGCGTCAACTGCCTTCATGCCGACAATGTGATACCCCGAATCCACATGCAGATTCTCACCTGTGACACCGCTGGACAGATCCGACAACAGGTACAGCGCCGAGTTGCCGACGTCATCGATCGTCACGTTGCGGCGCAGGGGCGAGTTATATTCGTTCCACTTCATGATATAGCGGAAATCGCCGATGCCGCTGGCGGCCAGCGTCTTGATCGGGCCGGCCGAGATCGAGTTTACGCGGATGCCATCCTTGCCCAGATCCTCAGCCAGGTATTTGACCGACGCCTCCAGCGCGGCCTTGGCGACGCCCATGACATTATAATGCGGCATGACCTGCTCGGCGCCGTAGTAGGTCAGGGTCACACCGCTGCCGCCCTCGGACATCATCTTTTCTGCACGCTGCATCACGGCTGTGAAGGAATATACCGACACATCCATCGTCAGTTTGAAGTTTGCGCGGCTGGTGTCGACATAGCGACCGCGCAACTCGTTCTTGTCAGAAAAGCCGATGGCGTGGACGATGAAGTCCAGCTTGCCCCATTTCTCTTCCAGAGCTGCAAAGAGCGCGTCGATGGATGCTTCGTCACTGACGTCGCAGGGCAGAACGATTTCGCTGCCCAATTGTGCCGCCAGCGGATCGACGCGCTTTTTCAAAGCCTCGCCCTGATAGGAAAAGGCCAGCTCGGCCCCGGCATTCGACAAGGCGCGGGCGATTCCCCATGCGATTGATTTGTCATTGGCCAGTCCCATGATGAGGCCGCGTTTGCCGGCCATCAACTGATTTGACATGTTCGGTTCTCCGCCTGTCTTCGCGTTATGTTGAGTTGGTTTATGCCATTGGTTGCGTTGCATCAAGGCCGTGCGCTCTTGCCCGCAGCGAGTTCTCGCCTTAGGTTCGACGTTAATACTTTCCAGGGGATGGAAATGACCGAGCGTGATGGCATCTTTGCTGGCTCCGATCCGTTTGAAATAGCGGCCCGGTGGCTTGCCGAGGCTGAAGAAACCGAATTGAACGACCCGAATGCGATTGCGCTAGCAACCGTTGATCCGGATGGCTTGCCAAATGCACGCATGGTGTTGCTCAAGGAAATCGAAGCGGACTCGTTTGTTTTTTATACGAACTACGAAAGCGCCAAGGCCAAGGAACTGGATACCGCAGGAAAAGCTGCATTTGTGATGCATTGGAAATCTTTGCGGCGTCAACTTCGTGTTCGTGGTACAATACGTCGTGAAAATGGGCCCCAGGCAGATGAGTATTATGCATCAAGGTCATTGAAAAGCCGACTGGGCGCGTGGGCTTCAAAGCAGTCGCAACCGCTTTCAAGCCGGGCAGCTTTGATGGCAGAGGTCGCGAAAGTGACGGCGAAACTTGGGCCAAATCCACCGCGTCCGCCGTTTTGGGGCGGGTACAGATTGACGCCCACCGAGATTGAGTTCTGGGCCGATGGAGCATTCCGCTTGCATGACCGGTTCAGATGGCAACGAATTGAGCCGGGATCGGCATGGCATGTTGAAAGGTTGAATCCATGACGTTCACGTGTCGTGAAATGCAACAGGCAGAAAATAAACGATTTTTTCAGCTTGAATTTGCCTGCCATTCCCATAAACAACAAACCCTTAACGAACTGTTGAAATTCGCGATGGGAAAACCGTGCCAGAAGACCTGAACAACATGTACCGCGTCCGTGGACACGTAAAATGGTTCGACCCTGCCAAGGGTTATGGCTTTGTTGTATCCGAAGAGGGCGGCCCGGATATTCTGTTGCACGTGAATGTTCTGCGCAATTACGGCCAGAGTTCGGTTGCGGATGGCGCCAGCATTGAAATCATGACTCACCGCACGGACCGAGGGGTTCAAGCGGTCGAGGTCGTTGCGATTGATCCGCCGGCGCGGACCGACTCGATGATGCTTGCCGATTTCGCTGAGCTGGATCCGGAGGCTATCGCAAAGGCGCCGCTGGAAGCCGCACGGGTGAAATGGTTCGACAAAGGCAAGGGTTTTGGATTTGCCAATGTCTTTGGGCGAAATGAAGACGTATTCCTTCATATCGAGGTATTGCGCCGGTCGGGTCTTGCCGATCTGCAACCAGGTGAAGCTCTGGCCATGAGGGTGATCGACGGCAAGCGTGGTCGGATGGCCGCGCAGGTTCTGGCCTGGGAAGCGGCTTTGGATAGCTGAACCGGATGAAACGGCTTCGGATACTCTTGACCATATTCGTAACGTTGTGGGCAGGAGTTGCCGCTGCTGCGTGCAGATCGGATCGTGTCACACTCAGAAATGACAGTGCGACGGTGCAATTTAATGTGGAAGTCGCCGTCACTCCGCAAGAGCGATCCCGCGGTTTGATGTTTCGCGAATCGTTGCCGGCTCGATCCGGTATGCTGTTCGTCTTTGATCCGCCGCAACCCGTTGCTTTCTGGATGAAGAACACACTGATCCCGCTCGATATGGTTTTTCTGGATCGCACCGGTTTGGTGACGCGTGTGCATGAAGGGGCGATTCCGGGTGATCTTACGCCGATTGAAGGGGGCGATTCCGTATATGCGGTGCTGGAAATCAATGCAGGATTGTCCGCGCGCTACTCCATCGGGCCCGGGACACAGATGAAGCACGAAATTTTTTCGCAAGGACCTGCAATTTGGCCCTGTTAGGGCTTTTCAAATCAGATCGGCGTCGTTAGGAATGCGCACGGTCCGGGGCGTGGCGCAGTCTGGTAGCGCACCTGTTTTGGGTACAGGGGGTCGTAGGTTCGAATCCTGCCGCCCCGACCACTTCCATAAAGCTAATTCGGTGAGCCACCCATTGTCTGGTAGAGCTCGCTGATGGCTTGATTTAAAACCTTACTTTCAACCGGAACTTCAATTGCCGCACCGTTTTTTTGCGGGACGTGGAAGAAAACACGCGCGTCCACGCGATACCCTGCGTTTGTTTTTGTTGACGTAAGACGCATGACGCTTTGGGGCAGTTCCTGCGGATGGCCGTCATAGTTCAGAATCAGAAAAGCTGTCGCCTTCGGGGGCAGGAACTCACTGCATTCAAAAACTTCGTTCCCGGTTTTTTTGAAAGACTCGCCAGGGCCCGAGCAACTGGTTTCAAACGTATCGAACAGCCGTTTCGGGAAGGACTCAAACTGTGCGCTGCGTGACGGGATGGGCACATCTTGTGGTGCGCATGCAACGATGCAGGCCATGGCCGGGAAAAAATGAAACAACTTCATTCGTTTGAACTCCCTCGCTCTTGGGTAAACCGTTCGGCACATGGCGCAGGTCTGTTTGCCCGGACGGTATTGATTCCCTTTCAAGGTAACCAGCATGCCATTGGTTGATCAAATCCAGGTAACTATGCTGGTAAAAACGGGAATTCATTTTGAGAGCGCAAAACGTCGGCGGAAATTCGCCGTGGATGAAGCTGTGGAGGAATCGCGGCCTGCACGCAGAAGGCCTCATGCAACCATCAGGTCAATAAAAAAGATTTGGGAAATGACCGAAAAAGGGCGTTGACCTACTATGGGAACATACGTCAAATTGTATGAGCCAACGAGATTGCCACAACATCTGGTGTATATCCCAGAAAAGGCAGCGGGCGAGGGTCGGATAAGCACAAACGATTAACGTGCGGCCGCATTAGCGGCATTGCGCTGTCCAAGGCAGCGAACAGTACCTTTTTGCACGCTTCTCAGGGCGTTGTGGGCGACACCCTGCAACACAAGATTTGGTGTCGGGAATCTGAAATTGAGCTGAATAAACCAGGGCTGCGGACATGAAGATTGAAAGAAAATTCACCAAACCGGATCAGGACGCCTATGCGGAACTGAATTTTGTGTCCGCAACATCTGAAATCCGAAATCCGGACGGTACAATTGTCTTTCGTCTTGATGACATCGAAGTCCCTTCCAGTTGGTCGCAGGTTGCAAGTGATGTGATTGCGCAGAAATACTTCCGCAAGGCGGGGGTGCCCACCAAGCTCAAGAAGGTGAAAGAAAAGGATGTTCCTGAATTTCTGTGGCGATCGGTTCCCGCGGAAGGTGCAGAGTTCGAAGGAGAAACATCGTCGAAGCAAGTGTTCGACCGTCTGGCCGGTGCCTGGGCCTATTGGGGTTGGAAGGGCGGCTATTTCTCGACCGAGGAAGACGCGCGCGCCTATTTCGACGAGATGCGCTATATGCTGGCGACCCAGCGTGCGGCGCCAAACTCGCCGCAGTGGTTCAACACCGGCCTGCACTGGGCCTATGGAATCGATGGCCCGGCGCAGGGGCACCACTATGTCGACTACAAGACCGGCAAGCTGACCAAGTCGAAATCGGCCTATGAACATCCTCAGCCGCACGCGTGCTTCATCCAGTCGGTCGATGATGATCTGGTGAACGAAGGCGGCATCATGGACCTGTGGGTGCGCGAGGCGCGCCTGTTCAAATACGGGAGCGGCACAGGCACCAACTTCAGCCATCTACGTGCAGAAGGCGAGGCGCTGTCGGGCGGCGGCAAATCCTCGGGCCTCATGGGCTTTCTCAAGATCGGCGACCGCGCCGCTGGCGCGATCAAATCAGGCGGAACAACCCGTCGGGCAGCAAAGATGGTGATCGTCGATGCAGATCACCCGGACATCGAGCAATTCATCGAATGGAAGGTGATCGAAGAACAGAAGGTGGCCTCGATCGTTGCCGGATCGAAGATGCACGAGAAGATGCTGAACGGCATTTTCGAGGCCATCCGGTCTTGGGATGGATCTGCCGATGACGCCTATGATCCGAACAAGAACGACGCGCTGAAAAAGGCGGTTCGTGAAGCGAAAAAGGTCGCAATACCAGAAACTTACATCAAGCGTGTCTTGGATTATGCTAAGCAGGGCCACGACAGCATCGAGTTCCCGACCTATGATACAGACTGGGATTCGGAGGCGTACAGCTCGGTTTCGGGCCAGAACTCGAACAATTCCATCCGCGTGACCAATGCGTTCCTCAAGGCGGTTGAAAAGGATGCCGATTGGGAGCTGATCAACCGCACCGACGGCAAGGTGGCCAAGGTGGTCAAGGCGCGGGATTTGTGGGAAAAGGTCGGCCATGCGGCCTGGGCCTGTGCCGATCCGGGCATCCAGTTCCATGACACGGTCAACGAGTGGCACACATGCCCCGAAGATGGTGAGATCCGCGGTTCGAACCCGTGCTCGGAATACATGTTCCTGGATGACACGGCCTGTAACCTGGCTTCGATGAACCTGCTGACCTTCCTCAAGGATGGTGAGTTCCAGGCAGCGGATTACATGCACGCCTCGCGCCTGTGGAGCCTGACGCTGGAAATCTCGGTGACCATGGCGCAGTTCCCGTCGAAGGAAATCGCGCAGCTGTCTTATGACTTCCGCACACTGGGTCTGGGTTATGCCAATATCGGCGGTCTGCTGATGAACATGGGCTACAGCTATGACTCGGACGAAGGCCGGGCGATCTGCGGTGCGCTGACCGCGATCATGACCGGTGTGGCCTATGCGACTTCGGCTGAAATTGCCGGAGAGCTTGGCCCGTTCAAAGGTTATGAGCGCAACGCCGAGCATATGCTGCGTGTCATCCGCAACCACCGCCGCGCGGCGCAGGGTGTGACGGAAGGCTACGAGAAACTAGCCGTCAAACCGGTGCCACTGGATCACGGCAACTGCCCGGACAAGCGCCTGGTCGATCTGGCCATGTCCGCCTGGGATGAGGCGCTGAGCCTTGGTGAGAAGAACGGCTATCGCAACGCGCAGGCCACCGTGATCGCGCCCACCGGCACCATCGGTCTGGTGATGGATTGCGACACCACCGGGATCGAGCCTGACTTTGCGCTGGTGAAGTTCAAGAAGCTGGCCGGTGGCGGGTATTTCAAGATCATCAACCGCTCGGTGCCATCGGCGCTGGAAAAGCTGGGCTATTCCTCGTCGCAGATCGAAGAGATCGTATCCTACGCAGTTGGTCACGGCACCATCGGCAATGCGCCAGGGATCAACCACACCTCGCTGACCGGTCATGGCTTTGGCCCGAATGAACTGGCCAAGGTGGACGCCGCGCTGGAAAGCGCCTTCGACATCCGGTTCGTCTTTAACCAGTGGACACTCGGCGAGGATTTCTGCACCGGTGTTCTGGGCATCCCGGCGACCAAGCTGAATGACCCGACATTCGATCTGCTGCGCCATCTTGGTTTTTCCCGTGCGGATATCGAGGCGGCCAACGACCATGTCTGCGGAACCATGACGCTGGAAGGTGCGCCGCATCTGAAGGAAGAGCATTATTCGATTTTTGATTGCGCCAACCCGTGCGGAAAAAAAGGCAAGCGTTTCCTTGGAGTTGAAAGCCATATCACCATGATGGCGGCGGCACAGAGCTTCATCTCGGGCGCGATCTCGAAGACGATCAATATGCCGAATGACGCGACGATCGAGGATTGCCAGAAAGCCTATGAACTCAGCTGGTCGCTGGGTGTGAAGGCCAACGCGCTTTATCGTGACGGTTCGAAACTGTCGCAACCGCTGGCGGCAGCACTGGTCGAGGATGACGACGAGGCAGCAGAGGTGCTGGAGAGCGGCTCGGCGCAGGAAAAGGCCGTCGTTCTGGCCGAAAAGGTGATCGAGAAGGTTGTGGTCAAGGAAATCATCCGCAGCCATCGTGAAAAACTGCCGCATCGCCGCAAAGGCTATACCCAGAAGGCAATCGTTGGTGGCCACAAGGTCTATCTGCGCACCGGTGAGTTCGAAGACGGCCAGCTGGGCGAGATTTTCATCGACATGCACAAGGAAGGCGCCGGCTTCCGTGCGATGATGAACAACTTTGCCATCGCCGTGTCGGTTGGTCTGCAATACGGTGTGCCGCTGGAAGAATTCGTGGACGCCTTCACCTTCACCAAGTTCGAACCCGCGGGGATGGTGCAGGGCAACGACTCGATCAAGAACGCAACGTCAATCCTGGATTATATCTTTCGCGAACTGGCCGTGTCTTATCTGGACCGTACCGATCTGGCCCACGTGAAACCCGAAGGCGCAACCTTTGACGATTTGGGTCGGGGCGAGGACGAGGGTGTCTCGAATGTTTCGGAAATCAGCGATACAGCCGCGTCCAAGTCGTTGGAAGTGCTGAAACAAATCAGCTCTACCGGTTATCTGCGCAAGCGTTTGCCGCAAGATCTGGCTGTGTTCAACGCGGGTCAGGTCGAGGTGAACGGCATGGCTGAACCGGCGGCTTCCTTTGAAGCACCGGCAGCCGAAACGGCGGTGGCCACAAGCATGGACGCCCGCACAAAGGCCAAGATGCAGGGGTACGAGGGCGATCCCTGCGGCGAATGCGGAAACTACACACTGGTGCGCAACGGCACCTGCATGAAATGCAACACCTGTGGCGCGACAAGCGGGTGTAGCTAAGGAAAGCGCCCCGGCAACCCGGGGCGTAGGGGTCGGACGCTGCCCTAGGTAACCGACCCCGACGAATTCGGAGAAAGGACACAAGACTTACCAGATGTCCTTTCTTCACTCGGCCGACATGCCCGTGTTGGCCGGGAACAGGGTGGGGCGGAATATTTGCTCCCTCCCACTCTTTCACGGAACGGGTGCGCTCGTTCCATGCGACGTCCAGGCCGCAGGCAAAAAAACACCGGGCGGTCAACGAAATGAGCCTGGATGGCGAAACTGACAGGGGGCTTCGGCCCCCTTTCTTTTTTGCGACTGGTTGCCCGGATGAGCGCGGTCTTGCCGGATCGGGCCATGCCTGTCGGGCAAGTTTTGCCGAAACGGGTCTGGCAAGGTTTTGCCCGGCGGTGTGTCGCAACACCGACTCGGGCAAACACGCAAAGATTGGCGCGACTTCCCGGAAATCACGCAAAACGGGTGACGCCTGCGGCTAATCCGGTGTTTCTGGGGCCTGTCCGGACGAAGACATAATCAACTTATCCAGGAGGCACGAAAATGAAACCGCAGTACTTGATTGGGATTTCCATTGCTGCACTGACCTTGCCGGGAGTGCTCTCGGCGCAGTCCTCAACCGACGCCAATGGCGATGGCGTTCTGACCATCGAAGAAATTCAGGCCGTGTTGCCCGATGTTGACGCCGATACATTTTCGGCGATGGACGCAAATGGCGACGGGGCGCTGGATGCTGATGAGGTGGCCGTTGCACAAGAGGCAGGTTTGCTTCCACCCAGCAACGGGTAAAGAAGAAAGGGCGGCCCGACACTCATCGGGCCGCTTTTTCAGATGCTATAACGGCAAGTGAATGTTGAACTTTTCCCGAATCTCAGCATCTAGAAGCGGGTCGAACCGGGCCGCCGACGGGGTGGACAGGATCTCATTCTTTCGGGCCACTGCCTTTTCAACCAGATCCGGCTTGCCAAGCTCCACCCATTCCTTGGGGGACGAGCGGTCACCAAAGGTCGGATAGACATAGTCGGCCTGCATCCGGCTGAGGGTCGCATCGGTGCCCAGATAATGACCGGGGCCGCCCATGCATACGGATGCGATCTGATCCAATGCCAGAGTTTCATCGGTCACTTCGATCCCGCGCACACAGCGCTGCGCCTGACCGATCAGGTCGTCGCTGAGGATAAGACTTTCAAAGCAGAACCCCAGCAGCGAAGCGTGCATGCCAGCGGCTTCATAAACCATGTTCAGCCCGGACAGCCCGGCCATCACGTTCGAGCACATCTGTTCCCACCCGGCCTGCATGTCGGGCAGCTTCGAATCTGATGCACCGGCCGCCGAGCCCCCCGGCAAGTCGTAGAAACGGTGCATCTGAGCGCAGCCTGCCGTCAGCAGAGCTTGTTCTCCGGAACCGATGGACATTGCGCCGGTCCGCAGATCAAGACCAAAGGGCCAGGTGCCGAAAACTGCGGGCGCGCCGGGACTTACGGCGTTTACATAAATCAATCCCGCAAGGCATTCCGCCGTGGCCTGGGTGATTGCTCCGGCGATGGTTGATGGCGCGGTGGCGCCGGCCATTCCGGCTGACAGCAACAGAACCGGCATTCCGGCCTTGATGCATTCCTCCATCACTTCGCAGCTTTCAGTGGCGAATTTCATCGGTGGGACGACGAAGCAGTTCGAGTTCGACACGAAAGGCCGCTCGCGATATTTGTCTTCGCCGCCCGCGATCATGTAGATCATCTCCATCGCGGGGGCGACGTGGCTGGGTTCCGTGAAGGATGTGCCGACGTGTTTGAATGTTCCTGAACAGCTGGCGTAGATCGTGTTCAGGTCCATTTCCAGGTTGTCCGCAATGTCGCGACAGACCATGGGGCGCTGAACAAAGTGAATATTGTCAAGCTGTTGGCAGATACGTGCGGCATCGTGCAAATCCTGAACGGTTGAATCGCGATACTCGCGACCATGCACGTCGACCATGGAAACGGCTGCACCAGCCGTGCCGTAATGTACTTTTGTACCTGTAAGGTCCAGATCGGTTTTTCCGTCACGGCTGTACAAAGTGACATTGCGGTTCGCCTTTGCGATCGTGTCTTCGACAAGCACACGGGGAAAGCGGATGCGGCCATCGTCGCCCAATGTGCAGCCTGCACCAACCAGATAGTCGATCCCGCTTTGCGGCGCGTCCGCCAGACCAATGGTTTCCAATGCGGTCAGGGCGGCCTCGTGGATACGTTCGATCTGTGCCTGGGTCAGAACATTCAGGACACCGCCTTCCATACCGGGGCGCACGGGACGCAGATGTTCAGGCAATGCGGTTGCGCGGGCAGCGCGACGCGCAGCGCGACCGCCGCTGCGCGATGTGTTGCGGGATTGGTCGTTCATTTCTTTTTCCGATCTGTGAGAGATGTTTGGGGAACTGGCAAATGGCCGCTTACGGCCGTCCTCTCGCTGCACGCCCCCGGTCCGCACCAATGGTGCGGCTGATCAGGCTGATTTTCCAGTCGTGGTCAGTCATTCCGCCTCTCAACGTTTGGCGCAACAATTCCAAAACACGGCGACGCAATCTGTTCTGTTTGCGACCTCAACGGAATTTACTTCAGCAAATATCTGCCCAACAAACCTCTGGCAGAATTCTGAGGCAGATTTTCTCCCCCGAGGACAGAAATCTGTTATACTGCATTCACTTACTCTTGAGCTTTGCGTGCAAGGAATTGAACTCTGACAAAAGCGATCCCAGTTGAATCATAAGTTAACATATGATCTGAAGCCCGAGTGAAATCGCCTTGAAACAGACTTTTGAACTTTTTTCTGTCCTGATTGTCGTGGCTCTGACGGCCAGCGCCAGCCCGGTTTTGGCAGAGGATTGGACAGGGGGGTACGTTGGGCTCAGCTTTGGGTACGCGGATGCGGATGGACCGGGCGGATCAAGCGGGGACGACACCGCCTTTGGTGCGCATGTAGGCTATGATCAGGATTTCGGCGCTTTCGTTCTGGGCGGTGAACTTGAATACAACCGCCTTTCCCTGAACCTCAGCCAGTCTCAGGGCAGTCTGGACAGCATGACCCGATTGAAACTGCGTGGTGGGTACGATTTCGGCAGCGCGCTGGGGTATGTCGTCGTTGGTGCGGCACGGGCCGAAACATCCGTCGACAGCGATACCGCCGCTGTTTACGGGATCGGCATCGCTTATCCGATTGGCGACAATTTTGTCATCAGTGGCGAGGCGCTGCGGCAAGACTTCGATGATGTCACCCGATCCACCGGTGGTCTGGATTCCAACGTCTTCAACCTGCGTACAACGTTTCGTTTCTGACAACAGGCTTATTCAGCTGCGTGCTTCCTCGCAAGATGCGACGCGAATTCGCACAGCGTTTTCAGCGCAACCGCAAAGCGTTCATCGGCCACGGTCATGGCCACCCGTATGTGCCCGGCAGCGGCCTTGCCGAAGCTTTCGCCGGGCATGACGGCAATCTTGTGTGCGTCCAGCAGCGCGTTGGCAAACGCGTCGCCCGACATCCCGGTCGCGCGGATATCCAGCATCAGATACATGGCGCCCTGCGCGGGGACGAGGCCGACGATGTTTTGCGACGCCAGAATATCCATGGCCAAGGATCGGCGGCGGCGGAACGGGGCGGCGATTTTTTCTTCAAGTTCAACACCCGCGGTCAGCGCAAAACTCGACGCGTCCTGTACGAACCCGGGAACGCCGTAGGTGGTGTGGGTTGCCAGATTGATCAGATGGGCGATGACCTCCTGTGGGCCGACGACCCATCCACAACGCGACCCCGTCATGGCGTGGGACTTGGACATGGATCCAACCACAAGCGTTCGCTCTGCCATGTCGGGCAGCGCACGCGGAGAAAGATGTTCACCGTCCCAGACCTGCGTGTCGTATACCTCATCCGAGATCAGCCAGAGATCGCGCCGTTTGCACACGTCAGCGACCGCCTCCAGCGATTGGCGGGAATAGACCACGCCGGTCGGATTGTTCGGCGTGTTGATCAAAAGCGAAACCGCGCCTTCAGCAGCGGTATCGATCCGCTCGGCCTGGGGTTGGAAAGCGTCATCGGCCGGGGTTTGAACCGCACGGGCCACGGCGCCAACACCCCGAATCGTGCCTGGATAGGTGGCGTAGTACGGGTCGAGATACAATCCGACATCACCGGGATCGCAAACGGCCATATGTGCCGCGAACAGGGCGGCTTGCCCGCCGGGGGTGATCAGAACGTTGTTCCGAAAGGTCGGAACGCCAGTGCGGGTCTGAACTCGTGCGGCGACCGTGTCGCGCAACAGGTCCGTGCCGGGCACCATCGCGTAACCTGTATGGCCGTTGCGGGCCGACAGCTCCATCGCCCGAAGAATCGAAGGGTCGGTTCGGGTGTCATGTTCACCGATCGTCAGTTCGGTTACGGCTTGTCCTTCACTCAACATCCGGCGCGCGCGATAGAACACGTCCCAGCCATCGCCGCCGCCGCCGGTGATCTGCGTGATGCGTTCAGACAATCTCATGAAATCGCCACTGGTTGCTTTGCGCTGAATGGGGCAGAGCAGTGGCCGTTTGTCAATCAGCTTCGCGGCGCCAGCGTCGCCTGAAGCTTTTTTGTCAGCGATGCGCGTACGAGGTCATAGGAAACCGTCAAACGATGGCGCAGCTCCTCGGTCTCGGCATCAAACGGCAGGCGGACCCAGCTGCGGTGAAAATAAGGGGCTTTCACCGCGACACCGGCATCAATCAGCATCTGAGCCGTCTCCGCATCGGGTGTTTTGACGGAAACACCGTCATTTGCAATTCCGATACAGGCAAACATCTTGCCGCCTACTTTCCACGCGTCATGACCGCCGCCCCATGGGTCTGACAGTTCTGCACCGGGAAATTCCTTGCAGATGGAATTAATGAAGTCTCGGTCCATGACGGGCACTCTGCCGGACCCGGTGAACAAACTCAACGCTTGGCTTGGCGGGGTTCCCATGCTAACCGAGGGGCATGAACCCGGTGACCTGCATCATTATCTGCTGCATTACCTGCTGATTTATCAAGCGGGCCGGTTTCTTTCGTTTTCATCCCTGAGACAAGTTGCTAAGCCCGCGCCAACGCGCAAGCCTTTGCTGTTTTCTAGGAGCCCGACCGATGACGACGATCAAGCTGCACAACACGCGGACGCGGACGAAGGAAGATTTTGTACCGATCGACCCTGATAACGTGCGGATGTATGTCTGTGGTCCGACGGTCTATGACCGCGCCCATCTGGGCAATGCCCGCCCGGTGGTCGTGTTCGACGTTCTTTATCGTCTGTTGCGCCATGTCTATGGCGCAGAGCACGTGACCTATGTGCGCAATTTCACCGACGTGGACGACAAGATCAACGCCACGGCGCTGGCCCGCAAACAGGCGGGCGCGGAAGGCACGCTGGAGCAATTGGTGCAGGAACGGTCGGATGAGACCATCGGCTGGTACCTGCATGATATGTGCGCTTTGGGCACGTTGGAGCCGAACGAGATGCCGCGCGCGACCCAGTTCATCGCGCAGATGATCGCGATGATCGAAGACCTGATCGCCAAGGGTCATGCCTATGCCGCCGAAGGCCATGTTCTGTTCGCGGTGGATAGCTGGAAAGAGAGCTACGGTAAGCTGTCGGGGCGCTCGGTGGATGACATGATCGCCGGCGCGCGGGTCGAGGTGGCGCCCTACAAGAAGAACCCGATGGATTTTGTCTTGTGGAAACCCTCGACCGATGAACTGCCGGGCTGGGACAGCCCATGGGGGCGGGGACGTCCGGGCTGGCACATCGAATGCTCGGCCATGAGCTATGAGTTGCTGGGTGAGAGTTTTGATATCCATGGTGGCGGCAACGACCTGATGTTCCCGCACCACGAGAACGAGATCGCCCAGAGCAAATGCGCACACCCGCACGGTGAATTCGCGCGGGTCTGGCTGCACAACGAGATGTTGCAGGTCGAAGGCAAGAAGATGTCCAAATCGCTGGGCAATTTCTTTACCGTGCATGATCTTCTGGAGCAGGGCGTTCCGGGCGAAGTGATCCGCTTTGTCTTTTTGCAGACGCATTATCGCAAGCCGATGGACTGGACTGAGAAGAAAGCCCGTGAGGCGGAGCGAACCTTGCGCAAATTCTACGCGCAGGCCGCGCAAGGGGTTGGTTATGGCGAGCCGCATCCTCAAATCGTTAACTTTTTGGCCGACGACCTGAACACAGCCGGTGCTATCGCCGAACTCCACCAGTTATCCATCGCTGACGATGTCGTGGGGTTGAGACATTCTCTGCAATTTTTGGGCTTGTTGGGCAAAGATGTCCCGTCGTGGGCTGACACGGCGTCCGTAGACTTGAGTGCGCATGCAGATCGCTTGGCGAAGGCGCGCGTATCTGCAATGGAAAACAAGGATTTCTCGGAGGTCGACCGCCTCAAGGCGGCGTATGTTGCGGCAGGGCTTGAGGTTCGAATGAGCAAGGAAGGTGTTGAACTGGTGCCGGGCGCCGGTTTTGATGCCGCCAAGCTGGAGGAGGTCTGATGACCAGAGAACGCCTCTATCTTTACGACACGACGCTGCGTGACGGGCAGCAGACCCAGGGTGTGCAGTTTTCGACCGCTGAAAAAGTGCAGATCGCACGGGCGCTGGACGCATTGGGGGTGGATTACATCGAAGGCGGCTGGCCCGGAGCGAACCCGACCGACAGCGCGTTTTTCGAGGCGGCGCCAAAGACCGCGGCCCGGTTGACGGCCTTTGGCATGACCAAACGGGCAGGGCGCTCGGCCGAGAATGACGATGTGCTGGCTGCGGTGATGAATGCGGGTACGCAGGCCGTCTGTCTGGTTGGCAAGTCGCATGATTATCACGTGACCCACGCGCTTGGCATTTCGCTTGAAGAGAACACGGAAAACGTTCGTGCTTCGGTGGCGCATATCGTGGCGCAAGGGCGCGAGGCGTTGTTCGATGCCGAACATTTCTTTGACGGGTACAAGGACAACGGCGAGTACGCGACGGAAGTTTGCCGGGCCGCGCTGGAGGCGGGCGCGCGATGGGTTGTGCTGTGTGACACCAACGGTGGCGCGTTGCCGTCCGAGGTCGGGCGGATCGTGTCCGAAGTGATCGCGGCAGGCCTGCCGGGTGAACGGTTGGGTATCCACACCCATAACGACACCGAGAACGCAGTAGCCTGTTCTCTGGCGGCTGTCGAAGCAGGTGCGCGGCAAATTCAGGGAACGCTGAATGGTCTGGGTGAACGTTGTGGCAACGCAAACCTGACGGCGCTGATCCCGACATTGCTGCTGAAAGAACCCTACGCCTCGCAGTTTGCAACAGGCGTCAGCCTTGATGCGTTGGCCGGGCTGACCCGAACCAGCCGCATGTTGGACGATGTCCTGAACCGGGTGCCCAGCAAGCAGGCGGCTTACGTGGGCGCGTCGGCTTTTGCGCACAAGGCGGGGTTGCACGCCAGCGCGATCCTGAAGGACCCATCGACTTACGAACATGTGGACCCGGCAAGCATAGGCAATGAACGTATCATTCCGATGTCGAACCAGGCGGGTCAGTCGAACCTGCGCAAACGCCTGACCGAGGCGGGGCTGAGCGTCAAAGCCGGTGATCCCGCATTGGGCCGCATCCTAGAGCGGATCAAGGATCGTGAAGCGGAAGGGTATTCCTACGACACCGCGCAGGCCAGTTTCGAACTGTTGGCGCGGGATGAACTGGGACAACTGCCTGAATTCTTCGAGGTCAAGCGCTACAAGGTCACTGTTGAGCGTCGGAAGAACAAATACAACAAGATGGTCAGCCTGTCCGAGGCTGTCGTCGTGGTCAAAGTGGACGGTGAAAAGAAACTGTCGGTCAGCGAGTCCATGGACGAGTCTGGCAATGACAGGGGGCCTGTGAACGCGCTGGCCAAGGCGCTGGCGAAGGATTTGGGCCAATACTCGCAGGTTTTGTCAGACATGCGCCTTGTCGATTTCAAGGTTCGTATCACCCAGGGCGGGACCGAAGCGGTGACCCGCGTCATCATCGACAGCGAAGACGGCCAGGGGCGGCGCTGGTCGACCGTTGGCGTAAGCGCGAACATAGTTGATGCGTCTTTTGAGGCGCTACTGGATGCGATCCAGTGGAAACTGGTCCGTGATTGGGATCCGCAAAAGGCAGCGGCCGAGTGAGTGTGACCTTCGACGATGATGTCAAAGCCTGCGCCGCGCTGGTTCAGCGAGCGGATCCTGACCGGTTCCGCGCGACGATGGCTGCTCCGGTCGCGGCCCGCGTGGTTTTGTTTCCGATCTATGCGTTGAATGTTGAAGTCGCCCGCGCGCCATGGGTGACGCAAGAGGCCATGATTGCCGAAATGCGGCTGCAATGGTGGCGCGACGCGTTGCAGGAGATTGCAGAAGGGTCCGCGGTTCGGCGGCACGAGGTGGTGACGCCTCTGTCGCGGGTCCTGTCGCCGCATCTGGCAGGCGTACTGGATGAATTTGTTGCCGTAAGACGTTGGGATATATACCGGGATCCGTTCGAGGATCAGGAGCACTTTGACGCCTATATCAACCACAGTTCCGGATCTCTATTCGTCGCCTCGGCGCAGGCGCTGGGTGTGGCGGATGAAAGCGTGTTGCGCGATTTCGGGTACGGGGTCGGTGTGGCAAATTGGTTCCGCGCCATTCCCGAACTGGAAAAGCGGGGTCGCGTACCTTTGCTTGATGGTACGAAGGGCGGCGTTCAGCAATTGGCCCAATCCGCTTTGGACCGATTGCGCAAGGCGCGATCAAAGCGGGGCGACATCGCACCTGAGGCGCGTCCCGCGCTGTATGCGGGTTGGCTGGCGGAACGAGTTCTGAAGCAGGCCATCGCCCAACCCGAGCGGGTGGCGGCAGGAACGCTTGAGCCAGGCGAAATGCGTCAGCGACTGTCGCTGATGTGGACCGTCGGCAGCGGGCGCTGGTGATCAGACCCTTTCGGGATCGGCCGGGCGCAGAACCAGCCACAGCAATGCGCCACCTGCCAGTGTCAGTAAGGGGATCATGGCAAGGTTAACGGCGTTCCACCCCTCGATCGCGGATCCGCCCGAGCAGTTCATCAACCCGCCCGAGGCCAGAGATGCCAATGTCACACCGCCAAACACCAACAGGTCATTGAGGCCCTGCATCCGTCCGCGCTCTTGCGGTTCATGCGACGCGGCCAGCATCGTGGTCGCGCCGATGAAGCCGAAATTCCAACCAATGCCCAGAAGAACAAGGGCGACAAAAAAGTTCCCCAATTCGACGCCTTGCAGCGCAACCACCCCTGATGCGGCAAGTATGGCCAAGCCCAGAGCGACGATCTTTTCAACGCCAAACCGGGCGATCAGGTGCCCGGTAAAGAAGCTGGGGACATACATTGCCAGCACGTGACTTGTCACGATATCCGCCGCGTCATTGGCAGAAAATCCACATCCGACAACGGCAAGCGGCGTCGAGGTCATGACCAGATTCATCAACGCATAAGACACCATGGCACAGATGATCGCGACGGCGATGCGGGGTGTTTTCAGCAACTCGATCCGTGACCGCCCCTTGGGTTCATCGGCCGCAGGTTTCGCAGGTGTCGGAATGTCGAGAAAGAAGAACAGCGCCGAGCCCAGAACGTTGATGCCGATTACGGCCATATATGTTCCCAGAAAAGGGATGACGTATGCTTCAGACGTAAGCTTCACGATCTGAGGCCCGATGATGGCGGCCGCCAGCCCGCCGGCCATCACGTATGAAATCGCTTTTGGGCGGTAATCGTCTGACGCGGTGTCTGCTGCCGCAAAGCGATAGAACCCGTGTGCGCTCATGTAGATGCCGGTCAGCAGGCTGCCGACAAGAAAGGTGGGGAACGAGCCCAGAAACAGACCATAGGCCCCGATCAACCCGCCCAGTGCACCGGCCGTTGCCCCGACAAGGAACCCCACGCGACGGCCCCATTTTTGCATGATGGCCGAGATCGGCGTGGCTGCCAGCATCGATCCCAGAACGATCAGGGATATCGGCAGCGTCGCTAGGCAGGGGTTCGAGGCCAGCGACTGACCTGCAAGCCCGCCGACGATGAACATCATCGGCATCTGCGCGCCCAGAATGGCTTGGGCAGCCACCAGTACGGCCACATTGCGTTTGGCCTGCCGGTCGTCCGGAAGGGTTGAAATCATCGTCATGGGCGAATGGTTATCGGCTAAGTGTTTGCGGCACAAGCGGGTTGCATCTGCGTCACATGCGCCTAACCTGCCCGAAACAAAAGAGCAGGGAGGCCGCATGCCCGCGGGCCGCATCATCGAAACATCGGACTGTGTGGCCGAAGGGGCCGAGTGGCTGGCCAAAACCTGTCCGCGCATGGCGTATGCGATGGATCAGACCGGCCCCTTGCCGCTGCGCCGCCGCCCCGATGGGTTTGCGCAATTATTGAGTGCAATTGTCAGTCAGCAAGTCAGCGTGGCTTCGGCCAATGCGATCTGGAAACGGCTTCAGGATGCAAGGTTGACCGGCCCGCGCAAGATCCTGTGGGCAACGGATGATGATCTGCGGGCAGTTGGGCTGAGCCGACAGAAGATCCGATATGCGCGGGCACTGGCCGAGGCACGTATCGACTATAAGGCACTGCGCGATGCAACTGACGCCGATGTCGTCGCCATATTGACGCAAGTTCCGGGTATCGGTGTCTGGACAGCCGAAATCTATGCCATGTTCTCACTGGGTCGCGCAGATGTCATCGCACCCGGTGATCTGGCCCTGCAAGAGGCGGCGCGCATCCTCTATGACTTGCCTGAACGTCCAACGGACAAGGAGCTGCGCAAAATGGCCGAGGCCTGGTCGCCCTGGCGTTCGGTTGCGGCACGGGTGCTGTGGGCCTATTACCGGGTTGCAAAACAAAGAGAAGGGATCAGATGACACGGGTTTTGAATTCGCTCCGGAAAGAGCCTGTTTCGGGCGACACGCGCTCGGTCGTGGTGTTCGTGCATGGCTATGGTGCAAACGGTGCCGATCTGCTGGGATTGGCCGATCCGCTGGGCGAACACCTGCCGGACACGTTGTTCGTGGCCCCCGACGCCCCCGAGCAGATCCCCGGAATGCCCAACGGGTATCAGTGGTTCCCGATTCCGTGGATCGATGGATCTACCGAAGAAGAAGCCCGCCGGGGCATGGAAATGGCTGTCGAGGACTTCAACGCCTTTCTGGACGCGCTGATGGTGGACGAAGATGTTCTGCCCGAACAGGTTGTTCTGTTTGGTTTCAGCCAGGGCACGATGATGAGCTTGCATGTCGCACCACGCCGGGAAGATCCCGTGGCCGGGATCGTAGCCTTTTCGGGCCGTTTGCTGGAGCCCGATCTGCTGGCGGATGAAACCGTCAGCCGGATGCCTGTCTTGCTGGTGCATGGCGACGCTGATGACGTTGTCCCGCCACAATCCCTGCCGGAAGCGGCCGAAGCATTGCAAGCTGCCGGTTTCAAAGAGGTCTATGCCCATGTCATGAAAGGCACCGGGCACGGTATCGCCCCGGATGGGCTGAGCGTTGCGCTGGCCTTCATGCGCGACAAGCTGAGTCTTTAGTGTTTGGAACCTGCGGAGCGCCCATGCGTTCCGCACCGGTTCAATCCCACAAGTGACCTTCGGCGAACTCGACCGAGTTTCCGGCCGGGTCGCGCACATACAAAGACCGTGCGCCTCCGGGCCAGTCAAACTCGGCATCTACCGGAATATTCCAGTCCAGAAGGTGTTTGCGCATCGCCGCGATGTCCTCTCGTGACAGCACAAGACACACATGTCCGGGGCCGCGCGCGCCGTGGGGCGGAACCGGCATGTCGGGGTCAAGCGGCGGTTGTTCGGTCTGGTCGGGATTGAAAATCAGCAGGACCGATCCGCCGATGCGATAGAAAACATGGCGGTCAGCGACACGTTGTATGCGTTCGAGCCCAAGAACTTCGCCGTAAAACTGTTCTGCCGCGTCCAGGTCATCAACATAGAGCGCCGCTTCCAGAATGGCCGAAGGGGCCGGGATGTCAGGCGTTTTCTTCATGACGCCAGTTTAGCAGATCGGGGCAGGGTCTGTCACCGTCGCGGGCGACGGTCGCGCTTGCGTTGGGGGGACGCGTTCAGTGTCGGCATTGGCAGACTGTCCCAGTGCCCGGGCTCAAGATCATCCAGGGTCCAGTCTCCGATGCGGTACCGGATCAGGCGCAGGGTCGGCAGGCCAACTGCCGCCGTCATCCGCCGCACTTGCCGGTTTTTGCCTTCGCGGATGGTCAGTTCAAGCCAACTGTCCGGGACTGACTTGCGTTCGCGGATCGGTGGGGTTCGGGGCCAGAGCGCCTCGGGCTCGTTGATCTGGCGGGCCTTGGCGGGGCGGGTCAGACCATCCTTCAATTCTACCCCGTTGCGAAGCGTTTTCAGGGCAGCCTCGTCGGGGGTGCCTTCGACTTGAACCCAATAGGTTTTGGCCATCTTGTGCTTTGGGTCAGAGATCTGGGATTGCAGCTTTCCATGATCCGTCAGCAGCATCAAACCTTCACTGTCACGGTCCAGCCTGCCTGCCGGATAGACGCCGGGCAGATCAATGAAATCAGACAGCGTGCTGCGTGGGCTGTCCGCGTTGGCGCGGTCGGTGAACTGCGGCAGAACATCATAAGGTTTGTTGAAGCGGATGAACCAGGACATGACCTGCGCATAGCCCGAACGGCGCCCCCGGTGCAAGCTGTGGATAACTGTCACGTGCCTGTTACCGATTCGCGTTACCTCGTCTGCGACATATTGTGGAAACTCAGGGCTTGTCAGAGTTTTAACACGATATATAGTTATCAAAAGACCGGGGCGGGTGCTCCCCGCTCTGGTGTCACAAACGGGCAGCTGAGAGCGAGGAGCGATTCTGTGATGGACGGAGACTTCAGGACCGAATTTGTAAGGGAGCCGGGTGCGCTCAAACAACACCCGGCCCTGGTTTTGAACGCCGATTATCGCCCCTTGTCCTATTACCCGCTGTCACTGTGGCCCTGGCAAGAAGCGATCAAGGCCGCCTGGCTGGATCGGGTCGATATCGTGGCTGAATATGACGAGGTCGTCCGCAGCCCGAGCACCGAGATCCGAATACCTTCGGTCGTTGTTTTGAAAGACTATGTAAAACCCAGAAAGCGCGTGGCCTTCACGCGCTTTAATTTATTTCTGCGGGATGAATTCCGCTGCCAGTATTGCGGCAGCCGTGACAACCTGACCTTTGATCATGTGGTGCCGCGGGCCGCCGGTGGTGTGACCAGCTGGCAGAACGTGGTGGCCGCGTGCAGCCCGTGCAATCTGCGCAAAGGGTCGAAATCGCTGCGCCAGGCTCGGATGACCTTGCGCAAGCCGCCACGTCAGCCCGATGCCGAAGCGTTGCGCAATATTGGACGGAAGTTTCCGCCGAACCACCTGCATGAAAGCTGGATCGATTTCCTGTACTGGGATGCAGAGCTGGATCAGTTCTAAGCCGCGCGGGATTTCCATGCGGCCAGCCAGATCAGGACCAGCACAGCAGAAGCAATAGCGTTCCAGCCTGCCATCGAGATGCCGAACATCTCCCAAGGGATATCATCGCACCGCACCAAAGGCGCGGACATGATTTGATCGAACAGATCGTCTGCGGACAGACCGCTGATGCTGCCGGATGTGCAGCTGCTTGGGCCTTCCCACCAGCCTTTTTCAACGCCGGCGTGAAATGCACCCACCGCCGAAGTCGTCGCGGCCGCCGCTGCGCCCAGCAAAGGAAGAAAGGTCAGCCTCGGTAAAGCCAGAGCCACGGCGCCGATCGCGATGGCCACTGCATGTGGATAGCGCTGCCAGATGCACATCTTGCATGGCGCAAGCCCGCCGAGATGCTGAAAGCCAAAAGCGGCCAGAAGAAGGGCCAGTGATCCTAGACTTGCCACCGCGACAAGTTGCGAACGTCTCGTCATAAGTATTTCACCACCAGGAAACCGCCAAACAGGAGGATGATGAACAAAGTGAACATTAGCCCCAGGCGCTTTTCGATGAAGTCGCGGATCGGCTCACCGAATCCCCAGAGCAGACCTGCCACCAGGAAGAACCTCAAGGCGCGAGCCAGAATCGAGGTGGCAATGAAGGTTCCAAGCGGCATGCCGGTCCAGCCGGACATAATAGTGATGACCTTGTAAGGGAAGGGGGTCACACCAGCGGCCAGAACGGCCCAGAATCCGAAGTCGTTGAAACGGGTATTGAATTCTTCCATGGCATGGGCTTTCCCCATGGATTCCAGAATGGGCTGCCCGATGCTTTCATAGAAAAACGCACCAATCGCATAGCCCAACATGCCCCCCAGAACCGAAGCCACCAGTGCCACGGTTGCGATCAGCCATGCCCGGGACGGGCGGGCCAGAATCATCGGAATCATCAACACATCGGGGGGAATCGGGAAGAACGAACTTTCGATGAAAGCCACGATGGCCAGCGCCCACAGCGCGTGAGGGTGTTCGGCCAGACGAATGGTCCAGTCATAAAGCGATCGTAACATAAAGCACTCAAATCCAGTTTCCGGTCTGAAGCCAAGCCAAACCATGCGCCTGACGGACCGTCAACAGCCGAGGGCGAAACAAATGGATTATTGGATGGTTTTTGCCTCTGGACCTTCGCTCGGATGGGCGCTAATCCAGTGTTCGTGGCCCAAGTGGCGGAATGGTAGACGCAGGGGATTCAAAATCCCCCGCCTTCACGGGCGTGAGAGTTCGAGTCTCTCCTTGGGCACCACAATCCCGACGAATTCAGAATTCCGTCCGTCCTTATGGCGGGGTTCCGTGCTGGTGCCGTGATCAAGGTGCTGACCCGCAACCTTGGTCTTCATGTCTTGTTAGAGGCCTTCTGTAGCGGGCCGCAAATGCCACAACGTTCCGGGCCTGCATAAGCAGTCAGGTCATCAGGTCCCCGGCGGTGTGAATCGTGAACCGGGTTGGTATTGGGGGGCTTTTGTCAGATTCGCCCGAACGCAAAAACGTGACATGCCCTGCGTCCATGTTCGAAAACGCGGATCGCTCTTTTTCGCGCCGACTCGTGCCGGTTCATTGCATCGAGGATGAAACGGAGTGTTGGGCTTCGATTGATCGTGTGACCCCAGACTGTTCGCTGTGAACTGATGGGGAAAGTTCGTGATTTGTGCTCATATATGCGAATTGGCGCAGGTCCGACCGGTGCCGGCCTTGACATTGTGGGTATCTGAATGAAACCTCGAAAGGGTTGGGAGAAATTGGGAAATTCAAAGATTTGTAGCCGTTGCGATGCGGGCCGCTTTGTATTATCGGCACGCTTCCCTGAGCAGGTGATCAAACTTGATTTCCAACTGCCAAACAAAAAAAGTGGGAGTTAACAGATGAAAAACAGCAGCAAACTGAGCGTCGGCGCCTTCGTCACCGCAGCCCTTCTGGCTCCGGCGGCATATGCCGAAGAGTTCATTACGATTGGTACCGGTGGTGTCACCGGCGTTTACTATCCGACCGGCGGCGCGATCTGTCGTCTGGTCAACAAAGGCCGGAAAGAGCACGGCGTGCGCTGCTCGGTCGAATCGACCGGTGGTTCAGTCTACAACATCAACACCATCCGCGAAGGCGAGCTAGAGTTTGGTGTGGCCCAGTCCGACTGGCAGTACCACGCCTATAACGGCACCTCGAAATTCGAAGAAGCCGGCCCGTTCGAAGGCCTGCGCGCCGTGTTCTCGGTGCACCCCGAACCCTTCACCGTTGTGGCCCGCGCCGATTCCGGCATCACAAACTTCGAAGACCTGAAGGGTAAGCGCGTCAACATCGGCAACCCGGGTTCCGGTCAGCGCGGCACCATGGAAGTCCTGCTGGGCGAAATGGGCTGGACCACAGATGATTTCGAACTGGCGACCGAGCTGAAAGCGGCTGAACAGTCGGCAGCCTTGTGCGACAACCAGATCGACGCGATGGTGTACACCGTTGGCCACCCCTCGGGTTCGATTCAGGAAGCCACCACCGCGTGTGACTCGGTTCTGGTGAACGTCAGCGGTGAGGCCGTGGACAAGCTGGTCAACGAAAACTCGTTCTACCGCAAGGCAACCATTCCCGGTGGCATGTACCGTGGATCTGACGAAGACACCTCGACCTTTGGTGTTGGCGCGACTTTCGTAACCTCGGCAGACGTGTCGGATGACGCGGTTTATGCGGTTGTAAGCTCGGTCTTCGAAAACTTCGATGACTTCAAAAAGCTGCACCCCGCGTTTGCGAACCTGAAGCCAGAAGAGATGATTGCGGATGGCCTGTCGGCTCCGCTGCATCCGGGTGCCGAGAAGTACTACAAAGAAAAAGGCTGGATTCAGTAAACCAGACCTGACGCAGGGTGCCCAAGGGCGCCCTGCACACAACCCGTGTGAAACGGGATTTCAGAAGGCCGAACAATGGCCGCGACGGGGAGACATTTGATGAATTCCGACACTCAATCCAATCGTCCGCTTTCCGAAGAAGAGCTTCAGGATCTGGTTGCATCTTCTGACGCAGGAGGGCGCAATCCGGTCGGGAACGTGGGCGTTTTCCTGGCGGTCGTGGCCGCGATCTGGTCGATATTTCAAGTTGTTCTGGCCTCGCCCCTGGCGAATTATGTCTTGCCCGGAAGCGTCGTGAACAATGCACGGCAATTCCATCTGGCTTTTGCTTTGTTTCTGGCCTTTGCGGCTTATCCGGCACTCAAATCCAGCCCTCGGAACTATATTCCGGTTCAGGATTGGATCATGGGATTGGTGGGCGCGTTCGTCGCGCTGTACGGCTATTTCTTCTATGACAAGATCGTCAATGCGGGCGGTTTGGCCGACGACACCGACAAATGGGTTGCGTTGCTTGGCCTGGTGCTGTTGTTCGAGGCCGCGCGCCGTGCGCTTGGCCCGGCCATGGCAATTATCGCGACCATATTTTTGGCCTATGTCTTCTTCGGTGCCTCGGAATGGGTGCCCGAAGTTATCCGCTGGAAGGGCGCGAGCCTGAAAAAGGCGATGAGTCACATGTGGATCACGTCCGAGGGCGTGTTTGGTATCGCTCTGGGTGTTTCCACGAAATTCGTTTTCCTGTTCGTTCTGTTTGGCGCATTGCTGGATAAAGCCGGGGCAGGGAACTACTTTATCAAGATGGCCTTTGGGGCCCTGGGCCACCTGCGTGGTGGTCCGGCCAAGGCGGCGGTTGTGGGCTCGGCTGCGACCGGCCTGATCTCGGGCTCGTCGATTGCCAATGTTGTTACCACCGGTACCTTCACCATCCCGCTGATGAAGCGCGTCGGGTTCAGCAGTGAACAAGCGGGCTCGGTCGAGGTTGCCAGTTCGGTCAACGGGCAGATCATGCCGCCGGTGATGGGGGCCGCTGCATTCCTGATGGTGGAATATGTGGGCATCTCATATGTCGAGGTGATCACCCATGCCTTCCTGCCAGCAGCGATTTCCTACATCGCACTGGTTTACATCGTGCACCTCGAGGCCGTGAAGCGGAACATGCCCACGCTGGGCGACCGCGATGTGCATCTGGCGCGGACCGTAGTGGGGATGCTCGGCTTTTTCCTGGTGTTCGCAGGTCTTTGCTATGGGTCACAATTCCCGGTGAATGCCGTGACAAGCTGGGTGCCGTCGGCCGCTGGGATCGTGCTCAGCCTGATTATCTGCGCGGTATATGTCGCACTGCTTTATCTGGCGGCACAGGTGCCTGACCTGGAACCGGACGACCCTAACGCAAAAGAGGTTACGCTTCCGGTCATCGCCGATATCTACAAAGCTGGCCTGCATTACCTGCTGCCGATCATCGTTCTGGTCTATTTCCTGATGATCGAACAGAAGTCACCGGGCCTGTCCGCCTTCTGGGCCACATCGCTGCTGTTTGTCATCCTGCTGACGCAGAAGCCGCTGAAAGCGATGTTCCGCGGGCAGAGCAACCTGTACAACACTTTCATCGATGGTGTTGCCGACCTGTGGCAAGGTCTGATCGACGGGGCACGCAATATGATCGGCATCGCGCTTGCCACGGCAACCGCGGGCGTGATCGTGGGAACCGTCACGTTGACGGGTGTTGGTCAGGTGATGGCCGATCTGGTCGAGTTCCTGTCGGGCGGCAATCTGATCCTGATGCTGGTCATGGTCGGGCTACTCAGCCTGATCCTGGGCATGGGTCTGCCAACAACCGCGAACTATATCGTTGTCAGCTCGTTGATGGCCGGGGTGGTTGTTGAGTTGGGCGCCCAAAGCGGGCTGATTGTTCCATTGATCGCTGTCCACCTGTTCGTGTTCTATTTCGGGATCATGGCCGACGTGACACCTCCGGTCGGGCTGGCCAGTTTTGCTGCTGCGGCTGTGTCGGGCGGTGATGCGATCAAAACCGGTTTCACGGCGTTCTTCTACAGCCTGCGTACCGTGGCGCTGCCCTTCGTGTTCATTTTCAACACCGATCTTCTGCTGATCGATGTGACATGGGTCGAAGGGATCATAGTGGCGATTTTTGCGACGATAGCGATCCTTGTCTTCACGGCAGGCACCATGGGGTACTTCCTGACCCACAGCCGCATCTACGAAAGTATCGCTCTGATCGCCGTTGCCTTCGCCCTGTTCAGGCCGGATTTCTTCATGGATCGCATCGCGCCTCCATACACTTCGGTCGAGCCTGCAGCGTTTGTCGAAACCATTGGCCAGACTCCTCCCGGAACCGAGGTTCGCATGGTGATCAGCGGGCCGGATTTTGATACCGGCAAGATGGTGGACACCACGATTGTGGTGCCAGTCGGATCCGAAGAGGGCGGTGAAGCGCGCGTCGATGCCATGGGGCTGCTGTTGCTGGAAGAGGATGGCCTTGTCAAACTTGACGAGCCGATGTTTGGATCACCGGTTGCCGAAGATCTGGCCAACTTTGACTATTACGGTGACGAGGCCGTGCGTCTGAGCTCGGTCAGCCTGCCGTCCAGCCAGCCTCCGAAGCAACTGGTCTATATCCCGGCGCTGATCCTTCTGGGTCTGATCGCTTTCCTGCAACGCGGCCGTGCCGCCAGACAAGAGGTGCTCGTATGACACGTTCCGTTCTGTGTGCCGTTGATATCAGCAATGGCGAGATTGATGCACCGGTGCTGCAAAAAGCAGCCGCTCTGGCGGATATGGAAGGGGCGCAACTTGACGTGGTAACAGTGCTGCCCGATTTCGGGGAAAGCTGGGTGTCGGGGTTTTTTGAATCCGGTTTTCATGACAAGGCGTTGGAGGAAGCGCAGGCCAAGCTGACGGCGCTTTGCGTATCGGCCCTGGGGGCCGAGCGCAACGAAACCATCCGCCATGTGGTTGCGACAGGAACAGCTTATCAGGAGATTTTGAAGACGGCCGAAAGTGCCGGCTCTGATTTGATCGTAATCGGAGCCCACAAGCCGGATTTCAAGGACTACCTGCTGGGCCCGAATGCGGCACGCGTGGTGCGACATTCCAACGTCTCGGTTTACGTGGTGCGCTGACGCGAAAAGCAGATGCCGTGCACAGAGTTGCCGGAGCCCCGACGGTCGCCTGCCGCCGTTCGGGCTCCCGCAGCCAGGTCAGTAGCCCGTCATCTCGAGATACCCGACGCCCTCGTGGCTGCCGGTGACCGTGACCGGACCTTCCCAATATTCAAAACGTGTCCCCATCCAGGCGTCCGGCGTCAGGGCGGATACCTTGACGTCGATGCCTCGGTCCGCAAGCACGATGCGCCATTGCGTCGGGACGTCGCGCCCTGCCACCTGATCGGTCGCAAGCGGCTCAAGCCTGACGGATCCGTCGGGGATGGCATCGGTGCTGCCGTCTGAATTGATCCATGTGGCCGACGTGAAATCGCCGCGACCACCGCGCAGGCGAAAGGCCATCAGTTTGTCTCCGCCCTCGAAGCTGAGCGAAAACCAATCCCAGCCGGTTTGATCCTCGGCCAGGGGTTGCGAAGACCATTCCCGGTCCAGCCAGCCCTGACCGGTGACGCGCATATCGCCATCCGGCAGGTGCAGTACGCCTTCGACTGAATAGAAGGGTTGCGAATAGTAATAGCTGGCTTGTCCGTCGGCGGATTTCACGGAATAGCCCGCTTGGCCATGAAACACCAACGGGCCTTGTGCGCTCAGCGCAAGATCGTACCCGAAATCAGCCCCGTTTGCCGTCAGGGTCAGGGTGTCCATATCCGGTCCGGCCATGCGCCATTCGTCGATCCAGGCCTCGAACGGTTGCACCGCAACACCTGCCTGCCCAATCCCCCCACGCGACAGGCGTTCGGCAAAATAGTGGGTGTCAGGCGTGGTGACAGCCGCATGGCCCATCCAGATCTGCGGGCTGTGCCATCCATCTGTTTCAAACGGTTTCAGGGCCGACCGGAAAAGGGTCCATTGGATGCCATAATCACGCCCGTCCTCGCCTTTGAGGTTGGCCGTCAGATACCACCATTCGATCCGATAGGCGGGGTGAGGTCCGTGGTCTTTGGGAAAGTCGAATTCAAAGCCCGCCTGCGGAACCTCGAAGCCTTCCGCCGACCCTCCAAGACCTGCATAGCCCTGCGCCCAAAGAGGCGATGGGCACAAAATCACGAGAACGGCCCAAAGGGTTTTAACGTTCATTGGCGAACACCTTCAGCAAATCGGCAGGGGGCAGACGCAACATGCGCAGCGCGGGCAGGGCCGCTGCAACCAGGGCGGCCAGCAGGGTCAACAAGAACAGCCACAACCAATCCCAGGGAAAAACGAACATCGGCAACCGCCAGCCAAAGGCTTGCACATTGATCACTGCCAACAGAACCCAGGCGAGGATCAGACCAAGCGGCAACGCCAGGCACGCGGTCAGAGCCGCGAGCAGTACGCTGCGCAAAAGCTCCAGCCGCGCCAGTTGCGCCCGGTTCAGTCCCAGCGCCCATACCGGAGCAATCTGAGGCAAGCGCTGGGTCCACAGGGTCAGCAGGCTGGTGAGTATGGCAAATCCCGCCACGCCGAGGGTCAGAACATTGAGCGCCGATGTCACGACAAAGGTCTTTTCGAAGACTGCTAATGATTGCGCCTTCATGGCGGCCTGCTGGACCACGGCCTGACGCGGCAGGGCAAACCGCTCGCGCAAGGCTTGCGCCATTTCAGTCGCCTGTTCGGGGTTCAAACGGACGCCAAACCGTCGGGTTTCGGCCCCTGGTGCGATCCGGTCAAGTTGGCTCATCGACACAATGGCTTGCCCGGTTGGATTTCCATAATCCGAATAAACCCCGGCGATGGTCAGCGTTCGATCCGGGGACAGCGTCAGCGTATCTCCGGGCCAGAGGTTCGCGCGCCGTGCCAGTTGTTCGTTGATCAGCACCGCGTCTCCGGCCATGACGTCGTCCCATACGGTCGAGTTTGCCGATATCAACGGCCAGTGCTGCCGATAGACCGGATCGTCAATGACCCCGTACAGAAACAGGGGGCCCGTCTCGTGCGACAGTTCCATGTTGCGAATTGGAAGGATGGCGTCGACCTGTGGCCGCAGCCAATCCGTGATCTCGCGACCCTGTTCTTCGTCACGGACGGTCAGATACAGCTCTGAGGTCAGGCGCTGGTCGAGCCAGCCGACAAATGTCAGCCGGAAACTTGAAACCATTGTGCCCACACCGATATTTGCCGCAAGCGCAAGCAACAGGGCCATCAGGGCAAGCGACAGCCCGGGCAATTGGGCGCGCATGTCGGCCCAGACCCACTGCGCGACGGCGCCACGGGACCTGTTGCCAAAGACGGAAAGCGCAAAGGTCAGAAGCGCCGGCAACAAAAGCGCGGCACCCGTCAGCAATCCGGCCAACAGCACGAAACCGGCAACCAGACCACCGATGCCGAGATAGGCGATGACACCGCCGACGATCAGGGACAAGCCGAGCAAACCTGTCACAAGACGTGTGCCGGCATTGCCCTGCCAGGCTTGCACACCGGGCCCCGCCAGCAGGGGCATACGAGACAGTCGCCACAGCGCATGGCCACTGGCAAACAAGGTGCCGCAGACAGCCATCGCCATCCCGGCAAACACCCAATGGGGGTGCAATGTCAGCTGTCCGGTCACGGGCGCACCATACAGGCCGCGAAGGGTTGCTGCGACATCGGGCAACAACGCTCCGGCCAGAAAGAACCCAAGAAGCAGACCCAAGGTTCCACCGATCAGGGCCAGCCCCGTCAGTTCGGTCAGGATTAGGAAGACCAGCCGCCGCATCGAAACGCCCAGTGCACGCAGGGTGCGGATCATGCCTCGGCGTTGGGCAAAAGCCAGCCCGACGGTGCCGTTCACGATGAACAGGCCAACGGCAAAGGACAGCAGGCCAAAAGCCGACAGGTTCAGGTGAAAACTGTCAGTCAGCCGAGCAGTATCGACTTGCGAGGATGGGCTGGCGCGCTCCAGTTCGGGCGCGACTTCGGCCAAAGGTGGCCGATCACGCGGCTGATCCGGCAACACAATGAGGCGCGAGATGAAACCGGTTTGGTTCAGCAGGGCTTCGGCTGTGCCGATATCCGTCAGAATTACGTCTGGTGGCAGCGCCGTGGTGAACGAAACCGGCGGAAGGTTGTTCTGGTCGCGCAACAGCGGCTCCAGCTCTGCCGCGACCAGAAGTCGCCCCGGAGCGGTCAGCATGTCCGCCGGCTCAGTCGGCGCGGCGCTTTGGCCGGCTTCGGTGACGGCTGGCAGGGCCGGGTAGGCGACCATGTCCACACCCATCAGGCGCAATGTGCGGCCCCGGATTCGATAGGGGCCCTCCAGAACGGCCGCCACCTGCCAGCCAGCACGACGCAGATCGACGTAACGAGAAACCGGGATCAGACCGGAAGGATCGCGCAGCTCGTCGAACTGCCCAAGGGCAAGCTGCGCGTTGGCCCGGGCATAGCTGGCGCGCGCTTCGGCATTGATGGCCTGAACCGCGGACCAGAGACCGGTGGCCAACGCGATTCCTGTCAAAAGCGTCGCCAGTTGCAACCAGTGCACCCGCCAGTGGGACATCAAAGCCTGAATGACGGCGCGTGTCATTGGATACGACCACCGCAGAGCTGGACGGTTCGATCCAGTCGGGCCGCAATCTGTTGGGAATGCGTGACCAACAGAAGCGCTGCGCCGGTATCAGCCACCAAGGCCAACATCAGATCCAGAACCCTTGCGCTGGCGGTTTCATCCAGATTGCCCGTGGGCTCATCCGCCAGCAGCAGTTTCGGACGCGCAGCCATGGCACGACCAATCGCGACCCGCTGCTGTTGCCCGCCGGACAGGTTTTCGGGATATCGGTCCAAAAGATCGGACAGGCCCAAGCGTTCCGTCAGATGCGCGGTCCAATCGGCATCCTCAGCGTCGGCAAGGCGGGCGTGAAAGGAAAGGTTCTGCGCAACGGTCAGCGAAGGGATCAGATTGAACTGCTGAAACACCAACGAAAGCTGACTGCGCCGCAATTCGGCCCGCCCGGCATCGTCCAGACGGGACAGAGGCGTTCGGTTCAAGATGATTTCACCGCTGTCGAAACAATCAAGCGCTGCGGCAAGGTTCAGCAGAGTGCTTTTGCCACTGCCGCTTTCGCCGGTCAGGGCCAGTGTCTGCCCTTCATCCAATGTCAGCGACACGTCGCGCAGAACCGGGCGTCCGCCGGGATAGGTTTTCTGAACACGGTCGATGGTCAACAGCATGGTCTGGCCTTTTTTCTTCCAAGGATGTGCGACGGAATTCCAAACTGTCCAGTGCGGACCCGCACTCGGTTCCATTCGCCGCAGGCGTTCCTCACGATCGCCGGGGTTGTGCCCTGTACCTCAAAGGGTCATTCTGCCCGGACGTTACACTGTCGTAAATCGGGATGAAAAACATGACGTTGCTGCATCAGATCGTTTGGGGCAGTACATTTCTGGCGCTCTGCTTCTTGGTCGAGATTCTTTTGTTGACCTGGTGTACCGTCACGATCATCAAGTGGGATGAAAAATGGTCGGCCAAGGGGGTGTTCTTTGGCACGGCAACACCAATCGCGGTATCTTTGGCCTTTATTGTCGCGACGCACACGATTCAGGTCTGGGTTTGGGCCATCGTCTGGGTGTTGCTTGAGGTTCTGCCGGATTGGAACTCGGCCATCTATTTCTCATTGGTGACGTTCACGACCCTGGGATATGGCGATATCGTTTTGGGCGAAGGGTTGCGCATCTTTGGGTCTTTTGCCGCGGTTGCTGGTCTTCTGGCCTTTGGTCTGTCGACCGCTTATCTGGTGGCGATGATGACGCGCGTCTTTCAAGAGAAGTTCTTTACCTAGAGGATAGGCGCAAACAACCGCGCCAATGGGGCGCCAAACCGGATATGCGCGGGTTGCTGGGCCAGACTGCGCGTCAATTCATAGCTTGCCTCGAAATCCGCGCGTAGCATGTGATCAACAGCCAGGGCTGCGCGGGCATCGAAAAACAGGGCCATCGCCTCGAAGTTCAGCCGGAAGGACCGGTTGTCCAGATTGGTCGTGCCGACCGCAGCCAGCGTGTCGTCTACCACGAAAACCTTCTGGTGCATGAAACCGTCCGTGTATCGGAACACGCGTACGCCGCAATCGCGGATTTCGTCGAAATAGGCAAAAGCAGCCAGCCACGGCAGCCGATGATCAATCATATCCGGGACAAGGATGCGCACGTCCACACCGCGCATCGCTGCATGTTGCAGAGCGGTCATGACGTCGATGTCGGGCACAAAATAGGGCGAGGCAATCCACAGTCTTTCTTTCGCCTCGGCGATGGCCGAAAAGAACATCATGGCGCCGGTTTCGGTTTCGTCTCCGGGTCCGGTGGCCACCAATAGGGCATTCATGTCTTGCTCGGCCTCGCTGCCTGCCCAGTCGAGGTCGTCAATCAGGTCTTCATCGCGGGCCCAGTGCCAGTCTTCGGTGAAGATGAGCTGCAATTGCCGGACGATGTGGCCGGTCATCTTGATATGCGTGTCGCGCCAATGGCCGAAATGCGGGTCTTCGCCCAGATATTCAACACCCACGTTGTGACCGCCGATAAAGCCTGTTTCACCGTCGATGATGACGGTTTTACGATGGTTCCGGTAATTCAGCTGAAACCTGAAATTCGGCCCGCGTTGTTCACGCGGGTCGGCCACGTCAATTCCGGCCTCGCGCATTGTGTCCAGATAGGTGTTTGCCAATCCATAGCTGCCGACGGCATCGGTCATGAAACGGACATGCACCCCGCGTTTCGCAGCCTCGATCAGCTTGGTCTGAAGCTGTCGGCCCAATGTATCGTCTCTGACGATATAGAATTGGATCAGGATGTAGTTGCTGGCCTCGTCTATCGCCTGGAAAATGGCGTCAAACGTTGCCTGGCCATCGATCAGAAGCTGAGCGCCATTGCCACTGGATACCGGAAGATGAGCCAGAAATTCGAATGGTCGTGGATTGACCGACATCGTGGATGGGTCAGGTCTGGAGTAGTCAGCAAAGGTCTTGATGCCTTCGACGACCCGTTCGCTTTGTTGGCGCGAGATGCGGTAGCCGCGAAACCTGTGGTGCCCCAGAAACAGGTACATCGGCACCGCAAAGATTGGCGCCGATACCAAAAAGACCACCCAGCCAACGGCTCCTTGCGGTGTGCGCGCGGTTTGTGCCGCGCGCACCGAAAACACAACTGCGGTTGCGTACAACGCAAAAACAAAGATGGATACAAGCAATGTCCACATGGGCGTTAAGTCTTTCGGGTCGTTCAGTTTCCTCCAGTGTAGACCCGCGACCAGTCTTTCGCCATATCGACGATGATCCAGCCTTTGTCCGGCCCCTGATCCAGACCGTCAACCAACCGCCCAATCGGACTTTCCCGATCATAGGCCCATTCACGTTCGGCATCCGTATGGTGGATCAGAACACCCAGCCGTGGTCCGTTACCCGAGGTTGTCCAATCCAGCATGGCGAAATCGCCGTCTGAGTTTCCTCCGGCCAGAATGGGGCGTTTGCCGATCGTGCGTTCGATGTTGATGGGTTTGCCTTCCTTGTCGTCGATGAAGGCAATGCCGGGGGCCTTGATGACAGTCGGAACGCCATCGACATCTTCGAATGTCGAGTTTCCATAGGTGCCCAGAACCTGTTCCGGCGGAATGCCATAGGCCTGTTCCGCGAAGACCCGCATGAAGTGAATGCCGCCGCCCGAGACAATATAGGTCTTGAACCCTTCGTCCCGAAGATAGCGCAACAGCTCGACCATGGGCTGATAGGTCATCTGGTCATAGGGCAATCCGGTGTCCGGGTGTCGGGCCTCGGCCAGCCACTGCGCAACTTGGGCTTGAAACGCCTCTACGCTGGTTCCGGAATGTGACTCGTTGACAACTTCGATCAACGCATCGTGGCCCCCTTGAAGAACCGTCGCAAGATCACCTTCGGCAGCGGCTTTCAAAGCGGGTGTGGACAGGATCGAAGGATCTTGTTCAGCCAGTTCAGAAAGCCGATCCATGGCAAAGATAAACTGGAAATAAACCGGCTGTTCGGCCCAGAGTGTGCCGTCATTGTCAAATACCGCGATCCGATCTGAAGGCGTGACATAGTCGGGTCCTTCCGCGTCGGTAACACTGGACACGAATTCAAGGATCGCCTCTTTTGCCGCTGTGGCGTTCCAACTGGGCAGCGGATCAGCGAGCAGGGATACGGGAACACAGGTCAGAAAGGCACCTAAAAGAACGTGTTTCATGAAGATCTCGATAACTGTTGTGTTGAAAAAAGGGCCGCCCTGCGCAGGGCGGCCTACAGCGTGGGGCCGCCGGGCCTAGTTGTTGGTCGGCGTTGTCAGCTTCTCCATGACCTGATCCAGGTTGAAGCTTGCTGCTTTCTGACGTGGCGGGAACTCCTGGAACGTACTGAGGAAATTGCCAACGTATTGCTGGGCGGGCACAAGGAAATAGGCCCGGTCCAACAGCCAATCGTAATAAGTGTTGGACGTGCGGTACGCGCGTTCATACGGATCGCGGCGCAGGTTGACGATCAGCGGGATGCGCAGTTCGGTCCATGGCTCGATCCAGGCACGCAACGTGGCCCAGGCTTTCTGCTCGAGGAAGATGAGCTTCCAGTCTTCGAAGCGCAGCGCCGTGAGGTCACCATCATCCGAGAAATAGAAGATTTCTTTCCTGGGGCTTGCGGCAGTCTCACCAGTCAGCAGTGGCAGAATATTGTAGCCATCAAGGTGCACCTTATAGTCGCGACCCATGCCCGATGAGCTGTAGCCGGCCTTCAGTTTTTCCTTGATGTCCGGATCGCCGGCCACGGCGAGGTAAGTGGGCAGCCAGTCCATGTGATGCACGATCTCGTTGGTGACCGAACCGGCCTCGATCTTGCCCGGCCAGCGTACCATCGACGGAACGCGCCATCCACCTTCCCAGTTGGTATTCTTCTCGCCCCAGAACGGCGTGGCAGCCGCATCCGGCCAGGTGTTCATGTGGGGACCGTTGTCAGTGGAATAGTGGACGATCGTGTTGTCGGCGATGCCAAGCTCGTCCAGCAGATCCAGCAGCTGACCTACATGCATATCGTGTTCGATCATACCGGCGGTGTATTCATCAGCGACCCGCCCCGACAACTCATTGGCCTTGGCGCGCATCTCGTCTTTGACGTGGGTGCGGAAGTGCATGCGGGTACCGTTCCACCAGACATAGAAGGGCTGACCTTGCTCATGCGCCCGCTTGATGAAGTCGATGGCCGCGGCCACGGTTTCGTCATCTACCGTTTCCATGCGCTTGCGGGTCAAGGGTCCGGTGTCTTCGATCGTGCCATCCGCTTTGGACTTGATGACGCCGCGCGGGCCATAGGCCTCGCGGAAGGTGCGCCCATCCGCCAGAACGCGATCACCCGGATAGTCTTCGTTTTCCGGCTCTTCTTCGGCATTCAGGTGGTAAAGATTGCCAAAAAACTCATCAAAACCGTGGTTTGTCGGAAGATGTTCGTCTTTGTCACCAAGGTGGTTTTTGCCGAATTGACCGGTCACATAGCCGTGGTCTTTAAGAAGCCCCGGGATAGTTGGGTCTTCAACCTGCATTCCAAGATCTGCCCCAGGCAGGCCGACTTTGGAAAGACCGGTGCGGAACACGGATTGCCCCATGATGTATGACGAACGGCCGGCGGTACAGGATTGTTCACCGTAGTAATCGGTAAAGATCATGCCTTCTTTGGCAACCCTGTCGATATTGGGTGTTTGATATCCCATGAGACCCATTGTATAGGCCGAGATGTTGGATTGACCGATATCGTCGCCCCATATCACAAGAATATTGGGCTTTTGATCTTGCGCCCAGGCGGGCACGGCAAGGGCGACAGTTACGGTCGCCACCGCGAACCGGCGCAGTGTTCTACGCCAATTATCTGCAATCATTCGTGGAGAAGACATGAAGTGCTCCTGATCAGTCGAGCCTTAATGACCCGGAAAATTGAAATTTAATTTAAGCCGCTAGCTCATAACTTGAAGCTGCAAGCAAGTTCTTGATTGCCCGAATAAAAACAACTTCTTGTTCGAGCAGTGAACACAGCTATTTTACGCGATGAAACGTATCGAAAACTTATCATATGATCACTTTGAAAGATACAAATGTTAGATTCTGATGACGATATGCGGATTCTGGCCAAGACCGACTGGTTTGGCACGCGCGATTCAAAGTTTCAGAGCGATCTTATGACGTGCGCAATTCAAAGAACCTTCGATTCCGGAGAAACCCTGTACCACCACGGTGACCGCGCCAACGGTATTCATGCGGTGCTCGCAGGCGCGCTTCAGATCACGGCACCTGCCGATGATGGACAGGAATTCGTATTGCATCAGGATGGATCAGGATTCTGGATCGGGGATCTCGCGCTGTTTGCCGAAGCCAAACGCCTGGTCAGCGTCGTGGCAACGCAAAAGACCCGCACCTTGTATTTTCCCGGCTCGCGGGTAGAACGCCTGGTTCAGAAGAACCCGGAATACATCCGTGATTTCTATGCGTTGACGCATGAAAACATGAAGACTGCTCTGCGCATCATGGCCAATCTTGCGGTTACGGGGTCTGAAAAGCGCCTTGTGCTGCGTCTGCTGCATCTTGACGAAGGCGCCTTGAGTTCGGACGGATGGATTGTTGTGTCTCAGGAAGAACTTGCTGAAATGGTTGCGGTATCTCAGCCGACCTTGCATCGACATCTGCATCATCTGGCGGATCTGGGCCTTGTGGAATTGGGGTATGGCCGGCTGCGGTTGATCGACCGGCGCAAGCTGATCAGCAACTGTCAAAGTTGAAGTCTAAGGGTTGAGCGGGGGCAAAGACCCGCTCTTTCGTTCTGTTGCGCTTTTCAGTGCGCCTAGGTGTTGCACGGCCGCTTCCCAGTCTTCCGGGCTGTTGCAAGCCGTCGCTGAATACCGCGCCGCACCGATATTCATAAGGCTCTTCTCAAGATCCAAAGAACGCTCTGGATGCGCGCTTCGCGATTTCCAAAGACCCAATGCCTGATAAACCGCGGGCAAATCCCGTGATATTAAAGCGGATCGCAAGGCATCGACGGCATATTTCTCGGATGCCAGATATCTGCGGCGCCGTTCCGTTTTCCAGGTTGAGTAGCGCGGGCGCAGAAACCTTCCCAATGTCCACAATGCGAATACAACAATGACAAGGTAAAGAACTGATTTGATGATGGTTTGCGCGTCAGGCGGCTGTCGCCTGGGTGGTGCCAGTGTCAGCTTGGTCGAGGGAAGTGATGCCGTTTCGATCTGACCGGTGTCCAGATTGAACCAGTCGATGGAAACGGCCGACAACTGTGTTTCGCCACCATCTTGGGCGATGTACACGGTTTCTTCGACCCGCTGCCCGGACAAGATGCCCCGTTCCTCTGTTTCCGAAAAGCGGGGCTCCTTTGGATAGGCGCGAAGCAGTTGGCTTTGATCCTGCGGCGTCAGCGCCGGGATTGTCAGGGCCGTGGTGCCAGCGATCTGCGCGCTTATCTCGCGCGTGATGGAATCACCGGCCTGCATATCGGTCGGACCGTCCAGATTCTGATCAAGAGAGAAACCACTTGCGATGATCAGCGGGTCAAGACCTTGAGCGCCCTCTGGGATCTCTGCGTTCAGCTGTATGGAAGGAAGCGTCACCGAAACCTGAACCGGGTCATTGGACTGCGGGTCGGCAAATGTCACGACAACCTCTTGCGCATCATACGCGACCGGCCCTGATGTCAGCGGATACAGGCGATAACTGCGCTGTACTCCGGACCACGTTTCTCCGTCTACCGTTTCGCTTATCGGACCAGAAGCCCTCTCAGGCAGGCGAACAAGGACATTTTGTTGCTCCAATGATGGGAATACGGGCGGCTGCGGCATGAAGGTCGGTACCAGAACCTTGATGCGGACGATGGCGGGTTGGCCGACGATGACGGCCTCGTTCGGGACGTCCACTGACACCCGAGGTTGATAGGCTGAGTTTTCCTGTGCGGACACGGATAACGGCAACAACAGGATGAAGACAGCAAGGTATCTCATTCTGTTTGCTCCTGAATTTCCAAAAGGAAACGGTTTCTCAGAAAATCCTGCATATCGGTGTCGATCATGCTGATCCACTGGTCGGCGGACAGTGACTGTGGCCCGTCTTTGGGGGCTTGAACCGTGGTGTCACTGCCACGTGCTGCATCGTTGTCAAACACCGTATCATCGGCACCGATGCCAGCCTCCTCCCCTGTGTCAGACTGTTCACGCGTCGTTTCGACATAGTCCAGGATGGCCTTGGACAGGTCGAGATTATGCTGGGCTTCGGGCCAGTCGGGGCGACGTTCCAAGGCGGTCTCGAACGCCGATATGGCTGGGCGATACTCGCGGTTTTTTATGCGGGCCATACCTTCGGCAAACGCAGCTTCCGGTGTGTCCAGTGTGGAAAACACGGACGACGCCTTTTCATATTGACCATCCCTGAGATAGGCATATCCCTTGTGATATGGGTCTTCGAACATCTCGGCCGCGTCGCCAAATCGTTTTTGGTTCATCGCGATCTGGCCTTGTTGGTCGGGGGTGAAAAACCAGTCTCGCCATCCTTCTGCCCGCGCGCCGGATGAAGGCAACGCAATCAAAACCAGAACCGCCCAACGAATTACCCAGCCCTTGCGGAACCACAGCAGAGACAACACCGCAGCAGGCCAGGCCAGGATCCAGCCCTTGTCCTGCCAGTCCAGACGATCATCGTCATCCAGGGCGGCAGTATAGGCCGATTGAATGCGGCGCATCAGTTGATTGATGTCCCTGTCGTCGTCCGAAAACGCGACCACTGAGGCGTTTGGGATGTTGTCCAGCTGCGCGATACGACCACCATCCGGCAGCATGGTGAGAAAGAAAATATCAGAAGAAGAGGAGCTTAGCCCCATTACCTGAGATGGATCAAGGTCGTCCAATACAAACAGAATCGCCCCCGGGCTGTCGCTGTCGTCCAGAATGGACTGAGCCAACGCAAGCGCATCGGCTGCCGCATCGCCATCCTTCGGCATCACCGCAGGCGTCAACCCCTCAAGCAACGGACGAAGTATGTTCGCGTCTTCGGTCAAAGGCGCAACTCGGTGCGGCGTTCCTGCATAGGCGATCAAAGCGGTTCGTGCGCCGGCACGTTCGGTGATCAGGTCGGAAATCTTGAACCGTGCCCGATCCAGCCGCGATGGCGCAAGATCCGAGCTTTCCATGCTGTCGGTGACTTTGAGAGCGATCACCAACGGGGCCGTGTCTGCGATCAACGGGTTGGGCGCGCGCGACCATGTCGGACCCGAGGCCGCCAATGTGACAAGCGCCGCAATGATCAGCGCAACATCAATGGGCTGGATGCGCCTGTTTTCTTCCTTGCCCAGCAGCAAGGCCTCTGCAAGGTGCGGGGCGATCCCTGATGGCAGTTTGGTGTCTGCCATCGGTCTGGGTCTGATCCGCCACCACAACACAAGGATGGGAATGAGAAGCAGCAGGTAATAGCCTCGGATAAAATGGAAATCAGCCAGATCCATTGTCAGACGGCCCCCTGGTGTCGCAGTGAAAAATGGAACCAGGTCATGCTGACCAAAATGACGATCAACGCGATGAGTAACGGAATATGGGCAAGGCTTTGCTTGGGGCGATAGCTTTGCGTTTCCACCATTCTGGGGTTCAGTGAATCAATGCGTGCATAGGTCTGTTCAAGGGCCGTTGCATCGTCGGCAAAGAAATATTCTCCGCCCGTGCGATCGGCTATGTCCTTTAGTGCCTGAAGATCGACACGGTCTTCGCCCGTGGCATTCGGGTCTCCAACACCAATCGTATAGACAACCACGTTCTTTTCCGCAGCAATGGCCGAGGCATTGACGGGTGTCATGCGACTGGACGTATCGGCGCCATCGCTGAGAACGATCATCAGGCGCTGGTCAACCTCGCTGGATTCAAAAGTTCGAATGCCAAGCCCGATCGCATCGCCCAAAGCCGTGTTCGGACCCGCCATGCCAACTTGAGTTTGGTCCAGGAACCCATTCAAACTGTTCAGATCTTCCGTGAAGGGCGCTTGAATGAACGCGCGTGTTCCAAAGATGATCAGCGCCATCCTGTCACCATCTCTTTCAGAGATGAACTGCTTGAGAACCTCTTTGACCGCCTCCAACCGTTGCATCGGGGCACCGGATCCGGTCTGGAAGTCGCGCTGATCCATCGAGCCAGAGATATCCAGCGCCAAAACCACATCGCGTGCAGATTTTTCCATCACCACGGGGTCGCCCAGACGTTCCGGACGCGCCAGCACCAGAACTAGAAGTATCCAGATCAAGCCGGCGCTGACTGTTTGCAGCCGGGCCCGGGTTCGGATCATTGACCCGGATTGCGGCTCGACGCCCGCCGCCTGGGCCACTCGGCGAAAAAACGGAATGCGAATGGACACGGTTGTTTCCCGCCGGGGCGGAGCAATTGCGTACACCAGCAGCGGCAGCGGCAAAAGTAGAAACACCCAGGGCGCAGAGAAGGAAAACATCACGTTCCCCGATACCGTTTATGGGACTTGACCCAATGCCTAGCAAGCTGGGTCAAGGCGCGGTTTGGCGGCAGGTCCTTGTACGGCGCGTCGATCAGCGTTTGCCCAATGTTTGATAAAAAGGACTTGTCATCAGAGATTTGCGAAAGGAAATTCAACCAGTCATCCCCGTGAATCCCTGCAACCTGCCTGCGCGGATACGCGACCAACGCGGTGCGGCGAAGGATTTCGGCAACTTTTGCCGACGTGATATCCGGGTCTGCCAGCTCGGCCAGCGCATGGCGGCGATACGCGTTCGCCCGACTTCGCCGGACGAAAAGAACACTGACCAGTACGGCAAGGCCAAGCAGTATGATGGCCAGCGCCAACCACCCCCATGTCTGCGGAAACATCGAAACAGGCGTGGGTTCCGGTGCCGGCTCGAGCATATTCAGCAGATCAACCAGAGATTTCCCTGTCGTGTCGATGCTCATTTCTGCCCCCTGCGATGTCCGAACAGATACAGCAACTGATCCAGGGCAGGTTCCGCGGTCGTCAATGGAACAACCGGAAAACCGTATCGACGAGACCATGAGTGCAGGTGGTTCAACCTGTCTTCCATGGACTTGCGAATTTTGCCGGACAATTCGGGGTCGGCGCTGTCGATTTCGATCTGGTCGCGCCCGTCCGAGACCGTGAGTTTCAGATCAGGCGCCAGCCCCTTTGCTGTCTTGTCAGCAATATTGAACACGATCATATCGTTTGAGACCGCAATACGGCGCAGCAGGGATTCCGATCTTTCGTCAAGCCCGTCGCAGTCGGAAAACAGGCAAACCAGCCCGTTGGTTTGGAGCATACGCGCGGCTTCCGACAACATGTCATTCAGAGTTACGGTGGGTTGCGGGTTCAAGGCAGCATGCAAGGCCGAATTGGCAGCGCCGATGGAAGACAGAAACCGCATGAGCGCCGCCGCGCGGCGCTGCGGCCTGTGTTCAGCAACGCTTGTGTCGTTGAATACCAGACCACCGACACGATCGCCCTGACCAAGAACGCGATGTGCGGTGATTGCAGCAGCTTCGGCGGCGATGACCGATTTCATGTAAACTTCGGTTCCGAAAAACATCGAAACGCGCTGATCGACCAGCAACAGGGCAGGGCGGTCTCGTTCCTCGGTATAGACCCTAACATGGGGTTCACCGGTTCGCGCCGTGACTTTCCAGTCAATTGTTCGGATGTCGTCGCCCGGTTGGTAGTTGCGTAATTCCTCGAAATTCAGGCCGCGTCCGCGCAGGCGCGATGCGTGTCTGCCATTCAGGATCGACCGGGCAGGCTGACGTGGCAAAAAGCTCAGGGCACGGGAATGCAGTTCCAGACGCAACAGGTGATCCGCATTGACGTGAATGCGGGGATCATCGGGATATGCTGAGGATCGCTGCACCCGGCCAACCCGAACCGTCAGGGCAGCGCGACGAGACGCAGGATTTCCGCGATCACGTCATCTGCCGTTTTGGCGTTCCCCTGCGCCTCGAAGCTCAGCGTGATGCGGTGACGGAACACGTCATGTGCAATGGCTCGAATATCCGCGGGGTCCACATAGTCACGCTGGTTCATCCACGCATGCGTCCGACCGCATTTGTCCAATGCCAATGAGGCACGCGGGCTGGCGCCGATTTCGATCCAGTTGGCCAGTTCTTCGCTGAGCGCCGCAGGCGTCCGGGTCGCCTGAACCAGATCGGCCATATAGCGATCCATTGCATCCGAAACATGGATCTGCCCAATTTCCGAACGCGCTGCAAAAACGGCGTCCTGCGGGATTGTCGGTGGTGGCTCGCTTGATGCGCCTTTCCCGGCGGCGATCTCTTCGCCCCGCACCAGCCGGATCACTTCAACCTCGTCCTCGACCGGCGGATAGGTGATCTGAACATGCATCAGGAACCGGTCCATCTGCGCTTCGGGCAGGGGATAGGTGCCTTCTTGTTCAATGGGGTTCTGGGTTGCCATCACGATGAACAGCGGCTCCATCTTGTGGGTGGTCCCGGAAACCGTGACCTGCCGTTCTTCCATCGCCTCCAGCAATGCGGCCTGAACCTTGGCCGGTGCCCTGTTGATTTCGTCAGCGAGAACGATATTGGCAAAGATCGGCCCGGGTTCGAACCGAAAGGTGCCGCCCTCATCTGTTTGTTGAAACACCTCGGTTCCCGTCACGTCTGAAGGCAGCAGGTCAGGTGTGAACTGGATCCTGCTGAAGTCTGCATCCAGATTGCGCGCCATCGCCTTGACTGCACGTGTTTTGGCCAATCCGGGCAGACCTTCGATCAGAAGGTTTCCGTTGGCCAGCATCCCGATCAGCAGTCGGTCGATGACCTCGGTTTGCCCGATGATGGACTGGCCCATGCGGGTTTTGAGATCAAGTATCTGATTAAGTGCATTCATGGGTAGTGGTCCAATCGGTGCCAAGCTGGAAGAAACGAATTGATAACGGAACAGGGGGTAGGCCGGTCAGGAATATCCCGAAATATCGGAATGCTAACAGGCTTTGGCGGACCGATCTACCGTGAATGCCTGGCGGTGAGGTGGCGTAAATCGTTCCTCAGTTCCTGTCGTATGGGCCCGGTGTTGGGCGCGTCGCGCAAACTGTCCAGCCAGTGAGGGGGAGGCGCCTGTCCTGCGGCCCTGCTCCAGGTCAGATCCCGCAGGATTTTCTGGGCACCGACGTCAAGTGTGTCAGGAATTTCGAAATCATTCAGAGTGGCCCAGACGCCGCTCCACAAGCGCCCTACGGACCAGGGATTGTATCCGCCGCCACCCAGAACCAGAAAACGAGGCGAAAGAGGCTTCAGCGCCGCCACCGTTCGCCAATGCGCGTTGTTGGACAGGGTCAAACGCGAAAGCGGGTCCTCGGCCACGGCGTCTGCCCCGCATTGCAGGACAATCGCTTGCGGTTTGAACGCCTCGGTCGCTGGCAGGATCAATTGATCCAGAATGGCGGTGAATTCGTCGTCGTTCAGATGCCTTGGAACAGGCAGGTTGAAGGCCGCGCCACCGGCGTCTTCCTCAAGTTGGCCCGTGAAAGGCCATCGCCGCGTTTCATGGACCGAGATCATCCGAACTCTGTCCGACCCGCGAAAGGCAAGTTCAACCCCATCGCAATGATGGGCGTCGATGTCGACATAGACCACGCGATCCAAGCCAGTGTTCAAAAGGGTCTGTATCGCCAGAACCGGATCGTTCAGATAGCAAAACCCGTTAGCCCGGTCCGCAAGGCCGTGATGCGTACCGCCCGCAGGGTTGAAAACGATCCCTCCATCCCGGATCAGTTCGGCGGCCAGCATGGAACCACCTGCGGCGGTTGCCGGCCGGCGATACATCTCGGCAAAGACCGGGTTCGACAGCGTCCCCAAACCGTATCTTTTCCGTGTTTCGTCCGTGACATGCTGGTCCGCTTCCGCCTTTTGCAGGGCGGCGATATAGTCCGGCGTATGAAACGTCTCCAGTACTCCGGGTTTTGCGCAGGGGCTGACGCGGTAGTTCTCGGAGGTCAACCATCCCAGTTCGCGACACAGATCGATGACAGTTGAAACCCGCGGGATGGCCAGCGGGTGCTTTGAACCGTAGGTCGAGTTGCGGTAGATATCCGATCCGATGAACAGGGGGCGCTTCATGGCCTAGCTTGCTGTGGCCCGACTGTTATCCTCGCCCAACCTGCCATCCAGAGACATCAGTATAGCGACCGGCCGAAGTGCAGGGATGTGGCTGAAAACGATCAGGATGCATACGGTCAGAGGCACACTCAGAAACGCTCCGATCAGGCCCCAGACCGTTGTCCAGAAGGTCAGGGCCAGAATGACAAGAAAGGTCGACATGTTCAGGGATCGGCCAAGCATGGCCGGATCAAGGAAATTGCCGATCAGGAATTGGATCGTTCCACATCCCAGCACGATCACCAGGAAGGGAAGGATCGTTTCGAATTGAACAAGCGCGATCATGGCCGGAAAAAACACCGCTATGATCGAACCGATCGAGGGGATGAAGTTCAGGGCAAAGGTCAGTACGGCCCATGTTTCCGCGTATTCCAGACCAAGCGAGCGGAAAACCGTATAGCTGATGGTTGCCGTTATCAGGCTGATCAGGGTTTTGACGCCGACATAGCGCTGCAAGCTGACCGAAATCGAATCGAGCATGGCGGAAAACTCGGCTGCGGCGACAGGATCTCCGGCGGCCAGTTGGATCTTTTTCCGAAAGGCCAGTCGTTCGGCCATCAGAAAGGCGACATAAAGGCTGATCAGGAAGAACTGGTTCAACAATGAAGTGGCGCTGCCCAGCAACACGCGTGCGACATAGGACATGTCGATACTGACCAGATTGTCACGAATGAAGGTGGTCACGTCGTTGCCGACCAGCCCCGTTACACGCTCGACCGCACCGTCAAACTGGTTTTCATAGGTGCTGATGGAGCGTGCAAACTGCGTCGCCTGACTGCCCAGCACGTACATGATCATGAACAAACCCGCCAGTACGACTGTCACACCGGCGACATTGGCCAGCCAGACCGGAGCGCGGGTCAGGGCGACGACGCGATCGCTCAGCGCGATGATCAGAACATTGACCAGCAGCGCCATGGCAAGCGGGATCAGGAAGTTCGCACCGGCATAGAGACCCAGCACGATCAGGGTCGCGATGATGCATGTATCCCGGACAACGGACAGTCGAAGCCTGGGTCTAACCGTGATGTCTTTTTGATCCGGGGTCATTCGGTATCCTGTGTCCGGCACAAGCAGTGCCCATTTCCCATCCTGCGTGACCCAATCCTGCACGCGAGGTCTTGTTTATGCAATGCGTTCAGGCGTTTGTTGGCCCTCATTCTACAAATAGATTTTCACGACGGGTTCTGTGTTCTATTTCGGCAGGTTAGGGTTGCAGCATGTACACTGCCGCGAATCCCTTGTTTGGCCGACCTGTTCAGGCACTTTGGCTGTCGATCCGCCGATTCAGCAGAAAGAACGGTTTCGTCATGAGCAGCCACGTGGCCATGTCGCTGATGATGGCGCTGTTTCCCTTTGTGCTGTTCACCGTGGCGCTGGCAGGGGCGTTATCTCAAGGCTATGTCACAGATGAGTTGATTGACCTGATTTTCGGCGCGTGGCCCAAGGACGTCGCAGATCCGATCGTGGCCGAACTGCGGGCCGTTCTGGCAGGATCCGGCTCGGGTGTCATCACCTTGGGCGGGCTTCTGGCGATTTACTTTGCCTCCAACGGCGTGGCTGCCGTACGTGCAGCCATGAACCAAGCCTACCACGACGAAGACAGTTGGCCTTTCTGGAAAACCCGACTGCTCTGTCTGGTGCTGGTCATTCTGGGCGGGTCGGCCATTCTGATCATTGCAGCGGTCGAGGTGGTTTTGCCGGTCTATACGAAACTGGTGGCTGAACACACGGAAGTTGCCGTGGCCAACTGGTTTTCCGTGGATCGCCTGCGCTGGACGTTCACCGTGGCGGTTCCTGCGGGCACCGTTCTTCTGGCGCATCTTGTGCTGCCGACTCGCAGGCACAGCCTGATGCAAATTTTGCCTGGCGTCTTGTTGACTTTGGTCTTGTGGGCGGCTGGTGGGTGGGCGTTTTCAATTTATATCAGCCAGTTCGCCACCTACAGCGCCACCTATGCTGGATTGGCGGGGGCCATGGCGGCATTGATTTTCCTGTATCTCTATTCGGCGATCCTGATCTTGGGTGCCGAATACAACGGTGCATTGATTGATCTGCAAAAAGCCACCCAAGGAGATACGGCATGAGATTTGCCCTGATACTGGCCTGCCTTGCAATTGCTGGTGAAGTTCAGGCGCAGACGGCAGAGTATGTGGGTTCAGACCAGTGTACCGACTGTCATCAGCAAGAAGCCGAAGCCTGGGCCGCGTCACACCATGCGCTGGCCTGGACAGACCCCGCTGACGGCGCTGTTGTGGCGGATTTCAACGGTACCCGGTTCGATCATGACGGCATGTCCGTCCAATTCAAAAATGAGGCGGGTAGGTTCACCGCCCGCGTAACGGAAAAAGACGGTGCAACGACGGAATATGACGTACATTCCGTCGTTGGAATCGAACCCTTGCAGCAATACCTTTTCGAGACCGAACCGGGACGGTTGCAAAGTTTCGACGTTGTTTGGGACACAGAACAAAAGCGCTGGTATCACCTGTACCCTGATCAGGACCTGCCGCCTGATGACGGGTTGCATTGGACCGGCCCTTACAAGAACTGGAACGCGCGCTGCGCCGAATGTCATGCCACGGGTTTTGAGAAGAACTACGACCCTCAAACCAGAAGCTACACGTCACAACAGGTCGAAATCGGGGTCGGGTGCGAGGCCTGCCATGGGCCGGGGTCCGCACATATCGACTGGGTCCGGGAAAAGCGTTCTTCAGATGGCCTGGCCAATGCCGGCTTTCTGTTGAGTTGGGGCAAGGGGCGGACCGAACAAGAAATACAGCAATGCGCCGGATGTCATTCCCGGCGCGAGGCGCATGGCAACGGAAACCCGGTTCCGGGAACCCCGTACCATGATGCCTATAATCTGGCCGTGCTGCGCCCCGGTTCCTATCATCCCGACGGGCAAATTCTGGATGAGGTCTACGTCTACGGCTCGTTCCTGCAATCCCGGATGTATGCACAGGGCGTCGGATGCATGAACTGCCACGAACCGCACAGCGCAGAATTGAAAGCCGAAGGAAACGGGGTTTGCACACAGTGCCATTCGCCTGCCGGAAATCCGGAATTCGCAACCCTTTCCGCAAAGGACTATGACACGCCTGCGCATCACAATCACCCGGAAGACAGCGAAGGCGCCCAGTGCAAAAGCTGCCACATGATCGAGCGGACCTACATGGGTGTCGACGGTCGACGCGATCACAGTTTTCGCATACCGCGACCGGATCTTGGGCTGGGCGTTGATACCTGCACGGACTGCCATCAAGACCAGGATCAGGCCTGGGCCGCAAGCCAGATAGAGGACTGGTTTCCGGGATCGCCAAATCGACGCCCGCATTATGGGACAGTTTTCAAAGCCGCGGCCGAAGGGCAGCTCGACACGCCCGAAGGTTTGCTTGCGGTCGCAATGGATGCGTCGCAGCCGGGCATCGTCAGAGCGACCGCCGCGTATCTATTGCAACCGTTTGGGTCGCCACAGATCGCCGCTGACACAGCGCCGCTTTTGCAGGACGTTGACCCGCTGATACGAGCAAATGCAGCGGCGCTGCAACGTCAGGCCAGCCCGGCAGATCAGGTGCGCATGCTCGAGCCGTTGCTGTCTGATCCTCTGCGAAACGTGCGCATCACCGCCGCCAAAGAGTTCCTGAGCATACCGCCGCAGGGCTTGACGGCTGAGCAGCGGGCCAAGCTTGGGCAGGGCATGTCGGAATGGCAGCAGGTCATTTCGAACAGGTTGGACGCCCCGGAAACCCATCTTGTTCTGGGGGGCATGGCTTTGACGCTTCGCAACGCGCAGGCGGCGGAACAGGCGTTCAGAGAGGTCGTGACGCTGGACCCGCAGAGGGCAGAGGCGTGGCCGATGCTGGTGCAATTGGCGCAGATCAATCGTGGCCCGGAAGCTGCGCGCGTAGTGCTGCAAGAGGCGCTGGACAGGTTGCCTGATGATCCGAACCTGCTGCAATTGTCGCAACAGTTCGGGCGTTGATCCGGCACATCCGTGCCCGAATTCTTTCATTTTGACGGCAGAATTCCTTGTTACAGCCAAGAACAAAGTGCTGATCCGAGGTGAGCCATGTCCAACGAAGCAACAATGCGGAAGATGCCGGGTTCAAGCTCGGTTTCACTAGCCCAGCGGATCGAAGACCTGCGTAACCGGGAACCATCATACGTGACGCACGGAGATACGCTGATGTTGCAGGGAATGGCTGCCACGTCCTTGCGTGAACAGCGTCTGAGCGGAAATCTTATCCGGCTAGATGATTAAGAGCCGCCTCGAAACCCGGTTGCCACAACGAATTTTTCCGAACTGTCCGAGCGAGACGCCGGCGGTTTGACGTTGGCGACTTTCTGGAATTTCTGCTTGAGCAACTTTTGCAGATCGCCCTCAGCCCCCCCAGCCAGAACCTTGGCAACAAAAGTGCCGCCTTCTTCCAGAACGTCAAAGGCGAAATAGGCGGCGGTTTCGCACAGTGCCATGATGCGCAGGTGATCGGTCTGCTTGTGCCCCGAGGATGCTGCGGCCATATCCGACATCACGACGTCTGCCTTGCCGCCCAGCCAGCTTTTGACCTTCTGGTCGGCGTCATCTTCCATGAAATCCAGTACGTGGATTTCGGCTCCGGCAATTGGTTCGACCTCTTGCAGGTCGATGCCCAGCACGGTTCCGATCCGTTTGCCTGACTTTTCGCCCAGCGCGTTCACGCGTTTGACCGCCACCTGACACCAGCCGCCGGGCGCACAGCCCAGATCCACAACCCGCGCCCCGGGCACGAGAAAGCGGAATTTGTCGTCCAGTTCCAAAATCTTGTAAGCTGCGCGCCCCCGATAGCCTTCGGATTGCGCACGCTTGACATAGGGATCGTTCAGTTGCCGCTCGAGCCAGCGGGTCGAGCTGAGCTTGCGCCCGCGTGCTGTCTTGACCTTGACCTTCAGGTCGCGTTGCCCGCGGCCCGAGTTGTTTTTTCCACTTGGTGTTTTCGCCATCAGAACGGTCCGTCTTCCAATACACCGTCCGCGCTCATCTGTGCATAAAGCAGACCTTCGCGCAGCCCCCGGTCCGCCACCGAAAGGCGGTCAGTGGGCCAGCAACGGAGCAATGCCTGCAATATAGCCGAGCCGGACATGATCAGGGCTTGCCGGTCTTCACCAATGCGAGGGTCCCGGCGCCGCCCATGAGGGCCGAGTTCTAAATACCCGCGTATGACTTTGTCAATCTGATCGCTGGTCATGCGCAGCCCGTCCACTTTGGTCCGGTCGTAGCGCTTGAGGCCCAGGTGCGAGGCCGCAACAGTGGTGACCGTGCCGCTGGTGCCGACGATCTGAAACCCTTCGCGCGCCTGTTCGTCCTTGTAGGGGGCAAAGTCGGCAAGGTTTTCCTCGAAAAACCAACTCATCAACGCAAAACGGGCCGCGTCATCCTCGACATCATTGAACTGGTCCCGCAGCGTGGCGACGCCCAAGGGTACGCTGATCCAGTCAACGACCTTGGCCGCTGGAAAAGGGCTGTCGACAGTGTGAAACCCGTGATGCAGCCGCATGATGGCCGCAGGTCGGTCGCGGCGTGGAACGGACGAGATGTCGATCCAGACCAATTCGGTCGAGCCGCCTCCGATATCGACGACCAGCAACTGCTCGGTCTTGGTCGAAACCAGTGGGGCACAGGAAATCACCGCCAGACGGGCTTCTTCCTCGGGCTGAATGATCTCGAGCGTAAGGCCGGTTTCGCGCTTCACCTGCCGGATGAATTCGCGCGAGTTCTTGGCGCGGCGGCACGCCTCGGTCGCGATCAGACGCATCCGTTTGACCTTGTTGCGTTTCAGCTTTTGCTGACAGATTCGCAATGCCTGAACGGTACGCGACATCGACGCCCGCGACAGTCGTCCGGTGCGTTCCAGACCCGCGCCCAACTGCACGGATTTGGAGAAACTGTCGACCACATGGAACCCACTTCCCTTGGGTTGGGCTATCAACATGCGGCAACTATTTGTCCCCAGATCCAGTGCCGCATAAAGAGCATCCGGATCGGGTCTTGCCGGCGCGGGGCTTTCGACCGCTTTCGGGAACGCGCCCGCACCTTTGGGACGCTTGGGCGCCATCTTTACGCCCTCCGATTTTCGAGTTACCCCGACCCTAGGCGGGGGATTGCTGACGTGCAAGTGATTTCAATTTTGAAATTAACGCGCGTGTCACATGCCGTTCACAAAATGATGCGATCTCCATGGGCGAACCCACGTTCGGGTTTATCTATTAGCTCTCAGCCAGATACGGAGACCGCAATGAAAGATGAGCGCATCCTTTCCTTCGACGAATTCGATGAAGTCGTAAATCCGCGCCCAGAAGAATGTGAATTTCATCGCGTTGTCGAACGCGCATTGTCCCGTCGCGGTTTTTTGGGCGGCGTTTTGGCGATGGGTAGTTTCACAGCTGTTGGTGGCTCGCTGATTCCTTCAGGGGCTCACGCGGTTTCCAACCGCTTCGCGTTTGAGGCGATTCCCGTGTCGACTGCGGACGAGGTCATTGTTCCCGCTGGATACAAGGCGGATGTTATGGTGCGCTGGGGCGATCCGCTTTGGTCGGACGCGCCAGAGTTCGATCACGCGACCCGTGGTACGGCTGCCAGCCAGGAACGCGCCTTTGGTGACAATACCGATGGTCAGGACATTTTCTTGCATGACGGTCACGTTCTGCTGGTTGTAAACAACGAATATACCAATCGTGACATCCTGTGGGGCAACAATCCGGACGCCAAGCCAGCATCCGATGACGACATCGCAAAGGGCATGATGGCGCATGGTGTCACGATCGTGGAAATCGCGAGCACCGATGGCAAGTGGGGCATCGTGAAGGACAGCCCCTATAACCGCCGCGTTACACCGCAGACCGAAATGTCCATTACGGGTCCGGCCGCCGGTCATGACTTGATGAAAACGGCCGCCGATCCGTCCGGAACGACGTGCAAGGGAACATGGAACAATTGCGGAAATGGCGTGACGCCGTGGGGCACTTACCTGGCTTGTGAAGAAAACTTCAATGGCTACTTCTCGGCCGAAGACGAAAACCACGAGGTCAATGCTGATCTGAAACGTTATGGCGTATCGTCAAAAGACTGGGGTTACGGTTGGGCCAAAATTGATGACCGGTTCGACGTCTCGAAAAACCCAAACGAACCGAACCGTGCTGGTTTTGTGGTTGAGATCGATCCGACTGACCCAACCTCGACTCCGCGAAAACTGACCGCTCTGGGACGCTTCAAGCACGAAAACGCCGAAGTCATAGTAAACAATGACGGTCGCGTCGTCGTTTACATGGGCGATGATGAACGCGGCGAGTTTCTTTACCGCTTTGTCTCGGAAGGTGTTTATGCCGCTGGTGTGGACACAAACGCACTGTTGGAACAAGGCACACTTTCGGTTGCCAAGTTCAACGACGATGGAACCGGTGAGTGGCTTGATCTGACGCCGGAAAGCACTGGCATGGCCTCGCAGGCCGAGATCAGCATCCACACCCGTCAGGCTGGTTCGGCGGTTGGAGCAACCACCATGGATCGTCCCGAGTGGGTTGCGGCTAATCCAAACGCGCCCGAGGTTTACTGTTGCTTGACCAACAACAAGAACCGTGGCGTCAAGCCGAATGCAGGGGGCGACGATACCTCGGTCAACGGCCCGAACCCGAGGGACAAGAACAACTACGGTCAGATCGTTCGCTGGCGCCCGGATGGCGGCGATCATGCTGCGGCTGGCTTTGGCTGGGATCTGTACGTTCTGGCAGGCAATCCCACTGTCCACCAAGACGCCTATGCCGGATCCGAGAACGTGAACGCCGACAATATGTTCAACTCACCCGATGGATTGAAGTTCGACAGCAACGGCTTGCTGTGGATTCAGACCGATGGCAATTATGGCAACGAAGGTGACTTCGCCGGGCAGGGCAACAACCAGATGCTGGCAGGCGACCCTGTCACCGGCGAAATCCGCCGTTTTCTGGTTGGCCCCAACGAATGCGAGGTCACCGGTCTCAGCTGGTCGCCGGACCGTCGCACGATGTTTGTCGGCATTCAGCACCCGGGCGAAGATGGCAACAGCCATTGGCCTGAAGGCGGGGACTCGGTGCCACGCTCGGCCATTATCGCCATTACGCGCGAAGATGGCGGTTTGGTCGGCTAAGGCCATTTGCCCCATCAATTCTTGCCTCGGACGGTTTTTCCCGTCCGGGGTTTTTCTTTTTCATGCAGCGCTTTCATAGAGACGATGAGAATTATGATATGCGCGTTTTCCCGGAAACTGGGTAAAAGCCACTACACAGCAGTGGGCGCAAAACGTCGTTTGGAAAGCGTCGTGTGTCGAAAATCGACCGACGCAGGCCTACATTGAAGTTTAGAACCGGCCCATCGGGTTAGGAGGAATCACAGCAATGCCTGACGTCACCATCGTATATTGGCGCGACATTCCCGCTCAGGTCATCGTCGGCAAAGGCCGTCGTGGCGCAAAGCGGCAGTTGGAAGAACGGTTTGAACAAGCAATCGACCGTGCCGCAATGAAGGTGAACGCCAAGGACAGTGATGCCTATCTGGCCGAATGGCGCAAAGCCGAACCTTTCGCGGTTGAAGGCGATCCTGCCGAGATTGCCGAAGCCGAGGCTGTGCGTCTGGAAACGGAATACGATCAGGACCGCGTCAAAGCGCTGATCGCAAATGACGGTTGGGCATGAGCCCCAGACTTTATGGGAGGCCGAAATGGCTTTGCTGAACTTCAAGAAACGTGATGCGGTCGAAAGCGGCCCAGTAAATCCGACCGTCGAAGCCTTTTTGCAAGGCTATTCGATCGAGGTCATGCCGCGTACCGCCGAAAAGGTCGACGATTTCCGCGCGCTGCTGCCCGAGGGGACACGCGTTTACATCGCCCATATCGAGGGCACGCCCATCGAAGACATGGTCAAGACCGCCAAGCGAATTGCGGCGGAAGGTTACCCTGTCATGCCGCATTTTCCGGCACGTATCGTCAAGGATGCGGCGACGTTGGAAAACTGGATCGCCATGTATCAGGGCGAAGCAGGCGTTGAACAGGCGTTGTTGCTGGCGGGCGGTGTCGCCAACCCGCACGGCGAGTTCGACAGCTCGATGCAGCTGCTGGAAACCGGTCTGTTTGACAAGGCGGGCTTCAAGCGCCTGCACGTGGCGGGCCACCCCGAAGGCAACAAGGACATCGACCCCGACGGTTCGACCAAGAACGTCGATGACGCGTTGCGCTGGAAGCAGAAGTTCAACGAGACCACGGATGCCGAAATGGCGCTGGCAACACAGTTCGCCTTTGACACCAAGCCGATCATCGCCTGGGCCGACAGCCTGAAGGAAGCGAGCATCGATCTGCCGATCCATATCGGAATCGCGGGTCCGGCCAAGCTGCAAACCCTGATCAAATTCGCCATCGCGTGTGGCGTTGGGCCGTCTCTGAAGGTTCTGCAAAAGCGCGCCATGGATGTCTCCAAGCTGTTGCTGCCCTACGAGCCGACCGATGTCGTGACCGAACTGGCCAACCACAAGGCGGCCAACCCGGATTTCAACATCACCAACGTGCACTTCTTCCCGCTGGGCGGGATCAAGACCAACGCCAACTGGGCGATCAATAACGGCGGCGCTTCGGCAAAGCCTGTTAACTCCTAAGGAACGGACATGACCCGAACAGTCGTAGAATCAAAAACAAAAACAGCCGTCCTGGGCTTTGACGAACCGTTCTGCGTGATCGGTGAGCGGATCAACCCGACCGGCCGTAAGAAACTGGCCGCCGAGCTGGAAGCGGGCGACTTTTCGACCGTTGAAAAGGACGCCTTGGCTCAGGTGGCGGCTGGCGCGACCGTTCTGGATATCAATGCGGGCGTTGTCTACAACTCGAACCCCAACCCGAACGAGACCGAACCACCGCTGATGCGAAAGATCGTCGAGCTGGTGCAGGGTCTGGTTGACGTGCCGCTGTGTATCGACTCGTCGGTTCCGGGCGCGCTGGAAGCCGGCCTTGAGGCCGCAGAAGGCCGCCCACTGCTGAACTCGGTCACCGGCGAAGAAGAACGTCTGGAACTGGTTCTGCCGCTGGTCAAAAAGTACAACGTACCGGTCGTGGCTATCTCGAACGATGACACTGGCATTTCGGAAGACCCCGATGTGCGCTTTGACGTCGCCAAGAAGATCGTCGAGCGCGCTGCCGATTTCGGCATCCCTGCACATGACATCGTGGTTGACCCGCTGGTCATGCCCATCGGTGCGATGGCGACCGCCGGTCAGCAAGTGTTCGCGCTGGTCCGTCGTCTGCGCGAAGAACTGGGTGTGAACACCACCTGCGGTGCGTCCAACATCTCGTTCGGTCTGCCGAACCGTCACGGCATCAACAACGCGTTCCTGCCGATGGCGATGGGTGCGGGCATGACCTCGGCCATCATGAACCCGGTGGCGTTGCCCGTGACGCAGAAGAAGATCGCCGAGAAAAAAGAGGCCGTGGCGGCAGCCGGTATCATCCTGCCTGAAGGCATGGACGATGAAACCTTCGTGCAGATGTTCGGTCTGGGATCGACCAAGCCGCGCGCCGGCAAGGAAATGGAAGCCATCCGCGCGGCAAACCTGCTGACCAACAACGACCCACATGGCGGTGAGTGGATCCGGTTCAACAAAGCACCGGACGAAGCGGGTGCCGCAGGACCCGTAGGTGGACGTCGCGGTGGTGGCCGTCGGCGCCGCGCCTGATCTGAACGACACAGACTGCAAAGGCCGGGCTCAGCGCCCGGCCTTTTGCATTTGACCCTGATCAATGTCGAATTTGCAGAAGGCTTCAGAATACCCTGATCCAGGATGCATTGACCAGGTAGCAGCATGAGTAAACATCACCCCCCAAAACTCTCGGATGCGGATCTGACCCGGAAACTGAACAAAAAGGTCTACTTCGATCAGCTGATCGAATTGCAGACACGATTGGCCGGAATTCAGCAAGCTTATCTGTTTCATGGGCTCAAGGGCGTGTTGGTTTTCGAAGGGTGGGACGCTGCCGGAAAAGGGGGGACTATTCGCCGGATCAGTCAGGCCCTGGACCCGCGCAGCTTCAAGGTCTGGCCGATCGGTGCACCCCGGAACTACTATCTCAACCGGCATTATCTGTTGCGTTTCTGGGAACGCCTGCCGCCTTCGGGTGCGATTTCCGCTTTCGACCGCAGCTGGTATGGCCGGGTTTTGGTTGAGCGGATCGAAAAGCTGACCCCGGAAACACGCTGGCGGGCCGCGTATCAGGAAATCAATGATTTCGAACGAATGCTGGTCGATGACGGGACTCGAATCGTGAAACTGTTCTTCCACATTTCACAGGAAGAGCAGATGCGCCGATTTACTGAGCGGCTGACCAACCCGATGAAACGCTGGAAGCTGACTTATGAAGATTTCAGAAACCGCGAAAAATGGGATGTCGCAGAGGTGGCCGTGGATGAAATGCTGGCACGGACGTCCACGGAAGTTGCCCCTTGGCACGTGATCCCGTCCAACAACAAGAAATATGCCAGGATTACGGCCATGAAGGCCATTGTCGAGGCGTTTTCGGAAGGGGTTGATCTGAACCCCCAACATCTGGATCGCCGTACCTTGGAAGCGGCAGGCAAGACCTTGGCAGTCGACCAGTCCCTGATCGACAGCCTGCGAGCCCGAACCGAGTAAGACCCCGAAAAAGGTTGGTTGCGATCCGGGTTGAACGTCTGGATGTTCTGGTGTTATTTCATCTGACAAGGCGGGTATGATGTAATGGTAGCCTGTCAGCTTCCCAAGCTGAACGCGCGGGTTCGATTCCCGCTACCCGCTCCAAATCGGACTGCAAGGCGCTGTTATTTCATTGAAAAAGGTGACGCTGCGTGGCTTTGCCACCACCTTCGCAGATCTAATCGGCACGTGTTTCCACGGATTTGATCAAAGGGCTTGTATAGCCGGTTCTAGCTGTTGAGGCCAAGCAAGGACTCTCTGCCAACGATGTGCGTCGGCAGTTCAACAGATTTGCCCGGTGCATTGGATTCGATCATCTGAATCAACGCCTGGGCAGCCTTGCGCCCCATGTCACGATGAGGAACATGGACAGTTGTCAGGGCAGGGGCGACAATGCGCGCAAGCTCGATATCATCAAATCCGGTGATCGATACATCTTCGGGCACCCGCAGTCCCATCTGCTGAGCTTGGCGTACCGCACCGACGGCCAGAACGTCGTTGCCGCACAACACCGCGGTCGGCGGGTTGTCATTCGACATGAGATGCTTGAACGCATCGGCGCCGTTTTCAATCTCGTACGAGGTTTCGATCACCGACAGGTCGTCCTGCGACAGTCCATGTCGGGACATCGCGTCTTTTATCCCCTGGATCCTCAGACGCGCACGGTCGTTGCCCTTGCTGATGCCTGAAATCGTTGCCAACCGCGTATGGCCTAATTCGATGATCTTGCTTGTCAAAGCCTTCATCGCCCGTCTGTTGTCAAACCCGACGGACGGTATTGGTTCGTCTGGCAGGAAGGACCACGCGACAAGGGCCGGCACTTTACGCCTTTCGAGATAGTCGTAGATTTGCGCGTCACGGTCATGCCCGATCAGCAACAGCCCGTCGGCGCCCCGCGCAACCAGAGTTCGGATCTGTTCTTCTTCTGCGGCCGGTTGATAGGCCGAGCTGGAGACCAGCAAGGTGTAGCCCTGTTTGTGGATCTCTTCTTGGAACGCCTGCAACCCCCTTGCAAAGATTGCATTTTCCATCGTCGGAATTATCGCGCCGATCGTGAAAGAACGCCGTGCAGCCATCACTCGGGCTGCAAAGTTCGGCGTGTAGCCAAGGGTGTCTACGGCAGACAGAACACGTTTCCGCGTTGCCTCGACCACCTGTTGCGGGGTGTTCAGGCACCGTGACACGGTGGCAGTTGAAACGCCTGCTGCCTTGGCAACGTCATCCAGCGTCGGTGCGGACCGATGTTTTGACATTCTCGAACTCTCAATTCCGGTTCGCCTAAGTTAGTCGCATTTTTCCAAGGATGAAAGCGTTTATGTAAGCGCTTGCATTTATGATGTAAGCGCTTACAAATGTATTTGAGCCGATTCTGAAGGGAGTCCCGGAAATGTATCTCGCTGCATCAGTCATCGTTTTTGCGATCTATTTCGCAAATGTCGCTTTGGGTGCTTTTGCGAGCAGCGCGTTTCTTGGCGACGTTGGAGAGATGTTGGTTCTGTTCGCGGCTTCGATCCTGTTCGTTGTCGCAATTCTGAAAAAGGAAGCTGACCGGGACGCACAAGACGGCAGCTGAACTTTTGCTTGGGAGGGCAATTGATGAAAACCGACAAGACCGAAATGGCATCGGCCGAGCGCCGCAATTTTCTGAAACTGAGCGCCAGTGGCGCGTTTACGGCCGCATTGGTCGCTGGGGCAGGGGGCGTTTTGTGGTCTTCCGAGGCCGCCGCGCAGACCGCGAAGGAAGAAAGCGAGCGTGAAAAGGCCGCTGACCATGTAATGACAGTAGCCACAGCTTACGTGCTGGGCGCATCGCGCAGCTACCCCATCATGCAACTGGATCTGAAAGAGAACATCCAGAACGCCACAAACGGCAAGGTCTATGTCAAACTGGCCCCCGGCGGTCAGCTTGGTGCGGGTGGCGCACTGGTCCAGAAGGTGCAGGGCGGCACCATTCAGGCCGCGCAGCATTCGCTGTCGAATTTCGCGCCGTTCGCGTCGACAGTCGACCTGATCAACATGCCGTACCTGTGCGGCTCGAACCAGCGTTTCACGAACCTTGTCCATTCGGACACGTGGAAAAGTGAGGTTCACCCCAAGGTCGAAGCGGCAGGGTTCAAGGCTCTGTTCTATGTGAACATCGACCCGCGCGTCGTTGCGGTTCGTCAGGGCGGCAATGCCGTGCTCACACCCGGTGATATGAGCGGGATCAAGTTCCGCGTGCCGGGATCCAAGATGCTGCAACAATACTACCGGATGGTCGGCGCCAACCCGACGCCCGTTGCCTGGGGCGAGACCCCCTCGGCCATCAAGCAGGGCGTTGCGGATGCGCTCGATCCTTCGGTTGGCGCACTCTATGTCTTCGGCTTCAAGGACATCCTCAGCCATGTGACCTTCACGCAGGCGGTGCCGGACAGCCAAGTTTATTCCTGTAATCTGGAATGGTTCAACTCGATGCCGGCTGATGTGCAGGAAGGCATCATGTGGGGGTCGGAAATGACCAGCCATCAGAACCTGTCCAAGGTTCCGTCGGCCCGCGCCTATGCCATGGCCGAGCTGAACAAGGCCGGGGTGCAGTTCCATTCGCTCAGTGACGATCAACTGGCGGAATGGCAGGATGCAGGCGGGTATCAGAACGCCGATTGGGATCCGTTCAAGATGGAACTGGCCGGATCGATGGAAAACTTCGAAAAGCTGGTCGAAGCCGCCGGTACTCAAGGCAAATATTACGTCCACGACGCCTAAGGCCCAAGCCGTGGACGCCTGACAGGCGTCCACGAACTTTACATTCAGTCAGCCCGACAACATCCCGCCAAGCTAGGCGTGGGTCAGGCTGTATCTGCGCCGGAGGATCAGATGACCATTCTTCAAAACATAGACCGGAACGCAGAGCGCTGGTTGCTGCTGGTGTTCTACGTGATGCTGGTGATTACCATGGCCATCGAAGTGCTGCGGCGCGAGATTTTTGCTTATTCGTCGATCTGGGGCGAGGAAATCGTTCGGTATTCCTTCATCTACCTGGCCTGGATCGGTGCCGCGGCTGCGGTGAAAGAGCGGGCGCATATCCGGATCGATGTGATCATGCATTACATCGGACCACGCCCCAAGGCGGTGCTGTATATTTTCGGCGATCTCGTGATGTTCGGCGTGGCGATCATCGCGCTCTACTGGTCGTATGAGGCGGTTCATGTCTCGGCCAAGTTCGGCTCGGTCACGGATGGGCTTCGGGTCTCGAAAGTCTGGTTCCTTATGGCGGTGCCCGCCGGATTCGCCTTGATGATATGGCGGCTGATCCAATCTTTCCTGCGTGACGTGAAATCACTTCGTGACGGCACCCCCGTCTTCGAAGGCGACAAGCTGTTTGACTGAGGAGAAAACGAATGCTTTGGAATTCCCTCAATCAAACCGTTGAACTGGGCTGGGATTTTTACCTGCCGGTGATCCTGTTCGTAGGCCTGATCGCCTTGGCCGTGCCCGTTTGGGCCGCCATTGGCACAGCGGCGATCGTGATGCTGATCATGTCCGGTGATCTGCCTCTCAGCCTGGTCGGAGAAAGCCTGTTCACAGGTATCGACGCATTCGCCCTGACCGCTGTTCCGTTGTTCATTCTGACCGGAGACGTTCTGGTGCGGACCGGTCTGTCGCGCAAATTCCTGGACGTAGCCGAGGCGCTGACATGCTTTGCCAAGGGCGGGTTCGGGTCGGCCACGGTTCTGGTCTGCGGTATGTTTGCCGCGATTTCAGGGTCGGATGCTGCCGGGGCGGCGGCGGTTGGTCGGATGACCATCAGCCGGTTGGTGGAAAGCGGGTATCCGCGCCCCTATGCCTGTGCTCTGGTTGCGGCTGGTGCTTGTACCGGCATCCTGATCCCGCCTTCGATCGCCTATATCATCATCGGCCTCGTGCTGGGTATTTCCGCCTCGACCCTGTTTCTTGCAGCCTTGATCCCGGGTCTGGCCATCCTAGTGTCGATCCTGATCACCAACATCATCATGAACCGCCTTTATGCCTATGAGGGCGGCGGCATGATGACCATGGGTGAATGGCTGGCCAATCTGGGCAAGGCGCTGAAATCGGGCTGGTACGCCTTCATCGTGCCGGGGATCATTTTCTACGGCATCTTCTCAGGTCGCCTGACCCCGACCGAAGCCGGCGCAACCGCCGTCGTCGTCACCATCATCATGGGCTTCATCCTGCGCACACTGACGCTGGCGGACTTTCCATCGATGCTGGTCAGTTCGGCCAAGGTGAACGGAGTCATCCTGCCGATCATCGCCTTCTCGGCACCCTTGGCCGAAGCACTGGCGATCATGGGCGTGCCACAGGGCTTCGTGGCCTCGGTCACGTCGCTTACCGATGATCCGTATCTGTTGATCTTGCTGATGATCGGCATCCTGATCGCAGCGGGCTGCGTGATGGAGACAACGCCGAACATCGTGATCCTGGCACCGATCCTGAAACCGCTGGCCGACAATATCGGCATGAATGAAATCCAGTTCTGCATCATGATGATCACCGCGTTGGGTGTAGGCTTCATCACACCGCCGCTGGGTCTGAACCTGTTCGTCGTATCTGGCATTACCGGTGAGTCCATTCTGAAGATTGCCGCCCGGGCCATTCCTTTCGTACTGACCATGCTGATCGTGGTGATCCTGATCGCCTACGTGCCTGCTGTGTCGACCACACTGCTTCCTGAAATCTACCAATAGGACCTGCTGAACATGCCTCGTGAATATTTGAAAAAGGCGACTTTAACCGCTCAATCACATGCCTCAGAGGTGCATGATACGGTCAAGACCATCCTTGCCGACATCGAGGCTGGTGGCGATGCCAAGGCGCTGGAATACGCCGTCAAGTTCGACAAGTTCGAAGGAAATGTCCTGATGACGCAGGACGAGATTGATGCCGCCATCGCGCTGGTGCCGGAAAAACTGAAGGCCGATATACGCTTTGCCCATGACAACGTCCGACGCTTTGCCGAGACGCAGAAGGCCACCGTGTCGGACGTACAGATGGAGATCGTTCCCGGTTTCGTTGCGGGGCAAAAGGCGATCCCGGTGGATGCGGCAGGATGCTATGTTCCCGGTGGGCGCTACAGCCATATCGCCAGCGCGATCATGACGGTGACAACGGCCAAGGTCGCCGGGTGCCGTCATATCACCGCCTGTTCTCCTCCGCGACCGGGCGAAGGTGTTGCGCCCGCGATTGTCTATGCCGCGCATATCTGCGGAGCCGACAGCATTCTGGCCATGGGCGGTGTACAGGGCGTGGCTGCCATGACCTATGGTTTGTTCGGTTTGCCGCGCGCCAATATCCTTGTGGGGCCGGGCAACCAGTTCGTGGCCGAAGCCAAGCGCATCCTGTACGGCAAGGTTGGCATCGACATGATCGCGGGTCCGACCGACAGCCTGATCCTTGCCGACAGTTCCGCGGACGCCCACGTGGTGGCAACCGATCTGGTCAGTCAGGCAGAGCACGGGTACAATTCGCCCGTCTGGCTGGTAACGGATGATCGCGACCTTGCGCAGAAAGTCATGGAGCTGGTTCCGGTTTTGATCGACGATCTGCCAGAGCTGAACCGCGAAAATGCCTCGGCCGCGTGGCGCGACTATGCCGAAGTCATTGTTTGTTCCGACCGCGAAGAGATGGCAGCCTGTTCCGATGAATATGCGCCCGAGCACCTTACGGTTCAGGCCGAGGATCTGGATTGGTGGCTGGATCGCCTGACCTGCTATGGTTCGCTGTTCCTGGGTGAGGAAACCACCGTGTCCTACGGGGACAAGGCAACCGGAACGAACCATGTTCTGCCGACTTCGGGTGCGGCCAGTTACACCGGCGGTTTGAGTGTACACAAATACATGAAGATCGTCACCTGGCAGCGGGCCACACGTGAAGGATCGAAATCGATCGCCGAAGCCACCGCACGGATTTCCCGACTGGAAGGTATGGAAGGTCACGCTCGCGCAGCGGATGTGCGTCTGGCCAAGTATTTCCCGGATGAGCAGTTCGATCTGACCGCTGATGGATGACCCGCGCACATTGTTTGACCTGACGGGCCGGGTGGCCTGCATCACCGGCGCCAGTTCGGGGCTGGGGCGGCAGGTAGCGCGAACGCTTGCCGCGGCCGGCGCGCGTGTTGTCGGCGTGGCGCGTCGCAGCGACGCGTTGGCGCAGATGCAGACCGATATCGGCGAAGATGCAGAAGCCGTCGTTGCTGATGTTGCGGATCGTGCCGGAATCGGCGGGCTGGTGCAGGTGATCAATTCCAAGTACGGCGCACCGGATATTCTGGTGCATGCGGCCGGGGTCAACACGCGTGAGGTCGCCGACGAAGTGACACCTGGTGGCTGGGATGCCACGCTTGCCCTGAACCTCAGCGCGCCGTTTTTCCTCAGCCAGGCGATGGTGCCCGAAATGAAAAAGAAGGGGTGGGGGCGCATCGTCAATTTCGCCTCGCTGCAAACGACGCGGGCCTTTCCGGGCGGCGTTGCCTATGGCGCGACCAAGGCGGGGATCGCGCAATTGACCCGTGCCATGGCCGAAGCCTGGTCGCCCTTTGGCATTACCGCCAACGCAATCGGTCCGGGGTTCTTTCCGACCGAGCTGACTCAGGCCGTGTTTGACGACCCCCAGCGCGCGGAACGCAACGCCGCTCAAACCTGCATAGGGCGCAATGGGCGGATGCAGGATATCGACGGGCCGATCCTGTTTTTGTGCTCGAACGCGTCCGGCTATGTCACGGGGCAGGTTCTTATGGTTGATGGAGGGTTCACAGCCAAATGAAGGCACTGGTTTACCAAGGTGTGGAACAGATGGTGTTCGGTGATGTGCCGGATGCCGAGGCCGGTCCGTCCGAGCATTTGATCCGGATCGAGGCGGTTGGCATCTGCGGCTCGGACATGCACGCCTATCTGGGCCATGATGCCCGCCGTCCGGCTCCGCTGATTCTGGGGCACGAGGCGGCCGGTGTGATTGTTGACGGTATACGAGCCGGTGATCGTGTCACGATCAATCCGCTGGTAAGCTGCGGGAAATGCGCGGCCTGCCTTGCTGGTCGTGAAAACCTGTGCCCGGATCGCCAGATCATCTCGATGCCGCCGCGCGAAGGGGCGTTTGCTCAATACGTCACCATGCCTGCCAGCAATCTTGTTGAGGTCCCGGAGGATGTTTCGTTTGCCAAAGCCGCGCTGGCGGAACCGCTTGCCGTCAGCTGGCATACGGTCCGGTTGGGGATCGAGGCTCTGCATCCTGCGATGGACCGTCGCGCACTGGTGATCGGCGGTGGGGCCATAGGCCTTGCGGCGGCGTTGGCCTTGCGGGCAATGGGCGTTGACGATGTGACCATCGCGGAACCAAACCAGCTGCGTCGCAACTACCTGGCGAAAATCGAAAGCTTTGCGCTGGTGGAGTCAGCCAAAGGGACTTACCCGTTGGTCATAGATGCCGTGGGGTACGCTGCGACGCGGTCGGTTGCCTCGGCCATGGCCGAACCGGGCGGCGTGATCGCGCATGTGGGTTTGGGTGAGGATACCGGTGGTCTGGATGTTCGCCGGATGACCTTGCAGGAAATCACATTCATAGGGACTTACACATACACCGCCAAAGACTTTCGCCAGACGGCTCAGGCGATCTTTGACGGGCGGCTGGGGGCTCTGGACTGGATAGAAGAACGCGCTCTGGCCGACGGCGCGCAAGCGTTTTGCGATATCCGGTCTGGCGCCGTGGCCGCACCGAAGATTATCCTGAGACCCTGGGGATAGAACTGACAGAACTGGAGACCTTCATGTACACAAAAATACTGGTCCCGTTAGCTTTGGATCACGGCATATCGCAACACACACTGGAAATCGCACGGGCCTTGTCAGGAGAGGGCGCAGAAATAATTGCGCTGCATGTCTACGAGATGCCTCAGGGATCGGTCAGCGCCTATCTGGACAAATCGGTTGTCGCCGAAGGGTTCGAACGGGCCCGTTTGCAACTGTTGCAAAAAGTCGAAGGGCTTGAAGGAGTGACGGCCGAAATCGTCAAAGGCCATACCGCGCGGTCCATCATCGACTATGCCAGCAGCAAGGATGTCGACTGTATCGTAATCGGCTCGCACAAGCCGGACCTGAGCGACTACTTCCTTGGATCGACCGCTTCGCGCGTCGTCCGCCATGCCCCCTGTGCCGTACACGTGCACCGAAGGGCCTGAATTCCTCAATCGCGCGTCTAGCGCCCCAAACAGGACCAAAAGCTGGATCATGAACATAGACAAAAAGATCACCGACGATCTGGTGGCCAACGATATCTCGTTTGTCACCACTGTCCCGTGCAAGCAATTGGCAGGTGTCATCGCGGAAATCGACGAGCGCGAAGGCATCTATCACATCCCGTCCAACAAGGAAGACGAAGGGATGGGCCTGTGTGCAGGGGCTTGGATGGGCGGCAAGCGGCCCGCGATCATCATGCAGAACACAGCCATTGGCGTAACGATCAATACGCTGGCCACGCTGATCCAGTATTACCGGATGCCGCTGCCGATGCTGATATCGTACCGGGGGGAATTGCGCGAACCCATTGCCTGCCAGGTTGAAATGGCGGTTCACACCAAGGCGCTGCTGGCTCAGCTGAACATCCCCACCTACCACTTCCACCATCAGGCCGATGTCGAAGAGCTCGACGCGATCCTGAAATACACATTCATGTGCAACAAGCCGGTCGCCATCCTGACCGACGCCAATTTCTGGGGAGGCTATGGCGACCAATGATCCGTTCTGAAATTCTGAAGGAAATCGCCCCGATCCTGCGTGATCAACTGGTTGTCTGCAACATCGGCATTCCCAGCCAGGAACTGCATGCCATCGACGACCAGCCCACCAACTTCTACATGCTTGGCACCATGGGGCTTGCGTCCTCGATCGGTCTGGGGCTGGCGCTGTCGCAGCCGAAGCCGGTGATCGTGATCGACGGCGACGGCTCGATCCTGACCAATCTGGGCACCCTGCCAACGATCGCCAACAACGTGGCGGACAATTACATCCTGCTGATCGTGGACAATGGCTCGTACGGCTCGACCGGCGATCAGCCGACCTATGCGGGGCAAAAGACCTCGCTGGCCAAAATGGCCGAGGCCGCCGGGTGTGAGCGCGTGATCGAATGTGCCGCCGAAGACACCGGGCGTGTGCTGCAAGAGGCGCTGGATGTCAAACAGATGACCATCATCGTCAGCAAATGCGAAAGCGGCAATGCCAAGATGCCGCCGATCACGATGGATCCGGTGGTCATCCGCGACCGCTTCATGAAGGCCGTTCAGGCCTGATGGGCGCAAGCGCCATCCACAGCGCCGAGGACGCCCGCCGCCTGGCGCGGCGGCGTCTTCCGTGGATGGTGTTCGACTATATTGATGGTGCCGCCGGGGCCGAGATGGGTGCCGGTCGCAATCGGTCCGCTTTGGATGCAATGATCTTGCGCCCGCGTATCCTGCGCGACGTCAGTGAAAGATCTCTGGCAAGTTCGCTGTTCGACCGGCCCGCGAAACGCCCGTTTGGTATCGCGCCGATGGGCATGTGCAATTTGTCCGCGCCGGGGGCCGACTTGATGCTGGCCCGCATCGCGGCACGCCACGAGGTGCCACTTGGGGTTTCGACTGTGGCCTCGACCGCGATGGAGGATCTGATCGTCGAAGCGGAAGGCCATGCCTGGTTCCAGCTGTATTTCAGCGGCGATGGCAGCGACACATTCAAGCTGGTCGATCGCGCCAAGGCGGCGGGGTACGAGACACTGGTGCTGACCGTGGATGTGCCCGAGGTTGGCCGACGCCCGCGCGAGTTGCGTCATGGGTTCAAAATGCCCTTCAAAATGGGGCCAAAGCAGGTGATGGATTTTGCCTTGCACCCCCGGTGGTCCTTGCCGGTCCTGCTGAAAGGCAAGCCGGAAATGGCGAATTTCCGGATGGATGGCTACGATTTCGACCGCACTGAAAGCCGCGCCAAGGCCACGTGGGAGACATTGGCCCGTCTGCGCGACCAGTGGACCGGAAATCTGGTGGTCAAAGGCGTATTGGACGCAGACGACGCGAAAAGGCTCAAGTCAGCGGGCGTGGACGCCATTCAGGTCTCAAGCCATGGTGCACGCCAGTTGGAAAGTGCGCCCGCGCCAATCACGGTTCTGCCCGAGATACGCAAGGCCGTCGGTCCGGATTTTTCGCTTTTCTACGACAGCGGGCTGCGTTCTGGTGAAGACGTCCTCAAGGCACTTGCGAACGGGGCGGACTTTGCCTTTTTCGGTCGCATCCTTCAATTTGCAATAGCGGCCGAAGGCGAAGCGGGCCTTGAACAGCTATGGTCGGTACTCAGCGAAGAAATGAGCATCGCCATGGCCCAACTAGGCGTCACGTCGCTGGACGAGGTCCGACGCAACGCCTGATATGGGTGAGGACAATGACCCGAGGTTTCCCACGGGTCACTGAACTGTCGGTTTAACCGCGGCGCCTGCGACGACGTCCGCCACCTGCTTCGGTCTCGCCGCCGGTGTTGAAGCTTGGGTTGGGCAGCGTGACAACCTGGGCCAGTTCCGGGAACGGGTCGGTCTTGTGCGGGATCGCATTGGCGGCCACGAAATGATCCTGAAACTTCGGCTCAATGGCGGTTTCGATCTTGGTGATCTCGCGCACGACGCGCTCGATCTCGGCGCGCGATCCGATATTGCACAGCGCGATACGTGCGCCGGTGCCTGCGGCGTTGCCCGCGCTGGAGACTTTATCCAGTGGCGCGTCGGGTATCATTCCCAGCACCATGGCGTGTTTGGTCGAGATATGCGCGCCGAACGCACCGGCCAGAACCACGCGATCCACCTTTTCGACATTCATTTCGTCCATCAGCAGGCGTGCACCTGCGTACAATGCTGATTTCGCAAGCTGGATGGCACGGATGTCACCCTGCGTGACCGTGATGCGGGGGCCACCCTCGGCGCTGGCATCGTGGATCAGATAGGCATGTGTGCGACCTTCGGGCACGCAGCGGGCAGTGCCGGTCTGTTCCGCCGATCCGATCAGGCCGCCTTCGTCCAGCAGGCCTGCGATACGCATCTCGGCCACTGCCTCGATGATACCGGATCCGCAGATGCCTGTGATCCCGGTCGTGGCGATTTCCTGATCAAAGCCGTCTTCGTCGGACCATTTATCCGACCCGATAACGCGGAACCGGGGTTCCTTGGTGACAGGGTCGATCTCGATTCTCTCGATCGCCCCGGGTGCGGCGCGCTGGCCTGAACTGATCTGAGCGCCTTCAAAGGCAGGCCCGGTGGGCGAGGAGCAGGCGAGCACGCGGCTGGTATTGCCAAGCAGGATTTCGGCGTTGGTGCCCACGTCGACGATCAGAACCAGATCCTGCGACTTTCCGGGTTCTTCGGACAGGGCCACCGCCGCGCAGTCCGCGCCCACATGGCCCGCGATACAGGGCAGGATATAGACCTGCGCGCGTGGGTTCATGGTTGTCAGATCCATCTCGCGGGCGGGCAGGGACATGCTTTCCGACGTTGCCAGCGCAAACGGGGCCTGACCCAGTTCCACCGGGTCCAGACCCAGCAGCAAGTGATGCATGACCGGGTTGCAGACGAACACAGTTTCCACGATCAAAGAGGCATCGATGCCTGCCTCTTCGGCAATCGACGTGACCAGGTCATTGATTGCCTCGCGCACTGCCTTAGTCATCTCCTGATCACCGCCGGGGTTCATCATGGAATACGAAACACGGCTCATCAGGTCTTCGCCGAACCGGATCTGGGGATTCATGAGGCCAGAGGATGCCTTGACCTCGCCGGTTTCCAGATCGGTCAGATGCGCGGCGATGGTGGTCGAGCCGAGGTCGATGGCCAGACCATACAGCCCGCCTTCATGCAGGCCGGGCCAGATTTCGACGATACGCGCCACGCTGTCCTTGTGACCTTTGTGGAGCGCCACGGTGACTTCCCATTTGCCCTTGCGCAGAACCGGTTGAAGTTTGGACATCAGCGTCAGGTCCGCCGTGACGGCTTCGATGTCCCACTGTTCGCGCAACGCGCGCTCAAGCCGTTCCAGATCACCGGTGGGCGAATGCATGTCGGGTTCTTCCACCACAACGAAGTAAAGGCGCGTGGCCGGGTCCATCGTGATGGCACGCGCGGCTGCCGCCTTGCGCACGACCTGCCGGTGCACCTGGCTTTCGGGCGGTACGTCGATCACCACATTGCCCTGAACCGAGGCCTGACAGCCCAGACGGCGGCCCGGTTTCAGACCGCGCTTGTCGTCATAACGCTGTTCGACGGCGTTCCATTCGCTCAACGCATCCTCTGACACCGTGACGCCGTGCTTGGGAAATTCGCCATAGCTGGGTGTGATCTGGCACTTTGAACAGATGCCGCGGCCCCCGCAGACCGAATCCAGATCCACCCCCAATTGACGGGCCGCCGTCAGAATTGGGGTGCCGACGGGGAAGTGCCCGCGTTTGCCGGACGGGGTAAAGACGACAAGAGGGTCGGTGGTCATCAGTGACATACCTTTTCATATTCGCGCGTATGCCGTGCAAGATATGGGTTTGCGCGAAAAGGGAAAGGCCATCAGCGGCACGATCTGCACAACGAGCGTCGTTTTCTTCCACTGCATCGACAACCAGAGCCAAAGAGTTGCCCCCAAGGGCTTTTCCTTTGGTTCAATCCATGTAATAGGGTCACCGCCAAACGGGCTTTTGCATGGGGTATTCAGATGCAGATTCGTGAGGCACTTACCTTTGACGACGTTCTCCTGGTTCCGGGCGCATCTTCCGTGCTGCCGGCAACGGCGGATACGACCACGCGTGTGACGCGCGAAATCACCATGAATATCCCATTGCTGAGTTCGGCCATGGACACCGTGACCGAGGCGCGCATGGCCATTGCCATGGCTCAGGCGGGCGGCATCGGTGTGGTTCACAAGAACCTTTCGGTGGAAGAACAGGCCCGCGAAGTCCGCCGGGTCAAGCGGTTTGAATCCGGTATTGTCTATAACCCGGTGACATTGCGGGTGGATCAGACATTGGCCGACGCCAATGCGCTGGTACAGCGCTACAACTTCACCGGTTTTCCGGTCGTCGACGAGCAGGGCCGCGTGGTGGGTATCCTGACCAACCGCGACATGCGCTTTGCGAACTCGGACGATACGCCGGTACACGCGATGATGACTTCGGAAAACCTGGCGATGCTACAGGAACCGGCCGATCTGGAAGAAGCCAAAAGCCTGATGCGGGCGCGCCGTATCGAAAAGCTGCTGGTCGTGGATGGTGAAGGCAAGCTGACCGGTCTTCTGACGCTGAAGGATACGGAACAGGCCGTTTTGAACCCAACCGCTTGCAAGGACCGCCTGGGTCGCCTGCGGGTCGCTGCGGCGACGTCGGTCGGGGATGCCGGATTCGAACGGTCCGAGCAATTGGTGGATTCGGGTGTCGACATCATCGTCGTCGATACGGCGCATGGTCATTCTCAGGGCGTGCTGGACGCTGTGAGGCGGGTCAAGACCCTGTCGAACGAGGTTCAAATCATTGCCGGCAACGTTGCAACCGGCGAGGCGACCAAAGCGCTGATCGATGCTGGTGCCGACGCGATCAAGGTGGGTATTGGCCCGGGGTCGATCTGTACCACACGGATGGTGGCGGGGGTTGGTGTTCCTCAGTTGACCGCGATCAGCGATTGTGCGGCAGCAGCGGGCGACGTTCCGGTCATCGCGGATGGCGGTATCAAGTTCTCGGGTGACTTTGCAAAGGCGATTGCCGCCGGGGCATCCTGTGCCATGGTCGGGTCGATGATTGCGGGCACCGACGAAAGCCCGGGCGAGGTGATCCTGTATCAGGGCCGTTCGTTCAAATCCTATCGCGGGATGGGCAGCCTGGGTGCAATGGCGCGCGGATCAGCCGACCGCTATTTCCAGAAAGATGCAGCCAATGACAAACTGGTGCCCGAAGGCATCGAAGGGCAGGTGCCCTACAAAGGCTCGGCCAGTGCCGTAATCCACCAGTTGGTTGGCGGCTTGCGTGCGGCGATGGGGTATACCGGCTGCGCCACCATCGAAGAGATGCGCAAGAACTGCAATTTCGTGAAAATTACCGGCGCCGGTCTGAAGGAGAGCCACGTGCACGATGTTCAGATCACCCGCGAAAGCCCGAACTACCGGGTCATGTAAGCCATCCAGCAAGACACAAGGCACTCGCGAGCGGGTGCCATTTTACCAATTGGATCGGCCAGCCGGGCCCATTTCCTCCGAGGTATTCCACCATGACACCCGCCGCCCGTGTTCAGGCCTCGATCGAAATTCTGGATGATATTCTGGCTGGCGCGCCGGTCGAAAAAGCACTCACCGGCTGGGCGCGGCGCAGTCGCTTTGCTGGATCCAAGGATCGCGCGGCCATTCGCGATCACGTATTCGACGCGCTACGACGTAAGCGCTCGTACGCTGCGTTGGGAGGGTCCGACACCGGGCGCGGTTTGATGATCGGTGCGACCCGTGCGTCAGGCTGGGATCTGGCCGACCTGTTCACCGGCGACCGTCACGCTCCGATGCCGGTTGAGGAAACGGAAACGGCGCGAGATTTCGCGTCCGAGGCCGAAAGATATGACATTCCGGAGTGGCTGTGGCCTCGGTTCGTTGACTCTCTGAAGGATGCCTTGGTTCCTTGCGTGATGTCATTGCAGAACCGGGCGCCCGTTCAACTGCGGGTCAACTTGCGAATAACCGATCTTGGCGGGGCCATCGATGCCTTGAAGTCCGAGGGCGTGATCGCCCATCCGGTTCAGGTATGCCAAACCGCGCTCGAGGTGACAGAGGGGGCCCGGCGCATTGCCCAAAGCCAGGCCTATGCCCGGGGTCTGGTCGAGCTTCAGGACGCTGCAAGCCAGGCGGTCGTGGCCGCGCTGGATCTGCGGCCGGGGATGCGTGTTCTGGATTATTGCGCGGGTGGTGGCGGCAAGGCGCTGGCGCTTGCTGCGCACGAGGGCGTCGACGTGTTTGCACATGATGTGAATGCCGGTCGCATGAAGGATATTCCGACCCGGGCGGAACGAGCAGGTGCAAAGATAACCATCCTCAACTCCGATGACCTTACAGGTGTTGATCCGTTTGATGTGGTTTTGGTTGATGCGCCGTGCTCTGGCAGCGGATCGTGGCGAAGGGCGCCGGCCGGGAAATGGGCCTTGACCGAGGATCGCTTGCGGGACCTCACCGCCATTCAGGCCGGTATTCTATCGGACATTGCGCCTTTGGTGCATCCGGGCGGCCTGCTGGCTTACGCAACCTGTTCGGTTCTGAACGATGAAAACGGCAAGATCATAGACGATTTTCTGGATCAGTTTTCCCAGTGGCGGGAAACCTTCCGGAAAACGTGGCACGTTACACACGAATCTGACGGGTTCTTTACGTCGCACTTGACGCGCTGAGTTTTTGGCAAATAACAACCTTGGGTAGATCGCTGCTTTCCGAACGCCGTTAAGCGGGAATTAACCAATTTTGGCCGTTATAGCCGATACCTTTGCGCCCGAGCCGTTTATGTCTGACACAGCAGAATTTTTCAGCGACCCATCTCTTGTCCACACGCCTTCCGCATCTCGTCTATGGTCGTTGGTGGCGGTGGCATTGTTGATCAGCATTGCCCCCATGGTCGGGTTGCTGCCACCGAATTGGACCATGGGCATGATGGTCGCGGGAACTTCACTTTTGATCGTTGCACTATGCGTCGTGATCAAGGGCCAGGTCCACGCCAGACATGCGCAACAAGCCACTGCCGTCATGGCCGCGTTTGCAGAACAGGAAGAGTCACCTTTCCTGATCGCAAACACCTATGGCGACGTTCTGGCGTCCAACGCATCAGCGCGGGAACAGTTCGGTGCGGCGAAAGGAGCCAGCCTTGAAAACTGCCTCAGTTCGACGTTCTCGACCCCTCAGGTGATTTTGTTGAGGTTGCAATCTCAGGCCCGATCATTCGGTCGGGCCCGCGAAGACTGCGTGATCGGGGGAAACACAAGCAGTGTAACCGTGTTTCTATTGGCTCCCGACATTTTTTGCTGGCGGTTTCAACAGTCAGAACAGGAAAGCTGGCAGTCTTTCAACCTGCCGGTTCTGACCATCGGATGCGCGGATGACGTGGTGCGCCCGATTCCGGCGGCGAAAAAGTTGCTTGGGCCGCGTCCCGGTCGGGTTCGCGACATCTTCGGTGATGCTGACCCCCGGATCGGAGCCTCAAACATCATCAAGTCACAGGACGGAATGATTTCGGTCGCTGTGACGGAACTTTCCCGATCCAGCAAGGAACGAAGCCTTGGGTTGGTGCCGCTCATTGAAACTCAGGCGCCCGGGGCCAGCACGTCTTTTGCAGATCTTCCGGTTCCGGTTCTCACCCTGTCTCCGGCGGGGGCCATTCTGAATGCCAACAGGCTGGCGAATAAGCTGCTGGGAAATGAAAACCTGGAAGGCACGAACATAGCCGACATCATGCGGGGTATGGGGCACCCCATTCTGGATTGGCTGGCGCGGACGGCCGCGCAAGAAGACGCGCAACGATCCGAGTTTCTTCAGTTGACCCGAAAAGACAAGGAAGTCTTCGTACAGGTCACGCTGAGCCGTGTCGTTGTCGATGGTAAGATCTGTCTGATCGCGGTTCTGAATGATGCGACCGAGTTGAAGACTTTGGAGGCTCAATTCGTCCAAGGGCAGAAAATGCAAGCTGTGGGTCAATTGGCCGGCGGGGTCGCACATGATTTCAACAACCTGCTGACGGCCATTTCCGGGCACTGCGATCTGCTGTTGTTGCGTCACGATCAGAATGACCCGGATTATGGGGATCTGGTTCAGATCAATCAGAACGCCAACCGGGCCGCTGCGCTGGTCAGCCAGCTTCTGGCATTCTCGCGCAAACAGACTCTCAGGCCCGAAGTCTTGGATTTGCGCGACACGATCTCGGATCTCATTCACTTGTTGAACCGCCTTGTGGGCGAGAAAGTTCTGCTGACCCTCAGCCATGATCCGGTGTTAAAGCCGGTTCGGGCGGACAAACGGCAGTTGGAACAGGTGTTGATGAACCTTGTCGTCAACGCGCGCGATGCCATGCCTGACGGGGGCGAGATCCGTATCGAGACCGAGGTGTTGAACCTGTCGCAACCGCTCAGCAGGGACAGGGCGACCGTCCAGCCCGGCGAATACGTTACGGTCAGGGTCATGGACAGCGGTGTGGGAATTCCTGCCGACAAACTGCAAAAGGTTTTCGAGCCGTTCTATACGACAAAGCGTACGGGCGAGGGGACAGGGCTTGGGCTTTCAACAGCGTATGGTATCGTCAAGCAGACGGGCGGTTTCATCTTTGTCGACAGTACGGTGGGTCGAGGCACCGAATTCACCGTCTTTCTACCGGTTTGCGCCACGGTGGCAGTGGCTGAACAGGACACTCCAGCCCAGCCCGAAGCTCAAAGCGCCCGGCAAGGAGAGGGCGTCGTGCTTTTGGTTGAAGACGAAGCGCCGGTGCGCGCCTTTGCAACCCGGGCCCTGCGGCTCAAGGGCTATACCGTGCTGGAAGCGGATTCGGCCGAGGAAGCCCTGCGGCTTCTGGAGGATCCGTCTTTGAACGTGGACGTATTCGTAACGGATGTGGTCATGCCCGGCATGGATGGGCCGACGTGGGTGCGCAAAGCTCGGGAAACACGCCCGGATGCCCGCGTGGTCTTCGTATCGGGTTACACGGAAGGTGCCTTTGGCGATTCAGAACCGGAGATCGCCAATTCAACCTTCCTGCCCAAGCCGTTTTCCCTCACCCAGTTGACCGAGGCGGTTTTCCAACAGCTGAACTGAGTACCCTACAAGGCTGCATCGTGGAGCGCGAATTCCTCTGCGTGTCTTTTGCGAAATTTCTGCCGTGTGTCGGGCGTCAGCGTCAGATCACCCGGTGGTGATACATTCTCTTGCGGCAGGTCGATCTGCATATTCAGTCGCGCTTGCAGGAAGTCGAGAATTTTGTCCTGGTTTTCGTATTTGAAAATATGCGTGGCGCCGCGACCATTGCTGCGGGTACGGAAAAACTGGCTTTGGCTGCCAACATCGGCAAAATCCGGGCGCGGGTTTGTCATATAGGCTTGCACAAACGCATCGAAACTCATGTCTCGGGTCGAATGGACGTGGCCGACCAGATCGGCGCGGCTGCGAAATCGATACCAGCTGCCCAGCCAGTCAACGGGTTCGCGAACAACTGCCAGGATCTCCATCTCGGTATCGTACATCTTCCGAAAAACGTTCTGGAAAAACCGATCATACCTGCGCACCGGAGCATGTTTGAGCTCGGGCGGATGAGTGACAACGATATCAGCGCTATCCCGCAACGCCGTGTGATAAGCCGTGCTGCCGGTTTTCGGAACGGCAAGGAAGGCAAGGCGTTCCTCATAGAAAACAAGCATTTAATTGCTCCAATTGTCATCCGGCTATGCGCGCAGATTGTCGTAAAGGACTTCTTAATACAATTGCTGAAGACTAAATCCCGTAAGTTTTTATTGAAATGTTCTTCTTTTGGTCCCATAAGGAACAAGAGGCGAACAAAGCAGCGATTGCCGCCCGATCAAGGGTGTGACAAAAGGGAAGGCGACAGGACAATGGCGGATCTTCTGACAATGAGCGACAAGAAAAACGCAGACAAGCAAAAGGCGCTCGACAGCGCGCTGGCCCAGATCGAACGGCAGTTCGGCAAAGGCTCCATCATGAAGCTTGGCGAAGGCGCCAAACAGGACATCGACGCAAGTTCGACAGGCTCGCTCGGGCTGGATATTGCGTTGGGAATCGGCGGTCTGCCCATGGGGCGCATTGTTGAGATTTACGGCCCCGAAAGCTCGGGGAAGACGACGCTGACGCTGCATTGCATTGCAGAACAGCAGAAACGCGGCGGCGTCTGCGCCTTTGTTGACGCCGAGCACGCGCTGGACCCGCAATATGCGCGAAAGCTGGGCGTTGATCTGGATGAGCTTCTGATCTCGCAGCCCGATACCGGTGAGCAGGCGCTGGAGATCACCGATACGCTGGTGCGCTCGGGCGCGGTCAACATGGTCGTGGTCGATTCGGTTGCGGCGCTGACGCCGAAATCCGAACTGGAAGGCGACATGGGTGATAGCAATGTCGGCGTTCAGGCCCGACTGATGAGCCAGGCGATGCGGAAACTGACGGGCTCGATCAGCCGCTCGAACTGCATGGTGATCTTCATCAACCAGATCAGGATGAAAATCGGCGTGATGTTCGGCAGCCCCGAAACCACCACCGGCGGAAATGCACTGAAATTCTACAGCTCGGTCCGTCTGGATATCCGGCGCATCGGCGCGATCAAGGACCGGGACGAAGTTGTTGGCAACCAGACGCGCGTCAAGGTCGTCAAGAACAAGGTTGCACCCCCCTTCAAGCAGGTGGAATTCGACATCATGTACGGCGAAGGCATCAGCAAGATGGGCGAACTGCTGGATCTGGGTGTCAAAGCCGGTGTGGTCGAAAAGTCAGGGTCATGGTTCAGCTATGGCGACGAACGGATCGGGCAGGGGCGTGAGAATGCCAAACAATATCTGCGCGACAACAGCCGCATTGCCTTTGAGATCGAAGACAAGATTCGGGCGGCTCACGGGCTGGATTTCGACATGCCTCCGGGCGCAGCCGAGGATGATGACATCCTTGAAGCCTGACGATCGCTGACGGGGTGCGGTACGTTCCCGACCCGACATGTTGTGTTGAAAACACCATGAACAAGGCGGTCCCCGGACCGCCTTGTTTCGTTCGGACGCGCCTCTGCTGTGGACACTCGTTTGACAGGGGGATAAACCTGCGGGGACCAATTTTTTTGTGCGCCGAGAGAGCCCTATGCCAACCCTGAACGACATCCGATCGACCTTTCTGAACTACTTTGAAAAACAGGGGCATGAGGTCGTGGCGTCCAGCCCGCTGGTGCCGCGCAACGACCCGACGCTGATGTTCGTCAATTCGGGCATGGTGCAGTTCAAGAACCTGTTCACCGGATTGGAAACACGTGACTACAAGCGCGCCACCACGGCGCAGAAATGCGTGCGTGCCGGCGGCAAGCACAACGATCTCGACAATGTGGGTTACACGGCGCGCCACCATACATTCTTCGAGATGTTGGGGAACTTCTCGTTTGGTGATTACTTCAAACACGAAGCGATCCCATTCGCGTGGGAGCTGATCACCAGGGAATTTGGGATCGACAAGAACCGCCTGCTGACAACGGTCTATCATACCGATGACGAGGCGTTTGAAATCTGGAAAAAGGTCGGTGTACCCGAAGACCGGATCATCCGCATCGCCACCAGCGACAATTTCTGGCAGATGGGCCCGACCGGCCCCTGCGGCCCGTGTACCGAGATCTTCTACGACCACGGAGACCACATCTGGGGTGGTCCTCCGGGCTCTGCCGAAGAGGACGGCGATCGGTTCATTGAAATCTGGAACGTCGTCTTCATGCAAAACGAGCAGTTCGAAGACGGCTCGATGGTCGAGCTCGACATGCAGTCGATTGATACGGGCATGGGGCTCGAGCGGATCGGTGCATTGTTGCAGGGCAGCCATGACAATTATGACACCGATCTGTTCAAGGCACTGATCGAGGCATCGGCCGATGCAACTGGCGTGGATCCTTACGGGGATCAGAACGTGCACCACCGCGTGATCGCGGACCACCTGCGTTCGACTTCGTTCCTGATTGCTGATGGCGTGATGCCCAGCAATGACGGCCGCGGCTATGTTCTTCGCCGCATCATGCGTCGTGCCATGCGTCATGCGCATCTGTTGGGTGCCAAGGATCCGGTCATGCACCGGCTTGTCCCGGCATTGGTCCAACAGATGGGCGGTCACTATGCCGAGTTGACCCAGGCACAGCCATTGATCGAAGAGACCTTGTTGCTTGAAGAAACGCGTTTCAAGCAGACGCTGGACCGGGGGTTGAGGCTGCTGGACGATGAGGTGTCCGGCCTTTCCGAGGGGGCGCCTTTGTCCGGTGAAGCGGCATTCAAACTGTATGACACCTACGGTTTCCCACTGGACCTGACACAGGATGCTCTGCGTGAAAAAGGCCGGACAGTTGACACCGAAGGCTTTGAAACGGCGATGGCCGAACAAAAGGCCAAAGCGCGGGCTGCCTGGGCCGGGTCCGGTGAAGCCGCGGATCAGGCGGTATGGTTCGATGTTCTGGACAGCGCCGGGGCGACCGACTTCCTTGGCTATGACACCGAGAAAGCCGAAGCTCAGGTTATGGCACTGGTTGTCGACGGTGCCTTGGTTGACAAGATCGAAGCGGGCAACAGCGGCTGGGTCGTGGTGAACCAGACGCCGTTTTATGGCGAAGCTGGTGGCCAGGTGGGCGACACCGGCGAGTTGCGGCGTCTTGAAGATCGCGATCACCTCAGCCGGGTGGAGGACACCAGAAAATTCGCCGATGGGAAGGTCTATGCACATAAGGTGACGGTCTTCAGCGGTGCCGTGTCAAAAGGCGATTCTGTCGAACTGGAAGTCGATCATGCGCGCCGCACGGCAATCCGGGCCAACCATTCGGCCACGCACTTGCTGCATGAAGCGCTGCGGGAAACGCTGGGCGACCATGTGGCGCAACGCGGCTCGCTGAATGCGGCGGATCGTCTGCGGTTCGACTTCAGCCATTCCAAAGCGCTGAGCCTGGAGGAAATCCAGAAGATCGAACGTGAGGTGAACGATTTCGTCCGCCAGAACTCGGCTGTCGAGACACGGGTCATGACACCGGATGACGCGCGCAAACTGGGCGCGCAGGCACTGTTCGGCGAGAAATACGGTGACGAGGTGCGTGTTGTTTCGATGGGCAAGGCACCTACGGGCAAGGGCCATGATGGCGAAACCTGGTCGATCGAACTGTGCGGCGGCACCCACGTGCGCCAGACGGGTGACATCGGCACCTTTGTTATCCTGGGCGACAGCGCAAGCAGTGCCGGCGTGCGCCGCATCGAGGCACTGACCGGAGATGAGGCGTTCCGTTACCTTTCGGCACAGGATCATCGTCTTGCGCAGGTGGCGTCGGAACTGAAGGCGCAGCCGGATGATGTGGTGGCCCGCGTGAAAAGCCTGCTGGAGGAACGCAAGTCATTGCAGAACGAAGTGGCGCAACTGCGTCGAGATCTGGCGATGGCCGGCGGGAACGGGCAGGGCGGTGGTGCCGAAGCGCGTGATGTGAACGGCGTGAAGTTCATAGCGCAGGCCCTCAGCGGGGTGTCCGGCAAGGATCTTCCGGCATTGATCGACGAACACAAGGCGCGTCTTGGGTCGGGGGCGGTGTTGCTCATCGCGGATACCGGCGGCAAGGCCGCGGTTGCGGCTGGCGTCACCGAAGACCTGACAGGAACCGTTTCGGCGGTCGATCTGGTCAAGGCCGCCGTGGTGGAATTGGGCGGCAAGGGCGGCGGCGGTCGCCCGGACATGGCCCAGGGCGGTGGTCGGGATGCGTCGAACGCGGATTCGGCGATCAAGGCCGCAGAACAGGTTTTGGGAGGGTAAGTTGGCTGCACTTTGGATTGCACATGTGACGGTGACCGATGCTGAGGCGTATGGAAAATATGCCGAATTGGCCGGGCCGGCCATTGCCAAGCACGGGGGCACTTTCATCGCCCGTGCGTCGCGTTACGTTCAGTTGGAAGGCAAGGAACGGCCACGCAACGTTGTTGCCCGTTTCCCGTCGCTTGAAGCGGCTGTGGAATGCTACAACTCGGTTGAGTATCAAGAAGCATTGAGTCATGCGCGCGACGCTAGTGAACGTGAATTGGTTGTGGTTGAAATCACGGAGTGAACGTCTGCGTTCACGAAGTGTAGCGCGGTTTGCGAAGTAAACGGGCAGCCAATAGGCAATCATTGGCTTATACCACCACACGGCCAAGGGAACTCAGCCCGTCAACAGGGGGCTGGGTTTATTTTTTCATTATTTCAATCACTTGTCAGGCCACGCTGTCGCGGATTTGCGCGATCGGCGCCCGAATTGTGGCTGCGTCACCTAAATTCTTGCGCAAAATGGTCAGATTGACGGACGAATTTCCGCCCTTTTTCCCCTTCAACTTTTTTGGTGATTGCCTGGGCAGGGTTGTTCGCGGATAGTTTCACGAATCGGAATGCGACCCTGTTTGACGTGCAATCGTACGAAGAACATCGGATTGGGGTACAGGCATGAAACACTTCACAAATCTGGCCAAGCGGTTTGGTGCAAGACTTCTGCCGGTTTCAGTGCGGGCTTTCAGCATCAGTTGTTTGGCCGTTTGCACCATCGCCATGGCCCCTGTCGCACATGCGTCCGGGAACGGGTTTATCCCAAGTGTCGCGTCCTCGCCGCCTCCGTCAGGAGCCATCGACCTGTGTGCTCAGTACAAATGGGCCTGCGCAGGAAAACGATCCGTATCCATGTCCAGCCAGCAAGAACTGAAGGTTGTCGAACAGGTAAATCGGCGCGTGAACAGATCGACGCGAGAAGTCACTGATCAATCTCAGTACAAGATGACTGAGCGTTGGGCGCTTCCGACAGCCAGGGGTGGCGATTGCGAAGACTTCGCGCTGTTGAAGAAAAGGGATTTGATCCATGCCGGCGTCGATCCAAGTAAACTGTTAATCGCTACGGTTCTGGACACGCGTCGGGTGCCTCATGCGGTGCTGGTGTACCGCTCTTCAAACGGTGATTTGGTTTTGGACAACCTCACAAACCGTATCAAACCCTGGACAGCGACGCGGTATCTGTTTCTTCGTATGCAAGACCCGAACCGGCCCGGACGTTGGGTTGGTGTGTACGGCCATAGCTGAGGAAACCTGAAAGTCTTTTTGACAAACTGAATACCGGTGCAATCGTGTCTTGCACCGGTAATATTGCTTCCCAATTAGAACGTTTCGCCGCCACCTTCGTTTTCGCCGCCACCTTCGTTTTCGCCGCCACCTTCGTTTTCACCGCCGCCTTCGTTTTCGCCGCCGCCTTCGTTTTCGCCGCCGCCTTCGTTTTCGCCGCCGCCTTCGTTTTCGCCGCCGCCTTCGTTTTCGCCGCCGCCTTCGTTTTCGCCGCCGCCTTCGTTTTCGCCGCCGCCTTCGTTTTCGCCGCCGCCTTCGTTTTCACCGCCGCCTTCGTTTTCACCGCCGCCTTCGTTTTCGCCGCCGCCTTCGTTTTCGCCGCCACCTTCGTTTTCGCCGCCGCCGCCAGAGCCGCTGCCTTCGCCCCCTCGGCCAGTGCCACCGCCGCCGGTGCCGCCGTTTTCACCGCTTATGCCGCCAGATCCACCGCTTGAACCGCCGCCTCCTCCGAAATCCGGGCTGCTGTCGACTGTCTCATCGGACGGACCATCTCCGGATCGCTGATCACTTGCGCCGATCGAGGCCGTGGGAAAATCAGAAAGCAAGTCTGCAAGTGGTGTACATTCAGCTCCGACACGCGCCAGAATTTGATCGAAATCGTGCCGGCGTTGAATGTATCGGATCATACCCGATGTCACAGCGTCGCACTCACATAACACCTGTGCGGATGCTGCGGATTGTCTGGCTGTTTGAACGGTACATGTTCCGGCTGCGAAAGCTTCGCCCGCGGGCGAAAACAAAAACGTCGTAGCAACAAAATACAGCGGGATATTGCGGGACCGGATACTCATGTGGAACTCCTCGAAACTCGATACTTTACTACGTGTTCATATGAACCACCGAAGCGAGTGTGTTTATGAACGACGTCACACAACTGGCACATTTTCACCTTAAACGGGTCTCAATCACAATATGTGGATTGGGGGAGTGATGGAGAATTAATGCCACCTAAAGAAGAAATATTAATCTTTTCAATTGAAAACCGGGCGTAGTGCCCGGTTGTCCGTTTTTTATCTTTTGTCCGTTTGGACGCAAAATTGCCACACTTGGGCAATTGTTTCCGATTGCGGCAGCGGTCCGCCGGGTAATTCAGGCCGACTTGGCCATCCGCTTGCGCTCGTGCGGGTCAAGATAACGCTTGCGCAAGCGCACCGCATTCGGGGTGACTTCGACCAGTTCATCGTCGTCAATATAGGCAATTGCCTCTTCCAACGAGAACTGAATATGCGGCGTTAGACGAACCGCATCGTCCGAGCCACTGGCGCGTACGTTTGTCAGCTTCTTGCCTTTCAGCGGGTTCACTTCCAGATCATTGTCACGAGAATGCTCGCCAATCACCATGCCTTGATAGACATCCGTTTGAGGACCGACAAACATCCGGCCACGCTCCTCCAGGTTCCACAGGGCATAGGCCACGGCTTGGCCATTCTCCATCGAGATCAGAACACCCGCCCGGCGGCCCGGGATCGGGCCTTTGTGCGGCGCCCAGCCATGGAACACGCGGTTCAGAACGCCTGTGCCGCGGGTGTCAGTCAGGAATTCGCCGTGATAGCCAATCAGGCCACGGGACGGTACATGGGCAATGATGCGGGTCTTGCCTGCACCTGCCGGGCGCATCTCGACCAACTCACCTTTGCGGGCTCCGGTGATCTTTTCGATCACGGCGCCCGAGTATTCATCGTCAACGTCAATGGTGACTTCCTCGATCGGTTCCAGCCGCTGGCCGTTTTCCTCGCGGAACAGAACCTGCGGGCGCGAGATGCTGAGTTCGAACCCTTCACGGCGCATGTTCTCGATCAGAACACCCATCTGCAATTCGCCGCGGCCCGCAACCTCGAATGCCTCGCCGCCGGGTGTGTCGGTGACGCGAATCGCGACATTGGATTCGGCTTCTTTCATCAGGCGATCACGGATGACGCGCGACTGAACTTTCTTGCCGTCACGACCGGCCAACGGGGAATCATTGATACCAAAAGTTACGGTGATCGTCGGCGGGTCGATGGGCTGTGCAGGCAGGGCTTCTTCGACCTGCGGAGCAACCAGAGAATCCGCCACGGTGGCTTTGCTCATGCCGGCGATGGTGACGATGTCACCGGCTTCGGCCACATCGATAGGTTGCTGAGCCAGCCCGCGGAATGCCAATATTTTTGAGGCGCGAAAGTTTTCGATCAACGATCCGTCACGGCTCAGGGCTTTCAGGCTGTCGCCAGCTTTCAATGTGCCGCTTTCCACACGACCCGTCAGAATGCGGCCGATGAATGGATCGCTGCCCAAAGTGGTGGCCAGCATCCGGAACGGCTCGCCCTTATGCGCGATCTGTTTCGGGGCAGGAACGTGATCGACGATCAGATCAAACAGTGCGCTCAGGTCCTTGCGCGGGCCGTCCAGCTCCATATCCGCCCAGCCGGAACGGCCTGAGGCATACATGGCCGGGAAGTCCAACTGATCATCATCGGCACCGAGGTTTGCGAACAGGTCAAAGCATTCGTCCAGTGCGCGGTCAGGTTCCGCATCCGGTTTGTCGACCTTGTTCAGAACCACGATCGGGCGCAGGCCCAGCGCCAACGCCTTCGACGTCACGAATTTGGTCTGCGGCATCGGGCCTTCGGCGGCGTCAACCAGCAGGACAACGCCATCGACCATGCTGAGGATACGCTCGACCTCACCACCGAAATCGGCGTGGCCGGGGGTGTCGACGATGTTGATGCGTGTGTCTTTCCATTCGACCGAAGTTGCCTTGGCCAGAATGGTGATGCCACGCTCGCGCTCCAGATCGTTGCTGTCCATGGCGCGTTCCGCCACGGCCTGGTTTTCCCGGAACGCGCCGGATTGTTTGAGCAGCTCATCCACCAGGGTCGTCTTGCCGTGGTCCACGTGAGCGATGATTGCGATGTTGCGCAGGTCCATGAGAGGTCAGCCTTTGAACGGGAAGTTGCCGCGCGCATAGCGCGGCGCGACAAAATATACCAGCCCTAACCGTGGATCAGTGACCGGCAGTCTTGGAAAAGAGGTGAATGATCAGGATTCCGGACAAGATCAACGTCAACCCTAGGATCGCAGGCCAATCCAGCCTTTGGCCGAACACGATGAATCCGATCACGGCGATCAGAAAGATGCCCAGACCGGACCAGATCGCATAAACGATACCGACAGGCATGTATTTCAGCGTCAGCGCCATGAGGTAAAACGCGAGTCCGTACCCCACGACCACAAGGACGGACGGCCAGAACCGCGTGAATTGTTGACTGGCCTGCAAGGCCGTGGTGCCAATGGTTTCCGCAACAACAGCCAGCATCAGATACAGATACGCTTGGGGCATTTTGATCCTCGAAACAGGAAAGATACCCTCGCGTTGAGCATGAAACCGAAGGGGTGGGCAAGGCGATTTTTTGGGTCTGAGGATATGAGAATACCATCTGAGGTCAGGTATACCTGACTATTCAGAGAATCGAATTGGTGTAGTCTTCTCAACGTATTTTATGATTTGTTATTGAGTTTTGAGTTATGACGACATTTTCGAAATCCGTAATATTTGCTGCGGGTCTGATAGTGGCGATTGGGTGGCTTGCTGACGGGGGGTCCGTCGAAGTTGAAGCAGCCAACATGGTTGAACAGTTTGATGGTAGTAGTGTTTTTTAAGCGCCACGTAGAGCTTAGCAGGGAAAAAGGAGCCGTCGGGCTCCTTTTTTCTTTTCTGCCTAGTGGTGTACAGCCTCGGCGCTTTGGAAGTGTGCTGCCAGTTGCGGTTGCAGCCAATCCCACAGGCCAGGAGAACCTGCTGCAATCGCAGGCTGAACGCGCGCCTCAAGCTGGGCATATGTTACCTTGTAATCGACCCACGATCCGCCACCGGTTTCCAGATTCGCGACAGGTGTCTGAAAACGATCAACAGCTTTGGCGAACCTGGCGTCGGGGCTGTCTGCCGCCTCAAACTCGTGCCACAATGTCGTGAAGGTGTTGCATTGCGTGTCGGGCAGCAACCCGAACAAGCGCTTGGCGGCCGCTTGTTCCTTGGCTGCTTGCGCTGCGTGATCGACCTGCCCGTGGATCGGATTGTCGCCAGCGTCGATTTCAACGATATCGTGCAGCAAAAGCATTTGAAGGACCCGATCAACACTGATCCCTGTGGGCGCATTTTCAGCCAGGACCCAGGCGTAGAGCATGATGTGCCATGAGTGTTCTGCCGAGTTTTCGAAACGATCACCCGCCATCAGCCGCGAGGCACGGAGAACAGACTTCAGCTGATCAGCTTCGGTCAGAAACGCCAGCCGTGTCGTAAACGCGTTGGCCTGCGTATCTGCACCAGCCAGCAGGTTTGCGGCGTGCTCGTAGGCCAGTGGAAAAACCTGTTCCAGATAGGCGGCGCGACCGCCTTCGAGATTTGAACGCGCTATGTCCACGTGATCCGGATTGGGGTTCGGTGCACACAGAACCTGAAACAGAGGCTGACAACGATCCAGAACCTTTGCAAACCGGGCGTCGGCGGTCTGATCCTCTTCAAATTCACGCCAGACAGCGTGAAACGCATCGGCCTGATCCTTTGGCAAAAGCCCAAACAGCTCTTTGGCTGCAGCTTGCTCGGCCTTGGCAACCAAGTTCCAATCAGTCTCAAGGTGAATTGGGTGGTCGCCGACAACGATTTCAACAAGGTCATGCAGCAACAGCATGCGTATGACCCGATCAATCGAGACATCCGGCCCTGCCAACGGGGCCATGACAAGGGCCCACAAGGCCAGATGCCAGCTGTGTTCTGCCGAATTTTCGGGTCTGGACTGGTCAAGCAGGACATTTGCCCGCTCGACCATTTTCAGTTCGTCGGCCCGTTTCAGAAATGCGATTTGCGCCGACAAACGGTCGGTCATTGCTTTTCGATCGCCTTCTGCTTTGCACGATGCGCAGACAAGCGTTTGATCACGAACTGCCTGGCTTTCCTTTCAGCCAACCGAACACGAATTTCCGTCAGAAACGCCTCTTCCAGAGACTGAGACGCGGCCCCGAGCACTTCACCAACTTCGACAAAGAACCTGTCTTCGCCCGTCTCATCCATAACCTTCATCGTATCTTCGGCCAGTTTGGCGGCAAGAGATGTGATGGTGTCGGACATCAGCGGGTGTTCTCGGTCAGGCGGCGTTTCACATAGTCGCTGACATTGGTGATCAGCGTGTCCATGTGACGATCCTGAAAGAAGTGATCTGCACCTTCCACTTCGGTGTGCGTGATGGTGATTCCCTTCTGCTCGTGCAGCTTGTTCACCAGCGAGGTCGTGTCAGCCGGTGGCGCCACCCTGTCAGCGGTGCCGTTGATGATCAGGCCGGAAGACGGGCAGGGGGCAAGGAACGAAAAGTCATACATGTTTGCAGGGGGCGATACACTGATGAACCCCGTGATTTCAGGGCGGCGCATCAGCAGTTGCATACCGATCCACGCACCGAACGAGAAACCTGCGACCCAGCAGTGTTTCGAATTGTTGTTCATCGACTGCAGGTAGTCCAGCGCCGACGCCGCATCGCTCAGCTCGCCCACGCCCTGATCATACTCGCCCTGGCTGCGACCGACGCCGCGGAAGTTAAAGCGCAACACGGTGAAGCCCATGTTGTAGAAGGCATAGTGCAGATTGTAGACCACCTTGTTGTTCATGGTCCCGCCGAACTGAGGGTGCGGGTGAAGCACGATGGCGATCGGTGCGTCTTTTTCCTTTTGCGGGTGGTAGCGGCCTTCCAGGCGGCCTTCGGGTCCGGGAAAAATCACCTCGGGCATGTGTGCTTTGGTCCTGTCTTTTTCGTGCCGATGCCCGGATATACTTGACGATAATCGTCGGGCACCTTAGAACGGTTCTAATTATGTTGCTTGGCGCATACCAGCGCTGTCAGTCGGAGATACGCACTGGCAACGTCGGCGTCAATGATTTCGCGCAAATCCTGCTGAAAGGGGGCATGGAATGAAGCTGTCGACCAAAGGGCGTTACGCAATGGTCGCCCTGGCGGATATTGCGCTCCAGCCGACGGAACGACTGGTGACGCTTGGGGAAATCTCCGAAAGGCAGGACATTTCGTTACCATATCTCGAGCAGCTCTTTGTCAAACTGCGCCGGGCGGACATGGTGTCTTCCGTGCGGGGGCCCGGCGGCGGGTATCGACTGGCACGCCCGGCATCCGAAATTCGTGTCGTCGAAATTCTGGCGGCCGTGGACGAAACCGTTGATGCGCTGCAAAAAGGGGCAGGAGCGTCCGGGGCCTCGTCCGGCAGCCGCGCTCAATCATTGACCAATCGGCTTTGGGAAAGTCTCAGTGCGCATGTCTATGTGTTCCTGCATCAAACCCGTTTGTCAGATGTGATCAAGAACGACCTCGCCCCGTGCCCGGCCGTTCCGAGCCTGTTTTCCGTTGTAGATGAATGATCTGAACGGGCGGGATATGAAATGAAGCCTGTCGGCGAAAAGATGTATCCATGAAACGTGTTTATCTGGATCACAATGCAACAACGCCGCTGCGCCCCGAAGCGAGGGACGCGATGATTGCGGCGATGGATGTCTGCGGCAATCCCTCGTCGGTTCATGCGGAAGGTCGGGCCGCCAAAGCTCTGATCGAGCGCGCCCGGGCCCAGGTTGCATCGGCCTTTGGGGCGGATGGAGCGGATATCGTCTTTACATCTGGGTCAACCGAAGGTTCGGCGCTGGCCTTGTCGGGGCGCCAATTGCACGGCGCGGCGATTGAACATGACGCGGTAAGAGCTTGGATCAAAGAGGATCTTACGGTTTCCGAGGCCGGAGACGTGCAGGTAATCGCGCCCGAAATGTCGACATTGCAATTGGCAAACTCAGAGACGGGGATTGTTCAAACACTGCCGTCCGGCCTAGCCGTGACAGACGCCACACAGGCTTTTGGCAAGCTGCCCGTCGCGTTCAACTGGATGAATGCACAGATGGCCCTGGTCTCGGCGCATAAACTGGGCGGTCCAAAGGGTGTCGGGGCCGTTGTGATGCAGCGCGGAACCGATCTGGCAGCACAGATCAAGGGGGGCGGCCAGGAAATGGGCCGCAGGTCAGGAACCGAAAATGTCATTGGTATCGTGGGGTTCGGGGCCGCAGCTGAAGCTGCGATGCGGGATCTGGCCAATGGCGTTTGGGAGCAGATCGAAGAATTTAGAAATATTCTAGAAAACGCTCTTGAGGCCGCTGTAAAATCACCTATTTTTGTCGGGAAAGGGCGGCAACGCCTGCCGAACACCCTGTGTTTTGCTGCGCCCGGGTGGAAGGGCGAAACCCAGGTCATGCAAATGGACCTGTCGGGATTTGCGGTCAGTGCGGGCTCTGCCTGTTCCAGCGGCAAGGTTCGTTCCAGCGCGGTGCTTACCGCCATGGGATTTGACGAGGAAACGGCCAGCAGCGCAATCCGCGTATCGCTGGGACCTCGGACAACGGAAGAAGATGTGCTGCGTTTCGCCGAAACGTGGCTTGAGAAAGAGAAAAAGCATCGCGCGCGCGCCGCGTGATCTGACGGAGGGTAAGTTATGGCCGCTTTGGACCAGACCCAGGTGAAAGAGGGTGTCGATCAGGAAACCGTGGATGCGGTGCGCGAGGTCGGAACCTATAAATACGGCTGGGACACGGACATTGAAATGGATTACGCGCCGAAAGGTGTGAACCCGGACATCGTTCGTCTGATCTCGGAAAAGAATGAAGAACCGGAATGGATGACCGAGTGGCGTCTGGCCGCGTTTGAACGCTGGACCAAGATGGAAGAACCGAAATGGGCCATGGTCACATATCCGAAGATCGATTTTCAGGATCAGTATTACTATGCGCGTCCGAAATCGATGGAAGAGAAACCCAAATCGTTGGACGATGTCGACCCCAAGCTGCTGGCCACTTACGAAAAGCTTGGTATCCCTCTGAAAGAACAGATGATTCTGGCCGGCGTCGAAGGTGCTGAGGATGCGCCGGCCGAGGGGCGCAAGGTTGCTGTGGACGCGGTGTTTGACTCGGTGTCCGTCGGCACGACCTTTCAGGCCGAACTGAAAAAGGCCGGTGTGATTTTCTGTTCGATTTCCGAAGCGATCAAGGAACATCCTGAGCTGGTCAAAAAGTATCTGGGCACTGTGGTTCCGGTGTCGGACAACTTTTATGCAACTTTGAACTCGGCCGTGTTTTCGGATGGGTCCTTCGTCTACATTCCGCCCGGTGTCCGCTGCCCGATGGAGCTGAGCACCTATTTCCGCATCAACGCCGAAAACACTGGCCAGTTCGAGCGCACGCTGATCATCGCCGACAAAGGCTCGTACGTGTCCTATCTGGAAGGCTGCACCGCGCCCCAGCGCGACACCGCGCAGCTGCACGCGGCCGTGGTCGAGATCATTGTCGAAGAAGACGCCGAAGTGAAATACTCGACCGTTCAGAACTGGTTCCCCGGGGATGAGAACGGCAAGGGCGGGATCTACAACTTCGTGACCAAGCGCGCCGATTGCCGGGGCGACCGGTCCAAGGTGATGTGGACGCAGGTCGAAACCGGCTCGGCCGTGACGTGGAAATACCCGTCCTGCATCCTGCGCGGCAACGAAAGTCAGGGTGAGTTCTATTCGATCGCGATTGCCAACAACTATCAGCAGGCCGATACCGGCACCAAGATGGTTCATCTGGGCAAGAACACAAAGTCGCGCATCGTGTCCAAGGGCATCAGTGCGGGCAAGGCGCAGAACACCTATCGCGGTCTGGTCTCGATGCACCCGAAGGCCAAGGACAGCCGCAACTATACCCAGTGCGACAGCTTGCTGATCGGCGACAAATGCGGCGCGCATACAGTTCCGTATATCGAGGTCAAGAACAACTCCTCCCGCGTTGAGCATGAGGCGACGACATCCAAGGTGGATGACGATCAGCTGTTCTATTGCCGTCAGCGCGGCATGGATGAAGAAGAGGCCGTGGCTTTGGTGGTCAACGGGTTCTGCAAGGACGTTCTGCAAGCACTGCCGATGGAGTTCGCCATGGAAGCGCAGCAACTGGTGGCAATCTCGCTGGAAGGGTCGGTTGGCTGATGACGCGGGCGTCACGAAGCGGCATCCGGAAAGAAGACGTGCTGACCTGGCTGGGTTACGCGTTTCCGGTTCTTGGCGGTCTGGTGGGTATGGCTTACGTCAACATCAACCACATGGAATTCATCAACCCGGTTTGGGCGGTTGGCGGAGGGGCGATCCTGGGCTGGATCGTCGCGCGTCTGATCCGCAAGTTGCTGGGATAAAAAGGTTTCGGGGCCACGGTGCCCCCCTGCGATACGCAAAAGGATAAAAAATGCTGGAAATCAAGAATCTGCACGTGAAGCTTGAAGAAGAAGACAAGCAGATCCTAAAGGGTGTGGACCTGACGGTTGAAGCCGGCAAGGTACACGCGATCATGGGGCCGAACGGGTCAGGCAAGTCAACACTCAGCTACGTGCTGTCGGGCCGCGACGGGTACGAAGTGACCGAGGGTTCCGCCACGCTGGATGGCGAGGATCTGCTGGAGATGGAACCGGAAGAGCGCGCCGCTGCCGGCGTGTTTCTGGCCTTCCAATACCCGGTCGAAATTCCGGGCGTGGGCAACATGACCTTTCTGCGCACCGCCGTGAATGCACAGCGCAAGGCGCGGGGTGAGGACGAGCTGTCCGCCGCGGATTTCCTCAAGGAAGTGCGTGCCAAGGCCAAGACGCTGAAGATCGACGCGGATATGCTCAAGCGTCCGGTCAATGTAGGCTTCTCGGGCGGTGAAAAAAAGCGCAATGAAATCCTGCAAATGGCCATGCTGGAACCCAAGATGTGCATCATGGACGAAACCGACTCGGGTCTGGATGTGGATGCGATGAAATTGGTCGCCGAAGGTGTGAATGCGCTGCGCGATGAAGGTCGCGGGTTCCTGGTCATCACCCATTACCAGCGCCTGCTGGATCACATCAAACCCGACGTCGTGCACATCATGGCCGATGGCCGCATTGTCAAAACCGGAGGCCCAGATCTGGCGCTTGAGGTTGAAAACAACGGTTATGCCGACATTCTTGCCGAGGTGAACTGATGGCCTTGCCCGAAGTCAAACAAACCGCGACCGAGGCCCGGCTGTCTGCCTTGACCATGCCCGACGCGGGATGCACCCGCGCCGCGCGCGAAGACGCGCTGGCCCGTGTTCTGGAAACTGGTCTGCCCGGACGGCGTGACGAATATTGGAAATACACTCAACCGGACACTCTGGTCTCGCCAGACGCGCCTCCGGCTGCGGTGTTTGCCGATGACGAGCCGTTGATGTTCAGCGGACTCGACCGGCTGAACATCGTCTTCGTGGACGGTGAATTCAGCGCCGAAGAGTCGGACGACCTGACGCTGGAAGGCGTGACCATCGACCGGCTCGAGGATATCTGCTGCAAGGACATTCATTGGGCGAAAGACCTGTATGGCGTGCTAGAGACGCGCGGTCAGTCTCCGGTCCAGCGTCCGCTGGCGGCGCTGAACACGGCTTTTGCGTCGGATGGTGTGGCCATTCATGTCACCGGCAAACCGTCCAAACCGATCAACCTGATCTATCGCCATGCGTCGCCGACCTCGGATGCGATCCTGCACCACGTCATTCGCGTGGAAAGCGGGGCCGAGGCCACCATACTGGAAACCGGCCCGGCTGCGTCACGCTTCAACAAATGCATGGAGATCGACATCGCCGACAAGGGCACGCTGCACCATGTGCGCGCGCAGGGCAGGGACCATGAACGCCGGGCCGCGACCCATATGTTCACCCGTCTGGGTACGGAGTCTGTCTATAAATCCTTCACTTTGACAGTGAATGGCGTGCTGACCCGCAATGAGCAGGTCGTTGAGCTGACAGGCGATGACGCGGTCGCCCATGTGGCCGGGGCCTGTGTTGGCGATGGAGACTTCCATCATGATGACACGGTTTTCATCACCCATGACGCGGTAAACTGCGAAAGCCGTCAGGTGTTCAAGAAAGTGCTGCGCAACGGGGCGACGGGCGTGTTTCAGGGCAAGATCCTCGTGAAGGAAGGCGCCCAGAAGACCGACGGTTACCAGATCAGCCAATCGCTGCTTCTGGATGATGACAGCCAATTCCTCGCCAAGCCCGAGCTTGAGATCTATGCCGATGACGTGGCGTGTTCGCACGGCTCGACCTCGGGTGCGATCGACGAAACCGCGCTGTTTTATCTGCGGTCCCGTGGCGTGCCGGTCAAGGACGCAACCAACATGCTGACTTTGGCCTTTCTTGCCGAAGCGGTGGATGAGATCGACGACAGCGCCTTGGCGGAAGAGATCGTAAGCCGTCTGGAAGGGTGGCTGGCGCGTCGTAGCTGATGGCCGTCTCGTCTGACATATTGGCTACATACCGGGGGCCGGGGCGCGTGGTGCGCCGGCTTCTTGAAATGGGTCAGCGGGAAGACAGGGCGCTGGTGTTTGTCATGGCGTTTTGCTTGGTGGCTTTTGTCGCGCAAATGCCCAGCCTTGCCCGCAAAGCGCATCTTGAAGGCGTCGAGCTGAACATGCTTTTGGGCGGCGCTTTGCTGGGGTCGGTGTTCATACTGCCGTTGTTTTTCTACACGCTGGCGCTGATTTCGTATTGGGCGGCGCGGATGACGGGCGGGCAGGGCACTGCTTATGGCGCACGACTGGCCCTGTTCTGGGCGTTGTTGGCATCCGCCCCCCTGGTCTTGTTCAATGGTCTGGTTGCCGGGTTCATCGGGCCCGGGCCCGCTTTGACAATTGTGGGTGTCGTCTGGGTTGCTGTTTTTGTCTGGTTCTGGTTATCCGGTCTGAGACAAGTACAAAGGTCCGCTGCATGACTATCAATTCCCTCGGCGCTCTGGCGGTTCTGACGATCAGAAGCCCCGACCAAGCCGCCCGCCAGCTGTTGTCCCTGAAACCGGGGCGGGAAGGGTTGTGGCTGGCCTTTGCGCTGGCAGTGGTTTTGAACTGTCTCGTGCAGTTGGGAATCGATTTGTCGGTGCCCGAGCCGCAAGGTCAAATCGCACCGCCTCCCGAAAGCATCCCCGTTGTTTTGCTGCGATCCGCCGGAGCAATGCTGCTGAGCATCCTCGCGTTCTTCGTCGTTGGAAAAGCGATAGGCGGCAAAGCAAGCTTTGAAGATCTGATGGTCCTGACGGTGTGGTTGCAGTTCCTGCAAATCGTCGCCCTGGTCATGACCCTTATTCTAAGCCTGACGATGCCGTTTCTGATGATGATGATGCTGTTCGCGACGGCGATCCTGAGCCTTTACATCACGCTTCATTTCCTGAACGAAGCGCATCAATTCGGATCCCTTTGGAAGTCTATCGCCGTAATTCTGTTGTCAGCCCTGATTGCGGTTCCCTTCGTCCTGTATTTAACACCGGCCGCGCCTGTCTAGGAAAACCGTATCATGTATGATGTGCAGAAAATTCGCTCTGACTTTCCGATCCTGTCACGTCAGGTGAATGGCAAGCCGTTGACCTATCTGGACAACGGTGCGTCTGCTCAAAAGCCTCAGGTCGTCATCGATGCGGTGACCCGTGCCTATTCCGAAGAGTATTCGAATGTTCACCGTGGATTGCACTATCTGTCCAATCTGTCGACCGAGAAATACGAAGCTGTTCGCGGCATCATCGCCCGTTTCCTGGGGGCATCGAACGAGGATGAGATCGTTCTGAATTCCGGAACGACCGAAGGAATCAATCTTGTTGCCTATGGCTGGGCCATGCCGCGCCTGGAAGCCGGGGATGAGATCGTCCTGAGCGTCATGGAGCATCACGCCAACATCGTGCCCTGGCATTTCCTGCGGGAACGGCAGGGCGTTGTTCTGAAGTGGGTGGATGTGGACGCGGACGGAGGGCTGGATCCGCAGGCGGTGATCGATGCGATCGGCCCGAAAACCAAACTTGTGGCCGTGACGCAATGTTCCAATGTTCTGGGTACCGTCGTGGATGTCAAAGCCATCACCGAAGGTGCACATGCCAGGGGCGTACCGGTGCTGGTCGATGGCAGTCAGGGCGCGGTGCATATGCCGGTGAACGTGCAGGACATCGGTTGCGACTTTTACGCCATCACCGGCCACAAGCTGTATGGCCCGTCGGGGTCGGGTGCGATCTACATCAAGTCCGAACGCATGGCCGAGATGCGCCCCTTTGTCGGTGGCGGTGACATGATCAAAGAGGTCAGCAAGGATCAGGTGATCTACAACGACCCGCCAATGAAGTTCGAGGCCGGAACACCCGGCATTGTCCAAACAATTGGCCTGGGCGTTGCGCTGGAATACATGATGGATTTGGGAATGGACAACATTGCCGCCCATGAATCCGGCCTGCGGGACTATGCCATGCAGCGCCTGAACGGTCTCAACTGGCTTCAGGTTCAGGGCACGCGGCCAGACAAGGCAGCCATCTTCAGCTTTACGCTGGACGGGGCCGGCCATGCCCATGATGTATCCACGATTCTGGACAAAAAAGGGGTTGCCGTCCGCGCCGGGCATCACTGTGCGGGCCCGCTTATGGATCACCTGGGCGTCACGGCGACCTGCCGTGCCAGCTTTGGTCTATATAACACGACGGATGAGGTCGACACACTGATCGAAGCGCTTGAATTGGCGCATGATCTTTTCGCCTGATTTTGGTTTCAAAGAGGGTGCAACAATCACGATTTTCAGTTGCACCCGGATTGGAACAAGGTTAGCTAACGGCCAAGGCACCTGTAGCTCAGCTGGATAGAGCGCTGCCCTCCGAAGGCAGAGGCCAGAGGTTCGAATCCTCTCAGGTGCGCCACCATCGCCATATTTCTAAGGCTTTTTGGCAAAACAGGAACTTCTGCGCCGAATTGGCAGAAGTTCGCAGGCCACATGGCCGTCGCTAATGAAGGACAAGGGTCCTGCGCTGGTCCGAGGATATGCCGCAGAATAGCGTCATTCAACATCTGACCGGCCAGGAATTCTTCTGCTTTCGCGTTCTCGGTTTCCAGCGCCCGAAGCATCTTTGCTTCCAACAGTTCCAAGCCGCATCTGCTGTTGAAACTACGAAAGGTGTCCTGGCTGATCCCCTCTCGGGATATTTTCAACGCGAATACCTTTTCGGGCCATGGATAGTGTCTGCACGCCTTCGTTTTTCGCCCGCTTGCCACCACTCTAACAATCCTGACAATCATTTTGAGGCTTACCCCCTCAAGCAGTGGTTTTTTTGATGTACACTTTCCGAACGAGGCTGGCGCGCGTCAGCTCAAATGGAGGAAGGAATGTGAAAGTCATCTCTTCAAATAAGAAGCTGATAATCGTTGTCGTGATTGTAGCACTATTGGGTAGCGCGATTACCGGGGTTTCAGCTTCAAGCGTTTTAGGATGGATCGTGGTCGCCGTAATTCTGGCGTTTATCCTTGGAAAGCTGACCGATGATGAAGAACCCGAAAGCGATGATGATTCAGAAAGCGACAATGCTTCCGGTTCCAGTGTTCCCACTGACGTCGGTGATGAAAAGTCTCGTGAGACCAGCAATTCCACTGCGGCGACAGCATCCAGCAATGACACCGGAGGCGGTGATGCCGGCGGCGGAGGGGGAGACGCGGGGATGTAACTGGCCGCCCCAGTCAAACCCCTGTCATATAAGCCGAGATCGTAAAGTCGCTGTCTTAGCCGCGCCAGGTGCGGACGACACCGCAGTCCATATGCACGAAATTGGACCCGTAATATTGACCTACACCGCCGGCCCGGCATGACATAGCAGCCTTAGCCATCTGCGAGACGGAGCGGGAAGACAGGCGCAGGTCTGCCGCTTGTCCCTTCATGTGAAGCGATTTCCGGGCGACGCCGCGAGAGCGGGCGCGGAGCATGGCGTTGGTCTGGGGGGAGCGATAGCCCGACAGCAACATGTAAGGTTCGTTGACATCCAAAAGGTTGTGTGATGCCGCCATGATATCAATCGTGCGTAAATCAATGGATTTTACGTGATCCGTACGCCAATCGCGCATGAAATGGTTCACTTCTTTGACAGCGTCCTTGATATATTTACCATCGACCCAATAAATCATGTCCAACCGTTCGCCCGTGCGACCGGAATACATGCGAATGCGACGGATATCGCCGCCGCCGCGCAAAAAGCCTGCTGCTTTGGAGTAGGTGGGTGCTGCTGCGACTGCTGTTGCTGCAAACGCACCCAATAGGGCACGTCGGGTCAAGCCCGAGGAACTGCTCTTGGTCATTTTGGTTCGTCCCGTACTGTTCCTGCCTGCGCACGATGTTACGCGCGCTGTCTTAATTTTTTCCCATCCCAGATGCGGAATTTATGACACAATCGGATTCGACGGCCAAGAAGTGTTTCATAGTCACCTTTTCAAGGGGGAATTTTCGGCAGATTTTTGCGCAAATGTCACAGCCGAGCGCAGAATATTTGCAAGTGTGGGCTACGCATCACCGGGCCGATGCAAACGCGCATCAGGCGACAATAGAAGCAATTCGGTAAGGAATTTGTGAATAGACAAGTCTGCGCAGTCAAACTCATAGTTGTTCGACGCACGTATCACCAACCAAGCCATTGATTCTAAGGCCATCCAATGCTTTCTGTTTTCCGAACCCGTACCAGTATCCTGCTTGCCGCCTGTTTTGCGGCCACTGCCAGTATGGCAAACACCACTTCTGAACCTGCGCACAACACGGCGTTTCAGATGGCAGTTGCAGAACATACCCCGCGGGAATCGCAGATCGCAGAGTTTTACCGGACAAACGGGTTTTCGCCGATTTGGGTGGGTGAATCCGATGAGCATATGCAACGCCGGGCCGCATTGATCCAGGCACTGTCACATGCGCATCTGCATGGTCTGCCGCAGGCTGATGCCACTGTTTCATCCTTGATTCAGAAAATGCAGGATGCACGCTCGACACGCGACCTTGGCGCCGTTGAGGCTGAACTGAGCAGGGTTTTCGTAGAATTTGCCGACGCATTGTACTCGGGTTTTCTTCGGCCCGGAAACATCGACGACGGGCTTGTTCGGTCGGTGGATCGTCGTAGCGCGGCCGAGCATCTGAACGCCCTGAACACACATGGCGCCGCGTATCTTGCGCAATTGGCTCCTCAAACCCGTCAGTACCGGGCTCTGATGAAGCAGAAACTGGCGCTTCAGGATTTGGTAGATCAAGGCGGTTGGGGGGCGACTGTCCCGGAAACCAAGCTGGAATACGGAGATACCGGGCCCAATGTCGTGAAGCTTCGCAATCGGCTGGTGTTGATGGGCTACATGAAACCATCGGCCAGCCCGTCTTTCGACGCCGCGCTGCTGGAAGGGATCAGGGCCTTTCAAATCGCGCATGGATTGGAACCCGATGGTGTTGCAGGCAAGGGCACGATTGCCGAGTTGAATCGCCCCGCCGTGGACCGGCTCAAGGCTGTTTATGTTGCTCTGGAACGAGAGCGCTGGTTGCCTCGGGATCGCGGCGCACGTCATATTCTTGTCAACCAGACAGATTTTTCGGCAAAGATCGTGGATGACGGGCAAGTCACGTTTGAAACCCGTGCGGTGATCGGCAAGAACACGCATGATCGCCGCAGCCCGGAGTTCTCGGATGTGATGGAACATATGGTGATAAACCCCAGCTGGTATGTTCCGCGCTCGATCATCACCAAGGAATACCTTCCGAAGCTGAAAGCGAACCCCAACGCGGTCGGTCATATCCAGATCACGGACAGCAGGGGGCGGCAGGTCAATCGCGGGGCGGTTGATTTCAATCAGTTCACCGCGCGAAGCTTTCCTTTTGCGATGCGCCAGCCGCCCAGCAAAAGCAATGCTTTGGGGCTGGTCAAGTTCATGTTCCCCAACAAGTACAATATCTATCTGCATGATACGCCTCAGAAAAGCCTGTTCGCGCGTGAGGTTCGGGCGTTCTCGCACGGCTGCATCCGACTGGCACAGCCTTTCGAATTTGCCTATGCATTGCTGGCCAAACAGGAAGAGGATCCCAAGGCATTCTTCCATCGTGTTCTGAACACGGGAAAGGAAACCAAGGTCGATTTGGAACAAAGAGTTCCGGTTCATCTGATCTATAGAACGGCATATGTCGGGCCAAAAGGCGAGGTGCAGTATCGCCGCGATGTCTATGGCCGGGACCGCAAGATTTGGGAGGCCCTGCAAAAGGCAGGGGTGGCCCTGCCGGACGTTCAGGGTTAAGCACAGGGCAAATCCTGCCAAAAGGAAGCCCGAGATGCAGTTTACCATTCAGCAAATCGCCGACGCTTTGGGTGCCGAATGCCAAGGCGATGGTGGCCTGACGATCGTGCGGGCGGCCGAGCCGGGCGATGCCGGACCAACAGATCTGGCCATGGCCATGTCACCGAAATACGCCGAAGCGCTTTCGAAAGGGGAAGCGCGCGCCGCCGTTCTGTGGGAAGGCGCGGATTGGCAGGCAATGGGGTTGCGAGCGGCCATTTTCGTGAAGCGTCCGCGCATGGCGATGGCGGGGATCACCGCAATGCTGGATCGCGGGCAAGGGATTGAACCGGGCATTCACCCTTCCGCAGTGATCGATCCAACGGCCGAAATTGGACCAGATGTGGCAATAGGACCTCTGACTGTTGTTGGTGCTCGGACGCGAATAGGTTCGGGCTCGGTCATCGGTGCACTCTGCGTGGTGGGAATGGACGCTATTCTTGGCGAACAGGCCCTGTTGCGCGAAATGGTTAGTATTGGCGCGCGCGCACAAATCGGGGATCGGTTCATCGCGCAACCCGGTGCAAGGATTGGCGGCGACGGGTTCAGTTTCGTAACGCCCGAGGTTTCGGGCGCTGAGCGCGCCCGCGAAACGTTGGGTGATCAAGGGGACGCCAAGGCGCAAAGCTGGCTTCGTATTCACTCTTTGGGCGCGGTTGAGATCGGTGACGATGTCGAGGTTGGCGCCAATTGCACCGTCGATAATGGAACCATCCGCAACACGCGGATCGGTAACGGCACCAAGCTGGATAATCTTGTCCATGTCGGGCACAACACCCGCGTCGGGCGGGATTGTCTGCTGTGCGGTCAGACGGGTGTGTCCGGCTCGGTCGAGATCGGCAACAACGTTGTTCTGGGTGGCCAGACCGGAGTGGTCGACAATATCTTCATAGGGGACGGCGTCATTTCGGGCGGGGGCACGAAGATTCTGTCAAATGTGCCCGCCGGGCGCGTCATCATGGGGTATCCAGGCATCAAAATGGAGACCCATACCGATGTCTACAAGGCGCAGCGGCGACTGCCCCGAATGGCACGCGACGTTGAGGCACTGAAAAAGGCTGTTTTCAAACAGACCCCAAGCGATTAAATCATCGTCAAACTGAAAATCAGGGGATCGACATGAGCATCAGCGACCGCGTCATCGCAATCATTGCAGAGCAGGCCGTGCTGGAGCCATCGGATGTGACGCCCGAAAGCACGCTGGAAGATCTGGGAATCGACAGCCTTGGTCTGGTCGAAAGTATTTTCGCCATCGAGGAAGAGTTCGACATTTCAATTCCGTTCAACGCCAACGAACCCGAGGCCAACGATTTTGACATATCCAATGTCGCTGCGATCATTGCCGGGATCGAAAAGCTCGTGTCGGAAAAGGTCTGACTGACGCTCATGAAACGTGTTGTCATTACCGGCGCAGGTACGATCAATTCACTGGGCCATTCGGTTCCTGACACCCTAGAAGCCATGCGCGAAGGCCGTTGCGGCATCTCGGAACTGGAATTTCGGGATGTTGATCGGTTGGCCATCAAAATCGGCGGGCAGGTTCGCGGCTTTGAGGCTGAAGGTCGGTTCAACCGTCAGCAGATGTCGCTGTATGACCGGTTCACTCAGTTCACTCTGACCGCCGCCAAAGAGGCCATCGATCAATCCGGCATCGAGTTTCACGGAGAGTTGGCCGCAAAATCAGGTGTTGTTTTGGGGACCGCCGGCGGTGGCGTATCGACCTGGGATGACAATTATCGCTCGGTTTATGAGGACGGAAAGAACCGGGTACACCCGTTTGTTGTTCCCAAACTCATGAACAATGCGGCGGCCAGCCATGTTTCTATGGAACACAATCTCAAAGGCCCCAGCTTCACCGTGTCGACCGCCTGCGCGTCGTCGAACCATGCCATGGCACAGGCCTTTCAGATGGTCCGAAGCGGCATGGCCCCGGTCATGATCACTGGCGGATCTGAATCCATGTTGTGCTTTGGAGGCGTCAAGGCCTGGGAAGGGTTGCGCGTCATGTCCAAGGATGCGTGCCGACCGTTCAGCGCCAACCGCAACGGAATGGTACAGGGCGAAGGGGCCGGTATCTTTGTTTTCGAGGAATACGAGCACGCCCGCGCCCGTGGCGCCGAGATCATGTGCGAAGTCGTTGGTTTTGCCATGTCGTCGGATGCGGCCGATATCGTGATGCCCAGCAAGCAAGGGGCTTCAAGGGCCATGTCAGGTGCCTTGGCCGACGCCAGATTGAATGCAAGCGATGTGGGCTATATCAACGCACACGGCACCGGGACGGCCGCGAATGACAAAACCGAATGCGCCGCCGTTGCGGATGTTTTTGGGCCCCATGCTGACGACCTGATGATATCGTCGACCAAATCCATGCATGGTCACCTGATTGGTGGAACCGGCGCGGTGGAACTCTTGGCATGTATCATGGCGCTGCGGGACGGTGTGATTGCACCCACCATCGGATACGAGGAACCCGATCCGGAATGCGCGCTTGATGTTGTGCCGAACGAGGCTCGGGAAGCCAAAGTTGACGTCGCGCTCAGCAATGCGTTTGCTTTCGGCGGGCTGAATGCGGTTTTGGCGTTGAAGCGAATTTAATCAGCGAAGCGCCGCCGCAATCGGTGCGGCGGCACAATCGTAAACGCACCCTCAGTTCGCGTTGACGGTCAGAGTGTCATAGCCGGACGTAAAGCCGGACAACGACATCTCCATCTCCAGTACCTGATCAGGGAAGCGGGCCGGAACCAGCGAGAAGATCGCCTTGGTGCCAGCTTTCATTGCATCGATATCGCCTTGGCTTAGGCCCAGCTGTGCGACGCAGCCAACAGGCAGGCAATGATGATAGTTGTACAACTTGCGGGGCGCACCATCGATGGACAGGGCGAGCTGAGCTTGCAGCAGTGTTTCCAACGGAACGATCACATTCGCCCATGCAACTGCCGCGCCGCCCTCGGGCAGTCTTCCAATCGACACCTCAGCTATCGGATCACCCTGGTTGCCCTTCAGAATCTGGACGATGGCGCACGGGTCTTCGCCTTGCTGCGCCTTGATGCAGGACAAGTCCCAGTCGCCGAACTTTTCCTTGACGAACTGTTCTCCGGGGCGCGGGCCTTCCTGACCCAAATCGAGACCGTTGTCCGGTTCGGATGTCGTTGTGTCCTGCGCATATCCTGCGCCACATAGAAGAATTGCCGCCACTGTACTTAGCGAGAGGATTTTCTTGATCATGAATGCCTCGACTTGATGCTTGAGCTTTTTGCTTCGTTTAACACTCTTCTGAACTGGTGTCAGGCACTAACAGAACGCCATGTCTGAACGTGAACGGATTCTTGCCAGAACACCAGAAACCAACTGCCCTGAGACAGAAAAAGAGAGCTGTATAAGCCAGCTCTCTTTTCCAAAAGGTTCTCCCCGTCGGACTGGCCGACTTATTTATGCGCAAACCCTACGAAAGGGGCGCAGACGGGTCAACAGCTATCCTCAAATTTTAATATTACGGTCAGAACTTTGAAACCAAATTCGAACCTGCAAAAAAGCCGTGCCCGAAGGCACGGCCAGTCGACAGGGAGGAAGTCTGCCCCACGTAAGGGAAACAAACGCGGGGCAAATTGACTATCGCAGTCAAAGGTTAACTTTGTATGCTGGTCACGGATCGGTGAAACATAAGGCAATGTTAATGGGCAAGAATATATTTTTGGGTGGCGGAGGCGAAGGCTATGGCCAGCCGCAGGAACTGGCGCTGAAATATGCGAACCGTCATGGGCTGATTGCCGGCGCCACCGGGACCGGTAAGACCGTAACGTTGCAAATCCTCGCGGAAGGCTTTTCCCAAGCCGGAGTTCCGGTGTTTTTGTCCGATGTCAAAGGTGATCTTTCGGGCCTGGCTTTGCCCGGAAGCGACGCGCACAAAATGCATCAGGCATTTATGGATCGTGCCAAACGCATTGGGTTCGACGATTTTTCCTATTCTGCCTGCCCGGTTGCGTTCTGGGATCTTTTTGGCGAACAGGGCCATCCGGTGCGGACGACGGTCACTGAAATGGGCCCTTTGCTGCTGTCCCGGTTGATGGAATTGAGCGAAGCGCAGGAAGGCATCCTGAACATCGCGTTCCGCGTGGCCGATGAAGAGGGAATGCCTCTTCTGGATCTCAAAGACCTTCAGGCGCTGCTGGTCTGGATCGGCGAGAACCGGGCCCAGCTTTCATTGCGATATGGCAATGTATCGACATCTTCGATCGGTGCGATCCAGCGGCGATTGCTGGTGTTGGAAAATCAGGGCGGAACAAAGCTGTTTGGCGAACCCGCGCTGGATCTGTCCGATTTGATGCGCACCGATGAAAACGGGCAGGGGATGGTGAACATCCTTGCTTCGGACAAACTGATGGCCGCGCCACGGCTTTATGCGACATTCCTGCTGTGGCTGCTGAGCGAATTGTTTGAGGAACTTCCCGAAGTCGGTGATCCTGACAAACCCAAGCTGGTGTTCTTCTTCGACGAAGCGCATCTGTTGTTTGACGGTGCTCCGAAAGTGCTGGTGGACAAGGTCGAACAGGTTGCGCGCCTGATCCGGTCCAAAGGCGTGGGAGTCTATTTCATCACCCAGAATCCCGCCGATATTCCCGAGGATATTCTGGGGCAGTTGGGCAATCGCGTTCAGCATGCTTTGCGGGCCTTCACGGCGCGTGACCGAAAGAACCTGCGTCTGGCGGCGGAAACCTATCGCGAAAACCCCGCCTTCGACACCGAAGCCGCAATTCGTGAGGTGGGCGTTGGTGAGGCTGTCACGTCGATGCTGCAGAAAAAAGGTGTTCCCGGAATTGTCGAGCGCACATTGATTCGTCCGCCGGGATCCCAGTTGGGGCCCATTTCTGATGCCCAGCGGCGGTCCATTCTCGATGCCTCGCCGATGGCGTCTAAATATGACGATGGTATTGATCGAAAATCGGCCTTTGAAATCCTTCAGGCTCGGGCTGAGGCCGCCGCTAAGGCCGCTGAACAGGCAGAGGCCGATGAAGTGCTGGAGGCACAATCACCGATGGAACGAGAGTATTCTTCGGCTCGCAGATTTTCAGGAAGCCGGGTTGGCAGATCCTCGTCCCGGGTGCAACGGAGGAAAGACACGTTTGCATCGGCGATGACCGACGCGGTGATTAAAGAACTGAAAGGAACGACCGGACGCCGGATCGTTCGTGGTATTCTGGGTGGATTGTTCCGCAACAGATGACGGGACGGCGCCCATGATGGGCGCCGCAATGTTTACTTCAGACGACGCTGGCCTTCCTGACGGCAGTAGGCGTCAGCCTCCGGCACGGACATTTTTGAAGCCGGGAAGTCAATCGCCCGGTCCCAGGTCACCCGGTCGTGACGGTATAGCTGACAAGTTACGACACCTTTGGGCGTTTGAACCTTGACGGGAGTTGTTTCAAGTTCTTCCGGAGTGGGAATGCAGGCGGTTGTTACGATGGCAACAACCGGAAACAGAAGCAGTGTCTTGAACCGTGGTGCTTTCATTTTTGACTCTTTTCAAAACGTGTAAATGATCGTTACAGATCTGCGTAGACGGATGTGAGTGCCGGCGACATACCGCAAAAAGAAAACACTGCGGTGTGTTCGTTTATTCAAAAAATCGTTAAGAATCAAGAATCCGCGCCGGATGAGAGGCGCGGTTTCGCTTATTGAAGGTGGAAGTGATCTATTTCTCTGGGATCAGCCCTCTTGGGCTGAATCTGAGAACAATCAACAAGATCAGACCCATCGTGAACAGGCGCATATGTGCAGCGCTGTCCAGCAGGTGGGCTTTCAATGCACTTCCGTCCGGCAAGCCGGCGGTAATGACATTCATCAGCCACAACCCGATCGGTTCAACCTGAACCCACAGGAACCAGATCAGGAATGCGCCCAGAACGGCCCCGAAGTTGTTGCCCGAACCACCCACGATCACCATCACCCAGACCAGAAAGGTAAAGCGCAGCGGTTGATACGCGCTTGGCGTCAACTGGCCGTCCAGCGTTGTCATCATCGCACCCGCGATACCGCAAACGGCCGAACCCAGTACGAATATTTGCAGATGACGACGGGTGACATCCTTGCCCATGGCCTCAGCCGCCACTTCATTGTCACGGATTGCGCGCATCATCCGGCCCCACGGGCTTTTCAGCGCCATCTGTGCCATCCAGAGCAGAACCAGAAGTACTATCATGAACAGCAGCGAATAGCCGAGTTTGACCGAGAGGGTGGACGCGGTGACGGGGTCCAACCCCAACCATTCGGCCCGCGCCAGAAAGGCCGGGTCGTTCTGCAAATCCACTTCGTAGCCCACAACGGGGGACGGGCGAGGAATGCCGTAGACATTCTTGACGCCCCGGGCCAGCCAGTCTTCGTTTTTCATGACGGCGATGATGATTTCGGCGATCCCCAATGTGGCAATCGCCAGATAATCCGAGCGAAGGCCCAGCGCCGTTTTACCGATCAGCCACGCAGCACCCGCCGCCAGCAAACCACCCGCCGGCCAGGCCAGCAGAACCGGCAGATTCAAACCTCCGATATTGCCGGCAATTGCCGGGTCGATGGCCTCGACCGCCGCAATGCTGGGATCGAACACCGCGCGATAGACAAAAAAGCCCACGACAAGAACGGCGATGATCGTCAGGGTTTGCACACGGCCTTTCGGCAGCTTTGTTGCCACCAGAACGGCGGCAACCACTGTCGCGGCACCCAGCAGCAAAGACAGAACGATGCCATAACCTCCGGCAGCCCAAGCACCGGGCGTGGGCGGCGTTGAAACCAGTACGACGGCCAGACCGCCCAAGGCGACAAAGCCCATCACGCCCACATTGAACAGACCGGCAAAACCCCATTGCAGGTTTACACCGATCGCCATGATGGCGGAAATCAGCCCCATATTCAGGATCAGGATCGCGGTGTTCCAGCTTTGCGTGAAACCGGTCAACAGGATCAGGCCGCCGACAATTGCGAACAGCAGCGTGTTTTTGACAGAGTCGGTCATACGGCCTTTCCCTTGAAAAGTCCCGTGGGCTTGAACAGAAGCACAATCAGCAGGATGACAAAGCTGACCGCGAACTTGTAATCGGTCGAGAGGAGCTGGACCAAACCTGACGGCGCCAGACTTTCAGGCGACACATAGGTCAGCACCTTCTTCCAAGCGTATGTTATCGTCACTTCGGAAAACGCGATGATAAACCCGCCTGCGATGGCGCCCAGAGGATTGCCCAAACCACCCACGATGGCCGAGGCAAAGATCGGCAGCAGAAGCTGGAAATAGACGAAGGGTTTGAAGCTTTTGTCCAGCCCGTAAAGAACGCCAGCAGTTGTGGCCAGCGCCGCAACGATGATCCATGTGATCATCACCACACGTTCCGGGTTGATGCCTGACAACAGCGCCAGATCCTCATTGTCCGAATAGGCCCGCATCGACTTGCCGGTGCGCGTCTTGTTCAGAAACCAGAACAGCAGCGCCACGGCAACAACGGCCACGATCACCGTGATACCTTGCGACGTCTTGATGGCCAGACCCTCACGCAGACCGGTCATCGCCTTGAAATCGCGTGCCGAAACAATGAACCGAGCCCCATCCGAAAACCGTTGGTCATCCGGCCCGATGATAAACCGGACAAGGCCGTTCATGATGAACATCACGCCCATGGAGACGATCACCAGAATAACGGGCTTTGCCTTTTGTTCACGGTAGAATTTGTAGACCAGCCTGTCGGTGATCAGCACCAGCACGATACAGCCCAGGATGGCAAAGGGCAGGGCAAGCAGGGCGGTTGGCAACGGTCCAAAGCTGATTCCGGCGGCCTGCAACCCCCATGTGACCAGTACGGCGACCATCGCGCCAAAGGCCATGGTGTCACCATGGGCAAAGTTCGAAAACCGCAGGATGCCGTAGATCAGGGTCACGCCAAGCGCGCCCAATGCCAGTTGGCTGCCATAAGCGACCGCTGGAACCAACACAAAATTCGCAAGCGCAACAAGCGCGTTGAGTAGATCCATTATTTCTTCTCACTGTCCGGGTGCGGCTTTATGGCACGACGCCGACGAAAGACACAACAATTTGGAACATGATTTTTAGGGCTTTATGCATGTTTTTATGCCGCTTGGCAGGCTTCGGACACGCTGGCAGAGGCCCCTTGGTTCTTCCCCAAAGAAAAAGACCGCGCCACACTGAGGGGCGCGGTCCGAAATCATGAAAGATCGCGGGTCTAGGCACCGGTTTCCGTGCATTGGCCGCGATCATTTTGCAGAACCGGGCGGCGGATGGACAGGTTGTAGGACAGATCCGGGCTTTTGACGAAGAACGTCATGACATGCTGCTCGGTCGTCAGGATGAACGTCAAGTTGTTCAGCCCCGGAAACACCTGCGCATCCCCGGTCGTGTCACCGAACTTGACCGATCCCTTTTGCGCACCTTCGAACCGTGTCAGCCGATACTCGGTTCCATCAATTTCCGATGTACACACAAATTCGCGCTGCTGAGCGACGGCACCGGTTGCCAGTTGTGCGGCCAGGGCGGCGATCATCCATTTTTTCATTTTGACTTCCAATTCTTGTGTCCCCAACCGGGGCGCGTTTCGGGGATTGGTTTAGGTGTTCGGGCGCAGCGATATTTTTGAAATTGGGCCTGATTAAAGCAGCAGATTGGCATTCGGCGCGTTTTCAAAGTCTTTTTTCCGCAACGGCCCGCAGGAGATTAATTGATATTTTTCAGATACCTAATAAAGGTTCTCATGTCCTGATCCTCGGTTTGAAGCACCGGTTGCCACGTTCTGGCCTTCAATTTTGCGCATTGCGATCAAGCAAAAGGACCAGCCGAGAATCTCGACTGGCCCCACATGAAAATCTGCCATTGAAAAGCGTCGATCAGCCGCCCAAAAACGACTTTCGCACCTCGGGGTCGGCCAGCAGTTCCTTGCCCGTTCCGGTATAGGCATTGCGCCCCTGAACCAGAACATATCCCTTGTCGGCAATCTCCAAGGCCTGGCGGGCGTTCTGTTCCACCATCAGGATCGGCAAGCCGGTGCGGGACACTTCGATGATCCGGTCGAAAAGTTCATCCATCACGATCGGCGAAACACCTGCCGTAGGCTCGTCGAGCATCAGCACCTTGGGCTGGGTCATCAGGGCGCGGCCCACGGCGACCTGTTGGCGTTGTCCGCCCGACAGTTCTCCGGCGGCCTGATTGCGCTTGTCGCGGAGGATGGGGAACAGGTCATAGACCTGCTCCATCGTCTGGCTGATGTCGTCGCGACGGATGAAGGCGCCCATTTCCAGGTTTTCCTCCACCGTCATCGAGGTAAAGATGTTCTGTGTCTGCGGCACAAAGCCCATGCCACGCATGACCCGATCCTGCGGGGTGAGGTTTGTAATATCCTCGCCGTCCAGACGCACAGACCCTGAACGGACATCCAGCATCCCGAACACAGCTTTCATCGCCGTAGACTTTCCCGCACCGTTGGGGCCGACGATGACTGCGATTTCACCCTTGTCCACCGCGATGGTGCAATCATGCAGGATGTCGGGCCCTTTGCCGTAGCCACCCGTCATGGTGTCGCCGATCAGAAACGGGCCGCCCCCGACCTTATGCGTCGCACCACTTTTGCGATGGGCCGGCGTCATGGTGCCGACACCGTGCGGATTGGTGATCGAGGCGTCCTTGTTGCCCTTGTCATCCTGATAGGGGTTGTCGCTCACGCGCCTGCCTCCAGTTTGTCTTTGTTCTTAAGGCCGGTGCCCAGATAGGCTTCGATCACGTGCTCGTTCGCCTTGATCTCGTCCAAGGTACCCTCGGCCAGAACCTTGCCTTCAGCCATGCAGATGACTGGATCACAGATCTTGCCGATGAAATCCATGTCATGTTCGATGACGACGAAGGTATAGCCGCGCTCTTTGTTCAGGCGCAGGATCGTGTCGGCAATGGTCATCAACAGGGTGCGGTTCACACCCGCGCCGACCTCGTCCAGAAACACGATCTTGGCGTCCACCATCATCGTGCGGCCCAGCTCCAGCAGTTTTTTCTGACCACCCGAGACCTGACCCGCCTTGTGGTCGGCCAGATGTTCAATCGTCAGAAACTCCAGCACCTCATCGGCCTTGGCCTTCAACGCGCGTTCTTCATCAGCGATGCGCTTGCGGCCAAACCACGTGTTCCACAGCGACTCGCCTGATTGCGCGCCGGGCACCATCATCAGGTTTTCGCGGCAGGTCATAGACGGGAATTCATGTGCAATCTGAAACGTGCGCAACAGACCCTTGTGGAACAGTTCATGCGGGGGCAGACCGGTGATATCCTCGCCGTCCATCACCACCTTGCCGCTGGTCGGCGGCAGAACACCTGCGATCACATTGAACAGAGTGGTTTTTCCTGCCCCGTTGGGCCCGATCAGGCCGGTGATCGACCCTTTCTGGATTTCCAGCGATGCCCCGTCCACCGCATGAAATCCGCCGAAATGCTTGTGCACGTCCTCGACGACGATCATCTTTTCCCCTTGCCGCCTGTTCGGCGCTGTTGTCTCGACCCCGTTTGCCGGGTGCGGTCTTTTTTCATTGAAACAGCCCGGACACAAGGCCCGGGCTGCTTGCATTCATAGCTTTTGGCGATCAATCAACGGAAGTTGACGGTCTTGTTTTCACCGTCGGTCACTTCGATCTCACGATAGGAACCCGCGCTTTCGCCGGGGCCGATCAGCTCAACACCGGACGCACCGACATAGTCGATGTCCTGACCGTTTGCCAGCAATTCCAGACCCTTGGCCAGTTCGCCGGGATAGATCTTTTCGCCCGGAGCGTTGGCGACGTCTATGATCTTGCCGCCATATTCGGCCGGATTGGTCGATCCGGCAGCCTGCATGGCCAGCATGAACAGAGCCGCAGCGTCATAGGATTCGGGCGAATAGGGCGACGAACCGTCGAAGCCTGCTGCCTCGGCCATAGCAAAATACTTCTCGGCGCCTTCACCGCCCGAACCGGCGATCTGACCGAAAGAACCGTTCAGGTCGGGGCCGACATTGGCCGGCAGCGAGTCACCGATCATGCCGCCGGGCAGGCCAAAGGTGTCAAACGCACCGCTGTCCAGCGCCGACTGGATGATGCCCAGACCGCCCTGATCCAGATAACCCGCAACGACCAGAATGTCGCCACCGGCCGAGGCCAGAGCACCAACTTCAGCCGAATAGTCGGCTTTGCCATCCTCGTGCGCTGCAACGATGGTCACTTCACCACCTGCTGCCTCGAAAGAGGTTTGGATCGCGTCCGCCAGACCCTTGCCGTAGTCGTTGTTGGTATAGGTCAGAGCGATCGAGTTGATGCCGCGATCCTTCAGGATATCCGCCATCACCTGGCCTTCGCGCGCATCTGAAGGCGCGGTGCGGAAGAACAGGCCGTTGTCTTCCATGGTCGACAAGCCCGGCGAGGTCGCCGAGGGCGAGATCATGACCATGCCATTCGGAATCGCGACGTTCTGAAGGATCGCACCGGTCACGCCCGAGCAATCGCCGCCAATGATGCCGGCAACACCGTCGGCAATCATGCGTTCGCCGTTCGAAGTGGCCAGACCGTTATCAATGCAGCCGGTGTCGGCGCGCGATGCGGTCACTTTGGATCCATCCAGCAGTTTTCCGGATTCGGTGACTTCCGCCATCGCCAATTCAGCGCCCGAACCCATTGCGGGTGCCAGCGATTCAATTGGGCCGGTGAAACCGAACAAAACACCAAGCGTAATGTCTTCGGCCAGCGCAGGTCCGGCCAGCAAAGCGGATGCTGCAGTTGCTGTAAGCAGCTTTTTCATATGGTTACTCCCTATTGTGAACGTATTCGTTCTGGCCACGAACCTAGGCAAGCTGCCCGGAAAAGAAAAGTCCTAACGCAATCGTGCCTTTATCGATCGGAAATCTATCTGTTTTGTTAGGGTTTGCCCAAGATTGTCCGGAGAGGGGTCAACATGCTCAGAGCTGCCGCGATTCTGTTCTTCACTTTTGGCGCTCAAAGCGCCTTGGCACAGGCGTTGTCGACCTCGGTCGGGAATATTGAAATCACCGAAGTGGCAGGCGGGCTGGATACGCCCTGGGCCGTCGGCATCCTGCCTGACGGCAGTTTTCTTGTCACCGAACGGGACGGAAACCTGCTGTATGTTAAGGACGGAGAGGCGAAAGCCATATCCGGCGTTCCCAAGGTTGCAGCTTCGGGGCAGGGCGGATTGCTGGACATCACGATCCCGCGCGATTTCAATCAAAGCCGCGAGGTCTTTCTGACCTTTTCAAAACCGCAAAAGGGTGGCGCAGGCACGGCTGTCACCGTCGCGCGCCTGTCTAAGAACGGCACGCGTCTGACGAATCTGCGGGTCATTTTCGAGGCTTCCCCCGGCGGATCAGGCGGGCGGCATTTCGGCTCACGTGTTGTAGAAGCCAATGACGGCACGCTTTTTGTAACCATCGGAGATCGAGGGGATGCGCCGCAGGCGCAGGATCGCTCGAACGCAATAGGGTCCGTGATCCGTATCAAACGCGACGGCTCGGTGCCGTCGGACAATCCTTTCGTCGGACAGGCAGATATCCGACCTGAAATCTGGACCTATGGGCACCGCAACCCACAGGGGGCCGATCTGGATGCGCGCGGCCGATTGTGGGTGTCGGAACACGGTGCGCGCGGCGGTGACGAGGTTAACCTCGTCAAACCCGGCGCCAATTACGGTTGGCCGGTTATCTCGTACGGCACACATTATTCCGGAGAGAAGATTGGCGAGGGCACCAGCAAGCCCGGTATGGAACAGCCTCGCCTGTACTGGGACCCGTCTATCGCGCCGTCGGGGTTGATGGTCTATTCCGGCGACATGTTTCCAGAATGGCGGGGCGACATTTTCGTAGGCTCGCTGAAATTCGACTATATCGCGCGGCTGTCTGGAGATCCGCTGCGCAAGGTCGAGCAGATCAAGGGCCCCGAGACCGAACGAGTCCGCGACATCGTGCAGGCCCCGGATGGGGCGATCTGGTTCATTTCAGTCGGGCAGGGCGCGGTTTACAGGATGTCTGTCAAACAGTGACATACGAAGCGTGCCGGCAGACTTTACAATTCCATTTGCGCGTTTCCATCGTCGCAGTCACTCTGTCCAACAGGTTACACGGTTAAGGGGATATCAATGAGTGATTTCGACATTGAATTGTGCACAAGTATCCCGCCAAGAACCGAGCTGAATATTATTTTGGAGCAATATTATGCTCTTATCGCTCAAAGAATGCAGGGTATGGGGTTCGAATTGGATCCTTCCGCACCGCAAAGCGCACTTGAGGAATTCTGGGCGAACACGGATGACTACATGCCTCCGAACGGATGCCTAATCGTCGCAAGAAACCGAGGTGGCAAAATCGTGGGGTGTGGAATGATGAAACGGTTTGATCAGTCTACCGGCGAGTTGAAACGTGTATTTGTAACCGAAGACGCTCGGGGTACCGGAGTCGGGCGCGCATTGATTCAAGCACGAGAACAAGCCGCCAGAGCTATGGGGCTGAAGCGGTTAATCGCAGATACACTCACCCCAAATGTGGAAATGAGGTCTTTGTATCCCAAGCTCGGGTTTGTGGAACTGGACTCTCCGATCGAGACAACAACCTACAAAGATCAGCCCATGCTCCGACCGTACTTGCACTATTTCGTCAAAGAGCTTTGACGCTGAGCCTTAGACTGACAGTCTTCCACTTTGCGCACCACGCTCGCGATAGGGCGTGGTGTTGTAATGCGCCCGGTAGCATTTCGAGAAATGGCTGGGCGAGGCGAAACCACAGGCCAGCGCCACGTTGATGACGCTCATGTCTGTCTGCATCAGCAGGTTGCGGGCCTTGTGCAGGCGCAGTTCCATGTAATAGCGCTTGGGGGAACGGCTGAGATACCGGCGGAACAGACGCTCCAGCTGGCGGGTTGACATACCCACGTCCTTGGCAAGGATCGAGGGCGAGATCGGCTCTTCGATGTTTTTCTCCATCATCAGGATAACCTGGCTCAACTTCGGATGCCGCACACCGATTCGGGTCGGAGTTGACAGGCGCTGCGTGTCCTGGTCGGTTCGAATCGAGGAATAGATCATCTGATCCGCCACCGCGTTGGCCAGATCCTCGCCATAGTCATCTGCAATCAGCTTGAGCATCAGGTCAATCGACGAGGTGCCGCCCGCAGTCGTCATGCGGCTGCCATCGATCTGAAAGACGGCTTTGGTCAGTTCGACCTCATCGAATTCCTCGATGAAACTGTCAGAGTTCTCCCAATGGATCGTTGCCTTCCTGTTGTCCAGCAACCCGGCCTTTGCCAGAGTATAGGCCGCAGTGCAGAGGCCACCGATCCGCAATCCCCTTCGGGCTTCGCGCCGCAGCCAGTTCAGCACGCGCTTGCTGGTGGCCGCCTGAACGTCCACACCACCGCAAATCAGAACAACGTCGTCTCGCTGCAGCTCTACCAGATCACTGTCAAGCTTGAACTCGGTCCCGGCCGAGCAGGTTACCGTCTCTCCGCCTTCTCCCATCAGCTTCCAGGTGTAAAGCTGTCTGTTTGCCATGCGGTTGGCGATGCGCAGACTGTCAAGCGCCGAAGCAAAGGACAGAAGCGAGAATTTGTCCAAAAGGACAAACACGAAATTCCGGGGTGGGGCCGCAGTGTCTTCCACCGTGACAACTTGGCGTTGCTCTTGCATGGCGAGATGTCCTTGCTTCGCTGCTGGTCAGTTGATTATCCAGCAGCAGATTTGACAGCCACCATGATCAAAGCTTGTTTACGTCGTCAAGAGGCGCAAATGGGATATGGTCACTCTTCATTGCATTTTGTATAGAGACCACCTGAAAACTTCAGCGGAGATCAAAGCTATGACCGAATGGCAAAAATCGAACTGGCGCAACAAGCCCCGGGTTCAGATGCCAGATTATACCGACGCGGCCGCGCTGGCCAAGGTCGAGGCTCAGCTTTCAAAGTATCCCCCGCTGGTCTTTGCCGGCGAGGCGCGGCGTCTCAAACAGCATCTGGGTGCCGCCGGGCGCGGCGAGGCCTTCCTTCTGCAAGGTGGGGATTGCGCTGAAAGCTTTGAACAATTCAGCGCTGATGCGATCCGTGACACGTTCAAGGTGATGCTGCAAATGGCGATGGTTTTGACTTATGGCGCCAAGGTGCCAGTGGTCAAAGTCGGTCGTATGGCCGGGCAATTTGCCAAACCACGCAGTGCCCCGACCGAAGTCGTGAATGGTGTGGAACTGCCAAGCTACCGCGGCGACATCATCAACGAATTGGCCTTCACGCCCGAAGCCCGGATTCCGAATCCCAACAAGATGTTGCAGGCCTACACGCAAGCGGCGGCGACGCTGAACCTGCTGCGTGCGTTCTCGACCGGCGGCTTCGCGGATATGAGCCGCGTGCATGCCTGGACTTTGGGTTTCGCGGATGAACAGGACGTTCAGAAATATTCCGAGGTTGCCGATCGCATTCAGGACACCATCGACTTCATGGAAGCCGCTGGAATCACTGCGGAAACAACCCATGAATTCTCGACCGTCGAATTCTACACCAGCCACGAAGGGCTGCTGCTTGAATACGAAGAGGCACTGACGCGTCTGGATTCCACCTCGGGCAACTGGCTGGCTGGCTCTGGTCACATGATCTGGATCGGCGACCGCACCCGTCAGCCCGACGGCGCGCATGTCGAGTTCTGCCGCGGGGTTCTGAATCCGATCGGTCTGAAATGCGGCCCGACCACCACGGCCGAGGACCTCAAAGTTCTGATGTCCAAGCTGAACCCCGACAACGAAGAGGGGCGCCTGACCCTGATCGCGCGCTTCGGTGCGGGCAAGGCGGGCGAGCATCTGCCGCGTCTGATCAAGGCGGTCAAGGAAGAGGGCGCCAAGGTCACTTGGGTCTGCGACCCGATGCACGGAAACACGATCAAATCGGCCACGGGCTATAAAACCCGCCCGTTCGATTCTGTTCTGCGCGAGGTGCGTGACTTTTTCGGAGTGCATCAGGCCGAGGGAACCATCCCCGGTGGCGTGCATTTCGAAATGACCGGGCTGGATGTGACCGAATGCACCGGCGGTGTACGTGCCGTGACTGAAGAGGACCTGTCGGACCGCTACCACACCGCTTGCGATCCGCGCTTGAACGCGTCGCAGTCGCTGGAACTTGCGTTCCTGGTGGCGGAAGAGCTGACCAACCTGCGCCGCAACGGCTCAAAACGCGCGGTAAGCTGAGCACATCTGAAACACTGACAACAGCGGGCCATCGGCCCGCTGTTTCCGCTCAAGGTAATCGGCGGGTCTCAATCGTCGCGAGACACCACCAGATGAAGATGGCTTGCAGAGCGTTTGAATTCGCGTTGTTCCTCGGCAAAACCTTCCACAGGCCGGCGCAGTGTGGGCGCGGGCACCTGAATTTCAGAAACCGGTTTGATCCGCGTATCGGTCAGAGTAAACCGGCGCGGTGTCTTGCCGATTGCGCCATCGGCGATCATGACCCCCAAAATACGACTGACATCCCCAAGGTCACTTTTCAGCGGTAGAAGGATCATCCGGGCCTGCATCCGGGTACATCCCAACGTCCCGCCCGAGTTCAGACTCAATTCGGCAACAGCGGGGGACGCAAATACCTGTTCCAGTACATCCTTGGTTTGCGCGCGGGCATCGGGTTGAAAAAACGCGGTCAACGGCATCCCCCGCACTTCCATACCTGCAAGCGCGTTCAGATGACTGCCTGCCAGACGAAAACGGGCCAGGCCGGGTGCGATGCGTTCCAGGATGAACGTATATTCAAGAACATTCTCAAGACCGCGCGGGTCGATTTGAGACCGCATCGGCACGCTGTCGCCGCTCAACAATGCGGTCCAATACGCCTCGGCCTGGCGGATCGGCGATAGGCTGCGCCCACTGTCAAAGCGATCCATTGCGACGATCTTTCCAAATTCTGACCCGGAACCTATCCCGAAAAAGGTTTTCATTTTCATCACCCTACCGTCAATTGGCCGCCTTTTTCATAAAATGCAACACATTGGAAGCATCTGCGGCCCGCAAACCATTGCTATAGGCATTTTGACTCGGGTTAATTCAATTTTGGAGCAATTCTTTAACGAATGGTTAACTTGCGCCAAACAATTGCGTCGTCAGCAAACTCTTGCTCTGCACCAGTCAATGGCATTAGGTGCGGCACATGCTCGAAACAGCAGGGGAACAGGAAAGGGCCATCATGATCAGATCCATGACCGGGTTTGCCGCGGGGAAGGGAACTTTCGGCCCGCACAGTTGGTCGTGGGAACTTCGCAGCGTAAATGGCAAGGGGCTGGACATGCGTCTGCGCGTGCCCGACTGGTTGACCGGCCTCGAAGTCGCGTTGCGGGCGTCCCTGTCCAAATCCCTGAGCCGGGGAAACGTGACCCTGTCGATGCGCTTGAACCGCGAGGATTCTGCCCCGGAACTGGCCTTGAACGAAACCGCGATGGCTGCGGCCCTGACGGCTCTTGAGCGAACTGAAGCGCGGGCAGCTGCGCGCGGCATCACGCTTGCGCCGTCGCGTGCGTCAGATCTTTTGGCGCTCAAGGGGATGATGGATGCAGGAACCGAGGCCGACGATCCGGCTCCGCTTGTTGCTCATCTAACGTCCGAATTCAAAGATCTTCTGGCGGCGTTCATAGATATGCGCAAAGCCGAAGGGGCAGCTTTGGCCGCTGTCTTGAACACGCAACTGGATCAGGTCGCGGAGCTGACGGCGCAGGCCGCAGAGATTGCCGAGCAACGCAAGGACAAGATGACCGAGGGGCTGCGCGAGAATCTCGCGCGGGTGCTGGAGAATACGCAGGGCGCGGATCCCGATCGTGTCGCGCAAGAGCTTGCGATGATCGCGGTCAAGGCGGATATCACCGAAGAAATCGACCGCCTGACCGCGCATGCGGCGGCCGCTCGTGAGTTGTTGGCACAGGACGGGGCCGTGGGCCGCAAGCTGGATTTCCTGATGCAAGAGTTCAATCGCGAAGCCAACACGCTGTGTTCCAAGGCGCAAAGCTCGGACCTGACATCGGTCGGGCTGGAACTGAAAGCGGTGATCGATCAGATGCGCGAGCAAGTGCAGAATGTGGAATAAGAATGGGAACGACTGACATGGCGGACCGCCGAGGCCTACTAATCATCCTGTCTTCTCCGTCCGGAGCGGGCAAATCGACCCTGGCCAGACGGCTGATGGCCTGGGATACGGATCTGGAATTCTCGATCTCGGCGACGACCCGTGCCCCGCGCCCCGGGGAAGAGCATGGGCGCGAGTATTTCTTCCTGTCCGAGGACGAGTTCAAACAGCAGGTCGCTGATGGGCAGATGCTGGAACACGCCCATGTATTCGGAAACTTCTATGGTTCGCCTGCCGAGCCGGTCAAAAATTCGATCAATGCCGGTAAGGACGTATTGTTCGACGTCGACTGGCAGGGTGAAGTGCAGATCCGAAACTCGGATCTGGGCAAACACGCGTTGTCGATCTTCATTCTGCCGCCGTCCATCCCCGAGCTGCGCCGCCGGCTGGAAACACGCGGGCAGGACAGTGATGACGTCATCGCCCGTAGAATGCTCAAAAGCTGGGATGAAATCAGCCACTGGGGCTATTACGACTACGTCCTGATCAACGATGACCTCGAGGCAACCGAAGAAAAGCTGAAAACCATCGTCAGCGCGGAACGGATGCGTCGCATTCAGCAACCCAGGTTGCAACAGCACGTCCGCAAGTTGCAGAGAGAATTCGAGGGACTGTCATGACCATTTACGCTTTGGGCGAGCACGCTCCGCACATTCACGACGACACCTGGGTCGCGCCGGATGCCAATCTGATTGGCAAGGTTGTGCTGGAGCAGGGGGCCTCGGTGTGGTTCGGCTGCACGATTCGCGCGGATCACGAAGAAATCCGGATCGGCGAGGGCAGCAACGTTCAGGAAAACTGCGTGATGCATATCGATGCCGGTTTTCCCCTGACGATTGGTCGAAATTGCACCATCGGCCACAAGGTGATGCTGCATGGCTGTACCATAGGCGAAAACACTTTGGTCGGAATGGGCGCAATCGTCCTGAACGGGGCAAAGATCGGCCGGAACTGTCTGATCGGAGCAGGGGCCCTGATCACCGAGGGCAAGGAAATCCCCGACAATTCGCTTGTCATGGGATCGCCGGGCAAGGTCGTGCGTCAGCTGGATGAGGCCGCAGCCCAAAGGATCACGTTCAGTGCGCTGCACTATCAGGAAAACATGCGCAAATTCCGCGAAACCCTGAAACTTGCGCTTTGACGCCACGGAATGAGTGGGTTTTGACGCATGACCGAAGACGTTCTTGAGGACATTGTTCTTGCGATCCCGCTGCCGGCGCTGATGGTGGATCAGACCGAACGGATCATTGCCGCGAACACGGATGCAACGTCACTTCTGGGCCAGAACATCGTTGGACGTCATTTTGCGACCATATTGCGACAGCCGCAGGTTCTGGACGCGATCGAGCAAAGCCTGACAAGCAGAAGCGCAAAGAAAGCACGTCATCTGTCCAATGACGGTGCGCAGGACACAACATACACAGTTGAATGCAGATACATGAACGGGGTCGCTTCCGAAGGGGCCGTCATGGTCACGTTTCAGGATACCACCCATCTGGAGCACGCCAGCCAGATGCGGAGGGACTTCGTGGCCAATGTCAGCCATGAATTGCGCACGCCGTTGACTGCCTTGATGGGGTTTATCGAAACCCTGCGCGGTCCGGCCCGGGACGATCCCGCCGCGCGTGACCGGTTCCTCAAGATCATGGCCGACGAGGCCAACCGGATGAACCGTCTGGTCGGGGATCTGTTGTCGTTGAACCGGGTCGAAAGCGAAGAACGTGTGCGACCCAGGCAACAGCTGGAACTTACCGGTCTTCTTCAATCCACAATAAACTCGCTGCGGCCCCTTGCGGAGGATGCTGGCGTGGTTTTGTCGCTGGATGTGAAAAACGGTCCGCTTTCAGTCACCGGTGACAGCGACCAGTTGCGACAGGTTTTCACCAATCTCATCGAGAACGGGATCAAGTATGGCGCCAGTGGCGGTAGTGTTACGGTACGTGTCCTGCCGGCGGACAGGGATCCGGCGATGCGCGGCCCGGCTGTCCGAATCCAGTTCATAGACAAAGGGCCCGGCATAGATGCCGTTCACCTGCCGCGCCTGACAGAGCGATTCTATCGCGCCGACAGCCACAGGTCGCGGCAGCTGGGCGGAACCGGGCTTGGCCTTGCGATCGTGAAGCACATCGTCAATCGCCATCGTGGAAGACTTCGTGTCGAAAGCGAATTGGGAAAAGGTTCTGTTTTTACGGTAATTTTGCCCCGTTGAAACAGCCTGGAATGCAAGTCTGCTTTTATTCTGACCCTTTGAGGCATTGGCATTTTCATGGGGCAAACGCAAAAAAATCCCCTGCTGTCATAAAACCGTTACGCATGTGTCACAAAAGGCTTACGCACGCCCCATAGGGGTCCCCGCAGGATCATCATGGTGGTGATCAAGTACACCTTTTCAGGGAGACTGAAATGTCCTTTGTAAAACTGTCGGCATCTGCGCTGGCTATCGCTGCCGTCTCGGCGACCACTGCTGCGGCGCGTGACAACGTTCAGATCGCCGGTTCGTCGACCGTTCTGCCTTATGCCTCGATCGTAGCCGAACTGTTCGGTGAAAACACAGACTTTCCAACTCCGGTTGTTGAATCCGGCGGTTCGTCGGCTGGTCTGAAGCGTTTCTGCGAAGGCGTTGGCGAAAACACCATCGACGTTGCAAACGCGTCGCGCGCGATCCGTGAAAAAGAGATCAAAGCCTGCGCCGAAAACGGTGTGACCGACATTATGGAAGTCCGCATCGGTTATGACGGCATCGTATTCGCTAGCCAGCAGACCGGGCCTGCCTTCAACGCGTTCGAACCGTCCGATATTTTCAACGCTCTGGGTGCAAAAGTTCTGAAAGACGGTGAGATCGTTGACAACCCGTACAACACCTGGGCCGAGTTCAACCCGGAACTGCCCGATGTTGAAATCGCAAGCTTCATCCCGGGCACCAAGCACGGCACCCGTGAAGTGTTCGAAGAAAAGGTTCTGCTGATCGGTTGTGAAGAAACCGGCGCCATGGAAGCCATGATCGCGGGCGGCATGAGCGAAGACGACGCTGAAGATGCCTGTCTGGCGGTTCGCACCGATGGCAAATCGGTTGATATCGACGGTGACTACACCGAAACCCTGGCGCGTATCGACACCAACCCCAACGGTATCGGCGTGTTTGGTCTGGCGTTCTACGAGAACAACACCGACAAGTTGAAGGTTGCCACCATGTCGGGCGTCGCACCGTCGACCGAAACCATCTCGACCGGCGAATATCCGGTTTCTCGCCCGCTGTTCTTCTACGTGAAGAAAGCTCATATCGGCGTGATCCCGGGCCTGAAGGAATACGCGCAGTTCTTCACCCATGACGAAATCGCCGGTCCGTCGGGCCCGCTTGCCAACTATGGTCTAGTCGCCGATCCTGAGCTGGCAAAAACTCAGGACGCGATCGCCAACGAAGTCACCATGGGTTCGGGCAGCTGAGCCTGACACCGTTCTAATGCAAATAGGGGCGACGGATCAGTCGCCCCTTCACTGTCTTTTTACTACTCGCAATCGAAGGCAATGGGGGTGTCATGCCGATACTTTGGCTCTTTCTGATCGTTTCGGCGATCGCGGCTGTCGGCTATCTGTTGGGACGCACACGCGCACTGCAAAACGCAGATGGTGACAGTCGGAATCTGCATTCCCTGCCATCATTTTACGGCGCAAACGTTGCGCTGAAGACACTTGTTCCGGCCTTCGGTCTCTTGATCGTGTGGCTGTTGGCGCAGCCTTTCTTCCTCAATGCGCAGGTGTCGGACATGATACCGGACTCCGTGATAAAGGAAGGTTCCTCCCGCAGCCTGGTGATGGCCGAAGTACGCCGCACCGCCGCCGGGCTGGACAATGCGGTCGCGCAAGGAAACCTGACCGAGAACGCCGCCAGTGATGCCGATGCAAATATCGCCGAGATCACACAGCTTTTGAAGGATGCGGGGCAGGTGGTGACCTCGGACATCACTCAACCGGTATTGCGCGCTGCGCAGAGCTATCGCGCCATGAGCTCGACCGGGTATGCGATCATGTCCATTGCCGTTGTCGCGGTTGCCTTGATCGGTGCCGTAGCGGGCTGGTTGCAAACCAACGCCGAATACCGTGCGCGCAACGTTGTGGAACAGGGGGTTCGTGTCCTGCTTCTGGCGGCCGCGTCGGTTGCAATCCTCACAACGGTGGGCATTGTCCTGTCTCTTGTGTTCAACACCTGGGAGTTCTTCAAACTATACCCGGCGTCAGATTTCTTTTTCGGCATGACCTGGGCGCCCAGCTTTTCGGGCCGAGGCGGGTTGTCCGAACTTGGTATCTTGCCGCTGCTGTGGGGGACGCTCTACATCTCTGTCGTGGCATTGCTGGTTGCGGTGCCGATCGGGTTGTTCGCCGCGATCTATCTCAGCGAATACGCTTCGTCCCGCTTGCGGTCTGTCGCCAAGCCGCTGCTTGAGGTGCTGGCCGGGATTCCGACCATCGTTTACGGTCTCTTCGCTTTGTTGACCGTTGGCCCGCTGCTGTTGGATGTTTTTGGTGAAAGCGGCCTGGGCTGGATGAAAGCCGGCACCGCCGTCATGACTGCGGGTCTGGTGATGGGGATCATGTTGATCCCGTTTGTCTCATCACTGTCTGACGACATCATCAACGCGGTGCCTCAGGCCATGCGTGACGGTTCCTACGGTCTTGGCGCCACGCAATCGGAGACCATCCGTCAGGTCGTTCTGCCCGCCGCGTTGCCCGGTATCGTCGGCGCGATCCTTCTGGCGGCATCGCGCGCCATCGGCGAGACCATGATCGTGGTTCTCGGGGCAGGGGCCGCGGCCCGCCTCAGCCTGAACCCGTTCGAAGCCATGACAACCGTGACAGCCAAGATCGTCAGCCAGTTGACGGGGGACGCCGACTTTGCCTCGCCCGAGGCGCTGGTCGCCTTCGCACTTGGCATGACCCTTTTCATTCTAACCTTGGGGCTCAACGTGTGTGCCCTGTATATCGTGCGCAAATACCGGGAGCAGTACGAATGACCGACACCAGTATGCAAAGCCCCCAATCCGGTCGCCATACGATCTCGCTCACGGCTTCGGATGAACGCACGAAGAAACGTGCCAAAGCCGAGAAACGGTTCCGTGCTTATGGCATCGCCGCAATCGCAACCGGTCTGTTCTTTCTGGTTGTTCTGTTCGCTTCGATCCTGTCGCAGGGGATTCCGGCCTTCCAGCGCACGGTCGTCAGCATTGATTTCACACTGACCGAACCGCAGCGGGACGAGGCCGAAGGGGCCCTGTTCAAGACAAAAGTCTATTCCAACCTGTTCGTCGCTCAGTTGAACAGTGAACTTGCTGAACGCGGGATCAGCGTTGATTTTGATGAGGCCGCGATCGAGCGTCTTTTGGGTAAAGTCGGCGGGACGATCCGGACCTTTTACACCGAAAACCCCGACAAGCTGGGTGAGCCGGTCCAATTCGATCTGGCAGCGTCCAGCCGGGTGGACGGATACTTCAAAGGCCGCGTTTCCCGCGACACGATACAGGACAGCCGGTTTCTGCAAAAAAGCGATCTGGATCTGGTCGATGCGCTGGAACAGGCTGGCATCATCAAGCAGGCATTCAACTGGCCCTTCATCACCGGCGCGGACGCAGGCGTGGACAACCCCGGCGGCGCAGGCATCGGTGTCTCGGTTGTGGGATCATTCTTCATGATGCTGGTCGTTCTTTGTCTGTCTCTGCCGATTGGCGTTGCAGCTTCGATCTATCTCGAAGAATTTGCGCCGCAGAACAAGTTGACTGACCTGATCGAAGTGAACATTTCGAACCTAGCCGCGGTTCCGTCTATCGTCTTCGGTATTCTGGGCCTGGCCGTTTTCATTCAGTTCATGCATCTGCCGCAATCGGCACCGCTGGTCGGTGGTCTGGTTCTGACCCTGATGACGCTTCCGACGATCATCATCTCGACCCGCGCGTCCTTGAAGGCCGTGCCTCCGTCGATACGCGACGCGGCGCTTGGGGTAGGGGCGTCGAAAATGCAGGCGGTGTTTCACCACGTGTTGCCGCTGGCTGCGCCGGGCATTCTGACAGGTACCATCATCGGTCTGGCGCAAGCCTTGGGTGAAACCGCACCTCTTTTGCTGATCGGCATGGTGGGGTTTGTCGCACGCGGATATCCCGACGGCTTTCTTGCAGGCTTTACCGAGCCGAATTCGGCCATGCCCGCCCAGATCTATACATGGGCCGCACGTGCTGACGTTGGCTTTTACGAGAAGGCGTGGGGTGGGATCATCATACTTTTGATGTTCCTGCTGACCATGAATATCATCGCAATCATCTTGCGCCGCCGCTTTGAACGTCGCTGGTAAATGGGGGCTGGAATGAACGACATGACACGAGTGGAGAGAACCGTGGACTCCAAAGACATCAAGATCAACGCCAAGAACGTACAGGTTTTCTACGGTGAAACCCATGCCATCAAGGACGTGAGCGTTGAGATCGAAGACAAGACCGTCACGGCATTCATCGGGCCATCTGGTTGTGGCAAGTCCACCTTCTTGCGCTGCCTGAACCGAATGAATGACACCATCGATATCTGTCGTGTCGAAGGCGACATCCTGCTGGATGGTGAAGACATCTATGACAAGCGTGTCGATCCGGTCCAGTTGCGCGCCAAGGTCGGAATGGTGTTTCAAAAACCCAACCCGTTCCCGAAATCGATCTATGACAACGTGGCCTATGGCCCGCGCATTCACGGCATGGCCCGCAACAAGGCGGAACTGGATGAAATCGTGGAAAAATCCCTGCGCCGCGGCGCGATCTGGGATGAGGTCAAGGATCGTCTGGATGCACCGGGCACCGGCCTTTCCGGCGGCCAGCAGCAGCGTTTGTGCATCGCCCGGGCCGTCGCCACCGAACCCGAAGTTCTGTTGATGGACGAGCCGTGTTCGGCCCTTGATCCGATTGCGACCGCACAGGTCGAAGAGTTGATCGATGAACTGAGGTCGCGGTTTTCTGTTGTGATCGTCACCCACTCGATGCAGCAGGCGGCACGGGTCAGTCAGAAAACGGCCTTCTTCCACTTGGGTAATCTGGTTGAATTCGGTGAAACCGGCCAGATCTTTACCAATCCGATAGATCCGCGCACGGAAAGCTACATTACAGGCCGTATCGGCTAAGCACAGGTATCTGACAATGAGCGAACAACATATTGCAACTGCTTTTGATCGCGACCTCGAGGCGATCCAAGCGCATATCATGAAGATGGGCGGACTGGTCGAGGCCGCCATCATAGGCGCGGCCCGCTCGCTGGAAACCCGTGATGAAGAGTTGGCGCAAGAGGTGCGAAAAGGCGACAAAGCCATCGACGCGCTTGAAGAACTGATCAACGAAGAAACGGCCAGGTTGATTGCGCTGCGGGCACCCACGGCCAGTGACTTGCGGCTGATCCTGTCGGTTCTGAAGGTGTCCGGCAACCTTGAGCGCATTGGCGACTATGCCAAGAATATCGCCAAACGAACTACGGTTCTGGTCAATGCCAGCGAGATTAACGGAAGCGCTGCGGCCCTGCGCCGTATGGCACGCGAGGTCGAGCGGATGCTGCGTGATGCGCTGGATGCCTATATTCAGCGCGATGCGGAACTGGCCACAGACGTCATCAACCGTGATGAAGAAGTTGACCAGATGTATAACGGCCTGTTCCGGGAGTTTCTGACATTCATGGCCGAAGACCCACGCAATATCTCGGCCTGCATGCACCTGCATTTCATCGCCAAGAACATCGAACGCATGGGCGATCACGTAACCTCGATCGCTGAACAGGTCGTGTATCTGGTCACCGGCGACCGCCCGGCCGAAGCCCGGCCCAAGGCTGACAACACGTCGCAAACCGTTTAGGAGACGAGCGAGATGTCCGCAGATCAACCTACCGTTTTGGTTGTAGAGGATGAAATGGCCCAGCGTGAGGTTTTGGCTTACAACCTTGAAGCTGAAGGGTTTCGGGTTTCCAAGGCTGGCAACGGCGAAGAAGCCATGCTGTTGGTTGACGAAGACTGTCCGGACATCATTGTTCTGGACTGGATGATGCCCAATCTGAGCGGTATCGAAGTCTGCCGACGCCTGAAAAGCCGTCCGGACACGCGTTCAATCCCGATTATCATGTTGTCGGCCCGGACCGAAGAAGTCGACAAAGTCCGCGGTCTTGAGACCGGCGCGGATGATTACGTGGTCAAGCCATATTCCGTGGTCGAGCTTATGGCGCGCGTTCGCACGCAATTGCGCCGCGTCCGTCCTTCGACCGTTGGTTTGCGCCTGGAATTCGATGACATCATTCTTGACTCCGAGACGCACAAGGTCAGCCGGGACAACAAACCCCTAAAACTCGGGCCGACCGAGTTCCGTCTTCTCAGCACATTCATGGAAAAGCCGGGCAGGGTCTGGAGCCGCGAGCAATTGCTGGACCGGGTTTGGGGTCGCGACATCTATGTCGATACCCGAACCGTTGATGTGCATATCGGGCGATTGCGCAAAGCTTTGACGCAATATGGTGGGACCGATCCAGTACGAACCGTCCGCGGCGCTGGATACGCCTTGGGATAACCACATCCTGCGTATATGGCGCCAAAATCGTTTGAATTTTGACAGGAGCCGTATTTGTGGGTGGTGCCCCGTGGCGGTAGTCGGTATTCGTATAATCGGTATTATGGTAATTAATGGCGGCTTGTAACTTGGCAGCAAAGTGAACACTCTGCCCAGAACACATAAGACTTGTTTTGGAATGCGCCATGGAGCTCAGAAATAAAACTGTCATCGTGACCGGTGCCGCAGATGGCATTGGCCGGGGTTTGGCGGAACGTTTTGCTCAGGAAGGTGCGCGCGTCATCTGTTCGGATATTGACGAGGCCGGAGCCCGTGACATCGCAACCCAAACCGGCGGCGTTGCGTTCACATGTGACGTCTCGGATGAGGAACAGATCAAGGCGTTGATTGATTTCTCCGAAGATACCGTTGGCCCAATTGATCTGTTCTGCGCAAATGCCGGCATCCTGACGCTTGGCGGTCTGGATGTTCCCGATGATCAATGGGAAAAAATTTGGAAAATCAACGTGATGTCGCACGTGTGGACCGCGCGCCATTTGGTGCCTCGTATGATCGGTCGCGGCGGCGGATATATTCTGACGACGGCCTCTGCGGCGGGTTTGCTAAACCAACCGGGAGCAGCGCCATACGGTGTCACGAAACACGCGGCGGTCGGATTTGCCGAGTGGCTGTCGCTGACATATGGCGCCAAAGGTCTGCGGGTTTCGGTTCTTTGTCCTCAGGCGGTTCGGTCAAAAATGACTGAAGGACATGAGGTTTCTGTAGCATCGATCGACGGAATGCTGGAGCCGGAAGACGTCGCTGAAACCTGCGTACAAGCCATCCGGGAAGAACGATTTCTGGTTCTTCCGCATCCGCAGGTTTTGGATTATCTGCAACTCAAAGCGGCTGACTACGATCGCTGGCTGGGCGGGATGCGAAAGTTGAATCAACAGTTTATGCCAGATACTTAACGTTTTTTCTGAACCTTCCTCATAAGACCTTCCTGAGCCACCGACGCGACCAGGGTTCCGTCTTCTGAATAGATCGATCCGCGATTGAAGCTGCGTCCCTGCCCCGTCCACGGAGAATCCATCACATACAGATGCCAGTTCTGAAATTTCACAGGTGCATGAAACCACAAAGCATGGTCCAGACTGGCGCCGTCGAACTCTCCGGAAAACCAGCTCAGCCCGTGCGGTCGCAAACCTGACGACATCAGGTTCATATCTGACGCATAGGCCAAAAGCAGATGTTGAGTTTTTGCGTCCGCAGACGCGGCAGCCGCCATGCGAAACCAGGTTTTGTTGCGGTCGTCCGACACTTCGGGGTTGAACGGATCCAGATGATCCACCTCCCGCACTTCGATCGGGCGTTCACGCAGAAGCTCACCGCGAAAACCTTCGGGCACGCGATCGACATATGCGTGTCGAAGCTCAGAACGCGATGGGTACGTCTGGGGTGGATTAACGGTTGGCATCGGATGCTGATGATCCCAACCTTCATCCTGAACGTGAAAGGAAGCTGACATGTTCAGGATCTGCTTGCCATTTTGAATGGCAACAACGCGACGGGTTGTGAACGACCCCCCGTCACGCGCTCTATCTACTTGATAAATAACGGGTTTAACTGGATCCCCGGGGCGGATGAAATAGGCGTGCAGGGAATGGCACAACCGGTCTTCCACGGTTCTGTATGCCGCGGCCAGGGCCTGCGCAATGACCTGACCGCCGAAAATTCGGGTCGGTGTTTCTCCACCCGATCCTGTGCCGCGGAAAAGATCGACTTCAAGTCGTTCGATATCCAGAAGGTCCAGTAAGATGCGTTCCGCTTCGGTCATTGTCTGCTCATGGGCTAATTGATCAAAACCCGGGTATCAGCCTGAGCAAAATCATTCAATCATGGCGGCGTGCACTAAGGCCTTGAGTTCAGCCCGGGATGGATAGGAACTGGACGGCGACAATTGCGTGAAGAACACAGCCGTCAGATCGTTCTGCCAGTCGATCCAGAAATAGGTCGAGGCCATGCCACCCCAGCTGAAATCACCAACGGATCCGGGCACGCGCACCCGACCCGGATTGAGGACTATAGATCCTGCAAGGCCAAATCCCATGCCTTCCATGGGCTGTTCCGCAAAGCTCTTTGGTCCCATCGAGGCGATATCGCCCGGCAAGTGGTTGCGCATCATGAAGTCCACCGTTTTCGGGCCAAGCAGTTGATGCCCGTTGCCGGACCCGCGATTGCGAAGCATGTCGACGAATTTGACATAGTCATCGATTGTGGAAACCAGCCCGCCGCCGCCCGAGAACGTTGTCGCATTCGCAAATGGAGAGGTTTCGTGGGCATCCACCAGACGCAAGGTATCGCCTCCCTGTTCCGCGGAATTCAACGCCATCGCATCGCCGGCCAGCGGCGTATAAAGCGAGGCGAACCGGTCCCCTGCCCCGTCGGGCACGGAAAACCCGGTTTCGCGCATCTCGAGGGGCGCCAAGATTTCCTGCCGGAAGAATTGTTCCAGGGTCTGTCCCGAGACGACCTCGACAACGCGCCCAAGCACATCGGTTCCAACCGAATATTCCCACCGTGTTCCGGGCTGGAAAGCCAAGGGTAACTCTGCCAGTTCACGTACGCGATCTTTCAGAAGACCCTGATTTGGTATGATTATAAGGTCCTTTTCATCCATCGCCTCCGGTAGAATCCCAGGGTTGAACGGATAGCTGAAACCGCTGGTATGGGTCAGCAACTGATGAAGGGTCGGGCTTGCCGCGTCCTCGGTTTGATCCAGCTTGTCCGCGCCGGTTACCAGAGCCTGCATCTGTTTGAACTCGGGAAGGAAATCCGAAAGCGGTGCGTCGAGGTGAAACAGCCCACGTTCCGCCAGCATCATCAAGGCAACAGACGTAACGGGTTTGGTCATCGAGTAGATGCGCACCAGCGTATCGCGTTGGAACGGCAAGTCCTCTTCAAGATTTCGCAGGCCGCTGGAGTGGAAAAAGACCTCATCCCCCTTGTGCTTCAGCAAAAAGGAAGAGCCCGCGTATTTGCGCTGCTCAACATAGCGGTCCATCCAGATGCGAATCCAGTTCAGGCGCGTTTCATCGAACATGACTTGTTTTCGAAGCATTTTTGAGTTCCACCAGAAGTTGACTAACATCGTGTACGCGTAGGGCCTGAAACAACAGCAAAACCCGGGCTGAAATGAATGGTTATACAAGCAGAGCCAAGAGGCACGCCTTAAATCCAAGTGATACAGTGAAACCGTCACAGATTCGCTTGTAAATTGTTGGACGGCGACGTGCCGGATTGGCCTGGAGGAATAGCATGACGCAAAGCATAGATTTCGTTTACGATTTTTGCAGCCCAAGTGCCTTTCTGGCCCACAAGATGCTGCCAGAGCTGGCCGCGCGGCATAATGCCAAGATCAGGTATTCCCCTGTCCTTCTGCCCGTTGTCTTCAAGGCAACGCACAACCAGAGCCCGTTTCAGGCGTTTTCCGAAAACCGCCAGAAAACCGCCTATCTTACTCATGACTTGCATCGGTTCGCGCGGCGTCGCGGGCTGAGCTTTCACATGAGCCCGCATTTTCCGATCAATACGAAATTTGCGATGCGCGGCGCCCGGTTCGCTAGTGGTAAATCATGGGAAATCAAATACATAAACGCCATCTTTGATGCCATATGGGTGCATGGCCAAAAGGCGGATGAACTGGCCGTTCTGATTGACATTCTACAGGAAAATGAACTGCCGGTTCGCAAGCTGCGCGAGGCCATGACAAGCCCTGAAATCAAACAGGATCTGAAGGATCAGACCAAATCGTTCGTGCGCCGCGGCGTTTTTGGCGTTCCCAGCCTGTTTTACGGCTCTGAAATGTTCTTTGGCAAGAACAGCTTGCCGAACCTGGAAATTGAACTGTCGAAAAACAAGAAACGACACAAATCCAACACGTTGTGAACGGGATCGGTTTTGATCGCAGCGCGACTTAGAAAGCTTCGGCAAAGATATTGCCCGACGTTACAACGTTGATTCCACCAGAAACCGGGATGATCGAACCGGTTACATAACTGCCCCCGCGTCCACACAGAAACAGCACGCACCCCGCTATATCTTCATCACAGCCGACGCGCCCAAGAGGCACTGACTTGCCGACCTTTTCACGCTTGTCCTCATCCGCCGTAGCAAAGGCTGTCATCCGCGATACGAACGGCCCCGGAGCCAGCGCGTTGACCGTCACGTGGTAGGGCGACAGTTCCTTGGCCATGATTTTTGTCAGATGCAGAACCGCAGCTTTCGAGGCTGAATAGCTATAGGCGCCATCCCCCATGGGAACCTCTCCCATCACGGATCCAACATTCACGACCCGGGCCGGATCGTCTGCGGTTCCGGATTGCATCAACATCGGCAGCAGCCTCTGGGTAAGCTCGAATACCCCGGCCACGTTGACCGACATCACCTTGTCCCACGCGTCATACGGAAACTGGCCCAAGGGTGCCCCCCAGGTCACGCCAGAGTTATTCATAAGAATATCAAGCCTTTCTGTCCGTTCCTGAATGTCCGAAACCAGTTTAGCGATACTTGCCTCGCTGCTGATGTCTCCGGCAAACCCTTCGGCACTTCCCGGTGCCTCCAGTGCATTCAGCTCAGCGGCGGCCGCGACACAGGCGTCCCCGTTTCGAGAAGCAATCAACACGCGCGCGCCGGCCCTGACCAACGCCTCTGCGGCCATCCGACCGATACCCGTGGCGCCTCCGGTGACCAATGCGGTTTTGCCGGGTAGCGAGAAAAGGGTATCGGGGGTCATTGTCGTGTTCCTCTGCTAAATCTGATTTCGGTTGCATTCCGACCCGGTTCAAAGCCTCGTTGTCTTTACGGCAATTAGCCGCCCGCTGCGTTGGCACGAAATCGGGTTGCACCAAAACTCCACATGACAATCTTCAATCGCATCAGAGACAGTTTGCAAGGATTACTCAGCGTCGCAAAGCGCCGGCTGGTAAGCCCGGATAGTTCCAATGTTCCGATACTGATACCGACGACGATGCGCCCGAAAACCTGTTTTCCGGCAATCGAAAAACGGACGTAAATGCACGGCCCAAGTCCAAACGGACGCGTGGTGTCGTCATGTCGAATGACTGAACTTGGTTTCCTCTTCCATCTCAAGGTCTGTTTTCAGGGCAACTGTCTGTATTCAATCCACCAAAGTCAGGTAGACAACCCGGCCTTTTCGCGTCTATGAACCAAGTATGGGGATCGTGAAAACATGCATAACGTTTTGGTATTGAATGGCCCAAACCTCAATCTGCTTGGAACACGGCAGCCCGAGGTTTACGGCAGCACGACACTACATATGATCGAGGATCGTTGCGTTCGGCATGGCGCCTCCATTGGGCTGGACGTCACCCACCTGCAATCCAATCACGAAGGTGTGCTGCTTGACGCCATTCACGCGGCCCGCGGTGTACAAAGCGGGCTGATACTGAACGCAGGCGCGTTCACGCATACGTCGATTGCCCTTATGGATGCGATTGCATCGGTGGAACTGCCGGTTGTTGAAGTGCATCTTTCCAACATTCATGCCCGGGAAACGTTTCGGCACAGGTCCTACATAGCCCCTGTCGCACTGGGTCAGATCTGTGGATTCGGTGCCCACAGCTATATCCTCGCGCTGGATGCGCTCGCGGCTCATCTGAAAGCAGGCAGCACGACATGAAGCTCAAGGAATATCTTCGGTTTGTCAGCTACGCCAAAACCCTGGAAGACCTGTGGGATGCACATTGCCGCCAAATGGCCGAATTTGGTTTTACCCGCCTGATCTATGGGTACACGCAATTCCGGACGGCCACGTCTCTGGGTGATCCAGAAGATTTCGTAATCCTGACGAACCACAAGCGGGCCTATGTGGACGGATTCATCAAGGATGGACTGTATTTTCACGCTCCGATGTTGAAGTGGGCCTTGGACAACGAAGGCGCCGCCAGCTGGAAAATGTTGCAGGACATGAACTCGGGCGGGACGATGACCGCGAAGGAACGCGAAGTTTTCGAGTTCAACAAATCCATGGGCGTGGTTTCGGGTTATACCGTCAGCTTCAACTCGGTTTCCATGCGCTCAAAAGGGGCGATTTCCCTGTCGGCCAATAATGGGTTGAGCCAGGAGGATGTGGATGCGGTCTGGGAAGAGCACGGCGACGACATTCTACTTATGAACAATGTCGCCCACCTGAAAATCCTGACATTGCCGTTCCATCCGCCGAACCGGGCACTTACCAAACGCCAACGCGAAGCTTTGCAGTGGGTTGGTGACGGAAAAACCACTCAGGATATCGCGCTGTTGATGGGACTGACATCTGCAACGGTGGAAAAGCACCTGCGACTCGCGCGCGAGGCGCTTTCGGTCGAAACGACGGCGCAAGCGGTTCTCAAGGCGTCACTGCACAACCAGATGTTCATTATGGAAGCATAACCGCAATATTTTGACGCTATCTCGCGTCAGTTTACCCTAGGTAAGGAAATCACTACTTTTCAAACCAATCCTAAAAGTTGCAAAGTGAGGGTGTTCCGTGAGTGGTGGCTTTAGCCAGGGAACATTGGATTGGATCTTTGCAATAACAAAGCTCTCCGATCACTCTGACAAGGGGGCGCCTATTTGTCCGCGTACCGGTGTCGGAATTTTGGGGGGCCTCGACCATCCCCATCATGCGGGGCCCTCCAATTCTTCTCTACATTTCAGAATTTAGAAATCCGCCGATGGCAGAAAAAAAGGGTTACGCAGTGCGTAACCCTTTAGATTTGTTGGGAAAGGCCTTTGCCGGTTCTTTCCCTGTGCCCTTTTAGCCTTGCGCGGCTTTGGCGACTTCAGCGGCGAAATCTTCTTTTTCAACCACGATGCCTTCGCCAACTTCCAGACGGATGAAGCCGGTGATGGTCGCGCCTGCTTCCTTGGCCGCTGCTTCGACGGTCAGGTCAGGGTTCACGACAAATTGCTGGTTCAGCAGAGTCGATTCCGCGACGAATTTCTTCATGCGGCCTTCGATCATCTTTTCGATCACCTGCTCCGGCTTGCCGGATTCGCGGGCGATGTCCATCTGGACTTGCTTTTCTTTCTCGACAACTGCAGGGTCCATGTCTGCTTCGGACAGGGCCGCCGGGTTCACGGCCGCGATGTGCATTGCAACCTGCTTGCCGATCGCTTCGTCGCCACCGGTCAAAGCAACCAGAACGCCGATTTTGCCCATGCCGTTGGTGGCCGCATTGTGGACATAGGACACAACGGTGTCGCCCGACAGTTTCGCCATGCGACGCACCGACATGTTTTCACCGATGGTGGCGATTTTGTCGGTCAGGGTGTCCGCGACGGACTTACCGCCCAGATCCGCTGCCAGCAGTTCCTCTACGTTGTCGACGCCTTCAGCCGCATATGCAATCTTGCCGACCATTTCCTGGAACTCGGCGTTTTTCGCGACAAAGTCGGTTTCCGAGTTCACCTCAACAGCAACACCGCTGCCGCCATCGACGTGAACTGCAACCAGACCTTCAGCTGCGGTACGGCCCGATTTCTTGGCCGCCTTGGCCAAACCTTTGGTGCGCAGCCAGTCAACGGCTTCATCCATGTTGCCGCCGGTTTCAGTCAGCGCTTTTTTCGCGTCCATCATGCCTGCGCCGGTCGAGTCGCGCAGTTCTTTAACCATTGCTGCTGTGATTGCCATCTTTAGGCTCTCCTCAATTCAAATGGAATTGGGGCAGGTCTACCCTGCCCCATATGTCATTTACGTGACGGGCAGCTTACGCTTCGGCTTTGGCTTCCGGAGCAGCTTCTTCAGCGGGTGCTTCTTCCGCAACGGCTTCTTCAACCGGCGCTTCTTCGAATTCACCCAAATCAACGCCAGCGGCACCCAGCTGAGCGGTCATACCGTCCAGAGCGGCACGTGCGGCCAGATCGCAGTACAGCGAGATTGCGCGGGCTGCGTCATCGTTGCCGGGGATGATGTAATCAACACCGTCGGGCGAGCAGTTGGTGTCGACAACAGCCACAACCGGGATACCCAGCTTGTTGGCTTCGGCGATGGCCAGTGCTTCTTTCTTGACGTCGATGACGAACAGCAGGTCAGGTACGCCGCCCATCTCGCGGATACCGCCCAGCGATGCTTGCAGCTTGGCCTGGTCGCGTTCCATGCCCAGACGCTCTTTCTTGGTCAGGCCTTCGGCGCCCGATTCCATCGCTTCGTCGATCTGGTTCAGACGGTTGATCGACTGGGAAACGGTTTTCCAGTTGGTCAGCGTGCCGCCCAGCCAGCGGTGGTTCATGTAGTACTGAGCCGACTTTTCAGCGGCTTCTGCGATCGGGCCAGCAGCCTGACGCTTGGTACCAACGAACAAAACGCGGCCACCTTTGGCCACGGTGTCACGAACGGCCTGCAGCGCCTGGTCCAGCATCGGAACGGTCTGGGTCAGGTCCATGATGTGGATGCCATTGCGCGAGCCGTAGATGAACGGGCCCATGCGGGGATTCCAACGCTGTGTCTGGTGGCCGAAGTGAACGCCAGCTTCCAGCAGCTGACGCATGGTGAACTCGGGAAGAGCCATGCTGTGTTTTCCTTTTCCGGTTTACGCCTCGGCGGGGGTGAAAGAAGCGAATGCTCCAACCGGCGGGCCAGATAGGGATGTCTCCCCTACAAGGCCCAAACCCCGCCTGCGGGTTTGAATGGCGCGCGTATACGGCAGGTTTGAAGGCAGCGCAAGGGTCAAAGCCTTATTTTTCAAGCCGCGCCAATGCATGCGCGTGGCGCACTGCTGCCTCGCAATGGGCCGCCAGTTCCTTGCGGTCGGCGAAATCCCTGACCCGGGCGGGAGAGTGATAGATCAGTTCAACAGACCCCTGCCTGCGCGCGCCCAATGTCTTGAGCAGATGAGGCGCGAAATCCATATCGCCCCACCAGCCATAGAACCGGTCAGGCTGACCTTTCGGCGCGTGAAACACCACCGAGACCGGTTGAACATATATGAAATCCCGGAGCTCGTCTGCGAAGAAAGCGGCAAAGAGCGTTGTTTTAAATGGCAAAACACGCAATCCGTCGGTCGAGGTGCCCTCGGGGAAAAACAACAGCTTATGTCCGGCCTTCAGGCGTTCTTCGAAGATCGCCGTCTGCTCGCGCGCCTTTTTGCGATCCCTTTCGATGAATACGGTCCCGGTGGCCCGTGCCAACCACCCGATACCCGGCCAGTTCGCAACTTCTGCCTTGGACACGAAGTAGACCCTTTTGCGGGCGTTCAGGGCAAAGATATCCAGCCAGGATGTGTGATTGGCGACAACGGCACCGTGTTCCTTCATCAACGCGCCCGAGCAGCGAAATCCGATTCCCAGGATTCGGAACGCGTTTCGGCACACGAACTGGCTGATGAACGGTGTAACGGGGCGACGAACACCACAGAGTGGCAACTCGATCAGTCGAATGGCCAACAGAACAAGCAGCCCACCGAACACAAGGATGGCCAAGGGCAAGCCCCTCAGGATCACAAGAATCCAGCCGACAAAACCCAGTTCGATCGGATCCGGCGCATCCTCACTGTTCCAAAGCGGATCATTCACCGGATCAAGCCCCGCCATAGATGCGCTTCTGCCGCTCGTTCATACGGGTCGTATCCAGGATCAGGCACACATCGGTGGTATTGAAGGTATGATCGATGAACGCCCCTTCACCCACAAAACCGCCAAGCCTCAGATAGGCTTTGATCAGGGCCGGAACCCGCACCATGGCACGGCGACGATCCAGCGCGTCCGGTGCGACAAGATCCATGGTCTGAAACACGCTCGGCTGGGCGCGCACCCGCAGGTCTGGCGGCGCCAGATGATTGTGATGCAGCATCGACAGCGGCTGGGCCAGTTCCTGAACATCCGTGCCGTGAAAGCTGGCGACGCCGAACAGAACTTCGATCTGGCGTTCGGCCACATAGCGAGAGAGACCATTCCAGAGATGATACATGGCCGTACCGCCCCGGTAGTCCCTGTGCAGGCACGACCGGCCCAGTTCCAGCAACTTGCGGCCACTTTGCTTGAGAACGCTCAGATCGTATTCATCCTCGGAATAAAACTGCCCCAATTCAGCGGCGCGATTCCCCGGTAACAGCCTGTAAACGCCGACAACTTCTCCGGTCGCATCATCAATGGCCAGCATGTGATCGAAATAGAGATCAAACCGGTCCCGTTCCAGCCCGGCCACATGATCGACCAGCGCCCCTCCGCCGCCGAGTTCGCGCACAAATACGTCATAACGCAACCGCTGCGCTGCGCGCAGTTCGTCCTGGGTTTCCGCCAGTTTGATCGTGAACGAGGGGTCAGCGTCCGGCATGTCAGATTTATCAATCCTGTTTTATCAACGCGGCTGATACCTCAGTTCTTCGGGGGAAGGCAACAAGTGGAGATCTGGTCTTTTCCGTTAACTCTTCTTAAACCAGTTTCACGGATCAAAGACCGGCATCAGGGCGATGCGTGTTCCGTCGATTACCACTTTCCCCTGCTCGCGAAAGTTTACGGTGATCTTGCCTGCGATGTTGGATTGAACCTGTCCGACACCCCATTCGGGGAAATCCGGGTGGCGAACAAACATGCCCGGTGCAAGAATAGCATTCATGTCTGTCATTTGGGGCTTCCGGTTCCTGTGGCAGATACCGCAGGAGGTACGCATGGGCAACACGAACGTCAACCTGGCTGAATTGATCGGCTCACGGATCTGCCACGATTTGATCAGCCCGATCGGGGCAATCACCAACGGGCTGGAACTGTTGGACATGGTTGGTGCTGTTCAGGGCCCCGAGATGGAGTTGATCTCGGGCAGCGTCGGCAGTGCGGGCGCGCGTATCCGGTTTTTTCGGGTTGCCTTCGGATCAGCAGGAGAACAGCCGCTGGGCCGGGCCGAAGTGGCCGAACTGCTCAAGGACATCGAACGCACCGGACGGGTGCGGGTAAACTGGTTTATGACCGAGCCCATGCCGCGCAACCAAATCAAGCTGGCGTTCCTTGCGCTCATGTGCTGCGAAAGTGCCATGCCGATGGGCGGAGAGGTTGAGATCGAGAACCAAGGCACCAATTGGACAGTGACCGGAACTGCCGACAAGTTGAACGTAGACAATACCTTATGGAAACACGTTGCAACCGGCCGGTTCCCCAACAAGATTACCCCCGCGCAGGTCCAGTTCGCTCTGCTGCCGGAAACGGCAAATGCGATGGGTCGACGCGTTTCCGTGGAAACCGCCGCGCCCCGCCTTGTGCTGCGTTTTTAATTCCGAATTGTTCCGTTCCCGCGCACCAGATATTTGAAACTGGTCAACTGTGCGGCCCCCACCGGGCCGCGGGCATGCATTTTGCCCGTGGCGATACCGATCTCGGCGCCCATCCCGAATTCACCACCATCGGCGAACTGAGTCGAAGCGTTGTGCATAAGGATCGCGCTATCCAAACGCTCAAAGAAACGGGCCACGGCCGTGTCATCCTCGGTCATGATACAATCTGTATGGTTCGACCCGTAATGCTGGATATGCGCAATGGCAGCATCGATATCGGCGACGGGCTTGGCCGCGATCACGCTGTCCAGAAACTCTTTTCCCCAATCCTCCGCCGTCGCGGGAATTGTACCCTCGACCGCAAGTGCGCCTTCGGCGTGAACCTCGACCCCTGCTTTCAGCAACGCGGCAATCACGTCACGCCCCAGCGTTTCGGCGATGTCCTGATGGATCAGCAGGCATTCGGCAGCGCCGCAGATCCCGGTACGGCGTGTCTTGGCGTTCAACACCACGTCCAGCGTTTTCTGCGGATCAGCGGCCTTGTCGACATAGATGTGCACGATGCCTTCAAGATGGGCAAAAACAGGCACACGGGCCTCACGCTGGACCAGCCCGACCAACCCCTTGCCGCCGCGCGGAACGATGACGTCGACATAGTCGGTCATGGTCAGCAATTCCTGAACCGCCGCACGGTCACGTGTCGGCACCAGTTGAATCGCATCTTCCGGCAGATCGGCGGCCTTCAGCCCCTCGACCAGGCAGGCATGAATCGCTGTCGAAGAATGAAAGCTCTCGGAGCCGCCACGCAGAATGACGGCATTTCCGGATTTCAGACACAGCGCACCTGCGTCAGCCGTGACATTGGGGCGGCTTTCATAGATCACGCCGATCACACCCAGCGGGGTGCGTACGCGTTGGATTTTCAATCCTGTCGGGCGGTCCCATTCGGCCAGCACTTCGCCCACCGGATCGGTCTGATCAGCCACTGCGCGCAGACCATCGACCATGCCCTGAACACGCGCCTCATCCAGCATCAACCGATCCATCATCGCCGGGCTCAGACCTTTCTCGCGGCCGAACTCCAGATCCTTCCGGTTGGCTTCGATGATCTGCGCCCGATTGGCCCAAACCGCGTCGGCCGCTGCAATCAGGGCGGTATGTTTGCGTTCTGGGTTTGCAAAAGCCAGATCGCGCGATGCCGCTTTGGCACGTTTCCCAAGATCAGCCATCAGAGCGGGAATGCTGTCGAAATCTTTCATGTCGCGTGCCTTTCAGGTCGTCTTTTCAGTATTTACAGGGCCAGATCATCCCGGTGAATCAGGGCCGCACGGCCGGGATATCCAAGTGTCGCCTCGATCTCGGACGACTTGCGCCCCTTGATCGCGTCAGCCTCCTGCGCGGTGTAACGGCTGATCCCCTGCGCCAGCCGGCGGGCCATGGGGTCAAGGATCGCGACAGGGTCGCCGCGCCCGAAATCGCCGGTCACTTCGACAATACCCGCGGGCAACAGGCTTTTGCCATTTGCCAGCGCGTTGGCAGCCCCTTCATCGATGGTGATTTCGCCACGCGGTTTCATGGCCGAAATCCAACGTTTGCGCGCAGCATGCGGATCCAGCGTTGCGGTAAACCACGTCGAGTTCGCGCCATTTTCCAGCGTTTTCAGAGGGTTCAGAATCGATCCTTCAGTGATCGCCATCGCACATCCGCCCGCGGTGGCCATCTTGGCGGCCAGCAGCTTTGTCTTCATTCCGCCCTTTGACAGGCCAGAGCCCGCATCGCCCGCCATGGCTTCGATCTCGGGCGTGATCTTGTCGATCGTTTCGAAACGCGTGGCCGAGGCGTCCTCGTTGGGGTTGCCCGAATAGAATCCATCGACATCCGAAAGCAGGATCAACTGATCCGCCCCCACGGTCACGGCAATTTGCGCGGCCAGACGATCATTGTCGCCATACCGGATCTCATCCGTTGCCACGGTATCATTTTCGTTGACGATCGGCACGACACCCAAACCCAGCAGAGTCTCCAGGGTCGCGCGTGAATTCAAATAGCGGCGGCGATCCTCGCTGTCCTCCAATGTCACCAAAACCTGCGCCGTGGTGATCCCATGAGGTGTCAACGCCTCTTCATATGCGCGCGCCAGACGAATTTGCCCGACGGCGGCCGCAGCTTGCGACTTTTCCAACGGCAATGTCGCCATGGGCAGACCCAAAACGCCGCGGCCCAGTGCAATCGATCCGGACGAGACGAGGATTACATCTGTCCCCTGCCCCTTGAGCCACGCGACATCCTGCGCCAACGAAAACAACCATTCCTTGCGCAACAGGCCGGTTTCGCGATCAACCAACAAAGCCGACCCGATTTTGACAACCAATCGACGTGCTGAAGTCAGGGTTGCCAAGGCTGCGCCTCCTCAGCGGGTTTCTGACGCACACGATTGTCATCGATCCGGCCGCGTAACGCGCGCAAAACCTCGGTTACACCTTGATGAGCAACACCGGACATCATCATCACCGGGCCGCCAACGGCCTCTTCAAGCTCGGCTTTGGCCAAATCACGTTCTTCGTCATCCAGTGCATCGACCTTGTTCAGGACGGTGATCCGGGGTTTCTGGGCCAGTTCGCCGCCATAGGCCTCAAGCTCGTGGATAATCGTGCGGTAGTCATCGGCAACCGTTTCAGAGGTACCATCGACAAGATGCAGCAGCACGGCGCAGCGCTCAACATGACCAAGAAAGCGGTCTCCGATCCCACGGCCCTCATGCGCGCCTTCGATCAGGCCGGGGATGTCAGCCACCACGAATTCCACGTTGTCGACCCCCACGACACCCAGATTTGGGTGCAGCGTGGTAAACGGATAATCCGCGATCTTGGGCCGCGCGTTTGAGGTAGCTGCAAGAAAGGTCGATTTGCCTGCATTTGGCATGCCCAGCAGGCCCACATCGGCGATCAGCTTCAGACGCAGCCAGATCGTGCGGTCAATGCCCGCCTGCCCCGGATTTGCACGCCGGGGGGCCTGGTTGGTGGCCGATTTGAAGTGCAGATTGCCGAAACCGCCATTGCCCCCTTTTGCAAGCAGAACGCGCTGTCCCACCTCGGTCAGATCGCAGATGACGGTTTCTTCATCCTCATCCAGGATCTCGGTGCCGACAGGCACGCGCAGGACAATGTCATCGCCATCCTTGCCGGTACGTTGCTGGCCCCTGCCCGGCTGGCCGTTCTTGGCAAAGAAATGCTGCTGATACCGGAAGTCGATCAGGGTGTTCAGCCCGTCCACGACTTCGGCCCAGACAGACCCGCCCTTACCGCCGTCCCCGCCATCAGGGCCGCCGTATTCGATGTATTTTTCGCGTCGGAAGCTGACGCAGCCGCTACCGCCGGCCCCGGACCGGATGTAGACCTTTGCAAGATCGAGAAATTTCATGGTCTGTCCCCTACTGCAAAGGCCCCATCGGCCACAAGTCAGAGTTTTTTACTGTATGTCCAGGTGGGCACATTCGCATCACGCGCCACCGAATAGCTTTCTGCATCGCCAAGATACTGGAACCCGCAATGAGTCAGGACCCGGGCCGAGGCCGGATTGTCCTGAAACACGCTGGCAAACATCGTCGCGTTTTTCAGCGGGTTGGCATTTACCAGTGCTTCGACAGCCATCGACGCAATGCCGGTGTTCCAGTAGATCGGCGCCACCCAATAGCCCACTTCGGACTGGTTCCGATCCAGCCGCTTAAGCGTGATCAGACCAATCAGTTCCGGACCGCCGTCCTTGGTGGCATCCATGACCCAGACGTCCTCGTCCCGGTCCTCGGCCATTGAGCGCGTCACAAAGGCCTCGGTCGAGCCGGGGGCCAAAGGATGCGCGATACTCGTCGTCATGCGCGCCACACGCTCATCACCGGCATAGTGCTCGATCAGCCCCATATCCGACCGACGCAGAGGGCGCAGATCGAACCGCTCGGTTTCGATGACCGGCTGATTTATTATTGTTTCAAGTTTCATGGGTGTGTTCCTCCTCCGAACAACACGAAAAGTACGGACGCAACCGTAAGGCCTGCCAACGTCCACATCAGATATTTTTCAACGGGTCGTCCTTCAACCGCATGGGCAATTCTATCGCCCGCAAAAGTCCAGATCGGATGAAGGATCACCTGGCAAAACAACAAACACAGAGCAATCGTAACCGTCGCTTCGAAACTGGGGGTGCCCGCAGCCACGAACCCGGTGAACCCGGCAATGATCATGGCCCAGGCCTTGGGGTTGAGCGGATGAACAATCAGCCCGGCCAGAAAGCCGGGGGCGTTCCCTTCAGCCTGTTGTCGCGACAAACGCGTGTTGGCGATCTTCCACGCCAGCCAAAAAATATAGGCCGCTGACGCGTATTTAAGCACCGTAAACACCGCGGGCGCCTGATCCGCGAGATGCAGCAACCCAAAGCCGACCGGCCAAATGATCAACTGCTTCCCAAGGATAACACCCCCGACAAAAGGCAACGCGGCGCGAAAGCCAAAGCGCGCACCAGTACCCAGCAGGACCATGTTGGCCGGTCCCGGCGTGCCGACCTGGCTGGCAGCAAAGATCAGGAAACTGGTGGTTGCAACTGTCATCGGTTTGTTTGATCACGACTGCGTTAAAACGAAAAAGGGACCGGCACTTTGTGCCGGTCCCCCATGAATTTTTCTTAAACCTTCTGGGTTTCGGCTTACTCTGCGGCCTCCGCCACTGGCAGGACCGAAATGAAGGTGCGGTTTTTGAGCCCCTTGTGGAACTTCACGGCGCCATCAGTAGTTGCAAAGATGGTGTGATCCTTGCCCATGCCTACGCCTTCGCCCGGCCAGAACTTGGTGCCGCGCTGACGCACGATAATGTTGCCTGCGATGGCAGCCTGGCCACCATACAGTTTGACGCCAAGGCGACGACCCGCTGAGTCGCGGCCGTTACGGGAGGAACCGCCAGCTTTTTTATGTGCCATTCTCTCTCTCCTTAGCCTTTGGCCAGCTCTTTGGCCTGCTCAACCCATTCGGGTTTCACTTTGACCGTTTCGATAGCAGCAATCTGCTCGTCCGACAAGGCGGCCAGAGCGGCAAAGCTCTCGATACCGGCTTCGGCAAGCTTCTTGGCAGCGGCAGGGCCGACACCGTTCAGCTTGGTCAGATCGTCCGCAGCAGCAGCGGCAGGTGCCTCTGCCTTGGCTTCGGCTTTCTTGGCAGGTTTTGCAGCAGGTGCCGCTTCGCCAGCCGGAGCCGAACCGGTTGCAGCCTTGATGCCCGACTTGTCAGCGCCCGACGACAGGATGTCGGTGATCTTGACCAGTGTTAGCTTCTGACGGTGGCCAACGGTACGCTTCGAGCTGTGCTTACGACGACGCTTGACGAACTTGATGACCTTGTCACCTTTGATCTGTTCGATAACTTCGGCCTGAACGCCTGCGCCTTCGATGAACGGTGCGCCAACGACCGGAGCGTCGCCACCCAGCATCAGAACATCGTTGAATTGAACTTTTTCACCTGCGTCGGCAGCCAACTTTTCAACGCGGAGGATATCACCCGCCTGAACCTTGTACTGCTTGCCGCCAGTCTTGAGGACCGCAAACATGCGTCTTTCCTTTGTCTAACCGCGTTCTGTGGTCCCCTTCCGGGAGTTTCCGGCTCCAAGACACTTGAAAGCCACCTCGAACAGCGCGCCCTTTTCGGGCTGTGTGAATGACCATCAGGACATCCCAAGGGTCAAATAATAACTATACCCGGCACGGAAAACCGGCCGGGATGCGCGCTTATCCATAGATCGCCGGGAAAAGTCAACACCAAAGCGTCGTCAGAGATCAGACGCCCTGAGTGTCTGTGCAACCGCCCGCCCCAACCGGAAAGAGATATCGTTGAACATCCGGTCAAAGCCGTCGAAAAGCGCCTCATTCAGGGCGCGTCCGGTTTCGGTTCTGGAGAACGCAATATTCTCACGCATCTGGGTCTCGTCCAACGGCCGATAGGCCATCAGAAGAAAGGAATAAAGCCACGCCTCGGTTTCCGCTGCGCGGCTTTCTTTCTGTGACAGAAGTTCGGCCAGCAATTCCTGATCGTCGCCTTGCGCGTCGACATCAAGACCCTGAAAGAAGCTGTAGTCGGAACTCAGCGCCCCATGAACGTTCTTTTCGACAAGGTCATTTGCCTGGATGTACTCATCGACCAACTCGAAACGAGTCGAGACGCGCTCAACGGACTCATAAGCTTCGCGGGCCATGTCCTCAATGGCCGGGTCCGACATCGCCTGACGGGCCGAGTTTTCCAGCGACACGATCGTCTGACCAAGATCGCTTTCGAAAAACAGGATCGCCTGATCAAGCTGCGCAACGGACAGACCCGCCTCAAAGGCATCCGTCAGGAATTTCTGCATCCAGACCGGATCGTAAATATCTTTGACCTGCGCTTCAAAATACGCGCCGCCGGTATTGTCCAACAGCGTTTCGTCAAGTTCCTCGCGGTGCCCTTGACCTTCCTGTACGAGAATTTCCATCACATGCGAAAGATGCATGGCCTGCGCCAGCCGGTCGACCCTTTGATCGGCCAGCAATTGAGCGCCCCACAGAACAAACGCAATCGCCAGAAAAACGCGGTGCATCAAATATCCTGTGCGGGGTGCAGTTCGGCCATTCGGGCCGCAAGTACTTCGAACCGCATGGCCATGATTTCGTATTGGATCGCGTTCAGCAGTTCATACACTTCTTGCATCAGGGGTTGTTCCAGCGCCTCGACATACGAGTCGACATCCGCATCAGAAAAGTCCTGATAGGTATAAGCTGCCCCCGCAAGGCTGGACAGTTGCAGTGACTGGCGCATACCGGCTTCGTTCCGCTTCATCAGCGCACGCAATTCATCGGCATCCAGTTGCAGTTCGATGACACCTGATGCGCTGGCTGCCAGAAGAAAACGCACCTGAATTTCTTGCAGGGCCCGCACCGCGGTACCGGTCGAATCGATCGCCTTGTTCATACGCTTGAAACTTTCGACCCGTTGCGATCCGTCCTTGATCAAGTCTGCGATGATTTTTTGGCCTTCCAGCTGCTTGGCCTCATCGTCCTCGAGCATATGCGAGGCGTTTTCGGCCTCTACCAAGCGCTGACCCAGATCCGATGCATAAAAGTCAACCGCGTGTGTCAGAGCCTCATCACTCAGGGTTTGTTCGAGGATGGAAACCGCGGTCTCGTGCATGGCGCCGACGTCAAAGACTTCGTCTGCCAGACGCGTCCAGTCCGAACCGAAGCCATCGGGATCAATCCCCAGCATCTGGGGGGCAGACCTCGAGCTCAGCGCGATGCTTTCCAGGGCAACGTCAAACCCGGTCGTGGTCAGAAAGGCCTCTATCCGATCACGGCTGGCGGCGGAAAGTTCCAACGGGATCACAACAAGCGCAAAGAGCGGGGCCAGAAACCAAAAGGCGGAGCGGCGTACAAACTGTATCATGGATATCAGACTAGGAGTTTTGCGCTGGCAGGCAACGGAAAATCCCGGGTTTCTTCAATTCCCGAATTTTCTGCTTGCACCCCTGCCCGTTCCTCACTAAATCCCCCCCTCACAGACCCCCGCGGAGAGGTGCCGGAGTGGTCGAACGGGGCGGTCTCGAAAACCGTTGTGGGTGCAAGCCCACCCAGGGTTCGAATCCCTGTCTCTCCGCCACTATCCCAATGCAGGCTCAATGCTGCCTTTTGGCCCACAAGAAGCGCCCGAAAATTGGTTGCGTCTGCGGGTCATTCCCGGCGGATCGCCGCCAAAACAGGGCGCGACATCTTTGTGCCGGCGTGTTCTTGCCGCGTTTCAAAGGACAATGAGCATAGCCCGGCTTATACTCTATTCTGCTGAGAATTATCGGGAATTCCCCTTTGTACCTGAGTTATTTTTAGCGCATCCCGGCGACACAATTTCCAAAGGAGACACACATGTCGCGTACTCTAATTCTTGCCATCGTCATCGCCGCAATTGGCGCCGGCGGATACTATTACCTGAATCAACCCGAACCCACACCCGCCGAGCGTTTGGAAACCGCGGCAGAAGAAGCCGCCGAAGCGGTGACAGACGCAGCTTCATCTGTACAGGACGCTGCCTCTGACGCTGTCGATGCCGCGACCGAACAAGCCGCCGAAGCAGCTTCGTCGCTGACGGACCAAGCGACAGAAGCGGCGTCATCGGTTGCAGATCAGGCAAGCGAAGCGGCGTCATCGGTGGCGGATCAGGCCTCTGATGCTGCTCAGGAGGCCAGCGATCAGGTGGCCGCGCTGGCCGGTCAAGGGCAGGAGTTGCTGAACTCATGGATTCAGGAAGGCAAGCTGGACCCGACCAACTTCGACTATGATGGCATTATGACATCCCTTCAGGACAGCACTCTGGCCACCGATCTGAAAGATCAGGCGATCAAGATTGTGAATGATATCAAGGATTCGCCTGAAACGATTGTTCAGAAAATTCAGGAACTGACCAACCTGCTGACCCAACAGTAAAGTGTTGAAGGCCGATCCACGGGTCGGCCTTTCCCAAGGGCGCATCTGCGCTGCCCCTACGTTAGGGCGTGGTTGAATTGACCTCCTTCGCGGCTTTTGATTGGCTGTGCCTGACAAACAGCCCGCACCTTGCCCGTACTATCGGGGGCTTTCCAGATATGCTGCGCGCTGTGCTTTAGCCATTTCAAGGATGATCCGATGACCGACCTGCCCCAGACTATGTTCGCCGCAATCCTGAAGCATGACGGGTATTCCGGCACGGCCACCGGACCGGCCATTGAAAACGCCGCCGACTGGTTGGAAGAAGCCCAAGTTCCCACGCCGGAACCCGGCCCGGGTCAGGTGCTGATCCGGTTGCGCGCGGCTTCGGTCAATCCGTCAGATCTGCATTTCATCAAGGGTGAATACGGGCAGCCGAGGGTCAAGGGATCCCCCGCCGGCTTTGAAGGATGCGGAGACGTCGTGGCCGCCGGCAAGGGCGCCGAAGCCCTGCAAGGGCAACGCGTCGCGTTTGTTGCCGCCGGATCGGGGGCCTGGGCGGAATATGTCGTTACGCAGATGCAGATGTGCATCCCTCTGCGCCCTGATATCTCGGACGATGATGGGGCTGCTCAGATCGTCAATCCAATGACGGCGATGGCCATGGTGGATATGGCCAAGGCTGATGGAGATGCCTTTGTCGTATCAGCCGCGACCAGCCAATTGGGCAAGCTGATGTGCAGCCTTGGCCGCGACCTGGGGTTGAAGCCGATCGCCTTGGTGCGCCGGGCCGAGACGACAGGGATGTTGAAAGACCTTGGCGCGGCCGAAGTGCTGGTGACAACCGATGAAGACGTTGTCGCCAAGTTTGCGGATCTGAGCGCGCAGCTGAAACCGCGCGTGTTTCTGGATGCCGTGACGGACCAGTTGTCTGAACAATTGTTCTGCGCCATGCCCAACCGGGCGCGCTGGATCAGTTATGGCAAGCTGTCTACCGAGGCGCCGACGCTGACGCAGACCGGACAGCTGATCTTCATGAGCAAGCGGATCGAAGGCTTCTGGCTGACAAACTGGATGATGTCGACCCCGCCCGCCGATCAGATGCGCGTCGTGGCCGAGGTTCAGGCCCGGTTTGCCGACGGGCGCTGGAAAACGGATGTTTCAGAACATCTTAGGCTGAAAAATCTTGTGCCAAATCTGGCAGATGCGCTGAAAAAGAGTGACGGCAAGGTGATTATCACGCCATAGTAGAACAAACCTGCGTTACCGAACGACGCGCGCGGGCGGAACGCGACACCGGCAAACCGGTCGAGGGAGGACAGTTTGGATAACGCACAGCTGCTGATCAGCGGACTGGCAAACGGATGTGTCTATGGCCTGATCGCGCTTGGCTTTGTTCTGATCTACAAGGCGACCGAAGCGGTAAATTTCGCGCAGGGCGATTTCATGATGCTGGGGGCCTTTGTCACCATCGGCCTGACCAACACCGAGTACATGGGCCTGCCGTTCTGGCTGGCCCTGCCGATATCACTGGGGATCATGGGGGCATTGGGATATCTTCTGGATCGCCTGATCATCCGTCGCTTGTTTGGCGAAAGTCAGACCGCCGTTGTTATCCTGACCATCGCCCTGGGCTTTGTGATCCGTTTCGTGGCCGGATTGATCTGGGGGCACGAACCGCAAACACTGCAAAACCCGCTGGCGGGGAAAGATCTGCGCTTTGGCGGCCTTGTGCTGGGGCTGGAGGATGTCGCCGTGATCGTCGTGACCATCCTGCTGACATGGGGCCTTTACGTCTTTTTCAAACGCTCCAAACTTGGGCTGGCGATGCAGGGGGCGTCGCAAAACCAGCTGGCAGCGTATTACATGGGCGTACCTGTCAAGCGGGTTCAGGGGTTCATCTGGGCGCTGGCCGGTGTCGTTGCGGGGATTGCGGGCATTCTGTTCGCCGCCAAGGGCGCGGTGGATCCGACAACCGGATTGCTGGGCATCAAGGCATTTGCCGCCGCCGTTATCGGCGGATTCGGAAGCCTGCCCGGTGCATTGGCCGGTGGACTTATTGTCGGCGTGATCGAACCTTTTGCCAGCCGCTATATCGCGGCGGGTTACAGCCAGATCGCGCCATACGCCCTGCTGCTTGCCGTGCTGATCTTTCGCCCCAACGGGTTGTTCAGTCAGGTTCGGGTCAAAAAGGTCTGAGCCATGCGGATCGTCTTCAAAACCGACTACATGCAGGATATCCGCCCGTGGAAAGACCGCTATCAGCTTGTCCTGTATCTGATCCTTCTGACGGTTGTTGCCGCAGCCCCCTGGTGGCTTGACGAGTTCTATCTGGGTGAACTGACCAACGTCCTGATCTGGGCCATTGCCGGGTTGGGCCTGATGATCCTGACCGGGCATACAGGGCAAGTCAGTCTGGGCCACGCGGCCTTTCTGGCTTTTGGCTGCTATGCCAACGTTGCCCTGATTGAAGCCGGGGTGCCCTTTCTTCTCGCTTTTCCGCTGGCCGGCATCCTGACGGGGATCGCGGGCGTGACCGTTGCGGTCCCTGCCCTGCGCCTGCATGGCATCTATCTGGCCATCTTCACCATGGCTCTTTCGATCCTGATGGACGACATCATCGTTCTGTCCGAACCCATCACTGGCGGCGTTGCGGGCAAATATGTCGGCGGGGTCGAAATCTTCGGCCATCTGGTGGACCGCTGGGGAACGCCCGATCAGTTTTTCTGGCTGGTCCTAACCGTCGCCGTGCTGGTCACACTGGGATATATCAACCTGCTGCGCGCGCCTTTGGGGCGCAGCTTCATCGCGGTGCGCGACTCTGAGGTTTCGGCACAGGCGATGGGCATCGACATCGCGCGGACAAAGATGATCTCTTTCGCGTTGTCCTGCGCGGTGACAGGCTGGGCCGGGGCGCTGATGGGGTTGTTCGCCGGAGCGTTCAACAACGAAACCTTCAGCGTTCTGATCTCGATCCAACTGCTTATGATGATCGTCATTGGCGGGCTGGGGTCGATCCACGGCGCGTTTCTGGGCGCGATCGTGATCGGGTTCCTGCCTCAGTTTCTGTCGATCTCAAAAGAATATGCCGGCGCCCTGTTCGGCGGCAATACAGTCGCCATTCCGGGGTTGGAGTTCGGCATCTTCGGCATGATCCTGATCGCTTTCATCCTGTTCGAACCCATGGGCATCTATGGCCGCTGGCTGAAAATCCGCACGTGGTTCGAGCTGTTCCCCTTCTATCGAAAAGACATGTTCAAACGGCAGAAATCCTATCTCAAGACGGAGCGTCTGAGATGAGCTTGCTGGAGTTCGAAAATGTCACCCTCAAGTTCGGCGGCCTGACGGCGGTGGATGACCTGTCATTCGACGTTCGGGAAGGTGAAGTCTTTGCCATCGTCGGTCCAAACGGTGCGGGCAAGTCCACTGTTTTCAACCTGATTTCCCGGTTCTACGATCCCGTTGACGGGGCGATCCGGTATGACGGTCATGATCTGCTTCGGGTCAAACCGTCCGGTGTCGCCGCTTATGGCGTGGCGCGGACATTTCAGAACATCGAGCTGTTCGAACACGCAACCGTTCTGCAAAACCTGCTGGTCGGACGCCACCGCCACCGCAGGACAAACTTGATTTCCGAGATTCTGTTCACCCCGTCGGCAAAGCGACAGGAACTGGAAAACCGCGATAAAGTCGAACGGATAATCGACTTTCTCGATCTGCAAGCCTATCGCGACAAGATGATATCGGGGCTGCCCTACGGCGTGCGCAAAGTGGTCGAAGTTGCACGGGCTTTGGCAACTGACCCAAAACTCTTGCTGCTGGATGAGCCGGCCTCGGGGTTGTCCGTGGAAGAAACAACGGACATGCGTTGGTGGATCGATGATATCCGACGGCAGATGGGCATCACCGTTTTGATGGTAGAACATGACATGGGCCTGGTCTCGGGCGTGTCAGACCGGGTTCTGGCCATGGCAGACGGCGCAAAACTGGCGCTTGGGACCCCGGCCGAAGTTCAATCGCACCCGGCAGTGATCGAAGCCTATCTTGGGAAGGCTTCATGAGCGCGCCAATCCTGAAAATCCGAAATGTCGAAAGCTTTTATGGCCCGATCATGGCCATTCGCGGTGTTTCGCTGGACGTTCACGAAGGTACGATTGTTTCGATCCTTGGCGCAAACGGTGCCGGCAAGACGACGTTGATGAAAACCGTCTCGGGGGTGATGGACCCGGAAAAAGGCACGATCACCTTTGATGGAGACGACATTCAGGGGGCCGAGCCGCATACCGTCGTCCAGCGCGGGATCGTGCATGTACCCGAAGGGCGCGAGGTGTTTCCTCTGCTCACCGTCGATGAAAACCTGAGCCTCGGCGCGTATACCCGAACGGACAAAGTGCAGATCGACCAGGATCGCGAGCTTGTTTTCAGTTACTTTCCCGTTCTGAAAGATCGTCACACGCAAGAGGCCGGCACCCTTTCGGGCGGGCAGCAACAAATGCTAGCAATCGGACGTGGGCTGATGGCCCGTCCCCGCATCATGCTGCTGGATGAGCCGTCGCTGGGTCTGTCACCGCTTTTGGTGCAGGAAATATTCGCCATTCTGAAACGTCTGAACGAAGAACAGCATATGACGATGCTGCTGGTCGAACAGAACGCCAATGCGGCGTTGCGGCTGGCGCATCATGGATACGTGATGGAGGTAGGCCGCATCGTCATGGACGGCGCTGCGGATACGTTGCTGAAATCCGAAGACATCCAGAACTTCTATCTTGGCGTGCAGGAAGAAGGCGCACGCGAAAGCCGCCGTTGGAAACGCAAGAAGACGTGGAGGTAAGCAAGATGGATGCCACGCCCCTCGCCTCGCAGGTCAAGATCAACGGCGTTGAACTGAATGCAACCCCCGGACAACGCCCGTTGCGCGTAGATGGGTGCACCACCATCAGCATGCTGTTTCAACACCGTTGCGCGGAACTGGGGGATCGTACAGCCCATCGCGAAAAGGATTTGGGCATCTGGAAGTCATATTCCTGGGCCGACTATTGGCAGCACGCCAAGTGGATCGGGCTTGCCCTGCGCAAGCTGGGCCTGGAACGCGGTGACGTTGTTTCGATCCTGTCCGAGGACCGCAAGGAATGGATGTGGTTCGATATGGGTATTCAGTGCGTCGGGGGTATTTCTTCTGGCGTCTACACGACGGATTCGGCCAATCAACTGCAATATCTGGTCAACAACAGTGGCAGCAAGTTCCTCATCGTCGAGGACGAAGAGCATCTGGACAAGTTTCTGGAAGTCGAAAATCAAATTCCGGATCTGATCAAGGTGATCATTCTGGAAGACGAAGGCTTGCACGACCTGACCCATCCGCGCTGCATGATGATCGACGATCTTTACGCTTTGGGCCAGCAGGCCGAACAGGAAGATCCGGGACGGTTCGAAGCCGAAATCGCATTGGCCAAACCTCAGGATACAGCCTTGCTGGTTTATACATCCGGCACCACCGGCCAGCCCAAGGGTGCGATGTTAAGCCATGAGAACATCCTGGCCGGCATCGAGGCCGGTGCCTGGTCATTGCCAACGCAGGCCAGTGACGAACAACTGTGTTTCCTGCCCCTCTGCCATATCTTGGAACGCGACGTATCAGTCTATTTCCCACTGGCCGCCCGCTGCACCGTGAATTTCGCGGAAAGCCCCGAGACGGTCTTTGCAAATCTGCAAGAGGTCTCGCCTTCGACCTTCACGGCGGTGCCGAGAGTTTGGGAAAAGATCTATGCGCATGTGCAAATCCTGGCGCAGGATGCAACGCCGTTGGGTCGAATGGCATACGGTCTTGCCCTGAAGGCCGGCGCACGGCGGGCCGATTACGTGAGTTCAGGAAAACCCGTTCCCGCCGCCATCGCGGCCCGGTTCTGGTTTTGGGATCAGTTGGTTCTGAAGAATTTGCGCCGGATGCTCGGTTTGGACAAACTGCGCCGGGGTGGCACGGGTGCTGCGCCTATTTCGGCGGATTTGTTGAAATGGTACTGGGCCATCGGCGTGCCGATCGTCGAGGGCTTCGGCATGACCGAAACGTCCGGCCTTGCCACACTCAACACCGTGGAAAGCAACAAGATCGGAACCATCGGCAAGGTCGTCCCGGGGTGCGATATCCGCATCTCGGACGAGGGTGAAATTCAGCTCAAAGGCATGAACACCTTTCAGGGCTATTGGCGCAACAACGCAAAGACGGCGGAAAGCTTTACCGCCGATGGCTGGCTGCGCACCGGCGATATGGGGCGTATCGACAAGGACGGGTACGTTACCATCACCGGCAGGTTGAAAGACATCATCATCACCGCCGGTGGCAAGAACATAACCCCGGCCGAAATCGAAAGCCGGCTGAAGTTCAGCCATTACATCTCGGACGCGGTGATCATCGGCGACCGGCGCAAATACCTCACGGCGCTGATCATGATCGATCAGGAAAATGTCGAAAAATATGCGCAAGACCAGAAAATCCCTTTCTCGAACTTTGCCTCGCTTTGCGCCGCGGCCGAAGTCAAGGAGCTGATCGGCGCCGAAGTGGCCGCGGTGAACAAGGAATTCGCACGGGTCGAGCAGATCAAGGATTTTCGCCTGATCGACGTTCTGCTGACCGCCGAGGATGATGAGCTTACCGCCACAATGAAGCTGAAACGCGGCCTGGTCGAAAAGAAACACGGACATCTGATTGAAGACATGTACACTTAGCCAAAGAGTTTTCGGGAGGAGAAAGATGAAGAAGTCATTCAAATGGCTGGCCGCCGCCACGGCGTTGACCGCCTCGGCAAGCATCGGTTGGGCTCAGACGCAGGGCGTGACGGATGATGAGATTGTCATCGGGTCCGTCAACGACCTGAGCGGCATCTTTGCCGCGGTGGGTGTCCCGGCGACCAAAGGTGCCAACGTGGTATTCGACCGGGTGAACGAAGCCGGTGGCATACACGGGCGCAAAATCCGCTATGTGGTCGAGGACAACGGATACCAGATGCCGCGTGCGATGCAGGGCTACAACAAACTGCTGAACCGCGACAAGGTGTTCGCCATGCTGCAATCGCTTGGCACGCCGATGAACATGGCTGGGTTCAAGTTGTTGGATCCCAAGGGCATTCCCAACGTGGCACCTCTGACCGCTGCGCGTCAGATGTTGCAAGAGCCGATGCGAAACAAGTTCACGTCTTTCTCGACCTACTATGATCAGGCGCGTGTCGGTGTGAAATATCTGGCCGGCGAATTTGGATCAAAGACGGTTTGCACCATGTATCTGCCAACAGATTTCGGTGAGGAAATTCTTGAAGGCAGCAAGACCGGCGCCGAAGAAGCCGGGATTGCTTTTGGATCTGAAACGACCCACAAGCCGGATGAGACAGATTTTGTCGGGTCGCTCAGCAAGCTAAAGGAAGAGGGCTGCGATATCGTCACCATGGCGCTTGGCGTGCGGCAGGCGATCACCGTAGTAGGCACGGCCAAGAAGATGGGTCTGACGGACATGAAGTTCCTCGGGACTTCGGCCAGTTTCCTGACTGTCGTGGCACAGGTTCCCGGTGGGGTGACTGACGGGTTTTATGCAGCAGCCTCGTGGCAGGATCTTTGGGCGCGTGCGGACCAACCTGCCCCGGCGGCATTTATCGAAGAATACAAGGCCGCGACCGGCGAAGATCCGGTTGGATTTGCCATGTTGGGCTATTCCGCTGCCGAAATGATGGTCAAGGCGCTTGAAGCAGCGGGCCCTGACCTGACGCATGACAGCTTTATCGAAGCGATGGAGTCGCTGGACTATCAGGATGACCTGGTCGGCAACCACATTACCTATGGCCCGGATGATCACCAGGGGGCGGATACGGTTTTCGTCAATGTCGTTGAAAACGGCGCATGGAAACTGGTTTACGAAGAATAAGATTTCCCGCAAAACAATGCAAAAGGGCTCGCAATTGCGAGCCCTTTCTTTGTTGGGTTTTCCCGGCGAATTAACGCTTGGAGAACTGGAACGAACGGCGGGCTTTGCGCTTACCGAATTTCTTACGTTCCACAACGCGGCTGTCGCGGGTCAGGAAGCCAGCGGCTTTCAGGGCGCCGCGCAGGTTGGGATCGTACAGTTGCAGCGCTTTCGAGATGCCGTGCTTGACCGCACCGGCCTGACCGGTCAGGCCACCGCCTTTGACAGTGGCGACAACGTCGAACTCGCCTTCGACACCAGCAACCTGAAACGGCTGGCGCAGGATCAGTTGCAGAACGGGGCGTGCAAAATAGACGTCCTGATCCTTGCCGTTCACGGTGACCTTGCCGGAACCCGGCTTGATCCAAACGCGGGCAACAGCGTCTTTACGCTTGCCGGTGGCATAGGAACGGCCCAGCTCGTCACGTACGGGTTCACGCACGATGACTTCTTCGGCCACGGTTTCAACGCCTGCGACGGCGCTCAGCTCTTCGAGAGTATTGATCTGATCAGCCATCGGTCATTAGCTCCGGGTGTTTTTCTTGTTCATGGACTTGACGTCCAGAACTTCGGGCGCTTGCGCCTCGTGGGGATGCTCGGCACCGGCATAAACGCGCAGGTTGGTCATTTGCTGACGCGCCAGACGGTTGCCCGGCAGCATGCGCTTGACCGCTTGGGTCACGACGCGCTCGGGGTGTGCACCTTCCAGGATCTGCTGTTTGGTGCGCGACTTGATGCCGCCCGGGTGGCCAGTGTGCCAGTAGAAGTTTTCTTCGCGCTTCTTGCCGGTCATCTGGATCTTGTCAGCGTTGATCACGATGACGTTGTCGCCCATGTCCATGTTCGGGGTGAACGACGCTTTGTGCTTGCCACGCAGACGCATGGCGACGATCGACGCAAGACGGCCCAGAACAACGCCCTCGGCGTCGATCAGGATCCATTTCTTGTCGATGTCTGCAGGTGTTGCAGAAAAGGTTTTCATGGCAGGATAGTCCTGTTTGATGTGAAAGACCGCCCCAAGCGAGGCGGCCCGAATTCGATGGATGCGTATCTAGACACCCATGATCGCCACGTCAAGCGACCAAACGCCATTTAAAATGTTTTAAAACAATAACTTGTTAAATCGGTATTATTTTACCCCATATCGTCAGCACGGAAATCGCCCCAATTTCGACACTCTGATACACTCGGTTGGAATTGATCATGCACAACCTCGGAGGGTCGCATGCAGGAATTGATGCGCACGATTGAAAACTATGGCGCGGCCTGGCAGGAAAAGTCCGCCGATAAACGGCTTGCGCTTCTGACCCGGTGCTTTGCGGAAAACGGTCGGTACGTGGATCCGACAGCCGATGTTTCAGGCCGAGAGCAGTTGAGTGCACATATCGGCGAAGTCCTTTTGACTTCGAATGGGCGTGTCAAAATCACCAGCAATCCTGTGTCGCACCATGATGTCGTCCACTTCACGTGGCATATGGTGGCCCCGGACGGCGCAATCATGGTGGCCGGGCATGATTTCATTCGATTGGACAAGGACGGAAGAATTGCCCATCTGGCCGGTTTCTTTGGCGACCCGCCGCCGCTGAGTTGAATGCTAGACGCTGATCTGTTCAGGCGGATTGTCCAGCAAAGCGCGCAACCTCAGCATTGCGTCCTCGAACCGTTCCAACGAAACGTGGCCATTCATTGCGATACGTACGGCGTTTGGGGCGCGCCCGTCGCGCAGGGCGAACTCATCCGCTGATCTGAGCTGAATGCCTTCCCGCTCTGCCGCGCGGCTGAACGCGGCAGACCGCCACCCCGATGGCAGGTTCAGCCAGACAAACGGCACATCCGGTGCCCAGTTCAGATCGAACCCACCCAGCGCATTGACGGTGATCCGAACATAATCGCCCATCCGTTTGCGCACATCCTGTGCAATTTGGCGGGTACGCGGATCCGACAGCAGCAGCCGGGTCAGTTCGGCCAAGGGTTGAGCCAGGCCAAAATACCCATATTCGGCCGATCGGCGCAGATCGACGCTGCGATCCTTTGGGGCAATGGCAAAGCCAACGCGCAAAGCCGGTGTGAGTATCTTTGAAATGGACGACACGTGCCAGCCCCGCTCGGGGGCGAGCGCGCGATAACTGGGTTCGCGCGCCTCTCCCATGCGATAGCAATCGTCTTCCACGATCTGAAGGTCGAAGCGCCGGGCGACGTCCACGACCTCTTTCCTGCGTTCCAGCGGCGTGTGGATGCCGGTGGGGTTCTGAACTTCTGGCGAGACGCAAACGGCCTGAGCATTGGTTTGCCGCAAAACATGCTCCATCGACGCCGGATCGATGCCCCATTTGTCCATCTTGACGCCAATGACTTCGGCGCGCATCAACTCTCCGGCCCGACGGAACCCGGCGTAAGAGAGGTCCTCAACCAACACGATTGGTTTGGGTCCGCGCAGGATGGTCTGGAACACCAGACACAATCCGTTCTGACCGCCATGGGTCAACACGATGTCATCATGGGTCAGCGGGCCCAGCGGCAAATCCGACAGCCAATCCACGACCGATTGCCTCATGGGTATATACGCGTCCCGCGTGGGGTAATTCAGAAACTGCCCGGGATCAGCTTGCGAAACCTTTTGCAGGCATTCCCGGATAAGCGCGACCTGCCCCGCATCCGGCAAACGCGGGCTGAACAGGCTGACATTGGCGTTGTACTTGTCTTCCCTCAGATGCAGTTGCCTGGCCCAGACATCATCCAGAATCGGTGATTTCGGCGGGGCCACAAATGTACCACGCCCAACCTCGGCGTGGAGCAAGCCTTCGTCGGTCAGGATCGTATAGGCACGTGCGACTGTACCAGGTGTGATTTGCAGGCGATACGCCAGTTCACGAACCGGCGGAAGCTTGGCGCCAACATCTAATTTCTTGTCACCAATGGCTTTTCTTATTGCGTCAGCAACCAATGTATATTTCGGACCCTTGGATTTTGGCAGAGCCTCCGGCCAAATTGTATCCATTACAATTCTTCCTTTGCCTTTGACACAATTTCGAATGTATCAATACTATGTACCAAGCAATACTGTTTTGTGTCAATACAATTTGAAAGGAATTCCGAGATGACACGCACAATGCACACCACCGCCCTTCTGCTGCTGAACGACAGCCCACGGCTGCCTCTGCTCGCGGCTCTGGCCGTGCGGTTTGCGGCGGCGGTCACTCAATGGGAACGCCGTCGCCGCAGTCGCGTCAATCTGAGCTATCTGGATGACCGTCTGCTTCAGGACGTCGGGCTGACCCGCCATCAGGCTGGCCGGGAAACAAAGCGCTTTTTCTGGCAGCCCTGACTGATCCCCAGTCCCAATTATTGGGACCTCTTCCTGGGCCGGGGCCTGTCCCCGGCCTTTTTTATCCGAAATTCGCGGCAGCTGACCCTGCTGGCGGCAGGGAATAGGTCATCGTTGCCCGTGCAACCGGAAGATCACTGCCTTCCGAATATAAAAGCACATCCCCAACGGCCAGTGTTTTTCCCAGCTTCAACAAACGACAGGCCGCAATCATATCGGCGCCGCCTTCCGGTTTGCGCAGGAAATCAAAAGAACTGTTGGTGGTGACGGCCAAAGACTGACGCCCTTTCCTTGCCAGAACCATCGCATAGACACTGACATCGGCAAGCCCGAACATCGACGGGCCTGATACCGTACCCCCGGGACGCAGGTGTTGATCCTGAACCACAAGGCGCATGGTGATCGAGTCTTCGGTCAAATCTTCAACGACGAAATCCTTGTGCACCTGCGGGAACACCTCTTTGAGGTATTGTGACAGTTCGTCCCGATTCATTGCCAAAGCCATACTTCCCCTCCTGCTCTTGCCGACCTAGAGTTGGCCCAACTTGGGAACGGAGGGCAAGATGGCAATTCTGGAACGTTACGACACGGGCGCGGTGGCACGGCTGACACTGAACGCCCCGGACCGGCTGAACGCATTGAGTGATGAGATGCTGGCTGCGCTGCAAGCCGAGCTTGATGCACTGCGCGACGACAGCGCGATCCGGGCCGTGGTCCTGTCGGGGGCAGGAAAGGCGTTTTGTGCCGGGCATGATTTGAAACAGATGACGGCCGGACGCCAGTCGGAAGATGGCGGCAAGGCCTACTTTCAAGATCTCTTTTCCCGCTGCGCCCGGATGATGATGTCCATCCAATCCCTGCCGCAACCCGTTATCGCGCAAGTCCATGGCATTGCGACCGCCGCCGGGTGTCAGCTGGTTGCAACCTGCGACATGGCGGTGGCTGCGGAAGGTACACGGTTTGGCGTCAACGGGGTCAATATCGGCCTGTTCTGTTCCACGCCGATGGTGGCTCTCAGCCGCAACATCCCCAGAAAGCAGGCCTTTGAAATGCTGACCACCGGCGAGTTCATTTCAGCGGAACGCGCCGCCGATCTGGGCCTGGTAAACCGTGTCGTTCCTGAAGAGGCGCTGGAACAAGAAGCCAACGGGCTGGCGGAATTGGTCGCATCCAAGCTTGGCGTGGCCGTGAAGATCGGCAAGGAAGCGTTCTATCAACAGCTGCAAATGCCTTTGGATCAGGCTTATGCCTATACCGGAGACGCAATGGCGCAGAATATGTTGTACCGCGATACAGAAGAAGGCATTTCCGCCTTTATTGAAAAGCGCCCCCCGAATTGGACCCAATGACGCAATTGTTTTGAACATTTTTTGCCACTGTTTTCATTTTAGCACTTTCCAAAAGGGCAACTCTGTGGCAAAGCTGGGTCGAGGCTAAGGCCTCAGTACACTTTTGGGTCGCCGTGGGCGGAAGGTCCCTCCAGCTGGTCTCTCTCACCAGCGCTGACATTCCCGCAGCGGCGACCCCAAGACCCCTCCACCAGATCAGTCGCAAAAAATACGGCAGTTGCGCCTGTCTGTGCGGTGCCCTATGTGGCTGCACATGACACAAGTTTTGCATATCGTGGGCGGTGGAATGGCCGGGTCCGAAGCGGCCTGGCAAGCCGCTGAAATGGGCGTTGACGTGGTCATTCATGAAATGCGCCCCAACGTTGGCACCTTCGCACATCAGACAGGAAACCTGGCGGAAATGGTGTGTTCGAACTCGTTCCGATCGGATGATGATGAACAGAATGCCGTCGGCCTGCTGCACTGGGAAATGCGGGCAGCCAATGGGCTGATCATGACAACCGCCGACGCGCACAGGCTTCCTGCAGGGGGGGCTCTGGCCGTGGATCGCGACCCGTTTGCCGAGACGGTCACCGCAAAACTGCGCGCCCACCCACGCGTGAGCGTCACCGATCAGGAAGTCACCTCGCTGCCTGATGACGGCCATTGGATATTTGCGACCGGCCCGTTGACCTCACCCGCATTGGGGGAAGCCATCCGGGCGGAAACGGGATCGGACGTGCTGGCGTTCTTCGATGCAATCGCGCCCATTGTCTATGCCGACAGCATCGACATGAGCAAAGCGTGGATGCAATCCCGGTATGACAAAGGCGAGACCGAGGAAGAACGCACGGCTTACCTGAACTGCCCGATGGACCGTGATCAATACGAGGCTTTCATCGACGCCCTTCTGGCAGCGGAAAAAACCGAGTTTCACGAAGGTGAGACTGCAGGCTATTTTGATGGCTGCCTTCCCATTGAAGTCATGGCCGAACGCGGGCGCGAGACACTGCGCCATGGTCCGATGAAGCCTGTTGGGCTGACAAACCCCCATGCACCTGACGTCAAACCCCATGCCGTGGTTCAGTTGCGGCGCGATAACGCGTTGGGCACATTGTTCAATATCGTGGGGTTTCAGACCAAGATGAAATACGGCGCCCAGACCGACGTGTTCCGCATGATCCCCGGCCTGGAAAACGCCAGCTTTGCCCGGCTGGGCGGCATCCACCGCAACACGTTCATCAACTCTCCCACCCTGCTCGATGCACAGATGCGCTTGAAATCCAAGCCCAACATCCGCTTTGCCGGCCAGATTACGGGCGTCGAAGGCTATGTTGAAAGCGCCGCTATGGGATTGCTTGCCGGTCGCATGGCCGCCGCGGAAATACTGGGGCGTGACTTGCCCGAAGTGCCGAAAGACAGTGCAATGGGTGCGTTGATCCATCACATTACGGGCGGGGCCGAAGCCAAGACGTTTCAGCCGATGAACGTAAACTTTGGCCTGTTCCGCCCCGTGGACGGCCTGAAAGGCGGGCGGCGCGGCCGGAAGGACCGGTACAAGGCCTATACCGATCGTGCCAAGACAGAATGGCAAACCTGGTTGGATCAATGCTGACTGGACGCGCGGCGTGATCTCGGCCTAGCATGACCGGATGAGCGACAAGTTCCTGGACAGCACCTACAATCTCGACACGCCTGAAGACACTGAAACGCATTATCAGAACTGGGCCGCGACCTATGAAGAAGAGGTCGCGGAACAGGGATATGCAACCCCGGGACGGGTGGCCGCGGCTTTGTGGCAATTCCACCCTCACCCCCAAACGCCGATTCTGGACTTCGGCTGCGGAACGGGGCTTTCCGGTCTCGCCTTGCGGGCGGCGGGATTTGAGGTCATCGATGGTATCGACCCCACCCCCAAAATGCTGGAAGAGGCAGAGGCCAAGGGTGTTTACCGAAGTTTGACCGGGTTTGACATCACCAAACCGGCCCCCCTCAGGCGCGGCGCGTATTCGGTGATCACCGCCATTGGTGTCATCGGTCAGGGCGCGGCCCCGCCCGAGACATTCGACCAGTTGATGCACACCTTGCCCAAAGGTGGGTTGCTGGCGTTTTCCCTGAACGATCATACGCTGAAAGATCACAAATTCACCTGCCGACTGACGGATTGGGTCGACATGGGTGCCGCACGTTTGCTATTTCGTGAACACGGGCCGCACTTGCCCGGCATCAACCTTAACTCTGACGTGTATGTTATAGAAAAAGCGTGACTTTCGTAACGCGTTTCGCGCCATCCCCGACTGGCCCGCTTCACCTTGGTCACGCGTATTCTGCGATGATCGCCAGCGACATGGCCAGATCCGAACACGGCCGGTTCTTGCTGCGCATCGAAGATATCGATCGGTCCCGCTCGCGTCCGCATTGGGAGGATCAGATCTATGATGACCTCAATTGGTTGGGGCTGACATGGCCGGAACCGGTGCTGCGTCAATCAGATCGGCTGAGTATCTATGATCGCGCGTTGGAGCGGTTGTGGATGAAGGGTCTTCTGTATCCTTGCCTGTGCAATCGCAAAGATATTGCCGCCGCCGCAAGCGCGCCCCAGGAAGGCGCGCCATTGCTTGGGCCAGACGGAATTATCTATCCCGGAACGTGTCGAAAAATTAACCAGGGCATAGACTTAAGTCAAAACCCTCACCCAAGGGACAAAGTCTTGCGACTGGATGTTGCCAAGGCCTGTCGAACAATCCACGATCCGGCCAAATTCCAATTCTTGGAACTGGGCTCCGGCCCCGGTGGCGAAACAGGAACAATTTCTTTTACCCCGGATGAGTTGGAAACCAGTGTCGGCGATATCGTTCTGGCCCGCCGCGACATGGGCACGTCCTACCATTTGTCCGTCGTTCTTGACGACGCAGCCCAAGGGATCACCCATGTGGTCCGAGGTCAGGATCTGTTCGAAGCCACACGCATCCATGTGCTGCTTCAGGTGCTGTTGGACTTGCCGACGCCTGCGTATTACCACCACGATCTGATCCGCGATGACGCCGGCAAACGGTTGGCGAAACGCGACGATGCGCGTGCCATCGCGACATACCGGGCCGATGGTGCCAGCCCGGCAGACATCCGGCTTATGTTGGGGCTTTGATCTGGCTCGGTTACTCCATCGGGGCCATCAGTTCGGTCTCGGCCCCGTCCCGCACCGCAGTATAAAAGCACGTCCGGCGGTTGGTGTGACAGGCAGCACCGGTTTGACGCACCAGAACCAACAGGCAATCGCGGTCACAGTCGATGCGGAAATCCACCAGTTCCTGCACATGGCCCGAGGTTTCACCCTTGATCCAGAAAGACTGACGCGAGCGCGACCAATAGGTCACCCTGCCCGTTTCCAGCGTCTTTTCAATGGCCTGTGCGTTCATCCATGCCATCATCAGAACTTCGCCCGACACCGCATCCTGCGCAATTGCCGGAATCAGTCCCGCCTCGTTATATTTCAGAGTCGATGGTTCAAACGCGACGGGGTGAGACATGACAAAAACCTTTTGCATCCGTTGGGCTGGCCACTATGTATGAGGAACACACGACGAGGGAAAGCCATGAGCGGCGAGAACGACTTGATCAAGCTGTATTCCGGACGCATTCTGGCGTTGGCGGCCGACATCCCGCATCTGGATCGGTTGGAAAACCCGGATGCAACAGTCAAGAAACGCTCGCCTCTTTGTGGCTCTACCGTAACGGTTGATTTGAAGGTTCAGGATGGACGTGTCAGCGCCTTCGGGCAGGACGTCAAAGCCTGCGCGCTGGGACAGGCCTCTGCTTCGGTGGTTGGCGACGCGATCATTGGTGCCACGCGTGCGCAGGTCGAAGCAGCGCGCGATCAGCTTGCGGCCATGTTGAAAAAGGACGGCCCCGCCCCGGATGCGCCGTTTGACGGCCTTGAGGTCCTGATGCCGGCGCGGGACTACAAGAACCGCCACGCGTCAATTCTGCTGGCGCTGGATGCCGCCGCCGAAGCCATGGCGCAGGCCGAACAGGCAGATTGCGCCTGATCATAGCTATTTGATGTAAACCCGTTTACCTTCCGCTTAAATTTAAGGAGGGATGGGTTTTGGAAAATCTACTCGAGCATTTTGTAACTCTTTGGGTCGTAATAGACCCGATTGGAACTATTCCCGTTTTCATTGCCGTCACTGCGGGGCTAGAGGCCGCCGCGCGTCGCAAAACAGCGCTGTTGGCATCGATAATAAGCGCCGGTGTCCTTTTGTTCTTTCTCGTGTTTGGGCAATTGCTGATCGAAGCGCTGGATATTGGACTGAATTCATTTCAGGTCGCAGGCGGCATCATCTTGTTTCTGTTCGCTCTGACCATGATCTTTGGCGAAAGCAAACAAGACATAGAACAGCGTCAGGCCGAAGAGGATCAGGAAGATAAGTATCACAAGCAGAATCCCGCGATATTTCCTCTTGCGGTTCCGTCTCTGGCCTCGCCCGGCGCGATGCTTGCAGTGGTGATCCTGACGGACAACCATAGATACAGTGCAGCCGATCAGGGGATTACCGCATTGGTCATGCTGTCGGTTTTAGTAGTTGCCTTCGTTCTCATGCTTCTGGCCGAACCGATCATCCGCCTGATTGGCCATTCAGGAGCAGCGATCATCAGCCGTATCATGGGGATGATCCTAGCCTCGGTCGCGGTTAACTCGGTCCTGTCCGCATTGCTTGAGATTTTCAAAACCGGCCAGTTGTAAAAAAACCGCCGCACCTTCCGGGCGAAAGGGCGGCGGCAGGCATTGCGTGTCTCGCGTGGGGTCCGGAGTACCGCACGGGGCCGAGGCAAGGCCCCTCAAGGGGTTTGGGACAGGCAGGTCACCCTTGACTGAAATGGGGATGACAGCGCGGTTTTTTCGGCACGAGATCGCAGGCAGAAAGGTTCAGAAGCCAACCGGCAGGTGCAAGGCGACCATCAGGATCACGACCAGAGACATCACGCCCACGGCATCCTGTAGGATCGTCGATTGCGAGCGGCTGAATACGGTCTTGATCTGGGTCAGCATAGGGTCACCTCCGGTCAGAGCTTTAATCCTTTGTTGACCTTTTGTTCTCATATTTACGCGAGTCGGTAAAGAACTTTTTGAGAACATTTGTGAACTTTCTGGAACTTTTTGCCTAACCCACTGAAATCAAACGGATCGCCTGATCCTGCTTCATCAGCCACAAAAGTACGCGTGCCGCGCGCCCCCGGTCCGAGGTCAGCTTGGGATCCGCATTCAGCAATGCCCGGGCATCGGATTGGGCCACGGCCATCAAGCCGGCCTGACGCTCGAGATCCGCAATGCGGAACTTTGGCAGACCGGACTGCGCAGTTCCGATCAGATCCCCGGCGCCGCGCATCTCCAGATCGGTTTCCGAAATACGGAACCCGTCTTCGGTTTCGCGCAGAACCTCCAACCGTTTACGTCCCCCGTCGCTGAGCGGAGGCTGATACATCAACAAACACGTCGATTCCGCATCACCCCGGCCCACACGGCCGCGCAATTGATGCAGTTGGGCCAGACCAAAGATTTCGGCCCGTTCGATGACCATGATCGTGGCATTGGGCACATTGACCCCCACTTCTATGACGGTCGTGGCCACAAGAACCTTGGTGTCCCCGTTCTGGAATGCGGACATTGCCGCGTCTTTTTCCGACGGCGGCATTTGCCCGTGAACCAGCCCGACCACACCTTCGCCCAATATGGCACGCAAGCGTTTGAACCGTTCTTCAGCTGCCGTCAGATCTGAAACCTCTGATTCATCGACCAAGGGGCAGACCCAATAGCATTGCCGCCCCTCATCAATCGCCCGACGCAGATGCGACACGACCTCGTCCATGCGCTGCGTACTGACAATCGCTGTCTTGATCGGTTTGCGCCCCGGCGGCTTTTCGTCCAGCACCGAGACATCCATATCGCCATATTGCGCCAACGCCAGACTGCGTGGAATCGGGGTGGCGGTCATCACCAATACATCCGCGCCCTGCCCTTTTTCCGACAACTCCATCCTCTGGCGCACGCCAAACCGGTGCTGTTCATCAACTATGGCCAAGCGCAGCGCTTTGAATTCAACATCACTCTGAAACACGGCATGGGTGCCGACCAGAATTCGGATATTGCCATTTTTCAAAGCCTCAAGCTTGGCGCGCCGCTCTGCGCCCTTGTCACGCCCGGTGAGCAGTTCCAACACCACTCCGGCCTCTTCCGCCAACGGGCGCAACCCTTCCAAGTGCTGGCGGGCGAGTATCTCGGTCGGGGCCATCATCACGCCCTGCCCTTTAGCCTCGACTGCAATCAGAAGGGCCATGAAGGCCACCAATGTCTTGCCGGCCCCCACGTCACCCTGCAACAATCGGTTCATGCGGGAATCCGATGCCATATCGGCCGCGATTTCCTCGATCGCGCGGCTTTGTGCGCTGGTCGGACGATAAGGAAGGCTGGCCAACACCCTGGATTGCAACGCGCCTGTCCCTACGCTGACGACACCACGGGATTTCCGCTCTCGCTGACGCGCCAGAGCCAGCGTCATCTGATGGGCGAACAGCTCGTCATAGGCCAGACGCTGACGCGCGGGCGCAAATGGTGAGACATCATCAGCCCCCTGAGGATTGTGACCGGCACGAATTGCCGAGATCCAATCCGGCCAGTTTTGCTGTGCCATCTGCGCCGGGTCGATCCATTCGGCCAGCTCTGGCGCCCGCGCCAATGCGCTGCGGGTGGCCTTGAAGGCCGTCTTTTGGGTCAGCCCCTGTGTCAGATGATATACCGGTTCGAATTCCGGAATTTCACTGGCTTGCTCGACCGGCAACATATGATCCGGATGCACCATCTGAGCCATGCCGTCGAACAGCTCCAGCTTGCCCGAGATCACACGGCGCGCGCCCTGAGGCAGTACTTTCTTCAGATACTCCCCGCGCGCGTGAAAGAAAACCAACTGAAAATCGGCCTGGCTGTCTTCGACATGCACGCGGTATGCGCCCCCCTTGTTTCGAGGCGGCCTGTGTGGGCCGACAGTCACTTCGACCGTCAACGTCGCAGGCAGATCGACGCCCTGAATCGTCTCTCGCCGACGTCGGTCGACGACGGCATAAGGCAGGCCGAACAGAACGTCGCGTGGGCTCTCAACGCCGGCCTGTTGCAGGACCTGCGCGGTCTTGGGGCCGACGCCCTCGAGTGTTTCAAGCCCCGCAAACAGCGGGAACAGCTGTTCCGGCCTCCCGCTCATGCGCCTTCGATCAGCTGCAACCAGCCATCCTCATCCAGGGTTTCGATACCCAGCTCTGCCGCTTTCCTGGCTTTCGAACCCGCACCGGGCCCGGCGACCAGAATATCTGTTTTCTTGCTGACGGAACCGGAAACCTTCGCACCCAACGCCTCGGCCCGTGCCTTTGCCTCGGCGCGGGTCATCTTTTCCAGAGTACCGGTGAACACGACCGTCTTGCCAGCCACCGGGCTGTCTGAGGCGGGCGCATCAGGTGCGACGATTGTCAGTTCCTTGCGCAACGTATCGAACGCGCGCCTCTCTTCCACGTTCGAAAACGCATCGGACAGGGACAGACCCAGCGTTGCGCCAATCCCATCTATTCCAATCAACTCAGCCCAGGCGGCATTGGCATCCGGCGGAACACGCGCCGCGGTTATGGCCGCATCCCGCACTTCCTTGACACGTGCCCGACGACCTTCTGCCAGCGCGGCTGCCCGTTCGGCATCCTCGGCCTCATCCGCTTGCCGCTGAGCCAAAGCCGCAGGGCGGGCGGTGTCCAGGGCCTGCGTCATGGTCTCCCAATCGCGGTAAAACAGCGCCAGATCGCGCGCTCCGACCTCGCCGACATGTCGAATGCCCAAAGCGAACAACAGGCGCGCAAACGGAATAGTCCGCTTTTCGTCGATCGCGGCAAACAGATTTCTGGCCGAGGTTTCCCCCCACCCATCCCGGTTTTTCAGCCGTGCCAGATTGGCCCTGTCACGCTGCTCCAGTGTAAAGATATCCGCCGGAGTCTTTATCGGAAGGATCGGATCATCATAGAACATCTCGATCTGTTTTGCACCAAGGCCTTCTATGTCAAACGCCTTGCGCGAGACGAAATGTTTCAGTTTTTCAACGGCCTGCGCGGGGCAAATCAAGCCACCGGTGCAGCGGCGGACCGCATCACCTTCTTCACGGATCGCCTCGCTTTGACATTCCGGACAGCGCGTCGGAAAGGTAAAGGGCTGCGAACCGGCCGGGCGCTTGGACAGATCAACATCTGACAGTTTCGGAATCACATCCCCGGCGCGGTATACCTGAACCCAGTCACCGACACGTATATCCTTGCCATCGCGGATCGTGCCGCCCTTGGCATCGCGCCCCGCGATATAATCTTCGTTGTGCAATGTGGCGTTGGACACAACAACACCACCCACAGTCACTGGATGCAACCGGGCAACCGGGCTAAGCGCGCCTGTACGACCGACCTGAATGTCGATCGCCTCCAGCCTCGTCCAGGCCAGTTCGGCCGGGAACTTGTGAGCAATCGCCCATCGCGGCGTAGTTGAGCGGAACCCCAAACGCGCCTGAAGCGACAGATCATTCACCTTGTAGACGACCCCGTCGATGTCATAGCCCAAGGTGGAACGTTGCGCTTCGATATCCCGGTAATGTTCCAGCATCTCTTGCGTCGTTTTGCACAGGCGGGTCAGGGGATTCGTCGAAAATCCAAGTGATTTCAACCGCTCGATCGCCCCTATCTGCGAGTCGGACAATGGCTCTGAAACCTCTCCCCAGGCGTAAGCAAAGAAACGCAACGGGCGCGAGCGCGTGATTTCCGGATCCAGTTGTCGCAAAGACCCCGCCGCCGCGTTTCTTGGATTGGCAAAGGGTTTTCCGCCGCGCTCTGCCTGCCGCGCGTTCAACGCCTCGAAATCCGCGTGAGACATGTAAACCTCACCCCTGACTTCCAGAACCTCTGGCGCGTTTTTCAGGTGCTGCGGGATATCAGATACCGTGCGGGCATTGGCCGTTACGTTTTCACCGACTTCACCATCTCCGCGCGTGGCAGCCTGAACAAGCTGCCCGCTTTCATACCGCAATGACAACGACAGGCCATCAATCTTGGGTTCGGCGGTGTAGGCCAAACTTTCACCCGCTCCAAGACCCAGGTATTTCCGGATCGACCTGTCGAAATCGGCCACATCGTCATCATCGAAAGCGTTGCCCAGCGACATCATGCGCACGGCGTGCGTGACTTTCGAAAAACCATCAGCAGGCTTTGCACCCACTTGATCCGTCGGGCTGTCGGGACGCTTGAGATGAGGGAAGCGCGCTTCTATCTCGGCATTGCGCCGTTTGAGAGCGTCATAGTCGGCATCCGACATGTCAGGCGCATCAGCCGTGTGATACAGCGTGTTTGCTTTCGACAATAGTTCGGCCAGACGTGCAAGCTCGGCACGCGCCTCATCTTCCGTCAGCTCGGATATGGAAATTAAGTTGCTCATGGCCTCGCCCTGTCACGCGTACTTGGACCTCAGTGATAGGGCGAGGCCATGGCCAGGTCCAGACGTGCTGAGCCGTGAGTGCAATGTGCCGCCCTGGACCACCGGCGGCACGGGTGGTTCAATTCAAAGCCCGACTGCCATCCGTGTTTCGTCCAGCGTGTTGCTTTGCGGATCTCGCAGCACATAGCCACGGCCCCAGACGGTTTCGATATAGTTCTCTCCGCCGGTCGCATTGCTGAGCTTTTTGCGTAGTTTGCAGATGAACACATCGATGATTTTCAGTTCAGGTTCATCCATGCCGCCATACAGGTGGTTCAGAAACATTTCCTTGGTCAAAGTCGTCCCCTTGCGCAGGCTGAGCAGCTCGAGCATCTGGTATTCCTTGCCGGTCAAATGAACCGTTTTGCCATCCACTTCCACGGTTTTTGCATCAAGGTTCACCGCAATTCGCCCTGTATGAATGATCGATTGCGAATGCCCTTTGGAACGGCGGATGATGGCGTGGATGCGTGCCACCAGTTCTTCGCGATGGAAGGGCTTGGTCAGATAATCATCGGCGCCAAAGCCGAATCCCTTGATCTTGCTTTCGGTATCATCGGCACCGGACAAAATCAGAATCGGCGTTTCCACCCTGGCGATCCGCAACTGGCGCAGAACCTCGTGCCCGTTCATGTCCGGCAGGTTCAAATCAAGCAAGATCAGGTCGTAATCATAGAGTTTCGCCAGATCGATTCCTTCTTCGCCAAGATCCGTCGCATAGACGTTCAGGTTCGCATGCGTCAGCATCAGTTCGATGCTTTTGGACGTGGTCGGATCATCCTCGACAAGAAGTATGCGCATTTTTCACTGCTCCAATTCGGGTCAATAATTCCAATTAAATTTAAACCTGACCAAGAATGGTTAATCTGACGTTACCGTTGAATTATTTATTCACACTCTCCTTTAGGTTGTCGATACTTTTTTAGCGCCGTCGCCTTCAACGCCTCGGCGCCGTGTTCCGCGACCAAAGAAACCCAACCATTGAATTCTTCGTCGCTCAGGCCATATTTCTTTTTTGCGTCAGACAGGCTGATCAGCCCGTAAAGCACGCCACGCACGACAAGAATCTTGCGTGACGCCACCCATCGCCTTGTGTTCGCCGGCGGCAAATCCGCATGCGTCAAAATGGATCCATCCGGCAGAGCAACAGACCTTGGCCCTTCAACTTTGTGCAAATACATCGCTTTACCCTTCTTGCTGCACCAAAGCTGCCCTCAGCCTACTTAAAGTCGCGTGAAACCGCCCCTTGAGAGTGTGTAGAATTTTCCTATATTCTGCCGGTCTTTCTTAACCCGGACTGGAATCTGCAATGGCCCTCGATACCGAGACCCCGCTGAACTCGCTTGGCTTTGCCAAACCACCCTCGGAAACGCGGGTCGTTGTGGCGATGTCGGGGGGCGTCGACAGTTCCGTTGTCGCGGCCTATCTGGCCGATCAGGGCTATGATGTGGTCGGTGTGACTTTGCAGCTATATGACCACGGCGCGGCATTGGCCAAGAAAGGTGCCTGTTGCGCTGGAATCGATATTCATGATGCGCGACGCGTGGCGGAAGAGCGGGGATTTCCGCATTACGTTCTGGATTACGAGAACATCTTCAAGGATGCCGTGATCGACGAGTTTGCCGACAGCTATCTGGCAGGCGCGACGCCGGTTCCCTGCATCCGCTGCAACGAGCGCGTGAAGTTCAAGGACCTTCTGGAAACCGCTAGGGATCTCGAGGCAGACTGCATGGCCACCGGCCATTACATTCAGCGCAAGATGGGCGCCAACGGACCGGAACTGCACAGCGCCGAAGACGCCAATCGCGATCAGTCCTATTTTCTGTTCTCGACCACGCCAGAGCAATTGAATTTTCTGCGCTTCCCGCTGGGCCACCTGCCGTCAAAAGACGCAACCCGTGAGATGGCGGCGCAGTATGGGCTGTCGGTGGCGGACAAGCCCGACAGCCAGGATATCTGCTTCGTGCCCGACGGCAACTATGCCAGCGTCATCGAAAAACTGCGCCCCGGAGCCGCGGAACCCGGCGAGATCGTTCACGCCGATGGCCGCGTACTGGCGCAGCACAACGGCGTGATCCACTATACGATCGGGCAACGTCGCGGTCTTGGCATCGGCGGCCTTAGCGAGCCGCTTTACGTCGTCAAACTGGACGTCGACAAAAAGAAGGTCGTTGTCGGCCCGAAAGAGATGCTGGCAACGCGCGTCGTTCCGGTGCGCGAGATCAACTGGCTGGGCGATGAACCCTTTTCGTCACGCGATGAATGGCATCTTTCCGTCAAAGTCCGCTCGACCCGCCCGCCACGCGAGGCAATCATTCGGCCGCTGTCGGACACCACGGCCGAGGTCGAACTGCTGACCCCCGAGGAAGGAATCTCGCCAGGGCAGGCCTGCGTGTTTTACGCAAACGAAGGCAGCCGCGTGTTCGGCGGCGGCTGGATCTGGCGTGGGTATTAGGCTGAAACCGGCTCGACCTCGGGTTCGATCTGAATCTGCAATGCATCGTTGAACCGATTGAACGCACCGCACAAGGCAACGCGCCAGGTCAGCTCAACGATCTGGGCATCGGTGAACCATTCCCTAAGATCCGCCACTTCGGCATCCTTCATACGGCCCGACCGGATCGTCACGGCTTCGGCATAGCGCACGACCGCCTTGTCACAGGCATCCAGTTCCGGATGATCCTCGACGTCCGGCAGACGCGCCGCCCCTTCGGAGCTCAGCCCCGCCACGGTCAGCAGCGGTGTGTGATGCGAGACGCAATAATCGCAGGCATTCAGTTTCGATACCGTCACCATCGCCAGCTCCAACGCACGGCGTGGCAGGTTCTCCTGCTCTCGCAGGGTTGTCAGCATTCCCGTGACATGGTTCAGAACCGGAGGGCAATACGCAGCGACGCGGGCCCAGTTGTCAAATGGTCCATAGGCGCCCAATGCAGCGTGGGACGCGCGCGCGTCGGCGGTCATTTCCTGATCCGACAAAGGGGGGATGCGGGTCATGTCGAAAGCTCCTTTTCTGGGTCACGATACCTTGGACCTGCGCCCCAGCAACAGACCTTGCAGGTCACATATGCGATACGAAGCGCTCTCTTTGCCGGGTCACAAAATATCGGTGGGAGAATTGAAGAGAATATAGAGCCCGACGCAGACCATGATATATGGCGCAATCCGATCTAGCCGGGCAACGCGCGGGCCAAGGCTTTTGGCGTGGGGTGCCCCCCATGCCGCAACAACAACCAGCAAGGCGGCCGCGCTGGCGGCACCGATCAACGCAACAACCCGATAGGACGGCGCCGAATCCGCAAGCAGAGGGGTCATTACCGCAAAACTGTCTATCGAGAGGCTCAGGAAAAGCGTCACCACCGAAGTCACCGCCCCTTTTGACTCCGCGCCTTCGGTGTCCGACTCGCGAAACTGATGCCAGATTCCGCGCAAGCCAAACACCAGTGGGACAAGGCCAAGATAGCCGATCCAAAACGGAAGGCCGCTCTGGTTCAGGCCCACGGCCACGGTCATGGCCAGGGAAAGTACGATCGTCTGAGCGACGGCAAAGCCCACGATCGCACGGCGCTGTTCCATCACCAGAATCAAGCCCAACAAAACAGCCAGATTGTCCAGATTGGTAGAGATCATCGCGATCCCCGCAGAGACTGCAAACAGCGCGTGATCAAGCATTGCTTGGCTGCATTCTGTTCAAAACCGCCCGCGCCGCGCGCAAGCCGGGTGCTTCGCCCCCACGCCCCAACCTGTCCATGGTCAGGTTCATGGCATGCTGTTGCGCATCGGGCGCGCCGGCCACCTTTCGCAAGGCTTCGGCGATTTTTTGAGGCTGACAATCATCCAGCAGGCATTCCGGCACGGCGCGTGTTTCCGAAACCAGATTGACCAGTGTAACGGTGTCCAGCTTGACCATCCGTTCCGCCATTTTCTGCGTTAGCCAGTTGAGTTTGTATGCAATTACCATCGGCGTATTCTGCGCCGCAAGTTCCAGCGAAACCGTTCCCGAAGCAGCAAGGGCAAGATCTGCGGCGCCAAAGGCCGCTCGTTTGTCGGCCATGGCTTGCTCTGCCCCCACCTTGCGCGGGTCCAGCACCACGGGCGCGCCAGGCCATTCTGGCACCAGGTCGTTTATCAGATCGGTTGTCGCACCTACGGTCGGGATCACCACGCGGTAATTCGGGTGGTCATCGAAGAACAACCGCAACGCGCCGCCGAAAGACTCTGCCAGACGTTCAATCTCACCCCGCCGAGACCCGGGCAAGGCCAGCAGGATCGGCGCATTGCCCAGATCAAAGCGGTGGCGAAAGGCGGCGATCTCGTCAGGCGTGGCAATCGGTTCGCCAACCACAGGATGGCCGACAAAGTCGCATTCCATCCCTGCCCGCTCCATGTACGGAGGTTCAAAAGGAAGAAGCGCCAGCACATGGTCGATGACCTTTGCCATCTTGTCTGCACGCCCGGGGCGCCAGGCCCAGACGCTGGGGGCAACATAATGCACGGTTCGGATGTTGCTGTTGGCTTTTACGATTTTGGCGACGCGCAAGCTGAAATCCGGGCTGTCTATGGTGATTAGAACATCCGGTTTCGTATCCAGCACCGCCTGTGCCGTCTCGGATATCCGCCGTTTCAGGTGAAAAAACTTCGGTAGCACTTCGACAAGCCCCATGACCGAGAGTTCGGACATCGGGAACCGGCTGCGCAGACCCTGCGCTTGCATCAGCTGGCCTCCCACACCGTCGAATTCAACCTCGGGCACCAGGGTTTTCAACCCCTCCATCAGCGCGCCGCCCAACCGGTCGCCCGAAGGTTCACCGGCGACCAGAAAGACACGCATCAGACCGCCCGCTCGCGAATATAGAGAAACAGACCCAGACGGTTGCATTCAGCGATGACACGCTCTTTTTCCAGAACCAGTACACCGCCTTTTTCCAAAACGATCCCGGACAAACCTGCCGCAACCGTGTCGGTAACGGTTTCCGGCCCGATGGCAGGCAAATCGGCGCGCCGATCCTGATCGAGTTTGGGACCTTTGAATAGAATGCCGCCGCCAGCGTCGGGGCGTTGGGTCAGGGATTGCAGCATCCACGCGGTGCCGAACACCCCCTCGATGGCCAGCGCCTGCCCTTTGGACACGGCACAAGCCTGCCCGGTATCCGCCGCCCCCATTGCCCGAAGAATCCCGGCGGCGCGGTCAGCGTCGGCCATGTCGGCGTCCGAGGGCTGAGCCTCGGTCAGACATCCCACAGGCGGCAACAAACCGGGCGCGATCTCATGCGCGGCCCTGAGGGTGAGGCCGGCCCCTTCAAGAATTCCGATCACGGCGCGCAAAGCGCCGTCATCCCCGGACAGGATGGCCTTTTGGATGATCGGAACCAATGGCAGCGTCGCGGCGTCGATGCGCGAGGAGTCAATTGGCGGGCGCCGAACAGCGCCAGCCAGACAGATATCGGTCACGCCCCGCGCCTTCAGGTCAGCGATGAAACTGCCCAGCTGTTCCAGAGGAAACACGACATCCGCGCTCAGTGTGTCCGGCAGAAACCCCTCCATCGCGCAGATCAAAGGACGTTCTGTCAACTGCGCAACAACTTCGGTCGGCAGCGCCCCGGTTCCCGCAATCAACGCAAGCATGACCCTATTTCCTCGGGGTCAGGAAGGATCGGTCACTGTGGCCGGTGACGAAATCCACGATCTGCTGCACATAGTCGCTTTCGTTGCCTTCACCGATCCGGCTGGCGCGATCCATAAAGGTGCCTTCGCCGTCGGACAATTCCTTGAAGGCCGCGCGCAGCGCCGAGATATCTTCCCGCGATACACCCTTGCGCTTGAGACCGACGAGGTTTAGGCCATCCAGCTCACCCCTCGACGCCTGTACCAGACCGTAAGGAATAACATCTTTCGGCACCATGGTCAGCGCGCCAATAATGGCCCCGCGTCCAACGCGCACCCATTGATGCAACCCCGAAATGCCACCGACGATCACGTCGTCTTCAACGATACAATGCCCGGCGGCGCCGGCATGGTTCACCATGATCACACGGCTGCCGATCTGAACGTCATGGGCCACGTGAACACCCGCCATCAACAGACAGTCGTCACCGATCCGCGTGACCCCTCCGCCACCTTCCGTCCCGGTATTGATTGTAACATGCTCGCGGATCCGGTTGCGTTTGCCAATCTCAAGCCGGGTGTTTTCGCCGCTGAATTTCAGATCCTGAGGGATCTCACCAATCACAGAGAAATTGAACACAACGGTATCGTCGCCGATCGAGGTGTCGCCCGTCACGACCACATGCGATTTCAACTCGACCCGATCGCCCAGTTTCACCTGTGGGCCCACGTGGCAGAAGGGACCGATGATACAATCCTGTCCAATCTGCGCACCATCTTCAATAATTGCGCTGGGATGGACTCCGTTCATGTTGTTTTTTCCATATCCCAGTCGACATAGGCCGAGAATTCCGCCTCGGCGGCGACTTCGCCTTCGACAGTTGCACGGCCGCTGAATTTGAACAGCTTTCCGCCTTTTTTCCCACGTACGGTTTCCACATGCATTTCCAGCACATCACCGGGCACAACCTTGCGGCGGAATTTGCACTTGTCGATGCTCATGAAGTAAATCAACAGTTCGGTGTCGATGACGTCCATTCCCACACCCAGCATCACACCGGCGGTCTGCGCCATTGCCTCGACGATGGTGACACCCGGCATGATCGGCGTACCGGGGAAATGCCCCTGAAAATGTGGTTCGTTCATGGTGACGTTCTTGATTCCACGCGCCGACTGATAGCCCGAGATATCTACCACCTTGTCGACCAGCAAAAACGGATAGCGGTGCGGCAGGATCCTCTGGATCAGCTGAATGTCTGCGCTTTTGGTTTCAGTGCTCATGATGCAGATATCCCGTTTTGGATGTTTCTTTTTTTGCGTGGTTAGCAATACAGCATTGCAAGGGCAAGCGAACCTATTCGCCCTGAACCTCTTGCAAATCGCTTCCGTCACCAATCGCGGCGTTTATTCGGATGATTGCGGCTTCGGTGATGTCGGACGTGCTGACGACGACATTGGATCGCTCGATCATCACGCTGGCCCCAATTTCGCGCAACAGATCGACAAGCACCGGGCGCACAATCTCGGAAAAGGTCTGCTGGGCTTCTTCGCTGCGACGGGCCAGAACATCCAGCTTTGCCCTTTGCCCCTCGCGATGGGACTGAACCTTGAGATCAAACGCCTCGGCCAGGGGGCGGAACTCGTCGGCCGACATGGTGGCGCGCTGCTCGGTGAGTTCCTTTTCTTCGCGGCTCAGTTCCGCGACAATCCGTTGGTTTTCTTCGGCCAGTAAGGCGCTTTCCTTTTCAATTTCGCGAAAAACGCGCTGTCCAAAGGCGGACTTGGCAAACAGCTCTTCACTGGACAGGGTGACAACACTGGCTTGTGGCACACCAAGCTGCTGTGCATTTGCCAAAGGCGCCGAGACCATCGTCACAAATGCGCACAGGGCCCAAAGCGGGCCCCGTGTTCTGCCAAGCAATCTGTTCAGCATCGCGGATCAGAACCGGGCCTGGATCGTGAAGTCAAAGTTCTGCTCCTTGTCGAAAGATTCTTTCTTGAGAGGCTGCGAGAAGTTGAACTGCAACGGCCCGAATGGAGTTTCCCAGAGCACCGAAATCCCAATCACGTGCCGGATCGATCCGTTTGCACCGACAATAGTTGCACCTGCCGTATTGACGTTGTCGATGTTGTAGAGGTTGCCAACATCATAGAACAAGCCACCGCGCAGACCGAGTTCCTCGGGAAGACCCAGCGGGAAGTCGGTTTCGAAACGGGCAACCCAGTAGTAGTTGCCCCCGATCGCGTCATCCTGACCGTTGGACAGGTCACGCGGTCCGATACCCGCAGGTTCGAAACCCCGGAAAGTATTGGGGCCCAGCACAAACCGGTCAACGGTACGGCTGAAATCGTTTCCGCGCCAGTGCAGAGCGCCCAGTTCCATCGTTGCCCGAAGCACCACCTCTTCGTTCCAAACCCGGGTTTGCGCGATGCCACGTGCCGTGGTCTTGAAGAATTTGTTGTCCCCACCAAGTCCGGCGGCATCAACACCTACTTCAAACAGAACGCCAGTGTTGGGGTCCAGGCCGCCGAGACGGCTGTCATAAATGTAGGACAGTCCCAAGGAACTGGACGTCCGTTTGCCCTGCGCAATTTCAGAAGAAATCACCGCACCGTTAACTTCATTGTCCTGCTGCGTCATCTCGCTGCGGTCCCAGCCATAGCGAACCCGCAGAGCCGACAATTCACCAATCGCGTAGGTCAGCTGCGGTGCAAAGAAAAGACTGCTTGTGTCGTAGCTTGCAAACCCGGAATTGGTAGCCGACAGCCCCAGACCAAGGTCAAAGCGCAGCTTGCGGCCCAGCAGATAGGGCTCTGTAAAGCTGAGCGTATATTGTTCCGAGTCCTGCGCGGTGGAGATCGAGACACCAAGGTTCTGGCCACGGCCCAGGAAGTTGGATTCGTTCAGACCAATTGCAATCCCGAAACCGTCCGTAACCGAGTAGCTGCCTCCGAGGCTCAACGAGCCGGTGGGTTGTTCTTCAACGTCTACATCCAGAATGACCTGGCTTGGCGACGATCCCTCGCGTGGTTCGACTTCGGCGACAGCAAAGAAGCCCAAGGCATTGATACGCTCCGCAGCCTGACGGATTTCGCGTGGATTGAACGGGTCACCTTCGACAGTGTCAAACTGCCGGCGGATCACTCGGTCCAGGGTGGTTGTGTTGCCTTCAATATCGATCCGCTCGACAAAGATCCGAGGACCTTTTGTCAGAACAAATTCGACATCCAAAGTCAGATCGCGGTCATTGCGCGTAACACGTGGTTCCACCCGAAGGAAATCCACGCCTTGCTTCAGGCCCAGTCGCTCTTGTCTTGTAATCGAGTTTTCAACAAGCGTCGGCGTATATGTCACGCCGGGTTTGATCTTCAGCGCGTCCTGATAAGGTGCCGGATCGACGCCCGGAATTTCGCTGACGGTCGTGATTTTACCGAACGAGAATTTTTGGCCCTCGGTTACATTCATCACCAGGAAAAACGCATCCCTTTCACGGGTAAACTCGACGTTGGCGCTGTTCACACGGAAGTCGACGTAGCCTCGTGAAAGGTAGAAATCCCGAATGACTTGCTTGTCGAACTCGATACGATCGCCGATGAACGTGTCGTTCCGGAAGAACGTCCGCAGGAAGGTTGCCTGCTTGGTTTCCAGAACGCGGCGCAAACGACGGTCCGAAAAGGCACGGTTGCCAACAAAACTGACACGTTCCACTTCAATGGTCGTGCCTTCTGCCACTTCAAAAACCAGATCAACTCGGTTGTCGCTACGGCGGATAATCCGAGGGATTACGGTCGCGGCAACTCGGCCTTGGGCTGAATACACTTCAGCAATCATGTCAGCGTCAGACTCGGCCAACTGCGGGGTAAAGACGCGGCGCGGCTGAGATTCGATAACGTCCAACAACACGTCGTCTTTGACACGGGCGTTACCCTCGATGCTGATCTGATTGATCGTCGGATATTCCTGAACCGTGATGACCAGCGTAGACCCCCGCGGCGTCAGCTCAACTGTTTCAAATACACCACTGTCAAGCAAACGCTGATAGGCATCATTGAGCTGGCCCGCAGTTACGGTCTGGCCAGGTTCGATTCCCGTTCGGGCGATGATCGTACCGGTTTCAATCCGGCGATTGCCCTCAACGTCAAACGAATTGATCGTGAAATTTTGCGCCAGTGCTGCATGCGGAAAAGTCATTAAGCTTGCAGCAACAAAAAGGAAAAGAACCGCTAGCGCCTGCCACAAAATATTGTTTGTTGGCATTTGCTGCCCGCAGGATGTGCCCGCCCCTCGCCTGTCAGTCATTTTATGCTCTACCCAGAATTTAAGACTTTAATGCTGAGTAGCGGGATTGAATGAGCTTGTCAAAAGGCGAAATAGAAGCAGCCGCGAAGACTGCCATTCAAATTGACGACGTTAATTTCGGTAAGAATCACATGGCCGCCAGATAGGCGGCACCTGCCATGGCCAACGCCGTAACCGCAAAGCTCAGCAGAACATCCCAATTCAGCACGAACAGGAAGCTAAAGCTCTGATACGATTTTTTCAGCGTTTTGGTCATGGCTTTTCCCTCAGACGCAAAAACCATAACGTCAAAATGAGGCAATATTGCGGCCCAATCTTGCGCCACGCGCCACAATTAGCAGAACAAATCGTTGCTCACTGAAAACAGCATGAGGGTGAGAATTAAGGTGATCCCTACCCCCATGAGCACCCGCAAGGCCCCATCACTGGGTGGTTTCCCTGCAATGGCTTCATAGGCGTAGAACACGAGATGCCCGCCATCCAATGCCGGGATCGGAAACAGGTTCAGCAATCCGACCGCCGTCGACAGAACCGCGATGAAGAAAATGAAGTTCTGCGCCCCCTGACTGGCCATTGCCCCCGAGGTTTCGGCGATTCCGATCGGCCCCGATATGTTGCAGGTGCTGATTGCCCCTGTCACCATGTGCCAAATACCCGACAGCGACCCTTCGATAATGCGGCCCGTCTGTCTGACACCGCCGGTCAGTGAATCCAAAATACCAGCCGGTTCAGTTGCCGGCTCCAGCATCATGCCCCCGATGATCCCAATCCGCCAATGGGTGACGAATCCGCCATCCGGCTGAGGTTCATCCGTGCGTCGGGGGGCCAATGCGAATTCCAGCTCGGACCCTTCCCGCCAGACGTCCAACAGCAGAACCCGGCCATCGGACCCTTCGACAAAATCCTTCAGCTGCTCGAAGGCAAAGATCGGTTCCCCGTTCACCGCCGTGATGACATCGCCTTGTTTCAGTTGGATATCCATCGCCGCGCTGCGTGGGGCCACTTGGCGGATCAGGGGTGGAAACATCCATGGTGCTTGTACATCCAGGGTTTCACCATCCCGGTTCACCGTGTAATCCAGAACCGGTTCCACAGGCAGCGCCTCGATAAAGTCCTGCCAGGCCCCCTCTTCATCATAGTCAGGTGTCGGGATACCGGCGATTGCGGTGATCACATCACCTTCTCTCAGCTCCTGCACAGTGCCCGGCAAGGGTTGCAACGATCCAACTGTAAGCGGCTCTTTCGATACGCCCTGTGACCAGAAAATCAGGCCAAACACCAGAATGGACATGACGAAGTTGAAGACAGGTCCGGCCGCGACCGTTGCGGCCCGTGCCCACAAAGGGGCACCGTGCATGGTGCGGCGCAGCTCTTCCGGGCTTTGGGTGGCGATGCCTTCCATCGCCTTTTCATCCTTACCCGATGCTGCATTGGCATCGCCCAGGAACTTCACATACCCCCCAAAAGGCAGCAACGCGATCTGCCATCTGGTCCCCCGTTTGTCGACACGGCTCCAGAGAACCGGGCCAAACCCGATCGAGAACACTTCGGCATGGATACCGGACCAACGCCCCACAATGTAGTGGCCGTATTCGTGCACCGCGACGATGACCGACAATGCGATGACAAACGCGACAATCGTCCAGAGAAGATTGCCAAATTGCGGGATTAGGGAAAGTACGTCCAAAATTCTATCCTGCTCGTTCCACCACAGCGTCATCGACCCACTGACGTGCCAGATGGTCTGTTTGCTGTACGTTATCAAGGGTCATCGGGGCATCAATAAGGCTGTCTGACGCGTCGAACCTGTCGAGAACCGCGGCGACGGCATCAGCCATATCCAGAAATCCGGTGCGGCGCGCGATGAAATGATCCAGCGCACGTTCCTTCGCGGCGTTGAAAACAGCACCCGCCAGACCGCCACGCGCCATCACGTCCCGGGCCAGTTTCAATGCGGGATAACGTGCCAGATCCGGCGCGTTGAAACGCAACTGCCCCAGCTTGGCCAAATCAAGGCGCTGTATCGGCAATTCCCGTCTTTCGGGCCAATGCAGCGCGTAACCGATGGCGTGGCGCATATCGGGTGCCCCCATATGGGCCATCATCGCACCATCACGATACCCGACCAGGGCGTGTACTATGGATTCCGGATGCACCAGCACTTCGATCTGATCCGGTTCGACACCGAAATATTCTTTTGTTTCTATGACTTCCAACGCTTTGTTGAACATCGATGCGCTGTCGATGGTGATACGCTGCCCCATATCCCAATTCGGATGGCTGGAGGCTTGTTCAACAGTCGCGTTCACCAGTTCTCTCAGGGGCCAATCTCGGAACGCCCCGCCGCTGGCGGTGATGATCACGCGCTCGACGGTTTCGACGTCTTCACCGACCAAAGCCTGAAACACTGCCGAATGCTCGCTGTCGACCGGCAGCAATCGCGCGCCATGCTGTTTGGCCGTATCCAGAACCAATGATCCTGCGCAGACCAATGTCTCTTTGTTTGCCAGCGCCAGGGTCGTCCCCTGTTTCAACGCCTCGATGCCCGGCGCCAACCCGGCCGAGCCGACAATGGCCGACATGATCCAATCCGCCGGACGTGCCGCAGCCTCGACGATCGCACGCCGGCCCGCAGCCGCCTCGACGTCACTGCCGGCCAAAGCGGAACGCAGGTCATCAAGCCGGTCTTCATGAGCGGTGACGGCAATATCGGCATCGAGCCGACGCGCGTCATCCGCAAGCCTTTGAATATTGGCACCACCGGTCAAGGCCACGACGTCATACTCGGACGGTGCGCGCGAAATCAGATCAATCGTGTTCTGCCCGATCGACCCGGTGGCTCCAAAAACAGATACCTTTCGCATTACATTTCACCCGGCGAATAGATCAGCCCCGCGATAAGAACAAACAGCGCGGCCCCCATCATGCCATCGAACCGATCCAGAAAGCCGCCATGGCCCGGTATCAGGTTCGAACTGTCTTTGACACCGAACTTGCGCTTGACCGCGCTTTCAACAATATCACCAGCCTGACTTGCCATTGAAGCCAAAACGGAAACAACGACAAAAGCGAATCCAAAGCCGGCCAGGCTTGCAAAAACCGCGCCGACACATGCCGCGGCGGCCCACCCTCCGGCGGTTCCCGACCACGTCTTCTTCGGGCTGACCTTGGGCCAGAATTTCGGGCCACCAACCGCCTTGCCCACGAAATAGCCCGCGACGTCCGTGGCGACCACGACAGCAATCAGCCAAACCATCCAGCCAAAACCGGAATTTTCGCGGATCGAAATGAAACCCAGCCCGGCTCCGACGATCCAGACCACGAACATCCCGAACAGAACCTTCGAACGACTGATCTGCCCCACTCCCACAAGCGCTGGCGCAAGCACGACCGGCAAAGTGTAAATTGGCGGGAGATGATAGCTGAGAACCACGGTGATACTTGTCAGAATCCCCAATTGAACGGCCACGCCGCGGGCTTGCGGGTCGATCATTCGAACCAATTCCCACGTCATCAGACCACAGGCTGCGGCAATGAAGGTTTCGAACCACCACCCGCCAAGCCAGACTTCGATTGATCCGATCACGACCAGAACTGCAGCAGAAAGAACCCGTGTTGTCAGGTCAGACCATCGGCCGTCTCTCATGCCAGAACCGCTCCGAACCGCCGATCTCTGGTGCCGTAATTCTGGCACAGACGGGCCAGTTCAGCAGCAGTGAAGTCCGGCCAGAGGGTGTCGATGAATTCATATTCCGAGTAAGCCGATTGCCACAGAAGAAAGTTTGAAATCCGTGCTTCACCGCTGGTTCGAATAACAAGGTCGGGATCAGGAAGAACACGCGTATCCAGATACTTAGGAAGAGTTTCTTCATCCACCTCTTCGGGTTTCAGCCGCCCTTCAGCCACATCCCGTGCCAGACGCTTTGTGGCGCGAGCGACCTCGTCGCGCCCACCGTAATTCAGCGCGACGGTCAAATGAACCAGATCGTTGTTCTTGGTTTCTTCTTCCAGCGAGTCCATCAACTCGATCAACTTGGAATCCAGCCGGACCCGATCTCCGATGAACCGAACGCGGATGCCATTATCCGCAAGTGTCCGGGTTTCCTTGATGATATAGCGGCGGAACAGGTTCATCAGGCCGGCCACCTCGACCTGGGTCCGCTTCCAGTTTTCGGTCGAAAAAGCGAACACCGTCAGGTACTTGATCCCCAAACCAGGGCAGGCCTCGACAACCTCGCGCACGCGCCGCGCCCCTGCATGGTGGCCGAACAGACGGGGACGGCCGCGTGCCTGCGCCCAACGACCATTGCCATCCATGATGATGGCCACATGGCGCGGGCCGGACTCCAGCTCGGTTTGCGGGTCTTTTGGCATCAGTTCGGCTCAGACCTGCATGATTTCGGCTTGCTTGGTTTCGAGCGCAGCATCTACGGCCTTGATCATCTCATCCGTCATGTCCTGAACTTCACTTTCCCAAAGCTTCTGGTCATCTTCCGACATGCCGTCCGCCTTGGCCTTCTTGATCTGATCCATGCCATCGCGACGCACGTTCCGGATCGCAATGCGCGCGTTTTCCGCGTAGTGACCGGCGACCTTGCTCAACTCGCGGCGACGTTCTTCGTTCAACTCGGGTATCGGCAGCATTATGATGGTGCCGTTCAATTGCGGATTGATCCCAAGGCCGCTTTCGCGGATGGCCTTTTCCACCTTACCCACCAGTGACTTGTCCCAGACGTTTACAGTGACCATTCGCGGTTCGGGCACGTTCACGGTGCCCACCTGGTTGATCGGTGTCATCGAACCGTAAGCGTCAACCATGACAGGTTCCAGCATCGAGGCCGAAGCACGCCCTGTTCGCAATGATGCAAATTCGGTTTTCAGATTGGCCATTGCGCCATCCATGCGGCGCTGCAGATCATCGGTGTCCAGTTCGAAGTCGTCAGACATTCTGCTCACTCCCCGTCTTCAGGTAATCTTTGGATGGGTCTTACGCCATCGCAATTGGGATGTATAGCAATCATGATCGGGAATTGTATCAATGGCCAGAGGTGTTGCGACCAATTTGGGCAAACATCTTTTCCGGAACCTGGCCGAGTTTCTTCGGCCAGGTTGAGTTCATGGGTCAGCCTCAGGCGTTCACGTCCACCACGACGCGCCCCTTGACCTGACCTTTCAGAATGTCGGCGCCCAGTTGCGGCAGATCGGACAGACCGGCCGGTTGAACCATCGCTTCAAGCTTGTCCATCGGCAGATCCGTGGCGATCCGTTTCCACGCGCGCACCCTGTTGTCATAGGGCTGCATCACGCTGTCGATGCCCAAAAGGTTCACGCCGCGCAGCAGGAACGGAATCACCGTCGCTGGCAAAGCAGCGCCCCCTGCCAAACCAACCGCAGCAACTGAACATCCGTATTTCATCTGGCCCAGAACACGCGCCAGCATGGCGCCGCCCACAGCATCAACGCAGCCCGCCCATGTTTCGCTTTCCAGTGGACGTTTTGTGGTCTCGTTCAGGTCGTCGCGCGGCACGATGGTCGTCGCACCAAGTGATTTCAGATAGTCACCGGTTTCGGGCCGTCCGGTGACCGCGGCGACCTCATAGCCCAAATTGCCAAGAATGGCCGTGGCCACCGATCCGACGCCGCCCGCGGCTCCGGTCACCAATACCGGTCCACGATCCGAGGTCAGCCCATGATCCTCCAGCGCCATGACCGCCAGCATCGCAGTAAACCCGGCGGTGCCCACAGCCATTGCCTGACGCGTTGTCAGCCCATCGGGCAGCGGCACCAGCCAATCGGCCCGCGCGTTGGCTTTTTGCGAATAGCCGCCCCAGTGTGCCTCACCGACGCGCCATCCGGTCAGAACAACCTTGTCACCGGGTTTGTAGCGGTCATCCGATGAGGCCTCGACCGTGCCGGCGTAGTCAATGCCCGGGACATGCGGATAGGCCCGCACCAGCCCGCCCCCTTTCGGAGACAGGCACAGGCCATCCTTGTAGTTCACCGTGGAATATTCGACCGCAACCGTGACATCACCATGCGGCAGATCATCCACCGACAATTGTTTGATCGAGCCGGTGGCAAGTCCGCTCTCTTCATCCTTGTCCATCACAAGTGCATTGAACATTTGTCATTCCTTTCGTGTTCAGCGACCAGCCCATGTCGTCAGCTGGTTCAAAATATCCCGAGGTCGACGCGGCAGCGTCCTTGATTCTGCTAGATCCAGAAATGCGATTGCACGGTCGCGCGGCGCATCCCGGCCGGTGTTTCCACTTCCAGTTCCGTCCCGGCATCCCAATGGCTCAGGCGCACCATACCGATCGCCACATTGGTTTCAAAATCCGGAGACCAAGCCGCCGATGTCACCTGCCCCACGCGCTTGCCGCTTGCAAACAGGTCCCAGGGACGATCGCAACCCGGCACCGGATCACCATCAATGGCGATAGGTCGGATTTGCTGCACCGGCCCTTCCTTGGCGACACGCAACAGAGCGTCCCGACCGATGCAGCCGATTGCGGTGTGCGTGTTGCAGAACTTTCCCAGACCGCATTCATGCGGGGTGTTGTCGTCGGTCATGTCGTTCCCATAGGACAACAGACCGCCCTCAATGCGTTCGATCAGGTTCGGGCAACCCGCGCGCACATGCAGGTCTTCGCCCGCGGCAAACAGGGCGTTCCACAAAGGCATGCCGATATCGACACCTTCCACGTATATCTCGAAACCACCCTGTTTCGAATAACCGGATCGCGCGACGGCCAGATCGCGCCCCTCGAACTCGAACATATCAAATTTGAAGAAACGGATGTCGCGCACTCGGTCCCCGAAGACACGGGCCATCAGCTCGTCCGCCTTCGGGCCCTGAACGGCAAGCGGCGACACGTCCGGTTCATCCACCAGCACATCCAGACGGTACCCAACGGCGATACCCTTGACCCACAGCAACAGATCACTGTCGGCAATCGAGATCCACCATCGGTCTTCGGACAACTTCACCGCCACCGGGTCGTTCAGCATGCCGCCGGTTTCGTCAACGATCGGCACATAGAAACATTGCCCCGGAAGCATACCGCGCAGATCACGCGGGGTCAGCATCTGCATCAGGCGCGCAGCATCAGGGCCACGCAATTCAACCTGCCGCTCGCACGACACATCCCAGACCTGCACATGGTTCTTCAGGTGCCGGTAATCGGCTTCAACGCTTTCAAAAACCGTCGGCAACAACATACGGTTGTAGACCGTATAGCCCTTGACCCCGGCAGCTTCGACCCCTTCAGAGAACGGAGTGCGCCGCAAGCGGCGTGACGCGGAAATCTGTGGCATTCATACCTCCTGAGGCATAAAGACGATATCACTCACAGGCGCTTCCGAGCCCGTCTCGGTCAGCATTTTATGCACTTGCCCCCTGTGGTGGGTCTGGTGATTGAAGAAATGGATCACGCACAACGCGTAAGACATTGTGACATCAGCCTCTTTCGCGGCGGAATACCACGTGAACGAGCCGGTCAGCGGATCGTCCCCCAACCCTTCGGCCCAGTTCAGGATACGCGCGTCGATCTTTTCGCGTAACGCCAACCAGCTTTGCAGGTCCGGGCACAGGTATACACTTTCATGGATACCCCCGCCGGCCTTGTGAATAGTGCCGTCGGGCCCGTCGCGCTTTTCGAAACGCGACATCCACATCCAGTCGCCCCACAACAAATGGTTTACCGTGCCCATGATCGAGCCAAAGAACGCCCCGCGTTCGAGGGTCAGTTCCTTGGATGTCAGAGATTGCAAAAACTCTGCCAACTGCTTGTTCTGCCAGTGATTGTACCGCGCCATTTCCTGCGCATACGCGCCCGTGATCATCATTTTGGCCCGTGCCAGTCGATGGGGCAGATTTCAGCGGACTTGCCGCCAAAGTCCCAGACCCGGCCATAGTCGCGCACCTTCGATTTGGTGCCACGCGCCACGATGATGTCAGGTCCCATCCAATATTTGGAATTTGAGACCATCACCGGATGCTCCGGGTCCTTGCCCGCAAGCATCTCGATCTCTCCCTGGATTTTGCGACCAATCGCGATCCGACGTTTGTTTCCGTCGCGCTCAATCTGGACCGGCGCCCGTTCCGCACCAATGATCTCGCTGACCAGCATGGTAAACAGACCGGTCGTGCCGCCCGCCTGACCGCTGAAGATTTGCAACAAACCGTTATAAGCTTTGCCGCTTGCGCGCTCGTCGACATAAGCGGCGACTTTCCACTGGCCTTCCCCCATCCGGCCCGGAATATCGACCAGCAGTCCGACATTCAAACCCGACAGATCCTCGCCTTCATAGTGGCCTTCATCAACGATGATGCCCATCCAAGCATGGCAGTGACCTTCGGTCGGGGGATGTGAGCCTAGCGACACCACGCAGGGGCAGAACACGTCGCATGAACAATTCAGGATTAACTCGCCCTTGATGGCCCATTCCGTCGGGCTCATCTCTCGCCGCTTGGGATTGGGCATGCGGCTGTCGATACGCTGGCTGACGGGCAGCCGATCGGCGTCTGGTTTTCTGTTTTTAGCCATTGGCTTATCCTCCGTAGCTAATTGGATACACGAGCAGGACAAGACCGCCCGCAATCAACACAAACCCCATTGGACGGGTCACGGCGTGCCCGATCTGAGGAAGTTTCTCCAAAACCATGAACAGGGTCGCGAGCCCCATCCACAACAGGCTCATAACACCGCCGACAAAGCCGAGTGCCATAAAGCCCCAGCAACAGCCGACGCAAAAGGCGCCAAGACCCAGGCCCATGCGCACGCCACCTGCAAAACCGGTTCTCCAATGTCCCAGGAAATAGGTCATCGGGGCATGGCAGACACCGTGGCACACCTCTTTGGCGCGGGAAAACTGAAAGGCGCCCACGGCAATCATCAAGCCGCCCGCGACCCATCCGGATTTGGCAATTCCCAGCATATCGACAACACCGCCAAACAGCAGAACCAACTGAATTCCTGCGATCACGGCCGCAAACCCGACCCAGACGACGGAATACCCGGCCAGAACCCCCAGCCAGCCGGCGCGGCTGCCACTTGCGCTGCGGATCAGGTCATCGTAACTGCGCAGGGTCGGGATCAGGGTCGGCAGCATCATGGCCGCCATCATGATCGCCCACATTGAAAACAGCGGCCCGAACTCGGCCATGGGCATGTACATATCCATGCGCGGATCCATCGCGGCCATCGCCTGCCCCATCGGCCCCGGACGGCCGATCAGATCAAGGTCCATTTCCCGGCTCATCGAGAACATGACCCACCACGCCCACAAGATCAGAACATAAAAGCCCAGCCACATTCCGCTGCGCAGCCACGTACGACTCACTTCGGCCTCCCGACTCAACTCCCTTGCTTTTCAAATGTCAGACTTTTAAATGTCAGACAAATAAAAATTTGCCCAAGGTCGTCTAAAGATGAAAACCGCGCCCCGGAAAACCGCAGACCTGTCTGCCCAGATCGCCCAGGCCATTCGGGATGCGATCGTATCGGGTGAACTGATCGTGGACGCGCGCCTGCCATCCGAAGCCGAACTGTCGGATCAGTTCCAGGTCTCTCGCCCGACCGTACGTGAGGCATTGAAACGGCTGGCCGCGCAATCCTTGATCCGCACGCAACGCGGCGCTTCTGGCGGAGCGTTCGTGAATCGCCTGAGCTTTGAGGATGCCTATTCTCAGCAAGTCACGACTTCGACATTGCTGCTGTCGATGAATGCGGTCAGCTTCGATACCGCATGCGAAGCGCGATATGCCCTGGAAAGGGCCTGTGCGCCTTTGTCAGCGCAGCGGCGCACGGCAGATCACCTGGCGACCATGCGGGCAGAAATATTCCGCCAGTCCCAACCGGGCCTGACGGACGAAGCATTTTGCGCCTCGGACGTGACTTTCCATCGCGCGCTGGTGGATGGGGCTGGCAACCCGGTCCTGTCCTATCAGCTGGCAGGCGCCGTGGAAGCGATGCAACCGTTGATGAACATGATCACGTTTACCGCGCGATCCCGCGAAGAGATCATCGGACTGCACAGCAGAATAGTGGACGCGCTTGAGGCAAAAGACGCAGACACCGTAGACACCGCACTTATTGATCTGGAACATTACACACGACGGCTGGCCCATGACGTGGCCGAAAGCAAACGTAAACCGACCTGAGGGCCGCATTCGAAACAAGATCAGAACAAGGGGCAAAAAAGCGGGCAGATTGTCATCCGGCGCCAAGATCGGAACTCTCAATATGAATTGAAGTTCAATGACTTACGGGAGGACGTTATGAACCAAAGACCGGACCCAAGTTTTTATCCATCCGCAAAACTGGCGATGGAGGGCCCCGCTGAGACGCTTGCATTCACGCTGATGCTCAGCCCTGACTTTTCTCAACCCGACGGGCTGGCGGTTGTGAATGTCGATCCAAGCTCGGACGATTTCGGAAAGATCGTGCATCAGGTGATCATGCCCGAAAAGGGTGACGAATTTCACCATTTCGGCTGGAACGCCTGTTCTTCTTCCCTGTCGCCGCTGAGCGGTCACGCGTTTCTGGAGCGGCGCTATCTGATCATCCCGGGCATCCGGTCCAGCCGGATTTATGTCATTGACGTGAAGAACCCGCTAGAAGCCAAGATTCACAAGATCATCGAACCCGAAGAAGTCTTTGCAAAGACAGGGTATTCCCGTCCGCACACGATCCATTGCGGGCCTGAGGGCATCTATGTCAGCACCCTTGGTGGCGGCGGCCCCGACGGCACAGATGGCCCTCCGGGCATATTCATCATGAATTGCGAGACCTTCGATATCATCGGGCGCTATGAGATCGAGCGCGGCGTGCAGGACAAGCATTATGATTTCTGGTGGAACCTGCCGCGTGACTACATGGTCAGTTCCGAATGGGGGCTGCCGCCGCAATTCGAAAACGGGCTGGTGGCCGAGGATCTGCTGTCCAACAAATACGGCCACCGGATCCATTTCTGGAACCTTCGGAACCGGACGAATATTCAAACCATCGATCTGGGCGAAAACCATCAGATGGCCTTGGAAATCCGCCCCGCGCATGATCCCGTAAAACAATACGGGTTCTGCGGCGTTGTCGTCGATACGACCAACCTGCAAGGTGCGATCTTCACCTGGTGGCGCAATGATGACGGCACGTTCGAAGCCAAGAAGACCATAACAATCGATCCGCAACCCGCTGATCCTGATGATCTTCCTGACCTTCTGAAGGGCTTCTCAGCCGTTCCGCCGCTGGTCACTGATATCGACCTGAGCCTGGACGACAAGTACCTCTATGTCGCGTGCTGGGGAACCGGCGAGATGCATCAATACGATGTATCCGACCCGATGAACCCAACCCTGGCAGGCAAGGTCGAGATCGGCGGAATCGTCAAAAAGACAAAGCATCCAAATGGTCAAACCTTTGGCTATGGTCCACAGATGGTCGAAATCAGCCGCGACGGCAAACGCGTCTATTGGACCAATTCGCTCTATTCCACGTGGGACGATCAGTTCTACCCCGAGGAAGGTGGTGCGGCCATGGTCAAGGCTGATGTCGGCGAGAATGGTGGTCTGACATTGGATCCGAAGTTCTGGGTAGAGTTTCCCAAGGGCTATCGCAGCCACCAGATCCGGTTGGAAGGCGGAGACTGTTCAACCGACAGCTTCTGCTATCCGTCGGTCTGAGTTGGAATTTTTGATGTCATCAACGGCTGGCCTGTGGCTGGCCGTTGTTCTGAGCGGAGCCTATCACGGCCTGAACCCCGGCATGGGCTGGCCACTGGCAGTGTCTTCGGCTTTGATGGAACAACGCCAATCCGCGCTTTGGGGTGCACTCGCGGCTTTGGCTGGCGGGCATTTCGTAGCCATGCTCGGCGTACTTCTTCCTTTTGCCCTGATGGCCGTACTGGTCGATTATCAAAGTGAAATCCGCATCGGCGCGGCTCTGGTCGTGATTGGCATGGGCCTGTACATCGCGATAACCCGCCGTCATCCCCGCTTTCTTTCGCGGATCCCGCCAAGCAGGCTCGCGCTTTGGTCTTTTCTTGTGGCGCTTGCCCACGGGGCCGCCCTGATGCTGGTTCCAATCTATCTGGGCCTGTGTGCCGTGGATGAACTGGACGCGGGCCATCAAGCGATTTCTCAGATCATGACCACGAACACCCTTTTGGTTCTGGGCGTCGCCGCGCTGCATACGGCCGCCATGGTTCTGGGGGGCGGTTTTTTGGCCTTTGCGGTCTATCGTTGGCTCGGACTGCAATTCCTGTCGCGCAGCTGGTTCAACCTGGAGCTCCTCTGGGCCCTGAGTCTCATTCTGGTCGGTGGTCTGGGTCTTTGGTCCGTACTTGGCTGACCTTGTACTTTGTTTTGAAACGCGCTTTGTCTGCATCGAAACAAAACTGGAGCTTCCGAATGCAGGACCAAACCCGCCCAACCGAAGTGCTGCGTCAGGGCAAAATCGACGACTGGACGGCCGCCACATCCCATGCCTTTACCCGCGAGTTGTCTGACGGCACCCTGCCCGAGAACAAGATGCGCTGGTATCTGCAACAGGACTATCAGTTCGTCGACGGTTTCGTGCGTCTTTTGGCCAGCGCCATCGCGCATGCGCCGACCCTTGCTGACAGCGTACCGGCCGCACAGTTTCTGGCGGTGATCACAGGCCCCGAGAACACCTATTTCCTGCGCGCGATGGACGCTTTGGGCACTGAGCCCAGCACCGAGCCCGCGCCCGCCACACGCGCGTTTCAGGATCTGATGGCCGAAGCCGCAGCCTCTGGCCGTTATCAGAACATGCTGGCGGTACTCGTCGTGGCGGAATGGGTTTACCTGAGCTGGGCCAGCCCGGAAAACCCGCCCAAAGACGGCTTGCCGTTCTGGTTTGCGGAATGGATCACGCTACATGCGGGCGAAGGGTTCGAAAGCGTCGTGGAATATCTGCGCAGTCAGCTGGACAACGTCTGGCCGACGCTGGATGCGGCCGAACAGGCCGAGGTCACGCGACTGTTCCATCGCGCTGTCGAACTGGAACGTGATTTCTTTGACGCCGCCTACGCGGCCTGAACCATAAGGGGGCCGGAATGGTCGCAACTCTGAACGTCATCGCGGCATTGCTGACCATCGGGTTCGGCGCATTCGGGTTTCTGGCGCCGGCCCACACCGCGTCGGCCCTGGATTTGGCCCCGACCAACAGCACGATGGGGTTGTCCGAGATGCGCGCCTCGGTCGGTGGTTTGTTTGTTGCGACGGGGATTGCCGTTATCTGGCTGAACAACCCAATGGCCTATGTCATGCTGGGCATTGTCTATTCCGGTGCAGCGCTGGGCCGGTTTGTGTCGGTCGCGCTGGACAATCCCCCCTTGGCCAAGGCGTTGATCTTTGGGGGAATCGAACTGGTTCTGGCCGTCTGGCTGATTGCTGCAAACTTCAACAAAGCCACCTAACAGATTGGAAATGTTAAACACGGTTGCGTTCATTCTGAGTTTGCATCCACCCATCACCTCACCTATATAAGAGTCGTCCTTCGGGACTATGGACATAAACGCGCTCGTAATAAGCGGATCGGACCCGGGGGCGGTACCCGGCGGCTCCACCAACCATCCTTCGTTTGGGGATTTTGGGGCCGAAACAGGATCGACGAACGTCTAAAGGGGTTAGCTTTGTCTCGGCTGTCTGCCACCGTTACCGGCGAAAACAGTACAATTGCAAACGACAATCGTGCTCCGGTTGCAGTTGCTGCGTAAGCAGTAGCAAGACCGAAACTTAAGCCCTTGCGCCTAGCCGCGTAAGGCGGGGTTCGCAGGTACCTGGCAACAGAAACCTGCATTAATCTCCCACATGTCTGAATTTATTCGTCCGGCCCTACGCGGATTCAGAGTTTATTCATTCCTTTTTGCCATCTTGCCAGCACTTGGACAGGAGAACTGGGATGACGAATTCAGAGATACTCAGAAAGTGGTACTCCGAGGTTTGGGAAAATGGAAACACCGAAGCAATTGATCAGTTCTTCGCACCCGAAACGATGGCCGAGGGGCTGATTCCGGAAATGCAGGTCGGTGCGGACGATTTCCGGGATCTGGTCATGGCGTTCCGCCATATTCTGGGGGACATCAAGGTCGAATTGCCCAAGATCATCGAAAACGGCGACTGGGTGTCCGCCATTCTGCATGTGCGTACTTTTCGGGCTGACAATGGCGCGCCAATGGAAGTCACCGGCCAGGTCATGGCGCGGTTCAAGGACGAAAAGATGGTTGAAGCCTACAACCATTTTGACTTCATCTCGTTTTTTGAAGAACTGGGCCAGTTTCCATCGGACACCCTGCCCGTATGCATGACCGGGCAACGTCTGGACTGGGCGTGAACCCAAAGCAATCTTGACCCCCATGACCCTTGCGCGCTAGCAATTGCCATGGGGTAAGATTGCGAACGCCCCGTGAGGCGACAGCCCAAGTTTCGCATGTATCCGCGGTCACAAGGAAACATGCCATGGCATCGCCCAACTCTATTTCTCCCAAACAGCTCCTGCGTCTGATTGGTACTCCGAACGTGCCCGTTCTATTCGACGTCTGCCTGAATGACGATTTTGAAGAAGATCCCTATCTGATCCCCGCATCAATCCGGCACCCGGCCGCAGATCTTCGGGAGCTTTCGTGCAAGATCTCCGATCGCCCAGCCGTGATTATCTGTCAGAAAGGCAAAAAGCTGAGCCAGGGCGTTGTCTCCTGGTTGCGCAGCGAAGGGCATCAAGCCGAATATCTGGAAGGTGGAATGCATGCCTGGCGCGACATGGCCGATGCACCACGTGTGCCCGCAGCCCGCATTCCTGATCGAATTGGTGGCCATACGCTGTGGGTCACGCGTCACCGGCCAAAGATCGACAGAATCGCATGTCCCTGGCTGATACGCAGGTTTGTTGATCCCGACGCCAAGTTCCTGTTTGTGGCACCCGGCGAAGTCGAAAGCGTTGCGACTGTTTTCGGGGCGTCACCTTTTGATATCGAGAACACGTTCTGGAGCCACCGAGGCGACAATTGCACGTTTGACACCATGCTGGATGAATTCGGGCTTCACTCCCCTGCGCTGGACCGGTTGGCGACAGTCATCCGGGCAGCGGACACGAACCGGCACGCGCTTGCGCCTGAAGCGGCCGGATTGTTGGCGGTGTCCGTCGGGCTTTCAAGGCAGTATCGCGATGACCATGAAAACCTGAAAGCCGGGATGAATCTTTACGACGCGATGTATCGCTGGGCGCGCGATGGATTTGACGAAAGCCATGACTGGCCCACCGGGCGAACGTCATGACACCGACACTGGCCGAGATTACCAAGGTCTTTGGCAGGATCGGTTTGCTGTCTTTCGGCGGCCCTGCGGCTCAGATCTCCTTGATGCATCAGGAATTGGTAGAACGCCGACCCTGGCTGGATGAACAGACTTACCTGCGCGCCCTGTCTCTGTGCATGTTGCTGCCGGGCCCCGAGGCGATGCAGCTGGCAACTTATGCGGGGTGGCGTCTGCGCGGCGTTGCCGGCGGGCTGATTGCCGGCAGCTTGTTCGTGTTGCCCGGCGCGTTGGTGATTGCGGTTCTGGTCGCGCTCTATTCAGCATTTGGCGATGTTCCCTTGGTGCAGTCGGCCTTCACGGGCATCAAGGCAACCGTCATCGTCATCGTTTTGCAGGCGCTCCGCAATCTTTCGCGCAAGGCATTGAATGATCGCGAGCATCGAACAATCGCAATTCTGTCCTTCCTGGCCATTTTTCTGCTGAACCTTCCTTTTCCGGCGATCATATTCGTTGCCGCAGCCTGGGGGTACGTGACCTTCAAAGGACCCGTAGAAACTCCCACGCGAGAAGGAACACCACATCTGGCGCGGTCTCTGCGAACGATTGCTGTCTGGTTGCCCCTTTGGTTGGGCCCGCTCGTCGCTCTGAGCGTCACAGGCCATCAACTGCTGAGCGATCTGGGGTGGTTTTTTGCCCGGCTCGCCGTTGTAACCTTTGGCGGCGCATATGCCGTATTGGCCTACATGACCCAAACGGTTGTCGACCAGTACCACTGGATCAGCACGGATCAGATGATTGATGGGCTGGGGCTGGCGGAAACGACTCCGGGGCCGCTCATACTTGTCACACAGTTTGTCGCCATGCTGACCGGGCAACTGACCGGCGGGTTCACGCTGGCACTTGCAGCCGGTGCGGTTGCATTGTGGGCGACGTTCGTTCCGTGCTTTCTTTGGATTTTTCTTGCGGCCCCATATCTCGACCGTCTGGCCGCGCGTCCCCGCCTGTCTGCGGCCCTGCATGGAATCACTGCGGCCGTCGTCGGGGTGATTCTCAACCTTTCCGTGTGGTTCGCCCTGAATGTTCTTTTCGAATCAGTGTCTGAAAAATCATGGGGTCCTCTGGCAATCCCCATGCCGCAGATTTCCGCGTTGAATTTTACCGCATTCGGTCTAACTATCCTTGCTGGGACCTTGATTTTTCGACTGAAATTAGGGATGGGAACCGTGCTTGCCCTGATGTCGATTGCCGGCCTGGCTGCACACAATATCTGATCAATCCGGTCGTACCCGCCCTTTCGTTTCCGAACAAAACCCCTATGCTGAGCATAACCACTTTTGAGGATCACACATGTCGCAAGGCATCGATTATGGAAACCTGATGCACACCGCCATGCGCGGCCTGATCAAAACAGTGCTGAAGGAAGTTTCTGAAACCGGTCTACCCGGGGCGCACCACTTTTTCATCACTTTCGACACACGTGAAGATGGTGTGGAAATCGCCGACTGGCTGCGTGAACGATATCCCGAAGAAATGACCATCGTCATGCAGCACTGGTTCGAGAACCTCGAAGTTGGTGACCTCGGCTTTGGCATCACTTTGAACTTTGGCGATGCCCCGGAACCGCTGTACGTCCCTTATTCTGCAATCAAGACTTTCGTGGACCCATCCGTGGAATTCGGCCTTCGCTTCGAAAGCCCGGAAGACGAAATCGAAGAAGATCAATTCATCGAAGACGACATCGAAGTCGAAGAAGAAGAAATACATCACGATGCGGATATCGTATCGCTGGACAGCTTTCGGAAATGAACCTTCAAACCCCGCCCGGCGCGGGGTTTATCGTTTCATCAGGAAAGTCTCGACCGATCGTGATTTTTGACCATCTATGAATCGTGAAAACGCGAGGTTCAGCCCGCCTTGGGCAAGCGTGCGGTCGAATTGCTGCAACTCATATCCTCCGTCCTCGTCAATGAACAAAGAGAACACGGTTAGTGTTTCGTCGACGATGCGGCCCCATACAAATGGCTCGCCCTTCATCGGGTCCAGCGGGACTTCGTGACCAAAGACATTGCGTTTCATCGCCGCCGAAAACACATCCGGGCGGTCTGACGGAACAAAATCAATCGAGAACTTCTGTTCCTTTACGCGTCCATCCAGTTTGTATGTCGTCGTCCGCCAACTGACGTTGAAACCGTTCTTGGTCTCGACGATGGAAACGCTCATGTCACGGGGCGTTGTCGTGCCATCCGCGTCCACGACTTCGGCTGAACCGATATAATCTCCTATGAACGGTGTAATGTCTGCCGCGCGGGCCGCTGCGCTCAGAACCGACAGCCACAAAGCGCAAACTGCAAGTATCGCGACTGCTTTTCCAAGCGTAAGGCGATGGAAATTTGGCATTTTGTCCTCCATGGCGTCTATTGCTCCATTGTAGCCCAGAGGTATCCGCAAACAATGCACATTCCCCGCCAACAACGATTAAAGTGACGCACCCCGCGCCTATACCTTTGACGCCCTTAAGTTTAAGGTGCGCGCAACTGGCCGATTGCGTCACGGCGTGGCTGCGGCTAAACGGCATACAACTGCATACCAGACGGAGTGACCGATGTCTCAAACCCGCACAGAATCCGACAGCTTTGGCCCGCTCGAGGTTCCTGCCGACAAGTATTGGGGCGCCCAAACGCAGCGCTCGATCATGAACTTTCCCATCGGCTGGGAAAAACAGCCGGTCGCCATCGTGCGCGCGTTGGGCGTGATCAAGAAAGCCTGCGCCATGGAAAACAAGGCAACGGGCAAGCTTGACGCAAAGATAGCAGATGCGATCATTCAGGCCGCAGGCGAGGTGATCGAGGGCAAGTTCGACGACAACTTTCCGTTGGTCGTGTGGCAGACGGGTTCGGGCACCCAGTCGAACATGAATGCGAACGAGGTCATCGCCAACCGAGCCATCGAGATTCTGGGCGGCAAGATCGGATCCAAAGACCCGGTACACCCGAATGACCACTGCAACATGGGGCAATCGTCGAACGATACTTTCCCAACCGCCATGCATATCGCAACAGCGATGAGCGTACGCGATGTGCTGCTTCTCGGCCTTGAAAAACTGGCGTCCGGTCTCGAGCAGAAGGCCGAGGAGTTCAAGGACATCATCAAGATCGGCCGAACCCATACACAGGACGCGACACCGCTGACCTTGGGTCAGGAGTTCAGTGGCTATGCCCACCAGATTCGTCAGGGGATCGCACGCGTACATGCGGCGATGCCGGGGATTTATGAACTGGCCCAGGGCGGAACGGCCGTTGGCACCGGCCTGAACACCCAGCACGGCTGGGACAAAGCCGTCGCAGGCCATATGGCCCAAATCACCGACCTGCCCTTCGTGACGGCGCCGAACAAGTTCGAAGCGCTGGCCGCCCATGATGCCATGGTCTTCCTTTCGGGCGCTTTGGCGACGATTGCCGGCAGCTGCTACAAGATCGCAAACGACATTCGTTTCCTGGGCTCCGGGCCTCGTTCCGGCCTGGGTGAACTGATCCTGCCGGAAAATGAGCCCGGCTCGTCGATCATGCCCGGCAAGGTAAACCCGACGCAGGCCGAAGCGCTGACGCAGGTCGCCGCGCATGTGATGGGCAACAATGCAGCGATGAATTTTGCCGGGTCGCAAGGGCATTTCGAATTGAACGTCTACAATCCGATGATGTCCTACAACCTGCTGCAATCGATCCAGCTGTTGGGGGATGCCACCGACAGCTTTACCGAGCGGATGCTGATGGGCATCAAAGCGAACGAGCCGCGCATCGACAAGCTGATGAAGGAATCGCTGATGCTGGTCACGGCGCTTGCCCCTACCATCGGTTATGACAATGCGACCACCGTTGCGAAAACCGCCCACAAGAACGGTACCACGCTCAAGGAAGAAGCCATCGCGCTGGGCTTTGTGGACGAAGCGACCTTTGATGCCGTCGTCCGTCCCGAACAGATGATCGGCCCAAGAGACTGATGGGCAAGCCGGTCAATCTGAACCGGTATCGAAAAGAAAAAGCGCGGACCGAAAGAAAGGCCCGCGCTGACCGGAACGCCGTCGCGTTTGGGCGTACAAAAGCTGAAAAAGAAGTCGTGAAGCTTCAACAGAAAAAACAAAAGCGCGACCTCGACGATCATGAGCTGGACGAATGAGCGGCCGTCCTGTCAAACGCTCTTTGACCCTGCAAGGACACCGAACCTCGGTATCACTCGAGGATGAATTCTGGCGTGCTTTTCGCGAGATCGCTCAGGAACAAGGCAAGCCAATCAATGTCTTGGCGGCCGAAATAGATGTGGCCCGCGACCCGGAAACGGGTCTTGCATCGGCCATACGCGTCTTTGTGCTGAACTGGTTCCGCAACCCTGATTGAGACTTGTCACGCCCTCGCCTCGACGTGTAACGTGAGCGGGAACAAAAAGGGTACAACCATGAGCGACACCATTACCGGGCCGGATGGGCAGCAAAGATGCGCATGGTGTCAGGCCGCGCCCGAATTCTTTGAATATCACGACAATGAATGGGGTTACCCTGTCGGCGACGACCAACGGCTGTTTGAAAAACTGTGCCTCGAAAGCTTTCAGTCAGGTCTTAGCTGGCGAACGATCCTGAACAAGCGCGAAAACTTCAGGAAGGCTTTTTGCGGGTTTGATTTCAACAGGATGGCCACGTTTTCTGATGCAGATGTGGAACGGCTGCTACAGGATTCCGGGATCATCCGTCATCGCGGCAAGATTGAAGCGGTGATCAACAATGCGCGTTGTGCGCAGGACCTTGTGGCGGCCGAAGGATCTCTGGCGGCCTATGTCTGGCGTTACGAGGCTGAAACGCCTCCGCCTCCGCAAACGGCGTCCACATCGCCCGAGTCGGTGGCCATGTCGAAAGATCTCAAGAAACGGGGATGGAAGTTTGTTGGCCCTACAACCGTGTTTGCGTTCATGCAGGCCATGGGGCTGGTCAATGATCATGCCGAGACCTGCATCGGCAGAAAAAAAGCGGCACAGTTGCGCCGCTCTTTCGCCAAACCTGTCTGACGGATCAGACCGAGGCTTCGTAAATCTTGTCGATGTTGCCACCCAGCGCCGCGTTGAATTCGGCATCTGACTGCTGCTTCGACAGGCCTTCGGTCAAGGCCCGCGAGAAGGATGCAATCATCTTGCCATTCCGGCCCAACAGATCACAGGCTTCTTCCGTCGAATAACCGCCCGACAGGGCCACAACGCGCAAGACCCGCGGGTGGTCAGCCAGCGCGTCATACAGGTTTGCCTTTGTCGGGATCGTCAGCTTCAGCATCACTTCCTGACCCTCGGCCAGTTGATCGAGGTTCTTGAGGATTTCAGCCTTCAGGATGTCTTCCGCCTCGGCCTTGGTTGCCGAATGGATGTTCACTTCGGGTTCCACGATCGGAACCATACCGGCATCGGTGACTTCGCGGGCGACGTCGAACTGTTGGGCAACCACCGCCGCGATGCCATCGGCATTCGCTTCGTGAATGACCGAACGTTCCTTGGTGCCGAACACACCATCGGCCTTGGCCAGGGTCTCGGCCAGACCGGGGATCGTTTTCATCATCTGAACGCCATTTGCCTGTTCTTCCAGGCCTTTGTCGATCTTCAGGAAAGGCACGATACCTTTGACCGACCAAAGGTAATCGGCAACCTTGCGGCCTTCGATCTCTTCGCCCAGGGTACGTTCGAACAGGATTGCGCCAATCACTTTGTCCTTTGTGAAATCGTCGGCCAGAATGATGCGGGCACGCATCTTCTGGATTTCACCGAACATCTCTTCCTCCGAGCTGTAGTCGGATGCCTCGACACCATACAACGCAAGCGCTTTCGGGGTTGATCCGCCGCTTTGATCCAGTGCCGCGATAAAGCCCGTGCCGTTGATCATCTGCGCGCGCTGTTCTGCTTTGGACATATTGTTTTCCCGTTCAATGATGATTCCGATGTTCTTCCCCGCATACAACAGGGCGTGAACCGATGGTAGGTTGTTAGCGCTCAAACAGGCGTAACCATATGCCATCTTTGGATCGAACCGTCAGGTGAGCGACCGGAAGAGGTGTTTTTCCCGGGATTGTTTCGAACCGGTAGCGGCGCAAGAGCATCGACAGGATCAGCGGCCCTTCGACCATTGCAAACCCGGCCCCGGTGCACACTCGGGGGCCCGCAGAGAACGGGATGTAAGCGTCGCGCTGACACCGCTTGCCGTTTTCCGTGACCCAACGGTTGGGATCAAAACCGTCCGGATCGTCCCACAAACGCGCCTGACGGTGCAAATGCCACGGGCTGATCACGATCTGCGCGCCAACCGGTACATCCCGGTTACGGAACCGTTCGAGGCACGTGGTCTCGCGGACCATCATCGGCACCGGAGGATAAAGGCGCAGCGCTTCGCGAAACACATCCCGGCTGATCCGGAGTTTTGAAACAGAGGCAAATGAAGGATCATCCAGAACAGCGGCCTCCTCTGCAACCTTCTGCTGCCATTCCGGATAAAGCGCCATCAGGTACAGCGTCCAGGCCAAGGCTGACGCACTGGTTTCATGCCCGGCAAGAAAAAAGATCGCCACCTGATCAACCATTTCCTCGGGGTCGAAGAACTGCCCGGTTTCGGGATCAGCCGTCGTCATGATCTTGGTCGCAAGATCGTCAGGTGCCGTTCCGTCCTTAATGGCCTTTGCGCGTGTTCTGGTCAGTTCGGCAATCAGCGCCCTGATATCCCGCGCGTTCTGTTTGGTCGCCCCGGAATGAAGCCGGGGCAGCCACTTTGGCAAGGGAACAAAAGCTGCCAGATTCAGCAAAGGTTGCGCGCGTTGATAGGCCCGGAACTTTTCGAACACTTGGCTGGCGATAGCGTTGTCGATAGGAACGGAAAACAGGGTGCGAAATATCACGTCCGCCGCTGCATGGCTTGTCTGTTCTTCGAATTCGAGTTCCCCTCCGACATGAGGCCGCAGCCGTTCCACACACGCCTCGGCAGCGGCCAGCATGGCCGGGAATGTATCCTTCAGACGCCCCCCTTCGAACGCGGGATCGATAATCCGCCGCTGTCGTTTCCAGGTCTCGCCATTGGTCAGAAATACCGAATTGCCAAGCAACGGGCGCAGGCCTTCGCTGATCCTGCCGGATTTGGGAAAATCGTCAGGCCGTTTCTTGAGGACGGTTTGAACCAGATCCGGTTGATTGATCAGGAACGACCGGAAGAACGGAGTTTTGAATTCTGCCATCCACGCGCGATACAGCCGGGCTGGCTGCGCCGACAGCAGGTCTTGCCTGAACAGTTTCACATAGCGCAGCAACGAAACCTTCTCGGGGCGCGGGTCTGGCTTGGGCGGGGTCATGGTCATGGCTGTACCGAGGTGAACTTGGAGGCAGGCGTCTCGATACGGCTGCGAGAAGCCTCACGATCCGCAAACCTTTGCCCCAGCGTCAACGGGCCAGCCGTTATCCGGAAATAATCATAGCTTTCCGGCTTGTCGAAGGCGCAAAGATACTGAAAATGAAGGCGAAAAAACCGCCATCGCAAAGCTTTCCAGCGTTCCGGAAACAAGGTTTGCGAAAAAGCCGCTGACAGGACCAGCGGCCAGCGTTTATCAGCATCGGCCACCCCCGTGACCGCAACCGGATCGCACAGCGCAAAGGCGCAGCCATCACCGGGGGCCGAGACATCGATCCAGCTGAGCTCAGACCGTGTGGACAGGAAATGCAGATCGGACCGCAAATCGTGTGCCTGGGGCAGAAACGAGACCATGGGAACCACCTGTCCCAGACTGAGAAACGACAGCACCGCGCCTTGCTCGTGCACTTTCGATTTTCGGATCAGCTCGGCCAGAACAGATACCCCCAGATGCGCGCCCGAGCTGTGGCCAACGACCAGCACCTCATCCACATCGGAATTCAACGCGTCTTGGATCGCTTCACGAAACGACGACAACCTTTCCCGCAGCTCGACCGGCATTTGCCCGCTCAGCTGCGCTGAATAGGCGTAATCATGCATCAGGTAATACGCAAACAGCCGGTTATCAACCTTGCGAAACCACAGCAGTAACGCGACGGCGATGGCCGCTCCGGGGAATATCCCCCACCAACCAGCCATGGCTATGCACGCCCATGTCAACGCAAGCGCGATCAGCAGCTGAGACACCAACATCGCCACTGGGTACAACGCAGCGATCACCGGGCCCTTGCGCAATCGCATCAGACGCCACAACGTACCGGTTGATACGTAAATCCACGCCGTGCGGGCCAATTGCCAATAGGTCGCCGGGATCGACGCCGACATGCTGTCGCGCACGATGTCGGACCACACCAGAACCTCGAATTCCGTTTCAACAGTCAGCCCATCTTGTTCCGAGTTCACACGCCAGCCAAAACGTCCGTCCGTTGTCTTTGGGGCGATTGCGATCTCGCACCCCGAGATCCGGGCCTGCTTCTGAGACTCGGTGCGATACAGCTCGCGATATCGCCGGGGCGGCATCGGATCATAGCCGGGTATATAGAACACCCGACGTCTGCGCACCTGCGGCTGATTTGTGTGACTGCTCATGCCCTTACCTTCTGATGCGCAGGTTAACGCAGGCTTGAAGCCAAGGTAAGAGGGTCAGTTGATCACCCGAAATTTGCCAGCGCCGGAAAAGTCTCCAGCAACCACCAGCTGAAACGGGTGAAAAGCCCGGTTATCAGCATGATGCCCACAAACAGCAACAGCCCGCCCATGATCTTTTCGATCGTGCCCATATACGGTTTGATCCGGTTCATCACGGTCATGGAGCGATTCAGGAACATGGCCGCCAACAAAAACGGAATACCCAAACCCGCAGCGTAAACCCCCAGCAGAAACGTGCCACGCGCGACAGACGCTTCGTTCGCCGCCAGTGACAGGATCGCACCCAGTTGAGGCCCAATGCACGGGGTCCAGCCGAATGCAAAAGCCAGGCCAAGGATGTAAGCGCCAAAGACCGACCCACCGGAATCACCGGTTTCAATCCGTGCTTCGCGATCCAGAAAAGGAATCCGGAAGACATTCAGAAAGTGAAGGCCAAAGACGATGACAACGGCACCGGACAACTTGGCGAACAGCACCTGATTTTGCAGCACAAACGCACCAAAGGCCGATGCGGTAAAGCCAAGCAGCAGAAACACGGTCGACAAGCCCATGACAAAGAACAGCGCCGACAGGGTTGCCTTGCGCCGCGCACGGGCCTCGTCCTGCATCTCATGTATGGTAACGCCGCTCATATACGCCAGATAAGGCGGTACGATTGGCAATACGCAAGGCGACAGAAAGCTGATCAGGCCACCCAGCAGCGCGACGAACATGGCGGGCAGCAGTCCCGCGTCGATGATTTCGATTCCGAACATGTTTCTGCACATATGTGATGAAGAGCGATCCGTCACGGGGCCAAACAGTCACATCCTCGTGCTCGGAATCTGGACAATATTACAACTTCACCCTATCCCGAAAATCATGTCAGAGATTACAGATACCCTGGACGCTTTGGGCCTGTTGTGCCCCTTGCCCGTCCTGAAAGCCCGCAAACGACTGAAATCCATGCCGGAGGGTGCCGTTCTGCGGGTGCTGGCCGATGATCCTGCGGCCATCGTGGATGTTCCGCATTTTTGTGCCGAGGCCGGGCATACACTGCTTTCGCAGGACACTGACGGCGCACATCAGATCTATCTGATCCAAAAATCCAGCTGACCTTTGTTGCAGGTCAAAAAAAGGCGGGCCGATCAGCCCGCCTTTTTCATTAACTTCCCAGCGACCACCAACCGCGTCGTTTGGGCTTGGCGGGTACGGGTTCAGGCTCTTCCGCCACGCTTTCAAGAACCGGCTCGGGCGTTGCTTCTGCTGGCCAGTCTTCGGCAGGATCTTCGGCTTCTGCAACGTCAGAGGCTTCTACAGCTTCCGCAGATGGCTTTTCCGCCTCATCCGCTTCTTCAACCGCTTGTGCCGCATCCACACCGTTTGCAGGTTGCTCTTCCGACGGCGGAGCGTCAGCCTGGGCTTCGGCTGGTTCAGCGGCCTCCTCAACCGGCTCTGCCACGATCTCTGCGCTTTCGCCCGCGATGCTCTCGCCGGTTTCCTCGGTTGCCGGCTCTTCCGTTGCAGCGTCGGCCGTCGTGGCGGATGGCTCTTCAGGCTGATCCGCAACTTCTTCGGCAACCGCATCTTTCTTGCGACGGCGCGGGGCGCGTTTGCGCTTGGGCTTTACCGGTTTTTCTTCCTCCGAAGCCTCAGCTTCAGCCGGCTCAGCACTTTCGACGTCAGGCGTATCGCTCTCTGCGTCTTCTTGTGCTGGCGCTTCACCCTCTTCCGCGGCCTGCTCCGGCGCATCGCCATTGCCCGCGCCTTTCTTGCGACGACGACGACGGCGCTTGCGCTTGGGCTTTGCCTCTTCTTCGGTCTGAGCGATTTCCTCTTCGGTCTCTTCCGCGTCCGATGAATCGACAAGATCCATCAGCGACGCATCGACAGAAACAACAGGCGCCGTGGCCTCGGGAACAATCCGGCTGGCCGTCTTGAACTTCTCCATCGAGAAGTCCGGGCTGACCAGATGGATATCCCCTTCGATCCTCACCGAAAGCCCATACCGCGCCTCGATCTGCGCAATATGCTCTCGCTTCTGGTTCATCAGGAAGTTGGCGATGCTGACAGGGCAGCGCACCAGGACTTCGCGCGAACGGCGGCGGGTACCTTCTTCTTCGATCTGACGCAGGATCGACAAGGCCATGTTGTCGTCCGAGCGGATCAGACCGGTGCCGTGACAGGCCGGGCACGGCTGTGTCGTTGCCTCGATCATGCCGGGGCGCAGACGCTGACGGCTCATCTCCAGCAGACCAAAACCCGAAATACGACCGACCTGAATGCGGGCGCGGTCCGTTTTCAGTTTGTCTTTCAAACGCTTTTCGACAGCCGAGTTGTTCTTGCGCTCGTCCATGTCGATAAAGTCGATGACGATCAGACCAGCGAGATCGCGCAGGCGCAGCTGACGTGCAACCTCTTCAGCGGCCTCGAGGTTGGTCTTGAGTGCGGTTTCCTCGATCGAACCTTCCTTGGTGGCACGGCCCGAGTTCACGTCGATCGCCACCAGTGCTTCCGTCACGCCGATTACGATATAGCCACCGGATTTCAGCTGTACGGTGGGATTGAACATCCCGGCCAGATAGCTTTCCACCTGATAGCGCGCGAACAGAGGCAGCGCATCTTCGTACCGTTTCACGTTCTTGGCGTGCGACGGCATGATCATCTTCATGAAGTCCTTGGCGATGCGGTACCCGCCCTCGCCTTCGACCAAGACCTCGTCGATATCACGGTTGTAAAGGTCTCGGATCGACCGTTTGATCAGATCACCTTCTTCATAAATCTTTGCCGGCGCGATGGATTCCAGTGTCAGCGCCCGGATCTGCTCCCACAAACGCTGGAGGTATTCATAGTCGCGCTTGATCTCGGATTTGGTTCGCTTGGCCCCGGCAGTTCGAATGATCAAACCCGCCCCGGTCGGCACATCGATATCCGTTGCGATTTCTTTCAGCTTTTTCCTGTCCGCCGCGTTGGTAATCTTGCGGCTGATGCCACCACCACGTGCGGTATTGGGCATCAGAACACAATACCGTCCTGCCAGCGAAAGATAGGTGGTCAGCGCAGCACCCTTGTTTCCGCGCTCTTCCTTGACAACCTGCACCAGAAGGACCTGACGTACTTTGATGACTTCCTGAATCTTGTAACGACGCGGGCGCGGTTTGCGCGGCGGACGAATGTCTTCGCTGTCATCATCATCAGCAACCGATTCAATCGATGCGTCTTTTGATGCAGCGTCTGTGCTTTTGGTTTCGTCAACGTCCTCATCAGGGTCTTGTTCATCATCCGCAGCTTCAACAGGTTCTTCTGCTTGCTCCGGCTCGGATTGGGCTTCATCCCCCTCCGATTGAACGTCTTCAACGGCTTCCAGTGGCTCTTCGGCCTGATCCTCCGCGTCGTCACCCGACGCCTCAATGGCCTGTTCAGTGGCTTCCTCGGCAACGTCGTCTGACGCAGCCTCATCCGATGCGGTTTCGGTTGCTTCTTCAGTGGCCGGCGCGTCATCGTCAACCGGCTCCTCTACCGGAGTTTCAGCGACGACTTCCATCGGCGACGTTCCTTCCGGAACATCAACATTTGCTTCTTCACCCTCGTCCAGATCGATGGTTTCCATGCCGGTTGGTTCGGTCGAAACCTCCATCGTTTCAACCGGATCATCCGATTTCACGTCAGCGGCCTTCGCGCGAGACCGGGTCCGCCGCTTCTTGGATTTGGCCTCCTCAGCCTCATCCCGCGCCTTCATGGCCTCGGCATAGGCGCGCTCTTCCTCCATCAACGCCTCACGGTCGGCGACGGGGATCTGGTAATAATCCGGGTGAATCTCAGAGAATGCCAGGAAGCCATGCCGGTTCCCGCCATAATCCACAAAGGCCGCCTGAAGCGACGGCTCAACCCGCGTTACTTTTGCAAGATAGATGTTGCCGGCAAGCTGGCGTTTGTTTTCGGATTCAAAATCGAACTCCTCGACCTTGTTTCCGTCAACCACCACGACGCGGGTTTCCTCCGCGTGGGTGGCATCGATAAGCATTTTCTTAGCCATTTGTCCTTGGTGCACCGCGCCAACCGCGTTGTCCTGACCTGTCCAGGCGGACAGGCGCTTTTGGGGAGGTGTCTTGTCAGGGCGATATCAGACGGCGCGCGGCAGGGTCTGGCGCTGTGGCCCCCTGCCCGTTCTCTCAATCGTTGCGCGCGCGTCATCGCGGTTCTTCTCCGACAGGCGCGTCTGAACGCAGCCTGCCCATTTATTCCTTTCGCCCAGTGATCCCGGGCTCAGGTACTCCACTGCCCCTTGAGGGGCATAATCGGTCTGCTGAACCGCGAGGTCTTGACCCTCACCAACGGATCAGCAGCGAAACTCAAAGATTCGGGACTTGCAGGCGTCAAAATCGCCCGGCCCGTTCCGACACAATAAAAGCAACCCTGTGGAAAAGACAATGGGCAAACTGCACTCCGCCACCAACCAGCGCAACGGATCCCCTTCATCTGGCCAAAAATATCCCGGGGGAGGCGCCATAGGCGACGGGGGCAGAGCCCCCAAATCGCATCGCTTACAGATAGTCCGAACGCTGAAGGCCGTATTTGGCCATCTTCTCGTTCAGCGTCCGGCGAGGAAGGCAAAGCTCGTCCATGACTGACGCAATAGAGCCTTTGTGCCTGCGCATCGTATTATCAATCAGCATACGTTCGAACGCTTCGACATATTCCTTCAACGGCTTGCCCTCGGTGGTCATCACCGGCTGCATCTCTTCGTGATCGGACATCAACAAAGACGCGATGGTGCCCGAGCCACGGCGCGATTGCAGAACCGCCCGTTCGGCAATGTTGATCAACTGACGCACATTGCCGGGCCAAGGGGCCTGCAACAATTGCGCAGCCTCCTGCGCGCTCACCTGGGGTGCATCACAACCGTATTCTTCGGCAAACTGCTCACTGAGACGGGTGAACAGGGTCAGGATATCTTCGCCCCGCTGCCGCAGTGGCGGCATGGTGATGCGCAGTGCTGCCAGGCGATAGAACAGGTCCGGGCGCAGAACGTCTTCCGATGTCTTTCCCGCCTCCTGCAAGTTCGAAATGGCAACGATCCGGGTCTCCGCAGGTGTGCCCTGCTCGTTCATCACGCTCAGCAGCTTGGCCTGCAACGTATCGCTCAACGCTTCCACATCTTCCAGAACCAGCGTACCGCCACGCGCCTCTTCGATGGCGGGCAGTTGCGCATCTTCGGGCATCATGGGGCCAAACAGACGCTTGGCCAGTGCGTCTTCTTCAAGCGCGGCGCAGGACACCAGAACAAACTTCTTGCCGGCACGGCTGCCAACGGCATGAAGCGCGTGAGCCACAAGCGTTTTCCCGGTACCGGTTTCACCGTCGATCAACACATGGCCGTCAGCCTGGCCGAGATCCAGAATATCCTCACGCAGCCGCTCCATGACCGGGCTGGCACCGATCAGCTTGTTCATGATCTGGGTGCCGCCGGACAGTTCGCGCCGCAAGGCGCGGTTGTCCAGAGTCAGACGGCGCGCATTGCTGGCGCGTTTGGCCAGTTCGGACATTCGATCGGGGTTGAACGGTTTTTCAAGGAAGTCGAACGCGCCAACGCGCATCGCTTCAACCGCCATCGGCACGTCACCGTGCCCGGTGATCATGATCACCGGCAAGGTGCTGTCAGCCCCCATCAACTTTTTCAGAAGCTGAATGCCATCCATACCCGGCATCTTGATGTCCGAGATCACGATCCCCGGATAATCCGGCCCCAGAACCTTGAGCGCGTCTTCCGCGCTGGCAAAGGTTTCCGTGTCATATCCGGACAAAGCAAGCCATTGGCTGATCGATTGGCGCATGTCCTGTTCGTCATCCACAATGGCGATTTTCATGGCCTGTGCCATAGTCATTCCTCGTTATTCCGCGGCCTCAAGGCCGTCGCTTCCCAGTGCTGGCAACTGCATTTCAAACACCGCGCCACCGTATTGGCCGTTGCGCGCAGTCAGCCGTCCCCCATGGTCGTTCACGATCCCCGACGAGATGGCAAGCCCCAGGCCCACCCCGTCTCCGGGCTGTTTGGTGGTGTAGAACGGCTCGAACAGGTTCTCGATATCCTCGATCCCATGCCCGTTGTCGCGTACCGTCAGGACAGCCGTGTCACCCGCCGCCAAGATGATTTCCACATCCGGCTCTGCCACTGATTTGGTGGCGTCCAGCGCATTGCGCAAGAGGTTGACCATCACCTGCTCGATCCGCATCCGATCCCCCATCACCACCACTGGTTCTTCCGGCAGGATCTGGGTGATCTTCACATGGCGCTGACGCAACTGCGGCTCCATCATCGACAAGGCCGAGGCCAGCGCTTCGCCAAGATTTACAGGTGAAAACGCATCTGCCCCCTTGCGAGCGTAAGATTTGAGCTGCCGCGTAATCGCCCCCATCCGCTCGATCAGACCATCGATGCGACCGAAACTTGCAAGCGCTTCTTCCGGCCGGTTTCGACGCAACAGCAGACGGGCGCCGGCCAGATAGGTTTTCATTGCAGCCAGAGGTTGATTCAGCTCGTGACTGACCGCCGCTGACATCTCACCCAGAGCTGCAAGTTTCGAGCTTTGAGCAAGGGTCTGTTCGGCCAAATCCAACGTCTTTTCAACCCGTTCGCGTTCAGCGATTTCCCGCTGTAGCCTGGCGTTCAATGCGCGAAGCTCTGCCGACTCGCGCTGAAACAGGGTCATGCGCAGCGTCGCGCGTCGGCTCAGCGCGTAGAACGCAAGCGCCAGAAGAATCGCAAAGCCCATGATCTCGAGCGCCAGAACACTGTTCACTTTCTCGCGGATCGAGGCATAGGTCGTGAAAGATGTCATTTGCCAGCCGCGGAACGGGATGCGCGTTTCCAGACGCATCACGGCCTCGCCTTGCAGGTAGGCGTCAGGTGGCAAAGCGGTCCAATCGGTCGTCGCGCGAATGGCCCGCTGGATCGCCCCTTGCGGCGGTTGACGCAGCAGGGCCGCCCCCTCATCCAGACCCCGCCAGCGCGGTTCGGTGGACAGAATGATGGTTCCGGTGCTGTCAGTGACCATCACCGCATCCGAAATACCGGCCCATGCCTGCTCAAACTTTTGCAGATCAACTTCGACAACGATCACGCCCAGTATTTCCGCACTGTTTTCAAGCCGGCGGGAATAGACAAAGCTGTATCCGCCGGATTCCTTGGGAATAACGGAAAAGATCGTCGCGTTTGACCGGATCGCGTCCACAAAATACGGAATATTCCTGTGCGCCTCGCCCAGCCTGTTCCGATCCGTCGCCGCAACCGTTCGCCCGTCACCATCCAACAGCATCAACGACGCCGCACCGATTTCCTCAACGAACGAAATCAAACGCTGCGTCGACAACGAATAGTCCCTGGATTGCAGCGCCGAAATCAGTGTCGGGTCCCGCGCCAGCAACTGGGGCACGATCGAGTTGCGGCGCAGTTCGCTCAGCAAATTGCCGGAATACAGCGCAAGGCGAAGCTCGGCCCGGTTGCGGGTGGATTCGGTGAACCTGTCGGTCAACAAGCGGTTGGTGATCCAAACCGTTGCGATTGTTGCCACCATCAATACAATAACAGCCAGCCGCAGCCGCCACCCCAACGGGGCGCCGCGAAAGGGTTTCAGCAGCTTTGACCAGCCTGATCGCACGTCCGAGTTCATGATCAGACGTTACGCGCGGGCGCGCGTGACCTCAAGTCACGCCGCTTCAAACACACCTGACAATGCGCGGAACAGCGCCGCCCCGTCGGTGCCGCCATGCCCTTGATCGGCCGCGCGCTCGGGATGCGGCATCATACCCAGAACACGACGGTTTTCGGAAAGGATCCCCGCGATATCACCGACCGAGCCGTTGGGGTTCTCGGTATAGGTGAATGCGATCCTGTCCTGATCTCTCAACGCCGCCAGCGTTGCGTCATCCGCGAAATAGTTGCCGTCGTGATGCGCAATCGGAATACCGATCACGTCGCCTGCGTTATAGCCACCGGTAAAGACGCTGTCGCTGGTTTCGACCTTCAGGCCCACAGTCTTGCAGATGTATTTCAGCCCGGCATTGCGCAGCAGCGCCCCCGGCAGGATACCTGTTTCCGTCAGAACCTGAAATCCGTTGCAGATCCCGACCGCATAGCCGCCGCGTTCGGTGTGGTTGACCACGGCCTTGCAGATCGGCGACTGCGCAGCGATTGCACCGCACCGCAGATAGTCACCGTAAGAAAACCCGCCCGGAACGCCCACGATATCAACACCGTCCGGCAGCGCCGCATCCTTGTGCCAGACCATGTCGACCTGAAAACCGGCCTGCTCAAAGGCGACCGCGAGGTCTCGGTCACAGTTTGATCCGGGGAAAACGATTACGGCTGCGCGCATGGCGGGCCCTCCTACGAGACAAAATCGGTGACGACCGCAACGCCCGGAGGAGTTGGATGGTCAAAGGCGGCAAGCTCGGCGCTCACCTGGTTGAGAGATATTTTTCGCGTGACCAACGGGCTCAGGTCAATTCCACCGCCCGCGATCAGCGACAACAAAGACGGATAGCGCCAGCTTGGCATTCCGCGTGTGCCAAAGACGGAAAGCTGGCCAGAGTAAAGCACATTCATCGGCAACGCCATCTGGGTGTGATCTCCGGCAGGCATCCCGATCTGCACCATGCGCCCCATTTTGCGCAGGGAACGCATCGCGGAAACGGTCGTAGCTTCGACGCCAAGCGCCTCAATCGCGACATGGGCACCGCCACCGGTGATATCCTTCACCGCCTGGGGCGCATCGCAGGTTGCCGCATTGACCACCGCGTCAGCGCCCAGAGCCTTGGCATAGTTCAGTTTGTCATCCGTGATGTCGACAATTACCACACGTGCGCCAAGCGCCTTGCCCAGCAGCAAAGTGGATATTCCGACACCGCCGCCGCCGAAGACGGCAATCCATTCACCGCCCTGAACCTGTGCCCGACCGACCAATGCCTGCCACGACGTCGTCACGCGGCATCCCAAAGCGGCCGCGATGTCCGGCGCGATGCTGTCCGGCAAGGATGTCAGGTTCGCGTCAGCATGGGCCACCGCGACATATTCCGCAAAAGCGCCGTCACAGGTGAACCCCGGCACAACCTGATCCGCGCAGATCGTCTGATGACCCTGCGCACAATCCGGACACCGGCCACAGGCCAGAATGAAAGGCGCAATCACCCTATCCCCGACACGCCACCGGGTGACGCGCGCGCCGACGGAAACCACCTCGCCGCAATACTCGTGCCCTGGCGTCATGGGCAGGATGACGTCCGGGTCCGAACCAGACCACGCGTGCCAGTCAGACCGGCACACGCCGCAGGCCAGCACCCGCACGACCACGCCGTCTGCCGCCGGTGCGGGATCCGGGATCGTCATTACCTCAAGCGGCTGACGGTAGGTGATCAGACGCGCGGCCCGCATTCCATCAGACCAGTTCGATCTCGTAGCGTTCGATAACAGTGTTGGCCAAAAGCTTTTCGCACATCTCGGTCACATCTGCTTCGGTCGCGCCGTCGGCCAGTTCAAGGTCGATCACCTTGCCCTGACGCACACCTTCGACCTGATCAAAGCCCATTGCGCCCAATGCGTGCCGAACCGCTTCGCCCTGCGGGTCCAGCACCCCGTTCTTGAGCATCACATGAACCCGTGCTTTCATTTTGGCAACTCCACCTGCGGGCCGCAATCCGAGGCCCATTTCGTTGCGCGGGGGATAGCGCGCCAAATGGCTTTCGACAACCCTGTTTGCAAAGCAGTTTGCCGCAGCAATCCAACTATCCGCCTTCTTTGGCCAATCCCGGGTAATGCGCGTCAATTGCATGGAACGTGCCAGTCAGAACCATCTCGACCGCGACGGCGACCAGCAGGATGGCCATGATCCGGGTCAGGACGTTGATCATTGTCTCACCCAACAGGCGCGAGATCTGATCTGCAAACAACAATCCCAGCCCCACGATCGCGCAGGCAATCAGGATCGCCGAACCCAGCGTCACGATTTCGGCGCCGCTTGACAGTTGGTGCGAAAAAACGATCGTGATGGCGATCGTGCCCGGCCCGATGGTCAAAGGTATCGCCAGCGGTACGACCGCAAAATTCAGTTTCCGCTCGTGCCCGTCATCCATCGCGGCCTGATCGCCCGGCGGCCGGTCCTCGGCCTTCAACATCGACATCCCGATTCCGAAGATGATGATCCCTCCGGCAATCCGGAAAGCCGGCACATCAATGCCAAAAACCCCAAGCACCTCTTCCCCGATCACGACAGCGGTCAGCGCAATAACCGTAACCGAGATCATGACAACAACCGCAACATGCCGCCGTTCTGCCGCGGTGCAGTTTTTCGTCATGCTCAGAAAAATCGGGATGTTGTAAAGCGGATTGAAGATTGCAAGCACGGCGGCCAGAAACTTCAGAAACACTGTCTGATCAAACAGTTCCGCCATTTGACACCCATCCTGAACCTTTTGTGCCTGCCCGAGGCAAACATGCTGGGGAAACGAGAAACTGTCAATTTCAACCGCGAACGAAAAAGCGCCGCAAACACGGTCGCGGCGCTTTGGCAAACTTGTGGTCCGGCCGTTCCTAGTTGATCAGCGTCGGCTTGGTGACATTGTTGCTGGGCAGGACACCCAGTCGGCGTGCAACTTCGGAATAGGCGTCGGTCAAACTGCCCAAATCACGGCGGAACACGTCCTTGTCCAGCTTCTGACCGGTTTCGATATCCCACAGGCGGCAGCTGTCGGGGCTGATTTCGTCAGCAACGATCAGGCGCTGATAATCGCCTTCAAACACGCGGCCGATCTCGATCTTGAAGTCGACCAGACGAATGCCCACCGCCAGCATCACACCGCTCATGAAATCGTTCACGCGCAAGGCAAGGCTGAGGATATCGTCCATGTCCTGCTGGCTGGCCCAGCCAAACGCGGCGATGTGTTCTTCGGTGACCAACGGATCACCCAGCGAATCGTCCTTATAGCAGTACTCGACGATCGGGCGCGGCAGTTGCGTGCCCTCTGCAATGCCCAGGCGCTTGGACATCGATCCGGCGGCATAGTTGCGCACGATCACTTCCAGCGGAACGATTTCGCAGTTGCGAACCAGCTGTTCACGCATGTTCAGGCGGCGAATGAAGTGGTTCGGAATGCCAATCTGGGTCAGGCCGGTCATGAAGAATTCCGACAGGCGGTTGTTGAGCACACCCTTGCCGTCGATCACGTCCTTCTTTTCCGCGTTGAAGGCGGTGGCGTCATCCTTGAAATACTGGACGATCGTTCCCGGTTCGGGGCCTTCGTACAGAATCTTGGCCTTGCCTTCGTAGATTTTCTTGCGACGCGCCATAAGCGACCTTTCCACTCTGCACAGAGGGATTGAGTCCCCTCACGTTGGCGTCCTCATAGTCCAAGCACCCATTTCCCGCAAGTTCATGTACCCGAGAGGCTTTGACGCAGCGCAAATCCCTTGCGCATGGGACGTCGTATAGTCATATCATCAGGAAAGAAGACATAACCCAAGAGGTCCTTGCCCTATGACGACGTTCGACGAACGCGAAAACGCCTTTGAAGCCAAGTTTGCCCATGACGAAGAGATGCAGTTCAAGGCACAAGCCCGCTGCAACAAGCTTTTGGGTCTGTGGGCTGCTGAAAAACTGGGTAAATCCGGTGCCGACGCCGAAGAATATGCAAAGACGGTCGTGATTTCCGACTTCGAGGAAGCCGGGCACGAAGATGTCGTTCGCAAGGTTTCGGGCGATCTGGGCAACCTGTCCTCGGACGAGGAAATCCGCGCAAAAATGGCCGAGCTTCTGCCGGAAGCCAAGGCGCAGGTCCTGAGCGAGACCAACTGAGCCTAGGGCGTCCGACTCATGATCTTCATGAGTTTTATGAATTTGATTTGACGCCTTGGTCATGAGACACGGGGCGTCTCTTTTTTTAACGGCGTTTTGCGCCTTTTCCTGGAACAACCCTATGACAAACGCGCTGAGCAAGCTTCTGGAATCCAATGACGCCATTCTGGCCGATGGTGCCACGGGAACGAATCTGTTCAACATGGGCCTGCAATCTGGTGACGCTCCCGAACTCTGGAACGTGGATGCCCCGGACAAGATCCGGGCTCTGTATCAGGGGTCGGTTGATGCAGGCAGCGACCTGTTCCTGACCAACACATTCGGCGGCACGGCGGCACGGCTGAAATTGCATGACGCGCACAACCGCGTGGGCGAGCTGAACCGCATCGGCGCCGAGCTGGGGCGCGAAATCGCCGACAAGGCCGGACGACCTGTCGTCGTTGCAGGATCGGTTGGCCCGACTGGTGAAATCATGGAACCGGTCGGCAGCCTGTCGCACGCGGAAGCCGTGGAAATGTTCCACGAACAGGCGGAAGCGCTGAAAGAAGGTGGGGTGGATGTTCTGTGGGTGGAAACCATCAGCGCCCCCGAAGAGTTTCGCGCCGCCGCCGAAGCCTTTGCCCTGACCGACATGCCCTGGTGCGGCACAATGAGCTTTGACACGGCCGGACGCACGATGATGGGTGTCACATCGGCCGATCTGGCCCAGCTGGTCGAAACTCTGCCGAATCCTCCCATCGCTTTCGGTGCGAACTGCGGCACCGGCGCATCCGACATTCTGCGCACAGTACTGGGATTTGCCGCGCAAGGCACTGAACGCCCGCTGATTTCGAAGGGCAATGCAGGAATTCCGAAATACGTGGATGGTCACATCCATTATGACGGCACGCCCGAACTTATGGGGCAGTATGCCGCCATGGCGCGGGATGCCGGCGCGACCATCATTGGCGGGTGCTGCGGAACCATGCCCGACCACCTGCGCAAGATGCGTGAGGCGCTGGATACCATGCCTCGCGGCGAACGCCCGACGCTCGATCAGATCACTGATACGCTGGGTCCGTTCACATCCGCCTCGGACGGGACGGATGACGATGCGGCACCGGAACGCCGCACACGCCGCCGCCGCCGCGCATGATGTCAGCCTGATCAGCGCCCTTCGAATTTCGGAGGGCGTTTTTCCATGAAGGCCACGACACCTTCGGCAAAGTCCCTCGAACGGCCACATTCGCCTTGCAGGTGCGCCTCGGTCGCAAGCTGCTGTTGCAGAGTGTTTTCATACGTTCGGCGAATGGCTTGCTTGATCGCGCCATAGGCGGCCGTGGGGCCTTTTGCTAGATACTCTGCCCTCTTGCGCCAATGATCGGCGAAAGCGTCATCCGGCACGGCTTCCCAGATCATGCCCCATTCATCCGCCTGCTTTGCCGTGATCTTTTCGGCAAACAAGGCCGCGCCCATTGCTTTGGCCAACCCCATCTGACGGGGCATGAACCATGTTCCCCCGGCATCGGGAAGCAGACCGATACGGGCAAATGCCTGTAGGAAGTAGGCGCTTTCGGTGGCAATCACCACATCGGCACAAAGGGCAAGGTTCGCGCCTGCCCCGGCCGCCGGTCCGTTCACCGCGGCAATCGTGGGCACCGGGCAATTGTGGATCGTCTCCAGCATCGGTTCATATTCATCGCGCAGCGACCGTTCCAGATCGATCTTGCCGGTTGAAGACGCATCGCCCAGATCCTGCCCGGAACAAAACGCAGGGCCCGAACCGGTGATGACGACACAGCGCGCCTTGATCGCTGCATCTTTCATGGCGTGCGTAATCTCTGCCCGCATCTGGGTGGTCAGCGCGTTCATCTTGTCCGGCCTGTTCAGCGTCAGAACCGCCAGACCGTCTGCAATCTCCAGAGCAACCGTTTCGTAATTCATGAAAACCCTCCCGTCGCGCCATGTGTTTTTGCACACTTACTGGCCCGGACGGGACGGGAAAAGCAGAACCACGCGTCAGTCTTCAAGAATTTGACGCAGACGTTCTTTTTCGTCCTCACTCAACGCGGCAGAGTCCACCGAAGCACGGGCCTTGGCCCGGGTACGGAGAAAGTTCAACCCAACCGCGGCCGCGATCAACAGCATGATTGGCCCGGCCAGCCACAAAAACAGGTTCGAGCCGCTGGCAGTCGGTTTCAGAAGTACGTATTCGCCATACCTATCAACGATAAACGCGATCGCCTGTTCGTCCGTATCCCCAGCCACCAACCGTTCCCGCAACAACACGCGCAGATCACGCGCGAGATCCGCGTTGCTTTCGTCGATGCTCTCATTGCGGCACACGAGGCAACGCAGTCCGGCGCTGAGATCCCGCGCACGCTGTTCCAGTACCGGATCATCCAGAACCTCGTCAGGCTGCACCGCAAAGACGGGTGTTGCGAGCATCATCAGAATCAGAACAAGGCGTTTCATTCCGCAGGTACTCCGCCGACCGGGGTTTTTCTTGCGCCTGCGGCCACACGGAAGCGCCTGTCACACAGGCTCAGGACACCGCCAAGCGCCATCAGGATACAGCCGCCCCAGATCCAGTTTGCAAGCGGCTTGATATAGGTTCGCATCACCCAGCCACCATCTGCCTGTTGATCGCCGATCACGACGTAAAGGTCCCCGAGGAAACGATAATCGATCGCCGCTTCGGTCGTGGGCATCCGCGCAACGGGGTAGTCCCGTTTTTCCGGGTGCAATGTCCCGATCGGACGACCATTCTTTTCAACCAGAACATCCGCCGTGGTCGAAAAATAGTTCGGCCCCTCGACCCGACGGACATCTTGCAGCGTCAGCGTGAACTGTCCCACTTCGAAAGGTTGGTTGGGTTGGGCGACGCGAATATCCTCGTCCTCCCATGCAGTCAGGCCTGCAATGGCAAAGATGGTAACACCCAGCCCGGTATGAGCGACGGCTTTACCCCAATCCGCACCTGGCAGGCGGAACAAGCGTTTCAGGCTGCCGTTGCGCCCCGTACGGCTCCACAAATCAACGATGGCGCCAAATGTAATCCACGCCCCAAGGAACAGACCCACCGGCCCCAAAGCGCTGCGGCCGGTCTGCATCGCCCAAACCAGCAAGGCAATCGCCAAGGCCAGACCAAAGGCATAGCGCAGCGACCAGGCCGTTTTTCCAATCCGCCCGCGTTTCCACGGCAACATGGCCCCGATGGGAAGGATCAATCCCAGCAAAACCATGAAAGGAGAGAATGCAGCGTTGAAAAACGGCGCCCCGACCGAGAGTTTGCGATCAAACATCATCTCGGCCACCATCGGCCACATCGTACCGACAAAGACCACGAAACAACTGACCGCCAGCAGGACGTTGTTTACGATCAGCGCGCTTTCGCGGCTGACCATGCCGAAAACACCCTTGGCCTCCATCGCCTGCGCCCGCGCGGCAAACAAAGTCAGCGCCCCACCGATGAAAACCACCAGAATGAACAGGATGAACACCCCGCGTTCCGGGTCATTGGCAAAGGCGTGAACCGAGGTCAGCAGCCCCGAACGAACGATGAATGTTCCGATCAGCGAAAACCCGAAGGCAATGATTGCCAGCAGGATGGTCCAGCTTTTCAGCGCCTCGCGCTTTTCAACAACGATTGCCGAATGCAGCAGCGCTGCCGCCAGCAGCCACGGCATGAAAGAGGCGTTCTCAACCGGATCCCAGAACCAGAAACCGCCCCAGCCCAGCTCGTAATAGGCCCACCAGGACCCCAGTGCGATGCCGATCGTCAAAAACACCCAGGCGGCCAGCGTCCATGGGCGAACCCAGCGGCCCCATGCCGCATCGATACGCCCTTCGATCAGCGCCGCGATGGCAAAACTGAACGCCATGCTCAGCCCCACATAACCGAGATACAGAAATGGCGGGTGGAAGGCCAAACCGGGATCCTGCAACAGCGGGTTCAGATCTCGCCCGTCAAACGGCGCAATTGCCAGCCGGTCAAACGGGTTCGAGGTAAACAGAATGAAAGCAAAAAACGCCACGGCAATGGCAGATTGAACCGCAAGCACACGCGCCTTCAGGCTTGGGGGCAACCCGCCCCCAAAGAATGCCGCCATCGCTCCGAACAGCGTGACAATCAGCACCCAAAGCAGCATCGATCCTTCGTGGTTTCCCCACGTCCCGCTGATCTTGTAGATCATCGGCTTGGCCGAATGACTGTTTTCGACCACGATCCGCAGCGAAAAGTCCGACACGATGAAAGCCCAGATCAGCGCACCGAAGGAAAATGCAGTCAGCAGAAACTGGACGATGGCCGCAGGCTCGGCAAAAGCCATCCAGCCGGTCCAGTTTTTTGACGCACCGATCAGAGGCACCACGCTTTGCACGATGGCGACGAAAAAGGCGAGGATGAGGGCGAAGTGGCCAAGCTCTGTAATCATGCCCCGGAATATACTGCGAGGCCGAACCGGGGGCCATTAACTTTCGCACGATCCGAGGGCACATAGTGTCGCGGGTCAAAGCCCCCGAAGCTTGCGCCAATCGGTCAATGCTGGATTCGCATCAGGACGCGAGGCGTTCTGTATCAGGTTGGCATCAGGGCCGGGGTCGGCGACGCCCGGGCTGTCGCTGCGCATGGCCCGCACCGTTTCTATGTTCCCCATGACCGTCGGCAGGCGCTGCATGGCTGCGCCTATATCCCGCTGAAAATCCTGCATTTTGCTCTGATGGCGCGCGCCAAAATAGAAAGAGACAATCACGCCCAGCAACCACCAAAGAGGTTCCGGCACCAGCGCAATGCCCTGCATGCATTCAGCGAACCACAGCGGATCCACCATCGCGGCAACAAACAATCCCAGCGTTCCTAGTGCCAACGCCGGGCGCGGCAACCGGTTCACGCCATCCATGACGCGGTCGAACAGGCCTTTTTGAGGAACCACGAACTCTCGGCCGAACTGCATCATTGCCTGACTTTGCAACTCTGTCGCGCGCTCGGCACGGGACTCGGCGTTTTCCCGGTATATTTCAACCGTCTCACGCACAGCGTTGCGACCGCCCCCGAACAGCAGCGCCAATACCCCCGAGATCAACCCCATGCCGCAACCCTTTCCTTGAATTCACTTTCCGTCAGACGATAGCGTGGCGACAGAAACTCTTCGGCCCGTTTGATCCAGCCTCCTTTGCCACCGGATCGGGTGCGCGCGTATTTTCTGGATGCCGGTCGTTTGTCGGCCAGCCGAAAGTAATAGTTCCGCCGCGCCACGCCATACGCATCGCGCAACGCGTTGGGATCTGGTTGGGCAGCGTCTTCGCACGCCTGCGCCGTTTTCGCGCCGATCACGCCATCTGCCACCAAGTCAAACCCCATATCACGCAAAAGCCGTTGCAGGATTATTACTGCTTGCGCACCGGCATTGACGTACATGTCGAAGACAGGGGCATGCAGAACATCCGGCAACAGTGCGATGCGTGGCTCTTCAAAGTAGTGCTGAACAAAGATATCGACCGCCTCGCGCTGAGTAAGCGCCCGGACATCCGCCACGTCAACCAGCCCATCCCCCGTCAGATCCAATCCAAGCCGGCGCATCGTATGGATCGTGACACCGAACTTGGTTGCCCCGCCCGGATCGTCCGGGTCATTCACGTACCCGCCTTCCCGGCGCACAATTTCATTGGCAATCTGCCGAACCGTTTGCATAGCGCCCTCATTTCGTTGAATGGCGCTGACGATCCCGAAAAAGAATTAACAAGCCTGAACGACCGAGGGCGCTGCCCGCATCCCGCGCGCAACGCCCTCAACACGAATGTGGGTCAGGTCAGCTTTCTTCAGCCTCTTTGTACACGCCCTGCTCTTTCAACGCGTCCACGACTTCTTTCGGCATATAGGTTTCGTCATGTTTGGCAAGAATTTCAGTGGCTTCAAACACACCGTTCACGTAACGCCCGGTGCCGACCATGCCCTGATTTTCCGAAAACAGATCAGGCAGAACCCCAGTGAAAGATACCTTTACGCTTTCGCCGCCGTCGGTGACGACAAAATGTACGGTTTCGCCCTGCCCACGGATGATTGAACCTTCTTCGACCAGGCCGCCAATCCGAAAGACCTCGGTCGGCTTGGGTGGTTCGGCAATCACCTGGCTTGGCGAGCGGAAAAAGTTGATCCCGTCGCGCATGGCATAGCCAATCAACGCAGTCGATGCCACCAAGGCAACGACAGCTACCAGAATGACTTGTACTCGGCGACGTTTCTTGAGCGTTTTCATACCGTCCTCACGGAAATAACGGTGCCATCATCAGGCCCCGGGTTTCAGTCTCACCTAACATCAGATTGGCGTTCTGCAAGGCTTGGCCACTGCTACCTTTTGTCAGGTTATCCAGCGCCGCGATCACGATCGCGCGCCGTTCGATCCGGTCTGCCACAACACCGATATGACAGAAGTTGGACCCGCGCACGTGGTGGGTCGATGGTGTCTCGCCCATCGGCAGCATCTGAATGAAAGGCTCATCCGCATAAGCCTTTGCAAGCGTTTCATAGATGCTATTCGGGTCCCCTTTCACGTAGGTGGTGGCCAGAATGCCCCGGTTTGCAGGGATCAGGTGCGGAGTGAACTGCACATGAACCGTACGACCGGCCAGTGTGGAAAACTCCTGATCGAACTCGCCCAGATGCCTGTGGGTCCCGCCGACGGCATAGGCGTTGGTGCCCTCACTCAGTTCGGCGTGCAGCAGGTTTTCCTTCAGCGACCGCCCTGCCCCGGATACTGCGCATTTCAGATCCAGCACGATATCGTCCAGATCAATCACCCCGGCAGAAACAAGCGGCCGCAGAACGTATTGACCGGTTGCCGCGTTGCACCCTGTGCCCGCCACCAGCCGCGCGCCCCGGATTTCGTCGCGATAGAACTCGGTCAGGCCATAAACGGCCTCTTCCTGCTGCTCGAGAGCGGTATGCGGGTTTCCGTACCACTTTTCATATTCATCCGGGTCAGTCAGCCGGAAGTCAGCAGACAGATCGATGATCTTCAGATCCTTGGGCATAGCACTGATCACTTCCTGGCTGGTCTTGTGCGGAAGGGCACAAAAGCACAGATCGATCCGGGAAAAATCGATCTCGGAAATCTTGCAAAGATCCGGCAGGTCCATGTGGCGCAGATGCGGGAAAACCTGCGCCATGGTCATCCCCGCCTTGCGTTCTGCGGCCAGCGCGACGATTTCCATGTTGGGGTGTTCGGCGATCAGCCGCACCAGTTCCGCACCGGTATAGCCCGAAGCGCCCAGAATTGCGATTTTATGGGTCATGTCAGACCTCTTCTCAACGTGTGTCACATGTTACGACCGCCGATGCGACGGTCTTGAATTAATGAAAGCAGAGCGGCCGCGTCCTTGACCGAAGTCAGGCGGCCTCGAATGTGATTTGTCGTCGGAGGAACTGTGTCGCCCGATCGCTCACCACATTGGGTTTCCCCGTCGTCAGGAACCCTCCCGGGCCGTTACCCAGCATGTTGGGGTGGCGATGCAGATAATCCGCAAGGCTTTCCGCAACCAGCGCCCCCTGGCTGTAGACCTGCACATCAGGTCCCAATGCCGCCTGAAATACGTCAGCCATTAGCGGGTAATGCGTACAGCCCAGTATGGCCGCCTGCGGTTCAGGCATCTTGCGCTTAAGGGCTTCCACATGGCTGCGCACCAGCGCCTCGGCCAGGATCATGTCACCGTCTTCAATGGCATCCACGACGCCACCACATGCCTGCGCCTCGACATCCACGCCAATTGCCCGGAACGCCAGCTCGCGCTGAAAGGCCCGGCTGGATACAGTGGCTGGCGTGGCGAACAAGGCGACATGCTTGACCGCCACTTCGCGTGGGGGGGAATTGTCGCCCCATTGCCGTTCGGTCAGGGCCTCGATCAAGGGAACAAAGACACCAAGCACACGTTTGCCTTCGGGCACGCCCTCTTCCTGCATCCGGCGCAGCGCCGCCGCGCTGGCGGTGTTGCAGGCCAGAATCACCAAGTTGCAGCCGCGATCCCAAAGGTCCTGCACGGCCTTTCGGGTCAGCTGATAGATGTCCTCGGCATCGCGCACACCGTACGGGGCATGCGCGCTGTCCGCGTAATACAGGAAATCAACGTCAGGCAGACGTGTCTGCGCGGCGCTCAGGACGGTAAGACCGCCCAATCCGGAATCAAAGATACCTACTGCCATTAGCCCCTTCAGGCGCGATGCCGTTCCTCAAATTCATAGCCATAGTCATAAGACTTCAGCGGTGTCGGAGACAGCTCATACGTCGCTTTGCGCAGGAAATCCATCATCTTGCGCGTATCCTTGCCCAGCGGATCCAGAATGTCGCGCCCGATAGGCGTGCCAATCACCACTTTGACCGGAGTATCGACACGTTTTTTGAATTCCTTGATCAGCAACCCCATGCGCAGGGTGTTGTGCATATGGCTAGCAATCTGAAACAGACGTGACGTGTGCCCGTCGAAGAACACCGGAACGACGGTGGCATTAGATTTGGCCACCATTCGGGCCGTGAAACCGCGCCAACCCGGATCCATGGGATGCGCGAACGGATTGACGCCGGTGCTGACCGTACCCCCAGGGAAAATCCCGATCGCGCCGCCATCGCCAAGGTAATTCAATGCGGTCTTCCGCGTATCCAGATTCAGTTTCACCGCTTCTTTCGTTTCATCAAACGAAACAGGCAAAACGATACGGTTCAGGTCTTCGGCCTTGCGGAAAACGCGATTTGCGAGAATCCGGAAATCACCACGGGTCTGGGACAATATATGCCCCATCATCAGCCCATCCAGAATTCCATATGGATGGTTTGCAATCAGGATAAGCGGACCTTCCTTGGGGATATTCGCCAGTGCGCCACGAACGACATCCAAGGTCAATCCATAGCGATCGACCATGACCGACCAAAAATCCCGACCCTTTGCGACTTCTTGTTCGTATCCGTCGGCCCGTTTGATCAGACGCAACCGTCCCGTGGTGTTCTCCATCAGCCTGATGACCAACCGCCCCCCCTTGGTTTCGGCGGAATGCGCATACGAGATGTCACGAACGACATGACGACGAGAAGACATGAAGGGCTCCGTTTTGCTGCCCGCAAAATAAGTACAAGCAACAGGTTTGACCAGCTATCGTGACACCCTTGTGACGAATTACTCTGCCGCAGCTTGCAATTCAGGCCCACCGCTGCGGATGACGGCCAGCAGCTCTTCTCGCCGTTTCGCAGCCTTGGCCTCATTTTCCCGCAGTACCGGCCCAAATCCGCGGATATCCAGCGGCAAACGGGCCAGGGCGGCAATCGCATCACGGGTGTCCTGCGACACCAGGGGCAGAACCTCGCGCATGTCCTTTTCATACTGTCGGATCAGGGCGCGCTCCATCTTGCGTTCGGATGAATACCCAAAAATGTCCAGTGGTGTGCCGCGCAATGCCTTGAGTTTGGTCAACAGCTTCAATGCAGTCAGGATGGATTCGCTGAAGGCACGCTTTTTCGGCCTGCCATTGCTGCCTGATCCGCCGAATATCGGCGGGGCAAGGTGAAAGGTCATCTTGAAATCACCATCAAACTCGGCCGCCGCTTTTTCCCGACTGGTCAGCAGAAGGCGCGCAACCTCGTATTCGTCCTTGTACGACAACAGCTTGTGATACCCTTTTGCCACCGCTTCGCGCACATGCGCGTCCTCGACACTGTCCACCAGCTTGCGGTACCGCCTGGCCAGCCGGGCGCTTTGATATTCCGTCAGGTGCTGCGCGCGAAACGCGATGATCTGATCCAGTGTCTTAGGCATCTCAGCCACGGTCGGCGCAAGGATGGATTGCACGTCTTCCGGGTGCAGAACCGCCCAACGTCCAATATCAAACGCACGTTTGTTGCGTTCGACCGCCGTGCCGTTCAATTCGATGGCCTCAAAGATCGCCTGATGGCTGACCGGCAACAGCCCGCGCTGCCAGGTCGCGCCGAAGATCATCATGTTGGAATAGATTGAATCCCCCATCACCGCGCGCGCCAGTTCGGTCGCATCAAACAGCGAGACATCTTCTTTCAGCCGCGCTTGCAGGGCCAGTTCCAGCTGATCCGCCGGAATGCGGAACTCGGTATCACGCGTGAAGTCGCCCGTCACCGTTTCATGGCTGTTCACGACGGCCCCCGTACGTCCAGTGCGCGTCAGGCCCAACGTCTTTGCGCCGGCCGAGACCACCAGATCGCCGCCGATCAGCGCGTGGGCCTCGCCAGTGGCGACGCGAATCGCGCTGATATCCTCGGGGCGGTTGGCCAATCTACAGTGTATGTGGACTGCGCCGCCTTTCTGCGCCAGCCCCGCCATTTCCATCATGCCCGCGCCTTTTCCGTCAATCTGCGCCGCCTGCGCAAGGATGGCGCCAATGGTGACGACACCCGTACCGCCAACGCCGGTAATCACGACGTTGTGCGTGCCGGTGATCTTCGGCAGATCTGGTGTTGGCAAATCTGGCAGATCAATTTCGGTCGTCGCCTCTTTGCGAATTTTCGCGCCCTCAAGCGTCACGAAAGACGGGCAGAAACCGTTCAAGCACGAGTAATCCTTGTTGCAGCTCGATTGATCAATGGCCCGCTTGCGGCCTAGCTCGGTCTGTTTGGGAACGATCGACACGCAGTTTGACTGTACACCGCAATCGCCGCAGCCTTCACAGACATCGGTGTTGATGAACACACGCTTGTCGGGATCGGGGAATGTCCCGCGCTTGCGGCGGCGGCGCTTTTCGGCAGCGCAGGTTTGTACATAGACGATGACCGATACGCCCTCGATCTCGCGAAACTTCTCCTGCACCTGCATGAGGTCGGCACGCTCGTATGTCTGAACGCTGGCGGGCAGAGCCTTGAAGTTGACGTCCTCTTTTTCATCGTAAACCAGAGCCACCTCTCGGACACCCATTGCCTTGACCTCGGCAACGATCCGTTCGGCGGTCAGGTCGCCCTCATTCTCCTGCCCGCCGGTCATGGCAACCGCGTCGTTGAACAGGATCTTGAAGGTGATGTTCGTTCCTGCGGACAACGCAGCCCGGATCGCCTGAACGCCGGAATGGTTGTACGTGCCATCGCCAAGGTTCTGGAATACGTGCTTGGTCGTTGAAAACGGAGCCTCACCGATCCAGTTGGCGCCTTCCCCACCCATCTGAGTGAAACCGGTCGTCTCGCGATCCATCCATTGAACCATGTAGTGACAGCCGATACCGGCATAGGCGCGGCTGCCTTCCGGTACCCTTGTCGAGCTGTTATGCGGGCAGCCGGAACAGAAATACGGAAGCCGCGTTGCTATTTCCTGTGCGTTGTCGGCCCGGCGCGCTTCTGACAAAGACGCCAGCCCGGCCCGGATACCATCGGTCTCGCGCCCCTCTTCAATCAGGATCTCGCCCAGCTTTTCAGCGATCATGATCGGGTCAAGCGCACCGCGCGTCGGGAACAGTTCTTCGCGGTGCAATGTCCCGGCACCGCCTTTGTACCAGCCATAGACCCGCCGTCCGCGCCGGTCGTCAAAGATGGCCTCTTTGACCTGAACCTCGATCAGCTTGCGCTTTTCCTCGACTATCACGATCAGGTCCAGCCCCTCGGCCCAGTCGTGGAATCCGGCCATATCCAGCGGGAAAGTCTGCCCCACCTTGTACGTGGTAATCCCCAGACGCTCGGCCTCGGCTTCGTCGATATTCAGAAGCGAAAGCGCATGTGTCAGGTCCAACCAGTTTTTGCCCGCCGCGACAAAGCCGATCTTGGCGCCGGGTTTGCCCCACATCCGTTTGTCCAGCTTGTTGGCGTGTGAAAACGTTTCGGCCGCGAACCTTTTGTAATCGATGACGCGCGTTTCCTGCATGTGCGGCGTGTCGCCCAACCGGATGTTCAACCCCCCTTCCGGCATGTCGAATTCAGGGATGACCATTTGCATCCGGTCCGGACTTCCATCCACGACCGAAGTGACTTCGATCGTGTCTTTCATCGTCTTCAGACCCACCCAGACACCCGCGAAACGGCTGAGTGCAAATCCATAAATTCCATAGTCGAGGATTTCCTGAACGCCAGCGGGGCTGACGATCGGCATGTACATGTCGACCAGCGACCATTCCGACTGATGCAGCACCGTCGAGCTTTCGCCGGTATGGTCATCGCCCATCGCCATGAGCACACCGCCATGTTTGGCTGTCCCTGCCATGTTTGCGTGGCGCATGACGTCACCGGACCGGTCAACGCCCGGTCCCTTGCCATACCAAAGCCCGAAGACCCCATCGAATTTGCCGTCGCCGCGCAGACCCGCCTGCTGGCTGCCCCAAAGCGCGGTAGCCGCCAGGTCTTCGTTCAAACCGAACTGAAACGTGATATCGCTTTCGGCCAGAGGCTTTTGGGCCCGCATCATTTGCTGATCCACTGCCCCCAAAGGCGACCCGCGGTATCCGGTGACCAATCCTGCGGTGTTAAGGCCCGCTTGCCGGTCTCTGGCCTTTTGCATCAGCATCAAGCGCACAAGCGCCTGCGTTCCATTCAGAAGAACCGGGTTTTTCTCAAGATCGAACCGGTCGTTCAGCGTTATCTGTGGCTGGCTCATCAGACGTCTCCCCTCGTCAGATCAGTGTGCTTTACTTGGGTTCATTTTAGGTCATAATTTCTGACCTGTATAGAATTTATCCACTGATATGTAACGATTTCGTCCTTTGAATGTAGAACTTGTTACCTATTTCATATAGGGCTTCTGAAAGATAACGAAAGTTGCGGTGATGGATTGGGACAAGCTTAGAATATTTCACGCGGTGGCCGATGCGGGCAGCCTTACGCACGCCGGAGACAAGCTGAACCTGTCTCAATCCGCCGTAAGCCGACAGATCCGCGCATTGGAAGAGTCTCTGGATGCCACCCTGTTCCACCGTCACGCGCGGGGACTGATTCTCACCGAACAGGGCGAGTTGTTGTTTGACGCCACATCCGCCATGTCGAAACGGTTGGATGCCGCAGCCGCACGTATTCGGGACAGCGAGGAAGAAGTCTTTGGTGTTTTGCGTGTCACAACGACCTTCGGCTTTGGAACACTCTGGCTGGCACCGCGCTTGCCGAAACTATATGAGCAATACCCGGACCTGAACATCGACCTGATGCTTGAAGAACGCGTTCTGGATCTTCCGATGCGCGAAGCGGACGTCGCCATCCGCATGAAAGAGCCCAGCCAGGCTGATCTGGTGCGCAAGCGCCTTATGACCGTTCAGATGATGTTGTATGCAACCCAGGATTATATCGAAAACCACGGCGGCATGTTGCAGTCCCTGGAAGAGATCAAGGACCACCGTCTGATTTGTCAGACCCCTGCGGCGCCGCAGGTTGGAGCCAGTGCCGCCATGGTGCGCCACCTGATGACCTATAATCCCGGGTCCTTGCTGACTGTGAACAACTATTTTGGTGTGCTTCAGGGCGTTTTGCACAATCTGGGCATCGGTGTTCTGCCCGATTATGTCACTCAGGATTTTCCGCACCTCGTGCCCATCCTGTCAGACATCGAAACCGCAGATGTTCCGGTTTATCTGGCCTACCCGGAAGAATTACGGCATTCAAAACGCGTTGGCGCGTTTCGGGACTTCGTGCAGGACGAAATCATCGCACAGCGTAAGCAGCTGAAACAGATGGGAAAACTGTAGCTATGCGCAAATAGCATAACGGACATGAAGTGATCACAGAGTTAATTGCCTTGAACGTTCACAAACTGACCCCTAAATGAGCACTCGAAGGCGGTGATGCTGAAACGCTCATCATCTTCATACCTCCCTGTTGGACTACGGCCGAGCTTATAGCTCGGCCTTTTTTTTGGCTGGACCCTGCATTAAGTCAGCGAAAGCTCTGGGAAAAATACACGCATAGGCATATGATCCCCAAAAACGATACAATTTCGTGTTTGAGGGAAAATACATGTTCCACCCACTCCGCCTGGTTTTGGCGCTCGTCTCCGCATTGTTTATGGCAGTGCCACTATATGCACAGGACGCCGGCTCAACTTCTACAGTGGCCATTCCGGAAGACCTGACACCCGAACAGGTCGACGATCTTGTTGCACGCATGTCCGATGATCAGGTTCGCGCAATTCTATTGGAGCGTCTTGATGCCGTGGCGGAAAAACAAGCCGCCGAAAAGGCGGACGTAGAAGACCCGTTGACCGAGATAAGCGAGATTTGGGCAGCCATGGTCGCATCCTGGACACATGTTCTGACCACTGCTCCCAACATTATCACCGCGCAGATTACCGCGTTCAGCAATTTTAGCGATACATTCGGAACGACCGGTGTCTTTACACTTATGGGGCTTGTCCTTTCTGTACTTGTTGTCGGTTTCATTGCGGAAAAGCTGTTCATCTTCCTGACACGTCGCTGGCATGAAGCGACCGAAGCGGCGGACGAGGCCGACCTTTGGGGCGCCGTCAGATACCTGTTTCGTCGGTTCTGCCGCGAAATCGCCGGGCTGATCATTTTCTATGTCGTGATCCGCGCGGTTGGCCGCGGTCTTCTGACCACGGAACAGATCACCTATGCTGCACCGTTTGTATTCTATCTTATCTGGGTGCCGCGATTGGGTGCAGCAGCGTCCCGGTTTGTTCTGGCACCGGAAAAGCCGCAATTTCGGCTGGTCAATATCGACGACCACTGGGCAAAGTACCTGCACCGCAACCTGATCGGCCTGTTGATCCTGATCGGGTTCACGCTGTTCGTCGTTCGGTTCAACGCGCTCAATGGCATCACGGGTGACGATACCCGCATCGGCTTCTGGCTGAACGCTGCAATTCACGTCTATATCGCCGTAATCGCGTGGACCGCGCGCGAAGGACTGTCGCAGATGATGCTTGGGACAGACCCGGATCACACGAAATTCGATGAAGAAGTTGCGCATTATTACCCCTATTTTGCCATCGGCGTTTCGGTGGCAATCTGGCTGCTGGTCGAGTTCCTGGTCGCGCAGCGTGATCCGGCAACACTGAGATTGCTGACCAGCGGTGCGCATTTCACGACGATGTTCTGGTTGTTGATTGCCCCTGCGCTGGATACGCTGATCCGCGGTCTTGTGCGGCATTTGCAACCGCCAATGTCGGGCGAAGGCCCTCTTGCCGAACGCGCCTACCGTTCCGCGAAACGCAGCTATATCCGGATTGGTCGCGTTATCGCCGGCTTGGTCGTGGTTTTCATGATTGCACGCGCATGGCATCTTGACCTGCGCAACGTCGCTTCGGCCGGTGTCGGTGCCGAAGTCGGCGGGGCTGTGATCGAATTCCTGCTGATCATCGCCATCGGCTATATCCTGAACGAGGTCGTCTCGCTCTGGATCAACCGCCGACTGGCCAGGGAACAGACTGCGGCCGAGGCCCTGGACGAAGAGGCAGGCGGTGAAGGCGGCGGTGCCGGCGGCTCTCGTCTGGCGACGGTTCTGCCTCTGATGCGGATCACCGCCCAGATTACGATTGCCGTGATTTTTGGCCTGCTGGCGCTGGGCGCATTGGGCATCAATATCACGCCGCTTTTGGCCGGTGCCGGTGTTCTGGGATTGGCGATCGGCTTTGGTGCGCAGAAGCTGGTTGCTGACATCGTGGGCGGGGTTTTCTTCCTGATCGACGATGCCTTCCGCGTCGGAGAATATGTCGATGTCGGCGGCACAATGGGAACTGTCGAGAAAATCTCGGTTCGCTCGATGCAGTTGCGTCACCATCGCGGCCCCGTACACACGATTCCCTACGGTGAGATTCAGAAGCTGACAAATTTCAGCCGCGACTGGGTGATCATGAAACTGAAATTCACCGTGCCGTTCGACACCGATCCCAACAAGGTCAAGAAGATCTTCAAGAAGATCGGTGCTGAGATGATGGAGGACGAGACCCACAAGGATGGCTTCCTGCAACCGTTCAAATCGCAAGGTGTGTTCGATTTTGACGATGTCGGCATGATCATCCGTGGCAAGTTCATGGCCAAGCCCGGCAAGCAGTTCACATTGCGCAAGGAGATCTTCAACCGGGTCAAGGCGGCCTTCAAGGAAAACGGCATCGATTTTGCCCGCCGCGAGGTGCGCGTTGCAATTCCGGGTCTGGACGACAATGAAAACCTGACCCCGGAACAGAAGACGGCTGTTGGCGCCGCAGCCGCAGCGCAGCTCAACAAGGACCAGGGATCGGCGTAACCCTCGCGGCCCACGCCAGCTGCATGCACCCATTTCGGGGCGCATTCATCCGGAACCGGCAGTGATGCCGGTTCCGTTTTTCTTTGAAAGACGCAACCTGCGCCGTCTTGACCCTTTCCACACGCGCGCGCTTGCCCTACAAGGCGCGCAATCTCGGCCCACTTGGACACAGGACAGAAGATGCAAGAGCCCGCCATCACACCCGATCTGATTGCCGCACACGGGCTCAAGCCCGAGGAATATGACATGATCCTCGAGATCATCGGGCGTGAACCTACTTTCACCGAGCTCGGCATTTTCTCGGCCATGTGGAACGAGCACTGTTCCTACAAATCTTCGAAGAAATGGCTGCGCACCCTGCCCACCTCTGGGCCCCAGGTGATCTGCGGACCCGGTGAAAACGCAGGCGTGGTGGACATTGGCGACGGTCAGGCCGTGGTTTTCAAAATGGAAAGCCACAACCACCCGTCTTATATCGAACCCTATCAGGGTGCGGCGACCGGCGTGGGGGGCATCCTGCGCGACGTCTTTACCATGGGCGCGCGTCCCATTGCGTCCATGAACGCATTGTCCTTTGGCGAACCCGGCCATCACAAGACCCGTCAACTGGTCAACGGCGTGGTCGAGGGCATCGGTGGCTATGGCAACTGCTTCGGCGTGCCTTGCGTCGGTGGCGAAGTGCGCTTTCACCCCGCATACAATGGCAACTGCCTTGTGAACGCCTTTGCGGCCGGTCTGGCTGACAGTGACAAGATTTTCTATTCGGCCGCGTCGGGCGTGGGTATGCCCGTCGTCTATCTGGGCGCAAAAACCGGGCGTGATGGTGTGGGTGGCGCAACCATGGCATCCGCCGAATTCGACGACACGATCGAAGAAAAGCGCCCCACCGTTCAGGTCGGCGACCCCTTCACCGAAAAACGCCTGATGGAGGCGACGCTGGAACTGATGCAGACCGGTGCGGTGATCTCGATCCAGGACATGGGCGCGGCGGGCCTGACCTGCTCGGCCGTTGAAATGGGTGACAAGGGTGGCCTTGGCGTGCGTCTTGATCTGGAGAACGTTCCTCAGCGCGAAGAAAACATGACAGCCTATGAAATGATGCTGTCCGAGTCTCAGGAGCGTATGCTGATGGTCCTCAAGCCCGAGCTTGAGGCAGAGGCCCGCGCCGTGTTCGAAAAATGGGATCTCGATTTCGCGATCGTCGGCGAAACCATTGCCGAAGACCGCTTCCTGATCATGCATAACGGTGAAGTCAAAGCCGATCTGGTTCTGTCCAAACTGTCTTCCACCGCGCCGGAATACGACCGCCCATGGGAGCCTACGCCACAGGCAGAGGAACTGGCCGAAGTGCCCCAGATCGACCCGATTGACGGGCTGCGCGCCCTGCTCGCTTCGCCCAACTACGCAGGCAAGCAGTGGGTCTATGAACAATACGACACCATGGTGATGGCGGATTCCGTCCGCACGCCGGGTCTGGGTGCGGGCCTGGTCCGCGTCCACGGGACCGACAAGGTGCTTGCCTTCACATCCGACGTGACCCCGCGCTATGTGCGCGCAAACCCTCTTGAGGGCGGCAAACAAGCCGTGGCCGAAGCCTATCGCAACCTGACCGCCGTCGGAGCCAAGCCGCTGGCCACCACGGACAACCTGAACTTCGGCAATCCCGAAAAGCCCGAAATCATGGGCCAGTTTGTCGGCGCCATACAGGGCATCGGCGCCGCAGTCGGCGCCTTGGATATGCCGATCGTGTCGGGCAACGTCTCGCTGTACAATGAGACCGACGGACAGGCCATTCTACCGACCCCCACCATTGGCGCAGTCGGCCTGTTGCAGCACTCGGACGAGGTCATCGGCAACGAAGTGCGCGAAGGCCACGTCGTGCTGGTGATCGGTGAAACCAAGGGGCATCTGGGTCAATCCGCCCTTTTGGCCGAGGTGTTCAACCGCGAAGACGGCGACGCCCCGCATGTCGATCTGGATGCCGAAAAGCGCAACGGTGATTTCATCCGCGCCAACCGCGAGATGATCAAGGCCTGCACCGACCTCAGCGATGGCGGCATCGCTCTGGCTGCCTTCGAACTGGCAGAAGCCGCAGGCGTTGGCGTATGTCTTGACGACGCCCCGACTGAATTCCTGTTCGGTGAAGACCAGGCCCGCTATCTTGTTGCGTGCAATTTCGATCAGGCCGAGGCATTGATGATTGCGGCCGGTCAGGCCGGCGTTCCTCTGAATGCGGTTGGTCGTTTCACCGGCGATACGGTGAAGATCGGCAGTTCGGAAGCCTCGCTTGATGAACTTGCCGCGATTTACCGCAACAGCTTTGCCGAAGCTGTCGCCTGACAACGCAACGCGAATGCCAATCGAAACCGGCGTCGTGACCCGGTGCGGGATTGGTTGTTTTTGCATGTGCCAGTGCTCTTGCACGCCCGGTTCATGCGCTCTACATCTTGGGAAAGACCTTCTGGAGTTACCTACATGCCGATGAGCGCCCACGAAATCGAACACCTGCTGCGCGAAGCCTTTCCCGACGCCGAGATTCAGGTCGGCGGAAGTGACGGTGTTCATATGTCTGCCATGGTGGTGGATGAAAGCTTTCGCGGCAAAAACCGGGTTCAGCAACAGCGTGCCGTTTATGCCGCGCTGAAAGGCAAGATGGATGGCCCAGATGGTGAGCTGCACGCGCTGGCGCTGACCACTAAAGTGCCGGAATAAGCTTCTCGGCTTCTTTCGAGGCGAACATATGACTCTCCCGTTGGAGAAACGAACAGGAAACGCAAAATGACCGATGTGAAAACCCAGATCGACGAAACCGTCAAAGCCAATGACGTGGTGCTGTATATGAAAGGCACCAAGGAAATGCCGCAATGCGGGTTTTCCTCGCGCGTGGCCGGCGTTCTGAACTATATGGGCGTCGAATACACCGACGTGAACGTGCTGGCCGACGAAGATGTGCGTCAGGGCATCAAGGATTATTCCGACTGGCCGACCGTGCCGCAGCTGTATGTCAAAGGCGAATTCGTAGGCGGTTGCGACATCATCACCGAGATGACCCTTTCGGGTGAGCTGGACACGCTTTTTGATGAAAACGGTGTCGGCTACAACAAGGAAGCAGCCGACAAAATCCGCGAAGCAAACGCGTAATCCTGCCTACCGGCTGGAACAGTCCCGATAAATCGCCTGCTCATTGGCGGCGCCCGCCGCCAAATAGCTGATTGACGCGTTCCAGCCTTTTGAGCGCAGGATATAGGTTCCTTCGGCTCCGAGAGACTCATAGCGGATGCCCGATCCGCTTTCGACCTGGCGCATCGCGACCAGAGTATTGTCCACCATCGTCGCCGCCGCGCCTGAACCGTCGGGCGCGTTGAAATAGGTCACCGGCAACGGCACGCCGTTCTCGCAGGTAAAGGTGACAGACAGAATGTCGATTTCGGCGAGTGCCGCTGTTGCCGGGAAAACAAGCAAAGCACCGCAGAAGAAATTGCGCAGATATGTCATTGTGCCTTCTTCTCCTCGACGACCGAAGCCAGCGCTTCCGCACGTGCTGCCAGCTCGGCCAGCGTATCCGTGACGGATGGCGGCACCACCGCGACTTCAATACGTTCAGGTTCCGGCGCGGGCGCATTTCTCAGTGATTGAAGCTCGGCCTCGGCCTCGGCCAGCCTGGCCTCCAGCGACTTGACCTTGTCTTCCGTCGCCGCCGTCTTGTCAGCCAACAGCAGACCGGCCATCAGTAACATGCGCGCTTCCGGCATCCGCCCAATCTGATCGGACAGAACCTGCGCTTCGTCATCCAGCATTTTGGCGGCCGCGTGCAGAAAGGGTTCTTCCCCGTCCCGGCAGGACACGTCAAAACCCCGCCCGCCAATATGAATGGTTACCTCGGGCATTACTCTACCTCACCTTCTACAAGTTTTGCCTGCGACAGCAGAGGTTCCAACCGTGCCAACACGGCCTGCGCTTCGGCGGCATCCGAAGCCTGCGCCGCACGCGTCGCCTCAAGCTCGGCAACGGTGGCGCGGTTCAGCAATTCAGCGTCCGTCAGCCCTTCTGCGGCCGCGGAACGCAACTCTTCGACCGAATTCCGCAACTGCTCGTTCGCCTTGCGCATACGTTGCAGATCGTCATCCAGGCGGGACATCGCAGCGCCATGGCTGGCCCGTTCGGCCCGCAGCATCTCAAGCTCGGCGCTCAGATCATCGACCCGTACCGTATCTTCAAGCTCTGCCTTGAGGCGGCTGTTTTCCGCCTCGACTTCTTTTGCCTGAGCAAGCAATTCACGCAATTGCTCAAGTTCGGCTTTCACCGCCGAAGGATCTTCGATGCCGTCAAGTTCGGCGCGCAGCCTTTCGTTCTCGGCCTTCAACGCGTCCAGTTCGGCACTGTTGTCCAAGGCCGCCTTGGCCTCGGCCAGCTCGGCGCGGGCCGCTTCGACAGACGCGATTTTCGCCCGGGCTTCCTCCAGCTCTGCGCGCAGCGCATCCGCGTCTGGGGCATCCGCTGGTTCCGTGCGCAGCTCCTCCAGATCAGCACGCAGCGCGTCCACTTGTTTTTCGTGCTGCTCTTTCAGGGTCTTCAGTCGCTCCTGAAGCTGCGCATTGGCAACTCTTTCGTCTTCAAGTTCGGCCTGAAGCCCCTCATTTACTTCAGCGTTCCGGGACGCACCGCCCAACCCTTCGACGCCCGCACTGATACGGTCCATCGCAGCAACAATGCGGTGCTGTAGTTCCTCTAACTGGCTCATGCCCCTGTCACCTCTTTATCAAGGTTCATTCTGTCGCGAAGTGATCCGAATCAAAACCGAATCCCGCTTGCCGACAGTCTAACGGAATGCGACAGAAAATACCCACTGTTTGGTTTCAATCACTTGGGCCGCGCTCTTCACCTATCGGGCGTTGCCAAAGCCCGGTTCCGCTTGCACTTTGGGTGCTGAATGGTATTGAGCGCGCAATCTGCTTTTTATCCAAAGGAACAACGCCCGTGGACCTGACTGCGCTGCGCAAAGCCAACCCCGAACACTGGGACAAAGCGGCGGCCATCCGCACCCTGACCCTTGACGCCGTCGCCGCCGCAAATTCCGGCCATTCCGGCATGCCGATGGGCATGGCCGATGTCGCGACCGTTCTGTTCGAAAAGCACCTGAAATTCGACGCCTCGGCCCCGAACTGGCCGGACCGCGATCGGTTCATCCTGTCGGCTGGTCACGGTTCGATGCTGGTCTATTCACTTCTCTATCTCACCGGTCATGCCGACGTGACGCTGGAAGAGATCAAGAATTTCCGCCAGTTGGGCGCCAAGACCGCGGGCCACCCTGAAAACTTTCTGATCGACGGTGTTGAAACCACGACCGGCCCGCTTGGTCAGGGTATCTCGAACGCCGTGGGTTTTGCCATGGCCGAGGAAATCCAGCGCGCGCATTACGGCAAGAAGGTCGTGGATCACTATACTTACGTGATCGCGGGCGACGGCTGTCTGATGGAAGGTGTCAGTCAGGAAGCGATCACATTGGCCGGCCGTCATGAGCTGAGCAAACTGATCGTCTTCTGGGACAACAATAACATCACCATCGACGGCACTGTCGATATCGCCGATCGCACCGATCAGGTCCGCCGGTTTGCGGCCTCTGGCTGGCACGTGATTGAGATCGACGGTCATGACCCCAAAGCCATCGATGCGGCCATAGTTCAGGCGAAAAAGTCCAAGAAACCAACCATGATCGCCTGTGAAACCCATATCGCCCTGGGTCATGCTGCGCAGGACACCTCGAAAGGTCATGGCGCACTGACGGATCAGGAACAGCTGAAAGCCGCGAAAGAGGCCTATGGCTGGCCGCACGACACATTCGAAGTTCCAGCCAACGTCAAATCCGCTTGGGAAGCCATTGGTGCACGCGGCACAGACGAACGTGCTGCTTGGGAAGAACGTTTTGCCCAGCTTTCCGAGAGGAAGCAGGCCGAATTCAAACGCGCCTATGCATTTGAGGCCCCCAAGCGGTTGGCTGGCGCCATTCGTGCGTTCAAAAAACAGATGTCTGAAGAACAGCCGAAACTGGCCACCCGCGCCTCGTCCGAAAAAGTTCTGAACGTCGTGAACCCGATCATGACCGAGACTGTTGGCGGCTCGGCCGACCTGACCGGATCGAACAACACAAAATCGGCTGATATGGGCGTGTTCCTGCCGGAAAACCGCAAGGGCCGCTATATCCACTACGGCATTCGCGAACACGGCATGGCCGCAGCGATGAACGGTATGGCGCTGCACGGCGGTATCCGCCCCTATGGCGGTACCTTCATGGCCTTCACCGATTATGCCCGCCCATCCATGCGGCTGGCGGCACTGATGAAGATCCCGTCGGTTTTCGTAATGACCCATGACTCGATCGGTCTGGGCGAGGACGGCCCGACCCACCAGCCGGTGGAACATCTGGCCATCTCGCGCGCGACGCCGAACACCTATGTGTTCCGCCCCGCCGATACGATCGAAACCGCCGAAGCCTGGGAACTGGCGCTGACCTTCAAGGACAGCCCCTCGGTCCTGTCGCTGACCCGCCAGGGCGTGCCAACCGTGCGCAAGGATCACAAGACCAAGAACCTGACCGCACAAGGCGCCTATGTTCTGGCCGAGGCCGAGGGCAAGCGTCAGGCAATCCTGATTGCAACTGGTTCAGAGGTTTCGCTGGGCATGGAAGCCAAAGCGATGCTCGAAGCCGAAGGCATCGGCACCCGCGTCGTCTCGATGCCCTGCATGGAGCTGTTCGCACAGCAGGACGAAGCCTATCGCAAGCGGGTACTGCCTGCCGGTCCGGTCCGCGTCGGCATCGAGGCCGCCGTGCGCGCCGGTGGCTGGGATCGCTGGCTGCTGGGCGAGCGTGGCCGCGAAGCCAAGGCAGGCTTCATCGGCATGTCCAGCTTTGGTGCCTCGGCCCCTGCCGGTGAGCTGTACAAGCATTTCGGCATCACGGCCGAAGCAACCGTGGCCAAGGTCAAGGAATTGTTGGGACTGTAAGACAGTCCCTTCTGATCGAGTAAAGGGCGGCCTTGGCCGCCCTTTTCATTTTGGTTTCAATGCGTTTCGGATTTGCTGAACAGCGGCATGATTATCTTGGTCGCCACCGGGATCAAAACCAATCCCCACGCCAAACCAAATACGCCATCCATCGTGGCCTTGGATAGCCACTCAACCGCACCAACCCATTGATCAGACACGGAATGCCCAATGGCATAGGCCCAATCATGGATATGATGGCCCAGCCAGCCAAAGCCCAGAACCTCCATCCCGTGGATGACGATCGAGCCCCCCACCCACAGCATCGCCGCAGTTCCCACAATCGACAGGGTTTTCATCACTCCGGGCATTGCCTTGACCAACCCTCGGCCTAGACCGCGACCGATAGGTGTTGGCGCGTTCTGCGCCAGATAAAGCCCCACATCATCCATTTTCACGATCAACGCGACGGACCCATAAACGGCCACCGTCACGCCGATCCCGACAACGGCCAGCGTCGCGGCCTGCATCCACAGGTTCGGGGCTTCGATCGCTGCCAATGCAATGGTCATGATCTCGGCAGACAGAATGAAATCAGTCTTGATGGCGCCCTTGACCTTTTGCTCCTCAAGGTGGCCCGGATCGCGGTTTTTCATGTCGTCCTCGATCACATGGCTGCCATGAGGAAACAGAACATGAAAAATCTTCTCGGCCCCTTCAAAACATAAATATGACCCGCCAAGCATCAACAAGGGCGTGATCAGCCACGGCGCAAAATTGGCCAGCAACAAGGCGACGGGCAGCAAGAGTATGATCTTGTTGAAGATCGACCCGCGCGCAATGCGCCAGATGATCGGCAACTCGCGCGCCGGGGCGAAACCTTGCACGTATTTCGGCGTCACTGCTGCGTCATCAATGATCACACCGGCGGTTTTGGCCCCCGCTTTGCCTGCCGCCGCGACCACATCATCCACTGATGCCGCCGCAACTTTGGCAATGCCCGCCACATCATCCAACAGGGCCAAAAGACCACTCATCGCGTTTCCCTTCAATCTGCTGTCGCCAACCGGACCCTACCTGATCCAACGGCTAGCGCAAGCGTTAGCGCAACCGGCGCAGGTTTGCGCTAACACCTTAAAAATATGCCGTTTTTGCCCTTTTGAGATTCCCTTTTCGCCGTTATATGGCCCTCAAAGCAAGCGCATCTGGAGACGTCATATGACCATCAAGGTCGGTATCAATGGTTTTGGCCGTATTGGCCGCTGCACCCTGTCGCACATCGCCGCGTCCGGGCGCAACGACATCGAAGTGATCAAAGTCAACGCAACTGGCCCGTTGGAAACCTCGGCGCATCTGCTGAAATATGACAGTGTTCACGGGCGTTTTCCGCGCGACATCACCATTGACGGCAATACCATGGATCTGGGTCGCGGCCCGATGCAGATGTTCTCGACCTACGACATGACCGAGTTGGACTGGGAAGGCTGTGACGTCGTTCTCGAATGCACCGGCAAGTTCAACGATGGCCTGAAGGCCAAAACGCATCTGGAACGTGGCGCTGGCAAGGTACTGCTGTCGGCTCCGGGCAAGAACGTGGACAAGACCATTGTTTTCGGCGTCAACCACAACACGCTGGCCGCCAATGACAACATGGTCTCGAACGGTTCGTGCACGACCAACTGCCTCGCCCCGCTGGCCAAGGTGCTGGACGAGGGCGTCGGTATCGAACACGGCATCATGACGACCATCCACGCCTACACGGGCGACCAGCCGACACTGGACCGTCGCCACAGCGACCTCTACCGCGCCCGCGCTGCTGCAATGTCGATGATCCCGACCTCGACCGGCGCCGCCAAGGCGCTGGGTGAAGTTCTGCCAAACCTAAAAGGCCGTCTGGACGGTTCCGCCATTCGCGTCCCCACCCCGAATGTTTCGGCGGTGGACCTGACGTTCCGTGCCTCACGCGACACAAGCACGGCGGAAATCAACGCGATCGTCGAAGAGGCCGCCAAGGGCCCGATGCAGCGCGTTCTGGGATATGAGCCGGCTCCGCTGGTGTCGACCGACTTCAACCACACCGAGGAAAGCTCGATCTTTGCACCGGATCAGACCCGCGTCGTCGATGACCGCATGGTCCGCGTTCTGGCCTGGTATGACAATGAATGGGGATTCTCGGTCCGTATGGCTGACGTAGCTGTTGCGATGGGCCGCCTTAACTGACCCTTCGGACTTCGCTTGTACCTTGATGCCCGCTCAGGTTATCTGAGCGGGCATTTTACGTTCGGGACAGCCATGACCAACCAAATCGCTATCTGGCTCGGCCTTCTTCTGCTCGGCGGTATCATGCTGGATGTGGCGCTGTACGGCACCGAACATCTGCTTTTCCTTGGAAAGAAACTTTACGACTTTCTGGACTGGCTCGCTTTCTGGCGGTGACTGAGGTTTTCCTTGACATTTCGCTTGATCTGTCATTGTTAGCGCTAACTCATCTTGCTGAGACATTTGGACGGAGCAGACCATGACCTTGAAACTGGCGATCAACGGATTTGGACGGATCGGGCGCGGAGTTCTGCGCGCGGTGATGGAAAGCGGACGTACGGACGTCGAGATCGTCGCGATCAACGATCTTGGCAAACCCGAAATGAACGCGCACCTGTTTGAATTTGACAGCGTTCACGGCCGCTACCCCAACCCGGTTACACTCAGCGACGCGGGACTGGACGTGGGTCGTGGTCCAATTCGACTGAGCAGCGAGCGCAACCCCGAGGATCTGCCTTGGTCTGACATTGACGTCGTTCTGGAATGTACGGGTGTGTTTCGTACGCGCGAAGCGGCGGAACGTCACTTCAAGAACGGATCCAGGAAAGTTCTGATCTCTGCCCCGGCCAGAGGTGACGGCGGTGTGAAAACCATCGTCTTTGGTGTCAACGATGGCGAGCTGACCGCCGATGATCTGGTGGTCTCAAACGCATCCTGCACCACCAACTGCCTGTCCCCTGTTGCTGCGGCTCTGGATGCCAGCCTTGGTATCAAGCACGGCAACATGACCACGGTTCACGCTTACACTGCCAGCCAGCCGGTGCATGATACAGTGGGAAAAGATCCCTACCTGTCCCGAGCGGCGGCGCTGTCAATGATCCCCACGACAACCGGCGCGGCCGCTGCCGTGGGCCTGGTGCTGCCGCAACTCAAAGGAAAACTGACCGGTCAGGCCATCCGCGTTCCAACCCCGAATGTCTCGGTCGTTGATCTTGTGGCCGAGGTTTCACGCCCCACGACCGAAGAAGAGGTCAACCAACTGTTCGTCGATGCCGCTGCCAAAATCCCCGGCGTTCTTGCCGCGGAAAGCCGCCCTCTGGTTTCCATCGACTTCAATCACGACCCGCACAGCTCGACCGTGTCACTGGCTGAAACCAAAGTCACTGATGGCACGCTGGTTCGTGTGCTGGCGTGGTATGACAATGAATGGGGTTTTTCAAATCGGATGCTGGATACAGCGGCCGCAATGGGTGCCCTAGCCTAACCTTTCTTTCAACGCATCATTGACACGGGGCGTGACGAATTTCGACACGTCCCCGTTCAGCCGGGCGATTTCCTTCACCAGCTTGGACGCGATCGCCTGATGGCGCGCTTCGGCCATCAGGAACACGGTCTCGATCGAATCGTCCAGAGCCCGGTTCATGCCGACCATCTGAAACTCGTATTCAAAATCGGCAACCGCACGCAGGCCACGCACGATGATTTGCGCGCCTACATCCCGCGCACAATCAATCAGCAGGTTTTCGAAGGGATGCGCGATGATTTCGGTTCCGGTCTGCTCGGACAGCCTGGCGCATTCCGCTTCGATCATGGCCACGCGCTCTTCCAGCGAGAACAGAGGGCCCTTGTCCCGGTTGATGGCCACACCGATAACCAGTTTGTCCACCAAAGCTGCCGCTCGACGGATGATATCGATGTGCCCCATGGTGATGGGATCAAAGGTTCCAGGATACAATCCAACCCGCATCGCGCCCTCCTGCGCAACAAAATTTCTGCGCAAGCAAACATAACTTTGCTGCAGGTGCAAGTGATTGCTTGGGCAACCCTTGTCGTCAGTGCCCCATTATCATGCCTTCAAGGGCGTCTTTTTCCATCGCAAGTTCGGAAAGCTGAGCCTTCACCACATCACCCAAAGTGACAATGCCTACGAGTTTTCCATCTTCAACCACCGGCATGTGGCGAAAGCGCCCCTCTGTCATACGGGACATGATGTCTTCCACGGTGGTCTGGCGCGTCGCCGTGACGAGGTCCTGGGTCATATAAGACTTTACCGGTTGGTTCAGACAACCACTGCCGCTGGCCGCCAATTCCCGGACGATGTCGCGTTCCGAAAGGATGCCGACCGCGGTATTGCCACCATCGTCGGAAACAACGACCGTACCGATGCGCTTGTCCGCAAGAATCTTCGAGGCCTCTGAGACTGTCGCCGTTGACGCCACGGTCACGACACCATCTGTCGCTTTGGACTTCAGGATGGCCTGAACTAGCATGAAGAATACCTCCGGAATAATAACACTTATTCCAAAGCGTTGCGCGATTGCCGCGACCTGTCAAGCGTCGGGGCCTGCTTCCAAACGAAGCACTTCATCGCGAATACCGCGTGTCAGGGCATCCGCAAAGCGGTTCAACCGCTCGTTGCGCTGGTCACCCTGATGCCTGACCAGATAGAAGCTGCGCGTCAAACTCACTTGATCCGTCAGGATTTTCCGAAGCCCCGGGTGGAACGGCAACGTGAAATCATGCGCCACGCAAACCCCTGTTCCCAGGCAGACCTGCCGCAGTTGAACCGATACCGAATTCGATGCAAGAGCGACACGGTCAACGCCAATGTCATTCAGGTAGTCGAGTTCCCGGTCAAAGATCATATCAGGGATATAGCCGATCAACCTGTGGCCCTTCAGGTCAGTAATGCTCCGGATCGGATCATGTCGCTTCAGATACTCTTCGGTCGCGACCATGTGCAGCTTGTAGTCGCTGATTTTCTTCACCAGCAGCTGACCGGCGGTCGGCGCACTGACCGTAACGGCCATATCCGCCTCGCGACGGGACAGGTTGATCACACGCGGAAGCGCAAGGATCTGAATGTCCAGATCAGGGTTTGCGTCGCTGATTTTGGCACACACCTGCGGCAGCAGATAGTTGGCACTGCCGTCCGGCGCGCCAATCCTGATTTGCCCGCTTAGCGTTTTTGTTGGCCCTGTTACCGCCCCGGCCGCCGCGCGCATCGCTTCTTCTGCGTGCAGCCCGTGTTCCAACAGCCGCTGTCCAGCCGGGGTTAGAACATAGCCTTGCTGCGACTTGGTGAACAATGTGGAATCCAGCGTCGCCTCCAGGCGCGCAATGCGTCGACCGACGGTGGCAGGGTCGATCTTCAGGATACGACCAGCGGAAGACAGGCTTTTCTCGCGCGCAACAGCCAGGAAAATCCGCATATCATCCCAATTTGGGGTCATTTTGATCCCTTTTGCATTTTTGCAAAACTCTTTTGAGACATTGCCTCTGTTCGCGGGATTTCTGCAAGCCTATTCTGCGCGCAAATCTATGGAGGAGCTATTGATGCAAGACCTGACCCATTTCCTGAACGGCGAAATGGTCGCCGGAACGTCCGGTCGTTTCGACGACGTCTACAACCCGGCAACGGGTGAAGTTCAATACAAGTGCCCGATGGCCAGTGCAGCGGAAACCACCGCCGCGATCGAGGCCGCCGCCGCCGCCCAGCCCGCATGGGGCGCAACCAACCCGCAGAAGCGCGCGCGCGTCATGATGGCCATGGTCGGCCTGATGAACCGCGACATGGACAAACTGGCCGAAGCGCTGAGCCGCGAGCACGGCAAAACCATCCCCGACGCCAAGGGTGATTTGCAGCGTGGTCTGGAAGTGATCGAATACTGCATTGGCGCACCTCAGATGCTGAAGGGTGAGTTCACCGACAGCGCAGGCCCCGGAATTGACATGTATTCCATGCGCCAGCCTTTGGGTGTTGTCGGCTCGATCATGCCGTTCAACTTTCCAGCCATGATGCCGCTCTGGCACGTTGGCCCTGCTCTGGCCTGCGGTAACGCCGTTGTTCTGAAACCGTCCGAACGCGACCCGTCCGTGCCCCTGATGCTGGCTGAACTGTTCGTCGAAGCCGGCCTGCCCAAAGGCGTTTTCCAGGTCGTAAACGGCGACAAGGAAGCGGTCGACACCATCCTCGACAGCGAGATCATTCAGGGCGTCAGCTTTGTGGGTTCAACCCCGATTGCACAGTATATCTACAGCCGCGCAACCGCGAATGGGAAACGAGCACAGTGCTTCGGCGGTGCCAAGAACCACATGATCGTCATGCCCGACGCCGATCTGGATCAGGCAGCGGACGCGCTGGTTGGCGCCGGTTTCGGTGCGGCTGGCGAACGTTGCATGGCCGTTTCGGTTGCTGTTCCCGTGGGTGAAGAGACCGCGGACGCACTGATCGAAAAACTGGTGCCGCGCATCGAAAAGCTGAAGGTTGGCCCCTACACTGCCGGCGATGATGTCGACATGGGCCCGGTTGTGACCGCCGCCGCCAAACAGCGCATTCTGGGCCTGATCAATTCAGGCGTCGAACAGGGTGCGAAATTGGTTGTCGACAACCGCGACTTCAGCCTGCAAGGCTATGAGGACGGCTTCTTTGTCGGCCCGCACCTGTTCGACCACGTGACGCCCGAGATGGACATCTATAAACAGGAAATCTTTGGCCCGGTTCTGTCCACCGTGCGCGCGGGTTCGTACGAAGAGGCCCTTAAACTGGCGATGGATCACGAATACGGCAACGGCACCGCGATCTTTACCCGCGATGGCGATACCGCACGTGACTTTGCCAGTCGTGTGAACATCGGAATGGTCGGCATCAATGTTCCGATTCCGGTTCCGCTGGCCTATCACACCTTCGGCGGTTGGAAGAAATCCATGTTCGGCGATCTGAACCAGCACGGCCCGGACAGCTTCAAGTTCTACACCCGCACCAAAACCGTGACCGCACGCTGGCCGTCGGGCATCAAGGAAGGTGGCGAGTTCAACTTCAAAGCAATGGACTGATCCCACAGTTTCCTGACGCTTGAAGCCCGGCCCGTTCAATGGCCGGGCTTTTTGCATCTTTCCGCCGAAAACCTGCTTTCGTCCAATCGGTCACAGGAAATTCAAGTGGTTCACTCTGGAAAAATTCACCCAACACCCATATTTTGGCGTGAACGATGTACTGAGCAGTGAACTTATCGGAGGCAACCTTGTCCCAATCCCGTATGACCCGTCGCTCTGCCTTGCTGGGCGTGGCCTCTTTGGTGGCAACACCTGCCCTTGTTCGGGCACAAAGCACGGATGCTTTCCCTGAAACGGAAGACGCGATCAGTACGCAATTGCCAGTCCGGCGCAATATATCGTCCTTCTCGCAGCAGAACTGGCAGGACCATTTCGATGAATTGGGCGTTGGATGCCTGTTGGCCGATATCACCAGCCGCGCCGTCCATTACTGGGGGCCTGACGGCACATACAAACTGTACCCAAGTTCCGTACCCATGAGCGAAGAGCTTACCAAACGCGGGTACACGAAAGTAGTGCGCAAAACCGAATTCCCAAGCTGGACACCTACGGCATCGATGCGCGAACGTGATCCTTCGCTGCCTCTTCGGATGGAAGGTGGCGATCCCGGCAACCCACTGGGAACCCGCGCCATGTATCTGGGTTGGCCTGCCTATCTTGTCCATGGCACGCACGACACCCGCAAGATCGGTCGTCAGAGCTCGTCAGGTTGCATTGGCCTGTACAACCAGCATGTAGAAGAGCTGTATCCGCTGGTAAAAGTCGGCACGCAGGTTCGACTGGTCTGATCCACCCGGGCTGAAAAGCAAAAGCCCCAGTCGATCGCCGGGGCTTTCTTGTCTTTGGAAGACGGCGTTTATTCCGGCAGGATCACGGCATCCACGACGTGGATGACGCCATTGCTGGCTTCGATGTCGGCCTGTACGACCTTGGCGTCGTTCACTTTCACGCCGTTTTTGGCGTTGACGCTCAGCCGGTCGCCCTGAACAGTCAGAACCTTGGCGCGTTTGCCCGCGATATCACCGGACATAACCTTGGCTGGTACCACGTGATAGGTCAGAATCGCGACCAACTGATCTTTGTTTTCTGGTTTCAAAAGCGTCTCGACAGTGCCTTCAGGAAGCGCAGCAAAGGCTTCGTCTGTGGGTGCAAATACTGTGAACGGACCGTCTCCTTTCAGGGTGTCAACCAAGCCTGCAGCCTGAACGGCGGCGACCAGAGTGTTGAACGACCCGGCGGCAACGGCGGTGTCTACGATATCAGCGGCCTGAGCCTTGAGCGGCATAGCGAATGCAAGTGCGGCGGCTGCGCCCATGAATGTACGACGGAACATAGCTGTCTTCTCCTCTCCAGCGTGTTATGGAAAGGGTTACGGACCTTTTGCCGCAATGGATCACTTTGGTTTCAGTTTTCTTTGAACTGCACCCAGATGCTTTGCGCCCGCCCCTCGGCCAGAAACGGCAAGGCAACAACGGCATCAGGCCGATCCTGTTGCAGGTAATATCCCGGCCAAAGCATTGAATACGCGCCAGATTGCAGCAAGCTGTGCAATACGTACTGCTCTCCCCAGCCCGGGCAATCATAGAAGAAGCGCTTGGGATATTCGTAGGGCAAAAAAACATCGTGAACGTGGATCACCACCCCGGGGTTCAGCGACGGTATAATGCGGCAGAACAGATGGGCGACGTCATTGCTCATCCGCACAACATGGCTGGAGTCGATGAACAGAATGTCTCCGGCCTCCAGCTCTGCGAACAGGGCCGGGTCTGTATCTTCAAGACGTTTCTGCTCGAACCGGTCGACCACATGGGCGATATCGGCGCGTGGGTACGGATCAACCGCGGTAATGGTGGTATCCAGATTGCCATCGATGATTGCCTGACGGGTCACACGGGTGGAATTGCCGCAACCGACCTCGATCACACGTTTGGGCTGAAAGCGTCGGATCATCAGATATAACGCATCCGCATCCGGGCTGTCATAGTAACCATTGCCGGTACGATAGCCGGTCTGGTTGCGTGCGGAATCTTTCAGCGCCTCCAGGGCAGCTTTGTGACGCCCGTATTCCGCCACAAGTTGAGAGATGTCGAACCCTTCCATCCCTGGCGACAACGCATAGGCGGGGCGCGTCAACCCTCCCGCCGCTTCGAAGGCTTCCAGCCGCGCCCGTTCATCCTGTTCCGTAACTCTGTCGACCAGTTTCACCCCCAATTCTTCAAGGGCCGCGTTGATCTTCGGGAATTTTCTGGGTTTCAAGGCGCTGGCTCCGCGATCTGTGATGCAATGTTCCTTACCGTTGCGAACCGTTTCTCTGCAAGGGCAAGCCTGTCAAACCCTTGGCAAAACGTAAATTTCCGTATTCACTGATGGAACTGACAACTGCGAGGGGCCCAATGCAGCAGGAATTTACACTCGGGATCGAAGAAGAATACCTGTTGGTGGATCGTGACAGCCTGCAATTGTCCGAAGCCCCCGAAGCGCTGATGGCGGCCTGCCAAAGCGATTTCGAAGGTCAGGTCAGCCCCGAGTTCCTGCAATGTCAAATCGAGGTTGGAACCAGACCACACGCCACGGTCGCTTCGGCGCGCGAAGACCTGAAGCGGCTGCGGTCATGCGTTTCCAAACGGGCCACCGAATACAACCTGTCCCCTATCGCCGTCTCGTGCCACCCGTTCGCCAACTGGAAGGATCAACACCACACGCGGAAAGAACGGTATGACGCGCTGCAACATGCATTGGGCGGCGTTGCCCGGCGGATGCTGATCTGCGGGATGCATGTACATGTCGGGGTCGAGGACCCTGCCTTGCGTGCCGATCTGATGCCGCAACTGTCATACTTTCTTCCTCATCTTCTGGCGTTGTCCACATCTTCGCCCTATTGGAACGGCGAGGATACCGGCCTGTCTTCATACCGGTTGACGGTGTTCGACAACCTGCCCCGCACCGGGCTGCCACCCGTGTTCGCCAGTTGGGGCGAGTACGAACGGAACACAGGCATTCTGGTCGAGCTTGGGGTCATCGAAGACACCACCAAGATTTGGTGGGATCTGCGCCCCTCACATCGTTTCCCAACTTTGGAAACGCGGATCATGGATGTTCAACCCCGTCTGGAACACACTTTGTCGTTGGCCGCACTGGTTCAGGCATTGACCCGGATGCTGTGCCGTCTGAAAGACCGCAACCTGCGCTGGCGGCAATATGATCGTTTCCTGATCGGTGAAAACCGCTGGCGCGCACAGCGCTACGGAGTGGGTGAAGGGCTGATCGATTTCGGCGACCGTTCGGTCAAGCCCATGTCCGAACTGATCGGCGATCTCATGGGGTTGTTGGCAGAAGACACCGAAGCACTTGGCACGATGACCGAGCTTGCACGGCTCAGGCAGATTGCTGAAAACGGCACTTCCGCCACGCGCCAACGCCGTATTCATGCCGAGGCATCAGCGCGCGGTGATGATCCCGGCCAAGCCGTCGTGCGCCACCTGATCGAGGAATTTCACGCCGATCTCTGAACGTTTCCGGCTTGTGACCCGTTTCAACCGACTCATTGTTGCGCCTGCAAAATTTCTGTAAGAATTCAGAAATAAACAACCGTTCAATTCATTGCCGACGGGAGGGAGCGTCATGGATTTCGCACTCAGCGAGGAGCAAACAGCCATATTCGACATGGCGCACGCGTTCGGGCAGGAAAACATCGCCCCCTTTGCGCGCCAGTGGGAAGCGGACGGAACCATTCCCAAAACCCTGTGGCCCCAGATAGGCGAGCTTGGTTTCGGCGCGCTGTACGTATCCGAAGAAAGCGGAGGGTCAAATCTGACCCGCTTGGATGCCACGCTGGTTTTCGAGGCGCTGTCGATGGCCTGCCCCTCGGTCGCCGCCTTCCTGTCGATCCACAACATGTGCGCCAAGATGTTGGACAATTTCGCAGATGATGACCTAAAGGCGCGCATCATGCCGGATGTTCTGAGCCTGAATACGGTTCTGAGCTATTGCCTGACGGAACCCGGTTCCGGCTCTGACGCGGCGGCCTTGAAAACCCGCGCCGAACGCACCAACGAAGGATATACGTTGAACGGTACCAAGGCGTTCATTTCAGGCGGTGGCTATTCGGATGCCTATGTTTGCATGGTACGCACCGGTCAGGACGGGCCCAAGGGGATCTCGACCGTATATGTCGAGGACGGCACGCCGGGGCTCAGCTTTGGGGCGCTGGAACAGAAAATGGGTTGGAAAAGCCAACCCACTGCGCAGGTTCAGTTCGACGACTGCAAAATTCCCGCAGGCAACCTGGTGGGCACCGAAGGCGACGGCTTCAAATACGCGATGATGGGCCTCGATGGCGGGCGGCTCAATATCGCGGCCTGTTCTCTTGGGGCTGCACAGGCCGGGCTGGATATGACCCTGCAATACATGTCCGAGCGCAAGGCGTTCGGCCAATCCATCGATCAGTTCCAGGCCCTTCAGTTCCGTCTGGCGGATATGGAGATCGAATTACAGGCGGCACGCACCTTCCTGCGTCAGGCGGCATGGAAACTGGACAACGGCGCGCCCGATGCCACGAAATTCTGTGCGATGGCGAAGAAATTCGTAACCGAAACCGGGTCGAAGGTGGTGGATCAGTGCCTGCAACTGCATGGCGGGTACGGATATCTTGCGGATTACGGCATCGAAAAGCTTGTGCGCGATCTTCGCGTGCATCAGATTTTGGAAGGCACGAACGAGATTATGCGCGTGATCGTCGCGCGCCAACTGCTCGCCAATCGCTGAGGCCCCGATGTCAGACATTGAAATCCGCACCACAGGCCGTGCCGGTCGCATCACCCTGACCCGTCCCCATGCCCTGAACGCGCTGAGCTATGACATGTGCATGGCCATCGACACGGCGATGCGCAACTGGCGGGAAGACGATGCCGTTGACCTGATCGTTCTGGACGCTGAAGGAGAAAAAGCCTTTTGTGCAGGGGGTGACATTGCCGAACTTTATGAAACGGGCACCAAGGGCAATTATGCGTATGGTCAGAAGTTCTGGCGTGATGAATATCGTCTGAATGCCCAGATCTTCGAATATCCCAAACCAGTCATCAGTTTTCTTCAGGGTTTTACCATGGGCGGGGGTGTCGGCATCGGCTGCCATGGCAGCCACCGTGTCGTCGGAGAAAGCTCCAGGATTGCCATGCCCGAATGCTCGATTGGCTTGATTCCGGATGTCGGCGGGTCATTGATGCTGGCCCTTGCACCGGGGCGACTGGGTGAATTCCTTGGGACCACGGGCCTCAGGATGGGGCCTGCGGACGCGATCTTTGCGGGGTTTGCCGACCATTTCATCCCCCAGTCGCAATGGTCTGACCTGACCGAAATTCTGGAAGCGTCTGGAAATGCCGAACTGGTGGCCGAACATTCCGAAACGCCACCCAATGGTGAATTGGCAGGGGCGCTGACGGACATCGACAATCATTTTTCCGGTGAAACTCTGGGCGACATCCTGATCAGCCTGCGCAATGACGGTCAGGAATTTGCAGACAAAACTCTGGAAAAAATAACGAAAAACGCACCGCTTTCCGTGGCCTGCACGATTGAGATGCTGCACCGTCTGCGTGGCCCCTCGCTTACCATGCGGCGCGCGTTGGAGATGGAATACCGCTTTACCCACCGGGCGATGGAGCATGGTGACTTTCTGGAAGGTATCCGCGCGCAGATCATAGACAAAGACCGCAACCCGAACTGGCAGTTTTCCAATATGGACGTCCCCCTGGTGGCCGTCTCGAAAATGTTGCAGCCATTGGGTGCGGACACCCTGACATTCGAGGAGGACTGAGAGATGCAGATCGGGTTCATAGGGCTGGGAAACATGGGGGCGCCCATGGCGGCCAATCTGGCAAAGGCCGGCCATCAGGTTCTCGGATTCGACACGGCCGGCGTTGCCGTTGACGGGGTGACTCAAGCCGAAACCGCGACCGAAGCCGTCGCCTCTGCCGATGCAGTCATAACCATGCTGCCGAATGGCGCCATCCTGCGGGCCGTTGCAGATCAGATCATTCCCGCCATGGCGAAGGGTGCCGTGCTGATCGATTGCTCGACAGTTGACGTGGACAGCGCACGCGCAGTCGCGGAACGGGCCAGCGGCGCCGGTCTGCTGTTCGTGGACGCTCCGGTTTCGGGGGGGGTCGGCGGCGCGGCAGGTGGCACCCTGACATTCATGGCCGGCGGGTCAGACGACGCATTTGCAAAGGCTGCTCCTCTGTTCGACATCATGGGGCAGAAAGCGGTACACTGCGGCGAAGCCGGAGCCGGCCAAGCCGCCAAGATCTGCAACAACATGATCCTCGGCGTGACCATGATCGCCACGTGCGAAGCCTTTGCCCTGGCCGACAAACTGGGTCTGGACCGCCAAAAGATGTTCGATGTGGTCAGCACCTCATCGGGGTACAGCTGGACGATGAACGCCTATTGCCCTGCCCCTGGCGTTGGCCCGCAAAGCCCAGCCGACAATGGCTATACTCCTGGATTTGCAGCCGAGTTGATGCTGAAGGACCTGCGCCTCAGCCAACAGGCCGCATCCAGTGCGGATGCGGATACACCTATGGGACAGGCCGCGACTGCACTTTACGAGCAATTCGTCGAAAACGAGGACGGTCTGGGCCGCGATTTCAGCGCCATGCTGCCTCGGTTTGAAAAGCGTGGGCGAAGTTGATCCAAGTCATATTCCACTCACGGAATATTTGATATCCGAAGGGTGCAACCTTTTGGAAAGGATTCTTACGTGATGACCAAAAACATGGGTGGGCTCGACAAAACGCTTCGGATTGCAATAGGCGCCGCGCTTATTCTGGGCGCTCTGTTGGGATACGGAACCTGGATGTGGATCGGCATCGTGCCGTTGGTCACCGGTCTGCTGAATTCATGCCCGATATACTCGGTGTTGGGCATCAGCACCTGCCCAACCAAGAAAAACTAGATTGAGCAGGCGGTGGAGTGAAGGCAGCCTGAAGCCGCCTACTCCGCCGCCACCCGATCCGGGTTGAGCATGGTTTTCAGATACCTACCGGTATGGCTGCGTTCGACTTGAGCGATCTCTTCGGGTGCTCCGACGGCTACGATCTCACCACCGCCGTCGCCGCCTTCAGGCCCGATGTCGATGATATGGTCGGCGGTTTTCACCACGTCCAGATTGTGTTCGATCACCACGACGGTATTGCCCTGATCGACCAATTCATGCAGCACTTCCAACAGCTTGCGTACATCTTCGAAATGCAGACCCGTGGTCGGTTCGTCCAGAATATAGAGCGTCCGCCCGGTTGATCGTTTCGACAGTTCCTTGGACAGTTTCACGCGCTGCGCCTCACCACCCGACAGCGTGGTCGCCTGTTGACCCACCTTGATATAGCCAAGACCAACGCGGGCCAGCGCATCCATCTTGTCGCGGATCGATGGCACGGCCTTGAAGAATTCCTGCGCGTCTTCCACCGTCATATCAAGCACATCCGCAATGGATTTGCCCTTGAACTTGATCTCAAGCGTCTCGCGATTGTACCGCGCGCCCTTGCAGGTTTCGCAGGTGACATAGACGTCGGGAAGGAAGTGCATCTCGATCTTGATGACGCCGTCCCCCTGACAGGCCTCACAGCGGCCGCCCTTCACGTTGAAGCTGAAACGGCCCGGCTTGTATCCTCGCGCTTTCGCCTCGGGCAGCCCGGCGAACCAGTCTCGGATCGGAGTGAAGGCCCCGGTATAGGTTGCCGGATTCGACCGCGGAGTCCGCCCGATCGGGCGTTGATCGATATCGATGACCTTGTCCAGATGCTCCAAACCCTTGATTGTCTCACACGGCGCAGGCGTCTGCCGCGCGCCATTCAGGCGCATCGAGGCGGTCTTGAACAACGTCTCAATCGTCAGGGTCGACTTACCGCCGCCAGATACACCCGTGACACAAACAAACTTGCCCAAAGGAAATTCGGCCGTCACGTTCTTGAGGTTGTTGCCCGAAGCCTTTACCACCGCTACCTTTTTCTTGTTCCCCTTGCGCCGCTCGGCGGGCACCGGAATCTCGCGTACGCCCGACAGGTACTGCCCCGTGATCGAGGCTGCATCCGCTGCGATCTGCTCGGGCGTGCCGTGGCTGACCACCTGCCCGCCATGCACGCCCGCACCGGGGCCAATGTCGAACACATAATCGGCTTCGCGGATGGCTTCCTCGTCATGTTCGACGACGATCACGGTGTTGCCCTGATCCCGCAGATTCTTGAGTGTACCAAGCAACCGGTCATTGTCACGCTGGTGCAAGCCGATCGAGGGCTCGTCCAATACATAAAGAACCCCGGTTAGGCCCGATCCGATCTGGCTTGCCAAACGGATACGCTGACTTTCGCCGCCTGACAGGGTTCCACTTGAACGAGATAGCGTAAGGTATTCCAAACCAACATTATTCAGGAAACCCAACCGCTCGCGGATTTCCTTCAGAATGGCCCGGGCAATCTCGTTCTTCTGAGCGCTCAGATGGTTCGGAGCATCCTCGATCCAGGCAAGCGCTTCGCGGATGGACATTTGCACCACCTGACCGACATGCAGCCCCGCGATCTTCACGGCCAAGGCTTCGGCGCGCAGACGATACCCTTCGCAGGTGCCGCACGGGCGGTTGTTTTGGTACCGTTCGAATTCCTCACGTATCCACGCGCTATCCGTTTCGCGATAACGCCGTTCCATATTCGGAATCACGCCTTCGAAGCTGCGTGTCACCTGGTACACCCTTCCGCCCTCGTCATAGCGGAACTGGATTTCCTCATCGCCCGAGCCCCGCAGGAACACCTGCTGCACTTTGCTGGGCAGGTCTTTCCAAGGCGTGTTCTTGTCAAACTCATAATGACGCGCGATGGCCTCGATGGTCTGAAGGAAATACGGCGACTTGCCTTTCCTCCATGGCGCCAAGGCACCGTCATACAGTTTCAGCGTCTGATCCGGCACCACGAGACGCTCGTCAAAGAACAGCTCGACCCCCAAGCCGTCACAATCCGGGCAAGCTCCGAATGGCGCATTGAACGAAAACAGGCGCGGTTCGATCTCCGGGATTGTGAAACCGCTGACCGGGCAGGCAAAATTCTCGCTGAAGGTAATCCGTTCCGGCTCTCCTTCTCGTGGGGCGGTTTCCAGAATCGCGATTCCGTCCGCCAGATCCAGAGCGGTGCGCAGGCTATCGGCCAAACGCGTTTCCATGCCTTCACGAACAACCAGGCGGTCGACCACAACGTCAATATCGTGACGGAACTTCTTGTCCAATGTCGGGGGCTGATCCAGCTCATGGAACTCACCATCCACCTTCACGCGCTGGAACCCCTGCTTGCGCAGTTCCAGAAATTCCTTCCGGTACTCACCTTTGCGGTCGCGCACGATCGGAGCCAGCAGATAACCTCGCGTGCCCTCCTCCATCGCCATGATGCGGTCGACCATGTCCTGCACCTGTTGCGCCTCGATCGGCTGGCCGGTGGCCGGGCTGTACGGCGTACCTGCGCGCGCGAACAACAGACGCAGATAGTCATAGATCTCGGTGACGGTTCCCACAGTCGAACGCGGGTTCTTCGAGGTCGTTTTCTGTTCAATGGAGATCGCCGGAGACAGTCCACTGATATGGTCGACATCAGGCTTTTCCATCATGTCGAGAAACTGCCGCGCATAGGCGGACAGGCTTTCGACATAACGGCGCTGACCTTCGGCATAAATCGTGTCGAACGCCAGCGACGACTTGCCCGAACCGGACAGCCCGGTGATCACCACCAACTGATCCCGAGGGATGTCGACATCGATGCCTTTGAGGTTGTGCTCGCGCGCGCCGCGCACCTCTATATTCTTCAGCTCAGCCATTTTCGGCCCCCAACAAACAAGTGGTTTAGAGATAGGCGAGCTTGCCCGAGTCTCCAACAGAAAAGTTAGAACATTTAGTGAACGTACAGGTTTTCGCCGACCAAATCAAACGATGGGCATGGAATCGAACAGCTCAATGCCTGGCTATCTGGCGAACTTATGATTTTGAGAAGAAAATGGCGCGGTTGACGGGGCTCGAACCCGCGACCCCCGGCGTGACAGGCCGGTACTCTAACCAACTGAGCTACAACCGCGCATCTATTTCATGGCCTTTATCCTGGACCAAGGTTGGCAGCGATGGCGCGGTTGACGGGGCTCGAACCCGCGACCCCCGGCGTGACAGGCCGGTACTCTAACCAACTGAGCTACAACCGCCCGCTGCATGTTCATTGCTGAACGTTTGGGTGTATTATGGCCACGGTCGGGCAGCGTCAAGCGGCGTTTTGCAGTTTTTTGTCAGAATCCAGTTTTTTGTTTACCCGCTGTTTTTTGCCCTCGCGAATTGTTCAATTTCGCTTGCAGCGCCCCGCCAGGGAAGATATGACCGCGTGTCATGGGTGATTAGCTCAGTGGTAGAGCGCTTCGTTCACATCGAAGATGTCAGGAGTTCAAATCTCTTATCACCCACCACTCCCTTTCCGGATTTTCGCTTGGAGCCAGCGGGCTTGCCATGTCGCGCGTTCGGCGGCTATCGTGCCCTATTTGGCCCGATTAAAGGCCACACACTAAGGCTGAGGTCACCATGACGGGGTTAAAGCGCGACATCGGCCTGCTGGGACTGACCTTCATTTCAGTCGGAGGAATCATCGGTTCGGGCTGGTTATTCGGCCCCCTTCTGGCCGTTCAGCATGCAGGGCCCGCGGCCACGATCTCGTGGATTATCGGCGCGGTTGCCATGTTCATTTTGGCCATCACCTTCGCAGAGATTTCCGCCATGCTGCCCATTCCCGGAGGGATCGCGCGCGTGCCTCAGTTTTCGCATGGCAATATCGTTTCGATGGCCATGGGATGGACCGCCTGGATCGGCTACAACACCACGGCGCCCATCGAAGTCGAGGCCATGCTGAAATACCTGGCGCCGTATGCGCCTTGGTTGCATACGGCCGAGACAGGTGATTTGACCGGGGCGGGTATTTTCGTTGCGCTGGTTTTCATGCTGCTGTTCGTCGCGGTGAATGCGCTTGGGGTCAAGTTCTTCACGCGCGTCAATGCTGCGCTGACCTGGGCCAAGATCGCCATACCAGTTGTCCTGTCCATTCTGCTTGTCGCAAGCCGGTTCAACTTCGAAAACTTCACCCAACCGGATGGTTTTGCGCCCTACGGCGCGCAGGGTATCATGGCCGCCGTTTCCACCGGGGGCGTTATTTTTTCATTCATCGGCTTTCGCCATGTGGTTGATATGGCTGGCGAAGTTCGAAATCCAAAATTTGCAATTCCGGCCGCATTGGTGTTGTCGATTGTTCTTTGCGCCGTCATCTACCTTGGCTTGCAAGTGGCCTTCATCGGTGCGCTGGACCCATCCATGCTGTCCAAAGGATGGGCACAATTGAGCTTTGGTGGCGAAGGACCACTGGACGCCATCATCATGTCTGTCGGGCTGGTCTGGTTTCTGAGCCTGCTGAATGTCGGATCCGTGATAGGCCCCTTTGGAAACGGGCTGGTCGCAACCGGGTCAAACGCCCGTATCGCCCTCGCCCTTTCAAAAAACGGTTTTCTGCCCAAACGGTTGCAGGTTTTGTCGTCATTCGGGGTTCCGCTGTGGGCGCTGGGGCTGAACTTTCTGATCGGAACGGTTTTCCTGCTGACAGTACCCTTTACCACCGTCATTGCCCTGAACGGTGCGGCCATCGTTTTGTCATTTGCCGTCGGGCCCATAGCCGTGGTTTGCCTGCGAAACCTTATGCCAGATCATCCCAGATCGATCCGAATACCGGCCGTGCGACTTGTCGCGCTGACGGCCTTCGCCATCGCCACGATGATCGTCTATTGGAGCGGATGGGACACGGTCTGGCGGCTTGGCATCGCGCTGATTGTCGGGAAAATTCTGTTGCTGATCCGGTTCCGGGGACGTTTGGACGAAATGGACGTTACCGAGGCCCTGTGGCTTGTGCCTTATTTCTCAGGTCTTGGGCTGATCTCATTCCTTGGGCAATTCGGAGCCGGATCGTTGAAGCAGATCCCGTTTGGCTGGGACCTTCTGCTTTGCTTCCTGTTTTCGTCGATCATTTTCGTTCTTGCCGTCCGCTCAGCGCTGCCAGAAAAAAAATTCAATGAATACATAGCCGAAGAAGAAATACTTGATCCAAAGCAACCCGTCATTGGATTGTAAAAAAGGCAGGGCATTCGCCCCGCCTTTTTCATTCGCTCAATCTACTTAGTGTGCCGTGGCCGATGGCCCCGTCGCCTCTGACGAGGCTGCTGCGGCTGCGGCGGCCTCCTCGGCGGCTTCGTCCCATTCAACCGGCTCCGGTGTACGAACGAGAGCATGCTCAAGAACCTCCGAGACGTGCTTGACCGGGATGATTTCCAGCCCTTCCTTCACATTGTCCGGGATATCCGCCAGGTCCTTTTCGTTTTCCTCTGGGATCAGGACCGTCTTGATACCACCGCGCAACGCAGCCAGCAGTTTCTCCTTCAAGCCGCCAATCGGCATTGCGTTCCCGCGCAACGAAACCTCGCCCGTCATGGCGATATCCTTGCGTACGGGAATGCCCGTCAGAACCGATACGATCGATGTCACCATCGCCAGACCCGCTGACGGACCATCCTTGGGCGTTGCGCCATCCGGCACGTGCACATGGATGTCGATCTTGTCGAACTGAGGCGGTTTGACTCCGATCTTGGGAGAAATCGACCGCACATATGACGACGCCGCATCGATGGATTCTTTCATCACATCGCCCAGCTTGCCTGTCGTCTTCATCCGACCTTTGCCGGGAAGCTTCAGCGCCTCGATTTGCAGCAGATCGCCCCCGACCGAGGTCCAGGCCAAACCGGTCACGACACCGACCTGATCGTCCTGTTCGGCCAGACCGTAACGGAACTTTGGCACGCCCAGGAATTCATCCAGGTTTTCAGGCGTGACCGTAACGGTTTCCGCCTCTTTCTTGATGATCTTGGTCAGCGCCTTCCGTGCCACCTTGGCGATTTCGCGCTCGAGGTTCCGCACACCGGCCTCGCGGGTGTAGGTGCGGATTATCTTTTGCAGCGCGTCATCGGTCAGCTCAAATTCCTTGGTTTTCAGACCATGGTTTTTGACCTGCTTGGCGATCAGGTGCTGTTTGGCGATCTCGCGCTTTTCATCCTCGGTATAGCCGGCCAGTGGGATGATCTCCATCCGGTCCAGCAACGGCCCGGGCATGTTATAGCTGTTGGACGTGGTCAGGAACATCACGTTGGACAGGTCATATTCGACCTCAAGATAGTGATCCATGAACGTGTTGTTCTGTTCCGGGTCCAACACCTCGAGCATCGCCGAGGCCGGGTCACCACGGAAGTCCTGCCCCATCTTGTCGATTTCATCGAGCAGGATGAGCGGGTTCGTGGTTTTCGCCTTTTTCAGCGCCTGAATGATCTTGCCGGGCATCGAACCGATATAGGTCCGGCGGTGGCCGCGGATCTCGGATTCGTCGCGCACCCCACCCAAGCTAATGCGAATGAACTCGCGCCCCGTGGCCTTGGCGACGGATTTACCCAAGCTGGTCTTGCCCACGCCCGGAGGGCCGACAAGGCACAGGATCGGGCCTTTCAGCTTTTTCGAACGCTGCTGAACGGCGAGATATTCGACGATCCGCTCCTTGACCTTTTCAAGGCCATAGTGATCGGCGTCCAGTATATCCTGCGCACGACCCAGATCCTTTTTGACGCGGGATTTGGTGCCCCACGGCAAAGACAGAATCCAGTCCAGATAATTGCGCACCACGGTTGCTTCGGCTGACATGGGCGACATGTTCTTGAGCTTCTTCAGCTCGCCTTCCGCCTTCTCGCGCGCTTCCTTCGACAGCTTGGTCTCGGCGATCTTGGCTTCCAGTTCGGCGATCTCGTTCGCGCCGTCCTCGCCATCGCCAAGCTCTTTCTGAATGGCCTTCATCTGCTCATTCAGATAATACTCGCGCTGGGTCTTCTCCATCTGGGATTTGACGCGGGTCTTTATCTTTTTCTCGACCTGCAGAACCGACATTTCGCCCTGCATCAGGCCATAGACTTTTTCAAGCCGCTCGCTGACGCTGAGTGTTTCCAGCAGGTCCTGCTTTTGTTCGACCTCGATGCCCAGATGGCCCGACACAAGGTCGGCCAGCTTTGCCGGCTCGGTGGTTTCACCCACGGCCGTCAGCGCTTCTTCGGGGATGTTCTTGCGCACCTTGGCATAGCGCTCGAACTCGTCCGCGACGGTGCGCAACAGGGCTTCGGTTGTGGTGACGTCACCCGGGATTTCGGTCAGATATTCCGCCCGCGCCTCGAAAAACTCTTCGTTTTCAAGAAACTCGGTGATCTGCACGCGCGCCTGCCCTTCGACAAGCACCTTGACGGTGCCGTCGGGCAGTTTCAGCAGCTGCAACACATTGGCCAGAACACCGGACTGGTAAATACCGTTCTCATCCGGGTCGTCGACGCTGGGGTCAATCTGGCTGGACAGCAGAATTTGTTTGTCATCCTGCATCACCTCTTCCAGCGCGCGGACCGATTTGTCTCGGCCCACGAAAAGCGGCACGATCATATGTGGGAACACCACGATATCGCGCAGCGGCAGGACGGGGTATGAGGAATTCAGAGGCTCTTGCATGCTCTATCCTTATCGTTGGCAAGATGGCGCTTGTCCCTCATCGAGGCAACATCCGGCCATCTCCTGTCTTGGACGATAAAGGTGGGGCCTCATCGCCCTTTTTCAACCTTATCGCCATGTATCGTGTCGCAGCATGAACCGAGGTTTTCGGGACTGCAAGATGTCCCGGGAACATATCCACCGAAATTAGTGTAGCATGCATATGCAATGCGCAATTTCGGGGTCAGAACACCTGCTGCACTGCCCGGGACAGAAAAAAACCGTGGTCATCCAGGTTGCGACATTCCAGACCTTTCGTGGAGGAGGTGCAGGTAAATCCTCCGAACCGACCGGTTACACCGTATTCCGCACGGTCAAATCCGTCCCGGCTCCGGTTCAGTGGCTGGCACAGCAATTCCACGGGACCGGTGTCGAACATCTGAAAATCATGCCCCCAGTCAGATTGACAGTTCGCGGGGCGCGGCAACGCCGGAGGGCCGTATCTTTCTATGATCGTACACCGAATGTCCGAGGTCTCGGCGCTTTCCCCCACCGAACACTGAATGTTTTCGGATGGGGTCTCAAAGGTCCAGACGTCAGCAACGGCAGGGGATGCGCAAAAAATGACTGCGCCGAGGAAAAAGCGGAACATCAAAAATTCTCCGGGTCACAAACAAAACAACTTTGAACAAAGTGGTTTCAGAATACCGGAAAACCCCGCAATTGTCACCTGAACGGACAGGTTACAGGGGTTCGATGTCGCCCTGTGCGCGTTGCGCGTGGAACGCGGCCTGCCACGCCTCGAATGAGCCTTCAGCGATCGCGTCCCGCATGCCCTGCATGATTTCCTGAAAGTAATGCAGGTTGTGCCAGGTCAGCAACATGCCCGAGATCATCTCGTTGGCGCGGAACACATGGTGCAGGTAGGCACGTGAATAGTTCGAACAGGCCGGGCAAGAACAGTTTTCATCCAGCGGGCGTGGATCATCCGCATGACGCGCGTTCTTGATGTTCACCACGCCATGGCGCGTGAACACCTGACCGGTACGGCCCGAGCGCGAGGGCAGAACGCAATCCATCATATCGATCCCGCGCGCCACTGCTCCGACTATGTCATCCGGCTTGCCAACGCCCATCAGGTAACGCGGCTTATCTATGGGCAGGAAATCAGGCGCGTAATCGAGACAGTCGAACATGGCTTCCTGCCCCTCACCCACTGCCAGACCACCAACGGCGTAGCCTTCGAAACCAACCTTCTTCAACGCCTCGGCGCTTTCTTCCCGCAGGTCCCGCTCGAGACCGCCCTGCATGATTCCGAACAGAGCATGCCCCGGACGATCCCCGAATGCGTTACGGGACCTCTCGGCCCAACGCATCGACAAACGCATGGACTCGGCGATCCGGTCGCGATTTGCAGGCAATGCAGGGCATTCGTCAAAGCACATCACAATGTCGGAACCCAGAAGGCGCTGAATTTCCATTGATCTTTCTGGCGTCAGCTCGTGTTTCGATCCGTCAATATGGGATTTGAAGGTCACACCCTTTTCGGTAAGCTTGCGCAAACCGGCCAGCGACATGACCTGAAACCCCCCCGAGTCCGTCAGGATCGGTCGGTCCCAGTTCATGAACTTGTGCAACCCGCCCAGGCGATCAATCCGCTCGGCCGTGGGGCGCAGCATCAGGTGATAGGTGTTGCCTAGCAGGATGTCGGCCCCGGTGGCCCGGACGCTTTCCGGCATCATCGCCTTGACCGTCGCGGCGGTACCAACCGGCATGAAGGCAGGTGTCCGCACCTCGCCACGCGGAGTGCTTATGACACCGGTGCGCGCCTTGCCGTCTGTGGCCTTGAGCTTGAAAGAGAATTGCTGGGTCATGTCATCGCCTCGGATCGCCGAACCGGGCAGGATTTGCCCGATCCGATCGGTCTTTGCAACCCGTCAGGGCAAGGATGCAACGCGGTCAGTAAACAGACGCACGACACCCGCCCCATCCACATCACGACAAACATGAACTGCGGGACGATCCCGGTCAGGTTGCGTCGCACCTATCCGGTCGCCTTCCGTCACAACACGCAGCCCGGTTTCGACCATGTCGAACATGGCCCCGTGCGAACAGGCGATCACTGCGGTTGAATCATGCAGGCCGCACCCTTCCAATCCGCCGATTTCTTTATAGAATTTCAGGTAAAATCGAGAGATATCACGCAGAAAAGATCCCATGCCGGGCGATTTTTGAGCCAGCGCGTCGAAATCCGCGGTCTCGTAAAGTGTTTTCAGGGTAACGTCCAAACCAACCAGCACGGTCTCGGGCGGTGCGGAAAAGACCGCATCCGCGGCAACCGCATCGTGATAGACGTTGGCTTCTGCATGGTCGGTGACGTTGCCCTTGCAGTAGACGGCACCGCCCATGATCACCAAACGGCCGAGATTACCGGCAAATTCCGGGTCCAATCGCATGGCGTTGGCAATGTTGGTCAGCGGTCCGACCGCACATACCACCAACTCGTTTTTGTGCATCCGGGCCATCTCGGCCAGAAACTCTGCGGCGGGAAGATCATGGTTCCGTCCGATCTCGGGAATCTCGGTCAGATCGCCAAACCCTTCGGGACCATGGACATGGTCCGATGGGACGTGCATGTCAGCCCCCAGAGGGAAAGGCGCGCCTTCCGCCACCGGAAGGTCCAGGCCCAGCTTGTCCAGCAGGAAACGGGCATTGCGGCTGGACTGATGAACGTGCGTATTGCCGAAAACCGTGGTCAGGCCGATCAGGTCAAATTCAGGCGCGGCGGCGGCATAGGCAATCGCCATGGCATCGTCGATGCCGGGGTCTGTATCGATTATCAATTTCATCCCCGCCCGATACCGCAAACAAGCCGGGATGCAAAGCAGTCACAGCAGTTCGGCTCAATGCTGAATTCCCGTAGTGAGGCGTTTGCATCCGCCAGCTTTCCCTCCATACCAGAGTTGAAATCGAGCGACTCGATCCCCATATGTATACCATAGTACACAATAAAAAGAGGACAGAATGACCGAAGATCAGATCATCGGACTGCTTTCATCAAACATCATTTACCTGCTGGCCGCCGTGCTGGTGGTTATCGTTATTTTCAAGGGCATAAAGATCGTTCCGCAATCCGAAAAATACGTGGTTGAACGGTTTGGAAGACTGCATTCGGTGCTTGGCCCCGGCATCAATTTCATTGTTCCGTTTCTGGACGTTGCCCGCCACAAGATCTCGATCCTTGAACGCCAGTTGCCGAACGCGACACAGGACGCGATCACCAAGGACAACGTGCTGGTGCAAATCGACACCTCTGTCTTCTACCGCATTCTCGAACCGGAAAAGACGGTCTATCGTATCCGCGACGTTGACGGAGCGATTGCCACCACGGTTGCCGGTATCGTTCGTGCCGAGATCGGCAAGATGGATCTGGACGAAGTGCAATCGAACCGTGCACAGTTGATCACACGCATTCAGGAAAGCGTTGAAACCGCAGTGGATGATTGGGGAATCGAAGTGACCCGGGCCGAGATACTGGATGTGAATCTGGATCAGGCCACCCGCGATGCCATGCTGCAACAGCTGAACGCGGAACGTGCCCGCCGTGCGCAGGTGACCGAAGCCGAAGGCCAAAAACGCGCCGTCGAACTGCACGCCGATGCCGAGCTGTACGCAGCGGAGCAAACCGCCAAGGCGCGACGCATTCAGGCCGAGGCCGAGGCCTACGCTACAGGCGTCGTCGCCAAGGCCATTCAGGACAATGGCATCGAGGCTGCGCAGTATCAGGTTGCGCTGAAACAGGTTGAAGCCCTTAATGCACTGGGCAACGGTTCCGGCAAGCAGACCATAGTTGTGCCTGCCAATGCGCTCGAAGCCTTTGGTGACGCGTTCAAGATGCTCAAAGGAGGTAGATGATGGCTGATCCCTTTTGGCTGACCTGGTGGATCTGGCTGGCCGCCGCGCTGGCTCTGGGGATCCTGGAAATCGTTCTGCCCGGATTCATCTTTCTGGGCTTTGCAATCGGGGCCGCGATCACCGGTCTCATCCTCGCCATCCCCGGTCTGACATTGTCATTGCATGTGATTGCGCTGATCTTCGCGGTTCTTTCGTTGATCGCATGGCTTGTCCTGCGCCGGCTTTTTGCCTTGCCGCATGGTCAGGTCAAAACCTTCACGCATGACATCAATGACTAAGACACAGTGACGCTCACCCGAGCGTCACGCCCCTACTGGACGCTGTTGCAGGTATTCCCTATATAATCACTCAGGCAACTGACCCGAGGCAAAGATGACCCACCCGAGCGAACAGTTTGAAGGCACCCCGCTGATTGCGCCGTCAACGATTGAACACCCGCTGTACGAGGCAGTCGTCGAAGCGTGCCGCACGGTTTACGACCCGGAAATTCCGGTCAACATCTATGACCTGGGCCTGATTTATACGATCGACATTTCTCCGGACAACGCCGTGAAGGTAATCATGACCCTGACGGCACCCGGATGTCCGGTCGCGGGCGACATGCCCGGCTGGATTGTCGAGGCCATAGAGCCTGTTGCGGGCGTCAAGGAAGTCGATGTCGAACTGACCTGGGAACCGCCCTGGGGCATGGAGATGATGTCAGATGAGGCGCGCCTGGAATTGGGCTTTATGTAGCCATCAGGCACTTGCCCCCAGCCGACTGTCACGAAACTTTGGTGTTTTTGTCATCCTATCGTGCAGTCCCTGTCACACTCCTGACGGATAACACCCGAAGGTGGCATTCGCGTATTCGGTGCCTTCGGCTGGGTATGCCATGACCGCCCCCCGCTTCCCAGCTCAAGAATATGGGCCGTTCTTGCCCGAGAACGGTCCTTTTTTGTTCCGACAACGACGATCAATTCAGATTGCAGGTTTCCTTGATCTCTGCCGCTCTGGCGCCCAGTTGCTTGACGTAGTCACCTGACAGCATTTGCAGTCTTTTTTGCTCGGTTCCCGTGACCAGCCCCAACAGAGCCCCGGCAGGTGTTATGGCAGCAATGCTTTCCAGTTGTTTGTCTTCCGCATGTTTCTTTTCCGATGCAATTGCGCGCAGATCCCCTTCCGCCGTTGCACAATTCACCGGGTGCCGTTCCGATCCCGTGGCCGCCCAAGCTTCGTCGGACATCGCACACACGCTTACGGAAAAAAGTGCGGCCGCAAGTAAAGCTACTTTAACTTTCGACTCTAAATAATTCATATTTTTACCACTTCATGTCATGCCATCTATTCGGACGGGGTTCCAAAACTTCATAAGACTGATGCTAACCCCGCCTCCCGTATCAAAGCAAGTTTGCAGAGCGGCGACGCAGAAACACTAAGCTTTCCAGCGAATTCAATTTCTTTACACGACATTGCCTTGAGCAAAAGAGCCTTGGCCCCTAGATTGGGTGTAACGCGCGACAACGGAGATTTACATGTTCGGCATCCCCGGCAAACAGGCTGTGACCATAACGCCCAAAGCCGCAGAGCAGATTACCCGCCTGATGAATTCGGGCGGTCACGCTGGTTTGCGCATCGGCGTCAAAAAAGGCGGCTGTGCAGGCATGGAATACACCATGGAATATGTCGATCAGGCAGATCCTCATGACGAAGTGGTCGAACAGGACGGCGCGCGCATCATGATTGCGCCAATGGCCCAGATGTTTCTGTTTGGAACCGAAATCGATTACGAAGTGTCGTTGTTGGAATCCGGATTCAAATTCAAGAACCCGAACGTCGTCGACGCCTGCGGCTGCGGTGAGTCGATCAAATTTGACGAAAACATCGCCCAACAAGGCTAAGCCCGCCTCATCACTTTTCATTTGAACGTCGCATGCGGACCCATCTTCGATGTTTCCGTCCGGGATCAGCATGCGAGCAGAATTGTAAGATGATGCCGACAATGCTATCCGCATGCTAAAATCATCGGATGATCAGGGAGATACCGAAATGCGGCAGAAGCTGGCGGCTGGAAACTGGAAAATGAATGGGACCGGCGCTGAGCTGACCGAGTTGAAGGCGCTGTCTCAGATCCACCCGGCGGCATCGGTGGATATCCTGATTTGCCCACCGGCAACATTGCTCAGCCGCGCATCAATTGCCGTTCAGGGCACTGCTGTCTCTGTCGGTGGTCAGGACTGTCATGCCGCAAAATCAGGCGCGCATACCGGAGATATCAGTGCGGATATGCTGGTGGATGCCGGTGCAACATCGGTCATCCTGGGCCATTCCGAACGCCGCGTGGACCACGGTGAACATGATGAAGATGTGCGGGCCAAGGCGCGCGCAGCGATGGATGCAGGTCTGAAGGCGATCATTTGCGTGGGTGAAAGCCTTGAGCAGCGCGAAGCTGCCAATACGCTCGACATCATCGGCGGCCAGATGTCCGGGTCGATCCCGGATCAGTCAACCGGCGAGAACCTGATCGTCGCATATGAACCGATCTGGGCAATTGGCACCGGCAAAGTTCCCACCCTGGAAGAAATCGGGGAAGTTCACGACTTCATGCGCGCCCGGCTAGAGCGCCGCTTTGGCGAAGGCGTGGGCCGTTCCGTCCGCCTGCTTTATGGCGGTTCGGTAAAACCCGACAATGCGGCGGACATATTTTCAGTTTCCAACGTCGATGGCGCACTTGTAGGCGGGGCCAGCCTGAAAGCGTCTGATTTCTCAGGAATCATTCAAGCGCTGGAAGGCGCCTAATTTCAGACTTCGTCCCGCAGTTTCTTCGGCCCAAGGATCGGTTATTCAATAGATCGTCGCTTCAACGCGTTGCGGTCAGGGTTGTTCACTACAACAGGCCCGTCCCCTTTGATCGTACAAAAGTCCTGCCTTGCGCACGAAACTCCGTGAGTTGACGAAGATACGCGGGGTTCCGATCTGAGCAATGGGAAGCGAACAAATTACACTGGGTAATGGCGCGATATGTTTTCTGACGCCCCGCCTTGGGCAGGGCATCCAGCTCTTCCAGCACGGTCGGGTTGCCGCCCTGTACAGGATGATTGCGACCTTGTGAGACAACTCCGCCATCCCGCGCCAGAACCGATCCGATGCGACATCCGCCGTCGTCAAATCCGGCCTCCGCCTTTTCAGGAGCCACGCAAAATGCGTCTGTCAGAGCCGGTCAAAATTCCGAGCCGCGTGTGTGTACTATAAACTGCCGAAGTACTTTGGCTTGGCAAGTCAAGCGCATCAGGCCAGCTTCATCACCACAAGGCCTGTCACGATCAGAACCGCAGCTGCGATCCGCGCAGGTGTCAGGGCTTCGCCAAGAAACAGAATACCGACACTGAACGCCCCCACCGCACCGATCCCAGTCCAGATCGTGTATGCGGTCCCCAACGGCAAGTCCCGCATTGCAAGCGCCAGCAGACCAAATGAACCCAACATCGAAACGCCCATCACGGCCGTCGGCCACAATCGGGTAAAACCGGCCGACTGCTTCATGGCAACCGCCCAGACAATTTCCAAAAGGCCAGCAAACAGAAGAAAGATCCAGGGCATAAGACAACCTCATAGCCGTACGGGTCGTCCCGAATGATGTTCCAGAAAGCAGAGGTCGTCCTCTGTGCCTCAAATAAGAACCCATCGCGCGGTTTCAAGACACGAAAAAGCCGGGCAGTTGACACCACCCGGCTTTGTTCAGTTTTCAGACAGTCTAGTTGGTTATTATTTCCGGCCCCATGAACGTGTTGGGCAGGAAGGTCGATATCCACGGAATATACGTCACCATGATCAGGAAGACGAACAGCACCGCCAGGAACGGCAGCGCCGCCTTCACAACGCTCATCATCGGCATACCCGCAACACCCGAAGTCACGAACAGGTTCAGACCGACCGGAGGTGTGATCATCCCGATCTCCATGTTGACCACCATGATGATACCCAGATGGATCGGGTCGATGCCCAGCTCGATAGCGATCGGGAACACCAGGGGCGCTACGATGACCAGCAGGCCAGACGGTTCCATGAACTGACCGCCGATCAGCAGGATCACGTTCACCACGATCAGGAATGCGACCGGGCCAAGGCCCGCCGACAGCATCGCTTCGGCGATATGCTGCGGCACCTGTTCGTCGGTCAGAACATGCTTGAGGATCAGCGCGTTGGCGATCACGAACAGCAGAGTGACAGTCAACTTGCCAGCCTCGAACAGCGTATGCTTGGTGTCCGGGTGAAAGAACGCCGTGATCAGCGCATAGGGTTTTTTCAGCAGCGGCAGGTTCTGGGTGCCTTCTTCCGTGCTCAGCGGGCCCATGTCCTTGTACACAAAGCTGGCAATGAAGAACGCGTAGACTGCGGCGACTGCGGCGGCCTCGGTCGGGGTGAAGATGCCACCATAGATACCACCCAGAATGATGACGATCAGGAAAAGACCCCAACCGGCCTCACGGGCCGAGGTAAAGATCTCTCCCCAGCCTTTCCATTCGCCCTTGGGCAGGTTCTTGACCTTGGCCATGACATAGATGGTGATCATCAGCATCAAACCGGCCATCAGACCGGGAATAACACCTGCAAGGAACATGCGCCCAACCGAGACTTCAACAGCGGCGGCATATACGACCATGACGATGGACGGAGGGATCAGAATACCCAGCGTCCCCGCGTTGCAGATCACACCGGCGGCAAATTCCTTGGAATAGCCCACCTGACGCATCCCCGCGATGACGATCGAGCCAATGGCGACCACGGTCGCCGGAGACGACCCGGACAGGGCTGCGAACAGCATACAGGCAAAGACGCCCGCAATCGCCAGCCCGCCGGGCAAATGCCCGACACAGGCGATCGAGAACCGGATGATCCGTCGTGCGACACCACCTGTTGTCATGAAGGACGACGCCAGAATGAAGAACGGGATCGCAAGCAGGGTAAAATGCCCTTCAAAAGCCTCGAACAGCGTGCCCGCGACAGAAGCGAGTGAACTGTCTGAGTAGATCAGCAGAAACAGGGTCGAGCTGAGGCCAAGCGCAACCGCAATCGGCACACCGATCAGCAGCAGGCCGACGACCATCGAGAAAAGAAGTACGACGTCCATCAGTTGTGCTCTCCTTGCTGAGCGCGGACTTCTTCGATCTCGTCCTCGACTTCGTGGCTGGCGACAAGGCGGTCCGTTTCACCACGCCAGATCTGAACGGCAACCTGGGCGAACCGGATCACCAGCAGCAGCATCGATACCGGCAGCACAAGATAGGGCACCACCTTGGGAAGCTTCTCGTATCCTTCGCCATAGTTGATCAGGTCTTCCAGAAACCGCAGCGGAGCGACCATCGGGATATCGTCAACCTCATAGAAGCTCTGGCTGCGGGCGTCGAAGTTGAGCCCGGTCGGGAACCAGCGTCCGGATGTCGGCGGCAGATCCGCGAAGACCGCCCAATAGTCATAGGCGCCTTTCAGCAACAGCAGCGAAAACACCAGACAGCACCCCACAGCGATGAGCGCCAGAATGCGACGCGGCGCCGGGGCCAGCATGTTTAGGATCGCGTCAACACCCAGATGAGAGTGTTTCTTGACCGCGTAAGAGGCACCAAGCAGCACCAGCCAGCCAAAAGTGAACACCGTCAGTTCAAGCGCCCACAGGATATTGGAATTGAAAACAAACCGCGCGATCACGTTGGCAAATGTCACGACCGTCATCAGGCCCAACAGACACGCGATCAGGGTTTCTTCGATATGGTCGACCAGCCCGCCTTGGCCGGAATTCGCACCAGACATCTTTCTGTCCCCGCATTTTTTGTGATGAGAGAGTGTTGGGCGGGCTTGTTCAGCCCGCCCGGCCAGCGCGTCGAATACTCCCCAGTCCCCGGACGCGCTGCCTTTAGCCAGATTCAGAAGCCGGCGTTGATGGCCTGAGCCGCGTCGATCTTGTCCTGACCCACGTCACCTGCGAACTGGTCCCAAACAGGCTTCATCGCATCAACCCAGGCCTGACGCTGTTCCGGGGTCAATTCGCGGATGACACCGCCTGCTTCAACGATCGAAGCTTTGGCTGCTTCGTTCACGGCAAAGGCCTCTTTGTTCCGTGTTTCCGTGACTTCAGCCAGAATGGTCTGGAACTGGTCACGTACGTCCGGATCCAGGCTGTCCAGCCAGTCGACAGAGGTTACGACCAGATAGTCGATGATGCCGTGGTTGGTCTCGGTGATGCCGTCCTGCACCTCGAAGAACTTCTTGCCATAGATGTTCGACCAGGTGTTTTCCTGACCATCCACAACCCCCTGTTGCAGCGCGCCGTAAACTTCCGAGAACGCCATTTTTTGCGGGCTGCCACCAATGGCCTCCATCTGTGCCACCAGAACGTCCGAAGACTGCACGCGGAACTTCAGACCGTTTGCATCCGACGGATCGACCAGCGGCTTGTTGGCCGACATTTGCTTCATGCCGTTGTGCCAGAAGGCCAGACCCTGAAGGCCACGGCGCTGCATGCTGTCCTTCATCGCCTGACCATCGGCCGAAGCCTGGAATGCATCTACAGCGTCAATGTTCTTGAACATGAACGGCAGGTCAAACAGGCGGAACTGCTTGGTGAACTTCTCGAACTTTGACAGCGACGGTGCGGCCAGCTGAACGTCGCCCTGCAACATCGCTTCCAGCACCTTGTCGTCGTTGTACAGGGTCGAGTTCGGATAGACCTCCATGCACATCACGCCGTTCATCTCGTCATTGACGCGCTGTTCCAGCAGCGATGCGGCAATGCCCTTGGGGTGTTTGTCAGTGTTGGTCACATGCGCGAACTTGACGACGATTTCACCATCGTCACAGGCTGCCATCCCTGCGGTGGCTGTGACTGTCAGCGCCAGAGCGGTTGCTGCCGTTGTCAGGAATTTCATCTGTCTTTTCCTCCCAGACTTCCTTGAAACTGTCCTTCGACACCAATTCGGTATCAGATGCAGCGAAGTGAAACGAATCGGCACGATCCACTCAACGATTTGTTTTTTGCTCCTCGAGTTTCTATTTAGTGATTTTATTTCATAAGGTTATGAACCGTTCTGCAATGGATACTTGACGCACTCGAAACCCCGAGTGCGAAATTCCGCACAGCAATCTTCCAGTTTGTGCGGAAATCCGCACACCCTGCGAATCAAAACACCCGAATCAACTGGCGCGAAACCGCAGCCCGCGACAGCGGGCTGCCCGGCCCAACAGCTTTAGACGCATGTTAAAACGGAAAAAGGTGGCGGGAGCCCGACCGTTACCGCCGGTAATCCTCGGCCCGAATCTGGTACCTTGCCAGCTTGTCGTAAAATGTCTTGCGCGGCAGTTTCAATGCCTTCGCCGCATCTGATGCCTTACCGTTGTGACGACCCAGCGCCGCGATGAGCAGCGACCGCTCCACCCGCGCCATCTGTTCGCTGAGCCCCAGATCAGTTGCCTGCGCGACTTCTTCCGGCATTCCCAGCACGAAGCGCATCGCGGCTGACATCAGGGATCGCGCATTCCCCGGCCAGTCGCTGGCCATTAGCGACGCCAGATGCTCGGACGAGATTTCCGGCGCCACGATCCCCGCCTGTTCTGCGGCCTGTGCAACGTAATGGCGGAAGATCACCGGAATGTCGTCGGGGCGTTCTGCCAGCGATGGAATACGCACCCGCATGACATCCAGCCTGTAAAACAGGTCTGCATTGAACCGGCCTTCAGAACTCAGCGCTGAAAGATCAGCGGTCGTTCCTGCAATGATACGCCCGCCTGGTCCATGCTCGATGATCTCCAACGCCGCAAATTGCGTGGCATGGGGCATGGCCGAGACTTCATCCAGAAACAATGACCCACCTGCCGCATCTTCACAGCTCTCGGCCAAGTCGTCGGGGCTGAGGCTTGAGGCCGTGCGTTTGACAAATGGTCCCTGCCCTGCTGGCGACATCAGATGCACGACCTCGGCGACCTTCGAGATGCCGCTGCCTGGCGGTCCTGTCACAAGAACTTCGGCACCTGTTGGCGCAACGGTCCGAACCCGCTCGCGCAGGGCCTCGGCCTGGGGCGACAGGCCGAACAGCAAACGCGCGGCGGGGTCTCCTCGTTCCAGCTCGGATTTCGCCGCTCTTTGCTCCAATACCTGCGAACGGGCTGCAAAGGCGCGTTCAAGCACCTCCAGAAGATCGGACGCGGCGCACGGCTTTTCCAGAAAATCGAACGCACCCTTTCCCATGGCGTCGACGGCCATGGGAATATCGCCCTCACCCGTCAGAAGAACCACGGGAAGATCCGGATCGACCTCTCGGGCATAAGACAAAAGATGGAACCCGTCCCGCCCCGGCATGCGGATATCCGAGATGATGACACCGGGAAACTCGCGGCTGATGTGATCCTTGGCCGCCACAAAGGATCCAGCGGTTGTTGGCTGATAGTCCGCCAATTCCAGAGTCTGAGACAGGGCCTCGCGTACGGCTGCATCATCATCGACCAACAAAACCCTGCGCATCATGCGGCCTCTTCCTTGTCGCAGGGTTCCAGTTCTACGGTAAACATGGCCCCATCCGCCGTGTTCGCGCCCCGTATATCCCCACCAAAGCTTTGAACCAGCCCGTAGGAAATGGAAAGCCCCAGCCCCAAACCTTCTGACGATCCAACGCTTTTCGTGGAATAGAACGGCTCGAACATCCGGTCGGGGTCTTCAATGCCCGGGCCAGTATCCTGCAAGGAAACGCTCAATCGTGCGCCTTTTCGCAGCGTTATCGTAATAATCCGTTTTGGTCGCCCCAGCATTGCATCCGCCGCATTGTTGATCAGATTCACGAACACCTGCACCAAACGTACTTCACCCCCCCAAACATACACAGCGCCATTCGGGGGGTTCCAGTTCAGGGTTACATCGTCGTCTCGCAGGCGGGCCTCGGTCAGTTCAACAGCGGTGTTGAGAACCTGAATCAGGTCAACCCGCCCCATCGGTTCGCTTTCGTTGCGGGCAAAGGCGCGAAGGTTCTTGATGATCCGCGCCATCCGCGCCGCCATTTCCGAGATCCGGCCCAGGTTCTCGGCAGCCATTTCAGGTTTTCCCCGCGTCATGAACGCTGAACCGTTATCCGCGAATTGTCGTATGGCCATAAGCGGCTGGTTCAGTTCGTGGCTGATGCCCGCCGACATTTGCCCCAAAGCGCTGAGCTTTCCCGCCTGCACCAGGTCTGCCTGGGCCCGCCGCAGCGCCGCCTCGGCTTCTTCCCGTTCCGCCACTTCCTTGCGCAAACTGGCATTTGCCACTGTCAGGTCATGGGTACGTTTGGCCACACGGCTTTCCAGAACGGCATTCGCTTCTGCCAATGCCCGCCGCCGCTCCATGGCAAGAAAGAGCATGGCCCCAAAGGCCAGACAGATCGCTGCGACGGCCGCCGCCTGAAGCCTGGCAAGCTGAAGGGCCGGCGCCACGTCCACCAGAACCTCGGCAGTCATGTCGATCACCGGCAAATCAAGGGTCAGATGCAGCGCATCGCGCGGCAGGTAACGCCCCCAGTTCAAATGCCACAACTCGTGCCTGCCAACCTGTTTCGAGGAAAAATCGACGGCCGCACCATCTGGCGGCGTCAATCCCGCCTCACCGTCCGCCCGGCGCCAGAACAGCAGGTCGGATCTGTTGGAAATGAAAACGACACCATCTGAATCGACAAAGAAAACCGCCTCGGTACTGCCACGCCACGTTTGTTCAACGTCCTGAACATCAGCAACGACCATCAACGCGCCTTCGATCTGGCCAGACGGGCCAAAAGTGGGGGCGGCATAGGAATAGATCCGGTCTTCGCCCGAAGGTACAACCTCATGCGCACTGCCCAAGGCGCCCTGCATCGCACGGCGGAAAGCCGGATGATGGGCCATGTTGCGCTGGGACACAGGCTGCGCCGATACCAGCACCTGCCCGCTCGTATCCAGGTACATCATGTTTACGGCGGCAGTCTTGTCTGCAACGTCCAGCAGCATTTCCCGAGCCTGGCGTCTGTCGGCCTGTGTTTCCAGTTCATGCAAAACGGGATGTGTCGCCATCAGCACGGCAAGTTCCTGATACACTTGCATCTGCGTGCTCAGCCGGTCAGCCGCCAGCTCAAGATCTGCCTCTGCCTTCTCGCTCAGCTGAGACAGGGCCTGTCGATATCCATAAGACCAGACAAACCCCGACAATAGCCCAACGGCGAGCAAAAAACCGGAAATGAACCAAACCCTGTGCATAGACAGGGTCTTGCATTCAATGCGCCGCATGGCAAGTGTGCGGCGCATGAAGTCTTTTTCGCAATCACCGACAGACCCGGGTTTCGTCCAAAACCCCTACCCGTTCTACGACAAGGCGCGAGGCTCGGGCGATCTGTTCCATTGGCAGGACTACGGTATGGTCGCCGCGGTTTCATACCGCGCGGTTCGCGCCCTGTTTCGGGACCGCCGATTTGGCCGCGAGGTACCGCCCGAACTGGCAGAGCAAGGTCCCGCCCATCTGGCGCCCTGGCTGGCCATCGAGGCCCATTCACTGCTTGAGGCAGAACCGCCAAGGCACACACGCCTTCGATCATTGGTGATGCGCGCCTTCACGTCACGGGCGATTTCTGCGCTGCAACCTTCCATCGAAGATCTGTGCCACGGCCTGATAAAGGACTTCCCTCGGAACACGTTCGACCTGTTGGAAGCCTATTGCACTCAGGTTCCGGTGGTCACGATCTGCCGGCTTCTGGGCGTCCCCGAAGCCATGGCGCCCGATCTGCTACGGTGGTCTCACGATATGGTTGCCATGTATCAGGCCAATCGCACGCAGGACACCGAAGACACGGCCGCCAAATCATCTCGGGAGTTCACCGAATTCCTGAAGGAATACATAGAGCTGCGGCGCAATGATCCACGGGACGACCTGATAACCCGGTTGATAAGCGCCGAGGAAGAAGGCCAGAAACTGTCACTGGACGAGCTGGTTGCCACCTGCATCCTGCTGCTCAACGCAGGCCATGAGGCCACCGTGCATTCACTGGGGAACGGGGTGAAAACCCTGTTGCAGACCAGTACCGCCCCCGACGCCCTGGCACCGGATGGACTCGACGCAACCATCGAAGAAATCCTGCGCTATGACCCGCCTCTGCACATGTTCACACGTTACGCGTATGAGGACGTGGATCTGTTCGGCCATTCATTCAAACGTGGCGATCAAGTGGCACTGTTGCTTGGCGCGGCCAACCGCGACCCCGCTGTCTGGGCTGAACCGAACACGTTTCAGCCGAGCCGTCCGATTGAAGTCAACACAAGCTTTGGGGGCGGAATTCATTTCTGCGTCGGCGCACCTCTGGCGCGTCTTGAAATGCGGATTGCTTTGCCGATCCTGTTCGAAAGCTGTCCAAACCTGAAACTGGCTGCGCCGCCGCTTTACTCGGACAGTTATCACTTTCACGGGCTGAATCAGCTGCTGGTCAGACGTTAGCCATCACATTTCGCATATCTACACGACGCTTCCGGCGATTTTGCTTCCGGCCGGATGAAAACACCCATCAGTTCATCTGGCTCAAAGACCCCTGAAAGACACTGGCGGAGGAGCCACGGTCGAGTGTTCTAGGCCCCCTCTGCCAACGCATTCAGCGGCAACATCGTCGTGGACTTGATCTCTTCCATGGACAGCAACGCCGTGACATTGTGCACGCGCACCTCCGAGATGAGCGACTGATAGAACTGATCATAGGCACGTGCGTTCTTGACCCGGACTTTCAGGATATAGTCGATATCACCCGCCAACCGGTGCGCCTCTTGCACTTCGGGGTGATCCTTCAATGCTTTCAGGAATTTACGTTGCCAGTCCGCCTCATGTTCCGAGGTGCGGATCAAAACAAAAAAGGTGGCTTCGAACCCAAGTGCCTCGGCATCCAGCAGCACCGTTTGCTGGCCGATGATTCCCGCCCCCTTGAGCTTGCGAATGCGATTCCAGACAGGCGTCTTTGAACTACCGACCCGAGCCGCAATTTCGTCCAATGATTGTCCTGCGTCCCGTTGCAGCTCGGCCAGAATTTTTCGATCCGTGTCATCTATCCGCACCGACATTCCAATTTTCCTTCTGTTTCGACACCCCTGTTCCGGTTTTCCCGAAAATCGGAACACTTGTCCTTATTTCAGCGGCGATATGGCGCTTTGGTGGGAATATTTCCTATATTAAGGGTCAAGTCAAACAATGTCCGAGACGATCCGATGCAGGATTTTCACACAACCAAGCCCAAAGGTCATGTCGACTTTGTCGGCGCCGGACCCGGTGACCCCGAATTGCTGACGCTCAAGGCGTTGGCCGCATTCGAGCGCGCGGATGTGGTGCTGCATGATCGCCTGATCAGCAAGCCTGTGCTGGACGTTGCCGCCCAGAACGCCGCTTTGGTCGATGTCGGCAAGGCCGGGTTCGGCCCCTCGTGGAAGCAAAGCGATATCGACGCGCTTCTGGTTGAACACGCCCTGAATGGCAACCGTGTGGTGCGTCTCAAATCGGGGGATCCCACAATCTTTGGCCGCCTGGACGAAGAAATCGAGGCCGTCGATGCGGCCGGTATTTCCTGGCAGATCATTCCCGGCATCACGGCGGCCTCTGCCGCAGTGGCTGGCATCGGTCAAAGCTTGACCCGCCGCGGACGCAACTCATCGGTGCGTTTTTTGACCGGGCACGACATGCAAGGATTCGCGGATCACGATTGGAACGCTCTGGCTCAGGCCGGTTCCGTGGCGGCAATCTACATGGGCAAGAAATCCGCTCGGTTCATTCAGGGCCGTCTGATCATGCACGGCGCCGATCGCACCAACCCCATTACCCTGGTCGAGAATGCATCGCGTCCCGACCAACGGATTTTGGCCACCACCTTGGACCAATTGCCCACCGATCTGGCCGCCGCCGAAATGGATGGACCGGCCCTGACCTTCTATGGCCTTGCCCCGCGCGAAGCGGCGCAGGCTGTAACCGAATTCAACAAGGAGCTTGCCTGATGGCCCGCGCTTTTACCCCCAAAGTCGTCACTGCAAATGACTTGCTCGAAGGTGACGTGATTTATCTGACGGAAGATGACCGCTGGTCTCGTGACCTGAGCGAAGCAGAACTGATCACCGACGAGGCGCATGCGCAGGTTCGCCTGCTGGATGCCGCGCGTCAGGCAAACAAAATCGTGGGCGCTTATCTGGCCGATGCCGTCGCTGGCGAAAACGGCCCCGAGCCCACCCATTTCCGGGAAGACTTCCGCCGCACTGGTCCGTCCAACTATGCCCACGGCAAACAGGAAACTTCCCCGCAGCCCCGGGCCTGACCTCTGGCCCTTCTCTCTCCCCTTCAAGGCCCCAGGTTCGGGGCTGCAACCAAGGACAGCTAGACATGTATCGCTACTCCGAGTTTGACAAAGATTTTCTGGCAGAGCGTAACGCGCAGTTCCGCGCTCAGGTCGAGCGCCGCATCGACGGTTCGCTGACCGAAGATGAATTCAAGCCTTTGCGCCTGATGAACGGCCTGTATCTGCAATTGCACGCATACATGCTGCGAGTCGCCATTCCCTACGGCACGCTGAACAGCGCGCAAATGCGTCAACTGGCCCTGCTGGCTGAAAAGTGGGACAAGGGCTATGGTCATTTCACCACCCGTCAGAACATCCAGTACAACTGGCCGAAACTGAAAGATGTGCCAGACATGCTGGACGCGCTGGCCGAGGTCGGCATGCACGCCATCCAGACCTCGGGCAACACCATCCGCAACGTGACCGCCGACCATTTCGCCGGTGCCGCCGCGGATGAGGTCGCCGACCCGCGCCCCTATGCCGAACTGCTGCGTCAGTGGTCGACCGACCACCCGGAGTTCCAGTTCATGCCGCGCAAGTTCAAGATCGCCATCATCGGTTCGGAAAACGACCGCGCCGTGATCAAAGCGCATGACATCGGCCTGCAACTGGTCGAACGTGACGGCGTTCTGGGTGCGCGCGTCATCGTCGGTGGCGGCCTGGGCCGGACGCCCATGATCGGCAAGGAACTGTCCGAATTCGTCGCATTCGATGATCTGCTGGCCTATCTGGAAGCCACAGTGTCGGTCTGGAACCAGATCGGTCGCCGCGACAACAAGTACAAGGCGCGCATCAAGATCACCGTGCATGAACACGGCATCGACGCCATCCGCGCCAAGGTGAATGAACGTTTCTTGCAGGTTCGCCCACAGTTCAAGGGCGCCGACATGGCGCTGCTGGATGAGATCAAGGGCCATTTTGCGCCTCCGGCCTTCCGCGAAGGTTCGGTTGCGTCGTTTGAAAGTGCCTATTCCAACGATCCGGTTTTCCGGTCGTGGGTCGATACCAACATCGCGCCGCACAAGAACGCGGACCACGCGATCGTTACGATCTCGATCAAGAAACACGGCCAGACGCCGGGTGATGCGACCGCCGAGCAGATGCGCGTGATGGCCGATCTGGCCGAAGAATTCGCCTATGATGAGCTGCGTATCAGCCACGAGCAGAACGTGATCCTGCCGCATGTCCACAAATCGGACCTGCCCGCGATTCACGCCAAGCTGAAACAGCACGAACTGGCCACCGCCAATATCGGCCTGATCAGCGATATCATCGCCTGCCCCGGCATGGATTACTGCGCGCTGGCGACGGCCCGCTCGATCCCGGTTGCTCAGGAAATCGCGACCCGCTTTGAAGAGTTGAAGCTGGAGCATGACATCGGGCACCTGAAGATCAAGATCTCGGGCTGCATCAACGCCTGCGGCCACCACCATGTGGGCCATATCGGCATCCTGGGCCTGGATCGTGCAGGCGTCGAAAACTACCAGATCACACTGGGTGGCGACGCCACTGAGACGGCAGCGATCGGCGACCGCACCGGTCCGGGCTTTGCCTATGACGAGATCGTGCCGGCCGTGGAACGCATCGTCGACACCTACCTGGATCTGCGCGAGAGTGCTGAAGAAACTCTTCTGATGACCTATCGCCGCGTCGGCATGGAGCCGTTCAAGGCCGCTCTCTACCCCGAGGCTCGGGCGAATGCCGCTTGATCTGATCCAAACGGAACTGGGCAAAGACCGCAGCGACCTGACCGAGAAGGTCAACGCATTGAATGCCCGGTTCCGTCACCACAGCGCCCATGACGTGATGCATGGCGCCCTTGAAGAGATCGATGCGCTTGCTCTGGTCTCAAGCTTTGGTGCGGAATCGGTGGTGCTGCTGCACATGGCTGCGGTGATCGACAAGATGACGCCGGTGTTGTTCGTGGATACCCAATTGCTGTTCACCGAAACGCTGGAATACCAGCAGGAAGTCAGCGAGCGTCTGGGTCTCAGGAACATCCGGATCATCCGGGCAGATGACGAAGAACTGCAACGCGAAGACCCCTATGGCGCGCTGCGCCTGCGGGATACGGATGCGTGCTGCAACTTGCGCAAGACCTTTCCCTTGCAGCAAGCCCTGACCGGGTATTGCGGTTGGATTACCGGCCGAAAACGGTTTCAGTCCGGCACGCGCGCCGCGCTCGAGTTTTTCGAGGTCGAAGACGGCACGGGCCGGATCAAGGTCAATCCGCTGGCCCATTGGGCGCCGGACGATGTGCGCGCCTATATGGAAGAAAACAACCTGCCCCGGCATCCGCTGGTGGCCAAGGGATACCCATCGATCGGCTGTGCGCCCTGCACTTCACCGGTGAAGGAAGGCGAAGACCCCCGCGCCGGGCGCTGGCGCGATCAGAACAAGGAAGAATGCGGCATTCATTTTGTCGATGGCAAGATGGTGCGCATCGGAGAGAAAACATGAACGTAATCGTAACGGATGAGGGCTTTTCGCCCGATGACTGGACCGACGGCTTTGTCACTCTGGATGATGCCGCAAATGACGTGGTTGCGCTGGACGTCAGCTCGGACACGGACCCGGATGAGCTTTTTGACCGCTTGGGCAGTGCCAAGCTGGTCCGGGTGGATTTTCCATCCTTTGCCGACGGTCGCGGCTTTACCATCGCTCGCACCCTGCGCCTTAAGGGCTATACGGGACGCTTGCGCGCCAAGGGTCATGTTCTGGCAGACCAATATGCCATGGCACGTCGCTGCGGCTTTGACGAAGTTGAGATTGACGGAGACCTGGCAGATCGCCAGCCCGAAGATCAGTGGCTTTCCCGGGCCAACTGGAAAGAGAACAACTATCAGGCGCGTTTGCGCGGTTAAAAGCCGCCCATCGCCGGCTTGTGACACATAGGGGGCAATCTGTCCCCTTTTCCTGACTTGGATCAAAGATTAAACGGAGATGTCGGTTTAGCAGACCGGCAGGTAAACGATGACAGAGATGAAGCCCGTGAGCGAAGCAACTGCCGTGAAGGCCCCGGTCCTGCCGGACGCGCAAACTGTAACCGAGGTCAAGCATTGGACCGACAGCCTGTTCTCTTTCAAGGTGACGCGCCCCGCCACGCTGCGTTTCCGCTCGGGCGAGTTCGTGATGATTGGTCTGCTGGGCGACAATGGCAAGCCATTGCTGCGCGCCTATTCAATCGCTTCGCCGTCGTGGGACGATGAGCTGGAGTTCTATTCGATCAAGGTTCAGAACGGCCCGCTGACGTCGAAGCTTCAGCATATCAAGCCCGGCGACCAGATCATCCTGCGCCCCAAGCCGGTTGGCACGTTGGTGCATGACGCCCTGCTGCCGGGCAAACGCATCTGGTTCTTTGCCACCGGCACTGGCTTTGCCCCGTTTGCTTCGTTGTTGCGTGAACCGCAAACATATGAAGATTATGACGAGGTGATCATCACCCATACCTGCCGCGAAGTGGCCGAACTGGAATATGGCCGCCAATTGATCGACAGCATCCGTCAGGATGAAATGCTGGCCGAACTTATTGGCGAAGGCTTTGTTGACAAGATCCGCTACTACCCGACAACCACGCGCGAAGAGAGCCCCAAGATGGGCCGGATCACCGACCTGCTGAAGGACGGCACCGTGTTCAGCGATCTGGGCATCGAAGGCGGGATCAAGCCCGAAACCGATCGCGCCATGGTCTGCGGTTCGCTGGCTTTCAACCTGGACATCAAGGAAATCCTTGAAGGTTTTGGTCTGCGTGAGGGCGCGAATTCCGAACCCAAAGAGTTCGTGATCGAAAAGGCCTTTGTCGGCTAAAGGCACCATGCGTTCGGAGCTTTGCAGCCCCGAACGCAAAAATCAGCGGACAAAACACTGTTTTTTCGCAACTGCCGGTGTTTATGCCGCTTGAAGTGTGGCCCGGCCCGGTTTAAATTCCGGGCTCGAAATTCTGCAATTATCAAAGGAATGAACCCATAGCTCGCAGACCTCACAACGCGCCGCCACAACGAGACACCGGCCCGCGCGTCAATGATAAGATCCGTGCCCCCGAAATTCGCCTGATTGGCGCCGAAGGTGAAAATGTCGGGGTGGTTCATCCCGCCAAAGCCATGCAGATGGCCGCCGATGCCGGTCTTGATCTGGTCGAAATTTCGCCCAATGCGAACCCACCGGTCTGCAAGATCATGGACTTCGGCAAATTCAAATACGAAACGCAGAAACGCGAAGCCGAAGCCCGCAAGAAGCAAAAGATCATCGAGGTGAAAGAGGTCAAGTTCCGACCCAACACTGACACGCATGACTATGACGTCAAGATGCGCAACGTCTTCAAGTTTCTGGAAAACGGCGACAAGGTCAAAGTTACCCTGCGTTTTCGCGGTCGCGAAATGGCACACCAGAACCTGGGCCGCGAATTGCTGGAGCGCGTTGCCGAGGACGTCAAGGACTTGGGCAAGATTGAAAACATGCCCAAGATGGAAGGCCGTCAGATGATCATGATGATCGGCCCGCTGCCGCAGAAATAATCCGGTCCAAAGATCGAAACGGTCCAAGCCCCTTCTCTCTTGAAGGGGCTTTTTTGCTCAGGGCGCATGCCTGCTGCGCAATCAACGGGCCGCATCCCGGAAATCGAACACCAGCGAGGTGATATCGACGATCAGAAGCCCCCGGAGAAAGCCGGCAAAGGCTGGGCTCAGGGGGTCTTCAGAAAACAGCAGAAGCGTCGCGATGATGACCAACGGCACCCAGCACAGAATGTGCGGCAAGGCCATCGCACCGCTCATCCCGCGTGCACCCAACATGATAGGCACGTTCAGCGCCATGCCTGAAATTGCAAGCAATGCAATCAGGTGCCCCTGTGGCTGATCCAGAAATGCCAACGGAAGCAGGTTTACCGGCACCAAAACAACGGCTACCCAGACCTGCACCCACACAGGGAGCGTTCGGAAACTGCGCCAGATATCCAGCACCATGGACGTCGCCTTTTCCAATTCCATAGCCCACGACACATAACAAACGTGTCGCAGGCAAACAGGGTGCTCACGGTATTGTCAGAGAACGGCTGAAAAAGAGCGTTCCAGTTTGCTGACAAGTTCGCCTATCTGCTCGTCATTTATGATGAATGGCGGCGCAAGAAGTATATGGTCTCCGTTCCGGCCATCCCGGGTGCCCGCCATGGGATAACAGATCAACCCTTCGGCCAGCGCCGCCTTCTTTATCTTTCCGGCAATGCCCAACGATGGATCAAAGGGGGTCTTCGTCTCGCGATCCGCCACCAATTCCACGCCCCGGAACAGGCCGCGGCCACGCAAATCGCCCACGTTCGGGTGCTGTCCAAACGCGGCTTCCAGTGCGGAATGCAGTTTGCTGCCCATGCGTCCGGCGCGCGCCGGTAAATCACCCTCTGTCAGTTCACGGACCACCGCAAGAGCCGCAGCCGTGGCGACAGGATGGCCGATATAGGTGTGCCCATGTTGGAAAAACCCCGACCCATCGCGAATTGCGCCATAGATTTCATCGGTGCACAGCATCGCCCCGATCGGTTGATAGCCTGCGCCCAACCCTTTGGCGATGCACAGAATATCCGGTGCAACTCCGTCGTGATCGCAGGCGAACAGATGACCGGTGCGCCCCATGCCACACATCACTTCATCCAGAATCAACAGCACGCCATATTGGTCGCAGATTTCCCGGATGCGTTTGAAATACCCCTCAACCGCCGGAACCGCGCCAAGCGTAGCACCGACAACCGGCTCGGCCATGAAAGCCATAACCGTTTCGGGACCAAGGCGCAGAATTTCCGCCTCCAGCTCGTTGGCGACGCGCTGACCATAGTCAAAGCTGCTCTCACCCTCGGGCTTTTCGGCATATTCATAGCAGGCCGAGATATGGGTCATTTCGATCAGCATCGGTGCGAATTGGGCCCGTCTCCAGGCGTTTCCCCCGGCAGACAAGGCCCCCAGAGTGTTGCCATGATAGCTTTGCTTGCGCGCGATCACGTGGCGGCGCTCGGGCTGCCCGATTTCCAGAAAATACTGGCGCGCCAATTTGATGGCCGCTTCGGTCGCCTCGGACCCGCCCGATACGAAATACACCCGGTCCAAATCCCCCGGCGCGTGCTGGATCAGCAGATCGGCCAATGCCTCGGCCGGTTCCGAGGTCATGAACCCGGTATGGGCAAATGCGATCTGTTCCACCTGCTGTTGCACGGCCCGGATCACTGCCGGGTTGGAATGCCCCAGACAGGACACGGCCGCATCGCCGCAATCCAGATATCGCTTGCCGTCGGCATCGATCAGGTAAGCGCCGTCGCCACCCGCTGCGACGGGAAGTTCAGATTTGGTGTGGCGTGGGAAAACATGACTCATGTTCCGGTCCTTCCAAGTGTTTCAACCAAAGCCGCGACCGAGGCCGCGTTGTCCGTCCAGAGCGTGCCATCCGGTGCCGTCAGGCTGTTTTCGAATCCAACACGCAAGTCACCGCCGCGCCGCGCTGTTTCGGCAAGACAATCATGTTCCTGCGTCCCAAAGGCGCACACCATCCAATTGGCCGGGCTGGACGGAAACGCATCCAGATCCGCTGGCACGGATTGCTGGTTCTGACTGTAGCGTCCCAACACAAGCAATCGGTCTGTCTGGTCCGGCTGGACGATACCTTTTGACTGCCAGTCTTCCAGCAGCTTCACATCTTCCAAGTCGTAGAGAATATGCTGAACCCGCGTGCCCTGAGCCGCACATAGCGCATAGACCCGAGGCGCAAGATCAAGGGCCCGCGCGATTTCCCGGACTGAAATCGAGGCCCATTCAGGCCGGACCCGTTGCAGGCAGTCAAACTGCGACGAGACGTCGAACACGCCTGCTGCCTCGGTGGTGATCTGAACATCCATGCCCGGCACCACCCTTTTCAGTTCCGCGATTGTTTCGCGATACAATCCGGCATCCAACGTGTGGTGTCCGTCGGCATCCCGCACATGCAGGTGTATGCCATTCGCACCAGCCTCGTGGCAGCTCTGCGCCGTTGCGACGATCTGATCCGTCGTGACTGGCAAGCCCGGGTGATCCGCTCGGCCCCGCCGGGCCCCGTTCGGAGCAACCAGTATATATGGCTGCCCGGTGGTTTTCACTGTGCTCTCGGTCATTGCGCCCTCGTGTTCGTCTGTCTTCAGCTAATGAGCTCAAGTTTCGTTTTCAATTTACCAATTGGAAAACATATGTTTTGCTTGCCGCATGACCCGCGCTCTAACTGCCATCGTTACGCAAATGCGCCGCGAGATCGATGAAATGCCTGCGCAAATGCAGGTCGCTGTAAAGTACATCATCGATCATCCCGCCGAGTTCGCGTTGAATTCGATCCGCACCACCACCGATCGTATCGGCATCAGCTCGAACGTTCTGATCCGGCTGGCGCAACGCATGGGGTATGACAGCTTTGACGCTTTTCGGCGCCCATTTCGAAACGCTCTGACAACCGATGGTGAGGACAGGTTTGGGCAGGATTGGCTGGAACACCTAAAGGAACAAGGACAGTTTGGTGCGGCGCAGGCACGATTTGCGCAGAACGAAATAAATGTCGTGGCCAGATCGCTGCGCCTCATGGTCCCCCAGTTGACGCAACAGGCCGTCGCGCACATCAGGTCGGCGCGCCGCTGTTATGTGACGGCCACACGATCCAGCCACGCGCTGGCCTATTACTTTCACTACGCCGCCCGCATGGCCCATCCCGGGCTTCAGCTGGTGCCCCGCCACATGGGTTCGGCCATCGACGATCTGGTCGAAGCCACCGCCGAGGATTGTCTGTTTGCCATCACGGTTCACCCCTATTCCGCCGACACGATTCAGGCGATGCGGTATGCTCGTGACCGGTCGATGCGCATCGTCCTGTTGTCGGATAGCGAGGTCATCGCCCCGGGGGTTGAACCGGATGTCGTCCTGCCTGTCAGCACGCGAACCCTACACCCGTTTTCCAGTTTTTCGGGGGCAATGGCTGTTCTTGAATGCCTGCTGGGCCATTTGTTTGACGCCGGCGGAGAGACCGCCAGAGAAAGAGTGGATGCCTATCAGAAAGCGCGGGAAGATACCGGTGCGTATTGGCGACCCGGCGTATTGCCAAAGCTCAGAAAACCATAAGCCGGTTCGGTCAAAGCCTCTGGGGTCAACCTCAGAATTCAGCCCCGCTCAGGATCAGCGGCGGATCATTCTTTTCGTTTGGCGCGCGGCTGCGGTCTGGTCGGGATTTCCTTCAGCAATCCTCCGACACCCATTCCGGCAATATCCGATCCGGTCGTTTTGATCCCGCAGGCAACCCGTGACAGAACCCAATCCGCCCCGTTCAACGCCGAAGATCGCGCGCATCCGGGCAACCCGATCACCGGTCGATCCTGCATCGCACCCAGAAACAGCAGGTTTCCCGGATCAACCGGCATCCCGAACCGATCCACCCGCCCGCCGGCAAACCGAACAGCAGACGGGGCAACATCGTCCGGATCCGAGGTCGCGGATCCGGTCAGGATCATGAGCAGATCACCGGTCGTTCTGGAAACCGCCTTGGCCAGCGCATCCACGCGATGCGGCACGATCTGCACATCACACAAATCCAGACCCAGGGCTTCGGTCCGTCCGCGAATGGCGGCGATCCCCTTGTCGTTGGGCGGGCCGCCGCGGATATCGGTGACGATCAAACCTGCCGTCTTGTGAACGGGTCTTGCCAGACGCACGGCCCCTTGCGCCAAATTGGCGGCCCGCCGAACATCAGCCTCTGGCACGGCATATGAGATGACCTTGATGGTGGCGACCATGCCATTCGGGCCCATCTGCTGGTATTGCGGAACCGTCGCAACCGTGATCATCGGGTTGACCTGATTGAACATTTCCAACGCATCCACATCCAGAACCGCCACGCCCGGCCCGTCCGCCAACAGGTTGACCCGGCCGGTGAACGCGTCGGTCACGCGCAGATTGGCCGACGCCGCATCTGGCGCAAGAGCTGCGGCCAAACGACGTGCGGCCTCGTCTTCGTGACAATCGCCGGGTTCAAGGCGCGCAACGATCACTTCGCGGATGCCCGCCTGCGTCAACTGCGCCACATGCTCTGCTTGCAGTGACAGCCCCTTGCGCAGCTTTTGACCGTCAGCCGTCGCCGAATGGGCCAGAATGGCGCCTTTTGCTTCGGAGACGGGTACCGGACCAAACCTCATGCCTTGCCTCGCAGAACGGCCGTCATCTGCGCCAGAATTGCAACGGCAATCTCGGATGGGCCGGCAGCCCCGATATACAACCCGATTGGCCCATGAATCCTCGAGATTTGCTCATCACTGAAACCCGCCGCCTTCATACGTTCGACGCGTTTGGAATGGGTGCGTGTCGATCCCAATGCACCGATATAGAACACATCCGCATCCAGTGCAGCTTGCAATGCCGGATCATCCAGCTTTGGATCATGTGTCAGCAGGACAATTGCGGTGCGCGCATCCAACCCGAGTTTTGCAACGGCCTCATCCGGCCAATCCGTAAGGATCGTTTCCCCCGGAAAACGGGCGCTGGATGCAAACGCGTCGCGCGGGTCTATTATGGCCGGATCATACCCGGCAATTCGCGCCATCGGCACCAATGCCTGTGCGATATGCACCGCACCAACAACGATCAATCGCAGCGGCGGGTTGTGAACAGCCACAAAGGTCTGACCATCTTCTTCAAAACCAGACCGATCCATGCGCAGCCGTTCCGCATAGGCGTTACGACGCAAGGCTCTGTGCCCGGTATCGATGTTGACTTCGTAAGCGATTGGTTCACGCGCTGCGCGGGCTGCAACCAGTTCCGCAAGCATCGGTTCAGGCAGCACCTTTCCAACGGGTTCGACAAGAACGCGAATGGTCCCGCCACAGGCCAGCCCGACCGCAAATGCATCTTCGTCGCTCACTCCGAATTCCAGCAAGCGGGCTTCGCCTTCGTCAATGGCCTCAAGCGCCTCGACGATCACCGCGCCTTCGACACAGCCGCCAGACACAGAGCCCTCGATCCGACCATCGCCGCCGATCACCAGCTGGGAACCCACCCGGCGTGGCGCGCTGCCCCAGGTTTCGACAACCGTGGCAAGCGCGGCGCCGCTGCCATTGCGGTGCCACTTCAATGCCGTTTCCGGGCTGTTGTCGAATCGTTCCATCAGGACCTCCAGACGTCGTCTGCCTCCAACATAGGCAGGATTGGCGGGATGAAAAGCGCAACGCCCCTGTCAAAACGTCCATGTTGAACCCTGCAAGCCGATGCTAAAGCCTGAACAATATTCAATAAATCATAGTATTGATTGTTATGGGCCCGGGTTTTAGCTTGTGCGGGCAGCGGGCCAGTTGCCCAAGCTGCATACCAAACACATTTTTTCGGAGACAAGCAGTTGAAACATTATCTTGCACTGGGCGCAGTGGTTGGCCTTTTGACTTCGACCGCAGCGTGGGCTGACACATTCGAACGTTATGGAGAGGTCGAGGGCTGGAAAGTCTTCATCGACAACGAAAAGAAATCCTGCCTGATCGAGGCCGTGGACGACGCGGAAAATGTCGTTCAGATGGGCCTGACCGAAGATCGCGGCGTGGGGTATGTGGGGGTATTCACGAAAGCCGATACCGACATCAAACGTGGCGAAACACAAGAAGTGGCCATCCTGATCGGGGACAACATCTATCTGGGTGAAGCCACAGGTATGAAAGGCAACATCACCAAGGGCTATTCCGGCGGCTATGTTCTGTCAGACAACCCTCAATTCGCGGATGATCTGGCCAAGAAAAAGGTCATGATCGTGTTCCCCGAGACATCCTATGCATTTACCGTCGATCTGACCGGCACCTACAAGGCCATGGAAATGGCCCGGAAGTGCAACGAAGAACAGTTGTCGTAACGGTCTAATCGGAAAGCGCGGCCATCAGCCGTGCTTTCTGCCCCTGGTCGTCAGGTTGTGAAATCACGGCGGCCAGATCCTCGAGCGAGGCAATCGAGTGCCCTGCCCTGAAACTGTCGACATGGGGCAGCATGGCCGCCACACCCTGCGCCTTGGGGGCAAACCCGTCCCAGCGCAGCAGAGGGTTCAGCCAGATCAGGCGTTTGGAAGACAGGTGCAGCCGCTCGATCTCTTTCTCAAGGCTCTCCGGGTCACCCCGTTCCAAACCGTCGGTGATCAAAAGAACAACTGCACCTTGCCCCATGACACGTCTTGACCAATCTCTGTTGAACTGATGCAGACAGTCGCCGATGCGTGTGCCCCCTTCCCAGTCCTGTGCCTCGGCCCCGGCAGCGGCGAGCGCTGCGTCGACATCCCGATGATGCAAGTGGCGGGTTATGTTGGTCAGGCGCGTGCCGAACGTGAAGGCATGAACCTTGGCCCAACCCGCCCCCTTGGCGTTCGAGACCGTGTGCAGGAAATGCAGGATGACACGGCTGTACTGGCTCATCGAGCCCGAGATATCGCAAAGCGCAACTAGATTTGGCCATCGCGGTTTGGGTTGTAGCCGGGCGATGTCACGCAACTCGCCCCCTTGCCGCATGGCTGCGCGCAAGGTGCGGGCACGGTCGATACGGTGCCCCAGATGACTGGCCTGTCCGCGGCGCGACTCAATGGGTTTGACCGGCAGGGTCATCCGCGCCAATACGCGTTTGGCTTGCGCGATTTCTGCGGTGCTCATCTGTTCGAAGTCCAGGTTGCGAAGACGCTCTTCGGACGATGCCGTTTGCGTGGCGTCAATCTCGATTTCGGTTTCGCCCTCGTCTTGCGCAGCCGGCTGGGGCGCGTCACGTTCGATACCATCCAGCAGGGCCTCGGCTGCGCGCTTTTCACCGGCATCCGCCTTACGCTCCTCTTGCACGCCCCGAATGGCAGGAAGCATCATGGCCATCATGTGTTCCATGTATCGCGGGTCGCGCCAGTACATTCGGAAGACCTGCGCAAACACCGTGCGATGTTCGGGGCGGTTCACGAAACAGGCGTGCAGCGTCCAGTAGAAATCCCGTTTCCGGGTAAAACCCGCGGCTTGTACCGCACGAATTGCATCGATCACCCGCCCCGGACCAATCGGCAGCCCCGCCTTCCGCAGCGCGCGGGCAAAATGGGTGATGTTCTGCGCCAGCTTCGGGTTGTCGGGAATCTCCAGCGGGATTTGCTCGGCCATAGCGCGTCAGGCCGGTTCAAGCGTCGCTTTGGCCTCATCCAGAATGCGCTTGGCCTCAGACCCTTGCAGCTTCTGGATGTCGTCCTGATATTTCAGAATCGCCCCCAGCGTGTCACCGATCACCTCGGGGCTAAGGTTCATCACGTCCAGCGCCAGCAGACATTTGGCCCAGTCAATGGTTTCGGCCACGCCGGGTTTCTTGAACAGGTCCTCGGTGCGCAGACGCTGAACGAAAGCCACGACTTCGCGGCTGAGCGCATCGGCGGCCTCGGGCGCGCGCGCGTGCAGAATTTCGATCTCGCGTTCGAAATCGGGATAATCGACCCAGTGATACAGGCAGCGACGCTTGAGCGCATCGTGCACTTCGCGGGTCCGGTTCGACGTGACAATCACAATGGGTGGTTGGGGTGCTGCAACGGTGCCCAGTTCAGGGATCGTGACCTGAAAATCACTGAGAGCTTCCAGCAGAAAGGCTTCGAACGGTTCATCGGTCCGGTCCAGTTCGTCGATCAGAAGAACCGGTGCTCCGTTTTCGTCGGGGCGCATTGCTTGCAGCAAGGGGCGTTCGATCAGGTATTCATCCGAAAACAGTTCCGCCTGCAACGCGCCCCGGTCGGCCCCGCCCGAAGCTTCGGCCGTTCGGATCGCAACCATCTGCGCCGGAAAGTTCCATTCGTAAACGGCCGAGGACGCGTCCAGACCTTCGTAGCACTGCAACCGGATCAAACGGCGGTTCAGACCGGATGCCAGCGCCTTGGCGATTTCCGTCTTTCCAACTCCGGCTTCGCCTTCCAGAAACAACGGGCGTCCAAGCTTCAGCGACAGGAACACAACCGTGGCAAGGGCCCGTCCGCAGACATAGCCCTGACGTCCCAGCATCTGCTGCACGGCATCGATGGAATTTGGCTGCGTCATGGAATTCCTCTCTACTTCGCGGACAAACAGGTCACGCAAGCGCCTTTGCGTCAAGGCCCTAGCCCCTGTCAGAGCTACGACGTTCCGGTTGGTTGACAAGTTTTTTCGGCAACTCGTTCCGGGCTGGTTGGTCTTTCGGAGCAGCTATGCTAGCGGAAGGCCATGACTGATACCCTCACGATCCGCCGCCCCGACGATTGGCATCTGCATCTGCGCGATGGCGCCATGTTGCAGGCCGTTCTGCCCGAAACTGCACGTCATTTCGCCCGTGCAATCATTATGCCGAACCTCGTGCCGCCCGTTGTACGCGGGGATCAGGCCGCCGCTTACCGCGACAGAATCCTGGCCGCCCTGCCCGACGGCATGGTGTTCGAGCCACTGATGACTCTGTACCTGACCGAGGATACAGATGCGCAGGACGTCGCCGCCGCCCATGCCAGCGGGCTGATAAAAGCGGTCAAGCTGTACCCCGCAGGGGCCACGACCAATTCGGCCTCGGGCGTGCGTGACTTTGACAAAGTGCGCCCGGTTCTGGAGAAAATGGCCGAGATCGGCCTGCCCATGTGTGTCCATGGTGAAGTGACCGACGCCGAGATCGACATCTTTGACCGCGAGGCTGTGTTCATCGACCGCGTTCTGGACCCAATCCGAAAATCGACGCCGGGTCTGCGCGTGGTGATGGAACATATCACCACGTCCAATGGCGTGGACTATGTCAAAGCCAACGAAACGGATCTGGGTGCGACGATCACCGCGCACCACCTGATCATCAACCGCAACCATATTCTGGTGGGCGGGATCAAACCGCATTACTATTGCCTGCCGGTCGCCAAGCGCGAGGAACATCGCCAGGCTTTGCTGGCTGCCGCCACCTCGGGCGACCCGAGGTTCTTCCTGGGCACGGACAGCGCTCCGCACACGGATGCAAACAAAGAAATGGCCTGCGGCTGTGCGGGGTGTTTCACCGCGACGAATACCATGTCTCTGGTGGCCGAGATGTTCGACCGCGAAGGTGCACTGGACAAGCTCGAGGCGTTCGTCTCTCTCAACGGGCCGGGCTTCTACCGCCTGCCTGTGAACGAAGAGACGATTACCCTGACCAAAGGCGAGCCGGTTGCATACCCGTCAAAGATCGACACGGGCGATGGACCTGTCACGGTGTTCGACCCCGGTTTTCCGCTGCACTGGCGCGTGGCTTAACCCGCCATACGTTCGGCCAGATCACGGGCGCGACCGCCGGTGCGCAGCATCGACCAGATCGCGTCCGCCTCATCCGTTCCGATCAGCTTCGACGCTTTGGCGCGCACACGATCCTCGCGGTCAGACAGCGACATTGGGGTCAGCAGGTCATGCGTCGCCTCGCGGCGGATACCGTCGCGACGCAGCAAGGCCAGATGCGCCTGCGTTTCCGACAGGTTTTCTTCCGCTTCGACCGTGATGCGATCTTGCAGAGACGTAATGCGCGGGTCCGCGCAGACCTTGTCGGTGTAGCTGCCCGGCAAAGCCGTATCATAACCCAGCGCCTGCATTGCGATGACCGTCCGGTAAGAGAACTTGGCCCCCAGCCCGGTTGTGGGCGAAAGCTGATTGCACACACTCATCCAACGGGGATGGGTTTTGATTTTGATCTCGGCCACTTCGGGTTCCGCGATGTCCAGCGCGCGCGCCGCCTCCAACGCCGCGTGCAGGCCGTGACAACAGGCGTGGAACTTGTGGCTTACCGTTTCGAACAACCATTCATCGCCCAAACCATCCAGCGCGCCTTGATCCGCTGCACCCTGATGTGTCGCACCAAATCCATACGTGCCTTCCAGCGCGTCGGCGTTGGGTTGAAATCCACGCTGAACAAGCACAGCCGCCTCGACCCCTGCCGAAGCGGCAAGCCCGGCATTGTAAGGCTTGCCCATTGTTCCGAACTGGGCCTTCAACCCGGCCGCGCGCGTTGCCGTCAAACCCAATACGGACCGCATCTGAACCTTGTCGAATCCAAGCAACCGCCCCACGGCGACAGCGGCCCCGAATGCACCGGATGTCGCTGTCTGGTGAAACCCGGCCTGATAATGCCCCCTGCCCAGCCACAGGCCGACACGGATTGACGTTTCCATACCGACCAGCGCGGCTTCGAGCAGATCAACCAGAATGCGGTCATCCCACTCGGCCACGGCAAGGGTCGCAGGCAGGATGGCGACTGACGGATGCCCGATATGCGCGAAATGCGTGTCATCGTAATCCAGCGCGTGGGATATGGTTCCATTCACCAAAGCTGCGCCGCGCAATGGGGCCGCGCCCCCTCCGAACAGATGGGCCTGAGCGTTCCCGCCCTCGGCCAGAACCATATCGCGAACTATGCAAGACACCGGCTCGGACGCCCCTGCACGACCAACCGCCATCCAATCCAGAACGGACAGCGACGTGACAATCCGCGCCTGAGCCGTCGTTGAAACCGGGCCGGCCGCGAAGGTGGCCAATGCTGCTGTGAAATCCGTCATGAGCGCAGTCTAGCGTGCGCCCTTGCCGCGTAAAGGCCTAGCCGTAGAGTTCTTTCGCACGCGCCTCGAAGGCGCGGACGATCCGCTGCATGGCTTCGTTAAACACAACGCCGATGATCCCCTGAAGGATGGCGTTCGTGAATTCGAAATCCACATGGAACGAGATGTTGCACCCCCCGTCGGGCGCGTCCTCGAACTGCCAGTCGGATTTCATGTATTTGAAAGGCCCGTCCAGATACTCGGTATCGATATTCTTCTGATCTGGAAACAGGGTCACCCGGCTGCCGAACCGTTCGCGAAACACCTTGAACGAAATGACCAGATCGGCCTCCATCACCTCGGCCGCACCGACCGCATAGGTCTTGCGGATCCGGGCCGCGGCGCACCAGGGCAGAAACTTTGGGTAGCTGCCCACATCCGCAACAAGATCATACATCTGCTGGGCTGTGTATGGCAGGTGGCGGGTTTCCGAATGGATTGGCATGATGTCCGGTATTTACAGGTGACAATGGCGCGTCATGTCGTATGTTGCGCGCCAAAGATCAAGGGGGCTGCGATGACTAACCGCGCTTATGTGATAGATGAGATGATCTCGGCCAAGGCCATCGCGGCGCGGATCGAAGAGTTATGCCGCGAAATAACGGATGAGTTCGGCGACACGGACAAGCTTGTCGTCGTAGGATTGCTGCGCGGCAGTTTCGTCTTCATCGCCGATCTGGTGCGGGAACTGGACCTGCCGATCGAAGTGGATTTCCTTGAGGCGTCCTCGTATGGCGATTCGATGGAGAGCAGCCGGGAAGTACGCATTCTCAAGGACTTGCGCGGCGCCATCGAAGGCCGCGACGTGCTGGTGGTCGAAGATATCGTCGACACCGGACACACGCTGAACCACGTCACCAACCTGCTCCGCAGCCGCAAGCCGAAACGGCTCAAGTCGATTGCCCTGCTCGACAAACCCAGCCGTCGCGAAGTTGATTTCCGGTCAGACTGGATAGGCTTTGAAATTCCGGATGAATTCGTCGTGGGTTACGGGATCGATTACGCTCAGCGCAACCGCAACCTGCCGTTTATCGGCAAAGTCCGGTTTACCGAGGACTAGCCGCACTTTACCCGGGCAATTTGAGTGGCTACCCAGCGCCTCAAATTCAAAAACCCGAATAATAATAGACAAACTTATTTGCGCGCCCTTACTCTTCCTATCAGCTCGGGAGGATTATGGATGAAGCGTGTAGTTGCGACAGCCGGCGTCGTTATAGCGATCGTAGCACTTGCAAGTTCGGGTGCTGCAAAAGACAACAAGGGCAAAGGGCAAGGTGCCAATAAAAACAAGGTAGAGAAATCCATCAAGTCAAACGGCAAAGCCGTACCGCCCGGTCAAATCAAAAGATACACGCGCGGGCAGAAGCTGCCGGGTGATCTGAGTTTTGACTATATCGACGATCTCGACAACTGGAAGCTCAAGCCTTTGGGGCCCGGCCAGCGCTATATCCGGGTGGATGATGAAATACTCTCGATATCTGATGATACAAAGACAGTTATAGAAGCCTTTGGAATCGTTGGTGATCTGGTCAAATAAGTGGATGGCGTCTAGTAGTTGTTGCTAAGTGCGACATCAATCGCGCTCAGGAAAACCCCGGTTCCAATCGGAATAAGCGCATCCGGGAAATCGTAATCCGGGTTGTGCAGTTGCGGATGGTCCTGCCCCGCCCCCAACCAGAACATGGCCGCCTGCGCGCCTTTGCCAAATTGGCCGAAGTCTTCGGAAAAACGCTGTGGCTGATCGACCAGCCTGCACGCGACGCCCCGATCGGCACAGGCTTTGGCCAAAACCGAAACGGTTTCACGGTCATTGACGCAGGCTTCGAACACCTCGTCATAGCTGATTTCGAACGCCAGACCTTCGGCCTCCGCCGTGTTTTTGACCAGAGTTTCGGCCTCGGTCATCAGGCTTTCCATCCGCGCGTCCGAAACCGTACGCAGGGTCACCCACAGTTCGGCCTGTCCCGGTGCGACACCGACTGTGCGCTCGCCCAGAGTGGCATGGGTGACCGTGGTCAAAGCGTAGGTGTCATCCAAGTCGCCACCCGCCCCCAAGTTGGCCAATGCCGGAATCAACGTGGACAATGCAACTGCCGGTGACACGCCGTCCTGAGGGGCCGCTGCGTGTGAGGTTTTGCCTGTCAGAACGATTTGCATCCCGCGCGAGGCACAATTCGCGGGACCTTCACACAGTTCCACCGCGCCCAGCTCCAGCCCCGGCAAATTATGCAGAGACAGCACGATGTCAGGGGCAACCTCAGCGAACTGAGGATCGGCCCGATATGCAATCGCACCATGTCCGGTTTCCTCGGCGGGTTGGAAGATCAGAACCACGCGGCCAGATTTTGGGCGCTGTTCCTTCAACGCCTCCGCCACCCCGAGAACCATCACCATGTGGCCATCATGGCCGCACAGATGCCCTTTGCCTGCAATCTGAGATGCATATTCCAGATCCGAGAGTTCCTGAATTGGCAGCCCATCCAGCTCGCATCGAATTCCAACTGTGGGGCCGGTAACACCGCTTTCGTAAACCGCCGCAACACCGTGCCCGCCGATGCCACACAAAACCCTGTCCGCACCCGCTTGGCGCAAAAGATCCGCAACCCGCGCCGCGGTATTCTCCTCCTGCCCCGAAAGCTCTGGCTGTTGGTGAAACTCGTGGCGCAGGCGGATGAGCTGCGCGATCCGCTCCGGCGTCACGCTTGCTGTAGCTTTGCTTGCCGGGCCGCGCGAAGCCGGGCGAAATCGTCGCCCGCGTGGTATGAAGACCGGGTCAGAGGCGTCGCGGATACCATCAGGAACCCCTTGCCATAAGCCGCCTTTTCGTAAGATGCGAACTCTTCTGGGGTTACGAACCGATCCACTCCGTGATGTTTCGGTGTCGGTTGCAGGTACTGGCCGATGGTCAGGAAATCGATATCCGCCGCGCGCATGTCATCCATGACCTGACGCACTTGCTGTTCGTTTTCGCCCAACCCGACCATGATGCCCGATTTGGTGAAGATCGACGGATCAAGTTCTTTCACCCGCTGTAGCAGACGCAGGGAATGAAAGTACCGCGCCCCCGGGCGCACTTCGGGGTAGAGACCCGGTACCGTTTCCAGATTGTGGTTGAACACATCCGGTTTCGCTTCGACCACAATCTCAAGGACCGTGCTGTCGCATTTCAGGAAATCCGGCGTCAGAATCTCGATCGTGGTTTTCGGAGAACGATGACGTACCGCGCGAATTGTCTGCGCAAAGTGCTCGGCCCCGCCGTCTTGCAGGTCGTCACGGTCCACCGAGGTGATCACCACGTGGTTCAGGCCAAGTTTTTCGACCGCATGGGCCACGCGACCCGGCTCAAACGCGTCAAGGTCGTCGGGGCGACCGGTTGCAATGTTGCAGAAGGTGCAGCCGCGCGTACAAATCTCGCCCATGATCATCATGGTGGCATGACCTTGGCTCCAGCATTCTCCTACGTTGGGGCACCCCGCTTCTTCGCAGACCGTCACCAGATTGTTGTCGCGCATGATCCGCCGCGTATCCGCATAGCCCTTGCCACCAGGTGCCTTGACCCTGATCCAGTTCGGCTTTTTGGGCTGTGCATTGTCCGGACGATGGGCTTTTTCCGGATGGCGCTCTTCGGGGATCTTCAGATCTCGCACGGTCGTTTTCCTGACTTTGGGTCAACTCTTCTTGCTCATAACATAGTCAGAAGCGCGGTGTTAGACCAGCGGCGCATAGCCGCTATGCGTTGTACCCTCGCAAGCGCAGAAATACATCATGCGCGTATTCGTATTTGCAATTTAATTTCAACATCTAGCAAGACGTTGGCCTTATTCGCAATCGCAGCGTTTACGCGATTGAATGCGGTTTAGAACTGTTTTAATTCACACCTAAATCACATGTGAATCACAGGAGTTTGACTATGAAAACCGGCGCAAAACTGCCCGACGTGACCTTTCACACCCGCGTCCGCGACGATTCCATCGAAGGACCAAACCCATTCCGTTGGGAAGACAAGACGACAGCCGACTATTTCGCCGGTAAGCGCGTGATCCTGTTCTCATTGCCGGGTGCGTTCACCCCGACCTGTTCGACTTATCAGCTGCCTGGATTTGAGAACGGCTATGCCGATTTCAAGGCCATGGGGATCGACGAGATTTACTGCATGTCCGTCAACGACAGCTTCGTGATGAACAAATGGGCCCAGGATCAGAACCTGAAGAACGTAAAAGTCATCCCCGACGGATCGGGGGAGTTCACCCGGAAAATGGGCATGTTGGTCGAAAAGGACAATCTGGGTTTCGGAATGCGTTCGTGGCGCTACGCGGCCATCGTCAATGATGGCGTTGTCGAGGCGTGGTTCGAAGAGCCCGGGCTGATGGATAACTGCCCGGAAGACCCCTATGGCGTGTCCTCGCCGGAAAACCTGATGAAGCACCTGAAGGCGTCGGCAGAACCTGAAATGGCCTAAGCCGCAAATCCAAAGAAAAGGCCCGTATACACCGGGCCTTTTTTTCTGTTCAGCCGATCATCCGGTCTCGTTCCGCCTGTTCCTGATAATGCCGTTTCAGCCGTTGCAAGGCGATCCGCAGGACGATCTTTCCGGACCGTGCTGACCAACCCATTCGCTTTTCCGCCAGCTCCAACCCTTCCAGATAGCAACAGCATCGCAACGCAACATCACTCAGCCCCGGCCCCAGGTCGGACAAGGCGCGAGCAACGCGGTCCTTCGCATCAGAAACCCCCTTTCCTCCATGGCTTTCACTGTCAAAGCTGCTTCGACCACCTGTCGTCAGAAAACGATCCCAGTTCTGTGAAACCTGAGGCCCGATCTGTGCCAGCTCGAAATCTTCGCGCAAGCGCTCGCCGGCGCTGACAAGGGATTCATCCAGAAACGGTTTTCCGTCACGATCCCGTCTGCGCGACAATGCAATCAACGGGCTTTCCGCGGCACTGTACCGAATGCGCTTGACCCGCTCGGCGGACCCGCCTGAAGACCTGCCCTGAAAGGGAGTTTGAGCTTCGGCAAAACCAAAGTCAGTCCCGGCACGCGCCTTGTTTTCTGCCTTGGCGATCAAGTGACTTAGCGCCGTTCGCCCGGCTGCGGAAATCCGATATCGCGAAATACGACCGGGATTGTCGCAGGTTATCCAGTCTTTCAAGGCCAAGGCCTGCGCGATCCTGCACTCTACGACCGCGGTTCTTGTTGCCCCGGCATTGCCAGTGTCGCGTACGACGACCGCCTTGTCCATTTCCTCGGCCACGGCAAGGACCGAACCCGTCTCACTCAGGCGGCGCAACACACGCAGTGCCTCATTTTCAAACTCTTCTTCAGCCGCGTTTTCTGACCCGCTTGCCGGACCGTCGGCGCAATCCGAAGCTGAAAAATGTGTCTCTGCAAGCGATTGCAACGCCGCATCCACCAATGGATCGTCGCGGCGCATTTCGATGCGTCGAATTTGCCTGAGGATAGTTGACGCATGGCACCCGGCTGATCGCGCGATATCGCGGATCGAGCGACCGGTCTCGGTATGAGCAAGGTATCTTTGCGCCCCTTCTGGAACCCATGCCGGAATGGTGAAAGCCATGTTGTTTTCCATAATTATTTGCCCTCGTCGACAAAACAAACTGCCACTTTTCGCCCTCGGAATGTGGGTTAACCAAATCTAACTAGAGGTCCATTCGTTACTCGTTCGTTAACCACACAAGGCAAGAACCAGATTTGATTCAAAAAGATAAACAGTCGTGAAACCATCGTTCGGGGAGACTCTGACTAAGGCAACACCCGCTTAGGTTGTGCAAAACAGGACCCATCAATTTTCTGAAAAGGGACACATGACATGCAGGACCTGATGACAATGATCGCAACCCTCCGCCGCCCACGCATGTTGGCGCGTGCTGCCAGATTCGGGGCGCGGGATTACAATCGGGACAGGCATCTGCAACGCATCCTGGGATACGGGTCGCTGCCCGGTTCAGGTCAGGCGCTTCTGCGTTTGCTCGAGATGGAAAGAGAGATAAATGAACTGCGAAAAGAAGATGATGCCGCCTATTCATTGGTGCGGCATCTGGATCTTCTTATTGCGCTGTTGGGTGAGGCGCAGCTGTATCAGGCCAGCCGCGCCTCGGTTCTTCAATAATCAACCGAATGCATCCGGCATGGAGGCCTTTTTCTCGGCGATATAGGCTTCCAGCGCCGCTGCGATATCCGGGTCAATCTGGGGTTGCTGATAATTGGCCAGCAAATGTTCAACCCGTGCCGTCGCCAAAGCCCGTGTGTCACGCGCGCCTTCTTCCTGCCAGGTTTCATATGGCTTGTAATCCAGCACTTCGGATTTCCAGAAGGATTCCTTGAAGTTGGCCTGCGTGTGGGCACAACCGAGATAGTGACCACCCGGACCGACTTCGCGGATTGCGTCCATGGCCTGCGCGTTTTCATCATATGCAACGCCCTTGGCCAGTGAATGCAGCACTCCCAACTGATCCGCATCCATGACGAACTTCTCGAAATCGGCGACCAGACCGCCTTCCAGCCAACCGCAGGAATGCAGCATGAAGTTCACGCCCGACAGCAGACCCATGTTCAGCGAATTCGCTGTTTCATAAGCTGCCTGCGCATCCGGCAGTTTCGAGCCGCAGAACGACCCGGCCGACCGGTATGGCAGGTTCAGACGACGTGCCAGCTGGCCGGCACCATAAGTGATATGCGCAGCTTCGGGAGTGCCGAAGGTCGGCGCGCCCGAGTTCATATCGATCGATGTCACAAATGCACCGAAGATCACGGGGGCACCCGGACGGATGATCTGGCTGTAGGCAACGCCGGCCATGACCTCGGCCAGAACCTGGGTCAAAGTACCGGCCACCGAGACCGGCGCCATCGCTCCGCCCACGATGAAGGGCGAGATGATGCAGGCCTGATTGTTGCGCGCATAAACCTCCAACGAGCCCATCATCACATCGTCGAATGTCATCGGCGAGTTGATGTTGGTCAGCGAGGTCATCACGGTGTTTTCCTGCACGAATTCCTTGCCGAACAGGATTTCGCACATTTCAACCGAATCCTGTGCCCGGCTGGGATCGGTTACCGAGCCCATGAAAGGCTTGTCCGACAGGGTCATATGCGCCTTCAGCATGTCCAGATGGCGCTTGTTCACCGGAATGTCGGTCGGCTCGCACACCGTACCGCCCGAGTGGTGCAACCACTTGGACATGTAGGCAAGTTTCACGAACTTGTTGAAATCGTCCATGGTTGCATAGCGTCGACCACCCTGTGCATCACGCACGAACGGAGGACCGTAGACCGGGGCCAGAACCATGTTGCGGCCACCGATCACAACCGATTTTTCGGGGTTGCGGGCGTGCTGGGTAAACTGGCTGGGGGCTGTCTTGATCAGTTCACGGGCCAGACCTCGCGGAATGCGCACACGCTCACCGTCAATATCCGCGCCTGCGTCGCGCCAACGTTCCAAAGCGGCTGGATTGTCGACAAAGTTGACGCCGATTTCTTCCAGCACGGTTTCAGCGTTGTTTTCGATAATCTCAAGCGCCTCTTCGTTGAGGATCTCGAAATTCGGAATGTTGCGTTCGATGTATTTCGCAGTCTCGATACGAACTGCGGTACGCTCGGCACGGCGGGCAGCGCCACCGCCACCTCTCGCCCTGCGCCGGGTGTTTGCCTCTGCCATGAGAAAATCCCGTCTGATTGGTTAGATTGAGCGTTTTGATACAGGTTTGCCGGAACTCAAGCATAGGGATTGCGGCGCTCTGGGGGGAAAAGCGACATTGCCGCCCCAGGCCGGTCAGTCAGGATCGGCCGCCAACGCTTTCTCCATGGTAAGGCCGCTGCGCGCCTGATCCGTCACTTTCCAGCCCATGTGCCGATACATCGCAATAGTGTCTTTCATCATTTTATGAGTTCGCAACTTCAACTTGGACAGATTCCGCGCCTGTGCTTCTTCTTGGGCAAACTGCATCAATTGCCGCGCAACCCCCTGCCCTTGGGCTTCGGGCGCAACCGCAAGGTTGTACACCATGATTGCGTCGTCAACTTGGTCAAAAACGATGACCCCGACTATACCGCCGGATATCGCAACCACGACGCGATGGGTCTTGATGTCATCCGCGATTCCGGCAGTAACGTCCGGCAGATCTTCGATCCGGCTCATTGCATCTGCATAAGCACTTTCCAGGCACCGCGTTACCTTATCCGCATCCGCCACATCAGCCGTTCTGAACTCGATCTTTGACATGGCACCTGATCTTTCCACCGGTTTGACTCAGCTTTTGTACCAAATGACGCCATACCGCTTGCACATGCAAGGCTTGCAACTTATGAGCCGGTTATGACCCAGACATCCCACGACCGCCTTCTGATCATCGACTTCGGCAGCCAGGTTACGCAGCTTATCGCCCGCCGCCTGCGCGAGCTGAATGTCTATTGTGAAATTCACCCTTACCAGAATGTCACGATGGATTTCGTGCGGGAAATGGCGCCGCGCGCCGTGATTTTCTCGGGCGGTCCGGACAGCGTAACGCGCGAGGGCTCGCCCCGCGCCCCGCAAGAGATTTTTGATTACGGCGTTCCGATTCTGGGCATCTGCTATGGTCAGCAGGTGATGATGCATCAGCTTGGCGGCAAGGTCGAAAGTGGCCATGGCACAGCCGAGTTTGGTCGGGCATTTGTTACACCCAAAGACAAATTGGATATCCTGGAAGGCTGGTTCGCGGACGGCGATGAACAAGTCTGGATGAGCCATGGCGACCATGTCAGTGAAATCGCACCGGGGTTCGAGGTATTCGGAACCTCGCCCAACGCACCTTATGCGATCACGGCCGATCCATCGCGGCACTTCTATGCCGTGCAGTTTCACCCCGAGGTACACCATACGCCAAAAGGCGCGAAACTGTATGAAAACTTCGTAAAGCTGGCCGGGTTCAAGGGCGACTGGACCATGGGCGCCTATCGCGAAGAGATGATCCGCAAGATCCGCGAACAAGTCGGAGACAAAAAGGTCATTTGCGGATTGTCCGGTGGCGTTGACAGCTCGGTTGCCGCGATCCTTATTCACGAAGCAATCGGGGATCAGCTGACTTGCGTCTTCGTCGACCATGGGCTGCTGCGCAAGAATGAGGCCGAAGAAGTCGTCGGCATGTTCCGGGACAACTACAACATTCAGTTGATCCACGCCGACGAATCCGAGTTGTTCCTTGGCGAACTGGAAGGTCAGAGCGACCCCGAGACCAAACGCAAAATCATCGGAAAGCTGTTCATCGACGTGTTCCAGCAACACGCCGATACCATCGACGGCGCCGAATTCCTGGCTCAGGGCACTCTCTATCCCGATGTGATCGAATCGGTGTCGTTCTCGGGCGGGCCTTCCGTAACGATCAAGTCCCACCACAACGTGGGCGGCCTGCCGGAAAAGATGGGCTTGAAACTGGTCGAACCGCTGCGCGAATTGTTCAAAGACGAAGTCCGTGCCTTGGGTCGCGAACTTGGTCTGCCGCAGAGCTTCATCGGGCGCCACCCCTTCCCCGGTCCGGGTCTGGCCATTCGCTGCCCTGGCGAGATCACCCGCGAAAAGCTGGAGATTCTGCGCGAGGCCGACGCGATCTACATCGATCAGATCCGCAAACACGGGCTTTATGATGACATCTGGCAGGCTTTCGTTGCCATCCTTCCCGTCCGCACCGTCGGCGTGATGGGCGACGGGCGCACCTATGACTATGCCTGTGCGTTGCGGGCCGTCACCTCGGTCGATGGGATGACGGCGGATTACTATCCGTTCAGCCATGAGTTCCTTGGCGAAACGGCAACCCGGATCATCAACGAGGTCAAAGGCATCAACCGATGCACATATGACATCACCTCGAAACCCCCCGGAACCATCGAGTGGGAATGATCCGGTAAAACGCAACCTCGTTCGACGCCAAAACGACCCGATCCCGGGAAATCTTCCCTAGCCGTGCCTGAAAAAGTCGGGCACGGCCTTGAACCTGACGCTTCATAAGCGTTTCAATGATTCAACGAATTCAATCTTTTTGATCGCGTAGCGAAAGCCCCGATATCGAGGCCGTGACCGCGCGGCCAGGCCGGGGTGCGGTACGTGAATCAGACACAAAAAAACACATTCAAGGCCGCCTTGTGGATGACCGGAGCCATCGCGTCCTTCTCCTCGATGGCGGTTGCCGGTCGCGAATTGAGCCTCGTGCACGACACCTTCGAGATCATGATGTATCGAAGCCTCGTCGGGTTTCTTGTTGTCGCCCTCGTACTCACGGCCACAGGAGGTTGGATTCAGGTTTCCACGCAACGCCTGGGGTTGCACGCCCTGCGAAACACCCTGCATTTCACAGGGCAGAATCTTTGGTTCTATGCGGTCGCTGTTGCGCCTCTGGCGCAGGTATTCGCGCTGGAATTCACACAGCCGCTTTGGGTGATCCTGCTGTCGCCGCTGCTGCTGAACGAACGTCTGACGCCCCTCAAAATAACGGCAGCACTTATCGGTTTTGCTGGTGTTCTGATTGTCACGCGCCCAAGCAGTGCGCCTTTAAGCCCTGGCCTTGCTACCGCAGCCGCGTCTGCGATTTTCTTCGCATTTACAACGATTACAACAAAAAACCTCACTCGTTTTGCCAGCATCGGGTGCATCGTTTTCTGGCTTACTTCCATGCAGGCGGTGCTTGGGGCCATCGCAGCCGGTTTTGATGGGCAGATTGCCTTGCCCACGGCGCAAACCGCTCCGTTTTTGGTTCTGGTCGGTCTGGCGGGGCTGCTGGCACATTTCTGCATTACCAACGCGCTGGCGATCGCCCCGGCGACAGTTGTGATCCCATTTGATTTTGCGAGGCTTCCCACCATCGCTGTGGTCGGAATGATCCTGTACCACGAACCCATTGACCATTGGGTTCTGATCGGTGCGGCGATCATCTTTTCAGGAATATTCCTGAATATCTGGTCTGAAAGCCGTAACAGTTTAGCAACAGTTGAAAACAGTAGTCGCAATACGTAACGCACCGTCACCAGTTGACCTTAAAGTAACCAAAAAGAGAGTATCGCTCATCATACACGGGATAGGCGTTCGTAACACTCAGCCAAACGCCATTGAAACCCGCCTGAGATTGTTAGGGAGGACAGAATGAAAAAAACACTACTCGCGACCTGCGCTTTGTGTGTTGGAGCGACGGCAGGATACGCAGGCGGCCTGGATCGAAGTGGTCAGGGCATCAACCTGATCTTCGAAGAAGGGTCAGCAGTCCAGTTCCGGTTGGGATACACCAACCCCAGCGTAACGGGCACCATGCCTGCTTTGGCTGGACCAAACATCGGGCAGCCGGTCGATTCCGGAGAAGTTGCGAACGACTTTTTCACACCGCATCTGGGTTATAAAACGTCACTGACCGAAAAGCTCGATTTCGCGATCATGTATGACCAGCCCTTTGGGGCCGACATTGAATACGCAAACACCTACCCTCTTTCGATCAACCCTATTCCGGGTGGTCGTACCGATGTTTTGAGGGCTACAGCAGACACGGACGCCATTACGGCATTGCTGCGTTACAAATTCGATGGCGGGTTCAGCGCAATCGGCGGTATTCGAGCACAGCGTGTGAAGGCTTCTGTCACTGTCCCGCTTGCAGCAGGGTACCAGGTTGACACCAATGCCGACACTGCATTCGGCTACGTTATCGGGGTTGCATGGGAGAAACCGGAAATCGCAGCACGTGTGTCACTGACATACAACTCCAAGATCAGCCACGATCTATCGCAAACAGAATCTCTGAACCCACCACCGTTCCCTCCGATTCCACCCGGGACCGTGGCCACCTTCAACACAAACAGCGAAATTGAGACGCCCCAGTCGATCAACCTAGACTTTCAGACGGGCGTCGCGCCTAAAACGCTGTTGTTTGGTTCTGTTCGTTGGGTCGACTGGCCACAGCTGGTGTACAACCCGCCAAACTACCCGCCGACCAGCAACCTTGTTGACTACGACGATGCGACCTTCACCTATTCGTTGGGCTTGGGGTATCAATTCTCGGAAGAGTTCAGCGGTGCTGTAACACTAGGCTATGAGTCTTCTCAGGGTACTCCTGTATCCAACCTCGGCCCGACCGACGGGTTCTGGAGCGTTGGTCTGGGCGGAACATATTCGTTGGAGAATGCCAAAATTTCCGGTGGCGTACGCTACACTGACATCGGTGATGCAACGGCAGATGGCGCCTTTGGGCAAACAGCCACCTTCAGCGGCAATAGCGCCTGGAGTGTTGGGTTTCAGATCACTTACGCTCTGAACTAAATCCAAGGTGTTTTCATCTTAGGCTCCGCTGTATCAGCGGGGCCTTTTTTATGCGCAGGTTTCGGGTCGTATATCTGTCGAATGAATGAAATTGTGCGGCCATGAACACGCAAAAACACCTTTCTCGGCGCGCCTGGGTCGAGCTTCTTCTTCTGGCCGTCATCTGGGGCGCATCCTTTGTAGCCATCCGGATCGCTCTGGACTCCATTCCCGTTATGACATCGGTTCTGCACCGCACGTTCTGGGCGATGCTGGTGCTGTGGCTGGTGGCTTGGGGCAAGGGGCTTTCGCTGCCCCGCTCTGTGCGCATCTGGGGTGCATTTCTGATCATGGGATTGCTGAACAATGTCATCCCGTTCAGCTTGATGGCATGGGGTCAGCTTTACATCGATTCTGGTCTTACGGCCATTCTGAACGCGACCACAGCCATCTTTGGCGTTCTGGTTGCGGCGCTGTTTTTCAAAGATGAGCGTTTGACACAAGCCCGGGTTATCGGAGTCGTTTTGGGTTTTCTCGGTGTCTCGATCACGATCGGACTAAAGACCTTCACGTCTTTCAGCCTGCAAAACACAGCGCAGCTTGCCGTGTTGGCCGGAACGCTGTCGTATGCTTTTGCGGCGGCTTGGGCGCGGCATCATCTGTCTGACCTTCATCCCGTAGTCGCGGCAGCAGGAATGCTGACCGGTTCGACTGTGCTGATCCTGCCGCTGGCGCTCATGACGGACGGGGTGCCAACACTTGCCCTACCCGCGATTACCTGGGTTGCGATTGGCTATTACGCCATTGTGGCAACAGCGGGGGCATATCTTTTGTACTATCGAGTCCTGGCAATGGCGGGCAGCGGCAACCTGATGCTGGTGACGCTTGTTATCCCTCCTGTCGCCATCGTGCTTGGCGCAATTCTGCGGAACGAAGCGCTGCCGCCGAATGCCTATTTCGGCTTTGTCATCCTTGCCATGGGTCTTCTGGTATTGAACCGAGCTGGCCGCCGTGATTGACGCCGTGCGCTGCCCGATTTAGCAAAGGCAAAAAAGGGACAGCACAAGATGATCTACAATTCAGCCAAAGACTGGCGCACGGCAAGCCGCAAGAAGGTGCTGTTCTTTGGCATGTCCGGTCTGGGCAAGACATATGTCTCGAACATACTTCGGGACTCGGGGAACTGGTTTCACTACTCGATCGACTATCGCATCGGCACCCGGTACATGGGCGAGTACATCACCGACAATGCGAAGGCCGAGGCGATGAAAGTCCCGTTCTTGCGTGACCTGCTCCTGTCGGATTCCATTTACATCGGCTCTAATATCTCGTTCGCGAATCTGACTCCGGTCGCAGCCTATCTGGGCAAACCGGGCAACCCTGCCCTTGGCGGATTGGAGATGCCGGAATACCGCCGCAGGCAGGAACAGTTTCGGCTGGCCGAAATACACGCGCTGCTGGATACCGAGTATTTCATCGACCGGGCCGAGCGTTTGTACAAATACCCCCATTTCATCTGCGACACCGGTGGATCGATCTGCGAATGGGTAGACCCCGAAGATCCGAACGATCGGGTACTGTCCCAGCTTTCGCAACACACCCTGATGATCTGGCTGAAGGGGGATGAGGAACACACGGCAGAGCTTGTACGCCGTTTTGACAAAGCCCCAAAGCCGATGTCCTATCAGGCCGAATTCCTGACCAAGGCGTGGACAGATTATCTGGACCTGCAAGGCTGTTCAGAAGCGGATGTGGATCCCGATGATTTCGTCCGTTGGACCTATGCACAGGCCTTGGCACACCGCCAGCCGCGTTACGAAGCCATGGCGAATAACTGGGGCGTGACGATTGCCGCCAACGACATCGGAAAAATTCGCGATGCCGCCGATTTCGATGAGTTGATCGAACACACACTTGAGACCACGCGCAACAACGCCTAACTATCAGTTTTCACTGATCTCTTAGAAGCCTGACACATGCCCATCAAAATCCCATCGGAACTGCCTGCTTTTGACGTCCTGACCAAAGAGGGCGTCATGGTCATGGACGAAGATCAGGCAATGCGTCAGGACATCCGCCCGCTGCGCATCGGATTACTGAACCTGATGCCCAAGAAAATCCAGACCGAAAACCAGTTCGCGCGTCTGATCGGGGCAACCCCGTTGCAGATCGATCTGTCTTTGATCCGCATGACCGAACACCGGACCAAGAACACCGCCGCAGAGCATATGTCCGAGTTCTATCGCCCGTTTCAGGAGATCAAGGATCAGAAATTCGACGGCCTGATCATCACCGGTGCCCCGATCGAACATCTGGAATTTCATGATGTCACCTATTGGGACGAAATCAGCGAGATCTTCGACTGGACCCAAACCAACGTACATTCCACCTTTGGTGTGTGCTGGGGCGGGATGGCGATGATCAACCATTTTCACGGTGTCAAAAAGCACATGCTGGACGCAAAAGCCTTTGGGTGTTTCCGGCATCGCAACCTGGACCCGGCGTCTCCGTTCCTGCGCGGTTTCTCGGATGACTGCGTAGTTCCGGTCAGTCGATGGACGGAAATGAAACAGGATGAAATCGATCGCGCACCCGGGCTGAGGACCCTGTTGGGCAGCGACGATGTCGGCCCCTGTCTGGTCGAAGATCCCGGCCATCGCGCGCTGTATATATTCAATCACTTCGAATACGACAGTGACACGCTGAAACAGGAATATGATCGGGACGTCAGCAACGGCACGCCTATCAACGTGCCGATAAACTACTACCCAGATGATGATCCAACCAAAACGCCGCAGAACCGGTGGCGCAGTCATGCACATCTGCTGTACGGTAACTGGGTCAACGAAATCTATCAGACCACGCCTTTCGACATAACGAAAATTGGCCACTAAAGTCCTGATATCACTTGGCTTGGCCGTTCTGGGCCTTGTCATACTGACAACCTGGCGAAGCGCCCGGAACGAAGCGCTGGCCGAGGCGGCTTTCCCCCCCGAGGGTCGGATTCTGGATGTGGGCGGCATCGCCGTGCACGCCGTGGTCATGGGGGACGGCCCTGATGTCGTTCTGATCCACGGTTCCAGCGGGAACACGCGCGACATGACCTTTGCGCTGGCCCCCATTCTGGCCAAGTCATACCGCGTGATCGTTTTTGACCGACCGGGCCTGGGCTATTCCGAAAGCTTCAATCCGGATGGCGAAACCATCATTGAACAGGCGGATATCCTGCAACGGGCGGCGGCTCAGCTTGGTGCGGAAAAACCCATCGTGGCCGGGCAGAGCTATGGCGGATCGGTCTCGCTGGCCTGGGCCGTGACCCGACCCGAGAATATCTCGGCTCTGGTTCTGATCGCCCCGGCCGCTATCCCATGGGAAACGCCCTTGGATGGGTTCAACCGACTTGCGTCAACCACGGCGGGCAATCTGCTGGCCTTGCCCTTGATCAGCTCTTTCGTGCCCGAATGGTACGTCACACAGGCGTTGGACAAAGTTTTTGCACCGCAAACGGCGCCCGAAGGCTATGCGGAACATTTCGGGCCCGGGCTGACGATCCGGCGTGGCTCGATGCATGCAAACGCCAAGCAGCGCGCCAACCTGCTGGACGAAATTACCCGTCTGCAACCCAGATATGGCGAGATCTCCGTTCCGACGGAAATCATCCACGGAACGGCCGATGACACCGTTGGTCTTGAATGGCATTCTGAACGCCTGATCGAACAGATCCCCGGGGCCGAGTTGATCGAGCTACCGGGTGTCGGCCATATGCCACAGGTGGTCGCAGCACCCGAAGTTGCCGCCGCGATAGATCGCGCGGCGCAGCGCGCGGGTTTGCGTTAGCCCACGCTCTAATCCATAGTCAGATATGGATTTTATCGCGAGGTGACATATGGCCCGGTCAGGAAAAGGCTCAATCGAGAAGTATTTTCGGAAAGACGCGCCCAAATCTGTACGGGAAGAGATTCAAAACGCGAAAAAGGGCGATATCCTGAACCCGACCTACCCGTATTCCGAAAAATTGAAGACCAAGGATTATGATGAGCAGATGAACCTGCTTCAGATTGAATTGGTCAAAATGCAATCCTGGGTCAAGGAAACCGACCAGCGGGTTGCCATCATATTCGAAGGCCGCGATGCCGCAGGCAAAGGTGGCACCATCAAGCGGTTTCGCGAAAACCTGAACCCCCGCGGCGCGCGCAATGTGGCTCTCAGCAAGCCGTCAGACGCCGAACGCAGCCAATGGTATTTCCAGCGCTACATCCCGCATCTGCCCGCCGCAGGAGAGATCGTGTTCTTTGATCGCAGTTGGTACAACCGAGGCGTCGTCGAGAATGTCTTTGGTTTCTGCACACAGGAACAGCGTGAGCGGTTCTTTCGTCAGGTCCTGCCACTTGAAACGGGCCTGGTGAATGACGGCATCCATTTTTTCAAATTCTGGCTCAATGTCGGTCGTGCAGAACAACTGAACCGTTTTCTTGCGCGCGAAAACGACCCTTTGAAGCAATGGAAGCTCAGCGCGATCGACGTGGCCGGGCTGAGCAAATGGGGCGAATACACGCAGTCGATCTCGGAAACCCTGACCCGATCGCATTCTGATGCCTGCCCGTGGACAATTGTCCGTTCTGACGACAAAAAACGCGCACGCCTTGCGGCCATCCGAACGGTTCTGCATGCCTTGGACTATGATGAGAAGGACAAGAAGAGTATCGGCGAGGTTGATGCCCGTATCTGCGGTGGCCCGGACGTGTGGGAGGCATAAAATGCCGCTCTGCCCTGCCCTGTTGATGCCATCACGAGCATGTATTGGACGACAATGCATCGGTGGTCTATGTCCTTGTCTTCCAACACCCAATCAATGCACCTGAGGCCGGGATGACGAAACGCGGTTATCACCACGGAAACCTGAAGCAAGCCCTGATCGAGGCTGCCTTGTCCCTGATCGAAGACAAGGGCCCAACCGGTTTCACGTTGTCCGAGGCCGCAAAAACTGCCGGTGTCACGCCTGCCGCCGTCTACCGTCATTTTCAAGGGCGCGAGGACCTGATCGCCGAAGCCGCCCGGCAGGGGTTTGAGATGTTCGCAGACCTGATGCAATACGCCTATGACGAAGGACAGCCTTCAGCCCTTGCCGCCTTTGAAGCAACGGGGCGTGCGTATCTGGCCTTTGCGCGCAAAAATCCCGGGCATTACATCGCCATGTTCGAAAGTGGAATATCCCTGAACCGCACGCCCGAATTGTCCCTGGCCGCCAATCGGGCGAAGTCCGTTCTTGAAAAAGCGGCCGCGGACCTGTCCCAGCATATTCCGCCGGAAAAGCGCCCGCCCGCGTCGATGTTCAGCGCCCATATCTGGGCGATGAGCCACGGAGTCGTCGAGCTGTATGCCCGAAACACCGGCGCAACTTCGCCTTTTCCCCCCGAAGATTTGCTGGAAAGCGGTATCGGCATCTACCTGCGCGGTCTGGGTCTGATCCCCCAGGATGAGTGACGCGGTCAGAACGAACGACTGCCCTGCGGCATACTCAAGCCCGATGTCACGTTGATCAGATCCATCTCACCCATCCCCTTGATATCAACGCACCCAAGCTCCGAGACCTGAAACTCGTCGATCAGGGCATATTTCATCTCTTCCGGGGCCACGATGTTCATGGGGTTGGCAAAGACCTGCAACCGGGATGCGATGTTTACGGCAGGGCCAAACACGTCATAGACATATTTCTGAATGCCCACGACCGATCCAACCGCCGCACCCATCCCCAATCCGATCCGGGCCTGCCACTTATGCGGATGGCTTTCGTTGCGGCGTTCGAGATAGCGCAGGAACCTTACCGCACAATGCGCCACGGCGGTCGCGTGATCCGGTGTTGGATCTGGCATACCTGACACGGCCAGATAAGCATCTCCGATCGTTTTGATCCGCTCACACCCGAATTGTTCCACGATCCGGTCAAAGGCCGTGAAGATGTCGTTCAGTTCACTCAAGGTGACCGTCGGGTCGGTCTTGGCCGCAAAATCCGTGAACCCGACAAAATCCAGCATCACTACCGAAACCTGCTGATACAGCTGCGGTGTGACAACGCCGAACGTCTTGAACTCTTCATACACGGCTCGGGGCATCAGGTTCAGCAACAGCCGTTCCACTCTTTCCTTTTCGCGCTCAAGCTCTCGGGTGTTGCGCTCGACCATGGTGGAATAGCTGTCGATCATGCTTTCCAATTCTCGAATGCGGGTGATGTTCTGACATTCCACAATCAGCACCTGCTCGGACAAGCCATTGGCCAGTGAGACCGTGACTGCAAAGATCAAGGTCCTGCGTTTCGGCTTTATCTGCAATTCGACCGAGTACCGAAGGCCGGACTGCTTTACATCCTCCAGTTCTTTGGGGTCGAGATCCGACAGAACGTCGCTTAGGGTACTCCCCTTTTCAGGAGTGCCGAACCACTCCGTGAAAGGCCCGTTGTGAAAAACGAATTGCAGGTCGGATGCGCGCACCACGGCGACGCCGACTCCGATCGCACGCAGCAATTGCTCGTTTATCGCCAGAATGCTCATGCCGCGTTCCGAGTGACTATGATCGAACGTTTGCCTTCGATTGCGGTCAGCGCAGTTTTGATGTCTCCATCGGACATGCCATGCTGACTCAGCGCGTCGCCAAACAGCTCGGCCATGACGTCGAACTCGTTGTGCGAAATGTTTAGATGCCGATGAACTGCTTCGATCCTGTCATCACTGAAGGATGCGGGTCCGCCAATCAAAGACGAGACGAACTTGGTTTGATGGTCGATCAGGCGCGGCATATCAATGTCTTCGAAATGATGGCCGATCTCATCCGAATCCAAAGCCATTTCATAGAAGGTCATCACGACCCGGCTGATCGTTTTAAAACCGCCATATTTTTCATAAAGTGTCTGTGCCACACGAATACCCGCGCGTTACCAATCAATAACCCCACAACTTTATATCAAATCGATATTTTTGTTAACGCTTATGATTTTCTGGCCCGGAAGGATCCAAAACCGTCTTTCCGCACAGGAAAACCTGCCAGAGCATCGCTGAGGCCGAAGAGGACCCTTCATACGTTCTTTGAGAATGGGAAACGAAGGAAAGTTACACCAAGCAGGATTATCTATTGACTGATCTTAAAGCGCTCTGATGGGCTGGGCCGGATCAGCTTTGAACGCAAGCAGCCCGCCCTTCTGGAGGAAATTTTCCTCTGGTCCCCCCAGAAGTAGCCGTTCAAAGAGAATTTGGTTTCAATACGGCGTGTCCTCATGTTCACATGCAAAAAATGGCTTAACCATCGAAAGGACCAAAAGTGCAGGAACATGGATATGCGTCCGGGCGACTGAATCTTCCTTTTGTCGGAATATCGACCTTCGCAAAATCTCCATATGTCGAGAACTGGGACAAAATTGACGCCGACGTTTGCGTGCTCGGCGCGCCGTTCGACTTTGGAACTCAGTGGCGCCCCGGCGCGCGTTTTGGTCCTCGGGCCGTGCGAGAGGCATCGACACTTTTCAGTTTTGGCCATGCCGGCGCCTATGATCATGAGGATGACGCGACCTATCTGGACAGCTCGGTTCGGATCGTCGACCTGGGCGATGCGGATATTGTCCACACCAAGACCCAGACCAGCCACAAGAACATAGCCTTTGGCGTGCAAAAAATTCTCGAGGCCGGGGCACTTCCGCTGGTGATTGGCGGTGATCATTCGGTCAACATCCCCTGCATTTCCGCATTTGAAAGCGACTGCGTCGAAAACGGCCCGATCCATGTTGTTCAAATCGATGCGCATTTGGACTTTGTAGATGAACGTCATGGCGTCACCAACGGACACGGAAATCCCATGCGCCGCGCGATCGAGAAAGACTATGTTTCAGGGATGAACCAGCTGGGCATTCGAAACGTATCGTCCACCGCCAAGGAAGGGTATGACGACGCGCGTGCGCGCGGATCGGACATCCTGTCCGTGCGGCAGGTTCGCAGGTTGGGAACAGAGGCCGTTCTTGACCGCATTCCCGAAGGCAAACGGTACTATGTAACGATCGATATCGATGCGTTCTGCCCCTCAATCGCGCCAGGAACCGGCACTCCAAGCCACGGAGGGTTCTTGTACTACGACGTTCTGGAAATCCTTCAGGGGCTGGCGAAAAGGGGTGACGTGGTGGGCATCGATCTGGTCGAGGTGGCCCCCGCCTACGACCCCACTGAAAGCACTCAGATTCTGGCGGCGCAGCTGCTGTTGAATTTTCTGGGTTTCATTTTTCACGAACGTGCCCGACGCACGTGAAAAGCGGGTGGAGCGGAAGCTCCACCCAAAACCTCAGGCGTCGATAATGTTGTGCCCCGGCCCGTAGGGGAAGCCTGTGATGTTTTCGGCTCCGTCTTCGCCCACCACCAAAATATCGTGTTCCCTGTAACCGCCTGCACCGGGCTGGCCTTCGGGGATCCACAGCATCGGCTCGATCGACACCACCATGCCGGGTTCCAGCACTGTGTCGATGTCTTCGCGGAGTTCCAGACCGGCTTCGCGACCATAGTAGTGGCTCAGAACACCAAACGAGTGCCCATAGCCGAAGGAACGATATTGAAGCAGACCTTCGTCGGCAAAGAACCGGTTGATCTCGGCGGTGATACCGGAACATGTGGCACCGGGTTTGATCAGGCTCAGTCCAAGTTCATGCGCGGCCACATTGGCCTTCCACAGGCGCAGGCTGTCGGCATCCGGCTCGCCCAGAAACAGGGTCCGCTCCAGGGCGGTGTAATAGCCCGAGATCATCGGAAAGGTGTTCAGCGACAGGATATCGCCTTTTTGCAACGCGCGTTTGGTGACCGGGTTATGCGCGCCGTCGGTGTTCAAACCCGATTGAAACCAAACCCAGGTGTCACGGTATTCGGATTCCGGGTAGGCCCGCGCGATTTCCACTTCCATCGCGTCTCGGCCGGCCATCGCAATTTCGATTTCGGTTGCGCCTTCGCGAATTGCGGCATGGATCGCAGCACCACCCACATCGGCAGTACGGGCACCGCCTTTGATCAATTCGATTTCTTCAGCGGATTTGATCATCCGTGCGGCCATGGTGTCGGCCGCGATGTCAACCAACTCAGGCTCACCCAGCATGTTCAGCGCCGTGTCGCGCACCGCAAGCGTCATGTGGTCGCCTTCGATGCCGATCCGCTTTGCATTGCCGATCAGGCTCGCAACTGCCCGCCAGTAGTTGTCGCGTTTCCAGTCCGTATAGATCACATTGTCTTCAACCGACCGGCGCCAGGGTTGCCCGGCATCAATATTGGCGGACACGGTGGTGCAGTTGTCCTGGGTCACAACGCAGCCATAGGGGCGCCCGAACGCACAATACAGAAAGCCTGAATAATAGGCGATATTCTGCATCGACGTCAGCAGCACCACCGGGATATCCCGCTGGGCCATAATGGCGCGCAGCTTGCCAAGACGGCGGTCATATTCGGCTTTGCTGAACGGCAACGGGGCCTTTTCACCATTGTGGCAGGTGAAGAACTGAGGGCGGTTTGAAATGTCAGTCATCCTTGGTCTCTCATCTATGCCGGGCATGCATTTTCCCGGCCACATGTCCCGGCGTTCAGGACAGGCGGTCTCGGGGTCCGAGAGCCGATCACCTCCGTAGTCGCCGCGACGCCATCGCGGCAGAGATGAACAGGTGAATCGTTAGATCAGACGATTTGCTGCGTCAAGCGGGCGAAAGACCCCGCAGACGTTCTGACCGACGCCGCAACAGTTCGACCGTCGTCAACAGGGCAATGGAGAGGACCACAAGGATTGTCGCGACCGCCAGAATGGTTGGACTGATCTGTTCCCGCAGACCGGTGAACATCTGCCACGGCAATGTCTTTTGCGAGGCGGAGCCCACAAACAAGACCACGACCACTTCGTCGAACGATGTGATGAAGGCAAACAGGCCGCCCGAGATAACCCCCGGCAATATCAACGGCATCTGTATCTTGAAGAAGGTCCTAACGGGCCCTGCGCCCATATTGGCAGCCGCCCGTGTCAGAGATCGATCAAAGCCCACCAAGGTCGCCGTCACGGTAATGATCACAAAGGGAATACCCAGCACGGCGTGGGCCAGGATAACTTTCAGATAGCCTACGAAGTTCTTGTTCATGCCAAGTGTACCTTCGAGGAAACGTCCGATATCACTGTAGAAAAAGAACATACCCGTCGCCGAGATGATCAGCGGAACAATCATCGGCGAAATCAGAATTCCCATGATCGCACGGCGTCCTGGAACGTGAGACTGGCTGAGCCCGATCGCGGCCAGCGTTCCTAACGTTACCGAGATAACCGTCGCAATCGGCGCGATGATCAGCGAATTCTTGAAGCTGCGTTGCCATTCGTTGTTGGTGAAGAAATCTCGGTAATGCTTCAGCGAATAGCCTTCCGGATCAAGCCGCAGCATCTCGGGCGTGAAGGTAAAGAAGTCCTGCGCGTTGAAAGACAACGGCAACACCACCAGAATCGGCGTGATCAGAAAGACGAAGATCGCACCACAGATCACGCGAAACAGGTAGTGATAGAAAACCTGTTGTGCCGTGAGATACGGCAGCAGCTTGCGCCTATACCGCCCCTCGTACAACCAATAGATAAACCAGGCGAAAAACCAGCCGCCGAGCAGCCCCAATACACCGCCCATCAACCCGGCCACTAAAAAACCCACGACACCGAATCCGATGATATTGATCAAGCGTGCGAGGTTTTCGTTCTTCACGATATTTATGTAGACCCAGGCCAGCCCCGCGATCAGGACGGCTCCGCCCAGTATGCCCAGAAGGACCGAACCATTTCCGGCCCCGACGAAAATGCCGGCAAATGCCCCGGCTAGTGCGACACTGGGCAAAACCATGGACATGGGTTTGCGGGATATCGGTGTCAGTGCTGCCATCTTGATTATCCCAACTTCACGTTATCGATGCCCACGATCTTGTCGTAGACCCAGTAGAGCAACAGCACGACCGCCAGAAGGATCGTACCCAAGGCCGCAGCCAGCCCCCAGTTCAGTGAGGACGAGATGTGATAGGCAATCCGGTTCGAGATAAAGACGCCCTTGGTGCCGCCCACGATCTCGGGCGTGATGTAGTACCCAATCGCCAGAATGAACACGAGGATCGAACCGGCTCCGATTCCGGGCACGGATTGCGGGAAGTAGATGCGCCAGAACGTCGTCCAGTTCGTTGCACCCATGGATTTGGCCGCACGCGTGTAAGACGGCGGAATGGTCTGCATCACCGAATACATTGGCAAGATCATGAACGGCAAAAGGATGTGTGTCATCGCGATGATGGTGCCGATCTGGTTGTTGATTATGATCAGGCGAGCGTCATCAGCGACCAGCCCCAACCAAACGAGGGTATCGTTAATAACCCCCTGTTGCTGCAACATGACCTTCCAGGCGGACGTTCGAACCAGAAGGGACGTCCAGAAGGGCAAAAGGACAAGTATCATCAACAGGTTCGATACCCGCATCGGAAGTGTCGCCAACAAATAACTGACAGGATAAGCAAGCAGGATACAAGCACCTGTTATTACGAGCGACATGAACAGAGTACGTCCAAAAAGCTTTATCAGGATTTGCTTGTCTTCGGGTTGGGCCTGTGCGCCTTCCGGGGTTCTGCGCATATCGACGGCATTCAGGAAGTAACCATTGGTAATCGCTGGTGAGTGGGTCTTGATCACTCGCCAGGTTTGCGGGTCTCCCCATCCGTCATGAATCTCGATCAATTTTTCCTTGAACGGCCCATCCGTTTCAGGGTCCAGTTTTTTGATCTGGCGCCCGGACCTGCGGAACATCGAAGACATGCCAGTCTCTTCGTAGTTCAAACGCGAACCGAGCCTTGTGTGCTCTTTGTTGTCAATCGCAACAATCATGTCGCGGACAAAGGCCTCGTATACATCCTCACCCGGCAACTCACCTGACTGCTCGTCCCAGTTGTTCAGGGCTTCTACGGTCAAGGGAAGCGTGTCGGACACGATACTGTTTTCAACGGACCTGAACAGCATCGATGCAATGGGAACGATGAATGAAAACAGGACAAAGAGGAGAAGCGGAGCAACCAACAGCAACGCCCGGAGCTTTTGCCTGCGTAGCGACCGCGCCAGCGACTGCTTGAGCGGTGTTCCATCAGCGGCCAGCATAGGGCCCGCGTTTTGGGTGGCGTCGGTCATTGTTGCCCCTTGGCTTTTTTGGGGTCAGGGGCAGTTTCCCGCCCCTGACAGTGTCACCAATTCAAAACTGGATTATTGCGCCAGCCACGCCTGGAATTTGGCGTCGATGTCGTCACGGTAGTCCGCCCAGAACTCATAGTTGTACAGGAACGTGTTCTTGGCGTTTTCCGGATCGGTTGGCATATGGGGTGCCATATCGATACCCAGTTCGGCATGCTTACCCACCAGCGGAGCCGACGATGCACGGGCCGGGCCGTACGAGATGTACTTGGCCTGATCCGCCAGACGCTGGGTATCGGTCGCGAACATGATGTAGTCCAGCGCGCGCTTCTGACGCTCTTCGCTCAGACCGGCGGGAATGATCCAACCATCCAGATCGAACACCTGAGCGTCCCAAAGCATGGCGACCGGCTGCTTCTGCTCTTCGATTACGCTGAACAAACGGCCGTTATAGGTAGAACCCATGACAACCTCTCCATCGGCCAGCAGCTGCGGCGTGTCGGCACCCGCAGACCACCAGACAACGCTGTCTTTGATGGTTCCTAGCTTGGCCAGCGCCTGATCCTGACCTTCCGGAGTGGCCAGAACGTCATAGACTTCTTCCTTCGCGACGCCATCGCACAAAAGGGCCCATTCCATATTGTTGATCGGGCGTTTTTCCAACGAGCGCTTGCCGGGGTAAGCTTCCAGATCGAACACAGCGCAGATATCGGTTGGGGGTGTATCGCCGACCAGGTCGGTACGGTAACCGAAGGTGGTTGAGTACACGATCTGCGGAATAAAGCAGTCGCTGACCAACAGGTCGCCGAAATCTTCGGAGGCAGGTGTGCCATCCGGCGCGGGGGCAAGCTGGGTGTCAAAGTCGATTTCCAGCGCAAGCCCTTCGTCACACAGACGAATTGCGTCTGCGGCCACAACATCGACCACGTCCCAGGTGATATTGCCGGCTTCGTTCATCGCGCGCAGTTTTGCAACCGCTTCGGCTGAGCTGTCATCATTCAGGATGGTGACACCTGTCTTTTCAGAATAGGGCTCGTGATACGCCTTCAGCTGCGATTTGGAATAAGCGCCGCCCCAGGAAACGATCGTCATCTCCTCGGCGAACGCACCGCCGGCAACCGCCCCAAGTGCCGCTGCTGTCAACAATGTTTTGGTTTTCTTCATGAATTACTCCCAGTTCTTCCCGTTTATGTGTGTGGTCGACTGATGCACGGGTTTTCACCAGCCGGTCCCTCAGTGAGGTCGCGCTTGTTCCGCGCGACTTGGCCTATGCGTCGAGCGCACGACAATCCTGAGCCAGCCAGCCGATCTCGATCTCCTGACCGGGGGTCAGGCGGATTGCGTCTGGCGCGTTCCGTGTTTTGACGATGAATTCATCATTTCCTGCAACGGACATGCGGAAACGGAATACGTCACCCATGTAGATGAATTCTTTGACAGTCGCTTTCAGCGTATGAGCATCGGCGTGCAAGCGATCCTTGTTGAATTCCACCCGCTCAGGCCGGATTGACACCTTTGTCCTTTCGCCCGGATTGCGAACATTGATCGGAACCGCGTCAATTTCAGAGCCATCATCGAGTTGGACAAGGCATGTGTCGCCATCAATCGATTTGATGACACCTTCCAAGGTGTTGTTTTCCCCGATGAATTGGGCAACAAAGCTGTTTTCTGGTTCTTCATAAAGCTGATCAGGCGGTGCAAGCTGCTGAATACGGCCATCGTCGAACACAGCGACACGATCCGACATAGTCAACGCTTCGGTCTGGTCATGCGTCACATAGACCGTGGTAATTCCAAGCTCATGCGCAAGACGCGTGATTTCAAACTGCATATGCTCGCGCAGCTGTTTGTCCAGTGCGCCCAGGGGTTCATCCATCAACACCAGTTCGGGTTCGAAAACCAAGGCGCGCGCCAAGGCTATTCGTTGTTGCTGACCGCCAGACAACTGAGCCGGGCGCCGCCCACCAAACGCACCCATCTGAACCATGTCCAGGGCACGCTGAACCTTTTCATCCCGTTCAGACTTGCCCAATTTGCGAACTTCCAAGGGGAATGAAAGGTTTTCGGCCACCGTCATATGCGGAAACAGGGCGTAGTTCTGGAAGACCATGCCAATCCCACGCTTGTGTGGAGGGATATTGTTGATGGGCTTCCCGTCAAGAAGGATTTCGCCATGTGTGGCGGTTTCGAATCCGGCAAGCATCATAAGGCAGGTTGTCTTTCCAGACCCGGACGGCCCGAGCATGGTCAGGAATTCGCCTTTAGGCATTGCAAGGTTGAGATCTTTGACAACGAGATTCTCGCCATCATAAGATTTTTGTACGCGTTGGAATTCAACAAACGCGGCATCAGTATTTGTGTCGGTCACAAGACCCCCTGTTGCGTCAAATGATTATCCGAGAGTTGCGGATTTCATTGATCTGTAGTCAGCAGTTAAGACCATGCAGTAGGCACTTGGCAACATTAGATGACGCTTTTGCGAATATTCATATCATATTTGCTGTTTCAATCAGCAAGATTGAGGCGACCCATATGCCATGCAAGACTTTGATTGCTTGAAAGAACAGGCTTACCAATCCGTTTGCGAATCTCAGGGATTGCTTCAATGGTCCGAAGGTTGGTGCAGCTAATGAATACCGCTTCTACCGACGGATCAGATCCCAATTCTGTCGCAGCTTCGATCACGGACTGCACCGAAATCCGAGCAACCTTTGCCTCTTCGGCCTGCCCGAATGTCCCGAAAACATCCATGGTTATTCCGTTTTCCGAAAACGCGGCACGCAGCGGTGCGTTGACCTCTTCGATGTAAGGCGACAGCAGTGCAAACCTGGACACGCCAAGATCCGCGGCGCAGGCCGTGGCAGCGCGCAAAGGGTTCGTAACCTCTTTTGTTTTGCACGACTGTTTGACAAGTTCCTCCACACGTTCTGAACCAATGACGGAACTTGCGGACGTGCAGCCATAACCCACCACCCGGAAAGGACGCGCGCTGGGCAGCAATCCCGCCGCCGCCGGCAGGGCCTCTTCCATCTCGGCCAGGGTTTCCGGTGTCACTTCAATGCCGCTGGGTATCCGTGTTACATACAACGGGTTTTTCCGGTCCGAGAAAATCTTGCTGAATTCCGGCTCGATCGTCTCGTCGACCTGAAGAACAATCAATCCAAGCGGCGGGGCTTGCGGGTCGTCCTCGTCAAGCGTGTATGGCACGTAGGTCATAGCTGGATCATCTCCGGCCCGATACGCGGGCTGATAAAGCGCGGAACATCGTCTGTTACGACGATGTTTTCTTCGTGAACCAAGATCTTGCCACCAACGGCAATGCCCGGCTCCAAGGTCAGCACCATGCCTGGCTCAAGAACTGTCTGGTCCGTCGGGATGAGCGACGGCCATTCGGTCAGCGACATTCCCAACCCGTGCCCCAACCGACCGGCATCTGTGCTTTCGGATGCCTTGGTCAGCACGGCGTTCATGGCATGAAACAGCTCTGCTGCGGTGGCGCCGGGGCGGGCAATCTCGAAAGCAGCATCAGACGCCTCAATCAGCCTGGCGTAAGCAGATTTCACGTCCGGATTTGCTGGGCCGACCGACCAGTTGCGGTCGAAGTCACTGAAATAGCCATCCCAGACCAAGCCGGTATCAAGCATCAGTACATCGCCATCCTCCAAGGGGGACGAAGACGCCGGCGATATTACGTTAGAGTAACCGCCCTGCTCTGCCCCACCTGCGAGATACGGCACCCAGTCGGCACCCTCTTCCAGACAGAGTATCTGGAAACCGCGAAATACTTCATCCAAAGGCACGCCTGCCCGAGCAATCTCGGGAACTCGGGCGAAGGTCCGACCGGCTATGGCGCATGCGGTTTCGATCTTGGCGATTTCCGCCTCGGATTTGACCATGCGAAGTTGGCGCAAAATACCGTGATCTCCGGTGATGTGGCGCGAACCGAGCCTGTTTCGCAGGCGTTCAATATCCGACACGGGCATACGCGCGTGCGTCTCGTGACCATCGGGCATTCCAATACGGCCTTTGAGGGGTGTCAATTCCGTCAGGGCATCCGTCAAAAGCGAGACGCCGTCATCCTGAAGGTCGGGTGAGCTCCACGTTCGGATGTCGTCGATCCAGGTTTGCCCCATCAACGAGGCGCCGATCGAAGGGATAACCGCAACCGGTTTACCGGCCGCAGGCAGGATCAGGAACCAAGGGCGGGTCGGGCTTTCCCAGAATCTGGTCAGGTATCCGGTAAAGTAACGCACGTCGGTTTCCGTGGTCAGCAGCAGCGCCGACAGGCCAGCGGCATTCATCATCACCTGTGCGCGTTCGGTACGCGCTGCGAATTCTGCTGGCTCGAACCCTCTCATCCGGCGACCTCACAGGTGGTGCGTCGCATGCAGGCTGAACCGTTGAAACGACACCGCTTGATTGGCCCGGTGCTATGGCCCGTTCGGTGTAGATTGATATCGGCTTTCATGCAGCCCCCCGAATTTTCGTTCGTTGACGTGAGCGGATCGGTAGGGTTCTGTCAACCAAAGTCTTTTGTTGACCGGAGGCGCCAATGACCCACTCTGATCCAGCCTTCAGCCGGGCGGAATATGATCGCCGTCTTGCCAAGACCCGAAAGGCGATGGCCGCAAAGGGAATTGACTGCCTTTTTGTCGAAGACCCTTCGAACATCGGATGGCTCACCGGGTATGATGGCTGGTCATTTTACGTTCACCAGGGTGCCTTGATCTTTCTTGACGCGGACCCGATCTGGTGGGGGCGCCGGCAGGATGCAAACGGTGCGCTGCGCACGGTGTGGATGGGGGACGATCGGGTTTTCGGATACGCGGATCACTTCGTGCAGTCGACCACACGGCATCCAATGCAGGATCTGGCCAAACTTATTGCGGACTGCGGACACGGCCAAAGCCGAATTGGGGTGGAACTGGACAATTATTACTACTCGGCCAAAGCCCATATTACTTTGACAACGGAACTGCCCGGGGCAACCCTGATCGATGCAACGGCCTTGGTCAACTGGCAACGGGTCGTGAAATCCGACGAAGAAATCGCCCTGATGCGCAAGGCGGCCCGGATTTCAGAGTTTGTGACTGACGGCGTGCTTGAGCGCGTTGAACCCGGCCTGCGCAAGAACGAGCTGGTCGCACAGATTTACCATGACGCAATCACGGGCGTCGGTGATGACTGGGGGGATTACGCAGCCATCGTCCCACTTTTGCCGTCCGGCTCAGATGCCGCCGCGCCGCACCTGACCTGGAATGGAGATGTGTTCAAATCGGGCGAATGCACCTTCTTCGAGCTCTCTGGCTGCTATCGCCGATATCATGCTCCGTTCTGCCGGTCGGTATTTCTGGGTCAACCGCCTGATTATCTCAAAAGGGCCGAGGCGGCCTTGGTCGAGGGGTTGGAAGCGGGTCTGGAGGCTGCGCGCCCCGGCAATCGCGCGAAGGATATCGCCAAAGCGCTTGCGGCGCCTCTCGAACGTGCGGGGATCGAACGCGGTGCCCGCTGCGGCTATCCTGTCGGCCTCAGCTATCCTCCGGACTGGGGCGAACGCACGATCTCGCTGCGGGACGAAGACAATACGATCCTCGAAGCTGGCATGACATTTCACTTCATGCCCGGGCTCTGGATGGATGATTGGGGGCTTGCGATCACCGAAACCATCCTGATCAAGGAAAACGGTCCCGCAGAGTGTCTGTGCAAACGACCACGCAAAGTAATCGTCAAGCCCTGAGTGGTGCACGAACGATCCTGGGCCCGCGCCTGATCAAACACGTATCTGTTCAAGCAACCAGTCCCGAAACAATGCGGCCGCCGGATTGCTGGCATTGGCGGAAAGATAATACCCTTCGTTGCATTCGACAGTGCTGTCATGTGCGCTTTCGACAAGACCGGTTATCATCGCATGTTTCGCCAGAAACTCGCTGATCAGGGCAACCCCGCTGCCATGAACCGCCAATTGAAGCGCCATGCCGAACGTATCGACGAAAACGGCAGGCTGCCGCTGTACGCCCTGCTTGTCGAACCACGTCTTCCATCCGCTTGAAGTGCCGACTGCCTCTATCAATGGAAGGTCAAACGGATCCCCTGCAAGCGTCGGCGCCTTAAGAGCGACAAGCCTGTCCGGCCACAAACGTTCGGCCCCCCTGCCCACTTGTTTTTCCGATCCGAACCTGACCTGAACGTCAGCTTGCGACGCGTGAAAATCGTCAGGCCAGATTGCGCTGAGCAGCCGCACACTGATCTCGGGATTGCGGGTGGTGAAGTCCGCGAGGTTTGGGGCGATGACCCATTGCGCGACGCTGACAGATGTGGCCACTGTCAGGACATCTCCTGGTGCGCTTGCGTCGGCCCTTCCGGCGGCGGCGGCAAGCGCCTCAAGCGCACTGCCGACTTCGGGCAGCAGTTTCCGCCCTGCATCCGTCAGGGCCAGACTGCGCGGATGCCTTATGAAAAGCGCTGTCCCCAGACGCATTTCAAGGGATTTCACCTGCTGACTGACGGCTGATTGGGTCAGGCCGATTTCCTCGGCCGCTGCGGTAAAACTCAGGGTCCGGGCCGCCGCCTCGAAGGATCGGAACCAAGTCAGGGGGGGAAGTGATTTTGCCATTGATCAAGTTATCCATTAATCTTTTTAATGCGAAAGCACATAATTCAATCATTTGTCAAAAACCACACCCGTTTCTACCTTTTCCCAGCGCGACAGGAGAGGTGTGATGAAGCCGGAAATACGCAAGATTGTTACCTACGACGAGGAAGTTCTTGTCGAGGGATTTCGCCCTGCGGAAATCCCATGGCGCATGTTTGCCGTGGCCGCAGTGATTACCAATCCCTGGGCGGGTCGATATGTCGAAGACCTCAAACCGGAAATCCACGCATATGGCCCCGTATTGGGAAAGATGATGACGGACCGCATGATCGCGTTGGCCGGCAGTGGCGACGCAATCGAAGCCTATGGCAAGGCAGCCGTCGTCGGATTGAATGGCGAGGTCGAGCACGCCTCAGGCATTATTCATACCCTTCGGTTCGGCAACCACTACCGGCAGGCGGTCAGCGCGAAATCCTATCTGGCTTTCACGAACACGCGCGGCCCCGCAAATGCGCCGATCATGGTGCCATTGATGGACAAAAACGATGCCGGGCGGCGGTCTCACTACCTGACCGTTCAATTCTCGATCCCGGACGCACCGCGCGACGACGAAATTGTGGTGGTACTGGGGGCGGCAACCTCGGGCAGACCGCATCACCGTATCGGCGACCGGTATCAGGATCTCAAGGATTTGGGTCATGACGTGGACAACCCGGCCGCGGTCTGATACCTGCGGGCTGGCCGCCATCCAGACAGGCTCAGGTCCGGACATCCTGTTGCTGCACGGGGTCGGCCTGCGGGCCGAAGCCTGGGGCGCGCAGTTGGACGGGTTGGCCTCGGAAGCGCGCCTGACGGCACCGGACATGCCCGGTCACGGCGAAAGCCCGCTGAGGTTTTTCGGTACGGAACTGTCGGAATACAGTGATGCTGCACACAACGTGCTGGGCAATCTGAACGGTCCGGTCCTTGTTGTCGGCCACTCGATGGGCGCGATGATCGCGTTGGACCTTGCTACCAAGGCGCCCGACCGAATTTGCGGCGTCGTGGCAATGAATGCCGTTTTTGAACGCTGCGCAAAGGCCGCGCTGGCGGTTCAGGAACGTGCGGCGGGACTGGATGGAGAAACACCGGTTGACCCAACCAGCACGCTGCGCCGGTGGTTTGGTGACATCGGTTCACCTGAACGTGATGCCTGCTGCGAATGGCTGACGGCCATGGATCCGGCTGCTTACAAGCTGGCCTATACGGTTTTTGCCCAAGGCCAAAATCCGCGGCGCGACGCGTTGAGGAAACTTCGCTGCCCCGCGCTGTTCATAACCGGCAGTCAGGAGCCGAACTCCACCCCAGACATGTCGCGAAAAATGGCCGAAGTCACCCCGAACGGCCGCGCGCTGATCATCGATGGGGCGGCCCATATGATGCCGATGACACATGCAAGTCAGGTCAACGCCGCCATTTCCAGCTTTCAAAGCGAGGTGCAATCATGACCGAAATTGACCCCCGCGATCTCCGGCGGGCATTCGGCAAATTCATGACCGGCGTGACCGTCGTTACCACGCGCAGCGCCTCTGGTACGGCCCTGGGCTTCACGGCAAATTCCTTCACTTCGGTTTCGCTCGACCCGCCGCTGTTGATCGTTTGCCCCGGCAAGAACTTGTCTTCATACGGCGAATTCTCGACCTGCACCCATTTCACGGTGAGTGTTCTGGCCGAGGGGCAAGAGGATGTGTCCAACACTTTCGCCGGCTTCAAAGGTGACCGGTTCGCCAAAACCGACCATGACCTCGACGCGCGAGAGATCCCTTTGATCAACGGCGCGGTCGCGACATTTTCCTGCCGGACCCATCGGGTGATCGAGGCAGGAGACCATTGCGTTCTGATCGGACAGGTCGAAACCTATTCCCACAACGACCGCCCGGCGCTGGGCTACGCGAACGGGCGGTACTTCAGCCTTGGGCTGGAACGGGGCGCGCTTGAACCGACGGGGCGCAGGATCGTCTGTGGCGCAATCATCGAACACGAAGGCCGCGTGCTGCTTGAGAAAACGGATGCCGGTTTCAGGCCGCCGCAGGTCACATTGTCCGACCGTCGACAGTTGCGCGACAGCCTTTGGCAGGATCTGCATGATCGTGGCATCGACGCACGTCTCGGCGTGGTCTACTCGGTCTATGACGATGCCACAGCGCATCATGTCTACATATTGGGAAATGCGCCGGAACTTCCCAAACATGGCAAGCTTGAGGCCGTCGCGATTGAAGACCTGGCAACCCTTAGCTACTCGACGGCGCCAATCACCACCATGATTTCTCGTTTCGCGCTGGAAAGCCGAACCCGCGACTTCTCACTGTATCTGGGCAGTGCGCAGCAAGGCGACGTGCACAGCTTTTCTGAAAGGACCTGATGGATGGAGTTTTCCCTTTTCGCACACATGGAACGGCTGAGCCCCGATCAACCCCATGAGAAGCTGTATGAAGAATTCATCGCGCTGTGTAAAATGGCCGATGAGGCGGGAATGCGCGCCGTCTGGACCGGCGAGCACCACGGGATGGACTTTACGATCGCGCCCAACCCTTTGATGTCTTTGGTCGATATCGCACATCACACCAAGAATGTGCGGCTTGGCACGGGTACAGTTGTTGCACCATTCTGGCATCCGATCAAACTGGCGGGCGAAACGGCTGCGGCGGACCTGATGACAGGCGGACGTATCGAGCTGGGCATCGCCCGCGGCGCCTATTCGTATGAATATGAACGGATGATGCCGGGAATGGATGCATGGGATGCTGGCCAGCGCATGCGAGAAATCGCGCCGCTTTTGCCCCGGCTGTGGGCGGGTGACTGTGACCATGATGGAGAGTATTTTAAATTCCCTGCTACCACCTCGGCCCCCAAACCGGTGCAACCCGGCGGGCCACCGATTTGGATCGCAGCGCGGGATCCGAACAGTCATGAATTCGGTGTGCAGAACGGCTTTAACATTCAGGTCACACCGCTCTGGCAGGGCATGCATGAGATTGAAACGCTGATGGGCCGCTTTGAGGATGCCTGCGCAAACTATGACGGGCCGCGCCCCAAGATCATGCTTCTGCACCACACCTATGTTGGCAATGACGATGCTGATCTGGATCGGGCCGCTCGGGAATTGTCTTGCTTCTACAACTACTTCGGGGCCTGGTTTCAAAACAAGCGGCCGGTCCGGCAGGGCTTGATCCAGACGCTGACCGACGAAGAGATGGCGGCCAATACGATGATGGCCCCGGAAAACCTGGCGCGCGATCTGACTATCGGGACCGCAGATGGTGTCACGGAACGTCTGAAACGCTATGAAGATCTGGGCTATGATGAGTATTCGTTCTGGATAGACAGCGGTATGAGTTTCGAACGCAAACGCGCATCGCTGGCCCGTTTCATCGACGACGTCATGCCAAAGTTTCAGTGAGGATCGATGATGCATCAGAAACCACATTTCCAGCTTTATATCGACGGCGCGTGGACCGAAGGGGCACACGGGCAAGTGATGCATTCGCAAAACCCGGCGACGGGTCAAGACTGGTCCAGTTTCGCCTGTGCCGCACCCGAAGACGTGAACCGCGCCGTGTCCGCGGCGCGTCGGTCACTTGATGATCCCGCGTGGCGCGACATGACGCAAACCGCACGCGGCAAACTGTTGTTCAAACTTGCGGAACTGATCGAGGAAAACGCCAGTCATCTGGGCCAGCTTGAGACCACAGACAGCGGCAAGCTGCTTGCCGAAACCGCAAGCCAGACAGCCTATGTCGGTGACTATTATCGATATTATGCAGGGCTCGCGGACAAGATCGAAGGAGCGGTTCTTCCGATCGACAAGCCGGACATGCACGTCTTCACCAAGCGCGAACCGATTGGCGTGGTGGTCGCAATCGTCCCCTGGAACGCACAGATGTTCCTGACCGCGACCAAGCTTGGCCCCGCGATAGCAGCAGGCTGTTCGGTCGTGCTGAAGGCCTCTGAAATTGCGCCCGCTCCGATGCTGGAATTCGCACGGCTGATCGATGAAGCCGGCTTTCCGCCCGGTGTCGTCTCTGTCATTACGGGGGATGCCGAAAACTGCGCCATCCCGCTTACCCGGCACCCGGACGTGGACCGGATCGCATTCACCGGCGGCCCGGAAACAGCGCGCCATGTCGTGCGCAATTCGGCTGAGAACTTTGCGGTGACCACTTTGGAACTGGGCGGGAAATCCCCGATCATCGTTTTTGATGATGCCAATCTGGATGGCGCCGCCAATGGTTTGATTGCGGGAAACTTCGGCGCCTCGGGTCAAAGCTGCGTGGCCGGCTCGCGCGGATTGATACATCGCCCGGTACTGGAAGCGCTTGTTGACAAGATCGAAGAGAAGATGAAGGGCATCGCAATCGGAGATCCATTGGAAACGGCCACCCATATTGGCCCGCTCTGCACCACTGATCAGGTGGAAAGAATTCAGGCGACTTTGGCGAAGGCCACAGAACAAGGCGCACGCATCCGCTTCGGGGGAAAACCTCTGGACCGGCCGGGCAACTTCATGGCCCCTACGCTGGTGGAGTGTTCGAGCCCAGAGACCGAGACGCTGAAGGTCGAAATGTTCGGCCCCGTGATGTCTCTGCTGCCATTCGATACGGAAGAAGAAGCGATCGCATTGGCCAACGACTCGCAGTTCGGGCTTGGGTCCGGCGTTTTCACTGAAAATGTCGCCCGCGCCCATCGGGTTTCATCCCGCCTGAAATCGGGAATTTGTTGGATCAACACATACCGCGCAGTGTCCCCGATTGCTCCGTTTGGTGGCTACAATCAATCCGGCTATGGTAGGGAAGCCGGGATCGAGGCAATTCGCGATTATACAAGGACCAAAACCGTCTGGCTGAATACGTCGGAACAGCCAATGTCGAACCCATTCGTCATGCGGTGACAAGATCTTGTAGCATTGTTTTGTCAAAGGCGCCGGACTTTAGCGTCTAGGGTCATCTGCAAACCCTCTTGTAACTGTCCCAGCCAAATAGCTGCGTCTTCAAATCTCGTGCACGCAATAAAGTCCGAGTTTTGAGCCAGCATCTTTTCACCAATCTCGTCCTCAGAGTTTTGCGGGCGCACGAGGGAATATCTGCAAAGAGATAATAATATCTGGTGCCCATCAGATGTAGTGACGAAGGCGGTGGGTCTGGTGTCGAAAACCTGCTCCGGTAGTCCCAACTGCGCGCATCGCAGGTCCCAGACGCCCACCTGCCGCTTTGGCTTGCCGGAGGCATGGCCACTGAGGTCGAAGCACTGTGCCTGGCCCAAGCGGGACCGACCACCTCAAAGCCGGCGCAAGAGCAACGGGCATATCGCAGGTCTAAACTCCGCCGCCGGTCAACGCCGCGATAGCATCCTTGACCCGCGCCGCGTGATCGCGGTCGGCCGCCGCCGAGTGTGGATCAGCAAAATGCCCGCTGTCATTGTCGAAATACAGCCCCGAGGCATCAGCAAATTCGTCCGACAGCGCGGCCCGTCGCAGGATATCAGCGCCGATCGCCAAATCATTGCCGGCCATTCCAAAACCCTCTCGGACCATCTTTGAGGCCAGAAGCGAGCCAGGGTTGACCGCGACAAAGACTGGGCCCGTTGGGTACGCGCGCGCCATTTCCCGTGACCAGATCGTGAGCGCCAGCTTGCTTTGCGCATAGGCCTCCATGTCACTCAATTGCCGCTTACCGTGCATCGCATCCACATCCACCGGCGCCTGCGCGGCCGATGAAAGGTTCACCACGCGCCCTTCGGCTGGGATGATCGGCAACAACCGTCGGGTCAGCACATGGGGCGTCAGAGCGTTTACCACGAACCGAACATCCATCCCGTCGGCCCGGTGCGGGTGCGGAGTCTTGTAGACACCGGCATTGTTGATCAGAACGTCCAGCCGGTCGTGCCGGGCGCGCACGGCGTCAGCAAGCGCGGCGGCTTCGTCCAGATCGGAAAGATCGGCGCGGAAGGTCTCGGGGTTGCCGCCAACCGTCTGCGCGGCGGCCTTCAGCTTGTCAGAGCTGCGTCCGTGCAGCAGCACGCGGTGGCCTTCGGCCGCCAGTGTCTTGGCGGTCAACAGGCCGATGCCGTCGGTCGCGCCGGTGATCAGTATAGTCTTGGGCATTGAGGCCTCCTTGGGGATGAAATCAGTCGTGAAACTCGGGCAGAACCTCGTCGGCCAGCCGGTGCAGGGTGGGTTCGATCCCGGCCACGTTAAAGCGCAGGTTCAGTGCCACGTGGTTGATGCCCAAATCGCGGATCTCGTGCAGGTAGCGGCGCAGGTAATCGGTGCCGGCACTGAACCCAAGATGGATCGGGCGCGGCGGAGCGTCGGCTTGGTCCACCAGATCAACATAGAGCGACTGCATCACTGGTTTGTCGGGCAAGCCGGCCTGTGCCACGCGCGCTCGATAGTCGGCCACAACGCGGGACTGCGCCGCCGCACCACGCGGATAGGTCATCCAGCCGTCACCGTGGCGCGCCACCCACTCTGGCGTCTGCTGGCTGCCACCGGTGATAAGCAGCGGCAGGCGCCCGGCGGCAGGCTTAGGCAACATGTCGATACCGCCCGAGAGGTCGCCCTGCGGGTTGTCCAGTCGCGGGTAATCCTGCGCCATGGCGCGGATATAGGCGAGGCTGTCACGGAAGCGCGCCCCGCGATCAGAGAAATCCTTGTTCAGCGCCGGGTATTCCTCGGGACGATCCCCCGAGGCCACACCCAGAAGCAGCCGCCCGCCCGACAGCTGGTCGGCCGAGGCTGCCGCCTTGGCCACATGGGCCGGGTGCCGTAATGGCAGCACGATCGAAGCCACGCCAAGCGCGATGTCGCGCGTCGCAACACCCAGCGCGCCGAGATAGACGAAAGGATCGAAAACCTGCCCCGCATCGCCAAACGAGGGCACGTTGAAGGGCACGTCTCGCAGCCAAAGCGCGGCAAAGCCCAGTTCGTCGGCCAGCACGGCACGCTCCAGATGGCGCGTCATAGTAGGTACCGGATCGTTGCGATTTGCCTCAAGCGGGACCACTAGCCCAATGCTCAGCCTGCCAGGGCGGAACACCGCGTTGAACGCGCGGTTGAGCGGCGCGAAGCTTGGCGTGTTGGATTTGTCCAGCATTTTCTGCCTTTCTCAGAACCGCACCAGCGCCCGGCTTTCCAGGCTTTTGCGGATGGTTTGCCGATCGGGATCTTCGGCAAGATCAATCGCGCTGTGGCCCACCGTTGGACGGCCGCGATTGTCGTAGATGTTGAACCAAACGATCTCGTCCGGCGTCATGCGCGACAGATACACCCAATCATGACGCGGATTGGCCGCCAGGCCGAGGATACGACCGCGCCGGTCGGGATAGATCAGGTCGATGTCGATCCAGTCCGCGTCGTCCACGGTTGCAGGGCGTACGAAACCCAGCGGGGCGGTGTTGATCGGGTTTTCCACCGGCCGCCACAGGTTAACGAAGGCGTAATGCCCCGCCGCCCAATCGCGCGCCCGCTCGGGCCCGAGGATGTCCACCAGCCGCTGGTGCGCACCTTGCGGGCTCAGGTCGCTGTGCACGTTGCGCGCGGGGCGGCGGTTGGCTGCCGGGTCGTCAATGCGCAACGTGTGGTCGAAGAACAGCACTTCGCGCGCGCCGATCCGGTCGCACAGCAGCTCGGCCAGTTCGCGATCGTAGACCTCCTGCCAGCCGGGGGATTCGAAACTGGTCACCCGCGTCGGTGCCACACCAAATTCGAACCCATCAGAGACAAAGCTGGCCCCTGCCCGCCCGGCACGCAGATCGGTCAGCGCCACCTCGGTCGCGGCCAGTTCGGGCGAGACCAGATTGCCAGCGATGCTGTCCGCGTCCAGCACGAATGCCTGCGGCGCGGGCTTGTGAACATGGTAATTGACGGTTCCGGTCCGGGTCATGAAAGCCTCCTTGGGGGTGCCGGCCCGGCATACCGGGCCAGTGCTGCATTCAGGCGAGGTCGTCCTGCCCCGCGATCAGGTAGTGATGGCTGACCGAGCCCTTGGTGCGGGAGGCCAGGTGCGGTGCATAGGCCGGGTCCGCCATGAAGGCGCGGGCCGCCTCTTCCGAAGGCCACTCGATGATGATCCTCAGCCCGGCGGGCTGATCCTCGCCTTCCATCTGCGCGTGGGTCGCGGTACGCGCAAGATACTTGCCGCCATGTGCCGCCACGCGTTCGTTGGCGGTGGGCAGGTAGCCGGGGATCCAGTCCTCGGCGGTGGGGGTGACGTCCAGAACGGAATAATAGGTCATCGTGTATCTCCTTCGGGGTCAGAACCAAGCGACGGTGTCTTGCATCGTGCGGCGGGTCTTGGGGAATTCAGGATCTTTCGCGCGATGACCAAAGGCGAACATCACCGCCGGTTTCCATTTCGCGGTATCGACGCCGAAATGTTCGGCCAGCGTCTGCGTCGTCCGCTCCATGTCGAAGCCCTCGATCGGGCAGCTGTCGATCCCCATCAGCGCACCGGCGGTCATCATGTTGGCCAGCACGATATAGGCCTGCTTGCCCGACCAGTCGGTGATCTCGCGGTCAGAGGTGATCTTGTGATCCTCGGCCTGGAACTTGCCGTATGCGCCGTTGAAGATCTCGATCACTTCCTCGGGCAGCTGCTTCACTTGCCGGTAGTGGTCTTGCAGATAATCCGATCCGGCGCGCATCAGTTCGCCCGTCGCCGCAAGGATGATGCCGAAATGGCTGGCGGTGCCAAGCTGGCCGGTCGACCCGTTCATCATCCCGTTGGCACCCCATGAAAACTCGCGGAACAGCTCGCGCTTGTCGGGCGACTGGATCATCAGGATGCGGAAGGGCTCGTGCCCGAACGAAGTGGGCGAAAGGCGTGCAGCCTCGAGGATCGTCTCGAAGTCAGCGTCGCTCACCTTGCGTTCAGGGTCGAAGATCTTGGTGGCATGGCGAGAATTGAAGGCCTCAATGATCTGCGCATTGATATCGGTCTTCACCTCGGTGATCGCATTCATTTTATGTCTCCGTTGGGGTGTGTGTCGGTGTGCACCTGACTTATCACTTGCAAGAACGAGAAAAAGGTGGTGAAAAATAAGTACAGTTTTCGTATTTAGGATATAATCAATATGGATACCGACAGCCTGCGCCTGTTCGTCATGGCGGCCGAACGGCTCAATATCAGCGCCGCCGGGCGCGAGCTTGGCCTTGCACCGGCGGTCTCGAGTGCCAGGCTGGCCAAGCTTGAGAACGAACTTGGCGTCGAGCTTTTGCACCGCACCACGCGCAAGGTGTCGTTGTCATTGGAAGGGTCGGAGTTTCTGCCTTATGCGCGTGAAATTCTCGCCCAGACGGATGCAGCGCGCGCTGCCCTCGGAGGCACGGATACCGGCCCCACAGGCACCTTGCGTTTCGCGGCCCCCAGCAGTTTTGCCCAGTTGCACATCATGCCGCTGTTGCCCGAGTTTCATCAACGCTATCCCGACCTGACGCTGGACCTGCGACTGTCGGACAAGCCCTTCGACGCCATTGAGGGCAGTTTCGACCTAGCCCTGCGCAACGCGCCGCTGGCCGATAGCAGCCTCAAGGGGCGCAAACTTTCAGATGACATCCGCCTGCTCTGCGCTGCGCCGGAATATCTCAAGCAGCACGGAGTGCCTTCGACACCCGAGGATCTGACGGGGCATCGTTTCATCGCGTGGGCCAATCTCGACCGGCGCGAACTGGTTGATCCAGCTGGTCAGAAGGCGGTCCTGAACCCGCGCTCGATGATCAGCCGAACCATCGTCGATGACGGCACCGCGCAACGCGAAGCTACGCTTGCCGGAGCGGGGCTTTCGATCAACTCACTCTGGAGCGTGGCCCATGAACTGCGCTCCGGGCGGCTCAGGCAGGTATTGCCTGACTGGCGGCTGAATGATCATGCAGGGCTGTGGCTGATCTATCCGCGCTCGAACGTGCTGACGCCCAAGACACGAATCTTCATGGATTTTCTCGTCGAAAAACTCGGCGGCAGGTCAGGCACCGGCTGGGTCGAAGCGCAGCAGGACAGCTTGTAATCGTGCATCGCGTTCGCGGACAGGTGCAGTTCAAGTTTCGCAATGGTGATGGTGGCGGAGAGACAGGGATTCGAACCCTGGAGACGGTTTCCCGCCTACACACTTTCCAGGCGTGCGCCTTCGACCACTCGGCCACCTCTCCGTGCCGGCGATATTTGGACGAATGCCGTCGGATTTGCAAGGCCCCAATTCGACGAATTCAGGGGAATAGCGCAATTTAATCAATGCACCCACCGACGGGTGATCACAGGTCAACACGTGCTGCGATCTGGCCCCTCAGATCTCATCACCGGCATCCGGGTCCATATCCGCCTCGGTCAAATCCGCCGGAGCCTCTGCAACTTTGCGTGGCTTATCCTGCACAGGTGCGGAAGGCTCCTGCTTGCTCGGGTCAGATGCCCGCAGGGTTTCGGGATTTCGCAGCCAGACATCACGTTGTGCGAACGGGATCTCGATCCCTGCTTCCGAGAATCTACGGTTGATTTCATGGTTCATGTCAGATTTCACCGACAAAACCCAATTCACATCCCGCAGGATCGCCCGTATTTCAAAGTCTAAGGAATCTGCTCCGAACCCCTGGAACACGACGCTTGGTGCCGGGTTGGCCAAAACCATCGGATGGCTGTTGGCGATTTCGCCCAGAATGGTTTCTACCAGACGCGTATCAGTTCCGTATGCAACACCCACCGGAACGATCACCCGCCCGATCGTATTGCCGCGGGTATAGTTCGTTACGACACCGCTGATCAGGTCAGAGTTTGGAACGATAACATCCGTCCTGTCGAACGTCTCGACCCGGGTCGAACGAACGGAAATGTCCTTAACATATCCCATCATGCCATTCACATCGATCCAATCCCCCTTGGAAATCGGACGCTCGACCAAAAGGATGATGCCAGAAACGAAGTTCGACACGATTGTCTGCAAACCAAAGCCGATGCCAACAGACAGCGCACCAGCGACGATCGCCAGCGATGACAGATCAAAACCGGCCACCATGATTGCCACCAACGCGGCAAGGAATATGCCAACGTATCCCGAACCCGCGACAATCGCGTTTTGGCCACCCGGATCTATGTTGGTTTTCGGCAGAAGCGAATTGCGCAGCCCGCTTTGCAACAAACGCGTCAGCGTATAACCGATTGCAAACACGGCAACAAAGGTCAGAAAGTTGCTGGGCGAAATTGTGACACCACCGATATCAAAACCAAGCAGCAGGCGCGACCATGCTTCCAGCAGATCGGTTTCCCGCGCACCCCAATAGATCGCCAGAATGGGAAGCGCCAAGATGGCCAATGCAAACCCAACCAGTACGGAAAAAAGCGAATCCCCCGCGGCTTCGCCCTGCCCGGTGACCCAGCCGTAAATCTGACTGATGAACCGTTGCAGGATGACCAAGGCCCCTATCAGCACCAATGTCTTGACGGCAGGAAACACGATTGCTTCGGCCGCATTGGTGTATCCGAAAATAGCCAGTAAGGGAGACATGATCCCCAAAAGGAACAAAGCCCGGCGCAGGAACTCGACCAGTTGGCTGAAACCCGCGGAACGGGTCGAGGCAGCTTGATCCGGAGGCCCGTCAGTTGTTCGAATCTGACGTACTCGCAACAACAACAAAGCCGTCGCGACAATGACCGGGAAACTGACTACGGCGCGAGTCGCGTCGGAAATGTTTTCGATCCGTTCGAACAAAAACGCCAATTCGTGCAAAACCAGCATCAGGGCAAGCAGATCGATATACACGCGCAGTTCAGTGATGCGCGCAGCGGACAGACGTTTGAACCCTTGCGACGCGCCGATCACGTATACCTGGCGACCAATCCAGTCATAGAAAAACACGATCGCTGCCCAATACGGAACATTCTGAAGCAAAAGGCTGCCCCGCAGACCCGGAACGCCGGTGAGACTGATCGCCGTGACCACGGCCACCACACCGATCCATGGCAACAGAATTCGCAATAGTGAGATTACGAACGACCAAACCCCCGTCCCGGCCCCGCCGAGTAACCTCAGGTAGTCGCCTCCAAGTTCAGACCACCGTTTGCCAAAGATCAGCAGCACTGCTGAAATGACGAGAAGTATGAAGATTGCGAGCCCACGTGCACGGATTTGCTCGCGCACGACATCTGAACGCAAATTCGTGATCGTTTCGTTTACCAGGCCTTGAACGGCCTCTTTGACATCCACCCATGCCGGACCCCAATACGCCGGGTTGATCGGCGACGGGCCCTGTTCAAAGAACTCTTTTTTCTGGCGCGCGCGAAGGATCTGATCAATTTCGCTGATCAGCCCGTTCGCACGGCTATACGCCTCTTCGGATATGATGCGCGGAACACGCAGGCTGTTGAGCTGTTCTTCAAGATGCACGCGAAGATTTGCTATGTCTTCAGGTTCAGTCGTGTCCCCTTCGGGTTTGGGCCCCAACGCTTTTATCTGGCTTTCCAGCGTCGTTATTCGGTCGGTATTTGCACCACGAGCTCGATTGAAGTCGTCCCTGTAACCATTTATTTCAGAACGTAAATTCTCCAGCGCAGCGTCAGATGCCCGGTTCGCCTCGATGACGGCTTCGGCCCGGCTCGCGGTTTTGACCCAGCCTTGGTAATACTCACTTTGACGATCCGTCAGCTGTGCAACAGCGCTATTCGAAAACCCGACAAAGCACAGGAATAGCAGGGTCAGAAACAGGCGGACCTGTCCAAGCATCACACGTCCTCGAAAACGCCGGGAATGCTGCGCGGTGCCTCGGTCATCCAATCCGGAACCGGAAGCTCTTTTTCACGCAGGAACTCGGGGTTGAACAGCTTTGATTGATAGCGTGTGCCATAATCGCACAGGATGGTCACAATGGTATGGCCGGGCCCCATTTCCTTGGCCATGCGCACCGCCCCTGCCATGTTGATCGCGGTCGAGCCGCCCATGACCAGGCCTTCGTCACGCAGAAGATCAAAGATGTAGGGCAGCGCTTCGTTGTCGGTGATCTGATAAGAAAAATCCGGCGTGAACCCCTCAAGGTTTTTGGTGATACGCACCTGCCCGATGCCTTCGGCGATTGACCCACCTTCCATCGCGATCTCGCCTGTGGTGTAGTACGAATACAGGCCGGCCCCCATGGGATCGGCCAGACCGATCTTGACGCCCTTGGGTTGCAAAACTTCGGCAACGCCTGCCAATGTTCCACCCGACCCGACCGCGCTGACAAACCCGTCAACTTTGCCGTCTGTCTGGTCCCAGATCTCGGGGCCTGTGGTTTCCACATGTGCCTGACGATTCGCCACATTGTCGAACTGGTTGGCCCAGATTGCGCCATTGGGTTCTGTCTGCGCCAATTCCTCGGCCAGACGGCGGGAATAGTGCACGAAATTGTTGGGGTTGCGATACGGGGCCGCGGGTACCTGAACCAACTGTGCGCCCGCCAGACGCAGCATATCCTTCTTTTCTTCCGATTGGGTCTCGGGGATAACGATAACCGTTTTGAACCCCATCGACGCACCTACCAAAGCCAGACCAATACCGGTGTTGCCGGCGGTGCCTTCCACGATGGTGCCGCCCGGTTTCAGATCCCCGCGTGCGATGGCATCTTTGATGATAAAAAGAGCAGCACGATCCTTTACCGACTGTCCCGGGTTCATGAACTCGGCTTTGCCAAGAATCTCGCATCCGGTCTCTTCGCTGATGCGGCGCAGCCGGATCAACGGTGTTTTTCCTACTGCGTCAGCAAGATCTCGTGCAATGCGCATGGTCGCCTCTTGTCATTTGGTATCTTCGAAGATTTACAGGCGCACTGCCGGGACCACAAGCGCGATAGTCACGCGCGCAAACGATCCCGATGGCGGGCCAGCCAGTAAGCCAGAGACACCAGCTGCAAATCCTTGAAAAGATGACGGTCTGTCATATCGATGAATTCGTCGAACGGCAGAATCCGACTGCGAATATCTTCGCCTTCTGTGTCCAGGCCACCGGTGATGGTTGTCTGGGTCAAGTTGCCAAGCCCGACATAGAGATACATGAAACCCGTCGACGACCCGCTGGAGGAATACGCCCCGCCCGCATATTCCAGCCTGTCAAATCGAACTCCGGCTTCTTCCATGGCTTCGCGATGTGCCGTCTGTTCCGGCGTTTCGCCGGGGTCGATCATCCCGGCAACCGCTTCCCAAAGCCAGGGCTCTGGATCGTCGATCAAAAACACCGGCGGTCTGAACTGCTCGACCAGAAGCACGGTGTCGCGGATCGGGTCATATGGCAGAACGGACACCGCGCTGCCCTGCATCAAACCGCCCCGGTGCAGCACGGGACCCATGCTGCCGTCATGCTGCCGGTGTTGAAGATCTATTTCCTCCATCCCAAAATAGTCGACGTAAACGCGTTCGTGCCGGTGGACGATCACGTCTTCGGCTATGTTCCGCGGATCGCCGGTTCGTCGTTGCTTGGCCATGATCTTTGCCCAGGCGCGGGTTTGAATGGCGCGGACGCTGCGCGCCATGGTTTTGGGATCGACTTTGCCGAAATAGGCCATTTCTTCTTCGGCAGCGAGCGCCGTAACCTCGCCCAATTTGTCTGCCCAGCCCTGCAACGACCACAACTCACCGGGTTGCCACGCGCCCGGGGTCGGAAAAAAGACCTGCGCCTGTGCTTCGCCCCCGTCCTCCAGAATGACATTCAACGATTTCAGGTCATAGTCGAAGGATCCTTCGTAATAAGCCAGTCTGGCCAGATCATCGGAGGACAGGCCCTGCACCAGCAGACCTTCGGCAGCGGCACCCTTGGCGGGCAGGATCATCGGGAAATCTTGCCCCTGGACCGCGTGAACCGCGTGATCGCACAGCTTGGCAGCGTGAAACGTTATTTCGCTCAGCGGACGGCCCAGGACACGCTGCAACAACGGCAGATACCGCAACGTTCCATAGAAGAACAAATCAGACAAATTCAATCTCTCTTGTGACGAAACGGTTCAGCGCCATTTGCGGCTGGCCTGTTCCGTGGCCAGACCGGCGACAACGGCGCCAAGTGCGAGTGCAACCAGAATTTCGGGATAGATAAGCTGCTTACCATAATCGATACCAATCGAAAAAATGGCCATCACAGCTTCGAACGGGCCGCCATATCGATTGCGCATCGCAAGGTCGAACATGCGGTAGCATCCCTGCACAAACAGCGCCCAGAAAACCAGCGAAGCAACGCCGGTCAGGCCGTTATTAATACCCGCTGTCCAACCACGCCCAGCGCGCTTGCCCATGATTTTCCAACCACAGATCGCACCAAGAGCCATGTTCACATAGGTGAAGTAGCCATAGTCCTTACCCTCTTCACCGTTATCGATAACCATGCCTGAAACAAGAAAGGCCAGCACGACGAGACAAACAGCGGCGACGAGACGCGAGGCAGTGGGCATGTGACGGTCCGTGAGTTAACTTGGTTTTGCTATTGTGATCTGTGTCACATCGCAATTGCCCGTGTCAAAGGCCGCACCGCACGCAGTCAAATAATAATTCCACATGCGGCGGAAACGCTCATCAAACCCCATGTCCGAGATCTGATCCCATTTGTCGTTGAACGTTTCATACCAACGGCGCAGAGTCAGATCATAGCTTTTCCCGAATTCCTTCGAATGCACGACTTTCAACCCGGCCTGATCGATCTGCTGACGCAGGATGGTCGGCGACGGTAGCATCCCGCCGGGAAAGATATATTTCTGAATGAAATCAACGCCATTCTTGTAAAAATCCCAGCGATGATCACCCACCGTGATGATTTGCAAGGTTGCCTGGGCACCGGGCTTCAACCGCTCACGAACGGTTTCGAAATAGACCGGCCAGTATTTCTGACCCACGGCCTCAAACATTTCGATGGATGCGATGCCGTCATAGACCCCGCGTTCATCCCGATAGTCTTGAAGCTTGAATTCAACTCGATCTGATAAACCTGCTTTTTCAATACGTTCCTTGGCGTACTTGAATTGCTCCTCACTGATGGTCAGGCCGGTGACACGCAAACCCCGTTCCTTTGCGGCATATTCCGCGAAGCCGCCCCAGCCACATCCGATCTCCAGTACATGGTCACCCGGTTTGGCACCCATCTCATCCACAAGACTTGCGTATTTGGCTATCTGGGCCTTCTCGAGGCTTTCCTGCCCAGACTCAAAAATCGCGCTGGAATAGGTCATCGTGTCATCCAGCCAAGAACTGTAAAATTCGTTACCCAGATCGTAGTGATACGAGATGTTCTTTTTGGCTTGCGCCCTGTTGTTTCTGTGCAGCCAGAACCGCAGCCGTTCATAGGCCTGAACAAGAAACTGGCCCGTAAACCCGTCATAAACGGTCTCGGTTCCAAGATGCACAAGATCCATGAAAGACCGCAGATCGGGTGTGCTCCAATGTCCGTCCAGATACGCATCGGAGAAACCCAGTTCACCTTCGCGGATCAGGCGCGCAAAGACATCGTCGTCGTGAATATCGACCTGCGCCACCGGCCCGGGCTTTGCGCCTTCTGCGCGAAACGTACGACCGTCGGGTAGTCTGATATCAAGACGCCCGGTTTCCATCCGGTTCAACATTTTAAAGACTTGGGCGAAATATCTGGGCAGGTCTTTTTGCCCTTCGGTCGTCGTCAGGATCATCCGCTCTCCCCTCTGCGGTACGCGTATAAAGCTAGGCGGCGAAATTGTTTCTGGCAAGTTTTCAGTTCCTTAGTGGGATTTTCGGCTTTCATATGCGCGCAAGGCGCGGGTCCGCCCTTCGGGCAATTCGACTATGGGTTTGGGGTATTCCGCATCCGGACGCAGCCCCCATGAACGCGGGACGGCATCAAAATACGACAGGGCGGTCTTGCTGGGTTCGGAATAACCTTCGGCAATCCAGCGATGCGTATAATTGCCGTCGGGATCGAATTTCTCGGCTTGCGTCTTGGGATTGAAAATCCGGAAAAACGGGGATGCATCGGGCCCAGATCCAGCAACCCATTGCCAACCCATGGCATTGCAGGCCGGATCCCAGTCGATCAGGCAATCCTCAAACCAACTCATCCCTATTTTCCAGTGGGTCATAAGATGCTTGGTCAGATAGCTTGCGACAATCATCCGAGCCCGGTTATGCATTCGACCCGTCACATACATTTGCCGCAGCCCAGCATCGACAACAGGTATTCCAGTTCTGGCCTGCCGCCACGCGGTGACTTCGGGATGGTCCGGATCGGTATTCCAAGGAAAACTGTCCCATTCCGGCTTCCAGTTGGAAGCCACCAGTTGGGGCGTGTGATACATCAGGTGATAGGCAAACTCGCGCCAGATGAGTTGACGTAGATAGGCATCGGCACCGGGTGTACCGGTCAACGCGGCCCTTTGGACCATATGCCAGACTGTACGCGGCCCGATTTCACCCAAAGACAGGTATTCCGACAGGTTAGACGTTCCGTCCTGATCCAACCTGTCCCGGTTGCTGGAATAGTGGGAAAGTCGCCCAAGAAACGCCTGGAGGTGATCCAGAGCGGCCTGTTCGCCGGGTTTTACATGAGGGCGAACGACAGCCGCGCCCCTGTTCATGGCATCCCCCATCTGCCAATCGCTCAATTTGTCAGAAGCGGGCCACGACAACGGGGCCTGCAAATCGGCAACCCGCGCGTCGGGAAATTGTACATCCCGCCCCTGAACCGCACGCCACATGGGCGTGTAGACCCGAAACGGGTTTCCTGTTTTTGTAGCGACAGTCCAGGGTTCGAAAAGAAGATGCCCGGCAAATGACTTTGCCGTCACTCCTTCTTTTGTAAGCACAGACTTGATCGTCTTGTCGCGTTCGATTGAGGCCGGATCGTAAGCGCGAGACCAGAAGACTGAGGTTGCGCCGGTCTCGGCCATGACCTGTTGCACCTGTTCAAGTGCGTCGCCGCGTCGGAAAATCAGTCGGCTGCCCATATTGGCCAGTGACGCTGTGAAAGCCTCCAACCCCAAGCCCAACCGCCACTTCGGCGCGGCCCCCATCTGTTCGACAAGGTGGTCATGAATAAACAAAGGAATGACCGGACGGCCACTTTCGGCCGCTGCAGTCAACGCGGGGTGGTCCGACAGACGCAAGTCCCGTCGAAACCACAAAATGATCGGAGCCTGCTGTTGCTTCACAATACGCCCTTGAGGTTTTTTGATTTCTACGCACCCTCAAGAGTAGTGGATCACAAAACGCGCTCAAGAGCCTCTAAAAGCTGATCAATTTCCTGCTTCGTGGTGTAGTGGGTGAAGCTGACCCTCAAAACACCCTGCGCTGGGTCGACGCCCATCGCCTGCAAGGGGCGCACCGCATAGAAGTCTCCGCCACCAGCCATGACACCATATTGCGCCAGTTCCGCCGCAACCGGTTCAGCCGGACAGTTCAACGAAAGCGCGACGGTGGGCGCGCGCCGACTGGCGTCGGAAGGACCGATCAGGCGCACAGCGTTTCGATCCTTTACCGCATCCAGAACCGGTTGCAGCAATGACTCTTCGTGTGATTGCATCAGATCGTGGACAAATACGCCCTGCTCCGCCGCGCCCGCCTCAGGCCCGCCATGGTGGGCGCAAAGCAGCTCAACATAATCCGCCATACCTGCACTGGCCGAAATCTGCGCGTGATCGGGTCCCGCCGGGGTGAACCGCTTGTACAGGACGTCACCGTTGAAATAATGCGCCTGGTTGGGCAACAGCTCACCCAATGTGCGGCGGACCACCATGCACCCCTGGTGCGGGCCATAGGTCTTGTACGCAGAAAACAAATAGATATCCGGCCCCAGATCGCCAACATTCGGAAATCCGTGCGGGGCGTAGGATACGCCATCAACGCAGACAAACGCACCCGCCGCATGCGCAATAGCAGTGATCTCGGTGACCGGATTGATCTCGCCAACGACATTTGAGCAATGCGGGAAACAGACCAGACGCACTTTTTCGTCCAGCATGTTTTCCAGATCCTGAGGGTTCAGCGACCCGGTTTCGGGGTCGATTTGCCATTCCCTCACCTCTATCCCGGCCTCGACCAGACGACGCCACGGGCCAGAGTTGGCTTCGTGATCCTGATTGGTCACGACGATTGCCTCGCCGGGCTTCATCCATTGCCGGAACGCCTGCGCCAGGACATAGGTGTTCTGGGTGGTTGAAGGACCAAAACTCAGTTCATCCGTGTCGACGCCCAGAATGGCAGCCATACGCGCACGCGCCTCGTCCATTTCGGCGCCCGCAAGGCGGCTGGCCTCATATGGGGCGTAAGGCTGAACCTTGCGCTGCGTGTAGAACCGCGTCAGCCGGTCGATCACTGGTTTGCAGGTGTAAGACCCACCTGCATTTTCGAAGAACGCCTGCCCTTGCAGGCTGGGTTCTGAAAAGGCCGGGAACTGCGCCCGAACGAAATCGATATCCAGAGAGCTCATGCCTCATTGCTCCTTAGTTGTGCAGTCAGATCAATGAGATGCCCGCGCATGTTTCCGGACATCTCAGAAATCATGGCAGGTCTTCCAGCCCAGCCTGTGCTTGGGCCTTTGGCCGACGAAACACGGGGCAGCCCTTCGCCTTGGAAGGACACCGATACTTAGACAGGGCCGCCCACAACCGTCAAGCGAAAGCAAAACGCAAAAGCCCCGGCTCGACGCCGGGGCTTTGAAAGCTTGCGGAATTGTCCGGCGATTCCTCTCGCCTCAACCCTGAACCTTGGTATAGGTCCCTTCGCCCGCGAGAATTCCTCGGAAGCCGCCGGGCTCATCAAGTCCGAAGACGATCAGGGGCAGATTGTTGTCGCGTGCCAAGGCAATGGCCGAAGCATCCATGACCCGCAAACGTTTGGCCAGCACGTCATCATAGGTCACGGTATCATAGCGTGCGGCGTCAGCATGTTCCGCTGGGTCTTTGTCATACACGCCATCCACTCCGTTCTTGCCCATGAAGATCGCCTCGCACGCCATTTCGTTGGCGCGCAGGGTGGCTGCGGTGTCTGTCGTGAAATACGGGTTGCCAGTACCGGCGGCGAAAATACAGACCCGCTTTTTCTCGAGGTGCCGAACAGCCCGGCGGCGGATATAGGGTTCGCACACCTCGTCCATGCGAATGGCCGAGATCACGCGGGTGAACACTCCGATCTCTTCCAGTGCGGATTGCATCCCCAGCGCGTTCATCACCGTGGCCAACATACCCATATAATCCGCCGTTGTCCGCTCCATGCCTTGGGCTGAACCGCTCAGGCCGCGAAAAATGTTTCCGCCACCGATGACCATGCAAATCTCAACGCCCAGATCGTGAACCGATTTCACTTCCTGCGCGATGCGTTGAACGGTTGGCGGGTGCAAGCCGAATCCCTGATCCCCCATCAACGCCTCGCCTGAGATTTTCAACATGACCCGATTGTACTTTGTTTTCGGGGTCTCGGCTGTTTCAGAAGAAGGGGAAAGGCTCATGTTGCGCTCCGGGCTGGCACGGGGTTAATTTCCGGCGCAAAATGAAGCAAAAGCTCCGCAGGTTCAATGCGGTTGGTGAGGATAGAGGCAACCGCGCATGACCCGGCGATCAACAGACCTGCTTTTTCGGCAACTGCCGCCTGTTCCGGACGACAAGCCGGTTCTGATCGCGGGGCCTACGGCATCCGGGAAATCAGCGCTGGCGCTGGAGATCGCCGAACGCCATGGCGGGGTTATCGTCAATGCGGATGCAAGCCAGGTTTATGACTGCTGGCGCGTCATCTCGGCCCGTCCGTCCGCCCAGGAAGAAACCCGCGCGCCGCATCTGTTGTACGGGCACGTCGCCTATGATCAGGATTATTCCACCGGCCATTGGCTGCGCGAGGTCCTGCCCCTGCTAACGGGGCATCAACGCCCGATCATTGTCGGTGGGACAGGATTGTATTTCTCGGCCCTGACCGAAGGCATGGCCCAAATCCCTGCGACGCCACCCGAAGTTCGGGCCGAGGCCGATCAGATGCCCATGGCAGACCTTCTGGAGGGGGTCGATGCAGACACGCTTGCAAAGCTGGACATACACAACCGTGCCCGCGTGCAACGCGCATGGGAGGTGCAGCGCGCCACAGGTCGCAGCCTGTTGTCCTGGCAAGCCGAAACGCCCCCACCGGCACTTCGGCTGAACGAGACCCTACCGGTCGTTTTTGACGTTGATAAAGCATGGCTGCTGAACAGGATAGAACGCCGCTTTGACCAGATGCTGGAACAGGGCGCGATCGAGGAAGTGCGTGCCATGCAGGACCGGTTCGATCCCACCCTTCCGGCCTGCAAGGCCATAGGCGTGCCGGAACTCAGGGCATATCTGGACGGCGCGATGACTTTGGATCAGGCGCGAGAGCGCGCAACCATAGCGACACGGCAGTTCGCCAAGCGTCAGCGCACCTGGTTTCGCGCCCGAATGAAGGCCTGGAATCACGTCGATCCCTCTTGTTAGTACCCGGCTCTTTTGACTTTGCAAAAGCAAGGCGCCGCCAAGTCTCAAAGCTTAAGAGAACTTAATGATTTGCTGCAATTTCCCTTAACAAACTAAGAAAACAATGGGGAAACCGGCATCGCTTTGGGCTGCCAGAAGAAATGCTTCTCCACGACTTCAACTGATCGCGAATGTCGTTTTTGTACTACTTATGACGATTTCGAACATTGACCTTATCTGAAATCTGGTGCCGAATAACGACATGGGGATGAACAGAGTCCAAAAAACAAAATCCTTCGCTCTGGCGACCGTAAGAAACCGGGTCGCGTAGAGCCATAATCAATCAACAAAATCAGTGTCACAGGGAGACATCCATGACGAATACCGTATCCACCGAAGACAAGGTGCACTGGGCGGCAGCGATGCACGCTCAGGAATACCGCGACGGCAAGTTAAGCCGAAGGGAATTCATGACACGCGCAACCAGTCTTGGGGTTACTGCCGCAGCGGCCTATGGCATGATCGGATTGCCGACACCTGCTTTGGCCGAAACAGCAAAACAGGAAGGCGGCACGCTGCGTGTGCAGCAGGAAGTCCGCGCCCTCAAAGATCCCAGAACTTATGACTGGTCGCAGATCGCAAACGTGACGCGCGGCACGCTGGAATATCTGGTCGAGTACAACTCGGACGGCTCGTTCCGCGGCATGCTGCTGGAAAGCTGGGAAGTCAACGACGACGCGACCGTCTACACTCTGAATGTCCGTCCGGGCGTCAAGTGGAACAATGGCGACGATTTCACGGCTGACGACGTTGCCCGCAACATCGCGCGCTGGTGTGACAAGAGCTCGGAAACCAACTCGATGGCGGGCCGCTTTGCAACCCTGATTGACGCGGATACCGGTCAGGCCGGTGAGGGTGTCATCGAAGTCGTCGACGCAACCACGGTCAAACTGAACCTGCCAAAGCCGGATATCACCCTTATTCCGGGCATGGCCGACTATCCCGGCGCGATTGTTCACAGCTCGTTCAGCGAGACTGACCTGCTGAACAATGTGGGAACCGGCCCATATCTGATGGACGAACTTGAGGTTGGCGTTAAAGCCGTTCTGGTTCGCAACCCGGATCACACCTGGTGGGGTGAAGAAGTGTATGGCCGCCCTGCCCTGGATCGTATCGAGTACATCGACTACGGAACCGACCCTTCTGCCTGGTTGGCGGCGCTGGAATCCGACGAAGTCGACATGCTGTATGAATCGGTGGGTGAATTCATCGACGTGATGGACGGGCTTGGCTATGTGAAGTCAGAAGTGGTGACCGCCGCGACCATCGTTATTCGTCCCAACCAGCTGGCCGAGATCGACGGGCAGAAGCCTTATGCGGACAAACGTGTCCGGCAGGCCCTTCAGATGGCCGTAGACAATTCAGTTTGTTTGGAACTGGGCTATGGCGGTCGCGGAGCGCCGGCGGAAAACCATCACGTGGCGCCGCTGCATCCGGAATATGCCGAGCTTCCGCCGCAAAAGGTTGATCCAGCAGCAGCCAAGGCGTTGATGGACGAAGCCGGTTTCGGAGATTTCGAGCACGAGATCATCTCGATCGACGATGACTGGCGTCGCAACACCACAGATGCCGTTGCCGCGCAGCTGCGCGATGCCGGGATCAAAGTCAAGCGGACCGTTCTGCCGGGCAATACCTTCTGGAACGACTGGGCCAAGTACCCGTTCAGCTCGACCAACTGGAACCCGCGTCCGTTGGGTGTTCAGATTTGGGCGCTTGCTTATCGTACGGGCGAAGCCTGGAACGAGTTCGGCTATGCGAGCCCCGAGTTTGACGCCATTCTGGAAGAGGCGCTGGCCATTGCCGACGCGGACAAGCGTCGCGAAGTCATGGCGCGTGGCGAAGCACTGCTTCAGGAAGATGGGGTTACTATTCAGCCCTATTGGCGCTCGCTCTATCGCCACATGAAAGAGGGTCTTGTTGGAACCGACATGCATGTGACCTTCGAACACCATCACTACAAGTGGGGCTGGGCTGCCTAAGCACTGCAATCCACACACGAGGGGCGCCTGACACGGGCGCCCCTTTCCAGCCGCAGACTTGCCGACGCGGGGTCGGACGTCCGAGGCCAGAAAATGGTCCAATGATCTGCGGAATACCTGAACAACAGGGGCCACCATGGGACTATTTATCCTACGACGGTTCGGAGTGATGCTGCTTACGGCATTATGTCTGACATTCGTCGTCTTTTTCCTGACCAACCTATACCCGAACCTTGAAAAGCTGGCGAAAACGCAGGGCAACCAGCGTATGTCGGATGAGCAGGTCGAAGCCTGGTTGGAAAACCGCGGTTATCTTCAACCCACACTTGTAAAATACGGCCAATGGCTGGGCGTGATGCCCGGCTTCCAGAAAACACTGGACGATGGCCAGTTTGTGGGTACCTGCACAAGACCCGGTTCAACGGCAGAGGATACGGCTAGATACTGCGGTGTTCTTCAGGGCGATTGGGGATACTCGACCGTATTCAAGGACGAAGTCGGAACCATCGTCGGAAAACGTCTCGGAAATACCGGTTACCTGATGTTTTGGGTTCTGGTCCTGATGGTGCCATCTGCACTGATCGTCGGTGTTCTGGCCGGGATGCGCGAGGGATCGGCACTGGATCGGTCTCTATCCACATTTTCGATCATCACGACGGCAACACCGGAGTACGTGTCCGGCGTTATCTTCATCGCGATCTTCACCTCATCCACTGTTGGATTGAAGTGGTTCAAAGGAACCGCGACGCAAGCGATGGAGAACCCGACATTCGAGAACTTCTTCCTGCCGGTTCTGACCATTGCTCTATATGGAATGGGCTATATCGCGCGCATGACCCGTGCCTCGATGACCGAGGTGATGACGGCGCAGTACATCCGAACTGCACGCCTTAAGGGGGTGTCATTCCCGAACATCGTCATGAAACACGCGTTGCGCAACGCACTGATCGCGCCGTTCACGGTTATCATGCTGCAGTTCCCATGGCTGCTGAACGGCGTGGTAATCGTTGAAACCCTGTTCAACTACAAGGGTTTCGGCTGGGCGCTTGTTCAGGCAGCAGGCAACAACGACATTCAGCTTCTGCTGGCGATCTCGGTCGTGTCGGTCTTTGTGGTTCTGATAACGCAGCTGATCTCGGATATCGGCTATGTTTACCTCAACCCGCGCATCCGCATTTCATAAGGAGGGTGAGATTATGGAACCACTAACCTGGACCGGCTCTATCGCCTTCCTGAACCCGCTGCTGATGATTGCACTGGCCGCACTTTTGCTGTCGATCCTGGTCTGGATCATCGCCAGTATCTTTTTGCCTGAACAGCAGATTGTCGTGAATCCGGATGGATCCGTCAGTTCTGGCGGCGGTGTCCGTGGATTGATCCAGCTTGCGCTGCATTACAGTTTCCTTGCCAGCGTGGGATTGGCCGTGACTTATCTGGTGCTGGGCGTCCTGATGGGCACTGGCGCAGGGATCATCGGCGCCATTTCCCAGCAATTCCTGCCTGTATGGGTCGCGCTGATCATCATGTTCGCCATGTCCATCGCCTTCAAACGACGGTTGGGGTTGTACGGCAAACTGTATGACAGTCCCATCGGAATGATCGGCTTTGGCCTTGTGATGTTCTGGGTCTTTACCGGCATCTTCGGCGCGCTTGATCTGATCGTGACCCATGACCCGCTGACACAGATCTCTGGCATGAAGAACAAAGTGCCGGGAACGCCTCTGCCAAATCTGGAGGACGGTGAGTATGCCTGGTATCTTCTGGGCGGTGACAATCTGGCGCGTGACGTATTCAGCCGGATGGTCAAGGGGGCCTGGGTTGTGGTGCAGATTGCACCGCTGGCAACGATGTTCGCCTTTATGGTCGGCATTACGCTGGGGCTTCCCGCCGGCTACTATGGGGGACGTTTTGATACGTTCCTGTCCTTCCTCGCCAACCTGATCCTCGCCTTCCCCGTGATCCTGCTGTTCTACCTGCTGGTGACGCCAGAGATCGTGGCGACCGGGGTGCCGAACTACATGGCGGCCGTGCTGTTCGTGTTCCCGATTCTGTTCATCGGCGTATTGCTGAATTCGCGCTATTACACGCGCCCGAATTTCCGTACGCCGTTGCTGATCGGTGTTCTGGGTGTTGCGATCTGGCTGTATTTGTCGCTGATCTCCACCGGTGGTTACGTCATCAATACCGACGCCTATCGGATCTGGGGACTACCAACATATCTGGATCTGTTCGATATCCCTGGCGGCATTCTTGTGGTTTTCGTTTCAGTGGTCTTTGTGAACTCGCCCACGGTGTTCCGCATCGTGCGTGGTTTGGCGCTGGACATCAAAACCCGAGACTATGTGGCTGCGGCCCAGACCCGTGGCGAGGGTCCCTGGTACATCATGCTGTGGGAAATCCTGCCCAACGCCCGTGGCCCCCTGATCGTCGATTTCTGTCTGCGCATCGGGTACACCACCATTCTTCTGGGGACTTTGGGCTTCTTCGGACTGGGCCTTCCGCCGGAAAGCCCGGACTGGGGATCCACGATCAACGAGGGGCGCAAGCTGCTGTCGATCTACCTGCACCCTGCCCTTCCTCCTGCGTTTGCCCTGCTGTCGCTGGTTCTTGGTCTGAACCTGCTGGCTGACGGTCTTCGCGAGGAAAGCCTGAAGGACTGATGTGATCGAGGCCGGGGGGCCAGCCCCCCGGACCCCCCGGGATATTTTTGGCCAGATGAAGGGGATCCCCGCATTTGGTGAGGAGTAAGCAAAATGAGCAAAATGGCGGATTATGACGGCCCGATCCTGGAGATCGACAAGCTGTCCATCTCATTCTTTACCCGCCTGCGGGAAATCCCCGCCGTGATGGATTTCTCGGTCAGCGTAGAGCCCGGCGAAGCCGTGGGGCTGGTTGGTGAATCCGGTTGTGGCAAATCGACCGTGGCACTGGGCGTGATGCAGGATCTTGGCAAGAACGGTCGCATCGTCGGAGGCACGATAAAATTCAAGGGCCGCGATCTGGCAGAGATGTCGGCCGAAGAGTTGCGCGACATTCGCGGCAATGAAATCGCGATGATCTATCAGGAACCGATGGCATCGCTGAATCCGGCGATGAAGATCGGCAAACAATTGATGGAAGTGCCGATGATCCACGAGGGGGTGAGTCAGGAAGAGGCTTATTCCCGCGCGCTGGAAGTGGTGACGGATGTTCGCCTGCCAGACCCCGAGCGGATGTTGAATTCATTTCCGCACCAACTGTCGGGTGGTCAGCAGCAGCGGATCGTGATTGCGATGGCGCTGATGTCGAAACCGGCGCTGTTGATCCTGGATGAGCCGACAACAGCTTTGGACGTGACGGTCGAGGCCGCTGTGGTCGAACTGGTCAAGGATCTGGGCAAGAAATACGGCACTTCGATGTTGTTTATCTCGCACAATCTCGGGCTGGTTCTGGAAACCTGCGACCGTCTGTGCGTGATGTATTCGGGTGAAGCGGTCGAGCGTGGCTCGATCAAGGATGTGTTCGACGAGATGCAGCACCCTTATACACAGGCGCTGTTCCGTTCGATCCCGCTGCCGGGGGCTGACAAGAACACGCGTCCGCTGGTGGCTATTCCGGGGAACTTCCCATTGCCCCACGAGCGGCCTCCGGGTTGCAACTTTGGACCGCGGTGCGACTATTTCGAAGAGGGGCGCTGTGACGCGAAGGAAATCCTGATGGAGGCGGTGCCCGGCAATGACCGGCACCACACCCGGTGCCTTAAATTCCAGGAAATCGACTGGAACACCCCACTTGCGCTGGCCGATCAGAAAGAAAAAGGCGAGATCGGCCGAACGGTTCTGAAAATGGACAACCTCAAGAAGTATTACGAGGTTGCGGCAAATGCCTTGTTTGGCGGCGGTGAGAAGAAGGTGGTGAAGGCCAACGAAACGCTCAGCTTCGAGGCGCACGAATCCGAGACACTGGCCATCGTGGGGGAATCCGGCTGCGGCAAGTCCACCTTCGCCAAGGTCCTTATGGGGTTGGAGACGGCCACAGACGGGCAGATCCTGCTGGACAACCGCAACATCGAACAGGTGCCCATCGAAGAACGCGATGCCAAGACGATCGGCGAAGTTCAGATGGTTTTCCAGAACCCGTTCGACACGCTGAATCCGTCGATGACCGTTGGCCGTCAGATCATCCGGGCGCTTGAAATCTTCGGTGTCGGAAACTCTGAAGCCGAGCGCAAGAAGCGGATGCTGGAACTGCTTGATCTGGTGAAGCTGCCGCGCGCCTTTGCAGACAGGATGCCGCGGCAGCTGTCCGGTGGGCAGAAACAGCGCGTGGGTATCGCGCGCGCCTTTGCCGGCGATGCACGTATCGTTGTGGCGGACGAACCCGTCTCGGCGCTGGATGTGTCGGTTCAGGCTGCCGTGACGGATCTGTTGATGGAGATACAGCGACAGCACAAGACCACGCTGCTGTTCATCAGCCACGATCTGTCCATCGTGCGTTACCTCAGTGACCGGGTCATGGTGATGTATCTGGGCCATGTCGTAGAGTTGGGCACCACGGATCAGGTCTTTGCCCCGCCCTATCACCCCTATACCGAGGCGCTGCTGAGCGCGGTTCCGATTGCGGATACCTCGATCGAAAAGCAGCATATCGTTCTGGAAGGCGATATTCCCTCGGCCATGAACCCGCCACCGGGCTGTCCGTTCCAGACGCGTTGCCGATGGAAATCCGAGGTGCCTGACGGTCGGTGCGAATCCCACGTGCCGCCGGTGCAGACGCTGGCGGATGGGCACCAGATCAAATGCCACCTGGCCGAAGATATACTGGCCCGGATGGAGCCGGTGATCAAAGTCGCGGCGGAGTAAACCCGTTTCTGAACCTTGAAAAAGGGCCGGTCAGGGACCGGCCCTTTCTTTTGGCGCCGTGGTTTCTTGGGGAGAGACAGGCGGCGCATGAGAGTGGCGTGAGTGGCGACCCCGGTAATTCGTCAGCCGGTCATGACGTTGTTGCCGAAATGCATGAATTCCTGGCTCATTCCGGCAATGTCACCGGCTTCAAGCTGAAGGCTGGCACTGTCGAGCATCTTGTAACTCTGCTGCCCCTTCACCCAGTCGTCGGCGGATTGCAGAGTGGTCAGTGTGTAGGATGTGACCTCATTCAGGTAGTGTGTGGGGATGATCACCTTGGGCTTGAGCTTGGATACGATGTCGTTGCCCTGATCGAAGCTGAGGATATGTTCCGAGCCATCAACCGGCAGCGTCAGAACATCCACCCGTCCGATCGCGTCCCAGAACTCCTGTGGCGGGTTGTGGCGGTTGTCGCCCCAGATCAGCGTTCGTATGCCGCCGGTCTCGACCAGATAGACGACCATATCCATGTGGCCCACGTTGTTCGGCGGGCAGGCTTCCACACCGAACTCGGCCAGCGCATTGGTCCAGTCATACCATCCCGGCGCGACGCAGGCGTGCTTGTCGGCAAAACCGGTGATCTTGATGTCTGCAAACTCGAAATTTCCCACCATGCGATCCAGCACCATGGTCGAACTTGGGCGTTCAATCGCATCGTGATCAAAATGGGCATGGGTCGACAGGGTGATATCCACCGGGATTTGCGGGAATTCGTTGCGGAACCAAAGCCCCCATGCGCCCGACGGATCATCGCGCCAGGGATCAAACAGCACTGTTGCGCCATTGGGCGAGGTGATCTTGATCGCACAGTGACCATAATAGTCGATGCCAACCGTCCCGGTGCTGGCCTGACCCGTTGCGCCTTGCAGATCGATCACGTGGTTGTTGTTGCCCGGCTGTAGCCACGCCTGAGACTGCGCCTGAGCCGGTCCTGCGCCCAGTACGGAAGCAGTCGCGCCGACACCGGCAGCCCCCGCCGCCATAAAGAAAGACCGGCGAGACAGCCCCGGCGCCAGATGATCCTTGTCCCCGTTCAGGATGGTTGGTTCCAGATCTTTGCGATCCATTTTTGTGTACCTCTCTGTTGGACATGTGCAGGTTTTCCGCACGTCCCAACCAAAGGTAACAAGCCAAGGCATCTTGGCTCAGACCGAAAAAATGGGGGCGGAATATGGGGGAAAACCCCATATTCCGTGTTCACGAAATCGAGAGCAAATGACTGCGCAGGTTCTGGCTGCGCCCTTCAAGGCCCAGCTTGCGGCGGATGTTGTTGCGGTGAAAATCGATTGTCGATGTTTCTCGGGACAGGGCCTTGGCGATGTCCTTGGTTGTTTTTCCAAACATGACCATCTGCGCAATCTCGATCTCGGTCGGGGTCATTGCTGCAAACGCATCCGTCAGTTTGTCCGACAATGAAGCCGTGATCTCGTTCAGGTTCTTCTCGGCCAACTCAAGATAGACATACTGCGCTTCGTCCCCGGAAAGCTGCGTTCGAACCTTTTCCAAATAGGGCAGAACTCGGCCGCGCACCTGTTCGACAATTTCGTGATCGCGGCCTTTGCGTTCGTCATCCAGACTGGACAGCAGGACGCGCAGCGCCGTGTTGGTTTCCTGCAGTTCACGGGTGCGATCCGCGACACGGGTTTCAAGCTGCGCCAGTGTTTCGTTGAGCTTCTCTTCCAGCGCGCGGCGCAGGTAAACCTCTTGCAACAAAGCCAAATCCGACTCGACCATGCGTGCGAACTGCGCCAACCCTTCGCGGAACAACAAGGCACGCCGGTTCTGCTTTCGATCCAGAACACAAATCGTTCCGAACACCGATCCATCGGGCCATTTCAGCGGCAGGCCGATGTAAAATGTCATCCCATGTTCCAGATCGTCATTGTCGGCCCAATCCGGATCGCAGGCTGCATCCTCAACCACCAGCTCTCCGTCCCGCTGCAGGACGCCCTGACAATAAAGTTTGGGATTCAACTGGAAACTCAAACCAACCGGATACGGGTTTTCGGGATGATCCGAAGTGATCAGCACCGCGTGATCCGGTGCGTCGGTTTTCATGATCAGGCTTGCGGGCACATCCGCCAATTCCGCGACCAGATCAACCAGTTGCTGCCAGTTGGCCAGCGTTTCTTGCGGAATCTCAGGGTGGTCAGCAGGCATGAGGAGACCTCACCAGTTACTGGACGATACCCTTTCAGATTAGTTGGACTGGTTGCGTCGGATCAAGAACCGGACGTTCTGCGCCGCGGCATCGGGATTAACCGCCCCAGATGACCTTCACGTAGTTCTGGGTTTCCTTGTATGGCGGTATGCCGCCATGCTTTTCCACCGCTTTTGGGCCGGCATTGTAGGCGGCCAAAGCCAGCGGCCAGGATTTGAACTTGCGATACTGCCAGGACAGGTATCTGGCCCCACCTTCGAGATTCTGCTTGGGGTCATGCGGGTTGACCCCCAGAAGCTCGGCGGTCTGAGGCATCAATTGCGCCAATCCCAGAGCACCCTTGTGAGACTTCGCGTGCGGGTTCCATCCGCTTTCCTGCTGAACAAGGCGCAGGAACAAGTCTTCGGGAATGTTGTGAAGGCGGGCAGCCTGTTTCGCCAGATCCAGATACTGGCCGCGATACTTGCCAGTATATCGCTTGCCGGTATGCGCACGGGATGTCTTGGGTTTCAACCTCGCGGAGTCGCGATACTGCGTCGCCGCACGGGAATCCAGAATCTTGGACTGCTTGAGGAAGATATCCTTGCGGCTTTTGGTAGATAGAGTTTGCGCCTGCACAGGCAAAACGGCCAGCACAAGGCAGACAACAGAAAACCCAGCAACCCAAGAACGCATCAATGCCTATCCTGCTCGATAAGAAACCAGTCGGATTATAGGTATTCCCACAAAAAATGAAAGCTTGGTAAAGGCCAAAGTAAGACTCTTGCCCAACACTGTTGTATCTACTGTTTTCATCCATGATGCAGGCCGTATAGGGTCTCACGAAACAAGTCGCGCCAGATTCGGCGCACATACGCAAAAACAGAACGAGGAATTACATGGCGGGTTCAGTCAACAAGGTCATTCTGGTAGGTAATCTTGGCCGCGACCCCGAGGTCCGGTCGTTCCAGAACGGCGGAAAGGTTTGCAATCTGCGCATTGCCACGTCAGAGAACTGGAAAGACCGCAACACGGGCGAACGCCGCGAACGCACGGAATGGCACTCGGTCGCAATCTTCTCGGAACCGCTGGCCCGTATTGCAGAGCAATACCTGCGCAAAGGCAGCAAGGTTTATATCGAAGGCCAGCTGGAAACCCGAAAATGGCAGGATCAGTCCGGGCAAGACCGTTATACAACCGAGGTTGTTCTGCGCCCCTACCGCGGTGAATTGACCTTGCTCGACAGCCGCGGCGAAGGCGGCGGCAGCGGCGGTGGTTACGGCGGCGGCCAAGCCGGTGGCAGCGGGTACGGAGATCCTTACGGCGGTCCGTCCAGTTCCCCGGCACCGGCATCGGGTGGAATCGACGACGACGAGATTCCGTTCTAGAAAATTCGGAGACACGACATGACATGGTCCTTTTCTCTCGGCCGGTTGCTCGGGTCCGAACTGAGGGTCCATGTCACGTTTTTCCTGCTTCTGGCCTGGGTGGGCTTTGCGGCCTATTCCGCCGGTGGCCTGCCGGCCGCCATAGACAACCTGTTGTTTGTTCTGGCCTTGTTTGCCTGTGTGGTCGCGCATGAATTCGGTCATGCCCTCATGGCGCGGCGCTTTGGAATCAAGACCCCAGACATAACATTGTTGCCGATCGGTGGGTTGGCCCGGCTTGAAAGGATGCCGGAAAAACCGATGCAAGAAGTGCTTGTGGCACTTGCAGGTCCGGCGGTGAACATCGTGATCTGGGTCATACTGGTCGCCTTCGGAGCAGGAGTGCCGATCGAGACGCTTTCCCAGATCGATTCACCGGGTATCGGGTTTCTGAACAGGCTGGCCTACATCAACCTGCTGCTGGCCGTATTCAACATGATTCCGGCCTTCCCCATGGACGGAGGGCGCGTATTCCGCGCGCTTCTGTGCCTGCGCATGGACCGCGTCAAAGCAACACGCGTGGCTGCGGTCGGAGGTCAGATCGTTGCGGTGGGTCTGGGTTTTTTGGGGCTGAGTTCAGGCAACCCGTTTCTGGTTCTCATCGCTGTGTTCGTGTTCATCGCCGCCAACGCCGAAAGCCAGGACGTCGCCCTGCGATCCGCAGCGCGCCGGGTTTTGGCCCGGGACGCGATGATCACCGAGTTTCACGCGCTTTCCCCCGACGATACGCTGAGCACGGCGGCGCAAGCCGTGATCCACACCACTCAACACGAATTCCCTGTATTGGACTCAAGCCAGGCCCTGCTGGGATTCGTCACGCGTGAACGGCTGTTTGCTGCGCTGGCAAGTGACCAATCCAGATCAGCACCCGCCACGTCGATCATGGACGCGGCGGTCCCCTCGGTTTCGCTTACCACCGGGCTCGAGACCGTTCTGGAGCACTTGCACAACGGCGCTCCGGCCATCGCTGTGGTCACTCGGGGTGGTCGCATGATGGGTTACATCACGCGCGAAAACATCGGTGAACTGATGGTCATTCAGGGGCGCTAGGCCTTCAGGTCAAGCCGTGGCAAGCGCATCCGACAGGACCGAAAGAACCGCATCTTTCGGTACATCTGAGGTCACGAACGCCTCTCCGATCCCACGCGCCAGAATAAACCGAAGCTGGCCATCCACGACTTTCTTGTCCTGTCCCATAAGATCCACCAGCGCCTCGGCGCTTGGCAATTCGCCCGGAATATCGGCCAGATCCGTCTTCATCCCCATCGCGCGCAAATGCGCGCGCACCCGGCTTGGGTCCTCTTGCGAACACAAACCCAGCCGCGACGACAATTCAAACGCCAGCGCGCAGCCAATTGCCACACCTTCGCCATGCAGAAGGCGGTCGGAATAGCCCGTCGCGGCCTCCAGGGCGTGGCAGAACGTGTGACCCAGATTGAGAAGAGCCCTGTCACCTTGTTCGGTTTCATCCCGCGCGACGATGTCGGCCTTCATTTGCACCGAGCGCGTCACCGCGTGTACCCGGGCCGCCATGTCACCCGAGGAAACGCTTGGCCCGTGCGCCTCAAGCCAATCAAAGAATTTCGCATCGCCAAGCAATCCGTATTTCACGACCTCGCCATAGCCCGACAAGAAGTCTCTTTGGGTCATGGTCCCCAGAACAGAGGTGTCCGCCAGAACCAGCGAGGGTTGATGAAACGCGCCGATCAGGTTTTTGCCCTGTGGTGCGTTGATCCCGGTCTTTCCACCGACCGAGCTGTCCACTTGCGCCAGCAATGACGTTGGAATCTGCACAAAGCGAACACCGCGCCGCAAAACCGCCGCTGCAAAGCCTGCCAGGTCTCCGATGACGCCGCCCCCCAAGGCCACGACGACATCCCGGCGTTCGACTTTTTCCGCGAGCAGCCACTCGACGGCGCGCTCGAAATGCGGCCAGCTTTTGGTTGCCTCTCCGGCGGGCAGCGCCAGCGCGGTCATCTCGATCCCCGCGGCATTCAGCCCGGCGCGCATTGCCTTAAGATGCAGACTGGCCACGTTTTCATCCGTCAGAACCGCGACTTTTGGCCGGGCCAGAAGTGGTGATATCCAGCCCCCTGCCCGCGTCAGAAGATCCGGACCGATTTCAACATCATAGGATCGGTCACCCAGGTCCACATGTACTGTTTGGTGCATTTATTTGAGTTCCAAAACATCAGGGCGCGCCAACAGAGCGTCGACAACGCGGCCTACCATATTTTCGATCGAGGTCTCGCCATCCGAATCCACTGTCAGATCGGCCTGAGCATAAACCGGCACGCGGGCCTCGTAGAGGGATTTCAGCGTCGCATAGGGATCGGCGGTGCGCAGCAGAGGACGGGTGTCCTTGTGGCGCACACGGTTCCACAGAACATTCAGGTCCGCGCGCAGCCAGACGGCAGCGCCCTTTTCGGCGATGATGCGACGGTTTTCCGGCTGGAGAAACGCCCCCCCACCCGTTGAAAGAATGCCTTTTTGTTCATCCAGCAAGCGCCCGATGACCTGCGATTCCTTGGTGCGAAAGAACGGTTCGCCGTCACGCTCAAAGATTTCAGGAATGGTCATGTTGGCGGCTGATTCGATCTCGGCATCGCTGTCCAGAAACGGAACACCCAGACGTGCGGCCAACGCGCGACCCACCGCAGTCTTGCCAGCCCCCATCATACCCACCAGAACCACGGTTTTGTGCAGATCAAAACCACCCTGTGTGTCTGTTGAATGTGTGTTATGCTTAATTTCGCTCATTTAAACGTGAATGACGTGATCTTGGGAAAAATGCCAGTTATAACTTGGCCAAAATCAAAAATTGAGGCAGCGTGGGGCCATGGGCCGACTGATCAAATTCCTGATATATGTTCTTTGCCTGGTATTCATTGGGCTGGTCGCCTACGCCTATGTTGGCCCATTCTTTGGCGCGGATTTTTCTGCGCCTCAAAGTGAAATCCGCGAACCGGTCGTATTGGATGTCAACTAAACAGGCGCTGTTGGCGGTCTTTCTGGCGGGATCGGCACATGCGCAGACCCCGTTATCCGCGATCGAGTGGCTTGCGGATCCGCCGGAAAACCTGCCCGGAACCGTATTGCTGGAACCGCCGGTGGCACAGAACGGCGGATTGCCCGAAATTGAGGTCACGCCGCTTGAAGCGTTGTCGCAACCTTTGGGCCTGGTCGCATCATCCGTCACTGGGTTGCCCGTGGATTTGTGGCAAGGCAGCGATGCGAACCGGCTGGCGGAGCTGATCGCGAAGACGCCCGTGCGCGACAACCCGGCCATGCAACGCCTGTTGTTTACATTGCTTCTGTCGGAAACCCGGGCACCGGCGGGCCCTGATGCGCAAGAGATTATGCTGCTGGCGCGGCTGGACCGTCTGATGCAACTGGGCGCGGCTGATCCCGTGCAATCACTGGTTCAACTGGCCGGGCCGACCGATACACAGGATCGATTTCAGCGCTGGTTTGACGCAACACTGCTGACCGGTGATGAGGATCGCAGCTGCACCGCCCTTATCGCCGAACCGCATCTGTCAAAGAACTACGCCGCGCAAGTGTTCTGCAAAGCCCGACGCGGAGATTGGGCATCGGCAGCGTTGACGCTTGAGGCAGCGCATGCCCTGGACATCCTGCCGCCGGAAGAGCTGGCGGTTCTGGATCGTTTTCTAAGCCCTGAACTCTATGAAGGCGCGGCTTATCTGCCCCAACCTGAAAACCCGGATCCATTGAGTTTCCGACTGTTCGAAGCGATCGGAGAGCGGCTTCCTTCCGCCTCGTTGCCACGCGCTTTCGCCAACGCGGATCTTCGGGATGTGGCCGGATGGAAAGCGCAGATCGAAGCCGCCGAACGGCTTACACGCATTGGCGCTTTGACGCCCAATCAATTGCTTGGCCTTTATACCGAAAGGTCCCCGGCAGCGTCCGGCGCAGTTTGGGACCGGGTCGCGGCCATCCAACGATTTGAAAGCGCGTTGGATACGCGAAACGCTGAAGCTATCGGAAAAACGCTGCCACCGGTCTGGCAGCAGATGCGCAGCGTCGGGCTTGAAGTGCCCTTCGCCGAATTGTTCGCCGAGCGTCTGTCGAAGGTTTCGCTGTCGGTGCCGGCGACTGAAAACCTGCGCTGGCGCATTCTGATGCTGTCTGGCCTGTACGAACAGGCTGCGCAATCAGCACCGGACAACTCGATCGATACCCTGTTTCTTGCGGCGCTGGCGCAGGGTGATCCGGGGCGGGCGGTTTCTCCTTCTCCGTTGGCGGACGCGGTTTCTCAGGGGTTTGCATGGGCGGCACCCGTACCCAACGACATTGACGCCTTACTGAACAACGGTCAGCTTGGTGAAGCCATACTGGAAGCCATGCAGCTGTTTGCGCATGGTGCACGGGGCAATCTGGTGGATCTGACCGCAGCAATTGCAACCTTCCGACGCGTGGGCCTGGAAGACACCGCGCGGCGTGCTGCGCTGAGCCTGTTGATCCTGCAAGAGCGTTGAAGATGGCAATTCCGGCGACAAATGAGCTATGGATTTCGACCTTTCTACAGGCCCAAGCAGCGGAACTTGGCGCGGCGACAAATACCTTGCTGGCCTATGGGCGCGATCTGAAAGACTTTGCGTCCTGGTTGCAGCGCATGGGATCCGGATTCGATCAGGCAGATCGTGATCAGATCGAGGCCTATCTGATCGACTGCCAGGCACAGGGCTTGTCACGTTCCACCCGCGCGCGGCGATTGTCGGCTATAAAACAGCTGTACCGCTTTGCGTTCGAGGAAGGCTGGAACGAGACGAACCCCGCCATCCAGATCAAAGGTCCGGGACGGCAGAAGCGATTGCCCAAAACACTGGACGTGCCCGAAGTCGACCGTCTTCTTGATGCCGCCCGACAAACCGGGCGCAGCAAGGCCGATCGCATTCGCAATACCTGTTTGATGGAAGTTCTCTATGCCACCGGGATGCGCGTGACCGAACTTGTGTCCCTGCCCGTTTCCTCGGCCCGAGGCGATCCGCGCATGCTGTTGGTGCTGGGTAAAGGTGGCAAGGAACGCATGGTGCCCCTGTCCCCACCGGCGCGGGATGCTTTGGCCGCCTGGTTGACCGTACGGGACGAAGCCGAAGACCGGACCGTCGAGAAAGGCGGTCAAAGATCCCGCTTTCTGTTCCCGTCGCGCGGCAAGTCCGGGCACCTGACGCGGCACAGGTTCTTTCTGCTGGTCAAGGAACTGGCCGTTCAGGGTGGTGTTTCGCCCGAGAAAGTCACCCCGCATACCCTGCGTCACGCCTTTGCCACGCATCTGCTGGCCAACGGCGCTGACCTGCGTTCGATCCAGACCTTGTTGGGCCACGCCGACGTCGCAACGACCGAGATTTATACTCATGTTCTGGATGATCGGCTGACTGAACTGGTGTTGCAACACCACCCGCTGAGCAAAGACCCTGACGAAGACCGGGGCTAAGCCCTTGATCCAGCAGCGCGGCATCCCCATAACGGACGCATCACCCTAACCCACCAAGGACCAATGGAACCCTCACCTTCTCTGATCGACAGCACTTTCTGGTTTACGTCAGGTGCGATCCTCTTGTTGCTCGTTTTGTCCGGCTTTTTTTCGGGTTCGGAAACAGCGCTCACAGCCTCTTCTCGCGGAAAACTGAGGGCTCAGGCCGACAAAGGATCACGGGGCGCAAAAAAGGCGCTTGAAATCACCGATGACAATGAACGCCTGATCGGCTCGGTTCTTCTGGGCAACAACCTTGTCAACATCCTGGCGGCCTCGCTGGCGACGGCCTTGTTCACCCGGCTGTTCGGCGAAAGCGGCGTGGCATTGGCGACACTGGTCATGACCTTGCTGGTGCTGATCTTTGCCGAAGTGCTGCCAAAGACCTACGCCATCACCAATTCCGAAAAGGCCGCGGCGGCTGTCGCGCCGATCATCAGCGTCGTCGTGACGGTGTTTTCACCCATTGTGGCCGCGGTGCGGCTGCTGGTGCGCGGTGTGTTGCGTCTGTTCGGCGTGCAGATCGATCCCGACAGCAACATTCTGGCCGTGCGCGAAGAGATTGCCGGCGCCTTGCAACTTGGCCATTCCGAAGGCGTGGTCGAAAAGGAAGACCGCGACCGCATCTTGGGTGCGCTGGATTTGGGCGACCGAACGGTGGAAGAGATCATGCTGCACCGATCGAATATCGAGATGATCGACGCCAATGCCGCCCCCGAGGCAATCCTGAAACAATGTCTGCAAAGCCCCCACACCCGTCTGCCTGTGTTCCGGGACGAGCCGGAAAACATCGTGGGCGTTGTCCACGCCAAGGACCTCTTTCGCGCCATGTATGCGCAGGCAGGCAGCAGCGACGGCGGGACCGACCGTTTGGCAAGCTTTGACATCGGAAAGGTGGCAAACGACCCTTACTTTGTGCCCGAAACCACGACGCTGGACGACCAGATGCGGGAATTCCTGCGGATGCACAGCCATTTTGCATTGGTTGTGGATGAATATGGGTCACTGCGAGGCCTGATCACGCTTGAAGATATTCTTGAAGAAATCGTGGGCGAGATTGCCGATGAGTTCGACATAGACGAAGAGGTTCCGGTAACACGCATCGAAGATGGCCAGTATCTGGTTGAAGGTTCCATGACAATCCGGGATGCCAACAGGGCACTGGACTGGTCTCTGCCGGATGACGAGGCGAACACGCTGGCCGGTCTGGTGATTCACGAGGCCCAGATGATCCCTGACGTCGGTCAGGTGTTTTCGTTCCACGGTTTCCGGTTCGAGGTCACGGCGCGTGAAGGCAACCGCATCACCGGATTGAAAGTGCGCCCCCTGTAACGCCTGCGATTTTTCCGAAACGTTCCGAGCACTGCCAAAGCGCCTGGCGTCAATTGAACGACCCAATGGCGCTGAACCGGGCGCGGATTTTCCAGTCATAGTACAGTTCGACCCAGGCACCGAGATGGGCGTGACGGGCCAGTATGATCACCCCGGCTTTGTTTCAGCTGTGCAGTAAAGTGGAAAAGCGGCCTTCAAGGCCGAAAAACCACTGGGCGATGCCGCACTGAAAAAGACGCAGGCCGCCGTTTTGTTTCGCTCGGTTTCAGGTTTCGACGCGCTTTGGCTGCGCGAGAAGGCACTGCAAATCCAAAGCTGGTGCAATACGTGACATGCGACACTTGTTGTCGCTAACAGACGAGTAATATCCCCATCGGCTCGACAGTTTTTCCAAAACCATAGGGAGGAACACTGTGAAAACCACCTGTCAGGTTGCCGTCATCGGAGGCGGCGTCGTCGGCTGTTCGGTGCTCTATCACCTCACCAAGCTGGGCTGGTCGGACGTGATGCTGCTGGAGCGGTCCGAACTGACCAGTGGATCGACCTGGCATGCGGCGGGCGGGTTTCACACGCTGAACGGCGACACCAACATGGCCGCGCTGCAAGGCTATACCATCCGGCTGTACAAAGAGCTGGAAGAGATCACCGGCATGTCCTGCGGGCTGCACCATGTGGGCGGCATCACCCTGGCCGACAATCAGGACCGGTTCGACATGCTGCTGGCCGAACGCGCCAAGCATCGCTTTATGGGGCTGGAGACCGAGATCGTCGGCCCCGACGAGATCAAGAAGATCGCCCCCATCACCAACACCGACGGCATCATCGGCGCGCTCTATGACCCTTTGGACGGACACCTCGACCCCTCGGGCACGACCCACGCCTATGCCAAGGCCGCGCGCATGGGCGGAGCCACGATCGAGACCCACTGCATGGTGCGCGAGACCAACCAGCGCCCCGACGGCACATGGGACGTTGTGACCGACAAGGGCACCATCCACGCCGAGCATATCGTCAACGCCGGCGGCCTTTGGGCGCGCGAGGTGGGCGCGATGGCGGGCATCTACTTCCCGCTGCACCCGATGGAACACCAATACCTGGTCACCGACAACATCCCCGAAATCGAGGCGATCATCGACGCAGGCGGCGAGCATCCGCACGTCATGGACCCGGCCGGCGAGAGCTATCTGCGGCAGGAAGGGCGCGGCCTGTGCATCGGCTTCTACGAACAACCCTGCAAGCCTTGGGCGGTGGACGGCACGCCGTGGGAGTTCGGCCACGAGCTGCTGCCCGATGATTTCGACAAGATCACCGACAGTATCGATTTCGCCTATCGCCGTTTCCCGATTCTGGCCGAGGCCGGAGTTAAATCGGTGATCCACGGCCCCTTCACCTTTGCCCCCGACGGCAACCCGCTGGTCGGGCCGGTGCCGGGCGTGCGCAACTACTGGTCGGCCTGCGGCGTGATGGCCGGGTTCAGCCAAGGCGGCGGCGTCGGCCTGACGCTGGCGCAATGGATGATCGAGGGCGAGCCCGAGCGCGACGTCTTTGCCATGGACGTGGCCCGGTTTGGCGACTGGATCACCCCCGGATACACCCGCCCCAAGGTGATCGAGAACTATCAGAAGCGTTTCTCTGTCGCCTACCCCAACGAGGAACTGCCCGCCGCGCGGCCCAACCGCACCACGCCGACGTATGACATATTCAGCGATCTGGGCGCCGTCTGGGGCCAGCAATACGGGCTCGAGGTCGCCAACTATTTCGCGCAAGCGGGCGAACCGAGCTATGAAACCCCGTCCTTCCGCCGCTCGGACGCCTTCGACGCAACGGACCGCGAGGTGCGTGCCGTGCGCGGGGGCGTGGGTATCAACGAGGTGCACAATTTCGGCAAATACCTTGTGACAGGTCCGCGCGCCCGCGACTGGCTGGATCGGATCATGGCCGGGCGCATCCCCGCCCCGGGCCGCCTGTCACTGACCCCGATGCTGTCGCCCAAGGGCAAGCTGATCGGCGATTTCACCGTGTCGTGCCTGGGCGAGGAAGACTTCCAGCTCACCGCCTCCTACGGGGCACAGAACTTCCACATGCGCTGGTTCCGGCAGCATCAGCAAGACGGCGCAACCGTTGAAAACATCTCTGACCGCCGCACCGGCTTCCAGATCGCCGGCCCCAAGGCCCGCGAGGTTCTGGCCGCCTGCACCCGCGCCGATGTCAGCGGCATGCGCTTCATGGACGTGCGCCGCATGGTCGTGGGCATGACCGACTGCATCGTTCAGCGGGTCAGCTATACCGGCGACCTGGGGTTCGAGATCTACTGCGATCCGATGGCGCAGCGCCAGCTTTGGTGGACCCTATGGCAGGCCGGCCAACCGCACGGCATGGTGCCCTTCGGCATGCGCGCGATGATGAGCCTGCGGCTCGACAAGTTCTTCGGCTCGTGGATGCGCGAGTTCTCTCCCGACTACACAGCCGCTGAAACCGGGCTCGACCGCTTCATTGCCTTCAACAAGCCCGCTGATTTCATCGGCCGCGCCGCCGCCGAGACGGAACGTGCCGACGGCCCCGCGCGCAGGTTGGTGGCCTTCGAGGTCGACGCAGACGACGCCGACGTGAACGCCTATGAACCGATCTGGCTCGACGGCACTGTCGTGGGCTTCTGCACCTCGGGCGGTTATTCGCATTATGCCCGCAAGTCCGTCGCCATCGGTTTTCTGCCAACCGAACGCGCAGCAGAAGGGCTTGAAGTCAAGATCGAAATACTGGGCCAGATGCGCAAGGCAAAGGTCATCTCGACACCCTTGTTTGACGCAGATGGCGCCCGAATGAGGGGATGACTCGCGCTCGGGCCCACGGCATTGTACCGAAATGACCGAAATACCCATTATCCTTTTGGCAGCGGGTCAATCCAGCCGCATGGGCGGCATCGACAAATTGATGCAGCCGATCAACGGCATTCCGTTACTAGCCCGCTTGGCACGCACAGCCTCCGCCGTGGGTCCTGTGATTGTCGCCCTGCCCCCTGAACCAAATCCCAGATATGGCGCACTTGATGACATGGATGTCCAGATCGTTCCGGTCCGGGATGCGGCAGAAGGCATGAACGCCAGTTTGCGCGCCGCAATCCAAAAACTGCCGCCGGATGCATCCGCCGCGATGGTTTTGCTGGCCGATCTGCCCGATCTGACTCAGGCTGACCTGGCAACAATCCTGAAAGCGCGACTAACCCATCCCGACTACCTGATCTGGCGTGGTACAACCGAGGATGGAAAACCCGGTCATCCGGTGGTGTTTGACAGATCCCTTTTTGGTCAACTGTCACAGTTGCAGGGGGACGACGGTGCACAAGAGATCGTGCGGAAGCATAAAGACTTTGTTCATCTGCATCCGCTGCCTGGCCGAAACGCACTTTTGGATCTGGATACCCCGGATGACTGGAAGGACTGGCACAGAAAACATGCCCCTTGAACAAACACGGCCCGGTCTTATCGACCGGGCCGGTGCCCAAAACAGGACTACCACTTTGCTCAATCTCCAAAGCGCGGCCAGTGTGCTTTCAGAAGCACTCCGGCTCTCAAACAGCCAAACCTAAACAAGACCCCCTCGTTAACACGCCGTTATCACTTCTAGTGATCGAGTTAGCCGCCAGCGCCCCCTAGCGCTTTTGACTCCCCTCACTTGGGCACCCTCATCCTCACTTATCCGATCGCTCGAAACAACGTAAAATTGGAAGGAATGGTTAATTTGGGTCTTCTGCGAATGGCTTTTACGCAACATCGCGCGAGACTAGGATCAACTTAAAGGAGACTCTTCAAATTCGGGAGGGGTAGCGATTCGTGATTAAGCGCAAACTTATTCACCGATATCCGCACTCAATAAGATTTTTAGTGTGTCAAGCCATGCCTCACACAGACCCACCCACAACCATTGGAAGAGCAGCTTTTTTCTCCATCATTCGGAAGGATGATTGTCAACAAAACAAAACAAATTCAATATTTTTGAAAGTTTGACGCCATTTTTAGCAACAATCCTCCGATTCGCTCTGGTGCGGATCGGTGAAATTCCGCGAATCCCGATCGACGTCGACCGCAACCCAACACCGGCTTTGTGGCAAAATTAAGATTTATTAATTGATCAGTCAGGAAACGCCAATTCTGAGCAGGCATCTGTTGTCTCAACGCGCAGCCGCAACTGCGCGACGATAATCAGGAGACACAAATGAGCATCCGCAAATCCTCGCTTCTACTTCCCCGCACTTCCAACTGGGTGGGTGTCAGCGCGCTCGGCGCGGCCCTACTGGCAACGACGGCTATACCGTCCATGGCGGACGAGGCATTGGCCGATCTGGTTGAGACCGTTTCACCCTCGGTCGTAACCATCATCGCTGAACAAGATACAGCGCCGACCCCAACCCAGGGGCAAAACTTTGACTTCGAAGGACACCCTTTTGGTGAATTCTTCAAACGCTTCGGCGGCCCCGAAGGGTTCAACATGCCGCAACGCGGCCCGTCCCAGGGCCTGGGTTCGGGATTTGTTCTGGACGAAGCCGGATACATTGTCACCAATCACCATGTCGTCGACAATGCCTCGACCGTGACCGTAAGGCTCAGCGATGACCGTACCTTCGAAGCCGAAGTGGTCGGAACGGACCCGTTGACGGATATCGCGGTTCTGAAAATCGACGCAGGAACTGACCTGCAAGCCGTGGAGCTTGGCGACAGTGACGAGATCCGCGTAGGTGAAGATGTGGTCGCCATCGGCAACCCCTTCGGCCTGAGCTCGACCGTGACCACAGGCATCGTTTCGGCAAAAGGCCGCAACATCTCGGAAGGCCCTTATGCCGAGTTCATCCAGACAGATGCAGCGATAAACAAAGGCAACTCGGGCGGTCCCCTGTTCAACATGGATGGCGAAGTGGTCGGTGTGAACTCGGCCATCTATTCACCCAGCGGTGGTTCTGTGGGGCTTGGATTTGCCGTCACGTCGAACATCGTTGAACACATCGCGGCCGATCTGCGGGATGACGGACAGGTGAGCCGCGGCTGGCTGGGCGTATCGATCCAGAACGTTAGCCCACAACTTGCGGCGGCGCTGGGAATCGAGGCTTCCTCGGGTGCGCTGGTGTCTGACGTGGTTGCCGGCAGCCCGGCAGACGGCGCCCTGAAGCAGGGAGACGTTATCCTGAGCTTCAACGACGATGCCGTGGAGTCCAGCGGTGACCTGCCCATCCTTGTGGGTACGACCAAGGTCGGCACCGACAGCACTCTGACCGTTTTGCGTGACGGCAAGATGGAAACGGTGACCTTGACGGTTGGCCAGCATCAGGTCGCATCGGCCGAGGCCGACAAACCGGTCGAGGCGGAAGTTGCGGGAACAACTCTGGGTGTGACCGTGGCCCCCCTGACCGAAGCGGTTCGGGCAGAAACCGGTGTTGCTGAAACCGTCGAGGGCGTCGTCGTCACCGACCTGAAGCCCGACAGCCCTGCGGCAAAGGCTGGCTTGCAGCGCGGCGATGTGATCGTCAAGCTCGGCAATCAGGACATTGTCACTCCGGATGCTTTGAAGGCTGCGCTTGACAGTGAGAAAACCGATCCTGCCCTGGTGCTGATCAACCGTGGCGGCAGCCAGATTTTTGTCGCGGTCGAACTGGCCTGACCTTGAACATGCGTGCGCCGCTTGATGGGGATTTTCGGCGCACGCCTCACCCGGCGGATCAGAGTTGTCCACTATCCGCCGGGCTTGCCGGGTGCCGGCCCAGCACCCGGCAAGAACTGCTTCTAACCATATGCTTTAGTTAAAATTTGTGTTTAAATATCAAAAGAAAGGATCCCGACCATGAGCCGCCGTCTGTTGATCGTCGAAGATGATGCTGACACCAGGGACTTCATCGCCAAAGGTTTTGGCGAAGAGGGGTATGTGGTCGAAACCGCTGCTGACGGTCGTGAGGGGTTGTACCATGCCACGGACGGTGGGTTTGACGCCATTGTTCTTGACAGGATGCTACCCGGTCTGGACGGGCTGTCGCTGATCAAGTCGATGCGGGCCGCCGGTTTGAAAACCCCGGTTTTGATGCTGACGGCGATGAGCGCCGTGGACGAAAGGGTAAAAGGGCTGCGCTCGGGCGCTGACGACTACCTGGTCAAGCCTTTTTCGTTTCAGGAGTTGCACGCCAGAATCGAAGCCCTTTTGCGTCGCCCTCAGGAATCCGAAGAGACGCCGACATTGACTTGCAAAGACCTTCAGATGGACTTGTTGACTCGCAAAGTCACACGCGACGGGCACGAGATCACCCTGACACCGCGTGAGTTTCAGATTCTCGAATTTTTCCTGCGCCGCAAAAACCGTGTGGTGTCGCGCACCATGTTGCTTGAAGGGGTTTGGGATTATCATTTTGACCCAAACACCAACGTCGTGGACGTGCATATTTCGAAGTTGCGACGCCAGTTGGACGAAGGCGGTGACGCGCCGTTGATTGAAACTGTCCGCGGAGCGGGTTACATGATGTCCGATGGATAACCTTCGGCTTTCCCTGAACAATTCCCGCACAAGGCTGGTTGCAACCAGCATGTTTCTGAGCACGATTCTGACGGCGTCTGTGCTCGCCATCGTCTATGTGACCGCCAATCGAAGCATCGAGGCCGAAACCCGCTCGGTCGTGTCAGCCGAGTTGACAGGGCTTGCGGATGAATACGAAAGGCGTGGGCTGATAGGTTTGATCACTGCAATTGAGCGCCGTTTGCCAAGTGCCGCCGAGCGGGACGCGCTGTATCTTTTGACAGACAGGTTGGGGGTCAAACTTGTCGGCAATCTCAAGTCTTGGCCGGTGAACATTGCCGCTGGAAGCGGTTGGGTGGACTTGGAATTGCGCCGGGCCGACAATGATCAGCTTGTGCCGGTTTCAGCTGCATCCATCCGCCTTCCGGGCGGCGAGCGCCTGCTGGTTGGACGGGATGCAGCGTCGCGCCAACAATTCGACAGGGTTTTGTTTCGCTCGGTTGCGTTGGCGCTTGGGATTGCTTTGGTTCTGAGCGTCATCACCGGCTGGTTGTTCACGCGTTTGGTGTTTTCGCGCCTTTCGGATATCGCCAGTACGGCCGAGAATATCGTTTCAGGCGATCTGTCAAAACGGATGCCGCTGCGCGGAACCGGGGACGAATTCGATCAGGTTTCAGGCACATTGAACAACATGCTTGACCGGATCGAGGAGTTGATAAGCAACCTTCGGACCACATCTAATTCGATTGCACATGATCTCCGCTCACCTTTGTCTCGTCTGCGGCAAAGGGTCGAGGCCCTCTCTGAACCCGACAAAAGCGACTTGGATCGCGAGATCGACATTGCGCGGGCGACGGGTGAAATCGATCACGTCCTGCGGGTTCTGGGGCAGCTCACCGAAATCTCTCGGGCCGAGGCCGGCCTGGGGCGCGAGCAATTCGAAACCATCGATTTGCAGCAACTTGTTGGTGATGTTGTCGAGCTTTATGACCCGGTCGCCGCCGATCAAGGCGTGCAGCTTGAAGTCAAGGGTTCCGCCCCGGCCATTCAGGGGCACCGGCCCCTTCTGTCGCAAGCTCTTTCCAATCTGTTGGAAAACGCAATGCGTTACGCGCCGGAACATACTGCAATCACGATCTCGATCGGTACTCGCGACGGTTTCACCCAACTGAGCGTCAGGGATCGTGGCCCCGGCGTGCCGCCTGAAGAACTGGATCGCCTTCAGCTTCCTTTCGTGACACTTGACCCCGCGCGGACGGAACGGAATGCGGGTTTGGGCCTGGCTCTGGTGGCCGCAATCTCACATATGCACGGCGGAAAATTTGCCGCCCGGAACTGCGACCCCGGGCTGGAAACCACGATCAATCTGGCACAACTGCGTTAATCCGGAACACCGTATATCGCCATGGTTTTGTTCTTGTAACGCGTGTCAGCGGTGACATCCGCACCGAACCAATCCGGTGGCACGTATCCTTTGGCCTGCTCCTCCGAGGTGAACTCTACCTCGACCAGGCGCAGCGGTGCCAGATCGCCTGAAAAGACGTCCAGCTCGAACAGCAAGCCATCCGGCAAATGGCCGGTGTAGCGCTCTTTTTCAACCCTGCGCCCTTCGGTTTCCGGCCAGAAGGTTTCGAACTGATCCGCGGTGATCTCTGCCTCTCGTTCTACCCGGACCAGGCCACCGACCCCTTTCAAGGTCAGGAAATACGCATCGTTCTTTTGCCTCAGCCGAAGCTCGGTGGAATCGTCGGGGGCCGTCAGATAACCCTGTCTTACAACGGCCTTTTTCGCTTCGCTCAGGTCCGGCAGGCTTGAAACCAGAAACTTGCGCTCGATTTCCTTGCTCATTGGTTCGAAATCACTCCGTTTTCCAGCTCTTCGAACAGCGCCCTGTAAGACGCACAGGCCGCACTGCGCCCGGCATAGGTACAGACCGGGGCACGATACTGACCCATCTTTTCAATATCCGCAGCGAAAGGAACCACCGTCTGCAAAAAGCGTTTCGGATACAGCTTGCGCATCGCCTTCATGGTTTCCTGATGCAAAACCTTCCGGTGTTGCACCATCGAAAAAAAGGCGCGCAGCTTTTTCTTGCGCAGCTTGCGTTGTTCAAAAAAACTTACCAACTGATCGAAACTCCGCTCGGACAGGGTTGTCGGCATGACCGGCACGACGATTTCATCGGCAGCTTTGAAGACACTCTCGGACAAAGTCGAAAAGTTGGGCGGGCAATCCAGAATGATCACGTCATAGTCGCTGCCCGCAGCCATCAAAGCTTTTTTCAGCCGCGAGCGTTTGTTTCGCATCCGCGACAGGAACACGTCGAAGTCGCGAAAGGTCAGGTTCGCCGGCAGCACGTCCAGCCCTTCGAAATCACTGGCCCGGATCGCCTTGATAAACCGCCCCACATCCTCGAAAAACCGCGCATCCTTCAGTTTTTTTGATGGCTTCACCCGAAAGTAGAACCCTGAAGCGCCCTGGGGGTCGAGATCACACAAAAGCACCTGTTGCCCCGCCTGCGCATAGGAATAAGCCAGGTTCACCGAAGTAGCGGTTTTGCCAACACCGCCCTTGTTGCTGTAACAGGCAATGATCTTCATTCCTCACTCCTTTTGTCGGTGAAACAAGTTCTGAAACAGGCGCCGGGTATCTGGACCGTCAAACTTCTGAAAGCTGGCAATCACGCGGCTCCGCTCGGCCTTTTGGCGCTGATCCAGAACCGCAATCAATCCCCCAACGGCCAGGCCCATCCGCGCATCCACATGGCCCCGCGTGTCGCTGTGCTGCGCGACAAAGGCCAGCAAGGAGTTTTGCTGAACAGCGCAGTCGTTGAACACGCCCAGATTGTCCTGGAGCTTTTTCAATGGCTTGATGATGTTCTTGAAGCTCTTTTCATCGAACAGAGGCCCAAAAATCTCCATCAGATAGCGCAGTTTCTTGCAATCGATACGAAGGTCATGCACGGTTTCGTCCGGAGTTTCGTCGGTGATACCGCGTGCGATTTTGCAGAGCTTGCGATACCGTTTCCAGATCAATGTGCACGCGTATTCATGTGCTGCCCGTTTCGCGTTTGATCCGGGCGCCAGGCGGTCTGTTCCGTTGAACATCGCCGCCAAATCGGACATACGGGCGTCGTATTCGTCACTGCGCAACCGGCGGGACAAGCGTGACAGTTCCTTGGCGCGCTCCTTCTCGAAAAGGTCGAACATCTCTTGCAGGCCCGCGTGAAGACTGGGCGGTACAAGACTGAAGTATTTATCTTTTTCCAGAAGGTAGACATCCAGATCACGCATACGCCCGGTGGCGGCCATGAGATCGGAAAAGACACGCTTCAATTGCACTGTCTGCGCGTCGGAAAATACGCCTTTGAACAGGCTGATCACGGATCGGACCTTTCGCAATGACACCCGGTAATCATGCAGAAACTCTGTGTCGATATCGGCTATCACCCCACATTCGTTTTGCCGGGCAACTTGCAGATATGTTTGAATGATATCTGCCGCGACCTGAATAGATGGCTCAGCTTTTCCCAACTTGATCTCTGGCTTGGCGCGATAGGCGGCCATGCCCGGAAAAATTCCGGCACAAAGCGCTTCGACACCCGGCCCGCCCCCGGACAAGGCGGATATCGCGGTGTTCACTTTTTGAAATTCTTTCTCATACCCCCGCAGCCGCTGAAGCTGAACGATTGCTGCCTGACCCGTCTGCGAAGACAGGCACCAAACCGTTCCCCTGACCAAAGTTTTCTCAAGCTCATCCAATATGACGAGGGGTTTCGTCTGAATCTCTCCGGTTCCGATCTGCATCAGCGCACGCAGTTTGGGGAAACCCTTCAAAGCCCTTGTCACTGGACCCTGCGGCAGGTCTTGAACAAACCGCCCCTGCCCCTTGCAGCGTTGAGACAGCGGCGCACGGCCATTCTGGAAAAGCCACAGTGTTTCTGCGACCTCAACCAGAACACGACCTGAATTCCGCAACGATTGATCGTGGCAATCCAAAAGCACGAAAGATCTCGATTCCGTTGATGGGCCGATCCTGATCGTGAACCCGGGAATGAGCTTTTCAACATGCGCTTTGTCAATGGATTGGGACAGAATGCACTGAACACCTGAAGGTTCGGTCATGATCCACCAATCCAGGGCGTTTTCAGGTATTCATTGACGCTGGTCTCAACGATCTTCGGCACGTTGGTTCCTTCTTCGACGGTTCTGATCCTTCATCACGTTCAGCCTATTCGGCTGTTACCTTGGCCAGCAGACTGTCTGGCCCTGGACCGACCCGCTTTTGGTATCTGTTGGCTTTTGAAACCCGGACCGCCGAGGCAGCATGACCTCATGAGAGCGGAAACACCACAAGACAGCAAGACATTATGTTTCGACAATGCGCAAACATGGGTGACAGACCCCGGAGGTGCAATTAAGACAGGCTCATGAGCGATCCGGTTTCTTCGATCCGCAACCTTGGCCCGGCTTTCGAGCAGGCCTGCGCGCGTGCCGGCATCCACTCGGCTGATGAACTGCGAGAGCTGGGAGCGGATGAGGCCTATGCCCGGCTTTTGCGGGCTGGCACCAAAGCACATTTCATCGGCTACTATGTTTTGGTGATGGGGCTTCAGGGACGCCCCTGGAATGATTGCAAGGGTGAAGAGAAAAAGAAGCTGCGACAGCGTTTCGACGCGATCAAGGCCGGCAACAGCACCGCGCCGGAAAACCGGATGGTTGCTGATCTGGATGCCATCGGGGTCCGCGTTGCACCCAAAGATCTAAAGCAGGTCTGAACAAAAAAGGCCGCCCCTGACGGAGCGGCCCGATCTTTCGGCATAAAACCGGCTTAGCCGACCAGTTCGATGCCCGAGAAGAAATATGCGATCTCAACAGCCGCGGTTTCCGGTGCATCCGAACCATGGACCGAGTTTTCGCCAACCGATTCAGCAAATTCCGCACGGATGGTGCCGGGTGCTGCGTCCGCCGGGTTGGTTGCGCCCATGACTTCGCGGTTCTTGGCAATGGCACCTTCGCCTTCCAGAACCTGAACAACGACCGGAGCCGACGACATGAACTCGCACAGTTCGTCGTAGAACGGACGCTCGGCATGAACTTCGTAGAACTTGCCGGCTTGTTCCTTGGTCATGTGGATGCGCTTCTGCGCAATGATGCGCAGGCCAGCTTCCTCGAACTTGGCATTGATCTTGCCGGTCAGGTTGCGGCGGGTTGCATCGGGTTTGATGATCGAGAATGTACGTTCCAGTGCCATGTCGGCCTCTCCTTACAATGTGGCGCGGGTCCGCGCCGAAATCCATCGCGCGCCGCGTACCACGGTCTTTCGCTCATGAAAAGTGTTATGATGGTTTGCCTGCCGCTTTGGCGCTCAGAATGTATCCGGCAAAGGGTCTACCCGGTCCAGACGCCGAACGTAAAGCACTGCAAGCAAACCTGCAAAACTGCTGGCCCACATCATGCCCAGAACCAGAAACGGCCCGTTTTCAGGGCTGACAAACGCACCCGTCATCGAGGTCAGGATCGCGCCAAGCCCGACCACCATCGCCCCGGACAACCCTGCCGCGCTGCCTGCCAGTTTGGGTCGCACGGACATGACCCCTGCCGAAGCGTTTGCATTGGTCAGTCCATTGCCGAACCCAACGCAGATAGCCGAACCGAAGAATACCCAGACTGACCCCAGCCCGGCGATGAACAGAAGCAATCCGCAGAATGGCCCGGTCGAAGCCACAACGCGGCCGATCAGGATCATTGTGGTCAGACGTGTCCGTGCCGCGATCCGACCAGTAACGAAGTTACCGACCATGAACCCGCCTGTTATGATACCAATCCCAAGTCCCAACATGGCAGGGCTCAGATCAAACCATGCGGCAGCGACCAATGGCGCGCCGGTGATGAAGCTGTAGAACCCACCAATCGAAAACGATGCGCATAAGGCATAGCCCCAGAATCGGCGGGCGCGAAACAGATCAGGATACTCGCGCAATTGGGCTGTAAAAGTTGAAGAGCGGTTTATATTGGTCTCGCCCATGTCGAACCAAAGCAAAACCAGCAGCCCTGCCCCCAGCACAGTGTAAAGAACAAACCCCGAGCGCCAGCCAAAGAGCATGTCGAGCGTCCCACCCAGCATAGGGCCAAGCATTGGCGCTAAAGCCATGGCCATCGCCACATACCCCAGTTTGCTTGCAGCCTCGTTCGGCGGATACCGATCTCTGATCGATGCGCTGGAAAGAACTGACCCAGCCACCACCGCGGCCTGCAAAAGACGAAAGCCCAGGAACGTCCAAATGGCCTCGGCCAGAGAGCATCCGATTGAGGCGATGACGAAGATGGTGATGCACATCAAAAGTATCGGTCTGCGCCCGTAACGATCGGAAAGCGGACCCATGATCAGCTGCAACACGGCTGAGACCGCCAGATACCCGGCAACCGACAGGTTAACCAAGCCATAATCCACACCGAAATCCGTACTCATGTGGGCCAAAGACGGCAGGAACATGTTCAGTGACAAAACCGACAGTGCCGTGGCAAAAATCAGAGTGACCAAGTGCGGAGGTGTCCGGGCCGCGCGCATGTGAAAACCGTTCCGAATAGCAAACGACACAGCGCTATCACATTGCTTAAAGATTGAACATGCCGAGCCGCTGGCGGTGGCAACACAGCTCTGCTAAGAGCGCCCCATGTTACGGATCGAAGACATCACTTATGCCGTTGAAGGTCGTCCATTGTTTGATGGCGCAACCGCGACGATTCCCGATGGTCACAAGGTTGGCCTTGTCGGTCGGAACGGAACCGGAAAGACCACGCTGTTCCGCCTGATCCGAGGCGAGTTGGCTTTGGAATCGGGAAATATCTCGGTCCCGAAGCGCGCTCGGATCGGTGGCGTGGCGCAAGAGGTGCCCTCCTCTGACGTTTCGCTGATCAACACGGTTCTGGCCGCCGATACCGAACGCAGTGCATTGATGGCCGAGGCCGAAAGCGCCGAAGACCCGACACGTATCGCCGAGATCCAGACACGTCTGGCCGATATCGACGCCTGGTCCGCCGAGGCCCGCGCGGCTTCGATCCTCAAGGGGTTGGGCTTTGACGACGAAGACCAGCAGCGCCCCTGTTCGGATTTCTCGGGCGGCTGGCGGATGCGCGTTGCGCTGGCGGCGGTGCTGTTTTCTCAGCCCGACCTGCTGCTGCTGGACGAACCGACAAACTATCTGGACCTCGAAGGCGCGCTGTGGCTGGAAAGCTATCTGGCCAAATATCCGCACACGGTGATCATCATCAGCCACGACCGCGGCCTTCTGAACCGCGCCGTGGGGTCGATCCTGCATCTGGAAGACCGCAAGCTGACCTATTACGCCGTGCCCTACGACAAGTTCGCGGAACGCCGTGCGGAACGGCTGGCACAGGCGGAATCGGAAAACGCCAAGGCCAAGGCCCGCATCGCACATCTGCAAAGCTTTGTGGACCGGTTCCGCTACAAGGCATCGAAGGCCGTTCAGGCCCAGTCGCGCCTGAAGATGATCGAACGCATCCAACTGGTCTCGACCCCACAAGAGGCCGCCCTGCGCGCCTTCAGCTTTCCGGAACCCGAGGAACTGTCGCCGCCGATCATCCAGATCGAAGGTGGCGTCACCGGTTATGGCGAAACCGAAGTGCTGCGCCGTCTGAACCTGCGTATCGATCAGGATGACCGGATCGCGCTGTTGGGCAAGAACGGACAGGGCAAGTCGACCTTGTCCAAGCTACTGTCGGACCGGCTGCCCCTCATGGCGGGCAAGATGACCCGAAGCAACAAGCTGCGCATCGGGTATTTCGCACAGCATCAGGTGGATGAGCTTTACGTGGACGAAACGCCGCTGGACCACCTGCGCCGTCTGCGCCCTGACGAAGCGCCGGGCAAGTGGCGATCGCGACTGGCCGGGTTCGGGTTGAATGCGGATCAGGCGGAAACCGAGGTCGGGCGCCTGTCGGGCGGACAGAAAGCGCGGCTTTCACTGCTGCTCGCCACGATCGACGCGCCCCATATGCTGATCCTTGACGAGCCGACCAACCACCTTGACATCGAAAGCCGCGAGGCGCTGGTCGAGGCGCTGACGGCTTATTCCGGCGCGGTGGTTCTGGTCAGTCACGACATGCACTTGCTGAGCCTTGTCGCGGATCGACTTTGGCTGGTTTCGGACGGTACGGTCAAACCTTTCGACGGCGACCTTGAAGCCTATCGGTCCCTGCTGCTGGCGCGCGACAGACCCGTCAGGGAAAAGCCCCGGGCGGTCAAATCGAAACGCCCCCCGCGCGAGACGATACTGGCCTTGCGTGCGGATCTGCGCAAATGCGAGGACCGGATCGAAAAGCTGACGGAAATGCATGACAAGCTTTCGACCAAACTGGCCGATCCGGCGCTGTACGAGGACGACAAGATCAACGATCTGGAAACCTGGAACCGCAAGTTCACCGAAGTCACCGAGGCCATGCAAAAAGCCGAGGCTTTATGGGTCGCCGCCGCCGAACGGCTTGAACAGGCAGAAACAGCATGAAAACACCCGTCAAAGACACCGACGCTATGATTGCCGATATGCATCCCGATTTGCAGCCCGGTGAATTTGCCTTTGTCGTATGGCCAGAAGACAAGCCCTGGCCACAGGGCACGCGGTCCAGCTGCACCGAGGCCGAAGGGCTGTCTCTTGTCGTCCCGATCGCTGCGGCACCGCAAGATGCCGTCGCGATGCGGTGCATCACGTTGCAGGTTCATTCCTCGCTGGAAGGTGTTGGTTTGACCGCGGCGGTTTCCAGCGCGCTGGCTCGGGCCGGCATTCCCGCGAACATGGTCGCGGGGTATCACCACGATCACGTCTATGTCCCATCAGGTTGTTCGCAAGATGCCCTGCGTATCCTGCAAGACCTGCAACGGAGCAGCAGATAACAATGGACAGTGCATTTCTGATTACCGCGTTCACAACGCTTTTCGTGGTCCTTGATCCGCCCGCGCAAACGCCGATCTTCGTGGCGCTGACACAGGGTATGGACTGGCACACGCGCCGGTCCATTGCCATTCGGGCCTGCCTGACAGCAGGCTTCATCCTGGCCCTGTTTGCCGCCTTTGGCGAAGCCCTTCTGGGGTTTGTTGGCATCTCGATGGAAGCGTTCCGCGTTGCAGGAGGTGTCCTGCTGTTCCTGACCGCGCTGGATATGCTGTTTGAACGCCGCACCAAGCGACGCGAAAGCAGCGCCGAGGAAGAGGAACACCCGGACCCGTCCGTCTTTCCCCTGGGCATTCCGCTGATTGCAGGCCCCGGATCGATTGCAACGATGATTCTGCTTGCGGGCCAGCAGCCGGGCATTCAGGGCCTTGCCATTGTCATCGGCGTGATGCTGGTTGTGCTGGCGATGGTCTTCGTGATGTATCTGACCTCTGGCGCGGTCGCGCGGATTTTGGGCAAAACCGGGCTGAACGTGTTGACCCGGCTGCTGGGGATGCTGCTTGCGGCCTTGTCGGTGCAGTTCATTCTCGATGGCCTCAAGGCCTTTGGTTTTGCGTCTTAAACCCCCATATATGTGACGTGCAACTTGAGTGGGGTGAACCCTGTGGACAGCGTCGATATCGGACAATTGGTCTATCTGGTCGTGCTTGGGCTGGCCGTCGCGTTCTGGTTCGTTTCGCAAAACCGCCAGACCCTGAACAAGACGTTGCAGCAGGTGATGGCCTGGGTGTTCATTTTTGTTGGCGTCATCGCCGTCATCGGCCTGTGGGAAGACATCCGGTCTTCGGTTGGCCCTGCCCCGCAGATGACCGTCACCGGCAACGCGATCGAGGTGCCTCGTGCCTATGATGGTCACTATTACCTGCCGGTTTTGGTGAATGGTGAGCCGATCAACTTTCTTGTCGACACCGGCGCCAGCCAGATCGTTCTCAGTGCCCGGGACGCAGAACGTGTGGGCATCGATCCCGATCAACTGAACTATTTCGGCCGCGCCCTGACCGCCAACGGCGAGGTACGCACAGCGCCGGTGCGGCTTGACACCCTGACCGCAGGCCCCATTACCGACCAGAACGTATCGGCCTGGGTCAATGAGGGCGAGCTGGATAAATCGCTTTTGGGAATGGAATACCTGCATCGTTTCTCGAGCGTCCAATTTGCAAATGGCAAGTTGATCCTGTCTCGTTGACGGCCCTGACCACTTGAGAACAAAAATAGAACATGCTAGCATTCCGGCATGTCCACTCAACTTCTTGGCCACAAAACTGCGCGTCAGGCGCCGGGGGTAAAGCTCCATCCGCAGATCACCCTGGAACTGGGCCGCGTGCACGAGGCATGCGGCCCCGCCCGGCGCAGCTTTGCCATGTGGCTGGCCGGTCAGACGCAGGGGCCGGTCTTGTGGATTTCCCCCGCCTGGGAACCCGGCCAGCTGAACCCCGATGGGATGATGGCCTTTGCCGATCCGGCCCGGTTCATTTTTGTTCATCCCACCCGTGCCGAAGATCTGCTGTGGTGCCTGGAGGAGGCGCTGCGCAGCGGGGCCATTCCGCTGATCATCGGCGACCTGCCCGGCGCACCGGGGCTCACGCCGATACGCCGGATGCATCTGGCCGCCGAACAGGGGGGTGCGATGGGGCGGGCTCCGCTTGGTTTGCTGCTGACACCCGGAGATGGCGGCGCGCAAGGGGTTGAAACGCGCTGGCACATGGCGGCCACCCATCGGGATGAGGCTCGGATCTGGGCTCTGACACGCCGCCGCGCCCGTGCCCTGCCCCCGGTCACATGGCAGGCCACCATGACCGCCGCCCGTGCCGGGTTGCATCTGGAACGGATCGAAACCAAAGACACACCGGCATAAAGCCACACGGATCACGCAAGATGTGACTGGTCAAAACGCGGGCCGCGCCCTAGCGTCACCACATGAGCCATCCGATCCATGACAGCCGCTATTCCTGGCTTCGCCTTCTGATCACGCTCGCCATTGCAACAGTGGCGAATGTGGGCATGTGGGCCGTGATCGTGGTCATGCCCGCAGTCGAAACCGAATTCGGGGCCGGTCGTGCCGAAGCCTCGATGCCGTACACTTTGGCGATGATCGGTTTTGCCCTGGGCAACATGTGGCTGGGGCAGGTGGTGGACCGGCTGGGCGTCACCAGCGCCCTGATCGGAGCAGCCGTCTTGAGTGCGCTGAGCTATGTGCTGGCAACGCTGGCACCGAGCATAATGTTGCTATCCGCGGCGCATCTCCTGCTGGGGCTGGGCACATCGATTGGGTTTGGCCCGCTGATCGCAGATATCTCACATTGGTTCATGAAACGGCGCGGCATTGCCGTCGCGTTGGTCGCCAGTGGGAATTACCTGTCCGGCGCCATCTGGCCCACCATGCTGTCCGGAATTCTGGCGCGGGATGGATGGCAACAGGTCTATCTGACGCTCGCCGTGCTGACGCTTGTCGTCGTCATTCCCCTGTCGCTGCTGCTACGCCGCAGGGTTCCGGTCGAGGCACACAGCACCGCCGCAGCATCCGCCCAAATCAATGCACGAAGTGTCGGTGTGTCACCGCGCGCGCTGCAATATATTCTGGGCCTGGCCGGGATCGGTTGTTGCGTCGCCATGTCGATGCCACAGGTTCATATCGTCTCCTATTGCGTCGGGCTGGGATATGGGCCCGCGGTCGGGGCCGAGATGCTGTCACTGATGTTATTGGGTGGTGTTGTCAGCCGGATCATCTCGGGTTTGTTGGCAGATCGGCTTGGCGGGGTCATGACGCTTTTGATCGGTTCGCTCCTGCAATGTATCGCCCTGTTCCTGTTCCTGCCCTACGATGGAATGGTGTCGCTTTATGCCATCAGCCTGCTCTTTGGTCTGGCACAGGGCGGCATCGTGCCCAGCTATGCGTTGATTGTCCGCGAATACATGCCGCCGCAAGAAGCTGGTGCGCGGGTCGGGTTCGTCATGATGATGACCATTCTTGGCATGGCACTCGGTGGCTGGATGTCAGGATGGATCTACGACCTCACCGGAAGCTACCAACTGGCGTTCGTGAATGGCATCCTTTGGAATGGTCTGAACATTGCGATCGTTCTGATGCTGCTCAGAAGATCCCGCCCCACACGGGAAGGTGTCATGGCATGACCCTTCTGACCCGTCGCAGCCTGCTTGCCGGGCTGGCAACCCTGCCCCTGACCCAGGCGGCACAAGCCGCATTGCGGCCATACATCCTGTCGGATGAAGGCACCCGGGTCGGGTTCACGTTTGATCTTGCGGGGGTTACACAGTCAGGGACGATGCCGATCCGGACCGCCGATGTTCAGATTGACACAGGTCGGCTGCAGAACAGCCAGGTCACGGTGACGCTGGACGTCAGTAAAGCCCAAACGCGGCTTCCCTTTGCCCGTATGCCCATGCTCAGCCCCAGCGTTTTGGACGCGAAGCAGCACCCAACGATCCGGTTTGTGTCAACGGACATACAGCTGGGCGCGGAAGGGCGAATATCAGATGGCGCACGGATCACGGGTAATCTGACGGTCCGCGGCGTGACCCGCCCGATCACGTTGGAGGCCAATCTGTACCGGCAGGCAGGAAGTGCAGTGAACGATCTGAGCCGCCTGACCATTGGCCTGACGGGCGCTTTGAACCGGCACGACTTCGGAGCTTCGGGCTATCCTGACCTGGTTGACGACACCGTCGGCCTGGACATCCGCGCCGAGATCATACGCGCGACCTGATCGCCGAACGGCAAAAAACGACTCGCTAAAGTCGAATTGATGCGCGCATTGTGCGGCGACCCTGCCAATCTGAGACCACCATGCGCACGATCATTTCATTTGCAGCCCTGTTTCTTTCGGTCATTCTGCTTCAGCTTTCGACAGGAGGCGTCGGGCCACTCGATGCCATATCCGGCATCACGCTGGATTTCACGACCGAACAGATCGGTCTTTTGGGGTCTTCGCACTTTCTGGGGTTTTTCATCGGCTGCTGGTGGGCACCACGTCTGATGGGCAATGTCGGTCATTCGCGCGCATTTGCAGTTTGCACCGCGTTGGGCGCGATGGGCCTCATCGGACATACGCTGACCGAAAACCCATATATCTGGGCCGCCCTGCGTGTGGCCTCGGGCACCTGCGTGGCAGGCGCATACACGGTGATCGAGGCCTGGCTGAACGCGAAGGTCACCAATGAAACCCGAGGGCGTGCAATGGGAACGTACCGGATCGCGGATATGGGCGCGTCCCTGTGCGCCCAGTTGATTATCGCCGTTCTGCCCCCGGCCTCTTACGTTTCGTACAACCTGCTGGCGATCCTGTGCTGTGCGTCACTGCTGCCGCTGACGCTGACCAAAGCAAGCCAACCCAAAACACCTGACGCGCCCCGCCTGAAACCCAAGCTGGCTTGGCGCAGCTCACCCTTGGCCGTGGCTGGCGTGATCGTGGCCGCGCTCAGTTCGGCCTCGTTCCGAATGGTGGGTCCGGTTTACGGGCAAGAGGTCGGACTTGGCGTCGATCAGATCGCATTCTTCCTGGCCTCTTTCGTACTTGGTGGAGCGCTTGCTCAATACCCCGTCGGCTGGCTGGCTGACAAATATGACCGGCGCTGGGTCCTTATATGGCTGTCGGCTGCCGCGGTACTCAGCTGCGGCGTCACCATGGCAGCCAGCGGCACCGGAACGATCGGGGTCATGTCGGCGGCCGTGTTCTTTGGCCTGACAACCTTTCCGATCTTCTCGGTCTCATCCGCCCACGCAAACGACTTTGCCACGACCGAGGAACGGGTGGAACTCTCGGCTGCCCTGATGTTCTGGTTTGCCTTGGGGGCAATTGCATCGCCCTACATAACCTCGACCCTGATCCAGCAATTTGGCCCGGGTGCCCTCTTTGCCTTCGTGGCGTTCGGGCATGTCTTCCTGATCGTGTTTGGTCTGGCGCGGATGCGGTCACGCCCCACCCCCGAGGAACGCACGAATTATGTTTACGCCCCGCGCACCTCATTCACGATTGGTCGCCTTCTGAAACGGTCGCGGGAAGAGTGAAAAACTGGGCGCCCCCGCTGTTCTTTGGATGTCTTTTTTGATCACCCCGGCCTTTTCGGTTGGTTCGGTATGGAACAAGGACGGGGCACTGCGACTCGGATTTAAGGCGTTGGAGTCCCTCTGCTTGCCCCAAAAGCTTTGGGCATGTCCCCGGAACGCGATCCAGATCGTTGCGGCAGCACGATTTTCGTTGCCTTCGGGATCTAAATCGACAAGCAGGTCAATGCCGGGCTTTTGCTGGGCGATCACATCATGTAGACGGGCGCGCAGACAGTTACGCGGAAACGGATCATGGCTCGGATTCTCATCACCTCGGCGATCCCCTACATCAACGGGATCAAACACCTCGGCAATCTGATCGGCTCGCAATTACCGGCTGATTTGTACGCGCGTTACCAGCGTGGCCGGGGGAACGAGGTCATGTTCCTGTGCGCCACGGATGAACACGGCACACCCGCCGAGCTGGCCGCCGCCAAGGCCGGCAAGCCGGTGGCGGAGTATTGCGCCGACATGTATGCGATTCAGGCTGATATCGCCAACCGGTTTGGCCTCAGCTTCGATCACTTCGGCCGTTCGTCCAGCGAGCAGAACAAGCGCCTGACCCAGCATTTTGCGGGCAAGCTGGATGACGCGGGCCTGATCCGCGAAGTCAGCGAGAAACAGGTGTATTCCAACGCCGATGGTCGCTTTCTGCCTGACCGCTATATCGAAGGCACCTGCCCCAATTGCGGCTATGATCGCGCGCGTGGCGACCAGTGCGAAAACTGCACCAAGCAGTTGGATCCGACGGACCTGATCGAGCCGCGCTCGGCCATTTCCGGATCGACCGACCTGGAAGTGCGCGAGACCAAGCACCTGTATCTGCGTCAATCCGCGATGAAGGACAATCTGGATGCGTGGATCGACAGCAAGACGGACTGGCCGGTCCTGACCACTTCGATTGCCAAGAAGTGGCTGCATGACGGCGACGGCTTGCAGGACCGTGGCATTACCCGCGATCTGGACTGGGGTGTACCGGTCAAGAAAGGCGATCAGGATTGGCCTGGGATGGAAGGCAAGGTCTTTTACGTCTGGTTCGACGCCCCCATCGAATACATCGCCTGCACCAAGGAATGGGCCGATGCCAACGGCAGGACCGAAGCGGATTGGGAACGCTGGTGGCGCACCGACAAGGGCGCGGACGACGTGCGCTATGTCCAGTTCATGGGCAAGGACAACGTGCCGTTCCATACGCTGTCCTTCCCGGCCACCATCCTGGGCACCAACGCGCACAATGAAGAGACCGGATCACCAGAACGCTGGAAGCTGGTGGATTACATCAAGTCGTTCAACTACCTGAATTATGACGGCGGCCAGTTTTCGACCAGCCAGGGCCGTGGCGTGTTCATGGATCAGGCGCTGGACATTCTGCCTGCCGATTATTGGCGCTGGTGGCTGCTGAGCCATGCGCCCGAAAGCAGCGACAGCGAATTCACCTGGGAGAACTTCCAGCAATCGGTGAACAAGGACCTTGCAGACGTTCTGGGCAACTTTGTCAGTCGGATCACCAAATTCTGCCGCTCGAAATTTGGTGAGACCGTGCCCGATGGTGGACAGTTCGGCCCCCGCGAGCAGGCCTTGATCGAAGAACTCACCAAACGTGTCCGCGCCTATGAAGGCCATATGGAGGCGATGGAGGTTCGCAAATCCGCGCAGGAGCTGCGGGCAATCTGGGTCGCAGGAAATGAATATCTACAGGCCGCAGCTCCGTGGTCCACGTTCAAGGAAGACCCCGAGCAAGCCGCCGCGCAGGTACGTCTTGGCCTGAATCTGATCCGGCTTTACGCCGTGCTCAGCGCGCCGTTCATCCCCGACACCTCGGCCCGCATGCTGAGCGCGATGAACACGCTGGATACCAGCTGGCCCGATGATGCTGCCACCGCGTTGAACGCCTTGCCGTCCGGTCACGACTTTACTGTGCCAGACGTTCTGTTCGCCAAGATAACGGATGAACAGCGCGAAGAATGGCAGGACAGGTTCGCGGGAACCCGCGACTGATCGGTCCGGCGCATTGGACGCAGGGGGCTCGTTTCGGGCCCCTCTTGTTTGGGCCCCACGGCCACGTCAGGGCCTAAGCCAGCATAGTTGCTTGAACTTTTGACCTCCGCCCCGACCGGGGCGGGACTCATCACGCTTGAGATATCGGCGCAAAAAAGTCATCCTGAGATCAGGTTCCTCCGACTCGCGTCGCCCTGGCGACTGGGTCGGTATCTTTTGTTTCCGCATCGAACGAGGCTTTCGCCATGTCCCCAGCATTCCTTTCACCCAACAAGATCAGCAGGCATTTGGCCGCCGCATTCATGCTGATGTCCTTGGGTTTGGCGCATCCGGCGACCGCGCAGGAAGAAGGGGCACCACCAAAGGTTTCCATAGCGGCGGCCTATACCGAGGAAATCACCGACGAAGCCACGTTCATCGGACGCGCCGAGGCAATCAACAAGGTCGATATCGTGGCGCGCGTAAACGGGTTTCTCAACAGCCGCGAGGTCGAGGATGGGGCGACCGTCAAAGAAGGTGATCTGCTGTTCACCATCGAACCCGACCTGTACGAGGCGACGCTTGAGGCCCGAAAGGCCGATCTGAACCGGGCCGAAGCAAATCTTGAACTGGCAAAGGTCGATCTGGCGCGTAAAGAAGAGCTCTACAAACGCGACGCGACGCCAGAGTCAGAACGCGACATTGCCCGCGCCAACGAACTGGTCGCCGAGGCAGAGGTGAAGGCGGCCAATGCTGCGATCCAGCAGGCCGAGCTTGACCTGAGCTACACGCAGATACATGCGCCATTCGACGGCCGTATCGGCAGGATCACGACCAGCGTCGGAGATGTGGTCGGGCCAAACAACCCTCCTCTGGTCAATATCGTCAGCGAGACGCCCATATATGTGAATTTCTCGTTGAACGAAAAGCTCTTCACCTCAGTCTTACAGACTTATGGTGAAAACTCGGCATCGCTGGCGGAAAGCCCGCAAAGCCCGAACGTGCACGTCATCCTACCCAACGGCACCGAGATGGATGAAGTCGGCAGAATTGTATTCGTTGACAACCGTATCGACCCATTGACCGGCGCAATTACCATTCGCGCCCAGTTCGACAACGCGGACCGGCTGATTCTGGACGGCGCCTTTGTGAATGTGCAGATCGAAGCGCTGGAACCGACCTTGCAGGTTCTGGTGCCTCAAGCCGCCTTGCAGCGCGATCAGCGGGGCGAGTTTGTCCTGGTCGTCAACGACAAGCAGATGGTTGAACAGCGTTACATCACCACCGGTGACACGGTTGGAACCGCGATTATTGTGCTGGACGGGCTGCGCGAAGGCGAAAGCGTAATTGTCGAGGGCCTGCAACGGGTTCGCCCCGGCGTCGCTGTTGACGCAGTCGTCGCCTCTGAGCAACCGGGAGAGTAACAGATGTTCTCAGCCCTGTTCATCAGCCGGCCCAAGCTGGCGCTCGTCATTTCGCTGGTGCTGACCATTATGGGCGGTATCGGATACCTTGTGCTGCCGGTCGCGCAGTTTCCCGATATCACCCCGCCCGTGGTCAATGTCTCGACCACCTATACCGGCGCAAACGCCGAGACCGTTGAAAACACAGTCGCCGCGCCGATTGAGGCGCAGGTCAACGGTGTGGACGACATGATCTACATGACGTCCAGATCATCGGATAACGGGTCCTATTCGCTGGATGTGACCTTTGAGGTCGGCACCGATCCCGACATCGCATCGGTCAACGTTCAAAACCGGGTGGCGCAGGCCATGTCGTCGCTGCCAGCCGAAGTGACTTCGTCTGGCGTGGTGACACAGAAATCTTCGACCAACATGCTGATGCTGGTCACTCTGACTTCACCAAATGGGACCTATGACAGTGTGTTCCTGTCGAACTATGCCTCGATCAATCTGCGCGATGCGCTGGCGCGGGTGCAAGGCGTCGGCAAGGCCGATGTTCTTACCAACCTTGAATACGCCATGCGGATCTGGATGGACCCGGACAAGATGGCGGCGCTGTCCATCACACCAGGGGATGTCATCAATGCGATCCGGGAACAGAATATCGAAGTGTCCGCCGGTTCGATCGGTGCGCCACCCGTTCCCGAAGGGCAGACGTTTCAATACACGATCAAATCCAAAGGCCGCCTGACATCCGCAGAGGAATTCGGTGACATTGTCATCCGGACAGGTGACGCCGGTGCCATCGTCCGCGTCAAAGACATCGCCCGGGTAGAGCTTGGCGCAGAATATTATGCGGCTTCGGGCTATTTTCAGGCGGTTCCAGCCACGGTCATCGGCATCTATCAGGCCCCCGGTGCAAACGCATTGGCGGTTTCGGAACGTGTGCAGGCGGAATTGGCGCGGCTGTCCCGCGCCTTTCCGACGGATGTCGAATATGATGTCCCCTTCAACACGACCGACTTTGTCGAGGCGTCTTTGAACGACGTGGTTTCGACCCTGATCCTGACCTTCATTCTGGTTATTTCGGTCGTGTTCGTGTTCCTGGGAAGTTGGCGCGCAACAATCATTCCAGCGGTGGCAATCCCGGTATCCCTGATCGGTACTTTTGCCTTCCTGCTGGCGTTCGGGATGTCGCTGAACACCATATCGCTGTTCGCCTTGGTGCTGGCCATCGGTATCGTGGTGGATGATGCCATCGTCGTCGTCGAGAACGTGGAGCGCATCATTGCGGATGAAGGGTTGCCCCCTGCTGAAGCGACCCGTAAAGCAATGGGCCAGATCACGGGGCCAGTCATCGCGACCACATTGGTTCTACTGGCGGTGTTCGTGCCGGTCACGTTCATGCCCGGCATCTCGGGGCGGCTGTATTCCCAATTTGCCATTACGATCTCGACCGCTGTCGTAATCTCGTCCATCAACGCACTGACCCTTTCGCCTGCCCTGTGCGGCTTGGTTCTTCGTCCCCGGTCCGGCCCTCCCAAAGGGGTGCTTGCGATGTTCGAAAACTTCATCGGCACCGTACGCAACGGCTATGTCGCCATTGTACGAAAGCTGTTGGTTTTTCCGGCCATTGCGCTGGCCATCGTGGTTGGGCTTGGCATGGGAACCGGAACAATCATGTCCAACACCTCGGCCGGATTCATTCCGCTTGAAGACAACGGGTATCTGTTCGTTGATGTACAGTTGCCTGATGCCGCAACATTGGAACGGACCGAGGCGGTGACCGCACGTCTGGATGAACAGATAAGTGAAATCCCGGGCGTCGCGAGCACGGTTCTGGTCAACGGTTTTTCGATGCTGAACGGCACGATCACCAACGGCGCTGCGATTTTCGTCAACCTCGAAAACTGGAGCGAACGGCAGGAAGACGATCTGAGCGCGGACGCCATTCTGGCCAAAGTGCTGGCGATCGCGAACGGTGAATCAGCGGCTTCGGTCCTTGCTTTCAACCCACCGCCCATCCAGGGCCTTGGTATGTCCGCCGGTGTCGAGATGGAAGTTCAGCAAACCGGCGGTGGCACACCGCAGGATCTGGCCTCGGCCGTGGGTTCGTTCGTGTATTCGGCCAATCAGAGACCCGAGATCGGGCAGGCCTATACAACCTTCCGCGCCAACGTCCCGCAGTTGTTCGTTGATCTGGACCGCGAAAAGGCCAAAACGCTTAATGTCTCGGTCGCCGAGATTTTTCAGACCATGCAGGCGCAGCTGGGGTCTTACTATGTCAATGACTTCAACCTGTTCGGCCGTGTCTATCGCGTGATGATTCAGGCCGATGGGACCTATCGGGACAATGTCGAAGATATCGCGAACCTCTATGTCCGTTCTCAAAACGGAGACATGGTGCCGCTGGGGACACTGATCGACGTTGAAAACGTGCTGGGTCCGGTCCTTCTGAAGCGCCACAACCTGTTCCGGTCGGCCACGGTGACGGCGGTCCCTGCACCCGGCTTGTCCAGCGGCGATGCAATCAGCGTGATGACCGAAGAATCCGCAACCGCCCTGCCCCCGGGCTATGCGTTCGAATGGACGGGGACAGCGCAGCAGCAGCTGGCTTCGGGCAGTCTGGTGATCATCATCCTCGGGCTTGCCATCCTGTTCGGTTACTTGTTCCTGGTGGGTCAGTACGAAAGTTGGACCTTACCTGTTTCAATCCTGCTTTCCGTTGTCGTGGCCTTGTTTGGGGCCGTGGCGGCGGTGGCCATCGTGGGCAGTGACATCAACCTCTATACGCAGATCGGTATGATCATGCTTGTCGGGCTGGCCTCGAAGAACGGTATTCTGATCGTCGAGTTCGCCATGGAGCAACGCGCCCAGGGGCTTTCCATCAAAGAGGCCGCCGCAGAGGCTGCGTATCAGCGTTTTCGCGCTGTGATGATGACTGCGCTGTCCTTCCTACTTGGCGTTGTCCCCCTGCTGGCCGCGAACGGAGCCGGTGCCGCCAGCCAGAAGGCGATTGGTGTCGCGGTATTTGGCGGGATGCTGGCCGCAACGCTGGTTGGTGTGATCGTGGTGCCCGTGCTCTATGCCCTGATGCAAGGCATGCGGGAATGGTTGAAGGGCAGCAAGAGCGACCCCGGCCCTACGGAAAAAGCCGCCTGAACACAGAAAGCCCCATCTGAACTGATGGAGCTTTCTTACAAATCCGCTGACAACATCAAGGCGTTTTCAGGCTATCCCTTATGCTCGGACCGTTCGGACATCCATTGATCGATCCGCGCAATCTGCTCGGCACTCAGCCGCAAGCCCAGCTTGTTGCGGCGCCAAACCACATCTTCGGCTGAACGGGCATATTCCTTGTCCATCAGCCACGCGACCTCTTTCGCTGTCAGGGTTGCGCCAAAATCCTCTCCCAGATCGGATACCTGTTTTGCATCACCCAAAACATCCCTTGCTTCGGTCCCGTAAGCTCTGATCAGGCGGGCAGCCCAGCTTTGGGTCAAAAAGGGATAGGCCGCCAAAAGATCGCTTTTCAGGGTTTCGACGGCATCCACCGGAAAATCCCCCCCCGGCAGTGCGACACCAGCGGTCCAGGGGCCGGGCAGGTTCGGAAAAAACTCACCGACCTTCTCAAGCGCGCTTTCTGCAAGCCTGCGATAGGTCGTGATCTTACCGCCGAACACATTCAAAACAGGCGCCCCGCCCTGCGCATCGACTTTCAACGTGTAATCCCGCGTTGCAGCAGTGGCACTGCTTGCGCCGTCATCATAAAGAGGCCGCACGCCGGAATAGGTCCACACGACATCGTCGCGCGTTATGCTTTTTTTGAAGTACTTTGATGCGAAGGCGCACAGGTAATCCTGCTCGGCCTCGGTGCAGACCGGTTTGGTCGACGGGTCCGGATGATCCTGATCCGTTGTCCCAATCAAGGTAAAATCCTGCTCGTATGGTATGGCGAAAATGATGCGGCCATCTTCGCCCTGGAAGAAGTAGCATTTTTCGTGATCGTAAAGCCTGGGCGTCACGATATGACTGCCCCGAACAAGCCGCACGCCCTCGCGAGAGTTCACGCGGATCTTGGATTGAATGATGTCGCCCACCCAGGGCCCACCCGCATTGATCAGCATTTTGGCCCGGACCACACGAGTCTCACCACTGTTCCGATCCCGAACGGACACTTCCCAAAGATCACTGACCCGCTCGGCCGAGGTCACTTCGGTTCGGACCATGATCTGCGCGCCGCGCGACTCGGCGTCACGCGCATTCAGGACCACCAATCGCGAGTCTTCGATCCAGCAGTCGGAATATTCATAAGCGGTTTCGAACTTGTCCTGCAACGGGGCCCCCTCGGGCGCTGACCGCAGGTTCAATGACGTCGTGCCCGGCAGGATTTTGCGCCCGCCCAGATTGTCATACATGAACAGGCCCAACCGGATCAGCCAGGCCGGACGCCGCCCGCGCATCCACGGCATGACCGTGCTGAGCAACCGCGAAGTCGGCGTTTCGGAATCAAACCTCATATCCTCGTGGTAGGGCAGCACAAAACGCATGGGCCAGCTGATATGCGGCATCGCGCGCAGCAGGGTTTCACGCTCGATCAGAGCCTCACGCACCAGGCGAATTTCAAAATACTCAAGATACCGCAATCCGCCGTGAAACAACTTGGTCGAGGCAGAGGACGTGGCAGAAGCGAGATCGTTCATCTCGGCCAGCGTCACCGAAAGACCTCGCCCGGCGGCGTCCCGCGCTATTCCACAGCCATTGATCCCGCCGCCGATGATGAAAAGGTCTGTGATCTGGTTGTCCGTTGACTGCATATCCATTGATTCCCTGCCTGACACGGTTGCGGGCATTAGCCAGAATGACTTTCGCTTCGTCAATGTTTATGTTCGTTTTTTTTCTTTTTGCAACACTGGTATGATTTTCAAGCAAGTTGGCTTGCCAAAATCGACAAAAAGAACAAAAACGAAAATCAATCCTCTACACCGGAACTGCCCATGTCCTTGTCCTTTCGCCAATCCGACATTCTGGAAATCGCCAGCATCGAAGGGCGCGTTACCGTCGAGGGGCTGGCTGAACGCTTTGGCGTCACCGTTCAGACGATCCGGCGCGACCTGACCGAGCTTGCAGACGCGGGCAAGCTGGACCGGGTTCACGGGGGCGCTGTCCTCCGCTCGGGTGTTTCGAATATCGGATACGAGGACCGCCGCGCGCTGAACGCGGACGCCAAGACCCGCATCGCTCAGACCTGCGCGGCTGATATCCCGGATGGCGCATCAATTTTCATGAACATCGGAACCTCGACCGAGGCCGTGGCAAGGCAGTTGCTGAACCACAAGAACCTGCTGGTGGTGACCAACAACATGAACGTTGCAAACATTCTTGTCGAAAACCCGGACTGCGAAATCATCATGGCCGGCGGCGTTTTGCGTCGAACAGACGGTGGGCTGATCGGCAACCTGACCGTATCGGCCATCCGGCAGTTCAAATTTGACATCGCTGTCATAGGATGTTCGGCCCTCGACACGGATGGCGATCTTTTGGACTTCGACTTTCAGGAGGTTCAGGTCAGCCAAGCCATCATCGAGAAGGCGCGCCGCACTTTTCTGGTTGCCGATCATTCGAAGTTTCAACGCTCGGCCCCGGCGCGGATAGGATCAATTGCCGAGCTTGACACGGTCTATAGCGACCTGCCCCTGCCCGGCAAGCTGCCAGAGCACTGTCGCGAGTGGCAGACAGATGTCATCATCTGCGACTAGAGGCGGGCAAATAACAACGTCCGCGCGAGTTGCGCGGCTTGCCAGATCGAACTTGGCCTGACACTATCCTTAATACAAAAATTTGTGCACGGGAGGGGAGGACCGGGCCATGATTGCGCTTTTATTTTCGTTGTTTATCGCCACGATGGGGCTGAACTATTTCAAGTTGACCAAGGCTGGCAACGCTTTGTTTTTCGTCACGTTGGCCATGTGTATCTACTGGCTGAAATTCCACGCCACCACACCGCTGACTATTCAACTCTGAGGGGCTTGTCATGACACCTGAACTGTCCCGCACCCTCAACGCGATCGGTATGCTTGCCGTCTGCCTTGTACTGGCCCTGGCGTTTTTCTATCAGCTCGTCCTCTATGAACTGCCCTGCCCGCTTTGCCTGCTGCAACGTGTTGGGTTCGTTGCCGTCGGTGTGGGGCTTGGTTTGAACCTGCTCTACGGTCCACGGCCGCAACACTATGCCATCGTGCTGATTGCGGCCTTGTATGGCGGCACTGTATCGATCCGCCAAATTCTTCTGCATATCGTACCCGGCACCGGGCACTACGGCTCTCCTGTTTTGGGCCTGCACTACTATACCTGGGCCGGGATCGCCTTTTTCCTTGTGTTGCTGGGCACATCGATCATGCTGTTGTTTGAACGCCAATACGCGGACCCTTCTGGTCAGGAACCAAGGTTCGGCGGAAATGCTCTGGCCAAGATCGCGTTTTTCGTCATGCTGGCTTTGGCGGTGCTGAACGCGGGTTCAACCTTGCTGGAATGCGGGCCGGGTATCTGCGCCGACCCGCCGACAAGCTACAAGTTGATTGACGAATTGGACGCCGGCAACTGAAGATACCGTAACCTTCCCCAAAAGGAGGCGCGAGCATGGGATTACTGGGACAACCGCTTGGCTATTATGACTATCTGACTTTCGTGGCATTGATCCTGCTTCTGGCGGCGGTGATGGCACTGTTTCTCTTTCTGATGGGTCTTCCGGGTCGGATCGCCATCAAGCGCAACCATCCCCATGCCGAGGCCGTAAAGATAATGGGCTGGATGGGATTTCTGGCCGTGGTGCCCTGGGTCCATGCCTTCATGTGGGCGTTCCATGATGGCGTTACGGTCGACATTCGCCGTGGCCCTGACGAGGAAAAAGACGCCATTCGTGATGAAATCAAACGTCTGGGTGGTGATGTCCGGCCTGAATATCAAGGTCGTCTGGAAACAGACGATCCGCAGCAAAGCTAAGGCCAGAGGAAGTCACAAAACATGTTTGTCGCCCTTGGCATCACGCTATTTTACATCATTTTCGTCTGGCTTATTTTCTTCAAGCTGGAACTGCTGAAATTCAACATCGCCTGGGGCATCGTATCCTTTTGGGTTGGCGCGCACCTGTTACTGATTTTTCTGGTCGCATTGCGGTTCTTTCAACCCTTCTCGGCCGACAGCCACGTGGTGCGTTCGACCATACAGATCATTCCCAAACTGACACAGCCGACGATCCTGACCGAAGTTCTTGTCGAACCGAACACACCGGTCACCAAGGGTGATCCGCTCTACCGCTTTGACGACACCGTATTTTCACTGGCGGTAGACAATGCGCAGGCGCAATTGGTCGCAGCTGAACAGAATTCCAAGATTCTGGAACAGGATGTGATCGCGTCGACCGAAGCTGTTGAACGCGCAAACGCGCAGCTGGCCTATGCGCAGACTCAGCAAGCCCGGTACGAAACTCTTGTGCCCGCCGGTGGAGCGCGGCAAGACGAACTGGACCGCTGGAACGAGCAGGTGACCGAAGACCTTGCTGCCGTCAAACAGGCCGAAGCAAATCTGGAAAAGGCGCAACTGGCCGTGGAGTCCCAGATAGACGGCGTGAACACGGGTATTCTCCAGGCAAGGGCGCAGTTGGCCGAGGCTGAGTATTTTCTTGAAAACACAACAATCTACGCGCCTGAAAACGGCATGATCGTATCGCAACAAGCCCGCCCCGGTCTGGTCGTCGGCGATGTTCGACTGGGCGCGATTGCCAGTTTCGTTACCGAGGACAGCCCCTATATTCTTGCGACCTTTCGCCAGCAGAACCTGAAATTCGTGGAACCGGGGCAAGAAGTCGAAGTGGCGCTGGATCTTTACCCGGGCGAAATCCTGACGGGCAAGGTCGAGGCGATCTGGTGGGCCACGCGCCAAGGGCAACTGATCCCTTCAGGCCGCCTGCCCGGCTTTGAACTGCCGAAACTGCCCGGTCGAATTGCCGTGCAGATCACCGTCGATATCCCGGAAGGGCACACTTTCCCGGCTGGCGGCCACGCCGCCGTGGCGATCTACACCGGCATGGGCAAAAGCTTTGAGTTCCTGAGACGCATCAACATCCGTCTCTATTCCTTCGCCAACTTCATTCGACCGCTGGATATCTGAGGATGCGCGCCATGACACTCCGCCGGTTGATGGGAACTGCACTTTGCGCCGCCACCTTCGCGGCCTGCACGCCCGTGGGGCCCGATTTCGTGCGCCCGAACTCTCCGGTCGTCAAGCAATGGATCGAGGTAAACAGCCCCAGCGTCGGCCAAAGCGGCCTGACATCGCGCAGCGCACCCGTGGTCAAATGGTGGGAAACATTCAATGACCCGACCCTCAACCGTCTGATTGCCGAAGCTTATGCCCAGAACCTGACGCTTCAGGTCGCGGGAGCGCGGGTGCTTCAAGCGCGGGCACAGTTGGGGATCGCTTTCGGCGAATTGTACCCGCAATCCCAGGCCATAGGCGCGTCTTTGCAGCGGCGGCAAATCAGCGACAATCTTGGGCCTGTTGCCGATATCAACCGGATCATCCCCCTGGATACCGAATTCTCGACGTCTCAGGTTGGGTTCGACGCCCAGTGGGAGCTGGATGTCTGGGGCGCACAACGGCGCGGCGTGCAGGCGGCGCGGTCGAATCTGGCTTTGCAGGTCGCAAACTATGATGACGCATTGGTGACACTGACCGGCGACGTGGCCGCGCTCTATGTCAATATCCGCGCGTTGCAGGAATCGTTGGCGGTCGCCCGGGAAAACATCAAATTGCAGCAGGAATCGGCGGACCTGACCCAGCTGCGGTTCAACAACGGGGTCACGACCGAACTGGACGTTCAGGAATCCACTGCGCTGCTCAACAATACCAAGGCCTTGGTGCCCGAGTTGGAAAGCGACCTGCAACAGACCAAGAATGCGCTGGCCGTGCTGCTGGGGGCCACGCCGTCCCGGATGACCAACCTGCTGGGGAATTCCGGCCGTATCCCGTCAGCGCGAACAAATGTGGCCGTTGGGGTGCCGGCAGAATTGCTGCGCCGCCGCCCGGATGTCCGCGCGGCGGAATTGGCTGCTGCGACTCAATCGGCGCAGGTGGGTATCGCGATGGCTGACCTGTATCCTCAGTTCGTGCTGTCGGGCGCAATCGGTTTGCAGGCATCGGGCGGGCGCGATCTGTTCAGCGGCAACAGCACCACCGGTCTGGCCAGTGCCGGCGTGGTCTGGAACGTGCTTAATTATGGTCGCATCAAGAACAATGTCCGCGCGCAGGATGCGGCATATCAAGCGCTGATTGCCAATTACCAGAACACCGTTCTGACCGCGTATTCCGAGGTGGAAAGCGCAATGGTCGCCTATGCGCAAGCGCGAAAACAGGTTGGGTTCTATCAGAAAAGCGTCGAAGCTTCGCGCAAGGCCGCGGATATCGCCGTAAGCCAGTACAAGGATGGAATCGCCAGCTATTCTCGCATTCTGAACACGCAGACCGCGCTTTTGCGGTCGCAGGCAAATCTGATCGAAGCGCGGCAGCAGGTGTCCAGCAATCTGGTTGCCGTTTACAAGGGTCTGGGCGGCGGATGGCAGATCCGGCAAAACCAGGAATTCCTGCCTGAAACCGTGCTGGCGGAAATGGCCTATCGCACCGATTGGGGCGATCTGCTTGAAAAAACCCCGACCCGAGCCAGCCTGAACTAGGCGCTACTTGGTCAACCCGCGCAGACCGCCCGAGATCAGGATATTGACCTCGTAAAGGATGCGGGGCGCGGCCAGCCCGCCGGGGCTGGCCAGATAGTTGGGGCTCCATTCCGGATCGAATTTCTGTTTGAAGGCGCGCAGCCCTTCGAAATGATAGAACTGCTCGCCATGCTCATAGACAAAGCCGCCGATGCGGTTCCAAAGCGAGGCAAGCTGACGGTTTTCGATTCCTGAAAACGGCGCCGCACCCAGCGAGAACCAATGGAACTCCTGCCGCGATCCCCAGTTCATCATCTCTGCAAACAGCGCGTCCATGACAAAGCTTGGGCTGTCAGGTTCATAGCGCATCAAATCCAGTGACAGCTCGGATTTGTTGCCGCCCTGAAACAGGTTGGCGAAGGCCATGATCTTGCCTGTCTTACCGTCACGCAGAACCGCATGATCGAAATATGACAGGTACTGATCGTCAAAGCCCCCCAACGCAAAGCCCTTTTCGGCACCCGCCTTTTGCGCCAGCCAATGATCTGAAATCGCGCGCAGTTCCGGCAATACCGGGGCCAGGTCTTCTTTCGGGATGATCTCGAATACATAGCCCTCCCTCTCGGCCCGGTTTCTGGCCTGTCTGAACCGCTTGCGTGACTTTCCGTCCAGCGAGAAATCCTTGAGCGGAACCCGCGCGACCTCACCAATCTTCAGGATCGACAGGCCCAGGTCCAGAAATGTCGGCAGGTACTTGGTTGAAACACTGTAGAAGGCACACAGTTTTCCTTCTCGGTCCGCCATTTCCCTGAGTTGCCAGATCAACTGCCGCCCCGCCGTTTCATCACCGACCGGCTCTCCCTTCGAGATCAGAGCGTTGCCCGTGTCTGCATACGCAATGAATGCGGTCTGATCCGGTGAGATGAGGAACTGCTTGTCACCGGTAAGCGAGATTTGGGATTCGGTATCTTCGCACTCCATCACAAGCCGTTCAACGACCTCGGGGATTTCCGTGCGCACAGGCGTCGGAATCTCTCGCCCGAACAGAGAGTTCACGGCCACGACGCCCACGATCACCGCCACGATGAGGCTGGAGCGCAAAAAGCGCGAAGCGTCACCGTTCCAGGCAAACTCCCACCACAGGGCGTTCTGGTACTCGACATGGGAATAGGCGAACAGTCCGATCCAGAATATCACCGCCAACAGCGCCACGACACTGACCAACCAAGGAATATTCAGCCTGAAGATCGACGCGCCACTGACCCGATAAAACGCCCCGCGGAACATCGCCAGAAGGCCAATCGTGCCCAGCATCGACAGCGCTTCGTGAGTGTCCAGCCCCTTTGCCAGCGAGGCAAAGAACCCGGCCACCATCAACAACATTGCCACCACCCATGCGCGGTAGAGCTTTCGAAACAAACCGCGGGACACCAGCAAAAGCAGCACGCCGACAGCACTGCCGGCAAGGTGCGATGCCTCGACAAACGACAGCGGCAAGACCTCTCTCAGGACGCCAAGGTTCTGCGTGCCCGCTGGCAATGCGCCGGATATCAGCAGGACCACCCCTGCCACGGCCGCAACCCCGGCTGCCACCATCGGAACAATGGGACGGATGACCCGATAGACCCATGTCGCGGCGCCGCCGATCCTGTGCCTTTGCGTCAGTGCGGACGCGACCGCAATCGACACGCTGGCGATACCGAACGGCAAGAAGGTGTAAACGACGCGATACAGCAACAAGGCTGCGATCACATCCGAACGTCCCGACGCCCCAAGCCCCGCGATCAGCGTGGCTTCGAATACCCCGAGCCCGCCCGGCGCGTGGCTGAGGATTCCAACGGCGATGGCGGCGATGTAGACCGTGAAGAAATAGGGATAGCCAACGCCCAGATCGTCCGGCATCAGGACATAGAGCGCCATGGACGCGCCAACCAGATCTCCGATGGCGGCCAGTGTCAGAAGGCTGGCCAGTTTGCCACCCGGCAAGTCAAACCCTATACCGGCGACGGCCAACCGCCTGCCCCCGCTGGACAACCATATGAACATCGCAACCAATGCCCCCAAAAGGCACAGCCCGATGACGGTTTCCACCGTTTCGCTGACAGGCATCACTTTCGAGATCCCATCCGGATGCACGGTCAGCAACACACCCAGAACCAGAACAAGCCCCATCCAGAACGCGACCCAGGACGTTGCGATAACCCCGGCCACCCGCCCCAGATCCAAGCCCAGCGACGCATATATCCGATACCGGATCGCCGTTCCGGTAATGTAGGAAAAACCCAGACAGTTCGACACGGCATAGCCGCTGGCCCCTGCCATTCCGGCAACAGGCAATGGCACTTTGCCGCCCGCCACACTTTGCACGGCAAACACATCATAGAGCGACAGCGACAGGAAACTGAACGCGGTCCAGCACAAGGCGAAAAACATCAGTTTCCACGACGTCGTTGCGATATCGGTCTGGACATCTGACCATTTCACATGCGCCGACAAATCATGCAGAACCGTCAGCGCGATCCCGGTCACGAGAACCGGTATTGCAATCCGCAGCCAGGGTTTTTCCAACATGGCCGTAAGCTTTTCGGCCCAGTGTACGGCCAGAGGTTCACCGTCACTTTCCGCATTGGTCATACTGCACGTCCCCGCCAGTTTCTGATCGCAGATACCACGCGCGGCTCACCCGCCCGTCGATGATTCAGACATCATCTGCCAACGGACTCTGGCACATTTTGGTTTTATCTCAAAGCGCTAGAGCCGCCCCTTGCGTGTTGACAGCAAAAGGTTCGTTTCCGAACGCGTCACGCCGTCGATCCTTCGGATCTGAAACAGAACCTCATCCAGTTCAGCCAGGGTTTCCGTACTGATCTCGGCGATCAGATCCCAACTGCCATTTGTCGAATGAACTGCCGTCACCTGACGCATGGCACCGATCCGGGCCATGACGCGTTCCGTCCCGCGCCCCTCAATCTCGAGCATCATCAACCCGCGCACCGGGCTTTGCGCCAGATCGCGACGCGTCAGGACGGTAAAGCCGACGATTTCACCGGACTGTTTCAGCCGCTGCAACCTGCTGCGGACCGTGGTGCGTGTCACGCCCAGTGTTTCCGACAGTTCTGAAAGGCTTGCCCGTGCATCCCGTTGCAACGCATTGAGCAGCCGATTGTCCAATTCGTCCATGGCATCTTCTCATAAAGGATTTTCCGAGACCATTTTGAGCATTTTGCCGACTTCACGCAAGACAGTCCGACGGCCTAAATGAACACATGGAAATCAAGGATATCATACTGGTCGGCGCCCCAATGGACGCCGGGAAACGTCGTCAGGGATGCCGGATGGGACCTGATGCGTATCGCGTGGCAGGGTTGGATCAAGCGCTGTCTGATCTTGGTCACACCGTTCACGATTGGGGCGACGTGCAGGCCGAAAACGTCGACATTCCCCAACACCCGCACCTGTTCGCCCTGCCCGAATGTGTGGGGTGGACGCACGCTCTCAGCAAAGCTGCGCAAGACGCGGCGGGTCAGGGCATTCCGATTTTCATGGGGGGTGATCACGCCCTGTCCATGGGTACGGTGGTCGGAATGGCCGCCCATGCTGCTCGGATCGACCGCCCTCTCTTTGTGCTATGGCTTGACGCCCACAGCGACTTTCACACTCCGGACAGTACCGGCAGCGGCAATCTGCACGGCACGCCGGTGGCGTATTTCACCGGCAGACCCGGATTCGAGGATTTCCCACCTTTGCCCGCCGTCATACCGACGGATCGCGTCGGCATGATCGGATTGCGTTCTGTTGACCCGGCGGAACGGGCGGCGCTGGAGCAAGACCGCGCCATGCTGGCGGATATGCGCAGCATTGATGAAAACGGTATCAAAGCCCCCCTTTTGGCCTTTCTTGATCGCGTGAAGGCAGAAAACGCTCTGCTACATGTTTCTTTGGATGTCGATTTCCTCGACCCGGCAGTGGCCCCCGCGGTCGGCACGACCGTGCCCGGCGGTGCAACCGAGCGCGAAGCTCACCTGGTAATGGAACTGCTGCATGAAAGCGGACTTGTCTGCTCGCTGGACCTAGTCGAATTGAACCCGTTTCTGGATGACCGGGGCCGAACCGCAAAACTGATGGTCGATCTGGCCGCCTCGTTGATGGGTCGCCGTATCTTCGACCGTCCCACCCGGAGTTTCTGATGCTGTCTCTTCAAGCGCCATCTGCCGCCGTCATGATCCGGCCGCACGCTTTTGCGTCCAATCCGGAAACACGCGATGACAATGCCTTTCAAACGCTGAGCACCGCATCCGCCCAGGCCACGTCGGAAGCGGCCAGGGATGAACATGATCGGGCGGTGCAGCAATTGCGCGACGCCGGAGTCACTGTTCATGTGTTTGACGATTTCGGCGACCTCAACACACCTGACAGCGTTTTTCCAAACAACTGGTTCTCGACGCATCCCGGCGGCCATGTGGCGATCTACCCGATGTTCGTGCCATCGCGCAGACGCGAACGCCGGACCGATGTAATCGAACTGCTCAAACAGGAATACCGTGTGCAGGATGTCATCGACTATTCCGGGCTGGAACAAGACAACCTGGCCCTGGAAGGGACCGGCGCGATGGTGTTGGATCATGTGGCCCGCATCGCTTACACGGTGACGTCCAATCGCGCCGATCCGGTCCTGTTGGAACGGTTTTGCACACATTTCAACTATGAACCAATCGCCTTCGAAGCCCGCGATGCCAAGGGCCGGGACGTTTATCACACCAACGTTTTGATGGGTATCGGCACGCATTACGCCCTGATTTGCCTCGACATGATTTCGGACCCGGCCCGCCGCATGACCGTTCGCAATCGGCTGGAAGAATCCGGTCGAACGGTCGTTGACCTGACGCACGACCAAATTGCCGAGTTCGCAGGCAACGCCATTGAACTGACCGGACGGGATGGGTTGGTTCTGGCCCTGTCCAGCAGGGCACTTGCCGCCCTCACACCAGACCAAATCGCAACAATCCAGGACAGTTCAACACCGTTGCCGCTGTCCGTTCCAACAATTGAAACCGCCGGTGGGTCCGTGCGCTGCATGATTGCAGGCGTTCACCTTGCCCGCCGATAGGAGAGCACCATGCAACCTTCAGACAAGGCCCTGGTACCATTCGTTTCCGTCGACAACATGATGCGACTGGTACACCACATTGGCGTCGAACAGATGATCACGCAGATTGCCGCTCAGATCGAGGCCGATTTCAAACGATGGGAAAGCTTCGACAAGACACCTCGCATTCCGGCGCATTCTCCTCATGGCGTAATTGAGTTGATGCCGACTTCGGATGGTGAGGCGTACGGGTTCAAATACGTAAACGGCCATCCCAAGAACACCTCCGAGGGGCTGCAAACCGTTACCGCATTCGGCCTGCTGGCGGATGTCTACACCGGATATCCGACGCTGTTGACCGAAATGACAATGCTGACCGCGCTGCGCACGGCTGCGACTTCGGCATTGGTCGGGCGCTATCTGGCCCCGAAAAATGCAAGGACAATGGCCATGATCGGCAATGGCGCACAGTCCGAATTCCAGTGCCTCGCCTTCAAGGCAATGTGCGGGATCGACACCGTTCGGCTTTATGACATCGATCCGAATGCCACGTCGAAATGCGCTGCGAACTTGCAGGGCAAGGGCCTGACAGTCATCCCTTGCAAGACGCCGGAAGACGCCATCGAAGGTGCCCAGATCATCACCACCTGCACGGCAGACAAGAAATACGCAACGATCCTGACCGACAACATGGTCGGGCCCGGCGTGCACATCAACGCCATCGGAGGCGATTGCCCCGGCAAGACCGAGTTGCATCGCGACATCCTGTTACGTTCGGACATCTTCGTCGAGTACCCCGAACAAACCCGGATCGAAGGCGAAATTCAGGCGCTGGACGCAGATCACCCTGTGACCGAGATGTGGCAGGTCATCACCGGCGCCGCCACGGGGCGCATCGATGAGCGGCAGATCACTTTGTTCGACAGTGTAGGCTTTGCCATCGAGGATTTCTCGGCCCTGCGCTATGTGAAACAGGCGATTGAAGGCACAACCTTCTTTGAACCTCTGGACATGTTGGCCGACCCGGACGATCCGCGCGATTTGTTCGGAATGTTGATGCGAGCTGGATAGCGCGCGATCTTGGGGGCTCTGCCCCCGCCGCGCTGCGCGCGCCTCCCCCGGGATATTTTCAGCCAGATGAAGCAGGGGATCCGAACTTCATCTGGCCACAAATATCCCGGAGCGCGAGGCAGAGCCTCGCTTCCGAGCTATCCCGCAAGCGATGGCAGGTAGAGGACAATACCCGGGAATGCCACAAGCATTGCGATGGTCAGGGCGTCCGCGATGAAAAAGGGCGTGACGCCTTTGAACACATCTTGAACACTCAGGTCCGGGCGCACACCGGCAACGACAAAGCAGTTCAGCCCGATGGGCGGTGTAATCAGGCAAAACTCGGCCATTTTGACGACCAGAATGCCAAACCAGATCGCGCACATCGGGCCGGACATTCCAAACGCGCTGTCGGCGGCACTGACGGTCTCACCACCATTCAAGGCCATTACCGCCGGATAGACGACGGGCAAGGTCAAAAGCAGCATCCCGATCGCGTCCATGAACATGCCCAACACCGCGTATGCCAGCAGAATGCAGATCAGGATCATCATGGGCGACATCTCGAGCCCCGTAATCCAATCCGAGAAGGCACCCGGTAGGTCGGCGAACCCAAGAAAGCGCACATAGATCAGAACGCCCCAGATGATCGAAAAGATCATCGCCGTCAGTTTGGCGGTTTCCAAAAGTGCGGATTTGAGCTCGGCCCAGCGCATTCCGTGGAACAAGGCGAAACAGAATATGATGAAGGCACCAATGGCACCGCCTTCCGTCGGAGTGCCCCATGCTTTTTCACCAAACGGATTGTAGACAAAGCAAATGATGATCAAGATGACGGCGACAATCGGAATGGCACCGGGAAGTGCTGCAAAGCGCTGTTTCCAGGAAAACCCCGTGACCGGCGGGCCAACGGATTTGAAGATCACTGCAATCCCAATGATCAAAAGGCCGTACACGATTGCGGAAAACGCACCCGGAATGAAACCCGCCAACAGCAGTTTCCCGACATCCTGCTCGACGATGATCGCGTAGATCACCAGAATGGCCGAAGGCGGGATCAGGGAGGCCAGCGTCCCGCCCGCGGCAACCACACCTGCTGCAAAGCGTTTATTATAGCCCACCTTCAGCATTTCCGGAATCGCGATACGGGCGAAGACGGCGGACGTCGCAACCGAAGCTCCGGACACCGCAGCGAAGCCGGCCGTGGCGAAAACGGTCGAAACCGCCAACCCGCCGGGCACCCATGCGACCCAGCGTTTTGCGGCCTCGAACAAAGCGCGGGTAAGCCCCGCGTAATACGCCAGATATCCAATCAGGATAAAGGTCGGAATCAGGCTGAGAGTGTGGGACGCGACCTTGGAATGTGGCACCTGCCCCGCGGTCTTGACCGCCACTGTCAGCGCCTTGCCAAACCGTTCCGGATCGTAACCGAACTTGGCCCAGAAAATCCAAACCAGTCCGACAAGCCCTGCCAAACCGGCTGCAAAGGCAACCCGCATGCCCGCCACGACGAGGACCAGAAGGCCGCCAGTGACCCAGAGGCCAATATCAATCGTGTCCATCTATCAGTCCTGCCCTTCGAACTGTTCGGCCTCGGCCGCCGCCTGCGCAGCTGCATCCTGTATCAACGGAACGGCCGCCGGAGCGTCCAGCCCCAGCCAGAACGCCCGACCATACCCCCAGACTTGCAGCGCAAGGCGCAGGCAGAGAACGGAAAATGCAACGGGTGCCAGCAGCTTGGCCGGCCACAAGGGTATACCGATGTCGATCGAACTGTCCCGGCTCCACATTGGGGCGCCAAAATCAAAGGACCGGTCGAAATGAGACCAACTGCCCCAAACCAAAGCCAGCATCAGGATCAGGATCAGAACCACCGAGAGCAGTTCGAACAGCCACAAAGCTCGACCGTGCAAGCGGGATATGACGATATCCATCCGGATATGCCCCCCATCACGCTGAACATATGAAATGCCCAGAAAAGCGATGAGAGGCATCGCCTGTTCGATCCAGTCCACATAGCCCGGCAAAGGAGCATTCAGCGCATTTCGACCACTGACCGACACAACGGCCAATACCATCAGTGAAAAAACCGCCAATCCGCTGATCAGTGCCAGAAACCGTTCGAGCACGAGCAAACGCTGATCCAACTGGCTCAGACGGCTGCCGTCTACCAGAACCGTGGCTTGTCCTGCCATTCCGGTGTTTCCTTGTTGTTTGTTGCCGGGCGCCTTGAAAGCACCCAGCCTTATGGATCAGTTGCCGCCGCGCTGTTGCTTCAGCGTCGTCTGGACAAGATCGTAAAGGTCCTGCGCCGGCAGGCCCTGTGCGGTCATGTCCGCAATCCATTTTTCACGGATCGGATCAGCGGCCTTTGTGCGGAACTCTTCAATTACCGCTTCGTCGATCATGACCTTCTGGACACCCTTTTCTTCAAGGACACTGTCCCATTGTTCGAGCAAGCCGCCGTAATTCGCCAGGTAGTGATCGATCGCCTCGTCAATCGAGCTGTCCAGAGCCTCACGATGTTCGGCTGGCAGGGCCTCGTAGGCATCGATGTTGACGACAACCGGGCAGTTCACCGTTCCTGGATTCAGGTTCGCGGTCCACCAGTCCGCTTCGTTGATCGTTCCGAATGACAGGTGCGCGTGCTGGGCAAAGGCCACGGTGTCGACGACGCCCGATTCCATCGCATTGAAGGCTTCGGTCGCCGGAACCGATGTCGGCACCCCTCCGACCGCCTCGAAGGCCTGGCCAAGGCCGCCGGTCGCCCGGACCCGCATTCCGTCAAATTCAGCCAGTTCATCCCGCGGCTCGCCCGTGCCGACAAGGTTATACTGCGGCATTGGCGAGGTCATGATGATGCGGGCGTTCCATTGCGCCATCTCTTCCTTGACCGCCGGATGGTCGTATACCGCATGGCTTACCGCAACTTCTTCCTGCAGGTTATTCACACCTAGGAACGGCAGTTCCAAAACGGTGATCGCCCGGTTCTTGTCGCGGTGATAGCCAGCACAGAACTGAGCCATCTCAAAGGCGCCGATTTCGATCCCGTCCAGGTTTTCCCTGGGTTTGGACAACCCGCCATAGCTGACATTGATGGTGAATTCGCCACCGGTTTTTTCGCTGACCAGTTCGGCCAGCTTTTCAACATGTTCCGTAAAGGCGCGGCGCTTGCCCCAGACGGATGCGTTCCATTCTGTCGCCGCGGCTTCGGTCACAAAAGCAACGCCAAGGGCGGCGACTGCGGCACCGCTCAACATCTTTTTCATAGTATCGTCTCCCATAGGTGCGCCCCCTACCGAGGCGCTTGCCGATCAAGCTAGCGCCAACATTCGATTGTGCCAACCCTAACCGGGATTTGCGTATTTTGCAGAATAAGCCCCAGAAACGACCCAAGACGACAGAAGCCTTGAGGTCACCTGTCGTTGCAACCACAATTGACACACAGCGCCCTCAATTCTCGTTACTTTTAAGTGGCTGTTTTTGTTCTATTTTAGTGATTCTTTTGCCGATTTTTTTACAGATTTGGCCATATTGTTGAAATTTCTTTACAAAGAAATCCAAGGATTACACCAATTTATTTATTTATTTTCAGAACGCGGTAATATTCAAACTTGGGGAGGAACAGGATCGACATTGCCTGAATGACAGGCAAAAAATCCACAAGCAATCCAGTCCAGAGGGAGGAGCCTCAAAGATGACCACCGCTGCCCAGGCAGATGCCAAGACTTATCCGCCATCCGCAGAAACTGTCGCTCGTGCGCATGTCGATGCGGCAAAGTATGCTGACATGTACGCAGCCTCAATCAGCGACCCCGACGCGTTCTGGGGCGAGCAAGGCAAGCGCATCGACTGGATCAAGCCCTTCACCCAGGTCAAGGACGTCAGTTACGAGTTTGGCTCGGTCAAGATCAACTGGTATGCCGATGGCACGTTGAATGTGTCGGCCAACTGCCTGGATCGTCATCTGAAAACCCGCGGCGACCAAACCGCGATCATCTGGGAGCCGGATGATCCAAATGACCCGGCCCAGCATATCTCTTACGCAGAATTGCACCGCCGCACCTGCCGGATGGCTAACATTCTGGAATCCCTTGGCGTGCGCAAGGGTGATCGCGTGGTCATCTATTTGCCGATGATCCCCGAAGCCGCTTATGCCATGCTGGCCTGTGCGCGGATCGGCGCAATTCATTCCATCGTTTTCGCGGGCTTCTCGCCCGACGCTCTGGCCGCGCGCATCAACGGGTGCGACGCCAAGGTTGTGATCACTGCGGATGAAGCGCCGCGTGGCGGCCGCAAAACGCCGCTGAAATCCAACGCAGACGCCGCCCTGCTGCACTGCAAGGACACTGTGAAATGCCTTGTGGTCAAGCGCACCGGTGGTCAGACCACCTGGATCGACGGTCGCGACTTTGACTACAACGAAATGGCGCTTGAGGCTGACGACTATTGCGCCCCAGCCGAAATGAACGCCGAAGATCCTTTGTTCATTCTTTACACGTCCGGTTCGACCGGTCAGCCCAAGGGCGTTGTGCACACCACGGGGGGGTATCTTGTTTACGCCTCGATGACGCAAGAGATCACATTCGATTATCACGAAGGTGACGTGTACTGGTGCACCGCTGACGTGGGCTGGGTCACCGGGCACAGCTATATCGTCTATGGCCCGCTGGCCAATGGCGCAACCACGCTGATGTTCGAAGGCGTGCCCACTTATCCCGACGCCTCGCGCTTCTGGCAGGTCTGCGAAAAGCACAAGGTCAACCAATTCTACACCGCCCCCACTGCGATCCGCGCTCTGATGGGTCAGGGCAATGAGTTTGTCGAAAAATGCGACCTCAGCGATCTTCGCATTCTGGGCACCGTGGGTGAACCGATCAACCCCGAAGCCTGGACCTGGTACAACGAGGTTGTCGGCAAAGGCAAATGCCCCATCGTCGATACCTGGTGGCAGACCGAAACCGGCGGCCACCTGATGACGCCGCTGCCCGGTGCACATGCGATGAAGCCCGGATCGGCGATGAAGCCGTTCTTTGGCATCGAACCGGTGGTTCTGGACCCGCAATCCGGTGTCGAAATCGAAGGCAACGGTGTCGAGGGCGTTCTGTGTATCAAAGACAGCTGGCCCGGCCAGATGCGCACCGTCTGGGGCGATCATGAGCGGTTCGAGAAAACCTATTTCTCGGATTACAAAGGCTACTACTTCACAGGTGACGGCTGCCGTCGCGACGAAGATGGCGACTATTGGATCACCGGTCGTGTAGATGACGTGATCAACGTGTCCGGTCACCGCATGGGCACAGCCGAGGTGGAAAGCGCGCTGGTTGCACATGCTGCTGTGGCCGAGGCTGCGGTGGTTGGATACCCTCATGAAATCAAAGGGCAAGGCATCTATTGCTATGTCACGTTGATGAATGATCGCGAGCCTTCGGACGAGTTGATGAAAGAGCTGCGCACATGGGTCCGCACCGAGATCGGTCCAATTGCATCCCCGGATGTGATCCAGTGGGCACCCGGCCTACCGAAAACGCGCTCGGGCAAGATCATGCGCCGTATCCTGCGCAAGATCGCCGAGAACGATTTCGGATCCTTGGGCGACACTTCGACACTGGCCGATCCGTCGGTGGTCGAAGACCTGATCGAAAACCGTGCGAACAAGTGAGGGTATGATGGACGCTGCCACGATCACCACGCCCGCCGTTCTCATCCTTCTCGGCCCTCCGGGTGCCGGGAAGGGCACACAGGCCCGGATGCTGGAAGAGAAATTCGGACTTGTACAACTCAGCACCGGTGACCTGCTGCGCGAAGCGGTCGCGGCCGGAACCGAAGCCGGCAAAGCGGCAAAAGCCGTTATGGAAGCCGGCGATCTGGTCAGCGATGAAATCGTCATCGCCATCCTGCGCGACCGCATGGCACAGCCGGATTGCGCCAAGGGCGTCATTCTGGACGGTTTCCCGCGCACGACGGTTCAGGCGGAAGCGCTGGACAGCCTGCTGGCATCGAACAACCAGAAGATCAACGCCGCAATCAGCCTCGAGGTGGAAGACGCGGAAATGGTGACCCGTATTTCGGGCCGCTACACCTGCGCCGGCTGTGGTGAAGGCTACCATGACCAGTTCAAGAAGCCTGTCGAAGAAGGCAAATGCGACAAGTGTGGCCATACCGAGTTCAAGCGCCGCGCGGATGACAATGCCGAAACGGTGGCCTCGCGCCTTGCAGCGTACCACGCGCAGACGGCACCACTGATCGTCTACTATGACGGTCAGGGCGTGCTGCAGCGTACAAACGCCATGGGCAGGATCGAAGACATTGCCAATGACCTTGAAGGGATCGTTAGTAAAGTCATGAAATAGGGGGTGGATTTAGGGCCGCAAGGCTCTGATCCCAAACAGAATACTTCAAAAGACCGCTTTGGCGGACTTGAGGAGTTTTGCCTGACGTCACATGGCGTCTGGCGCAAGTGAGAAGCGGCCCGACGCACTGGAGGATGTGGGCATCGGGCCGTCCAACGAGGAAGCGAAGGAGGAACCCGCAATGGCGGATCAATCAACAAACTCCGCGCAGACTGCCGAAGCCGACAAAGGCTATTGGCAGGCGAACCTGCGTCTCATCTACATCAGCCTCGTGATCTGGGCGCTGGTGTCTTTTGGATTCGGCATTCTGCTGCGTCCATTGCTGTCCGGCATCGCCGTTGGCGGCACCGATCTGGGCTTTTGGTTCGCTCAGCAGGGATCGATCCTGGTCTTTCTGGTGCTGATCTTCAACTACGCCTGGCGCATGAACAAGCTGGACGCTGAATTCGGCGTGGACGAGGAGTAAGCAGCATGGACCAGTTTACCATCAACCTGCTGTTTGTCGGCGCGTCATTTGCGCTGTACATCGGCATCGCGATCTGGGCCCGCGCGGGGTCCACATCGGAATTCTACGCCGCCGGTCGCGGCGTTCACCCGGTCACCAACGGTATGGCGACAGCGGCAGACTGGATGTCTGCGGCCTCGTTCATCTCGATGGCGGGCCTAATTGCCTTCACCGGCTATGACAACTCGACCTTCCTGATGGGGTGGACCGGTGGCTATGTGCTGCTGGCACTGCTGCTTGCGCCCTACCTGCGTAAGTTCGGCAAATACACCGTCTCGGAATTCATCGGCGACCGTTTCTACAGCCAGACCGCACGTATCGTTGCTGTGATCTGTCTGATCGTTGCTTCGGTGACTTACGTTATCGGTCAGATGACCGGCGTGGGCGTGGCCTTCGGCCGCTTTCTTGAGGTGTCGAACACCTCCGGTCTGCTGATCGGTGCCTGTGTGGTGTTTGCCTACGCGGTGTTCGGTGGGATGAAAGGCGTGACCTATACTCAGGTCGCTCAGTACTGCGTGCTGATCACCGCCTACACCATCCCGGCGATCTTCATCTCGCTGCAGTTGACCGGTACGCCGGTTCCGGCGCTGGGTCTGTTCAGCGATACCGCCAGCGGTGAGCCTCTGCTGACCAAGCTGGACGCGATCGTGACCGAGCTGGGCTTTGCCGAGTATACAGCGCATCATTCGAACACGCTGAACATGGTGCTGTTCACGCTGTCGCTGATGATCGGTACTGCCGGTCTGCCGCACGTTATCATGCGCTTCTTCACCGTGCCTAAGGTGTCTGACGCCCGCTGGTCCGCTGGCTGGACGCTGGTCTTCATCGCGCTGCTGTATCTGACCGCCCCAGCGGTTGGCGCAATGGCGCGTCTGAACATCACCGACATGATGTGGCCCAACGGTGGCATCGAAGGTGGTGCCGTTTCCGTCGAGGATATCGACAACGATCCACGCTATGACTGGATGCAGACGTGGCAGAAAACTGGTCTGCTGGACTGGGAAGACAAGAACGGCGACGGCAAGATCCAGTACTACAATGACCAAAATGCCGACATGCAGGCACTTGCGGAAGAAAAAGGCTGGGTCGGTAACGAGCTGACCAAGTTCAACCGCGACATCCTGGTTCTGGCCAACCCCGAGATCGCCAACCTGCCGGGTTGGGTGATCGGTCTGGTCGCTGCCGGTGGTCTTGCAGCTGCTCTGTCGACCGCTGCGGGCCTGTTGCTGGCGATCTCGTCGGCGGTGTCCCACGACCTTGTCAAAGGCGCGATCAACCCGCAAATCTCTGAAAAAGGAGAACTGCTGGCCGCTCGTATCGCAATGGCTGTGGCCATCGTCGTTGCAACCTATCTGGGTCTGAACCCACCGGGATTTGCTGCGCAAACCGTGGCCTTGGCCTTTGGTCTGGCGGCGGCCTCGATCTTCCCGGCGCTGATGATGGGGATTTTCTCGACCCGCATCAACAACACCGGTGCCGTCGCAGGTATGCTGGCTGGTCTGATCGTAACCCTGGTTTACATCTTCCTGCACAAGGGCTGGCTGTTCATTCCGGGCACCAACTCGTTCACTGATGCTGATCCGCTGCTGGGTCCGATCAAGTCGACCTCGTTCGGCGCCATCGGTGCAATGATCAACTTCGGCGTCGCTTACGTCGTCGCCGGAATGACCAAAGAGACTCCGCCGGAGATCGTTGAATTGGTCGAAAGCGTGCGCATTCCCCGTGGTGCGGGCGCAGCTCAGAATAAGTGAGCTTGATGCGGTCGTTGGTTCTTGCCTTCGACCGCGTCTTTCGATCCACTGTTCCCGCCCGGCACACCACTGGGCGGGATTTTTTAACCAGAACACCGGAGACAACACATGCCCCTGTCCCATGATGAAATTGCCCGGTTTCTGAAATCCGTTCACCCCTATGACGTGTTGCCTTCCGACGCCCTGGATCAGATCGTCAAACAGATCGAGGTATGGGAAGTTGAGGAGGACGCTTCTGTCTATGAGCTGGGTCACAAGTTGCCCGGGGTTTTCTTGATCTACGAAGGACAGGTTGAGATTACCGATGAGAACGGGGCCATCGTCTCTCATCTGGGGCTGCGCAACTCCTTCGGCGAGAGGGGCCTGCTGAAAGACGGCAAAGCCGCCACCAAAGCCCGTGCTCATACGCCGTCGGTCCTGATGGTTCTGCCACCGGATTTGGTGCGCAGTTTGATCGACAACCACGACGTCGTTGCCAAATTCTTCAATCGAACCCGTGGAGATCGCAGTGGCCCGCAAAGCCTTGCGACCAGTTCGATTGACGTTTTGATGGCGCGCGATCCCGCCACCTGCCCTGCGGACACGACAGTTCAGGAAGCGGCACAGATCATGCGCGACAAACACATCTCGTCGCTATGCGTGACAGATGGAGAGAAGTTGAAAGGTATCGCCACCCTGCGGGACATTTCGGGCAAATATGTTGCCAACGGGTTGCCCGAAACCACACGGATTTCCGAAATCATGACTGCAAATCCCGTAACCCTGTCGCCCAGCGATATCGGCTCGGACGTTCTGCATATCATGATGGAGCGCGGCATTGGCCACATCCCGGTTTCCGAAGGCGGTCGTCTGGTCGGGATCGTGACGCAGACCGATCTGACCCACTATCAGGCCGTCAACTCGGCCGAATTGGTTGGTCGGATCGCAAAGGCTGACAGTGCCGAAGAGATGGCGAGGGTGACGGCGGAAATTCCGCAGTTGCTGGTTCAGTTGGTTGCCGGCGGGAACCGGCACGAGATCGTCACGCGGCTGATCACCGATATTGCAGACACGGTTACCCGCCGCCTGCTGAAATTGGCCGAATCTGAACTGGGGCCGCCGCCTGTACCCTATTTGTGGCTGGCCTGCGGCTCACAGGGACGGCAAGAACAAACCGGCGTATCGGATCAGGACAATTGCCTGATGCTGGACGATAGCGTCACCGACGCCGATATGTCCTATTTCACCAAACTGGCCAAATTCGTCTCTGACGGGCTGGACGTCTGCGGGTACTTCTACTGCCCCGGCGACATGATGGCGACCAATCCGCGCTGGTGTCAGCCGGTTCGTGTCTGGCGCGACTATTTCAAAGGCTGGATTGCTAAGCCAAACCCCGAGGCGCAAATGCTGGCCTCGGTCATGTTCGACCTGCGCCCCATCGGCGGCGCATTTGAGTTGTTTGGCGATCTGCAAGCGGACACTCTGGCAGTGGCCAGGGCAAACTCGATCTTCGTCGCACACATGATTTCGAACTCGCTGAAGCACACGCCCCCCCTGGGCCTGCTGCGCGGTTTCGCGACGATCCGCTCGGGCGAGCATCGCAATACGCTGGATCTGAAACACAACGGAGTTGTGCCCGTCGTCGATCTGGCGCGCATCTATGCACTGCAAGGCGAGCTGACCGAGGCCAACACCCGCGCCCGCCTGAAAGCAGCCGAGGCCAGTGGCGTGCTCAGCCCTTCTGGTGCGCGTGACTTGCTGGACGCCTATGATCTGATCGCTGAAACCCGGCTGGAGCATCAGGTGCGGCTGGTTAAATCCGGAGCGATGCCCGACAACTACCTGCCACCGTCTGAATTGTCGGACTTTGAGCGAAGTCATCTGCGTGATGCTTTCGTGGTGGTAAAAACGATGCAATCGGCAGTTGGCCACGGCAAGGGAATGCTGGGCTGACATGCGACTGACCAACGGAGAGACCACATGTTTCTGGAACTGATCGGCACGATTTTCGCAGGGGTCGCATGTGCCGGAATCGTTCTTCTGCTGAACAAGCTGACCGGAGGGCGTTTGCCAAAATGGACAACGCCGGTTGCGGCCGGTCTTGGAATGATCGCGATGACCATCAACAGCGAATATTCCTGGTACGATCGCACGCGCGACCAACTGCCGGAAGAGATGACCATCGTGCAAGAGGTCGAAAGCCGCGCGTTTTATCGTCCCTGGACCTACGCGGTTCCGTTCGTTGACCGGTTTGCCGCAATCGACACCGTATCGGTGCGCACAAACGAAAACGTTCCGGAACAACGGCTTGTCGATCTTTACTTCTTTGGCCGCTGGGCTCCGGTTTCGAAACTGCCGGTGGCCGTGAATTGTGCAGAAGGCCGCCGCGCCAACCTGGCGGATGGTGCCGAATTTGCCGAGGACGGGCGTCTGGTGAACGCTGACTGGATAGCAGCCGGAACCAATGACCCCGTCATCGCAGCCACTTGCGGGGTGTGATCATGCTGACCGGATTGAGTTTGAGGCTCAGGATTTTTCTGTTCTTCTGTCTCCTCGCCCTTGGCGGGGTTGCCATCAGCGCCACCGCTCTCTGGATCACCTATTCCCGTGCGGGAAACCCCGGTCTGCTGAATGATTTCGTCTTCGCCGAAATCCTGATCGGATTTGGATTTCTGGCACTGGTCGCGGGTGTTTGGCTGCTGTTCGACGACAACGTCGCCAAACCGATCGAACGGCTTTCCGCCCAACTGCGTGCCCGTGCACATGCCGGTGTAAGCACCGACCTGGACATGCAGGCCGCGCGGTATCTGGGTGATCTTGCCCCGGCAGCGGCGGGATTGGCGGAACAACTGGCCTCGAACGCCATGCGCACGGCCGAGGCCGTGGCCGCCGAAACCGCGCATCTGGCCGCAGAAAAACAACGCCTGACCGCGCTGCTGACGGAAATCCCTGTGGCCATGCTGCTGGCCAGTCCGAAACATCAGATTGTTCTGTACGACGGGCAGGCCGCCGAGGTTCTTGCCCAGATCGCGCATCCTCGTCTGAACGCATCTCTTTTCGAATATCTCGAAGCCACCGGCCTGACAGACGCATATGCCAAGTTGTGCAAAACCGGAAAGGACGTCTATTGCACCCTGTCCAGCGTGGACGGGCGGCAGACCTATTCCGCCCGGATGAAACCCTTGGGCGATGCACCCGGATATATGCTTGTCTTCGAAGACAGCGCGACACATATGTCACCGGACGATGCCCGCCCGCTGGTCTATGATTTCGAACTTCTCAATACACCGGGGGATGATGCGTTCGAGAACCGCCCCCTGTCGGATCTATGTTTCGTGGTTTTCGACACGGAAACAACCGGTTTGCTACCTCACAAGGATGAGATCGTGCAGATCGGCGCAGTGCGCGTTCTGAATGGTAAAATCGTTCAGGGTGAACATCTGGACATGCTGGTTGATCCCGGCATTCCGATTCCCCCGGCGTCGACCAAAGTACACAAGATCAGCGATCGTATGGTTCAGGGGGCGCCTGATATCGCCGAAGCCGGACGCGTTTTCCATCAGTTTTCGCGCGACGCCGTGATCGTGGCGCATAATGCCCCGTTCGACATGGCGTTCCTGCGCCGCCATGCCAAACGGATGGGTGTCGAGTGGGATCATCCGATACTCGACACGGTCCTGCTATCTGCGGTGCTGTTCGGGGCAAGCGATACGCACACACTGGATGCCTTGTGTGAACGGCTGGAAATCACGATCCCCGAAACGTTGCGCCATACCGCACTGGGCGACGCGGTTGCCACGGCCGAGGCATTGATCAAGATGCTGCCGATCCTGCAAGCACGCGGCCTCACGACTTTTGGCGAGGTGATCATGGAAACCCGCAAACATGGTCGTTTGCTGGAAGATCTGAACTGACGGCATAAATTGCACCCGGCAGTCAGCTTTTCATGGACAATCCGGGCCACGCATGGCACCTGATGCGCGGCCAAGGATTAAGCGCGCAATGACCGAAAAGACCTTTACACCGACCCCGGATCAAAGCCCCGCCTTTCGGGAAGCACTGGGATGCTTTGGCACCGGCGTCACGGTAATTACCGCGCAATCCGACGAAGGTCCGCGCGCCATAACAGTGAATTCATTTGCGTCAGTCTCGTTGGAACCGCCACTGGTCCTGTGGTGTCTGGCCAAGGAATCATTCCGATTTGATACGTTCAGCACCTGTGATCTCTATTCGATCCACGTCATGGCGCAGGATCAGCAGGATCAGGCGTTGCGGTTTGCACGCGATGGGGCGGATTTCTCACATGCAAACTGGACCGAGGATACGGTCGGGCGTCCACATCTGGCCCAGTGTCTGGCCCGGTTCGATTGCCGCCTTCATGCCCGTCATGACGCAGGGGATCATCTGATCATCGTGGGTCAGGTAGAGCAGGTCATGTATCGCACCGGCAAAGGGCTGATTTTCAAACGCGGGCAGTTCGGCGGGTTTGTCGACCTGATCTAATCGTCCAGCGACCCGTGAACCGCCAACGCCTCCAGTTCCGCGTCCTGCGGAGTGATCACGCGAAAGGCTTCGTGCACGCCTGTCTCTGTCAGTTCCCTTGCGACGGTCAACAGCGTGTTGGCCGTATGGTCTTCGCACAACTCTGACATGTGGTCGATTTCAGCTTGCGCAACGCCCAATGCGGCCTCGACCGAGGGTGCGCCATAGAACTGCACAAAATGTTCGGCCAGGTTATGCGCAATCTGATCTTTCTCTGCGGCTTCGATCTGCGTCACGGCGACAAAAGTCACCCGACCAAAGGTTTCCAACCCCAGCCAGCCATTCGCAAATGCCTGTCGTGCCTTGCCTTCAAGATCGCCCTGCCCCCAGTTGGAAAACTCAAACCCGCCCGAAACGCACCACTCTCCGGTGCGCGCCGGGGAATGAAACACGTTCATGTCGCTTTCGTCGAAATGGATCGCTCGGGCCAGTTTCATTCTCGGTTCTCCAACAAGTCAGTCAGGGGGCGCAGATGCGTATCGACCCCGTCGCGGATCAGCATCCCGAAACGTTCATCCGTTCCAAGGAATACGCCACCGTCGATCAGCGGTTCGCCCACGCCGCGCAGCAGGCCCATCCATTCGGCGTGCAAGGACGCGTTGCCATCCTCCTGCCAACGGTTGAGCCAGGTCAACATGTGTCGTGACCAGCTTTCCACCAGCTGCGTTGCAGAAACCTCGGCACAGCCTTCATCGTACAGCGCGGTGATATCAGGGGTTTCACCCGGCGCATCACTGGTTTGCAACAGTGTCAGCTCCCAGCCGACGACCAGCCAGTCCGGCTCTTCCTCGGGCATTGATGTTGACGCAGCCGCGCGGAACCGGCCGCACCGCGCGCCGTTCACGCAAATCAGACCATCCCAACCCAGATGCACCGCAACCTCTGGCGGGGCCAAAGCGCCCAGCGCGTTTTGGAATCCCACAGCACAAAGCGGCAGCATCGCCAACGCCTCCTGCAATGGCACCTCGGGGGCAAAAACAATTGCCACGCGCAGGAAATCCGCCTGAATATTGTAGACAACCGTACCCGCATCACAGCCCAGCGCAGCCATGGCCTGCGCGCGCTCGAACGGGTCTTCCCCACCCTGAACCGGGTGGCCCGTCAGCAAGGGTGGGAAAACCGGCTGGCTCATGCGTTGCCTTTGGCGATCATGTCGCGGGCGATCTTGCGGAATGCCTCGGCTTGCGGGCTGTCAGGTTTGCTGACAACGATGGGCGCGCCCCCGTCAGCGGCGACGCGGATGTCCAGATGCAACGGGATTTCACCCAGCAGCGGCACGCCCAGCGCCTCTGCCTCAGACTTGACACCACCATGACCGAAAACATGTTCTTCGTATCCACAGTTCGAACAGATATGCGTGGACATGTTTTCGATCATCCCGACAATGGGTGTCTTCAGCTGGTTGAACATGTCGATCCCTTTGCGGGCATCAATCAGGGCCACGTCCTGCGGCGTTGAAACGACAATGGCACCATCCACCTGGAACTTCTGGCTCAGCGTCAGTTGCACGTCACCGGTGCCGGGCGGCAGATCGACGATCAGAACATCCAGCGCGCCCCATTGCACCTGGCTCATCATTTGTTGCAGCGCACCCATCAACATCGGCCCACGCCAGACAACCGCCTGACCTTCGTTGGTCATCAAACCCATCGACATCATGGTGACGCCGTGGTTGCGCAGCGGCAGGATCGTCTTGCCGTCAGGGCTGGCCGGACGGCCCGAGACACCCAACATCCGGGGTTGCGACGGCCCGTAAACATCCGCATCCAGCAGACCTACACGCCGGCCTTCCGCAGCCAATGCGCAGGCAAGGTTGGCCGAAACGGTGGATTTGCCAACCCCACCCTTGCCGGACGCAACGGCGATGATCCGATCCACACCCGGCACTGCCTGCGGCCCGGTTTGCGATGGCTTTGGTTTCGGTTTCAGATCCGGCGGTGCCTTGTCGGAATGCGCGGTCATCAAGGCCGAAACATTTGCTACGCCTTCCACCATCTGAGCGGCCTTTTCAGCCGTGGCGCGGACAGGTTCCATCTTTTCCGCATATTTCGGATCGACCTCAAGCACGAAGCGTACCGTGTCGCCTTCCACATTCAAGGCGCGCACGATGCCTGCGCTTACGATGTCCTGCCCGGATACCGGGTCGGTGATCTTTTTCAGGTTCGCCAGAACCGCGTCACGAACACTCATGCTTGTTCCCCTTGATCCGCCCTGCTGACAGGGGCGTGCGTATCGACTCGCCGCTCATTGCACGTGTCTCCGTCTTTGTCTGTACATTTGACGCATCCCGCCCCGCGAAGTTACGTTGAGCCATGCGCTTTGTCCTCTTGTGCCTGAGCCTGACGCTCTCTGCCACCCCCTCTTGGTCACAAGAGTCGATTGGCCTTGCGGCCCCGGCAGAGGTTAAAGACTCCGGCCTGTTGCAACATATCCTTCCTCGCTTCTCTCTCAAGACCGGGATCCGTGTTATTGCAGACGACGCCGGGGTCATGGTGCTGGAAACCGCGCCGCCCGGTGATCCGGTCTTTGCCCGCAACGACGTGATCTATCACCTGCGTATCGAAGACAACGACCGCCAGACCCGTTTTCTTGAATGGCTGAAATCGGATATCGGCAAGCGCACGGTGGAAAGCTTTGCCCCGGCAGACGGAGGGCCCTACTCTGCCAGTTTTGATATTGCCGTGGTTGAGTCCGGTGACATCGTTGAAGGCGACACCCAACTTGGCGAAGAACTTTCGATGACCCATTGCGGGCGCTGTCATGTCATCGGGCCAAGGAACCGCATGAATGGCCTGGGGTCGACGCCCTCTTTCGCCGTTCTGCGCGCAATGCCCGACTGGTCGCAGCGATTCGAAGCGTTTTTCGCCCTGAACCCCCACCCCGCATTCACACAGATCGACGGTCTGACACCGCCTTTCGATCCCGAACGCCCGTCTCCTATTCACCCGGTTGAGATGACATTGGACGATCTTGACGCGATCCTGGCGTTCGTATCGCGCATCGACGCTGCGGATCTGGGTGCACCTCTGAAACTTCAGTGATCCTTTCTGTCTGAATAGTAATCCTCGGTCGTGACGACCCGAGGCTTGGGCTTTGACTGGAAAGGATTGTCTTGCTGTTGGAACTGCACGTTCACCCGGCAATTGTCACACATCTGGATCATCCGCGCCTGATCCGACGTCGCGAACATCGGATGCGTGCCTGAAAGCTTCTCCATGATCCGCTCAACGGTGGATTTCACGCCGAACAATGCCCCGCATTCCACGCAGGCAAAAGGTTCTTCTTCGTTCAGAACCTGCTGTGACAGGGCCGCATCGCTGAGATCAAGTTGTGGAACAAGCGTGATCGCATCCTCGGGGCATATGGTCTTGCACATCCCGCATTGCAGACAGGCATCTTGCTGGAAGTTCAATTGCGGCTTGTCCGGATTGTCGATCAACGCACCGGATGGGCACAGCGACACACAGCTGAGGCACAGGGTGCAGCTGTCGGTATTCACTGCAACCGCCCCGTAAGGCGCATTTTCAGGCAGCGGCAAAGGCGATTCAGCCTGCGGGTTCAGCGCCTGTGCTGCCAGCCGCGCGATTTGCCGGCGATTGCCCATAGGCAAGACCGGATCGGACAAAGGCCGGGGCACCGCTTGCCCGTACAGCAGATCGGACATCGCATCGGGGTCTGCTTCGTCAATCAGGCCTATACCCTCGTGGCCTGCAATGGCGTGTGCCAATTCAAGCTCCCGGTTCAACGCCTCGCGTTCAGTCGTCGGCGCCAACAGCACATCCACCCGCGCGAACCCATGCGCCAGAGCAGCCAGCATCTCGGCATGGCCAAAGCCAGATATCACGTTCAATTCCAATGGAATCACATCCGAAGGTAATCCACGCCCGAAACGCGCCGCCAACCGGATCATTTCGGCCCCGTCGGCGTCATGGACAAGCAACCGAGGCGCGGTGCCGCCGGCCCGTCGATAGGTACGGGCCAGAATATGCATCCGCGACAACAGCGCCGAAACAGGTGGGTCTTCGTAGGTTATGGCCGTTGAAGGGCACAGCGCGGCGCAAGCACCACAGCCTGCACATACCATCGGGTCAATCGCCACATGCTCGCCCGCCGGGGAAATCGCACCGGTTGGGCAGATATCCAAACAGTTGGTACAGCCCACCTGCTCGGCCCGGGTATGGGCACACAGGGTTTCTTCCACGCGCACATAAAGCGGCTTTTCGAATGTCCCCACCAATTGCGCGGCTTCAAAAGCCAGACGTTCCACGGAAACCGCATCCCTGGGATCAGCCCGCAAATAGCCTTCGCGCTTGTCCGGGGCCTGAACAAAGGGTGTTTCTCCTGCCAGATCGATGACAATGTCACACGAAGAAAGCGCACCGTCCTTTGGATCGGTCCAAGCAAACGCGCCGCGCCCACCGGGCACGACCTGCTGAAGCGCGTCCAGACGCAACGAAAACCCACCAAGCGCACCGGAAACCGAACGAAGCTGCCCCCGCACCACGTCATAGGCGCGCGAGAGGGGCTCTGACAAATCAGTCGTCATGACGGTCACTGCCAACGAATCCGCCAGACGCTCTGCCAGATCAAAGGCCACCGCACCGGGTCCGATGATGAAACAGGTGCCTTCACTGAAGACATCCACGCTGGGTGTGACCGGTTGCGCCAGAACGGCCTCGGCCGCCAATGCCGCCATCTTGGGGGTCGCATCCGCACCTTGGTCAGACCACCCGGCCCGATCGCGCAGATCGACAAATCCGGGCACGTCAATATTCAGGTCTTCGGCCAGTGACCTGAAAACGTCATGCTCTTGCGCACAAGCGATGACGGTATCACCTTCTTTCATCAAGTCCGCGGCGGACTGCAACTCATCGGTACAAAGCGCGGTATGCAACCTGGAACAGGCAACGCCGCAGGCGCTTTCGATCTTGTCCGGATCGAATGCCTGTGTTCCGGCGCAATCACATAGCAGTAGTTTCGTGGCCATATCCTCTCCTCGGGCAACCGCCCCGGTTCCATGCACACTAGGCTGTACCCCCGGGAAAGCAACTTCAACCCCTTGCCGCGTTTCCTGCACAGGGTTGAATTTCGGCAATAAATGCCACGAAACACAAGCATTCACAGGACCTGCTCACGCAGTTGCTACCCTGGACTACGACCAAAGTCGTAGAGCTTAGGCTTGGCACACAGCCAGTTTGTGTACCATAGTGGACTTGGAAAGGCAGGGGAGAGCCTTTCGGGGAGGAGCCAGTGGCCAAGGCCGCAAGCCAGACTGAAATGCCGGTTGGCGTCATCGTGCGCAAGACACCCGGGGTCACACGGTGGGCCCGGTGGAACTGGCGCGCTGTGGCCCTTTTACCCGGCGCGGGGCCGGCCGACTGGCAGGAACTGCGCCGCGAAGGCGATGCCGTCGAGTATCACGCGGCCACCTTGCCCCTGACGCTCTGGGCAGATGAAACCGAAGCCTACATGGTTAACTTGTCGGATGGGCAGCCTTCGCTGTACCTTGTGCTGCGGGACGAACTGAAAGGCGAAACTCCCCTGAATGCAGTTCTGATCACCGCCTCTCCGTTCGAGGGGCAGGATTACGCGGATACCGGTGAAGAAATTGTCGAGAAGATCCCGATGACTGAAGGGCTGATTGCCTGGGTCCGCGATTTTGCTTTGAAACATCATCAGCACGAAGTTTTCGTCAAGCGCCGCCGCGACAAGAAGCGGACAGATCTGGTTGAAGACGGCAAGGGTGATGCTCGTATCCGGCAGACGTCGGACGTGTATCGCGCCCCGAGAAAGGCGCTGCAATGAACCGGCCCGATGATTTCTGGTCTCGCCGAAAGGCCGCCGTTCACGCCGAAGCCGAGGCCGAGGCACTGGCCCTTGAAGAACAGGCGATCGCAGAACGGCAAGCGGAGCTGGAAGAAAAGGATGACGCCGAGATCCTCGCCGAGTTCAACCTTCCCGACCCAGAGACCCTGCAACCCGGCGACGATGTTTCGGGCTTCATGGCCAAGGCCGTGCCTGATCGCCTGCGCCGTCGGGCTTTGCGTCGGCTGTGGCGGCTGAACCCGGTTCTGGCCAATGTCGACGGGCTGGTTGATTACGGCGAGGACTACACCGATGCGGCCTGCGTGATCGAAAGCATGCAAACCGCCTATCAGGTTGGAAAAGGTATGCTGGCACATATCGAAGCACTGGCGGCCGACGCGGAAGAGGCCAAAGACGATGCTGCTGAAAGCGAAGCCGATATACGCGCTGAACCCGAGGCCGCGCCGGTCGAACCCGATACCGGGCCCGAACCGGTTTCCGTCGCCCGCGCGGACGAGCCGGAAGAAATCGACCTGCCCCCGGCGCCACGTCGAATGACATTTGAATTTGAAGGATGACCGAATGACCGCAAGTGACGCGCACACTCTGGACGTTTCAGCCGAGGATCGCCTGCGCGCGGATTTCTACAACTTTCTGGGCTTGCTGCTGGCCGGTCCACCCGACCAGATGCTGCTGGATCAAATGGCGAGCCTTAGCGGGGATGACACTGATCTTGGTCAGGCCATCCAAGCCATGGCGCGGGTTGCAAAAGTCACCAAGCCCGCCGCCGCGGAACGGGAATTCAACGCATTGTTCATCGGTTTGGGTCGGGGCGAATTGCTGCCCTATGCCAGCTTCTATCTCACGGGTTTTCTGAACGAGAAACCTCTGGCGCAGCTCCGCAATGACATGGCGGTGCGCGGGATCACACGCGCCCAGAACGTGTTTGAGCCCGAGGACAACATCGCCTCATTGATGGAGATGATGGCAGGCATGATCGTTGGGCGTTTTGGCAGCCCGGCATCGCTTGAAGACCAGAAAGCATTCTGGAGCAAACATATCGGCCCATGGGCCGCACATTTCTATTCGGATTTGGAAGCTGCTGAAAACTCTGTTCTCTATGCATCCGTCGGCACCGCCGGTCGGGTATTCATGGAGATCGAGCGCGAAGCGTTCCGGATGACAGCGGGGTAGCCCGCACATCGCCGGTGCCCTGTGGGCACCAAACCGCAATTGGGACAGGAGGAGCCCATGAGCAAGACCAAGGAAGAAGGCGCCACACGCCGCGACTTCCTCAAACTGGCCGGAACCGCAGCGCCTGCTGCTGTTGCCGCCGCCAGCCTGACCGGGAAAGCCGAAGCGGCCGAAGCGCCGACAGACGATACCCGCATCCAGGATACCGCGCATACACGCGCCTACATCGAAAGCACCCGGTTCTAGGATCGGACGTTTTCACACCCGACTGACGGTTGCGATTGGCCCCGACGTCGGCTTCAGCAGTACCAAGCCAGCCGTGGCATACACGGCGCGCAAGGGAGGAAACAAATGCTTAGGAAAAAGACCAACGGGGTTGCGAGACGCCCCCAGCGGACAAGTATCCTGTCCCAGGTCGGCGAGAAAACCGTCGATCGCCGCGCATTCCTGCGTGGATCGGGCCTGACGATCGGCGGCCTTGCCGCGATCAGCGCCACGGGTGGAACCGTGACGCCAGCCAGCGCCCAGACCGCAGCCAACACGGCTGTCGAGAACATCAAGTCCGTCTGCACGCATTGTTCGGTCGGTTGCACGGTGGTTGCCGAAGTTCAGAACGGCGTCTGGATCGGGCAGGAGCCCGGCTGGGACAGTCCGTTCAACCTGGGCGCCCATTGCGCCAAGGGTGCCGCCGTTCGCGAGCACGCCCATGGCGAGCGCCGCCTGAAATATCCGATGAAAAAGGAAGGCGGAGAGTGGAAGCGCATCAGCTGGGAAGAGGCGATCAACGAGATCGGCGACGGCATGATGAGCATCCGCGAAGAATCCGGGCCTGACAGCGTGTACTGGCTGGGTTCCGCCAAGCACAACAACGAACAGGCCTATCTGTTCCGCAAGTTCGCCGCCTACTGGGGCACGAACAACGTGGACCATCAGGCCCGGATCTGCCACTCGACCACTGTTGCGGGCGTTGCGAATACATGGGGCTACGGCGCCATGACCAACAGCTACAACGACATGCACAACAGCAAGGCGATCTTCATCATCGGCGGCAACCCGGCCGAGGCGCATCCCGTCTCGCTGCTGCATATTCTGCGCGCAAAAGAGCAGAACAACGCCCCGCTGATCGTCTGCGACCCGCGCTTTACGCGCACTGCGGCGCACGCGGATGAATATGTCCGTTTCCGCCCCGGCACGGACGTTGCGCTGATCTGGGGTATCCTCTGGCACATCTTCGACAACGGTTGGGAAGACAAAGAGTTCATCCGCACCCGTGTCTGGGGCATGGATCAGATCCGCGAAGAAGTTGCCAAGTGGAACCCGGATGAGGTGGAACGTGTCACTGGCACTCCGGGATCGCAGTTGAAGCGGGTTGCCCGCACGATGGCCAACAACCGTCCCGGAACGGTTGTCTGGTGCATGGGCGGAACGCAGCACACCAACGGCAACAACAACACCCGCGCGTACTGCGTACTTCAGCTTGCACTGGGCAACATGGGAACCTCGGGTGGTGGCACCAACATCTTCCGCGGTCATGACAACGTTCAGGGCGCAACGGACCTTGGTGTTCTTTCCCATACCCTGCCCGGCTATTATGGCCTGTCCGCAGGCGCATGGGGTCACTGGGCCCGCGTCTGGGGTGAAGAACCCGAATGGCTGGCCGGTCAATTCGCCACGATCAAGGACAAGGACGGCAAGGACAAACCGCTGCAGAACGAGCGCGGCATTCCTGTTTCTCGCTGGATTGACGGTGTTCTGGAAGACCCGGCCAACATGGATCAGGACAACAATGTCCGCGCCATGGTTCTGTGGGGCCACGCGCCCAACTCGCAGACCCGGATGACGGAAATGAAGACGGCGATGGAAAAGCTGGACATGCTGGTCGTGATCGACCCGTATCCCACCGTTTCCGCCGTTTTGCATGACCGTACCGATGGCGTCTACCTGTTGCCCGCCTGTACGCAGTTCGAAACCCGTGGTTCTGTCACGGCCTCGAACCGGTCTCTGCAATGGCGCGACAAGGTGGTCGATCCGCTGTTCGAAAGTCTGCCGGACGAAGTCATCATGGCCAAGTTCGCCAACAAATTCGGCTGGGCGGACCGGTTCTTCCGCAATATCGAGATGGAAGATCCCGAAACCCCGAATGTTGAAAGCATCACGCGTGAGTTCAACTCGGGCCTCTGGACCATCGGCTATACCGGTCAGTCGCCGGAACGTCTGAAAAGCCATATGGCCAACCAGCACACGTTCGACAGAACCACGCTGCAAGCCATTGGTGGACCAAACGACGGCGAGTACTACGGTCTACCGTGGCCCTGCTGGGGCACACCGGAAATGGGCCATACGGGGACACCAAACCTCTATGACATGTCCAAACCGGTGGCCGAAGGCGGCCTGACCTTCCGTGCCCGTTTCGGCGTGGAACGCGACGGCGACAACCTGCTGGCCGAAGGGGTCTATAGCGTTGGGTCGGAAATTCAGGATGGCTATCCAGAGTTTACGATGCAGATGCTGATGGATCTTGGCTGGGACGGTGATCTGACGGCCGAGGAACGCGCGGCCATCGACGCCGTGGCCGGACCAAAGACCAACTGGAAAACCGACCTGTCCGGCGGTATCCAGCGGGTCGCGATCGCACATGGCTGTGCGCCCTTCGGGAACGCCAAGGCCCGTGCGGTTGTCTGGACCTTCCCGGATCCAATCCCACTGCATCGCGAGCCGCTCTATACCAATCGGCGCGATCTGGTGGCGGATTATCCCACCTACGAGGATCGTCAGGCCTATCGTCTGCCCACCCTTTATGCATCGATCCAGAAGAACGACTTTTCAAAGGATTACCCGATAATCCTCACGTCTGGTCGTCTGGTCGAATATGAAGGCGGCGGTGATGAGACACGGTCCAATCCGTGGTTGGCTGAGCTTCAGCAGGACATGTTCGTCGAGATCAACCCGCGTGATGCCAACAACCTTGGCATTCGGGACGGATCACAGGTCTGGGTCGAAGGCCCCGAGGGCGGCAAAGTCAAGGTGATGGCGATGCTGACCAACAGGGTCGGTGCCGGTGTGGCCTTCATGCCGTTCCACTTCGGTGGCCATTTCCAGGGCGAGGACCTGAGGGAGAAATACCCCAAAGGTGCAGACCCCTATGTGCTGGGTGAAAGCACCAACACCGCCCAGACCTATGGCTATGATTCAGTGACCCAGATGCAGGAGACCAAGGCGACTCTCTGCAAGATCTGGGCAGCGTAAGGAGGACGATAAATGGCTAGAGCAAAGTTTCTCTGCGACGCTGAACGCTGCATCGAGTGCAATGCCTGCGTAACCGCGTGTAAGAACGAACACGAGGTGCCGTGGGGCATCAACCGCCGCAGGGTGGTGACGATCAATGACGGCAACCCGGGCGAACGCTCGATCTCGGTCGCCTGTATGCATTGTTCGGATGCGCCCTGCATGGCGGTGTGCCCGGTTGACTGCTTCTATCAGAACGAAGAAGGGGTCGTGCTGCACTCCAAGGACCTGTGCATTGGCTGCGGCTATTGCTTCTATGCGTGCCCCTTCGGCGCGCCGCAATATCCACAGGCGGGTAACTTCGGATCGCGCGGCAAGATGGACAAATGTACCTTCTGCGCCGGCGGCCCCGAGGAAACGCACTCGACCGCAGAGTTCGCCAAATACGGTCGCAACCGGATCGCCGAGGGCAAGCTGCCCATCTGCGCCGAAATGTGTTCCACCAAGGCCCTGCTCGCCGGTGACGGCGACGTGGTTTCCGCAGTTTACCGTGAGCGCGTCGTGGCGCGCGGTTTCGGCTCGGGCGCCTGGGGTTGGGGCACGGCCTACGACCAGAAAGACGGTTGAAATCCGGCTTTTGACAAAGCAGCCTCCCGCCCTTTGCGGGGGGCTTTTCAAGTGATGTGATCGGGGATCCGTTTCCTGCAACTTCACAGCAAACAAATTTGAGAGGCGCGCATGACCAATGATGTTTACTGGCTGCTGAAGCTTGACCTCGATCTGGATAAAAAGGATGAGTTCGAAGCGCTTAGGGCGGAAATGGTCGCGGCCACGCAGCAGGAGACCGGCGCCAGAAGCTATGAATGGCACATGACCGGTTCGGCTGTTCATATCTATGAACGCTATGCCAGTTCCGAAGATGCCATGATACATATGCAGAATTTCGGTGCCAGTTTTGCTGAACGGTTTCTGGCCCTTCTGACGCCAGTGGGGTTGGACGTGTATGGTCCGGCCAAGGATGATCTTCGCGAAGCGCTCGCACCGGTCGGCGCCGTCTTTCACCAGCAAATTGGCGGGTTTGACCGCTGATATGAAATTGCACAGGAGGATACCCCTATGCGTCTGATCCACTATCTGCTGGTTTCGATTTTTCTGACCGGAGCCGCATGGGCGCAAGAGACCTCTGAACCCACGGCAGATGAGCGCACCTCGACCGGCGGAGCAACAACCCTGGAAGACATTCTCGCCCGGCAGCGTGGTGAAACCGTCGACAACAGCTATCGTTCCGAGAACACAGGTCAGGGCAATGCCGAGGGGTTGCTGGGTCAGCTTGGCACGCGCGGTGTGGCCTCGGACAGTGACGTGTATCGCGCTTTGCGCTATGGCTCGGCTGATGTGACGGTGTCTTCTCATGGTCCGGCAGACAGCGTGCTGATTCAGGATGGCGGCATGTGGTGGCTGACCTTCCGCACCGGACCGCTGCGCGAATACGGCACCTATATCATTGCCGGGATGCTGGGCATCATCCTGTTATTTTTCCTGATCCGAGGTAAAATTCGCATCGATGGTGAGAAAACCGGCCGCACGGTCACGCGTTTCAACGGATTCGAGCGGTTCGGCCATTGGCTGTTTGCCGGGTCGTTCCTGATCCTTGGCGTCACGGGCCTGCTGACGCTTTATGGCCGCGACTACCTGATCCCGATTTTCGGGAAAGAGGGCTTTGCGGCCCTCGCACAGGGCTGCAAGTGGTTGCACAACAATCTGGCCTGGGCCTTCATGCTGGGCCTGATCATCGTCACGGTAAACTGGATTGCCCATAACATCCCCAACCGCGTCGATCTGAAATGGCTGGCCGCAGGTGGCGGGTTGTTCACCAAGAACAGCCACCCACCGGCAAAGAAGTTCAACGCCGGTCAAAAGATCATATTCTGGGCCTGCATCCTGCTGGGCGTCTCCATCAGCCTGTCGGGTCTGTCGCTGTTGTTCCCATTCGAGATGCCCTTGTTTGCCAAAACCTTCCAGATCGCCAATGCGACCGGTATTCCACAAATGATGGGCTTGAACCTGCCGGAGCAGATGTCGCCGCAGGAAGAAATGCAATATGCCCAAGTCTGGCACGTGATGGTTGCTTATGTGTTCATTGCGATCATCGTGGCGCATATCTATCTCGGCTCCGTTGGAATGGAGGGCGCCTTTGACGCCATGGGCACCGGCGAGGTCGAAGAACAATGGGCCCGTGAACACCACTCTTTGTGGCTGGAAGAAGTTCAGGAAAAAGAGGCAGGCAAAACCGCCGCCTCGCCTGCTGAATAGATGCGAGGGCTGGTTCTGGCCCTGGCGCTGATTCCTCTGCCCGCCTTGGCCGAATTCTTCACACTCAAGGGACACGGCGGCCCAATCATGGGGATTGCCACAGCCCCGGACGGGCGTATCGCAACAGCCAGTTTCGACAATTCCGTCGGGCTGTGGGCTGATCGCACCCCCGAATGGCTGGAAGGTCATGAAGCCGCCGTGAACGCCGTTGCCTTCAATGGCACGGCCATCTACTCGGCTGGCGATGACTTCACCCTGCGCAAGTGGCCCGGCGGCGACGTGGTTGGGCGACATCAGGGCAAGATCGTGGGTCTGGCAGCGTCCAAGACCCACGTCGCAACCGCCAGTTGGGACGGAACGATTGGGGTTTGGCCCGTTAACGGAACCGCCCACACAACTCTTGGGCCGACCGGAAGCGGTGTGAACGCCGTGGTGTTTTCTTCAGACGGCACACAGCTTTATTCAGCGGGCATGGATGGATCGCTGCGCATTTGGGACGTAAGGAGTGGACAAGAGATCACCCGGCTCATCGAACACGGGTTCGGCATCAACGAACTGGTCCTGAATGAACAGGACAACTGGATCGCTTACGGTGCTGTTGATGGAGTGACCCGAATACTGGACCTTTCCACCGGTGAAGAACGCGATTTCACTCTGGATCGTCGCCCGATCCTTGCCATGGCGCTCAGCCCGGATCGTCGGTTTCTGGCCGTGGGCGACGGTGAAGGCTATATCATGGTCATCGATACCTCGGACTGGCGCATCGCGCAGGACTTTCGCGCAACGTTGCGGGGGCCAGTCTGGGCCCTGGCCTTTTCGGTCGATGGTGAAAACATCCATGCGGGCGGAATTGACGAGGCCATGTACAGTTGGCCAGTCACCACCTTGTCCGACCGGCAACAGATGGCTTCTGCCGAGCCGAGTTTTCTGCAAAACCCCGACGAGATGGACAATGGTGAGCGTCAATTCGCGCGGAAATGCTCGATCTGTCACAGCCTGACACCCGACAGCCAACGCCGCGCAGGTCCCTCCTTGCACGGGGTTTTCGGCAGACGCGCGGGCACGTTACCGGGATATTTGTACTCGGATACGCTGCAAGGCTCTGATATCATTTGGAATGACGAAACGATAAATGCTCTTTTCGACGAAGGGCCTGACCATTACATTCCGGGGTCCAAGATGCCGATGCAGCGAATTACACAAGCTCAGGATCGTCAGGATCTTATTGCTTTTCTGCGCCGCGCAACGGGTGCCCGGAACTGAACTGGAGGAGACCATGAAAGCCTTTCTTGCCGCGGTCGCCGCGATGGTCGTCATTGCAGTGGCAGCCCCTGTCGTGCTGGATCGGATCGGATTCACCGCCGCCGACGCCACGTCCGGCTCTGCCGTTCGCCTCGACTGAATGTCGCAATACCTGACCACCCGCGAACTGGCCGATTTGCTGCGCATCGGCGAGCGCAAAGCCTATGATCTTGCCTCCTCGGGCGAGGTGCCCTGTGTTCGCGCCATGGGCAAGCTGCTGTTCCCGCGGGCCGAGATCGTTGCTTGGCTCAACGCGTCGCGATCCGGTCCGCAGGTGGCCGAACCGCCCCTGCCTCCGATTGTAGCAGGCAGCCATGATCCTCTGTTGGACTGGGCGCTGCGTGAAAGCGGATCAGGGCTTGCCACCTATTACGACGGCTCTTTTGACGGGCTGACACGGCTGAGCGAACGCAGCGCACAGGCGGCCGTGTTGCATATCCACGAAGACGGAGGGTTCAACGAAAAATCCCTGCGGGACGCCTTGGGCGAAGGGCCGGTGGTGTTGTACGAAGTCGCCCGGCGCAAGCGCGGGCTGCTTCTTGCCCCGGGCATATCGGATATCAAATCGTTCAAGGATCTCAAATCGCGCCGCGTGATCATGCGTCAGGACAGTGCGGCCAGCCAACACCTGTTCGATAGCCAGCTGGAAGCCCATGGAATGAGCCGAGACGATCTGGACGCAACCCCCGGCTGCGCACGCACCGAAGAGGAACTGGCCATCGCCCTTCACGGCGAAAAGGCCGAGGCCGGCTTTGGGCTGGGGGCTTTGGCAGGGCTTTACAACCTGGGTTTCGTCCCCACCCATTCCGAGAGGCTGGATCTGGCGATTTGGCGCAGGTCATATTTTGATCCGCCAATGCAGAAACTGATAACGCTGCTGCGCTCGGATCAATTTGCGCAAAGGGCCCGTGAATTCGGTGGCTACGACCTGTCGGGCCTGGGCACGATCCACCACAACGGTGCCAGCGGTTGAGCCCTCATCCGCCTTTTACCTTGTCAGGATGCGCCCGCCGCAGGCCGGCTTAGTCGGCGTTCGGAAAGAACACCTGCTGCCCGTCTAGCCTGAACGACGCAATCGCCTCCTGCCCGTCCGGCCCCGTCAGCCAGTCGATGAAACGCTGGCCGGCCGTCGCCCGCACATGCGCGTGCTTGTCAGGGTTTACAAGAATCACGCCGTATTGATTGAACAGGCGTGGATCCCCTTCGACCAATACCTCAAGATTTCCCCGGTTCCCAAACGACAGCCAAGTGGCCCGATCCGTCAGCGTATAGGCATCCATTCCACTGGCCACGTTCAGCGTCGCGCCCATACCAGATCCGGTCTCGCGATACCACGCACCCGAAGCCTCGGCAGGGTCCAGCCCGGCTGCGGACCAATAGCCCAGTTCAGCCTTGTGTGTTCCGCTGTCGTCACCGCGTGATGCAAACGGCGCTTCGGCCTCGGCGATTTTCGACAGCGCGGCCAACACATCGGTGCCGCCGCGAATTCCGGCAGGGTCAGACTTGGGGCCGACCAGAACGAAATCATTGTACATCAGATTCTTCCGTTCTACGCCCCAACCGTCAGCAACAAATTTCTCCTCGGCCGGTTTGGAGTGAACCAAAAGAACATCCCCGTCCCCGTTGATGGCGTTGCGAATGGCCTGACCGGTTCCAACCGCCACGACACGGACATCGATACCTGAATCGGCTTCGAACCACGGCAGAATGTATTCCAACAGTCCCGAGTTCTGTGTGGACGTGGTCGACTGCACCACAATAAACGGCTCTTCCGCCGAAACCGCGCTGGTCAACAGGCCCAAAGCCACCGCTGCTGCCCGAATTGCTTTTCGGAACATCACTCTCTCCGCTTTCTCTGTTTCAGGTAACCAATCCGCCCGCCAAATAGCGGCGCGACGCATCGCTTTCGGGTGAATTCAAAACCTGTTTTGCCACACCATGTTCCACGACGTGCCCGCCCTGCATCATGACCACGTCCGAGGCCAAACGACGTGCCTGACCGATATCATGCGTCACCATCACGATCCGCACGGCCCGAGCCGATGCCCGCAATATCATTCGTTCGATCATCTGGGTCGCGCTTGGATCCAGCGCGCTGGTGGGCTCGTCCAGAAACAAGGTCTCGGGGTCCAGCGCCAGCGCACGGAGAATCGCCAATCGCTGCGCCTCTCCCCCGGACAATGACCGCGCGGGTTGTCTGGCCTTGCCGTCCAGCCCGCCTTCGGCCAGCAATTCGGCGATACGGGCCTTACGGGCCCTTCGCCCCATGCCTTGACGCTTGAGAACGAAGTCAAGGTTTGCCGCAACTGATCGACGCAGCAGAACCGGTTTCTGAAACACCATCGCCTGGCGGGCTTTCTGTGCCGCGCCCAGCGGTTTTCCATCCTGGACGACCTGCCCCCGATCCGGCGTGATCAAACCGTGCAGGCAGCGCAGCAACAGGCTTTTGCCTGCACCGTTGGGGCCAAGAATCAAGGTTGGCCCCGGCCCATCCAGAACCAATGACGAGACGTCCAACAACGCTTTGCCGTTACTTCGGATTTGCAGGTTCTCGACTTTCAGGCAATTCACCGCGTCGCAGAACAGGTCACGCATGACGTACCCCTTCCCGTTCGGCCCGCAGGCTGACCGCGCTGACCATCGCGTTCACGGCCACCGCGATCCCAATCAGGATTGCCCCCAGCGCCAGAGCCAGCGCCAGATTTCCCTTTGACGTCTCCAACGCGATCGTCGTCGTCATCACGCGCGTCACATGATTGATGTTGCCGCCCACGATGATCACCGCGCCGACCTCGGCAATGGCGCGCCCAAACCCCGCAAGCAAGGCCGTAACCAGTGCCAGCCGCGCATCCCAGAGAAGCACGGGAACCGATGCCAGCCGCGACACGCCCAGTGATCGCAGCTGTTCAGAATATTCCTCGGCCAGCATTTCGACCACCTGCCTGGTCAATGCCGCGATAATGGGAGTGACCAACACGACCTGCGCAATGATCATGGCCGTCGGGGTATACAAAAGCTCTAGCACACCCAACGGGCCGGAACGGGACAGCATCAGATAGACCAGCAGCCCCACGACCACGGGCGGGAACCCCATCAGGGCATTCATCAGAACGATCAGCATCCGCCGCCCCGGAAACCTGGCCACAGCCAGGGCGGCACCGACGGGCATGCCGATCAGGGCAGAAATCAGAACCGCAAACACGGATACTTTTAGGGACAACAGCACAATCGCCCACAGCTCTGAGTCTCCCTCAAAGATCAGCGCGATGGCAGAGCTGAATTCTGATGCAAATCCCTGCATTTTATCCCGTGAAGTTCACATTTCGTATGAAATGCGTTCGTTTACAGGTAAATACTACTCTGATTTCAGGTCGAGTACAGACACATATCCGGCATTTAGAATGAAAAACGCGGCCCCGCTTGGGACCGCGCTTCAATTCCCTAAGGAAAGGCTGAGATCAATTCAGTGCAGCATCGGTGATCTGATGTGTCCAGGCCCCTTCGGGCTTTTTGGTAATAACCGGATCAGACCCGCCTGCCAGCAATGTGTTGACGGTGCGGTCGAAATCAGCCGGGTCCAGCGCGCCGTTCGACCCTGCGGTCAACTTGGCGATCTCACCCATCATACGCTTTTGGTGCTCTTCCGTCTGGGCACCGGTTGCATCGTTTTCCAGAACGATTTCCGCCGCTTCGTCCGGGTTCTCCTCGGCATATTTCCAGCCCTTCATCGTCGCGCGCACGAACCGCTCCATCTTGTCGGCGAAAGCCGCATCGCTCAGGTTCTCTTCCAGCACATAGAGACCGTCTTCCAGCGTTGCCACGCCCTGGTCTTCGTATTTGAAGGTCACCAACTCATCCGGGCTGACACCGGCATCGATGACCTGCCAGTATTCATTGTAGGTCATGGTGCTGATGCAATCGGCCTGACGCTGAAGCAACGGGTCGACGTTGAAGCCCTGCTTCAGAACTTCCACTCCGTTTTCGCTTTTGCCATCGGTGCTGATGCCCAACTGGCTCATCCAACTCATGAAGGGAAACTCGTTGCCAAAGAACCAGACACCCAGCGTGCGGTTCTTGAGGTCTTCGGGCGACGAGATCCCGGCGTCTTTCCAGCAGGTCAGCATCATGCCCGAGCTTTTGAACGGTTGCGCGATGTTCACCAGCGGCAGCCCTTTTTCACGGGCAGCCAGCGCGGCAGGCATCCATTCGACGGTCACATCGGCGCCACCGCCTGCAATCACTTGCGTCGGAGCGATGTCAGGCCCGCCGGGCAGAATGGTGACGTCCAGCCCCTCTTCTTCGTAAAAGCCCTTGTCCTTGGCAACATAATAGCCCGCGAACTGTGCTTGCGTGACCCATTTCAGTTGCAATGTCACCTCATCCGCCGCCAGCGCCGCACTGGCTGCGAGGCTAAAGGCGGCAACCGCCCCGCTGAGTAGCTTGTTCATCTTCATTTCTCCTAGTTGCTTGTTGTGCCCCAATTTCGGGGTCTGTTGATTTCTTTGTTTTATCCGCGCTGTGACGGGTGCCAGAAGGTCACCACTTTTTCGATCCCCGCCACCAGCCCATAAAAGGCCGTGCCGGCCAGTGCCGCAACAACGATTTCAGCCCAGACCATGTCCAGCGACAATTGCCCGACACTGGTAGAGATCCGGAACCCCATACCAAGTGTCGGTGAACCGAAGAACTCGGCCACGATAGCGCCGATCAGTGCCAAAGTGGTGGAAATCTTCAACCCGTTGAAAATGAAAGGCATCGCAGCGGGCAAACGCAGTTTCATGAAGCTCTGCCAATAGGTTGCGGCATAGGTCTCCATCAGATCGCGCTGCATCGAGGTGGCTTCCCGCAGGCCCGCCACGGTGTTGACGAGCATCGGAAAGAACACCATCACAACCACCACCGCCGCCTTGGAGTGCCAGTCGAACCCAAACCACATCACCAGAATGGGGGCGGTTCCGACAATCGGCAGGGCGGCCACGAAATTGCCGACCGGCAACAGGCCCAGACGCAGGAAATCCCAGCGATCCACCGCAATCGCCATCAGAAAGGCCGCGGTGCACCCGATGACATATCCGCTGAACGCGCCCTTGATGATGGTCTGCACAAAGTCAGCCCACAGGATCGGAAGGCTGTCCGCAAACCGTACCGCAATCACCGACGGCGCTGGCAGGATGACCAGAGGAACCTCAAGCCCGCGCACCAGAAGCTCCCAGATCCCGATGACCGTCAGGCCAAAGATCAGCGGGGCCAGAAACCGCACCATTCGGGTGTCGGCATAAGGCCCGCTGGCCAACCGGCTGTTCAACCACCAGCCCAAAAGCCAAAGCAGGACAGCACACAAAACCAGTATCATTGCGCCATCCCCATCCGTTTCAATACGGCCCGTTCAATCAGCCCCAGCAACCCAACCAGGCACGCCGCCAGAATGGCAGCCGCGAACAGGGCCGACCAGATCTGTACCGTCTGACCGTAATAGCTGCCGGCAAGCAACCGCGCGCCCAGACCAGCAACAGCCCCTGTCGGAAGCTCACCAACAATGGCGCCGACCAGCGACGCAGCGATCCCGATTTTCAGCGAAGTGAACAGATACGGCATGGATGCCGGCAGGCGCAGCTTCCAAAAGCCCTGAGACCGGCTGGCGTTATATGTCCGCAACAAGTCCAGCTGCATCGCATCGGGGCTGCGCAGGCCCTTGACCATGCCGACGACAACCGGAAAGAAACTCAGATAGGCCGATATGATCGCCTTGGGAATGATGCCCTGGATACCGACGGAATACAGCACCACAATGATCATCGGCGCCAGCGCGATGATCGGAATGGTTTGACTGACAATGGCCCATGGCATGACCGACAGGTCCATCACGCGGCTATGCACGATACCCACGGCCAGAAGGATCCCCAGGCCGGTGCCAATCGCAAACCCAAGCATCGTCGCGCTGAGCGTGACCCAGCCATGATAGATCAGCGACCGTTTCGAAGTGATCTTTTTCTGGACCGTCGTTTCCCACATTTCCACGGCGACCTGATGCGGGGCCGGCAAACGAGGCCTGTCCTGTTCCCACGTGGCCGGGATGGCGAATGTGTTGTTCAAAACAAGACCAACCTCAGACATGTCCCGCCGGTCCTTGGCGGATGGCGGCTGCACGATGGCCCCCGCGCGTTCTTGTTCGGTCAACACGCCCTTTATGTTCATCGGAATACAGGCCACGTACCAGAACAGAACAATTGCGGCGATGACGGTGAATACGGCGATGACTTGCTTCATGCACGCCACTCCATCCGATAGACGGGCACGGTATCCGGCGGCACAGGGGGTTCCTCGGCCGTCACTTCAAACCCTTCACGGCGATAAAAACGTTGCGCCGCCGTATTGGGCCGGTGCGTCGTCAGCCAGAGAAAATTTCGGCCCTCTTTTGCTTTGTCGACAAGGCGCTTGCCGATACCCTGCCCCGTCCGGCTGCAATACAGCGCGCCGATTTTATTCTGTGCCGGGTCCACTGACATGTAGCAATCGACCGGATCACCTGCGACCCACATTTCGCGGCTGTCGAATGCGTCGCTGATCAGCTTTGCCAGCTCGTCGACAGGAAGTTCGTCGGGCATCCAGCTTGTTTGCGTGGCCCAGTCATGAACAACCCTGGCGCAGGCTGACACATCGTCTGGCGCCGCGCGCCGGATCTTATCCGCATTCAACTCAGCCGTCATTGGAATGCCCACCCCGCAAACCTTCGCGCACACGGTGCGCGACCTCGATGAATTCCGGGGTGTCGCGAATGTCCAGCGGCCGTTCCTTGGGCAGCGGGCTGTCAATCACATCGGCGATCCGCCCGGGCCGTGGGCTCATCACCACGATCTTTGTACTCAGATAAACCGCCTCGGGAATGGAATGCGTCACAAATCCGATCGTCTTTTCCGTACGCGCCCAAAGCTCAAGAAGCTGCTCGTTCAGATGGTCCCGCACAATCTCATCCAGCGCCCCGAACGGCTCGTCCATCAGCAGGATATCCGCGTCGAACGCAAGGGCCCGAGCAATACTGGCCCTCTGCTGCATCCCACCGGACAACTGCCAGGGAAACTTGCCGCCAAACCCTTCCAAATCAACTAGTTCCAGGACCTTTCTCACTCGTTCATCCTGTTCGGCAGCACGGTATCCCATGATCTCAAGAGGCAGTTTTATGTTCTTTGCAATGGTACGCCAGGGATATAGGCCCGCCGCCTGAAAGACATACCCGTACGCCCGGTTTCGACGCGCCTCATCAGGCGTCATGCCATTGACGGTCAGCGTCCCGCCCGTGGGAGTCTCAAGGGCTGCAATACAGCGCAGAAAGGTGGTTTTGCCACAGCCGGACGGCCCGATGAAACTGACGAAATCGCCCTTGTCGATTGTCAGGTTCACGTCTTTAAGCGCGTGTACTGGCCCATCATTGGTCTGGAATGTCAGGTCCAGCTGCCTTGCCTCGATGACGGGCTGGGTCGTGCTTTCAGTGTTCATTTTATTGCCTTGAAAAGAGTGGTGTCAGGGCCGCCAGCAAAGCGGCCCCAACTGATCAAACACCGGTCGCCGGAATTCCCGTCCGCTCGACGGGTCTTGGGGCGGTCAGCTCTTTCCAGGTACTCAGCGCCTTGTTGACGGTGGTGTTCGCCTCACGCGCGACAAAGTCCCCATGACCTTCCTGCGTCCGGATTTCACCGTCATGCACCGCCACCTGACCCCGCGTCAGAGTAAAGCGCGGCAGACCTTTGACCTCTTTGCCCTCGAACACATTGTAGTCGATCGAAGATTGCTGCGACGCGGCGCTGATTGTCTTGCTTTTCTCAGGATCCCAGACAACAAGATCAGCATCCGCCCCGACCAGAACCGCACCCTTTTTAGGATAGCAATTCAATATCTTGGCAATGTTTGTTGAAGTGACAGCCACGAATTCGTTCGGTGTCAGACGCCCAGTGTTGACCCCATGTGTCCACAGCATCGGCATCCGGTCTTCCAGCCCGCCGGTGCCATTCGGGATCTTGGTGAAATCCCCGACGCCAAAGCGTTTCTGTTCGGTTGTAAAGGCGCAATGATCGGTTGCAACCACGCTCAGCGTTCCCGATTGCAGGCCATTCCACAGGCTGTCCTGATGCTGTTTGTTGCGGAACGGAGGGCTCATGACCCGTCGCGCCGCATGGTCCCAATCCTGATTGAAATATTCACTTTCGTCCAATGTCAGGTGCTGGATCAGGGGTTCTCCCCACACCCGTTTACCCTGCATTTTTGCCCGGCGGATGGCTTCGTGCGCCTCTTCGCACGAGGTGTGTACAACATACAGCGGGACACCTGCCATGTCCGCGATCATGATCGCCCGGTTGGTGGCTTCACCTTCCACCTGCGGCGGGCGCGAATACGCATGTGCCTCGGGGCCGGTATTGCCTTCGGCAAGCAGCTTGGCACTCAGCTCTGCCACCACATCCCCATTCTCGGCATGCACCAGGGCGGTACCGCCAACCTCGGCAAGACGCTTGAACGAGGCGAACAGCTCATCATCATTCACCATCAGCGCGCCCTTGTAGGCCATGAAATGCTTGAAGGTGTTGATACCGCGCGTCTCGATCACGGTTTTGATGTCGTCGAACACCTGTTCCCCCCACCAGGTCACCGCCATGTGGAACGAATAGTCACAATTGGCCCGTGTCGACTTGTTGTCCCAACGTTTAAGCGCATCCAGCAGGCTTTCACCCGGATTGGGAAGTGCAAAATCGACAACCATGGTGGTGCCGCCCGCCAGGGCCGCCCGCGTCCCGCTTTCAAAGTCATCGCTGGAATAGGTGCCCATGAACGGCATTTCGAGATGGGTATGAGGATCAATCCCGCCCGGCATCACAAAACAGCCGGTTGCGTCCAGTTCCTTGTCCCCCGTCAGGTTCATACCGATTTCGGTGATCACGCCGCCCTCGACCAATACATCCGCCTTGTAAGTCAAATCCGCGGTGACAACGGTTCCGTTTTTGATGACAGTACTCATTTTGAACTCCCTGATGCGGTCTGCGCCGCTTGCTTCATCTGGCCAAAAATATCCCGGGGGAGTCGCCCTCGGGGCGACGGGGGCAGCGCCCCCTATTCCACGATTTCGGCAGTCTCGACCACGGCATGCAGCAGAACATCCGCCCCGGCTGCGGCCCATTCCTTGCTGATTTCTTCGGCTTCATTGTGGCTCAGCCCGTCAACACAGGGGCACATGATCATCGCGGTCGGCGCAACCCGGTTGATCCAGCAGGCATCATGCCCCGCGCCCGAGATGATATCAGTGTGCGAATAGCCCAGCCGTTCGGCTGCGTTTCGCACGGCCGATACGCAAGCATCGTCAAATTTCACCGGATCGAACCCGCCGACTTTCTCGAATTCGATCTGAAGACCCATTTCGTCAACGATGTCCTCGGCAGCCACCCGCAGGCGGTTTTCCATGTCGGTGATCACCTCCAGCTCGGGCGAGCGGAAATCGACCGTAAACACCACCTTGCCCGGGATCACATTGCGTGAGTTCGGGTAGACATCGATATGCCCCGCCGCGCCCACCGCATGCGGAGCATGAGACCATGCGATCTCGTCGACTTTCTCCAGGATCCGCGCCATGGCCAGCCCGGCATTCTTGCGCATCGGCATCGGTGTCGATCCGGTATGCGCGTCCTTGCCTGTTACCGTGATCTGCGTCCAGCTCAGCCCCTGACCATGGGTGACGACGCCGATATCCTTGCCTTCGGCTTCAAGGATCGGGCCCTGTTCGATATGCAGTTCAAAGAACGCGTGCATCTTGCGGGCGCCCACCTCTTCATCACCACGCCAGCCGATCCGGTTCAGCTCATCCCCGAACTTTTTGCCCTCAGCATCTTCGCGGTTGTATGCCCAGTCTTGCGTGTGCATCCCGGCAAATACGCCCGAAGACAGCATCGCCGGCGCGTAACGCGTGCCTTCTTCGTTTGTCCAGTTGGTGGCGACGATCGGATGTTTCGTCTTGATCCCCAGGTCGTTCAGCGTCCGGATCAGCTCCAGCCCTCCCAGGACACCCAGCACGCCGTCAAACTTACCGCCTGTCGGCTGCGTATCCAGATGCGATCCCACGTAAACCGGCAGCGCGTCCGGGTCAGTGCCTTCGCGGCGGGCAAACATGTTGCCCATCTGGTCAAGCCCCATGGTGCACCCTGCTTCCTCGCACCATTTCTGGAACAAGGCGCGGCCTTCCGCGTCCTCATCCGTCAAGGTCTGGCGATTGTTGCCACCAGCGACACCCGGGCCGATCTTGGCCATCTCCATCAGGCTGTCCCACAACCTGTCGCCATTGATCCTGAGATTCTGCGCCGGAGCTGCCATGTTCATCTTCCCTGTTTGCTGGCGAGTTGGCTCGCTTTTGATGTCTTGATTTGACCATATGGTCAAACTCACGCTATCACGGGTTCGGTATCAGTCAAGAATTTGCGCGGTTCAGCTGAAATTTTCAGTACGTCCCGCACCTGTTCGACGAAAAAAGAGACACGCTGAAAACATGCCAAAAGACCGCGCACCGACCCGTATTCAGAAAAAGAACCGCGCCGCGATTCTAGAGGCCGCCCTGAACGTGTTTTCAGCCCACGGGTTTCGCGGCGCAACCGTAGACCAGATCGCGGCAGAAGCAGGTCTGAGCAAGCCGAACCTGCTGTACTATTTCCCATCAAAAGAAGCGATCCATACTGAATTGCTGTCCGGCCTGCTGGATACCTGGCTGGCTCCGCTGCATGATCTGGACGCCGACGGCGATCCGATGGAGGAAATCCTGGCATACATTCGGCGCAAGTTGCAGATGAGTCAGGAACTACCACGGGAAAGCCGCCTTTTTGCCAACGAGCTTGTGCAGGGCGCGCCGCGTATTCACGATGCATTGTCCAATGATCTCAAGACACTGGTCGACGAAAAGGTCACGATCCTTACCGGCTGGATGGATCAGGGAAAAATCGCGCGGGTGCACCCCTACCACCTGGTGTTCTCGATCTGGGCCTTGACGCAGCACTATGCAGATTTCGATGTTCAGGTTCGTGCAATTCTGGGCAACGAAGATGCGTTCGAGGGTGCAGAAACTTTTGTTGACACGTTGTACCGCAAACTTCTGAGCCCCTGAAAAAAGGGGCCGAAAAAACGGCCCCTTTACGATCTGTCGCAATCCCCTCATTCGGCCGCCTTGGCCATCGGGTTGTTCGGATGCGTCGTCCAGTTCGCATAGGTTGGCTGAACTTCTTTTCCGGTCCGGGGATCAACCTCGCCCGCTGCCATCGGCACCATATCGATGCAGCCTTCGATCGGACAAACATCGACGCAGAGGTTGCAGGCGACGCATTCGTCATCCATCACCTCAAAGACGCGGTCCTCGGACATGGAAATCGCCTGGTGGCTGGTGTCTTCGCAGGCCGCATAACACCGGCCACACTTGATGCACTGATCCTGATCGATCTTCGCCTTGGCGACGTAGTTGAGGTTCAGATACTGCCAGTCGGTGACATTGGGCACCGCACGTCCGATCACTTCATCAATGCTGGAATAGCCTTTCTCATCCATCCATTCCGACAGCCCTGCTGTCAGTTCGTCGATGATCTTGAAGCCATAGGTCATCGCAGCGGTGCACACCTGAACGTTGCCGCAACCCAACGAGATGAACTCGGCCGCGTCACGCCAAGTGGTGACGCCGCCGATGCCGGAAATCGGCAGGCCTCGGGTCGCCTCGGCCCGTGCGATCTCGGACACCATCGACAATGCAATGGGCTTTACTGCCGGGCCGCAATACCCACCGTGGCTGCCTTTGCCGTCAATGGACGGTTCAGGGCTGAAAGTGTCCAGATTGACGCTGGTGATCGAATTGATGGTGTTGATCAGCGACACCGCATCCGCACCTCCGTTTCTGGCTGCCGCAGCCGGTTTGCGGATGTCAGTGATGTTCGGCGTAAGCTTAACGATGACCGGGCGGTCGTAATACTGTTTGCACCAGCGCGTGACCATCTCGATATATTCCGGAACCTGCCCCACGGCCGAGCCCATACCACGTTCACTCATCCCATGAGGGCAGCCGAAGTTCAGCTCGATCCCATCCGCACCGGTTTCTGCCACGCGTGGCAGAATGGCCTTCCATGCTTCTTCCTCGCACGGCACCATGATCGAAGCGATCAGCGCGCGATCCGGGTAATCCGCTTTGACCCGCGCCATTTCTTCAAGGTTCACTTCCAATGGCCGGTCCGTGATCAACTCGATGTTGTTCAGGCCAAGCAACCGCCGATCCGCGCCGTAAATCGCTCCATAGCGCGGACCGTTCACGTTCACGACCGGAGGGCCCTCGGACCCTAACGTTTTCCAAACCACACCGCCCCATCCGGCCTCGAAGGCGCGGCGAACGTTGTATTCCTTGTCGGTCGGCGGCGCAGAGGCCAGCCAGTAGGGATTAGGGCTGGAAATGCCCAGAAAGTTTGTCGTCAGATCGGCCATGGCTTCTCCCTTCCCGGCTCAGCCGGATTTTTTGAATATCATTTCGGTCGGGCGAATACGCCCGGCCTTGAGGTTTTTGACGTAGTTTTGGAACTTTTCGGGCGCCGTTTCGCCCATCATCAGGTGGATCCCCAGCGGCGCTGGTCCGGTCTCGGCTATCTTGGCAAACACGTCTTCGAAGAACTGGATCGCAAACGCAGTGCGGTCTGTTTCGGCAACCAGCTCAAGACCGGCCGCGGACGCGGCGTCTTTGTACACCTCTGGCGCGTGAACAAAGGAGGTTTCCGGCAAAGTGGACCAGGGAAGCGGAAAATCCAGCGGCTCATCCACCTCTCCGCCCATGACGTCGAACAGGGCAAAGGTGCCACCGGTGGCCAGAACCCGCGACACTTCCGCGAACAGCTCCGCTTTGTCTTCGATATTCATGCCCACATGCATCATGACGGCAAGGTCGAACCCGGCATCCGGCACAGGCATGTCCAGAGCACTGCCAACGTGAAAGCTGGTCTTTTCGGAATGCCCGACCAGATCGCTGAGCGCAGTTGCGGTTTCCACGAACTCGGGCGTCAGGTCGACACCTGTTACCGTTGAGTCATATTTGTCCACTATGTACCGGGATGTGCCTCCGATGCCGCATCCGATATCCAGAACGCGTGTCGCATGGGTCGGGGAAAGTTGCGCAAACAGGTTGTCGGTCGCAAGAACGCCGCCTGTATGGAATTCATCCCCCGCCTTCAGATCAGCGACCGTGGCCGCATCCGGGTCGATGCCGCTGGCCTTCAGTGCCGCGCGGACGCGTTCGGTCAGTGCACCGGTGGTATAGTGTTGAGCAACGGCTTGTTCGATCTGGGACATGGGAATACCTCAGCAGCGAAAGGAATGGGGTGAATACCCCACCCTATCACGAAACGAGCGTTGCGTGGATGTCCATCGCTGCGTCCCGACCTTCGGCAACGGCCGTTACGGTCAGATCTTCACCGCCCGCAGCGCAGTCACCGCCGGCCCAGACACCAGCCAAGGAGGTTCGGCCAGCGCCGCTGACGGCGATCTTGTTGCCATCCAGCGTCAGGCCTTCGGGTGCGCCCTCCAAGGTCTGTCCAATGGCCTTGAGAACCTGATCGGCCTGCAAGCGGATCGTTTCTCCGGTGCCGATGAGCTGACCGTTCTGGCTGGATGTATATTCCAGCTCGATCTCGGTCGCGGTACCATTGCCGTGGATGGCCACCGGCTGAACATTGGTCATGATCCGAACGCCATGCGACGCTGCCAGGTCCTGCTCGTACCGGCTGGCCCCCATGGCATCCCGGCCGCGGCGATAGGCAATCGTGACGTTTTCGGCGCCCAGAAGCTTGGATTTCACGGCGGCATCCACAGCCGTCATGCCCCCGCCGATGACGACCACATTCCGTCCAACGGGCAGATCGGCAAGGTCGCTGGCCTGCCGCACGTCCGATATGAAATCGACCGCGGCCCGCACACCGTCCTTGTCGACACCGCCTGCACGCAAGGCGTTGACACCGGCAAGACCAATGGACAGAAACACCGCGTCGTAGTTTTCGACCAGCCCATCCAACGAGATGCTTTCGCCCAAAACCGAACCGGTCTCGATTGCAATCCCTCCGATTTTCAGCAGCCAGTCCACCTCGGCTTGTGCAAAATCGTTGGTCGATTTGTAGGCTGCGATACCATATTCATTCAGGCCGCCGGGTTTGGGCTTGCTTTCGTGGATCACCACGTCATGGCCCAGCATCGCCAGCCGATGGGCACAGGCCAGACCCGCAGGCCCGGCCCCCACAACGGCAACTGTCTTGCCGGTCGAAGGCGCCCGTTCAAACGGATGCACACCCGAGGCCATGATTTCATCGGTGGCGAAACGTTGCAGGCGCCCGATCTCAACCGGCTTGCCTTCGGCGGCTTCGCGAACGCAGGCCTCTTCGCACAGCGTTTCGGTTGGACAGACCCGAGCGCACATTCCGCCCAGAATATTCTGTTCCAGAATCGTGCGCCCTGCTGATTGCGGTTGACCGGCCTGAATCTGGCGAATGAACAACGGGATATCGATATCCGTTGGACAGGCCGTTACGCATGGTGCGTCGTAGCAGAAATAACAGCGATCTGCGGCTACTGCGGCCTCATGCTGGGCAAGTGGCGGATGCAGATCGGTGAAATTCGAGGTCAGCTCATCGCTTGAAAGCCGCCCGGCTACGATACCGGGTGCCATCTGGCCCTGTGCCATCACTCTACTCCCTGTAGATATGTTTGTTATGCTCTCAGCTTGCCACAAATAAATTTTTTATCAATTGGTAAAATTTGCCAAATGGTCAAAAAATGAAAAGCCTTGCAAAAACAACTGTGTTTTTGGGCACTTCGCCCGCGGATTAAGCATGAAAAGCGTTGAAACATTGGGTCCAAAGGCAGGATTTGGCCAAGAAAGGGATGTGCGGGGATTGGCAAACAAGGTTCTGTGAGCATGGCTCACCGCCGATTTCACCTTTCGACAGGAACCGGGCCAACCTCGGAAAACCTGCAAAATGACCTTGCTCACCGCCTCCTCGGCGCGATGAGAGGAATACCATAGATAACAAGAAATCAAACTTTCGGCTTTTGACGCCCCACCCCGCTTGCTGTAACCCGGATCAAAGGGTGCCGGTTCCGGCAGCTTTCAGGAATGAGCATAGATGCAGGCAAGTTCTCGGAAATTCAACATCGCGGTTGTCGGGCAAAACAACCGCCTGCAATATGAGGCCCTGTTGTTCGCGGCCTCGCTTCGCCATTGTTCGCCCGGGTTCAAAGGCAGGCTGTTTGTCGCCACACCCAACCCGGGCCCGCGCTGGACCCACAACCCCAGCATCCAAGACGAAGACGTTTTGAAAGCCCTGAAACAGTTGGATGCCGAAATCCTGCCCTTCGACTCGCATGTTTTTGGCGAAAGCTACCCTTATGGCAACAAGATCGAGGCTTTGTTGGCTCTGCCGGAAGGTGAACCCTTTGTGTTCTTCGATACGGACACGCTGATCACCGGCGACATCACAAGCGTTCCGTTCGATTTCGACCGCCCCGGAGCCTCACTGAAGGTCGAGGGCACATGGCCAAAGCCGACGCTGTACGGCCCCGGCTTTGACGGTATCTGGCGGGAGCTTTATGCGCGCTTCGGATTGGATTTCGAAAGCTCGGTGGATCCGGACCAACCCGATGGTTACTGGCGGCGCTACCTTTACTTCAACGCAGGTTACTTCTTTTACAAATGCCCCAGGATGTTCGGTGAACGTTACCTGGACTACGCAAGAACGATCCGGGATGAAAACATTCCCGAACTGACGGGCCAGAACCTTGACCCATGGCTGGATCAGGCAGCCCTGCCGCTGGTCATTCATTCTTTCGGCGGTGGGCGAGATGCTTTGCCGGACGGGCTTCTGGATGGGTCCGTCAGCTGCCACTATCGCCTGTTCCCTTTGCTTTATGCCCGCGAAAGCGATCACGTGATCGATGTGCTGGAAACCGTCGTGGCCCCCAACAAGGTCAAAAAAGTGCTCAAACAGTATGATCCGCTGAAAAAGCTGGTTCTTCAGGGCAAAGGCGAAAAAATCCGTGCGCTCTTTGATCAGGACAATCTGCCGCGGCGGGAACAGGCGCTGCGCAACGCGATCAAAAGCAAAGGCCTCTGGCTGCGCTGACAGGATCGTTGTGCGCAGGCGGGCAATGGCCTACAGATTCCGCAAGACAGATACCAACAGGAGATTTTCACGATGTCTGACGGCCCGACCTACGGTTTCGACACATTGCAAATTCATGCGGGTGCCCGCCCCGACCCGGCGACCGGAGCACGCCAGACACCGATTTATCAGACCACGGCCTATGTGTTCCGGGATGCGGACCACGCAGCGGCCCTGTTCAACCTGCAAGAGGTGGGCTTTATCTATTCCCGCCTGACCAACCCAACCGTCGCCGTTCTACAGGAACGCGTGGCGACGCTTGAAGGCGGCGTCGGGGCGGTGTGCTGCTCGTCCGGGCATGCGGCACAGATCATGGCGCTGTTTCCGCTGATGGGCCCCGGCTGCAACGTGGTCGCCTCGACCCGTTTGTATGGCGGTACGGTCACGCAGTTCAGCCAGACGATCAAACGCTTTGGCTGGTCCGCCAAGTTCGTGGACACCGATGATCTGGGCGCCGTGAAGGATGCCATCGACGAAAACACCCGCGCCGTGTTCTGCGAATCCATCGCCAATCCGGGCGGTTATGTGTCTGATATCCGTGCGTTGGCGGATGTTGCTGATGCGGCGGGCATCCCGCTTATTGTCGACAACACCTCGGCCACGCCCTACCTGTGCCGCCCGATCGAGCACGGCGCGACGCTGGTTGTGCATTCCACCACCAAATACCTGACCGGCAACGGCACCGTCACAGGCGGGTGCATCGTGGATTCTGGCAAGTTCGACTGGTCCGCGAATGACAAATTCCCGTCACTGAGCGAACCCGAGCCTGCCTATCACGGCCTGAAGTTCCACGAGACCTTTGGCCCGCTGGCCTTCACCTTCCACGGTATCGCCATCGGTCTGCGTGATCTGGGCATGACCATGAACCCGCAGGCAGCCCATTACACGCTGATGGGGATCGAAACACTGTCGCTGCGGATGGAGCGTCACGTCGAAAACGCCCAGAAAATCGCAGCGTGGCTGGAAGCGGATGACCGCGTGGAATACGTCACCTATGCGGGATTGCCGTCATCACCTTACAAGGACCGGGTCAAATCGCAGTATCCACGTGGCGCTGGTGCATTGTTCACCTTTGCGGTGAAGGGCGGCTATGACGCCTGTATCAAACTGGTCAACGCGCTGGAAATCTTCAGCCACGTGGCCAATTTGGGCGATGCCCGCTCGTTGATCATCCACTCGGCTTCGACCACCCACCGACAACTGACGCCGGAACAACAGGAAGCCGCGGGCGCGGGCCCCGGTGTCGTGCGAGTGTCTATCGGCATCGAAGACTTGAACGACTTGATCGCGGACCTTGATCAGGCCCTCGCCAAGGCCAGCGCCTGACAATGGCCGGGCACGCCACAAACGCACTGGGCCAGCCCATCGGTTTGCCGGTGTCGGGTGACTTTCCGCGCCCCACGCCGCCTTATACACCGATGGAAGGCCGGTACTGTTCTGTCGTGCCACTGGATGTGAATCGCCATGCGCCCGGGCTTTTTCGGGCGTTTGCAAATGACAGGGATGGCCGTAACTGGACATACCTGCCCTATGGCCCGTTTGACAGCGAACCGGAATTTGAAGACTGGGCCCGCGCCAACTGCATGGATGCGGACCCGATGTTTCATACCGTATTGGATGCGGACGAAGTGCCGGTGGGCATGGCTTCTTATCTTCGGATCGAACCCGCAGCGGGTGCCATCGAAGTCGGCCACATCCACTTTTCGCCGCTGCTGCAACGCAAGCCGCAATCGACCGAGGCCATGTACCTCATGATGAAGCGAATTTTCGACGAGCTTGGCTATCGCCGGTACGAGTGGAAATGCGACGCACTGAATGCACCGTCACGCAATGCCGCTGAACGGCTGGGATTTACTTTCGAAGGGGTGTTCCGGCAGGCGACCCATTACAAGGGCCGCAATCGGGATACGGCGTGGTACGCGATCATCGACACCGAATGGCCGCGCATTCGCGATGCATTCGAAGCCTGGCTGTCGCCCGACAATTTTGACGGCACGGGCCAGCAGCGCAAACCGCTGATGGCCCGCGCGAAAGCGTGATCTTAGTCTGAAATCTCGAATTCCATCGAGACACTGACGGACACCGAGACCTCGCCTCCCGCGACGGGAACACCACCCGCATCCGCCATGCTCAGCGCGCGCATTTCTGCCATCGGACGAATGCCAGCCGTTTGTTCCGAGATCGACTGAACCGGACCGAGCGTCACGCCCGCTGCCTCTGCCAACTGCTGTGCTTTGGCCGTGGCTTCGCCAACGGCCTTGGCACGCGCCTGCGCCTCGATCGGGTTGGGATCCTGCACGCCAAAGCTCAAGCCCCCGAAATCATTGGCGCCGTCCTGAATGACCGCGTCCATGATCTTCCCCAGTTGGGTCAGGTCGCGCACACGCACAAACACGCGATTGGACGCAGTAAAGCCGGTGATTTCCGGTGTCTCCCCATTCTGTCCATGACGACCCGACCAGACGGGGGACAATGACAGATCCCGTGTCTGGACGTCACGATCTTCGATACCCATCTCGGTCAGACGCGCCAGGACTTTGGAAACGGCATCCGACGTCGCCTGCATCGCAGCCGAGGCTTCGGCGTTTTCGTTGGTCACGCCCAAGGTTATCGTCGCCATATCAGGCGCAATCTGCACTGTTCCGGTTGCATCAACGTTGATGCGACGTTCTTCCGCATGAGCGGCCCCGGCAGCCGTTGCCGCCATCATCGCGGCCAGAAAAGCGAATGTCTTCAAGGTTATCACTCCAAATTACTCTGCTTTTAGATGGGTTGACGGGTCCTTGCGATACAAGAGGGGATACCGCCTTTTTCTTTCCCTCGGCGGGTTCCTGCTTTAATGTCGGTCTGCAAACGCAAAGTCGTTTGCATTGACATTGATAATTATGGTTCCTCCGGAATATGAAACCCGCCTTTGCGCTGTCTTTTTCTGCGACCGGAATAACACTGCACCACCGTTCCGATGACGACTGGTTTGTCGTCGGTACGATTCCGCTGGATGTTCCGGACTTGTCCGCACAGATACAGGCGTTGCGGGAAAAGGCATTTGCGCTGGAAAATGATCTGAGCTGCAAGCTCGTGCTGCCAGAGGATCAGGTTCGGTTTCTAAAGCTTTCGACCGATGGGCTGCCGCCGGAAGGCCGGACGGAACGTATCGAAAGTGCTCTGACCGAGGCCACGCCTTACGCCCTGTCGGAACTGAGTTATGACAGCCAGACCGAAGGTGACACGACCTATGTTGCCGCCGTGGCGGTTGAAACTCTGGCCGAAGCACGGACCTTTGCCTCGGAACATGGTTTTGTGGTGGTGGCGTTCACTGCCGAAGATGAAGAGGGCGCGTTCCCGCGCGAGGCGTTGTTTCGCGAAACCTCGGACGCTTCCGATCTGTCACACCCGGAAAACCAGCCATCTCCGGTGGAAATGGACGCAGTTGAACAGGCTGATGATTCCGGCCTGCCCACCCATCCGATTGCCGGCACCGCCGCGCCCGAGGCTTTCCGAGTACCCCGGGAAACAGCGAACAGCCTGGATGCATCTTCAAGGGTAAACCGGTCTGCCATTCCGGTCTTTGCCGCTGTGCTTCTCGTTGGTGGGCTTGTTGGCGTATGGCTGGCATCGGGGTCCGACCCTGAACAGGATCAGGCGGAACAGCGCCCGGCTCAGGTTGCGGTTCCCGCCACTGAACCCGCCGCAGAGCCCCTGACTGAACCAGAGCTGGACACGGCTGCGCTGGAAGCCCCGCAACAAACCGTTCCGGACCTTGCGACCGATGACGCCGAAGAGCCTGCGAACGAGCCCTCAGAAACCGAAACCGGTACGCAGCCGGATCTGACTGCCACAGATGCAGCCATTCTGGAGGCCCTCAAAGTAGCCCCTACCGCGGTGGAATCCGTCGCTCTGGACCCCGAGACGCAAAGAGGTGTCGAGGCCGTTACGGGCATAAGCACGACAGCGCCAGCGGCACCGGAAATACCCGAAACTGTTGAACCGCAGGAATTGTATCTGGCATCACTCGACAACGCCGATCTGTTCGAGGATGCGGTTGCCCTACCGCCCGACCCCAGTTTTGACACCGACGCTCCTTTTGAACCCGACGTATCCCCCAACATTGCGGGCACTCGGTTTGATCTGGATGAGAACGGCCTGGTCGTGCCAACACCGGAAGGCACCGTGAATCCGGAAGGGATCGTTGTTTATCTGGGGAGCCCATCCAAGGTTCCGCCTGAAACTCCGGTTCGTTTCGAAGAAGAACCGGTGGTCGACGAGGTCGACGACAGATTGGCGGGCATTCGGCCCAAGCCACGCCCTGCTGATCTGGTCGAGAATTTCGAGCGCGGTCAACTGGGTGGCCGGTCATTGGAGGAATTGGCATCCAAGCGACCGAAAGCGCGCCCGGAAAGCCTTCAGACCAAGCCACAGGTCGATGATGCACCAACGGCCTTGGCTGTCGTAAGAGTACCGCGCCCCAAATCCCGCCCTGCCGGATTGGTCCCTGCCAAATCACCTGTTTCAAACAGTTCGAATCTTGGGTCCACAGCAGCATTAGATCAGAAATCCGATGAAGCAGGATCGTTCCAACCAAAAACCGTCGCACCCAAAATTCCTTCGACTGCCTCGGTCGCACGACAAGCCACGATCGACAACGCAATCAATCTGCGCAGGCTGAACCTGATCGGGGTCTACGGAACGCCAGCCAACAGACGCGCATTGGTGCGGCTTCCCAGCGGGCGTTACAAAAAGCTGAAAGTCGGAGACCGCCTTGATGGCGGGAAAGTCATCGCGATCAGCGACAGTGAGCTTCGATATCAGAAAAAGGGCCGCAACGTGACCCTGGCGATGCCGCGCAGCTGAAAACCGGCAATCGATCTTCTGACGCACCAACCGTCACATGAAAGCGCCGAAGGCAGATGAACTGCCCCCGGCGTGTCAGTGCGTTGCAATCAGGCTGCGGAAATCTCGCCGCTTTCGATCTGTTCGCGTTCGATGGATTCGAATAGCGCCTGGAAATTTCCCTCGCCGAAACCGTCGTCGCCCTTGCGCTGAATGAACTCGAAGAAGATCGGTCCGATGACGGTTTTCGAGAAAATCTGTAGCAGAATCCGGGTCTCACCACCGTCAACGACGCCTTCACCATCGATCAGGATGCCGTGTTTCATCATCCGGTCCAACGGCTCCTCGTGGCCGGCCACGCGGGTCTTGGACATCTCGTAATATGCCTGGTTCGGGCCCGGCATGAATTTCAGACCGTTTTCCGCAATTGCATCGGTCGAGGCGTAAATATCGTCACTGCCGACAGCAATATGCTGGATGCCTTCACCTTTGTATTTCTTCAGGTAAGACACGATTTGCCCCGTCTCACCGCGGTCTTCGTTGATCGGGATGCGGATACGACCACAAGGAGACGTCAGCGCCCGGCTGTACAACCCGGTGAACTTGCCCTGAATGTCAAAGAAACGAATTTCACGGAAGTTGAACAGGTCGCCGTAGAACTTGAACCACTTGTCCATGTTGCCCTTGTAGACGTTGTGCGTCAGGTGATCGAGATAGAAGAAGCCCACACCCCGTGGTTTGGATTCCTTGATCCACTCGAATTCCTGATTGTAGGGCGATGTGTCGTAATATTGATCGATGAAATAGATCAATGATCCGCCGATGCCCTTGATCGCAGGCACATTCATGGTTTTGTCAGCGCCGTCGTAAGGTTCTGCACCTTTCGACACAGCATGGTCATAGGCCTTTTGCGCATCAACAACGCGCCACCCCATGGATGGCGCGCAAGGGCCGTGCTCGTCCACGAACCTCGCGGCAAAGCTGTCGGGATCCGCGTTCAGGATATAGGTGACATCCCCTTGCTGCCACAGCTCGACGGCGGGTTTTTCTTTGTGGCGGGCCACCAGATCAAACCCCATCTTCGCGAACAGATCACGTAGCTCCTGCGGCTCAGGATGGGCAAACTCGACGAATTCAAACCCATCGGTACCGGCAGGGTTTTCTTCGCTGATGACAGATTTCGGGGCGTTGTGTGGGAAAGGACCCATGGCGCGTCTCCTTCGAAAACAGGAATTTCTTTGCTGATTCAAAAATATGACTTTTGTGACGCTGTTTCTGCGCATTGTTTTCGTGTAAACTGCCGATAGGCGCGCAAAACGCGCATAAAAGTTAATAAAGGCAGGATTTTTCCGCACATGCTGGACGCGACCGACAAGCGATTGCTTTCCGCCCTGCAAAAGGACGCACACCTGACCGCGCACCAACTGGGCGAAATGCTGAACCTGTCGCCCAGTCAGGCAGGGCGCCGCCGCCAGCGGCTTGAGGCCGAAGGGTACATAACCGGGTATGCCGCCCGGCTGGACCCGTTGAAACTGGGTCTGCAAGTGCAAGGCTTTGTTCAGGTCCATCTGGGGACTCATGGCCCTGAACAATCTGCAAGCTTCGCCCGCATGGTCGACACCCGCCCCGAAATTACCAGCGCATGGACGATGACCGGAGAGGCAGATTACCTGCTGCACATCTATTGTGACGATCTTTCCGCGCTCAACAGCTTGCTACATTCGGTCATCCTGCCGCATCCTGCCGTTGCAAGGGTCCATAGCCAGATCGTAATGGACCAACTGAAACGCGACGCCCCCCTGCCCACCTGAACGGGCCCGAGAGGACACCTATGGACGTATTCCTATATCAGGCTTCGATCTATCTGGCAGCGGCGGTCATCGCCGTTCCCCTGTCTGCACGGCTGGGGCTGGGGTCGGTGCTGGGATACCTGGCCGCCGGGATCATCATTGGACCTGTTCTTGGGCTTGTCGGCGCGGAAACGGAAAACCTTCAGCACGTTGCCGAATTCGGTGTGGTGATGATGCTGTTCCTGATCGGTCTGGAACTGGAGCCGCGCGCCCTGTGGGATATGCGCGACAAGTTGCTGGGGTTGGGCGGGTTGCAGGTTGCGTTGTCGACGGCTGCGATCGCTGCCGTGGCAATGTACGCCAACCACCCCTGGTCGGTCGCCCTGGCCGTAGGGCTGACCTTGTCGCTGTCATCCACGGCAATCGTTCTTCAGACTCTTTCGGAAAAGGGCCTGATGCGAACAAATGGCGGTCGAGCTACGTTTTCGGTGCTGCTGACGCAGGACATAGCGGTCATTCCGATCTTGGCCTTGCTTCCACTTCTGGCCTTGCCGGCCATGCCTCATATCGAATCGGATGGTTCGATTGACCGCGGGGCCGGAGACCTTCACGGCGCGGACCATCACAGCCTTTCTCTGGTCGAAGGTCTGCCGGGTTGGGCCGTCACGCTGGTTACGATCGGGGCAGTGGTGTTTGTCATCCTGGCCGGTGTCTACCTGACCCGCCCGCTGTTTCGCTTCATCCACGCGACCCGCCTGCGCGAGATGTATACCGCCCTGGCGCTTATGATCGTGGTCGGGATTTCCTTCCTGATGACCCTCGTCGGGCTTTCCCCTGCCCTGGGCGCCTTCCTGGCGGGCGTTGTTCTGGCTAGTTCCGAGTTCAGACATGAAATGGAAAGCGACCTTGAGCCATTCAAAGGACTTTTGCTTGGGCTTTTCTTCATCACGGTCGGTGCCGGGATCGATGTTGCCTATTTCTTTGATGATCCCCTTGACCTGATCGGTCTGGCGCTTCTTTTGATCCTTGCAAAAGGGATCATACTGTATCTTGTGGGCAAGGCCTTCAAGTTGCGTGGGCGCGATCACTGGCTGTTTACCTTGGGCTTGGCGCAAGCGGGTGAGTTTGGCTTTGTTCTGCTGGCATTTTCCACGCAACAGAATGTCATCCCCCCCGACCTGTCCCAAAAACTGCTGATGATCATCGCTTTGACGATGCTGATCACACCGCTTCTGTTTATCATCTACGATCTTCTGTCGCGAAAGATCGGCGACACTTCCAAAGAACCTGTGCCGGACGAAATTGACGAAAAAGGCCCCGTCATCATCGCCGGGATTGGTCGGTTCGGGCAGATTGTAAACCGGCTGGTGCGGGCCAGCGGGTTCAAGACGGTTGTACTGGACCATGATATCGAAACCATTCAGTTGATGCGCCGTTTTGGCGTCAAAGGGTTTCTGGGCGATCCTACACGCCCTGAACTGCTGCGCGCTGCGGGGTTGGAAAAAGCGTCGGTCCTTGTCGCCGCCATGGATGACCACAAGCAAGTCACGCGGCTTGTCGGGTATGCCAGACGGCAGCGCCCTGACCTTCACATCATCGCCCGCGCCCGCGACCGGACGCATGTGTACGAGCTCTATCAGGCTGGCGCCAACGACATCGTGCGGGAACTTTTCGACAGCTCATTGCGCGCAGGCCGCTATGTTCTGGAGAATGTCGGGCTAAGTGAGTACGAGGCCGCACAGGCGGAACAGACCTTTTATCACCATGACCGGATGTCTGTTCGCGATCTCGCCGAACTATGGGTCCCGGGTCTGCCAACTGCCGAAAACAAGAAATACATCGAGCGTGCACAGCAGCTGGAAAAAGATTTGGAAACCGCGCTGCTGGAGCTGGCCGAAAAACACGCCAAGAAGTCCGCCTGACCCAAGCCTGTGCCCGGGTCAGGCAATGAATCAACCGTCAGACACTCCTGCCTCGGCAAAGGTTGCCATACCGGAATGGCAGGCCACGGCGCTTTTGAGAATATTGATCGCCAGTGCCCCGCCCGACCCTTCGCCCAGCCGAAGACCAAGACTCAGCAGCGGTTCCTTGCCCAGCTTCGCCAATACGGCACCGTGTGCGGCCTCGGCGCTTTGGTGGCCGGCCACGGCGTGATCCAGCGCGGTGTCCGACAGCCTCCACAGGCAGGCAGCGGCGGCGGTACAGATAAAACCGTCAAGGATCACAGGAATGCGCAATATCCGCGCGGCGGCAATCGCCCCTGCCATCGCCGCGATCTCACGACCTCCGAGGCAGCGCAGGATTTCAAGGCCGTCCTCTGACTTGTGCAACGCTACACCTTCGGCCACAACGCGGGTCTTGTTGGACAGCCCTGCATCATCGACGCCTGTCCCGCGACCTGTCCAATCGGCCGCGTCACCGCCGAACAGCGCGCAGGCAATGGCGGCTGCCGGGGTGGTGTTGCCAATGCCCATCTCGCCCACGACCAACAGATCAGCCTGCGGATCCACGGCCTGCCAGCCGGTGCGCAGCGCGTCTAGCAATTCGGCTTCCGTCATGGCCGGCGCCTGGGTGAAATCTGCGGTCGGGTTGTCCAGATCCAGCGCGTGAACATTCATCGTTGCACCCGCCGCCCGGGCCAGTTGGTTGATCGCCGCACCGCCATGTTCGAAGTTCATCACCATTTGCACGGTCACTTCCGACGGAAAAGCCGAGACCCCCTGTGCAGTGACGCCGTGATTTCCGGCAAAGACGATGACCTGTGGCGCCGCGATCTGTGGCCGGGCATCTCCTCGCCATCCTGCGTACCAGATTGCCAAATCTTCAAGTCGGCCCAGCGCGCCCGGGGGTTTCGTCAGTTGTCCGTTTCGCTCTGCCGCGCCCTGCGCCGCGGTGGCATCCGGCCCCGGAGCCGCTGCAAGCGCAGCACGGAACGCGTTCAAATCATTCAGTTCAGGCAACATGAAAGCCTCATTGCATCAGAGTGGTCCTGTGTGTTTAACCGAAGCATCGAAACCAACAAGACCCCGAAAGGCACGGGCGTGCATAAAAACGACACCAATCCCTTTTCCCTGTGGGACATTCCGCTGGCTCTGGTACTGTTGACCCGCCTGCCCCTGCCCCGAATGCCCGAACCTGTATTCAAGCGGCAGGCACAGGCGGCATGGGCCTTCCCCGTCGCCGGGCTGGCCGTCGGAGCGATTGCCTGTCTGGTCGGATGGTTGGCAATTGTCTTTCATCTGCCCCCTTTTGTTGCCGCGGCCCTATTGGTTGCAACGTTGATCATGACGACGGGCGCGATGCACGAGGACGGTCTGGCCGATACGTTCGACGGCCTCTGGGGCGGGTTCACCGCTGAACGTCGACTTGAAATCATGAAAGACAGCCAGATCGGAACCTATGGTGTTCTCGCTTTGGTTTTTTCTCAGCTTGCTCGGGTTTCGGCAGTTGCCACGATTTTGGCAACCGGGTCGATTTGGGCGATTCTGGCAGCCTGCATGTTCTCACGCGCCCTGATGCCGGTTTTGATGGCATCCCTGCCAAACGCCAGAAAATCGGGGCTGAGCCATTCGGTGGGAACCCCCGGCGCGATTTCGGTCAGCATGTCCTTGGGCCTGGCCGCTCCAATCGCCGTTTTCCTGTGCGGGGGTGCGGCGATCACCGCCATCTTCTCTGCCGCCTCGGTTGCTGCCATCTTGGCGCTGACAGCGCGCAAGAAGATCGGTGGCCAGACCGGGGACATACTTGGGGCATCGCAACAACTGGCCGAGATCGCGTTTCTGCTTGCCATCGGCGCGCAGATTTAGGACGCGCCGCCTGTTTCGATCCGCAGTGTTCCACCGCAATGCTTGCAATGCACGGCATCCGGATCATGCCGATACAACCCGCAGCTTGGGCATTTGTGACGTACCTTCTGCGGCATGAATATCGCCTGCGCCAAACGGACAAACAACGCGACACCCACGACCATGATGAACACCGAGAACAGCTTGCCCCAAGGGGTGCTCAGCGTGATGTCACCGAACCCGGTTGTGGTCAGGGTGGCCATGGTGAAATACAGCGCGTCTATGTAAGGCGTTTGTGCGTCTTCCGGAATGAAGAACACCAAAACCGCCGTAGAGGTGGCAAAGACAAAAACCATCAGATTGATTGCTGCAATCACCGCGTCTTCATGAGTGCGAAAAAAGGTACTGTCGCGTCGCAAGTCCCTGAGGAGGTGGTATGAATGGATCAGGCGCAAGGCCCGCAGAATCCTTAGGAAAGCTAGGTTGCCCGTCAGGAACGGATCCAGAACCAGCGAGACGATGACGACAATATCCGCCAGCGTATAAATCTGGCGCAGCAGCTTCCAACGATCCTTTGAAATCCAAAGCCGCGCAGAGAAGTCCAAGAAAATCAAAAACCCGATCAACTGGCTTGCAAGGACCAAGCCGGGACCATGAGGGACGTGAGCCGTTGCGACAAAGAAAATGATTGTCGCAACATCGAACAGGATCAGAGCGTACCGAAACCAGACCGAAATCGGGTCATGTCCGATATACAGATATCTAACTGTCTGCTTCATGTCCGCCCTGTAGCTTGCTGCATATACAGTGAAATTAGCGGTACTTGCGGAATTCACCAAGCCACGAAAAAGGCCGCCCCGATGGTGGAGCGGCCTGTTGTCATATTGAACTCGCTGTCAGGCAGCGCGAGAGGTCAGAACTTCGTCCACCTGTTTGGCAGCGGATACTTCGCCGGTGCCGGAAACCGCCGCGACCTCGCGGGTCAGACGTTCCAGGGCAGCTTCGTACAGCTGACGCTCGGAATAGCTCTGCTCGCGCTGGTCGTCCGTGCGATGCAGATCGCGGACCACTTCCGCAATCGAGATCAGATCGCCCGAGTTGATTTTCTGTTCGTATTCCTGAGCACGGCGCGACCACATGGCGCGTTTGACCTTTGCCTTTCCCTTCAGCGTTTTCATCGCCTGACTGATCACGTCGGGCGAGCTGAGCGACCGCAGTCCGGATTCGGTAACCTTGTTGGTCGGCACGCGCAGAGTCATCTTGTCTTTCTCAAATGAGATGACGAACAGCTCCAGAGAGAATCCCGCGACTTCCTGTTCTTCGATCGAGATGATCTGGCCTACGCCGTGGGCGGGGTAGACAACATAGTCGTTCGGGCGGAACTCGAGCTTTTTCGACTTTGTCATTCAGTTTTTTCCTTGCTTGCGGACGGGACACAGACAACAAAAGCACCACATGCGGGGACTTTTTCAGCCCCGACAGGCGGCGATATTGTCACAAATTCAAATCTCCAAAGCGAGCATACTTGTGGAGCGCATCCCAATCTCGGTCATCATACAAGAACCAAGTATATCACAAAAATACGACACCCGAAAGTTTACCCTACGGTAAATCTTCATATTCAACCTGTTTTCAACAGGTTGTGCCGCGTTCTTTTCGCATCAAACAGGGGTTTGAGCGCGAATCGTTCAACCACCCTCGCCCGGTGCTTCCGAGAAATACTTCTCCATCTTGCCTTCTTCACCGTCGCGTTCTTCCGCATCGGGAAGCGGATCTTTCTTGGTGACGATCACAGGCCACATTTCCGAGTACTTGCGATTGAATTCGACCCATTGATCCATGCCCGGTTCAGTATCGGGGCGGATCGCGTCGGCCGGGCATTCCGGTTCGCAAACACCGCAGTCGATGCATTCGTCGGGATGGATGACCAACGTGTTCTCACCTTCATAGAAACAGTCCACCGGACATACTTCGACACAGTCGGTATATTTGCAGGCGATACAGTTTTCGGTGACAACATAGGTCATGATCGGATTCCCGTTTGCGGTTTGAGCGTTTAGCTAATTCAGTCTGGCCTACTCTTCAAGATATGATCAGCGATCTTCGGTGCGAGAAAGATCAAGTGAACGGCGATCTTTCTTTGTCGGGCGACCTTTTCCCTCAAACCCCGGATTTTTGGGCCTAACGTCCTGTTTTTCGGTCATATCGAAATACAGCGTTTGCGCTTCGGGGGCCGGACCACGGCGATCCCCGATTTTTTCGATGCGCACGACGCGGACGATACGGCCCTGAGGAAAGGTCAGAACGTCGCCCGGTGCCACGGCCTGCGCCGGTTTTTGCACCCGGTTTCCGTTCAACCTGACATGGCCGCCGCTGACCTGTTTGGCGGCCAGGCTGCGGGTCTTGAAGAACCGCGCCTGCCACAACCATTTGTCAATCCGCAGCTTGGCCTCGGCCATTTCGGATCAGTTGCCGTCCTTCAAACCCATCAGCGCGGCTGCAAACGGGTTGTCGGGATCAATCGCCTTTTCCTTTTTCGGCGGCCGCGACGAGAAGGTCTTGGCGCCCTGAGGCTTGCCGCCCTTCTTGCCGTGCGGTTTGCCACGGCCATCCTTCGGTTTGCCGCGCGGTTTGCCTTTGCCCTGCCCCTGCTCGCGGCGCGGGCCTCGGTTGGGCTGTCGCTGACGGGCCCAGGTGAAGGTGTAGAACACTTCAACTTCGGGTTCGTCTGACACTGGTTCTGCGGGAAGGCTGTCCGCGCCAGCCTCGGCTGCCGCCTCGGTGCCGTCGGTAGCCTCGGCTGCCGCCTCGGCGGGTGCGGCGACCTCTTCTGCCGCGACTTCACTTGCCGGGGCTTCTTCGGCGGTCGGTTTGTCCGCTTCAGCTGCCGCCGGCTGTTCGACCGGTGCAGGTTTGACTTTCGGCCGCTCGCCGCGTTCCGCCTTGTATCCCAGCCCCTGCATAAGGTCTGCGAACTGATCCAGCGTCATACCGGTGATCGACAGCATATCGGGTTTGGCTTCGAATCCGCCGCGGCTGTTTTCTGCGCGCAGCATGTCCGCCAAACGTTCCAGCATGTCGATACGGATCGAACGCTCGCCCGCATCGCGGTAGCCACACATGGTGTCATAGCCCTGCGGCGCATCCTTGGCGACCGGCACGGTCACCAGGCCCGGAGGCGGCGCTTCGGGGAATTCCTGCAACCCGCTGGACAGCGCCCAGAGCACGAGACGCAGACGTGTGGGGGCCGGTTTCAGCAGCAGCGGCATGAAAATGGTGAACTGGCCGAACCGGATACCATGCTTGCGCAAGGCCCCGCGGGCGTCCTGATCAAGATCCTTGACCTCTTGTGCGACGTGGGCGCGGGGCAGGATACCCAACGCTTCGACCATGCGGAAAGCAAATCCTTTGGCAAGGCCGCTGAGTTCCTCATCGCGGGACAGGTTCAGCAGCGGCTCGAACAGAGCGGCCACCTTGCGGTCAATGAAGTGCTGCAAACGGCGCTGCACTTTCTGCTCGACATCCGGCCCCGCGGCTTCGTCAACGAACACTTCGACCATGGGTTTGAGAGGTTCCGCCCCGGCAACCAGCTTGCCAACGGCGTATTCACCCCACATCAGGCCACCCTGATCAGTGAAATCAATTTCAGTATCGGGCGCGTTGTAGAAGCGATCGGCGCGCAGATGGAATTGCGGCGCGAGTGCTTGCAGAGACGCCGATTTCAGAGCTTTCGCCTCGGTTCCCTGCGCGCTTTTGTCCGGGATGAACCGGAACCCTTCCAGACGACCGACGAATTCGCCTTCGACGGTCACTTCACCCTTGTCATTTACTTCGGCCAAAAGGGCCTCCTTCTGTTTGAGCCGGCGCAACAAAACCGATGTGCGCCGATCCACAAATCTTTGCGTGAGACGCTCATGCAGAGCGTCGGACAGTCTGTCTTCTACAGTGCGGGTTTCGTCACGCCAATGTGATTCGTCACGAACCCACCCTTTCCGCTGCGCAACATATGTCCACGTGCGAATATATGCCAATCTTTTAGATAAAGCGTCGATATCGCCGTGGGTCTGATTGATCCGTCTGATCTGCCGCGCCATGAACTCGTCGGGAATAGATCCCCGTTCATGCAGATGGCCATAGATCACCTCCAGCAAGCTGGCGTGTTCCGCATGGCTGATACCGCGAAAATCAGGGATTCTGCACACATCCCACAGCAACCGGATGGACGGGCCGTCGCTTGCACGGGCGACAACCTCGGTCACTTGCGACAACGATTTCAAAGCGTTCAGGTCATCAGCAGGGCGGGCCTTGATCAGGTGTTCATCATCCGGGCTGACCTCAAGCGAGTCGATCAACGCTTCAATCGAGCCGAACCGAAGGGCGGCGTTCCGCCAGTTCAGCTTTTTCATCGGCGTAAACCGGCTGTCCAATATCGCCTGTGCCACGCCCTCGTCCAGCGGCGGGGCCTCTCCGGTTACGCCGAAGGTGCCATCCGACATCCCGCGACCTGCCCGGCCTGCGATCTGCGCCAGCTCGTTCGGCGCAAGCGGACGCATCCTGCGCCCATCGAATTTGGACAGGGATGAAAACGCAACGTGGTTCACATCCAGGTTCAACCCCATCCCGATAGCGTCCGTGGCAACCAGGTAATCAACCTCGCCGTTTTGATACAGGTCCACCTGTGCATTCCGGGTCCGCGGGCTGAGCGCCCCCATGACCACCGCGGCACCACCTTTCTGGCGGCGCAGCAATTCGGCGATGGCATAGACGTTTTCAACCGAGAACCCCACGATGGCGCTGCGTGCAGGCATCCGGCTGATCTTTCTGGAGCCCGAGTAAACCAGCTGTGACATCCGCTCTCGCCGCACGAACTGCGCCTGGGGGACCAGCGCCGAAATCGGGCCACGCATTGTGTCCGAGCCCAGGAACAATGTCTCGTTCGTGCCGCGAGACCTAAGCAGACGGTCGGTGAAGACGTGACCCCGTTCCGGATCGGCACAGAGCTGGATCTCATCGATGGCAACAAAATCAGCGCCCATGCCTTCCGGCATCGCCTCAACCGTGCACACCCAATACTGGGCGCGGGGCGGTACGATCCGTTCTTCACCCGTGACCAGCGCCACCACCGACGGCCCACGGATCGCAACGATCTTGTCATAGACCTCGCGCGCCAGCAGGCGCAGCGGCAGACCGATCACGCCGGTCCGATGGCCCAGCATGCGTTCGATAGCGTAATGGGTTTTACCAGTGTTGGTCGGGCCAAGTACGGCCACGATTCGGGATGACCCGCTCACATTCGCCCCCTGCCCCGAGCCTTACAGCGCCTTGCCTTCAACCTGAGGCTTCAGCCGATTCACGGCATTGGTTACTTCTTCGTGATGAGGATGTATAGACAACGCCCGAGAATAAGCCTCGTAGGCTTTCCGAGGTTCCCCGATAACTTCAAAGATCAGACCCAGACCGTAAATAGCCTCATAGTGATTTGGATTCAGCGTCAGCACATGTTCCAGATCGGCGGCTGCCATACCAAATCGCTCCACCCCGAAAAAGGCAGATGCGCGCAGATGCCAGCCTTCGGCAAAATCAGGCGCGTGATCCGTCAGCGCGGTCAGGTGATCCAGAGCAGCGTCGACGTCGCCCTCATCCAAGGCCTCGCGTCCCCGCTCCAGCAGCAGATCAGCCGACGCAGACCCCGATTGCGACCACAGCGCCTGCAACTGCCGATCCAGTGCAATTGCCTGTTCCGGGGTCGACTGCGCCAGTTTTTGCAGCAACTCATCCTCGTCCCGTGAATCCGCCTGCTGCGCGAAACAACTGGTGGAAAACGTGACTAGGACAAAAAGTGCCGCAACGGTACCTTTGAGATTGTGAATTGCAATGCTCATAACAATAGGCAGTGTAGCGTTGCGACCGGGGATGTCCATTCACGGCGCACTAACAATATGAGGAAAAGCATGAGCGAGACTCTTGAAAAGGCGGCTGCCGCACTGAACGAAAAACTTGATGGCGGCGCGTTTGATGACACGGCCAAGTTCGCCATCACCGATCTGGGTTCGATCGTTCTGGACGAAAACGGTGCGCGGGTCAGCGATGAAGAGGCCAGTGTCACCATGAGCGCTGATGCAGAGACATTCGAACAGATCCTCAGCGGTGAGCTGAATCCGACCGGCGCGTTCATGTCCGGAAAGCTGAGCATTGACGGCGACATGGGTGTTGCCATGAAGCTTGCCTCGGTGCTGGCCTGATGGAGTTGTCGCCGGCCCCCTTTTTTGAAGACGTGGCCGGCGGACCTGCCGGTGGAAAGGCCCATTGGTTGACGACGTCTGACCAAAAACGCATTCGCGTGGGTCACTGGCTTCCGGATGATGGCGCACATGGCACCGTCATGATGTTCCCCGGACGCACCGAATATATCGAAAAATATGGCAGTACCGCCGGTGAATTCGCGAAGCGCGGCTTTGCGATGCTGGCCGTGGACTGGCGCGGTCAGGGTCTTGCGGATCGGTTGCTGGACAACCCACGCATCGGCCATGTCGATCATTTCACCGATTACCAATATGATGTTCAGTCAACCCTGGACCTTGCCAACGCTCTGGATTTGCCCAAGCCGTGGTATGTCGTCGGGCATTCGATGGGCGGTGCCATCGGGTTGCGTGCCGTCATCGAAAAAGGGTGCTTTGCCGCGTGCGCGTTCACCGGCCCGATGTGGGGAATTTTCTTCACTCCGGTCATGAAACCTCTGAGCCGCGTTACAGCGTATTGGGGCACCGCGCTTGGCCTTGGCGAACGCACCCCCCCGACCACGACGCTTGAAAGCTATGTCCTGTCGCAGCCATTCGACGGGAATATGCTGACCCGCGACCCAGACATGTACCGGATGATGCAAAATCAGCTGAATGCGCATCCCGAACTGGCTCTTGGTGCCCCTTCCAACCGCTGGCTGCGCGAGTCGCTGGACGAATGCGAATGGTTGATGGAACAGCCCGCCCCAAAAACACCCTGTCTGACTTTTCTGGGCAGCCACGAACAAATCGTGGATCGCAAGGCCATACGGGCGCGCATGGCCAATTGGCCGAATGGTACATTGATCGAAATCCCGAACGGTGAACATGAAGTGCTGATGGAAGCACCGGACGTTCGGGGCCCGGTTCTGGACCAGCTTGCCAGTCATTTCCGGGCCAACCAATCAAATGGGGCGTCCAAGCTGGTTTCCACGTAAACCTTTTCACCTTGGGATTGGCCGCTTGTGATCCGCGCGCGCCAACCCTAGATGTTTGCAAAGCAGTCTACAAAAGGTGATCCATGCGCGACCTTCCCTTTCCCGTCCGTGACGCAAACGCAATGGGCGGTGACGACAATCTGGGCAATCTTCCCGAATGGGATCTGACGGATCTCTACGCCTCTGAAGAGGCGCCCGAACTGGCGCGCGACCTAGACTGGCTGGAAGGCGAATGTGCCGCCTTTGCTGCCGACTATGAAGGCAAGCTGGCAGAGCTGGACGCCGCGGCCCTTTTGGCCTGCGTTCAGCGCAATGAAAAGATCAACGCCGTCGCAGGCCGTATCATGTCCTTTGCCGGTCTGCGCTATTACCAACTGACCACCGACGCAGAGCGGGCCAAGTTCCTGTCGGACATGCAGGAAAAGATCACCGTGTTCACGACGCCTCTGGTGTTTTTCACGCTCGAGATCAACCGGATCGAAGATGATGTGCTTGGGGCGCATTTTGCTGCCAACCCAGATCTTGCCCGATACGAGCCCGTGTTCCGGCGCATCCGCGCGATGAAGCCCTATCAGCTGTCTGACGAGCTGGAAAAATTCCTGCACGATCTGGGCGTTGTCGGCGACGCGTGGGAGCGTCTTTTCGACGAAACCATCGCCGGACTGACCTTTACGGTGGACGGCGACGAACTGAACATCGAAGGCACCCTGAACCTGCTGACCGAACAGGACCGCTCCAAGCGCGAGGCCGCGGCGCGCGAACTGGCCCGCGTGTTTCAGGAGAACATCAAAACATTTGCCCGTGTCCACAACACGCAGGCCAAAGAGAAAGAAATCGTCGATCGCTGGCGCAAGATGCCGACCGCGCAAACAGGGCGTCACTTGTCGAACGATGTCGAACCCGAAGTGGTCGAAGCCCTGCGCGAGGCGGTCGTGGCCGCCTATCCCAAACTCAGTCATCGGTACTATGAGCTCAAGCGCAAGTGGCTGGGGCTGGATGTGATGCAGGTCTGGGACCGCAACGCGCCGCTGCCGATGGAAGACACCCGCACCGTGTCGTGGGAGGACGCCGAGAAAACCGTGATGGAAGCCTACGCCGCCTTCGATCCCCGCATGGCCGACATCGCGGCGCCGTTCTTCTCGAAAGGCTGGATCGACGCGGCGGTGAAGCCCGGCAAGGCTCCGGGCGCCTTCGCGCATCCCACCGTGACCGAGGTGCATCCTTACGTGATGCTCAACTATCTGGGCAAACCGCGCGACGTGATGACGCTTGCGCACGAGCTGGGCCACGGCGTGCATCAGGTGCTGGCTGCCGATCAGGGCGAGATGCTGTCCTCGACGCCGCTGACGCTGGCCGAAACCGCCAGCGTCTTCGGCGAGATGCTAACTTTCCGCAAGATGCTGGACCAGGCCGAAACGCCCGAACAGCGCAAGGTTCTGCTGGCCGGCAAGGTCGAGGACATGATCAACACGGTGGTCCGCCAGATCGCCTTCTACGACTTTGAATGCAAACTGCACGCCGCCCGCCGCGAGGGGGAGCTGACCCCAGACGACATCAATGCCCTGTGGATGAGCGTTCAGGCCGAAAGTCTTGGCCCGGCATTCGAATTCATGGACGGGTACGAGACCTTCTGGGCTTATATCCCGCACTTTGTTCATTCGCCCTTCTACGTTTACGCCTATGCCTTCGGCGACGGGTTGGTGAACGCGCTATACTCGGTCTATGAAAGCGGCGCCGAAGGTTTCGAGGACAAGTATTTCGAAATGCTGCGCGCAGGTGGATCAAAGCACCACAAAGAACTGCTGGCCCCGTTCGGGCTAGATGCCAGCGACCCGAAATTCTGGGACAAGGGCCTGTCGATGATCTCGGGCTTCATTGACGAGCTGGAGGCGATGGAGGGCTGAGACGCCCGTAACAGAGGGTGGCGACATCTGCCTTGTGGAAATCCTCCTTCCTCGGCACTGTCGCGCCCAAGGGGCTGTTGAATGCAAGCGGCCGCTACGTGGGACATTACCGCCATTTGGTATGCTTGTTCCAATGGCGGCTTAATCCCCGAAGCGTATACTTGCGGCGATTCTCTCTTTGGGTGAATAAAGCAACAAAGTCTCTGAGTTGGAGGAATAATATGAACCTGGTTCGTCATGCGCTCGGATTAGTCGAGCGTTGAGCTCTTCTGGCCAAAGATAGGTGCATGCGCCAAGGATATCGTGGCGACCTTCAGGGACGGCAACTGGTGTTTCGACCCAATCGGCGTGCCAGTTCGCTGGTGGGGTTGATGCAGCGTTCCCTGAAATACTTGCAATTGCATAGGAACAACCAAATACGTTGTCAGCCCATGGATGACTGCCCCAATGCCATCTACGGCTTTCGACTACGTCTTCGATATCTAGCAAGTCCTCAAAGAACGTAGAAGCAAATCGCGGGCTTTGAACAAAGTGAATCCAACTCCACCAAACCATAACCAGAACTATTGGCAGGGTTATCAATACTCCGACTGAACAAAACAAGAAGAGTATGAGATTCTTCATATGACTTATTTGCGTTCCCGACTTCGGACATTCATAACCAGTGGCGCATCCGACACAATGGGCTCATCGCGGCCATACCAAGATCACTTCAACTGACTGTCTTTCGATCCACGCCGATTGACGCCGCCGCGCGCCTTGAACGCGCCGTCCCGCTCTTGCTGGCAATCCAGGCAGAGCTTTACTCCCGGCAACGCGACGCGACGCTTTTCCGAGATAGGTTCCTCGCATTCGGCACAATGGGTCAGGCTTTCGCCCTGGGGCCGCTTTTGCGCCTGCATCCGCGCCAGTTCATCTGAGATCGACGCTTCGATCTGTTCGCTTACAGCGCCGTCGCGTGCCCAACCTCCGGCCATCGGTCATCTCCTGAAACTGTGACACTCAGGATAGCTGAGCCGTTGGCCGCAACGCAAGTTACAGTGAAACCGCGCCCTCGAATACACGATCAATCACCTCTTGCGTCCCGCGTGAGAATTCCAAAGGGCAGGGATACTCCGCCCCGTCCCTGATTGATCGGCAAAAGGCCTCGACCTGCAACTTGTAATGGTCTGCTCCGGGGAAGCGGGTAACCTGAACTTCAAGCCCCGGCCAGTGCAGCTCGACCCGAGCCTCGCCAAACACACGCGCATTGAACGGGGTCGTCAGGCGGATCAAACCGCTTTCGCCGTGAAATACCATCTCCTGATGGGGATGCATCCGTATGGACACATAGCTGGAATAGGTAAATCCGGGGAACTGGGCGCGTATTTCGGTAAAGATGTCGATATCATCCTGCCAACGGATCGCGGATTGCACCGACACAGGCTCTTGCCCGGTTGCAAAGCGTGCTCCACCGATCACGTAGACCCCGATGTCACGCAATGCTCCGCCGCCCGTTTCCGCACGGTTTCGAATGTTCCGAGTGTCAGAGCGATTGTCGAAACTGAATGCACCGGTCACATGTACCAAATTGCCGATGGCACCATCAGCGATCAGTTTCCTTGCAAGCTGCCATTGAGGGTGATGGACGATCATGTATGCCTCGGCGGCCAGCAGGCCGCATTGGTCCCGCTTTTGGATCAATGCGTCGAATTCATCCGCCTTCATGGTCATGGGTTTTTCGCACAGAACATGCTTGCCAGCCTTTAAAGCCTTAAGGCTCCATTCCGTATGCATATGGTTGGGCAACGGGATGTAGACTGCGTCGATTCCGGCGTCTGCCAACAATGCATCATAGCTGTCAAATACTTGCAAATCCGGGCAAAAGGACTGAAACGGCTCTGCTTTTGCGGCATCCGAAGTTGCCAGCGCGGCCAAGCGCGCCCCATTGGCGGCATGTATTGCCGGGGCCATGTATTCGCGGGCAAATTTCGCGGCACCCAATACACCAAATTGAACCGGTCTTTGCATTGCGCCCTCCGTTCTCGGCTTGTTTCAAATTTCACGCTTCCCGAAGGGTCACCAGCGCTCGTTCTGCTGCGAAATCAAAAACGAAACACGTCTTTTCCTAACACAGCTTTCGACCTTCAGCCATTGATTCAGGGCTATGCTTCAGTTTCTGCAAACATTCTCAAAAAACGCCCCCTGATCATCAGAGGGCGTTTTCCGTTATTGCTTGAACGCAAAGAATCTTCCTCCGAGGCAAGCAGGGGCGCAACTGTTAGCTGACGCCCAGCATGCCTTTTTCCCGCGCCAGATCCCGCATTTTCTTTTGCAGCTTCTCGAACGCGCGCACTTCGATCTGGCGAATGCGTTCTCGGCTTACGTTATACTGAGTGCTCAACTCCTCGAGCGTGACAGGCTGATCCATCAATCGGCGCTGGGTCAGGATATCCTTTTCCCGATCATTCAGCACATCCAAAGCCGCCGCCAGCAATTCCCGACGTGCTTCCAGTTCATCGCGTGCTTCGTAATCACCGGCCTGATCGGCATCCTCATCCTCAAGCCAGTCCTGCCATTGCATGGTGCCTTCGCCTTCGGACCCGACCGTGGCGTTCAGGGACGCATCGCCACCGGACATCCGGCGGTTCATGCTGATCACTTCTTCTTCGGTCACGCCCAGATCAGTGGCGATCTTCTTGACATTTTCAGGGCGCAGGTCGCCCTCTTCCAGTGCACCGATGCGGGCCTTGGCCTTGCGCAGATTGAAGAACAGCTTTTTCTGCGCCGAGGTCGTGCCCAGTTTCACCAGAGACCAGGACCGCAGAATGTATTCCTGGATCGAGGCACGTATCCACCACATTGCATAGGTCGCCAGACGGAAGCCTTTTTCAGGGTCAAACCGTTTGACAGCCTGCATCAGGCCCACATTGGCCTCGGAAATCACTTCGGCCTGCGGCAGACCATAGCCGCGATAGCCCATGGCGATCTTGGCCGCCAGACGCAGGTGAGACGTCACCATCTTGTGCGCGGCTTCGGTGTCCTGCTCTTCGACCCAGCGTTTGGCCAGCATGTATTCTTCTTCCGGCTCCAGCAGAGGAAACTTGCGGATTTCCTGCATATAGCGATTCAGGCCGCCCTCGGGCGTCGGTGCGGGAAGATTTGCGTAGTTTGCCATTATTGTGTCCCTCCGACAAATGTTTAGATGTTTAACATAGGATATGGGTAAGGAACCCTTCCCATTCAAGAGGTGCTGCTAACAGTCTGGAATTAATCTTACGTTAAGAAAAGGTAAAAAGCCCTTTTTCACAGGAGTTTGCTTATTATGACAGCGGTGTGCGCAGACGTTCGACAAGGCATTGCATATCTTGCGGCAAATCGGCCTCGAACCGCAGGGATTCACCGGTGACAGGGTGCTCGAATCCCAAAACGGCGGCATGAAGCGCCTGACGGGGAAAAGCGCCTACAAAACCTGCGGCGGCGGCAGAGAACGCTTTTGCGGACAGCTTGCGCTTGCCACCATAAACCGGGTCGCCCACCAGCCCGTGCCCTGCGTGGGCCATATGAACGCGGATCTGATGGGTTCGGCCGGTTTCAAGCCAGCATTCGATCAGGGCAAGACCCGCCGGCACACCAAATGTCTCGACAACGCGTGCGCGTGTCACGGCATGCCGCCCGCCATGGAACAGAACCGCCTGTTTCTGACGGTCGGTCTTGTGTCGCGCAAGTTGCGTTGTGACGCGCATGATGTTGCCGGGTTCAAAGCTGATCCCTTTGACACCGCGCAACCGAGGATCGTTGGCATCCGGCACCCCGTAACACACCGCACGGTAATACCGTTCGACGCTATGCGCCGCGAACTGCTCGGCCAGACCGTGATGCGCCGCGTCTGACTTAGCGACCACCAGAAGACCACTGGTTTCCTTGTCGATGCGATGCACGATACCGGGGCGTTTCACCCCGCCGACGCCCGACAGATCGTCTCCGCAATGGTGGAGCAAAGCATTCACCAATGTCCCGCTGGGTGATCCCGGCGCAGGGTGCACGACCATGCCTGCGGGTTTGTTGACGACGATTACGTCCGCATCCTCGAAGACGATCTCGAGCGGGATGTCCTCGGGACCGATATGGCTGTCTTCGGCCTCGGCCACGGCAATCGTGACCCGTGCCCCTTCGGCCACCTTGGCCTTGGGGTCGCGTATCTCGGCACCGTCGATCTGCACCGCGCCCCCTTCGATCAGACGCGCAAGTCGGGTGCGCGACAGGTTTTCCCCGTCTGGCACATCCCGGGAAAGCGCCTTATCAAGGCGAGGCGGCGGATCGGCCGCGATCTGAAACTCAATCTGGCGGGTGCCCATGACTGTCCCTTCCGAACCTCAAGAACCGCAGGAAACTCCGCAACTGCGATTGCTGCGGCGGATGGTCATGCTGTTGACCGCGGTGATGATTGGCGGGGTTCTAGTGACATTCGCCCTGATTGTCATCCGCCTATCGGACCGCACACCGACCTTGCCGGATCAGATCGCGCTGCCCGACGGCGCCCGGGCGCAGGCCCTGACCATCGGGGCAAACTGGTATGCCGTCGCAACCGATGACAATCGCATTCTGATCTTTGACAAAACAACTGGAAAACTGCGCCAGGAAATCGCGGTCGAATAGGCCCTGCCACCTGTTCCGGCGGCATGAAAGATCCGGGAATCGTCCAGCCTCAGCCGGGAAACAGCCGAGTTCCGGTCCACGCAGCACCCAGACGCTGATCCAGCGCATCCGACCGCATCTTGTGCTTGCCCGACACCGGCGCCAACATGATGTCACCCAAGCAAATCCTGTCGCCAACCGGGAAAAGCTCTACGCTTGCGCATTCAAGGTCTTGCCCCAGGGTTTCAGCGATCCGGATCATGTCTTCAAAACGTTCGGGCCGGGGTTCAACAGTGCTGCTGGTTGGTGAATACAGCTCATCTGCAAGGTAATCGTAGTCGCGATCATGGAGCATCTGGATGCGCCCTCGCCCCCGGTCACGGTCAACCTGCACCAGCTGCACGCGTCCGGCGATTACCCAGAATTTCCAAGTGCCGGCCTGTCGATCCCCGGCGGACAAGTCTTCTTCGATGTAATAGAGGGGCTTTTGCGTGGCGCGCCACCATTCGCCTGTCCAGAACCCTTCGGGCGTTTTTGTCTTGTGCCACGCGGCCAGTTTCTGGTTGGCATCGTCGCGCTGCGTACGATCCAGCGGGAACGACAGGGCCAGCTTGTGACCATGGCTCATCGTTCCTTTCAACCAATACTGGCCGGGCCCGAGGTCGAGTGTTTCGGGCAATGCCGGAATGTACGCCTCCCACATGCGCTGTGGGCAGGCGAGCAATTCCGAGGCGCTGCCCACGTATTTGGACCGGTCAGAGATCAACGCATCGGGGACTTCGCCAAACAGCTTCATGACCACCAGCTTTTCGGCGAATGTCTTTGGCGCGCGCAGATCGGGTAATGACCGATGGCTATCCGCATAGTTGTACAAAGACATACCAAGCGCATTCAGCCGAGCAGGGTCACTGCCATAGTGTTCCCAACCGCGCGAAAAACCGACGCGTGGCGGGGTGTTGGCACCGTACAGATTTTCAGCTGCAATTGCGTCGAGATCAGCCTGTGCCGCCTTGAGATAGTCTTCCCTGTCAGAGAGCAGAGCAACGGAAACAACGCCGCCGGTGGCGTCGTGGATTTCTTCGGTCGTAGCGCGCAAGGTGGGCAGGTTTGCCGGAAACTCCACCGGTTTGAGGCCCCCTCGGCCGTGGCGCGGCAAAGGCGCGTCGCCCGGTCTCACCCCCAGGTTCCGCAAACGTCGATCCAGAAACGAATGCCGCTTGATCCCGTTTGCAATCCACCACCGCATCCGGCGCCCCCACAGATGCACGGCAAGCGTTTCCTCTTTGATATACGCGTCCCTGAACTCTCTGACGTGAATGTCATTGGCCTGCCCTGCCCGTCTGAACGGCAAAGGATAAAAGACCGGTATGGGGCTGGCATGCTTCAACTCGTCGAAATGGCGCAGAAACCATGTCATGACGCCGGGGCCGTAGACACTGTGTTCCTGATCTGACGCATGAGGCAACTCTCCAGCCTGTTTAAGGCGTTCCAGTTCTTTCCGTTCCTCCCCTTCAACCCAAGGGCGGATCGGATAGGGATCCTGGCAGTATTCGGAATACGCGTTCAACGTGGGGCTGTCGAAGGGCAGCCGCATAACAGCATTGCAGATGGTATCGCGGTTGAAATACCCAAAAACATGATCGGCCCTTGGTATCGGGGCAAGCGCCAAAACATCCGTGTCGCACCACAGAAAATCCGTTTTCTTCATCAGGTGCAATCTGAAGATATCGGATTGGGGCACCGGCGTCTTGAACTGGTTGTTCACGATGAACTGCCTGGGTTCGTGGATTTCGTTTGCCGACACCAGTTCGATACCATCCGGAACGTTGTCGACTTGCCCATAGTGGAACAAAACAACCCTGTGCCCGCATTCGACGAATGACAGCATGCACATCTGCTCCAGAAAGCTCAGGCTGCCTTCCATCCACAGCATCCCAATCGTCGGAAGAGAGTGATCCGCAACCATTCGTCTATTTCTCCAGGGGCTGTTTTGTCAGGACTCTGTCCGGTTTTCGTCAGTCGAAGACGGCGCGCTGGACGACATGCGTTCCCTTACGCCACGGTCCTTTGCGACAAAATCCACAGCCGGTTTTTCAAGAAGTTTCTGGTACAGCTCATCATACTCTGGCAGTTTCAGCAGATCGTTGATCAGGGCCTTGTGCCAGCGGAACGCTCTTCTATGTAGCCGTCGAAGCCTGTCGTCGGCGCGAAACTCTTCCAGCGCCGCATCCACTTCATCCTTGTACCGCAGGATTGTTTCATCCTTGGCACCGCCACGGTTCCAGCGGTCCCAATATTCGGTTCCAAGTGTCTGCGAGGAATGATTTGCCCGACCTCGGCTGCGCTTGGCCAGATAGGCCTGCGTGGATCTGACGGCATAGTGGTTGATCTGTGCGACTTCAAAACCAAACGGAGGCGAGACATGGTTGCCGAAGGGCGCAGGTTCCGTGGCGTGCCCTCCGGGCACGGACCGGAACACGCCGGCCTGAAGTTCGGGACGGGGGTGCGGGTTGTGCAACCCGAAACGAAGATAGAAATCGCCCTGCCTGAACAGGGATTTGACAAACCGGCGCCCTGCCCCGCCTTGTTCGAAATCCAGTTCACAATCGAAGAACTGCCGCGTCACCAGCGTATCGCGCATAACATGCCGACCACTGTTCGAGAAAATCTTCCAGGGGATGGAAATGACGTCAACGCCGGGCGTTGCCTCGATCAGATCATCAACCCTGTGATTTCCAACGTGAATATTCAGGAATTCATCCGCGTCGCCGACATATATCCACTTTGCGTCTTTCACCACCGGCAAGCGCCGTGCCTGTCGCAGCGCAGACCGATGAATCCCTCCGGTTCCAACCCGGTTCCTGTGAAACTCCACATGGCCCAAGTCCTGCAACCGTCTCAGAATCTGGTTGGTGCCGTCTGTACAATCATTGGTGTAGACAATGATCCGGTCAAACCCCAGCACCTTGTGATGGGCCACCCATTCCAGTATATAAGGACCCTCGTTCTTCATCGCGGTGATGAGGACTTTTTCAGGCTTTTCCATCGCTGCCACTTATCCCCGCCGCCTAGTTGTTCTGACCTTTGCTGTCATCTTGCGGGACAATCTTTTCGATGGCGATCTGCGCGCCGGCAATCGCGCGGATGCGCAACTCTCGGGGGTGCTGGCCCAGAAATTCGTTGACCGCACGGATCACGCCGTCGCCCCACCAGCCGCGGCGGTGGTAGTCGTCGAATGCCATGATCCCACCGGGTTTGATCTTGGGAAACAAAGCGGCCAGATCAGCGGTCACGCCTTCATACGAATGGTCTCCGTCGACATAGGCGAACGAGATGCTTTCATCATCAAAAAGCTCCAACGCAGGCACCGAAAAATCGCGGATAATACCGACCTTGCCCTCTTCGATCTCGGCCTCGAAAGTCTTTACGACCTTCTGGAAGATGGCCTCCATCTTTTCGTCTTCGGTCCGACCCACAAACGCGGTTGTGTGCGACTCCTCACCAATATGCTTCCACGGGTCGATCAGAAAAAGCTGACTGGGCTCGATCAGTTTCAAGATGGTCGGAGAGAACTCACCCTGCCAGACGCCGATTTCAACGGCCAAGCCCCCCTTTGGCAAACGCGAAAGGAATGTTCGGCGGATTGCTTCTTTGCTGTTTTTGCGTTTGGTCGCTTTGTCAGCCTTCGGTTTCTTCTGGCCGCCGGGCGCAACACCGATAACCTTGGGTTCGTTCGACATCTCGACCTCACTTGCAGACGGGTATCACATTCACTCAAAACCCGTTTTGTTCATTGCGCCATGGCTACCACGCCACAGCCTCAAGAACCAGAAGCTATGTGTCCTTTTTGCCAAGCGGTGGCAACTTGTCGATGCCAAGCCACGGTGGCTGCAAGCTGGTTATCCGGTATCGTGCAGCATTACGCCCGAGGAAACTGTTTATCGCCGCATTCATACCCGTATATGACCCGCCTCCGTGACGGCGATAGGATGTGAACGCGATACTGCCCCCGGGGGCAAGAACCCGGTCGATACGGCGCAACAGCTGGGTCATCACCTGCTCTGCCCGCACCCCGCGGATGATGAAGACGCCGACGCTTTCGTCTTCAAACAGCTTCAGCATCAAGGGGGGCAGCGCCCGGTAGACACGCAATCGTCCGGCAAGAATGGGGTCGCGGAAATACTCCAGCAATGCATAAAACGTGCGATCCAACGCCTGTAGCTCGGGATCCTGAATTGCATCCGGACATGTGAAACCGTCCCATGACAGCCCCCACGGTCCTATGACGGTCAATTTCTCGACAGCGTCCAGATCAAGTATTTCTTCAATGATTTCAGTCTCAACATGTCCGATCAGCACCCAGTTCTTCTTGCCACTGATTGATCGAAGAAAACTCTGCCGCTGGTCTTTTGTTCTTTCAACTTCCGGAGGGACAGAAGGCAGGTAGACAGGATCCTTGGGATCGAACGGCACCGAAACCTGTTTGGCATCCGTAATTTGCGCATGCTGCGCAGCGGCCTCTTCGTAATCAAACGAGGTTTCGAGGGCATCGAGCCGAACGAACCAAGGAAAATTGTATGGCTTGGAGTTCTCGGGCTTGGACATCTTGCCGAGCCGCGTCCATTTCGCGACCTGGGCAAATGTGATGTCCGGGTCCTTGTACATTTCAGCGTTGAAAGACAGATCGCCATCTTCCATCACGCCGAGGTCCAGCGCCTTGACATAGCGCCCGCTGCGAAAACGGCTGAACTTAGCGATAAAATCCTGCGCCACCTCGGTTTTTCTGAGGCTTGCGATGCGTTCCTTTTGAAATGCAACTGCCTGATGATGCAATTGCCCCAGAACAGTATCGGATCGCAGCTTTTCATAAACCTCCCGAAGTCGCGCAACTTTGGACAGGATCGAAGTTTCTTCGATGTCGTTATAGCAATGCAGCTTCCAGTAGGCCTGACCTGTTGCCTCCATCTTCGGATGAAAACTCGAGGTGTTCACATCCCCACGCAACCGCTTCATCAGATAGCTTTCCACGGACCTCACCGCATAGTGGTTCATCCGAAAAAGCCTGCGCCCAAACCCGGCGCCCGTTGATGAATACGCCCACCCTCGTCTTCGCATGGCCGGCGGCAACGGATCACCGTCCCCGTCGACCCAAGCAAATCGATCCGCCTTGTTGGGTATCGGGCCGCGCGGTCGATGCGTGCTGATTGTGCGATACGATCCGTTGTTGCGAAACAGCGATTTGAACGCCCGCAAGTTGTGAGGACTGACGGCGCCAAGCTCGCCCGCACGGGTGAATTGCTCGACAATGAACCTGTCTTCGAACTCGACGATTCCGTTGTGCCCGAATAACTGCCAGATTGCGGCGAAACCGTCCGCATGCGGCAATGCACAAAACAAATCGTCCAGTGTTCCGTCGCCGACGCGAATATCAAGAAATTCATCCACGTCGCAGACCAATATCCATTCGGCTTCTTTGCACCAGGGGTGTTCCATGGCGTTTGCATAAGCTGAAGCCTGAGGTCCAAATTCCCACGGGTCGGGATTGTCGATATGCGCCAGAAACCCCAGTTCCTGGCACCGCTGAAGGATCGTGTCGGTGCCATCGGAACAATCGTTCGAATTGACGATAAAATGGGTGAAGCCGATCGAAAGATAGTATGCAATCCATTCCAGGATGAACGGCCCCTCGTCTTTCATCGTGGATATGACAAGTCTCATCGCGTCTACCTGTACCCGTGGCCCGCAAATTCAGGATAGCGGGAAAAAACGCATCTTTGCAGATGTATAGCGCGCATCCCTGCCTGCGGCTTTGTTACGGGCCCCGGAAATGCAATGCAAGTGGACGAGCCCGCCGGTTCAACGTCTGCCAACTCCAGATCCCGCAGACGGCCACGGCCCCGCACGCAGCGATCCCCCAGCGTGTCTCCGCCTTGAAACCGTCATTCGGATTGCCATCGCGCGCCAACCATCTATCGCTGGCATTCACCGCTGTCGAAGTCATTTGGCAGCACAGGCGCGGCATCTCGAGTGGATCATGACAGGCAATCTCAAAGATCAAAGGGCGCATGGCCTTGATTCACTGCGCGGTATCGCGGCGTCTGCGGTCGTGTTTGTACACGCGGTGAAAATTCATCCGCTTGGTGTCGATTACACAGACTGGGGTGTCGACTATTTTTCGATGGGGGTGCCGCTGTTTTTCATAATCAGCGCGATGTCCATGTCGCTGGCTTACCCAAAAGGAGTGCCCTGAGCAGCCTCATCTGACTGGTCCAAATTGATTGTTGGTGCATTGTCGGCCTGCGATCCATTGGTATGATGGTTTCGGGCGCTGGCGGGCGA